>NZ_PYBV01000028.1 GCF_003205615.1 Micromonospora arborensis | reverse complement strand
CGCGCCCCGCGATCTTGCACATGCTGCTGTCGGTTCGCCCCTTATGGGTTCTATGTCGCGACAGAAAGTGCAAGATCGCGGGGGCCGGGCGGGCGGGCCGGGCGGGCGGGCGGGGCGGGCGGGCCGCCGGAACGCCGGCCTCGAGTGCCGTCGCCGGCCGTGGTCGGGCGGGGGCGTCCGGCGGGAACGGGAGCGTCGGGCGCGGACCTCGGGCGTGGGGCGTGGGGCGTCGGTCAGCCTCGGGGGGCGTCGACGATGACCGAGTCGGCGAGCCGGTCGTGCAGGCCGCGGCGGTGCTCGTCCATGATCAGTGTGGGGACGACGAGGGCCAGCAGCAGGCCCCGGATCAGTCCCCGGAGCACGCCGATCCGACCGCCGTCGTGCCAGTTCACGCAGCGGACCTTCGTGACGTACATGCCCGGTGTCTGGGCGAACAGGCCGAGGAAGATGCCGTAGACCAGGACCAGCACCAGCACCGGCGCCCAGCCGTCGCGTACCGGGTCGGCGAAGAAGTTGGACACCAGCAGGCAGAGCACCCAGTCGATGATCAGCGCCCCGAACCGCTTTCCGAGGCTCGGCGGGGTGAAGGTCGGGTCGGTGGCCGGCGCTGCCGGGGCGTGCGGATTGGTCACAGCGGTCAAGGGTATCCGCGCCGAGATGAGGACCTGCCGGGTGCCGCCGCCACTGCGTGCCGATTCCGGCCAAAGGCATCAGATGTCATTACACTGGCACAGTCGATACCGCCTTCGCGGCGGGCCGAAGGCGTGGACAGGGGCGTCGCTGACGCCCCGCGAGGGACGTAACACGGCAGAAACAACGGAGACATGGCCGGGCAACCCCACGGCCATAGCGTCGCCAGAAGCCTAGCCACCCCGTGGACGTGCCAGGAGGATGTGTGTTCGCCAATCCCGAGGAACTGCTGCGATACCTCAAGAACGAGGACGTGAAGTTCGTCGACGTTCGTTTCTGTGACCTGCCCGGCGTGATGCAGCACTTCAACCTGCCGGTCGAGTCCGTCAACGACGACCTCTTCACCGACGGCCTCGCGTTCGACGGTTCGTCGATCCGCGGTTTCCAGGCGATCCACGAGTCGGACATGCTCCTGCTCCCGGACGTCGCCACCGCGTTCATCGACCCGTTCCGCGCACAGAAGACTCTCGCGCTCAACTTCTTCATCCACGACCCGTTCACGCGCGAGGCCTACAGCCGCGACCCGCGCAACGTGGCGAAGAAGGCCGAGGCGTACCTGGCGGCGAGCGGCATCGCCGACACCGCCTACTTCGGCGCCGAGGCGGAGTTCTACATCTTCGACTCGATCCGCCACGAGACCTCGGCGCACCAGTCGTTCTACTACATCGACTCGATCGAGGGCGCGTGGAACACCGGCCGCGAGGAGCCGGGCGGCAACCGCGGTTACAAGACCGCGTACAAGGGCGGTTACTTCCCGGTGCCGCCGGTCGACCACTACGCCGACCTGCGTGACTCGATCGTGCGCCGGCTCGTCGACACCGGCTTCAACGTGGAGCGCTCGCACCACGAGGTGGGCACCGCCGGCCAGTCCGAGATCAACTACCGGTTCTCGACCCTGCTGCACGCGGGTGACCAGCTTCAGCTCTTCAAGTACATCGTGAAGAACGAGGCCTGGGCCAACGGCAAGACCGCGACCTTCATGCCCAAGCCGCTGTTCGGCGACAACGGTTCCGGCATGCACACCCACCAGAGCCTCTGGCTCAACGGTGAGCCGCTCTTCTACGACGAGACCGGCTACGCCGGCCTGTCCGACATGGCCCGCTGGTACATCGGCGGCCTGCTGCACCACGCGCCGTCGCTGCTGGCCTTCACCAACCCGACGGTCAACTCGTACCGCCGTCTGGTGCCGGGCTTCGAGGCGCCGGTCAACCTGGTCTACTCGCAGCGCAACCGCTCCGCCTGCACCCGCATCCCGGTGACCGGCAGCAACCCGAAGGCCAAGCGCGTCGAGTTCCGCGTTCCGGACCCGTCGGCCAACGTCTACCTGGCCTTCTCGGCCATGATGATGGCCGGTCTGGACGGCATCAAGAGCAAGATCGAGCCGCCGACGCCGATCGACAAGGACCTCTACGACCTCCCGCCGGAGGAGTGGGGCGACGTCAAGCAGGTGCCGGGCTCGCTGCCGGCCGTGCTCGACTCGCTCGAGGCCGACCACGACTACCTGCTCGAGGGTGGTGTCTTCACCCCGGACCTGATCTCCACCTGGGTGGACTGGAAGCGGGCCAACGAGGTCGACCCGGTGCGCCTGCGCCCGACCCCGCACGAGTTCGCCATGTACTACGACTGCTGAGCCTGATCAAGGCTCTGACCTGCACCAACAGGATCACTACTGATCTTGGGTACAGGTTGGGTACAACCTCACGGACGGCGGTCATGCCCGGCTCACAGCCGGCATGGCCGCCGTTTCGTGTTGACCGAGCGCCCCGTCAATGAGCAGCCGGGTCCGGTCGAGCACGTCCGGCCACTCGTGGACGTAGGTGTTGAGCGTGACGGTCGGCGTGCTGTGGCCCAACGCGAGCTGCACCGTCTTCACTGATGCCCCCGCGTGGATCAGGACCGTTGCGTAGTAGTGCCGCAGTCCGTGGATCCCCCACCGCGCAGGCAGGCCGACCGCTCCCCGTGCGCTCGCCCACGTCCGCGAGAAGGTCGCCGCGTTGACTGGCTCGCCGCCGGCACCCTTGAACAGCAGGCGTGCGGCCCGGCGGACCGGCCGGCGACGGTCCGTGTCGTCGTCGACTTCAACCGCGTCGCACCCGTCGGCCAGGTGCTGACGCAACGCCACCGCCACGACGTCAGGCAGCTCGACCGTGCGGGCGCTGGTGCTGGTCTTGACCGGTCCGAGGAACGGCTGACGGCCCTTGAGCACCTTGAGTTGGCGTCGGACGTGCACCTCCCGCACGTCGAAGTCGAGGTCGTCCACCTCCAAGCCGAGGATTTCACCCAGGCGCAGCCCGCAACCAGCCGCGAGATAGACCGTCGCGGCCAACCGGGCCGGCAGCAGACGCGCCAGGTCGTGCACCTGCTCCGCCGTGGGAAGGACTCGGCTCCCCCGGCCGACCGGCGGAAGGCGAATGCCCTTGTCGCACGGGCTGGCCGAGATCAGCCGGTCCCGCACCGCCATGGCGAACATCGAGCTGAGGTAGGTGTAGACCACCCGCAGCGTGGTCGGAGCGAGGACCGTCGACCGGTCCCGTACCCATCCCTGGATGTGGCTCGGGCGGACATCCTTGATCTGCTGCGCGCCCAGTCCCGGCAGCACGTGGAGCCGGACAGCGTGCTCCACCCGGACGCTTGTGCTGTCGGTGTGGAGTTGGGCGTCCCGCCACAGCGAGGCGAGGGCCGCGACGGTGATACGGCCCGCCCGGTCATCGATGTACTGGCCCCGGCTCAGGTCGGCACGCACGTTGGCGTCATGGCGGTCAGCATCCACCTTCCGCTCGAACAACTGCGTACGCGTCTCGCCGAGGTTGTCCGTCCAGCGGACCCGCCACCGTTTGCCCCGCCCGTGCCGTTTCGACGGCAGCCGCGAGCCGTCAGCCGCCCGCCCGTTCAGGTACCACAGGTCATCGACGGGCATGGCCTACGCCGCCTGCTCCGCGACCCAGGACCGCACGTCCTGCGGGTCGTACCTCAGGTGCCGTCCGACCTTGGCCGCCGGTGGCCCGAAACGGCGGTGCCGCCACTGGTACAGGGTGCCCACCGGCACGCCGAGGAAGGCGGAGACATCCTCCACCGTCCACAGCCGGTCGACAGCGCTTGTCTGCCTCTGGGTGCTCATCGGTCCAGTGCTCCATTCCGCAATTGCGATGGCCGACGGTCGGCCGGTTTGGTGTCAAGGTGGGCTTGACGCTGGATCGCGCGTCAGGCGACGAGGGTCTGTAGGTACTCGCGTGCCGCGTCCTGGTGCTCTCGGGCCATCGCGGCGGAGGCGTTGGCGAGCAGCGCGTCAGCGGTGGTGTGCCAGCCGGCGCCCACGAATTGCAGGAAGTTGACCACCAGCGTGGTCGGCTCGGTGCCGGCCGCGGCTTCCTGCGGGCCGCTGCTCTGGGCGCGGCGGAACACGATGCGTTGGTTGCGCAGTAGGGCGAAGGTGATCGAGTAGCGGCGGGACTTGGTGAGGAAGTGGCCGCCGAAGCCGAGCATGTGTGCCCAGCGGCGCAGCCGCCGCCAGTCCCGGGGCGTGCCGAGCATCCAGCACGCGTCTATCAGGCGTTCGGCGTGGCTGCCGGCCGGGTCGGCGTAGATGTCGATGGTGTCGCCGGTCAGCCGGTTGGAGGCGTGGCCGGTGACCTCGGTCGATTTGGTGGCGTACTTGGCCAGGTACGCGGCGACCTGCGCGTCGGTCACCTCGCCTCGGCCGGCCACCGTGATCACCTTGGTGAGCACCTGCGTGCCCCAGGTGATCGGCCAGCCGCCGGGGTGGGCGGGGTGGTCGGCGGTGGTGAAGCCGACGGTGGCGGCGGCGTGGTCGACGGCGGCCACCAGGTCGGCGGCGTCGAGCTGCGGCGGGGCGGGCACGATGGCGTCCGGGTCGTCGGAGTCGCGGCCGTCGAGACGGATGATGGCGTGGAAGTGCACGACGCCGCGTCGTTGCATCTCGGCGGCCTTGCCGAACGACAGCCGCACCGGGGACACCCACCGGGTCTTACCGGTGCGCGGCGAGGTCACGGGGATGTTGGGGATGCCGCGAGCCTTCGCCAGGCGGTGCATGTAGCGGTTGATGGCGATGGTGGTGCGCCGCCACAGTTCCCCGGCGGAGAGGTTCCAGACCGCTTGGGCGTCGTGGTCATAGCAGTCCAGGCACAGCGGCGTGCCCAACCGGGCGTCGGTGTCCTCGTGGCGGGCGAAGCAGACCAGCCGCACGCCGTGCGGGCACGTAGTCGACTCCCGGCGGGGGTGGCAGGGTTCGGGCCGGCAGTCGCACGAGGTGCGCCGGGTGCAGGTGTGCCGCTTGACGTAGCGGGTGTGCACCTCGCCGAAGGACGGGGCGGTGAAGGTTGGAAAGACCGCCGGGTGGTGGGCGACCTGCTCGGGTACACCTTTGCCGCCGACGAGGCCGGCGCGGACGACCTGGTAGGCGTCGCGTTGGTAGAGCTTGGAGCAGGTCGGGCAGACGGCGGCGCGTCGGTTGCCGCACGGCTTGTAGATGACGCCGTCGGGCATGTCGGCCGTCGACCGCTCGGACAGGAGGCGGCCGGTGGCGGCCTCGACGGTGGCCATGGTGCCGACCAGGCGGACCGGGCGGGTGCAGCCGGCGGCCGGGCGGACGTGGCGCAGCCAACCGGCGAAGTCGGGTTGCGTCAGCCGGGCAGCGGCTTGCAGCCGGATGTCGGCGGACGTGGCGTACCAGGGTGGAGCGGTCGGCTCGGCGCACGGGGCCGTACCCGAAGCAGGTGCTTCGGGTACGACGGTCAGCGTCGAGACGGTCAACGGGTCGCCTTCACAGGGCGTCCGTTGGCGGGCTGGACGGGTCGGTTGTCGGTGTTCGAATCGAGGTCCAGGACCGCGAGGGCTTGCGTGGCCTCATCCGAGGTCACCTTGAGGCGGACGGCCAGTTGGCCCGGGGTGATCGGCGTGCCGTGCTCGGTGCGGTACTGCTTCGCGACGCGGGTCGCTCGGGCGAGCAGGTCCGGGGCCACGATCGGCAGCGGAAGTTGGGCAACGTCAGACGCGGTGACAGGAATGTCGGTGGTGGACGGTGCCAACGTCGGAGCCGGAGTGTGCTCAGGCTTGCTCGGTCGGGGACGGGCGGGGCGGGCAGTCGCAACGGGCCGAGGCGTCGACGGCTCCGGGATAGGGGCCGTTCGCGGTGCGGTGATCCGGGTGGCGAGCTGGGCCGGGGTCGGGACCTCAGGGCGGGCCGGCGTCGGTGCCGGTTCGGCGGGTTCGATGTCGGGAACGATGGGCAGCTCGGGCCGGCCGGGCGTCGGTGCCGGGACGGCGGAAACGGTCACGGTTGGGATCGGCATCTCGGCGGGTGCCGGGGGCGCTGGTGCGGTGCCGGTGGCGGCGGTCAGGGTTCGGCCGCTTTCCCGCCGGAGCAGAGCGCGCATGTGCACGGCCAGGCCAGCGACGGCCGGCGGCAGTGCACCGACGATCGCCGCCATGGCCACGCGCCAGGTTTCATCGGTGTTGGCGTTGGTTTGCAGCAGGTGGTACGCCGACTGGGCAGCGATGCCGATGCCGGCCGCACCGTAGGTGTTCTTCTTGGCGAACGCGGCGACCCGTGCGGGCACGGGAGCCATCCACAGCACCAAGGCGACGACCACGTAGCCGTCGACCGCGATGGGCATCAGCCAGGCCAAGGCGAGGCTGACCGAGGTGCCGGGGACTGTGATGCGGGCGGTGAAGCCGGCGAGTTCGGCCAGCGCGATCCAGGTGGAGGCGGACAGGCCGAAAGACGCGGCCAGCACCGCCCACGAGGCGATCGACGCCAACCGGGGCTCACCGGCCACCAGCCGGCTAGAGGTTGGATTCGGGTTGGTGGTCACGCCGTGGCCCTCCCGTCAGTGAGGCCGAACAAAGCCGGCTCCTCGGCGGAAGGCAGCGACGTGGGTTGGGCCGCCCTGCGGGTTGCCGTCCGGTTGCTCCGGGCGGTCTTGAGGTTGTGCAGGTCGGCGAACTGGTCAGGCGTCAGGATGCTGAGCGCCTGCTTGTCCTCGCCGCGCCGCCGGTACAGCAGCGGGCGAACCGTGGCGTTGGTCGGGCAGTCCGTCACCCCGTCGGGGTAGCGGAAGCCGCAGCCGGGGCACACTGACGGTGCCGGGCTACCGGGGTGGTGATCGGCGAACACCTGCGCGAGGATCGCCACCGTGACGCCGAGGCCGGCGCGGATGAGCCGCTCGTCCAGGGCGACGCGGTCGGCGCGGTCGCCGTAGCGCATCTGCACCGCCTGCCGGGACACGCCCAGCCGGTCGGCGATCTCCGCCCAGGAGTACCGGTACGGAGGCTGCCGCAGGCCGGTGACAGCGAGCCGGGTCATGGCGTCCACGTCGGTGGACAGCGCCGCGAGTGACCGCAGCGCTTCGATGTCGCCGGCAGCGACGCGACGGGCATACGCCCGCAGGATGCGCCGCACGAACGCGTCGAACTCGGTGGTTTCCACCGACCGCCTGGCGCGCTTGGTACGGGTGCGCGTCAAGCCGGGCTTGACGGTGTTCTTGTTCATGCCGCACCACCGTTGGCGCGGTCCCACGCGCCGGCCGCCGCGTTGAGAACGGCGATGACAGCGTCGGCGGTCTGGCCCTTGGCGTCATTGAAGTCGTAGGCGTTGTCCAGCCTCTCGTAGTACTGGCTGTCGGCGAACCGGAGGGCCAGGTACCAGTCCAGGTAGGTCAACGCGGCAGCGAAGTCAGCGAACTCCGGGGCGTCGAACATCTGGGCCGGGGCGTCGACCGGTCCGCCGTAGCAGACCATGCCGACCGCGCCGACCAGACAGGCCGGGGGCGTAAACGACCCCGACGTGGCGTCGTAGTAGGCACCCTGCGTCCAGCCGTGGCGGGACAGGTACAGGGCGGCGTCCCGCAGCGTGCGGGCCGGGGTGGTCACCTGCTCGGCGACCGTGTTTTGGGTAGCGTGCATGACGGCAGCTCCTTCCGGGCTGTTGATGGGGCGGGTCGGCTGTGTCCGGGGTGCTTTCCTAGGGCTGATCCCGGTGCTGCCGGCCCGTTTCTATGGGGTTCGGCGCTGGGGGCGGACCATCCGCCGCAGGGCCGCGTCGAACTCGGTGACGATCCGCATCAGGTGCGTCCGGGCGTTGGTGTCGCCGGCCGCGAGGCTGATGCGGGTGCGGATCTCGGCGTGCTGGCTGCCGTCGGCGGCCAGCACCCGGGTCAGGACCACCACACCGTGACCGGGAACCCGCAGGGTCACCGGCTGTGCCCGGTGCTCGCCCAGGCCGCAGGCGTGCCCTCGGGCGCACCAGTCCGGGTGAAGGTGGTCGTCGTTGGTGGTCGGCCAGGTTGGTGATGCGGCCGGCCGGGGGCGGATACGGATACTCATGCCGCACGCTCCTTGCGGTCAGCCCGCATGCGGGCGGCGTGGATGGCGATGCGGGCGCAGGCCGCGTCATCCAGGTACGCGGCTTTGATCAGTTGCGGGATGCCGCCCTCGGCGATGAGCAGACCCACGCCGGGATTGGTCGGGCTGATCGTGTTGGACGACCAGCCGCGGTCTGCCCACCCGTGCCCCAGCACGATGTCGCTGGACACGTTGGTGGTGCACCGGAAGGCGCACCGCCAGGCGAACAGGTCCCGCAGGCTCGTCGGGATGATGTCGGACGAGGGGCGTTGCGTCGCCGCGACGACGATGATGCCGACTGCGCGGCCCCGAGCCACCAGGTCCCGCAGTAGCCCCGCGAAGTCCTCCCGGGTCTTCTTGTCCCCGACGGTGGCCGAGAAGTAGGCGATTTCATCGATGGCGACGAGGATCGGGCTGAACACGTCATCGCGTTGGGTCTTCCGGCGTCCGGCGACTTCCAGGTAGGCGTACCGGTTGTCCATCACGATCTGCATCCGCCGCAGCGTGGCCAGGGCATGCATGATGTCCGGGCCGACGAACACGTCGGCGCAGCTCTTCCACTGGCCCAACTCGACCTGCTTGCCGTCCAGCAGGCACAGCCGGCAGTCCAGCGACAGGGCGGCGTGAGCCACGATCAGGTTCAGCAGGGTCGACTTGCCGCCGCCCGGTTCCCCACCGATCAACAAGTTGCGGTAGATCAGCGGGACCCGCACCGGGTGGCCGAACTCGTCCACCCCGACATGCACCGGGTCGAAGATCGACACGGACGGGTCAGCGGGCATGCCACCCGGTACGGGAGAAGCGGTCAGCGTCGACATCACTGGCCCGCTCAGGCCGCCGCCGGCGCAGCGGTCGACCAGGGGTCATCCGCCGGCGCTTCCGGGGTGAACCCGTCCCCACCGGAGCGGGTCCGGGCCATCTTCTTCACCGTCGCCGTGGCGAACCGCAGCGACGGGCCGACCTCGTCCACGTCCAGGCCGTACGCGGAGCGCTTCTCGCCCTCCTCGTTCTCCCACCGCGACAGCCGCAGCCGACCGGCCACCACCACTCGGGTGCCCTTGGCCAGCGATTCGGCGATGTGCTCCGCCAGGTCCCGCCACGCGGTGCAGGTCAGGAACAGCGGGTCACCGTCGCGGTACTCACCCGAGTTGCGGTCGAACACCCGAGGCGTGGACGCCACGGTGAACTTCACCAGCGCCACCCCGGCCGGGGTGAACCGCAGCTCCGGGTCGGCGGTCAGGTTGCCGACCACCGTCACGGTCGTGTCGTTTGCCATTGCGATCTCCTCCGAGATTGTTGGAGGTGAACCGCCCTGTTGGCGGTCACCGCACACACCCCGGTCAGGGCGTGTGAGTCTTGGTTTCAGCGGCGCGGGTTGCGCTGTTCCGGTGCCGGCTCCGGCACGTCGAGCAGGTCCAGGCCCAGCGGCGGCATAGCCGGCGACACCGGGGCGTCCTCGTCGCGCATCCACGCCACCCAGGCCGACAGCGGCGACGCCACCAGGCCGGTCAGCGGGTCACGACGGGTGATGTCGACCCGCACCAGCGCGGCATGCTTGGCCGACGCACGAACCATCCGCGCTTCGCCCGCCCAGCAGGCCACCGCGAGCTTGTCCGCCTTGCCGTCCAGGTCCATCAGGTCCAGGCCCGGCCGCAACCACACCCACACCCGCTCACCGGCCGGCGTCGGCCGCGCCCACAGGATCAGCGGCAACCGACCCGGATGCAGCCGAGACGTCGAGCGGATGAACTCCGCGAAGCACAGCCGCAGCCGGTGCCGCACCACCACGCACCACACCCACGCCGACACCCGCCGACGAAGCCGGCCGACACCGAAGACGACACCCAGCACCACGGCCAGGAGCACCAGCGGCACCGCCGGGTGCGTCGCCCGGGACAGGTACGCCATGCCGACGAAGAGCGTGACCGCAGCGACGATCTCGAACGCCCACCACCACAGCACCCGCAGCGCCGGCCACACCCGGACCACGCACGCGACCACCAGGCCGCACACGCCGCCGGACAACAGTCCGACCACCACCGCGAGCACCAGCGGCAGCGCCACCGACGCGGTAGCGGCCACCACCAGGGCGACCGACGCCGCCACGACGAGGAATGCCACCCGAGCCTTCTGCGCGTACGACCGCGACACCGGCGTCTCCACCAGCGTCACCGCACCCACCGGGCGCTCACCGAATATCCCTGACTTCGCCATGCCCAACCTCCCCTTGTCCATCGGCAGCCGTGCGACTCAGTACCGACTTGACCGTACTGACTGACTCGGTACAAGTCAAGGTGGTGACGCATCGCGCTGTGTTGATCCCTGGGTGTAAGAGTGCGAGGCTGGGAAGTGCTCTTTCGACCCTCCGACGGGGGTACCCATGATGGGTAGGCCACTGACGGATATGGATGAGGAGCGACCGACGGGGTGGAGGCATCGATGTCGCAGCGAGTCAGTGGGACTGCAATCCCGCGTCATGTCCTGGAGCGCGAGGACATGCGCGCCGCACTCGCGCGGCATGACTTCGGGACAGTGTTCATGCTGGCTCGGAAATGGGCTGGCATCAGCTATTCGCGAATTGCGGAGGCGTGCTCAATAAAGGCTGAAAGAGTCGGCGCGCTTGCTCGCGGGCAGGGCAGTATCGCAACATACGAAAAGATCAGCCTAATCGCAGATGCTATGCGAATTCCGGGGCATATGCTGGGCTTGGCTCCCCGCGACTGGGAGGCCAACCAACCGGGGGCCCAAGATGCCAGAGGTGAGACCGTGAATCGGCGTGATTTTCTGCGCGTATCTGCCGTTGGTGCCGGCACCCTGCTCGGTGCCGTTGACGTCGCTGACCTCGCCTCCGGGCGACGCCTCGGCGAGGAGCTGCCGAAGGTTCTTGCACGACGGACGGCGAGGCTCCGGCGGCTCGATGACGTCTTGGGCGGGGGCGACACTGTTCGCCTATACCTGTCCGAATACGAGATGACCAAGAAACTCGTGGCCGGTGGCACCTACACCGAGACAGTCCAACAGCGACTGCTCGCAATTCTCGCAGAACAGGCGCAGCAAGCTGGATGGGCTGCATTCGATGCAGGGGACCTGAACCTATCGAAGCGGCTGTACGGCGAAAGCCACGGGATCGCTAATCAAGCGCACGCGCCGCACCTCGCCGGAAACGCTCTGGCGTTCCTGGCCTATCAGACCGTGGGCGGCGATCCCCGCGAAGCCGTGGCGATCGCGGAGGCCTCTTGCGCCGCAGCCGGCGACGAAGCCCCGGCCACCGTCACCGCTCTGCTGCACGAGCGTCGAGCCTGGGCGCACGCTGTCGTCGGAAACGCCCGGGAGACTGATGCGGCACTGGCAACGGCGCGCGCTGCCTTGCAGGGTCGCAACGCGACCCAGGAACCCGACTGGTCCACATGGGTTGACGACCAGGAGGTGACCATCATGACCGGCCGCTGCTGGGCAGAACTTGGCCGGCCGCTGCGCGCTGTCCCTCTGCTGGAGGATGTACTAGAAGGCTTCGACGACGCCCACGCCCGAGACAAGGCCCTGTACTCGTGCTGGTTGGCGGACGCCTACGCCACGGCGGGGGAACCGGAGGAGGCCGCCCGGGTCGCCGGCCGAGTGCTGGACCTCTCCGAGGGCGTCGCCTCCGTGCGACCGCGCCAACGTCTCAGCCCGGTCCTACAACGACTGAGGGACCACGCCGCCGTGCCAGGAGTGCGAGAGGTGTTGGAGCGCGCCAGGGCGTAGCCCTTACGGCTCCACGTCCAGCAGGAGGGTCCGTCTGACCCACGCGGCATACTCATCCGAACTCATCACGATGGGCACGGCCGCGATCTCGGGGTTCTGCCAAGGGTGATGGTCTTGGAGGAAGGCTCGTAGATCCTCGAAGCGCTGGGCATGCGTCTTCAGGAGAAGCTGCCACTCCTCGCCGGTGCCGAACTCACCCTGGTGCCAGAAAGCTGAGACGACAGGCCCAACGATTTGCGCGCCAGCCGCAAGCCTTGCCTCCACAACGAGGCGCGCTAGCTCGACAGCCGCCTCACGCGTCTCCACAGCGGTGGACACCTGCAAGACGGTCCAGGGCTGCTCGTTGCTCGCATCAGCGGCGCGACTTCCGAGCCGGGGGCGACCCTCGTGCCAGGACACGATGGTTCGCGGGCGCCATAGGTGGGTGCGGCCGAACGTCTTGTCAGGCTCCGGCATCTGACCGCGGTTCCGGTAGGAACTCACGGTGCCGACCTGGACGCCGAGGTACTCGGCGACCTCCGACGTCGTCCACCACTCCGCGTCTGGATCAGGGCTCGTCACGTACGCCATTGTGCCCGCGTTGAACGCTCAACGCACCTGTGCCTCTGCGGCCAGTCACGGGTCAGGCCCTTCGTGGACGGGCGGCGTAGGTGACTCCACCAGCCTCCGTCGATACGCTAAGGGGATCATGCTTGCACGGTGCCAACGACGCATAAGTGGAAGGCCGCTCATGAAGTTTAAACGCCGGAACACGGAAGCACTTGGCGATCTAATCTGCGGAAATCCTGGCTCAGATGACCCCCATTCCGGCGGAACACCGAAGTACTTTCCGTACCGATCGAGCATGTACATAACGGAATTCTTTCAAGACCTCGATACCGAGTACACACATGACGGGTCAACTCGGCATCGCTGGGTGGCGGATGTTCTGGATGCGATGCTGGCGGAGCCACACGAAGGGCCGACTAGGCCGCCGGAGATATTCTGCCGCGTCATCGATTATCTCATGGCACCGAACGACGCCATGAACGAGGGACCGGGCCGACCTAACGCGCTCGGGCAGCTAAACGAGATTCTCAACCGTGAGGGTTTTGAAGCGTTCTACGCCGATGACCAGCACTGCTATTTGCGGCATATCGGCACTAATACAATTGGCGTTTTTCAGACGAACCCACACCGTCCCTTGACGGAGGCAGAGACCAAGCGGAGAAAGGAACTCATCGCGTATCTGGAAAAATGCAGCGAAGACGAACTGATCGAAGAGATCCTTCTGCCCCTGTTTCGTCAACTTGGTTTCCATCGAATCACATCAGCAGGCCATCGCGACAAAGCACTTGAGTACGGCAAAGACATCTGGATGCGCTATACGTTGCCTACGCAGCACTACCTGTACTTCGGCCTACAGGTAAAGAAGGGAAAGCTCGACGCATCGGGCGTGACCAAACACGGTCACGCTGGCATCGGCGAGATCCACCACCAAGCACTGATGATGCTCGCGCACGACATCTTTGACCCGGAGGTGAACAGGCGTGTCCTAGTTGACCATGCGTTTATTGTGGCCGGCGGCGAGATCACCAAAGCCGCCCGTAACTGGCTCGGCAACGCACTAGATGCCGCGAAGCGCAGCCAGATCATGTTCATAGACCGGGAAGATATCCTGAACCTATACGTGGTAACGAATCTTCCGCTGCCTGCCGGTGCGCTCCCATCCACGCCGGACTGGCCAGACGAGCCGCCATTCTAACCGCTTCGAAGCCGAATAGTGGAACGATTGGACAATGGCCGCAGTTCGTGTCGTTCGACAAGAAATACGCGAGAAATCTCCGTCAGTTGAAGTGCGACATGTAACAGTGACCTAGGCCGTAGGCAACCGAGCGCACGAGTCTGCCAATGAGAGTGGTCGGGGGTGATGAGGCTTTGAGTCGGGCTCCGAACCGGAGCTGTCCTCCCTAGCTGGACGCCCTGGGGGCCACCGGGCCGACCAGCCCTACACCCGGAAGGCCGATGACGCCAAGATGAAGACAATCGCTTCGCGTGGTCAGCTGCCGCCCCCGACGTAGCCTAGATCATTCGCCAGAGCCTCGTACATTGCGTGCTGCCAGCAGTTGACAGACGTCGCAGCCCAGCTGGCCGCGGTAGCGCGAAGGTGTTCGCTTACTGCGGCCGGCCCGCCCTCCTGACGCAACTGATTCAGGAGTAGCCGTTCCCCGGCTATCTGCCGTGAAGCCTGCGTGCCGTACAGCGCCGCCAGCCGGAGATGTGTGAATTGATGCTGGATTCGGGCCTGCATAGTCGTGGTAAAGGCTGAATCTGGTTCGGCAAAGAAGAGAAGGGCAATGGGATCGTCCGAAACCACTCGCGCGAACAACCACCGGCCGTGGCTTGCGTCCTCGAAATATGGATGCAGGAGTTGGGTGTCTGTGTTGGCCGCCACCGCGTCGTTCTTGCGGTGGTTGCATTCCGAGCACGCCGGGACGAGGTTGTCCGGGATGGTTGCCAGCAGTGGATAAGTCGCCTTCGGCAACTGGTGATCGAGGGTGCTGACGTCGCGGTGCCCACAGAAAGGGCAGCGGCCCTGCGGGGCTCGGGCAAGAAGCTCGTCGTAATGTCGTCGGCCGACGTCGTTTTGGACCAGGCCCCGGGTGTATGCCCATAGCAGATCCGCCCGGACAATCTTGTCATCGGGTTGATCCTCGAGATCCTTCAGCCGGTGCAACTCCCCGAAGAGGGCCGCCAATTCGTAACGTTCGGCCGCTTCGCGGACATCCTTGCCGAGGTGAGTGAGCCGGACGCGGCGTTCCTCCGAACGAGCACTGTCGATACAGGCTCCGTAGAAATTCAAGACATCCCAGCCAGCGTATTGAGGTCGGGGAACCGGCCACATCACAGCTCTCCGCCGCTGTCCCGGACGGCGATCAAGGTCCGCGCAATAGCCTTCGCCTCGGTGCCCAGCCGACCGGCGAAGTGGTGAAGCAGCGCCTCGTACGACATGCCGTCGCGGACGGCGGTGCGAATCATCCGGTGGTAGCCGGAGTCGGTCACCTCTAAGGAGAAGACCTCATGCGTCAGTGTGCCGACGTTCTCCCCGAAGGTCTCCAGGGCGGGTCGTTGTGCGACAGCAAGCGTACCGTGGCGACGGATAAGAGATACGCAGGAGGATGGCACCTCCTGCAGGACGACCGGCGAGTGGGTAGCGACAATAGCAACGCCGTTGCGATCCAAAAGAAGGTCAGACAGCGCGCGCACGAACGCGGCGAGCAGTGGCGGGTGCAAATGCGCTTCCGGTTCATCCAGGACGACGAGGGTACGTTCGTGGACTTGGTCTACCAGACGGGTGATGGTTAAAAGAACGATCGCGTGGCCGGAGCTGAGGGTCGCGAACAGCTCCGTGGCCATCGAGCGGCGCCCTTCGGTGGGCGCGTCTCCAAATTCGGTAATCCAGGAGTCATTCTCCAGAAACCCGGAGCCGGAGTAGCGCAGCGTTTTTACCGCTCTGGTCCAGCGTTCGGCCGCCGGTCCCGTTAGGCAGTTGTCCAGGCTCACGGAGAACATTCGAGCCAGCTGCTCGCGGCCGAGCGGGCCCGAGGAGTGATCATCGTCCGCTCCGTGGCTTCCAACGTGGACGTACGGCACGACCTGCTGCGCGCGCGGGATGGACACGAACTCGTCGAAGGCGCTGAAAGAGACCGCGACTACACCGCGGAAGGTATGCCCAGATGCGGTACCGCGCTCGAAGATTTGTCCGGCGTCCGCCGGATTGGCTTGCCGGTCGGCAACGGCGCGGACCAGGCTACGCAGCAGATGTGACTTGCCGACGGCGTTGCGGCCGATTAGCACGTGGATGTTCGTCGGCGGCTGCTCGCCGGGAGTCACAGTGAATTCCAGTCTCTGTGACCATAGTGGCCCTGTAACCGAGGGGCCATTAACTGGCTGGTACTCGAACTCGTAGGGCGTCACCCGGGCACCGCCATGAGCGATGCGGCGGAATTGATCCTCCACGACGCCCAAGGGAATTCCTCGCAGCAGCGACGTCGTAGTCACGTCGAAGGCCTCTGTGCGGCGCAGCAGAGCTGAATCGTATGCCACATCCCGCAGCGCCGTGAGTACCTCGATGCGGATTTGAGGGCCGAGTTCGGCCAGCTTCTCGTAGTAGGTGTCATCCTGGCCGAGGGAGAAGTATCGATCGCTTAGGATCTGGAACTGAGAAGGCAGGTCAGACGAGGCGGTCCATCCCTCCGGAACGCCGAACCCACCGAACTTGACATTCCCGATTTCGTGCCAGGCTCCAGCGTCATCGACGATGAGTAGCTGGAACATGGTGACGTACCCGTAATCGTTCCATCGGTCCTGTACCAGGAACGCCTGCCGCCGGACTTGCGGAAGGTTGCCCCGTCCGCGCCCGATCTGAGTGAACTGCATGCGGTCTCCAAGGGTGTCTGCTGTCAGGCAGAGCAACAGGTGCAGGTCCGGTGGTGCGGGCGCTACACGCTACCGTGACCGGTATGGCCATCACGACCGCCGGGCCACGGTACCTTCCTGCGGTCAGGGAGGCCGCCGGCCGGCTCGGCCTTCACTTCGCATGCAATGGGCAAGCCCGTTGATCAGCGGCGAGGCGCGCGTCTGCCGCTTCCGCGGGCCGACTGCGTCGCGAATCAAGTGGCGGACAAGGGTCGTGAATCAGTCGACGGAGGACAGTAGCCGCAGTTCCGCAGTTCGATGTCCGCAGTTCCGCAGTTCGACACGGTGAGAACTTTCCATACGTCTTCAAGGCGGCCCTTCGGGCCGCGTCGCCCGACCCCTGCCGGTTCCGCCTTATGCCTGCGGCAACGGCGGACCGGCAGTCGGACGCAAAGATGCCCTGCGCCGCTTGGAACTCAGCGCAGGGCATGGAGGATCGGTTGGGTCAGCCCGCCTCAGGCGCACCCGGCTCAGCGCGACGTCGACTCATCTCGGCGAAGGCCAGCCGCTCAAGGCGTCGCTGGATCGCACTCGGCTGCCGCTCGAATGACACCGCCAGCTCGTCAATGCTGTGGCCGGCCAGGTAGCCCTTCATCAGCTCCGAGTCAGCCTGCGGTGTCCATAGGCGGTACGCCTTCGGGTGACGCTGCCGGATCTCGGCGATCCCAGCGGGGTCGCTCTTGAGGCCGACGCCGGTGTCGGCCGGCTCGTACCCGTCTTCCTCGTCCGGCGGGTCGTAGACCCAATCAGGTTCGCCCCGCGCCTGCTCGTCCCAGTCGGATTCATCCATGTGTATCAAAGTAATGACGCCACTGTGAGCAGGGAAGTACGGATCGTGACGGGAACCGTCGAGGACTTCCCGAGCGGCAAGGGCCTCGCCTCCGGCGGGTAGGGCCTCCGGCCCTACGACCCGGGGATGGCCTCCGGCGGTCGGGGCTACTCGCCCCGAACCCTCGGCGACTCCGGGATGCCCCGGCCGCGACCGGGGACCCGTCGCCCACCAGAGGCCACCAGACCGCGCCGACCTGGTCCAGGTCGTACGTCCAGTGGGGCGCTCCACCTGGACCAGGTCGGCGCGGCCCGGCAGGGCGGAGCCTGCGCGACGGGATGCCGCACCAGTCCACCTCGGAACCGCTCGCACACACCACCGCCTCATGATCGTTAGGTACACGAGGGGTACAGACGCCGCCCGGAAACACTGGACAACGATGGAAGTTGATATAAGGCGTACGACCTGCTCAGCGGCTTGATCGACGCCACTCCCCCAGGTCAGCCGCAATGTGCGGTTAGTTCGCCATGTACTACGACTGCTGAGCCTGATCAAGGCTCTGACCTGGGCCAACAGGATCGACACTGATCTTGGGTGCAGGTTGGGTACAACCTCACGGACGGCGGTCATGCCCGGCTCACAGCCGGCATGGCCGCCGTTCCGTGTTGACCGAGCGCGCCGTCAATGAGCAGCCGGGTCCGGTCGAGCACGTCCGGCCACTCGTGTACGTAGGTGTTGAGCATGACGGTCGGCGTGCTGTGCCCCAGCGAGAGTTGGACCGTCTTCACCGACGCGCCCGCGTGGATCAGCACCGTCGCGTAGTAGTGCCGCAGTCCGGGTATCCCCCACCGCGCCGGCAGGCCGACCGCTTCCCGAGCGGTCGCCCAGGTCCGGGAGAAGGTCGCGGCGTTGACGGGCTCGCCGCTGACACCCCGGAACAGCAGGCGTGCGGCCCGGCGGACCGGCCGGCGGTGGTCCGTGTCGTCGTCGACCTCGACCGCGCCCTCCGCCACTGATCATCGACCGGCTCGCCTAGCCGATCTGAAGGTCGGGGTGCCCCTCACCCGGCCGAGGCGAGGTGAGGAGCGCCCTCACGACGTGCGCCGCCCGGCTCCCTCAGGTTGAGTTCATTACCGGGCCCCGCGCCAGACATCCCCGTCACCGTCCCGTCAGCTAAGGCCGCGCGGCAGCATGAGGGCCGCGGCCGTGGTGGCTATCAGCATCACAGCCGCGACGCACAAGCCGACCCGCAGACCCACAATGAACTCACCCCGGTCCGCGACCAAGGCTCCGAAGACGGCCACGGCGAGCGCGCCGCCCGTCTGCCGGAAGGAGTTCAGGATCCCGGCGGCCATTCCGGCCCGATCTGCGGCGATGTCGTTCAGCAGGATGGCGGTCAGGGAAGGTACGAAGAAACCTAGGCCGAGGCCGACCGGGATGAGCATCGCCGCGATCACTGGTCTGCTGGTGCCCTCGTCGATCCAGAGCAGGCCGAACATCGCCAGCGCGAAGATCGCTTGTCCCGTGGCGATCGGCATCCGCGGCCCGAAGCGTGCCGCGGCCCTGGCCGAGGCCAGGTTGGCTCCGGCGATCACGGCCATCATCGGTAGGAACATCAGCCCTGCGGCCATGACGGACAGGTTCAGAACGTCCTGAAAGAACAGGCTCAGCACGAACACCAGCCCGTAGAACGCGGCATTGACGACGAAGCCGATCGCGACCGAAACCGTCACCGTGCGCGAACGGAAGAGGTCGAGCGGGACCAACGGCGCGGCGGTACGTGCCTCGATCATGATGAACGCGGCCGTCGCCACTGCGGCGAGCCCCAGGCAGCCCAGCACCAAGGGCTCGCCGAAGCCGTTCTCCCCTCCGTCGATCACCGCGAAGGTGAGCGCCGCGAGCGCGACGATCGCCGTGAGCTGGCCGTACGGATCAAGCGGCGTGGCACGGCGCGGCGAGCGCTCCGCGCGGGTCAACACCGCGAGGGTGGCGATGCCGACGGGCAGGTTGACGACGAAGATCGCCCGCCAGCTCAGAGTGCTGGCCAGCACCCCGCCGGCCACCGGGCCGGCGGCAACCGCGACGGCTCCGCCAACGGTCCAGAGCGCGATGGCCCGTGCCCGTTCGGCCGCGTCCGGGAAGGCCTGCCGGACGAGGGCCAGCGAGGAGGGCAGCATGATCGCCGCCGCGCTCCCCTGGATCAGGCGGGCGGCGATCAGCTCGCCCAGCCCCGGCGCCAGTCCGCAGGCCGCCGAGGCGACCGTGAAGACCGCGACGCCGGCGCCGAACGCGCGGCTCGCCCCGATGCGGTCGGAGAGCGTGCCCGCGGAAAGCAGGAGTGCGGCGAACATCAGCGTGTAGGCGTCCACGATCCATTGCAGTCCCGCCGTGCTGCCGCCGAAGGTTCGCCCGATCCCGGGCAGCGCCACGTTCATCGCCATGGTGTTGAGGTTGAGCAGAAAGATGCCCATGAACGTGGTCGCCAAAATCAGCTTCGGTGCGGCCGTGCGTTTCCGGGCATCCTGTGACGGGCGGGCTGGTTCAAGAGTGGTCATCCGTCCAGACTGGTGAGGCTCGCGAGGGCGAGGCAGACCGTGATCTTCCGGGGTGCGCCACAGGTGGGTGTGACAGGGCCAGGCTCCGGGCTGGCCCCCTGATCACACGCTGGCAGAATGACGATATGACTGAGTTCGGGAAGTTCCTGCGGGCGCGCCGTGGCGACGTACGCCCGGCAGACGTCGGAATGCCCGCCGGAACCGGCACGCGTCGTACGCCGGGTCTGCGCCGGGAGGAGGTGGCGGCGCTGGCCGGTGTGAGCATCGACTACTACATACGTCTGGAACGCGGCAAGGAGACCCGTCCGAGCCCCTCCGTGGTCGAGGCGCTGGCCGACGCGCTCCGCCTCAACCAGGAGGAGAGCGGCTTCCTGCACGAGCTGGCGGCGCGGGCGGCGCGTCGTGCGCCCGAGCCCCGTCCCCTGCCGTCACGGCGGGTCCGTCCGACCGTCACGCAGCTTCTGGAGACGCTCCGGCCCAACCCGGCGTACGTCGTAAGCCGCACCAACGACCTGCTGGCGGCCAATCCCGGCGGGCTGCGGCTGCTCCACGGCATCGCCGACTGGCCGGAGCGGCAGCGGAACACCGTCCGGTACACCTTCCTGCACCCAGCTGCCCGCGAGCTGTGGGCGGACTGGGAACAGAAGGCCAAGGGGTGCGTCGCCCAGTTGCGGGCGATCGCCGGCACCGATCCGGATGCCCCGGATCTCGCCGCACTCGTAGGTGAGCTAATCGTCAAGAGCCCCGACTTCAATCGGCTCTGGGAGCGGTACGAGGTGCACACGATCGGCGACGGCGAGAAGACGCTCCGACACCCGGAGGTCGGCACGATGACGCTCTCGCACGAAGGGCTGTCCCTCAACCGCGCACAAGGCCAGCGCCTCGTCATCTACATGGCGCCGCCCGGCAGCCCGGACCACGACAAGATGACGCTCCTCGACCTCGCCGCCTCCGACCCTACGGGGTCTTGGCGTGGTGGTGAACCGGCCGTCGGTGTGGCCTGACCGATGATTCTTCCGCGCCGTGCTGGTCTGTACGCCGAGTACCGACTCACGGGAGGCTGACACCATGCGAAAACTGACCTTCGGCATGAACCTGAGCCTGGACGGCTACATCGCCGCGCCCGGCGACGACCTCGGCTGGAGTGTGCCAACGATGGAAGTTGATATAAGACCCACGGCCTGCTCAGCGGTTTTATCGAAGCCACTCCCCCAGGTCAGCCACCATGCGCGGTGAGTTCGCCATGTATTACGACTGCTGAACAGTCACTCGATCCACCGGCCGGGCGGGCTCCGCGATTCGCGGAGCCGGCCCGGCCCGCTTTATAACGCCCCCCGACATACCTTCGTATCCGATATATTGCTGCGGTGGACACACCGCTGCGCGAACCCACCTTCCTGATCCTCACCGCGCTCGCCACCGGGCCGATGCACGGCTACGGGCTGATCGGCGAGGTCGCCGCCCTCTCCGGCAACCGAGTGTCGCTGCGCCCCGGGACGCTCTACGGGGCGCTCGACCGGCTGGTCGACGCCGGCCTCGTCGAGGTCGACGGCGAGGAGGTGGTGGACGGCCGGCTGCGCCGCTACTACCGCCTCTCCCCCGGCGGCGAGGCCACCCTGAGCGCCGAGACCGAGCGGCTGCGACGCAACGTCGAAGCCGCCACCAGCCGCCTGTCCGCGCGCACCCGCGCCGCTCGCCCGATCACCCCGCGCACGGCCGGAGGGCTGGCATGAACGACCTGGAACGCCGCTACCTGCGACTGCTGCACGCGTACCCCGCCGACTACCGCCGTGCCCGCGGCGCCGAGATCGTCGGGACGTACCTCGATCTCGCTGACCCGGACCGGCGCTGGCCCTCGCCGGCGGACGCCGCGGACCTGCTGCGCGGCGGCCTCCGCCAGCGGCTGCGGGCCGCGGGTGTCACCGACCTGATTCCCGGGGTACGCCTCGCGGCGCTCCTGGCCCTGGTCACCGCGAGCGTCCTCGCCGGCGTCTGGAGCGTGGCCGAGCTGCATCCACCGCCCGTGGAGTGGGGCGTCCCCCACCTCGGCCCGTTCGTCTCGCTCGGTGTCGTCGCGTGGGCGGCATGGCTGCTGACGGCGGCGGTGATCGCCGTCGCGCCGATCCGGGTCGCCCGGTGGGCAATCACCCTCGCGCTCCTGCTCACGCTGGCGCTGCCGCCGATGGCCGTGGCGCTCGACGCACCTCGACCGCCGCTGTTCGTGCTGCTGCCGCAGGTGGTCCTGGGCCTGCTGGGGCTCGCCCTGCCCGACCGGCCATCGCGGGCGATCCGCCTCGCGCCGCTGCTGTCCGTGCTGTTGGCGCTGGCGGCGGCAGAGTTCCTGCTGGGGTTGGACCACATTGACTGCTACTGCGGTCCCACGTCGGCTTTCCTGCCCACCGCCGGCGGACTGCTGCTGGTCGTCGGGGCCCTGCTGGCCACCGGCCTGGCAATCGGCGGGGACGCCCGTGGCGGCTGGGCGCTCGTCACACTGCTCACCCCTGCCGGCTTCCTCGCCGTGCCCGCCCTTGCCGGCGGCACCGGCTGGATATACAACGCCGTCACCTTCACGCAGCTGGCCGGGAGCGCTGTCGCCGTCGCACTCGCCGGTCCCGCCGTACTGCTCCTGGCCATCCTCGTCCGCGCCCGCCGAAACCCCACCACCCGGCACCCCGGCCAACCCTGCCCCACCTGCGGCACGCGGGCCTGACCACACCCCTCTGACCAACGGAGCCGCCCCCGCTCAGCACGGTGCGGCGCACTCCGCTGCGCCCCGCACTGCGCGGCACCCCGCACTGCGCGGCACCCCGCCGCGCCCGCCACGGTGCCCCACCCCAAGATCGTGCTCCATCCCGGATGTAGTGGTGTCGAGCGCGCAGGATGCCACTACATCCATGTTCGAGCACGATCTTGACCGCGCAAGCTTGACGATCACGGGACTGCCTCGACGTTTCGCCCGGTTTGCCGCCCACCTGGGTCATGATCGGCGAGTTGGACCCGGAGGCGTGCGGCGACGCAGCACGAACGCGAGCACGAGCAGGAGCAGGGCGGTCATCGCCACCGCGCCGGGGGCCTTCGTGAGACGGGCCAGGTTGGTGCCGTCGGGCAGGGCGAGGAAGGCCGCCGCCGCTGCCAGCAGCACGAACCACGTCGTCCTCGAAGCGGCCAGCGCGAGCAGCGCCAGGGGCCAGGTCGCGTACCAGGGGTGAAAGACCGGGGACAGGACGACCGTGGCGACCAACGCCAACGCCGCGCCGTGCAGTGCCACCCAGGGCTGCGTCACGCCCGCCGCCCGGGGCCGCGCCGTCCAGGCCACCCGTGCCGCCTCGACCCCTGCCACCCGCAGCCGGTCGTCGTTCAACCCGCGCAGTGTCTGCCAGGCCCGCCACCAGAGCACCACCAGCACCCCGGCGAGCAGCAGCAGGGCGACCGTCCGGGCCACCGGCACCGCGTGCGGGTCCCGGCCGGCCAGCGCGCCCGCGTAGTCCACGACCAGGCCGACGGCGGTGGGTGGCGACGTCCACTGCTCCGAGTCACCGCTGTGGGTCAGCCCGCCGACCCAGCCGAACCCGAGGCCGGACAGCGCCGAGGTGACCAGCAGTGCGGCGAGCAGCCCGCCGGCCAACCAGCCGCCGTCGCGCAGCAACGCCCGTACGGTGTGGCGGCCGTGCACGGCAGCCAGCGCGGCGAACGGCACCACCACCACGGCGCTGGCCTTCACCGTCACCGCCAGCCCGAGCAGTACCCCGGCGAGCAGCAACGCCGGCGGTCGACCCGGTCGGCGGACCACGATCAACAGCCCACCCAGCAGCAGGCCCAGCATCACCGCGTCGTTGTGCGCCCCGGCCACCAGGTGCACTCCGACCAGTGGGCCGGCCAGCGCCAGCCAGGCCGCCCGCCGGGTCGGCACCCCGGCCGCCCGTGCCAACCCGGGGAGGCAGAACGCGGCCAGCAGCAGCCCTGCCACGGCGATCACGCGCAGCAGCACGACCGCGCCGGTGAGCCCGCCGCCGAGGCTGACCGCGAGCGCCGCGAGCAGCACGAACACCGGCCCGTACGGTGCCGGGGTGTCCCGCCAGATCGGTGCCACCGTGTCCGACCACGGGCAGCCCGCCGCCACCACCGGCACGGCGTACGGGTCGACGCCGTGCGCGTACGTCCAGCCCTGGCAGGCGTACGAGTAGACGTCCCGGCTGCCCAGCGGCGGCGCGACCAGCAGCGGCAGCGCCCACAGTCCGGCGGTGGCGTACACCCACCGGGTCGACGTGGCACCCGCCCGCATCGACCACCACGCCCCGACCAGCAGCGCGGTGCCGGCCAGCCAGCAGGTCAGCGTCGCCGGGCCGCTCGGGGCTCGCCAGATCGACACCGGTGTCGCGCCCAGCGGGGCGTCGGGCAACGCCCCACCGAGGTACCCGGCGACGGCGAGCAGGCTCGCGCCGACCAGTCCCGCGTACCGGGCAGAGCGAGCCGACCGCGAACCAGCCGGCGGCGCACCGGGAGCGGTCACCGGCGCACCTTCCCTCAGTCGGCGGCGACCGGCTGACGGGCCGCCCGAGCCGACCGTACCAACCGGATGACCAGCACGATCACCAACAGCGTCATCAGCGGGGCCCCGACCGTCTTGGTGTACCGGGGCAGGCCGGTGCCGTCGGGCAGGATCAGGAACGACGCGACCAGGGCGACCACGGTGAACCAGCGGGTCTGCCGGGCGGTGGCCGCCAGCACGAACAACGGCCAGGTCCAGTACCAGGGGTGCACGACGGGAGAGAGCCCGACGGTGAGGGCGAGCGCGAGACCGGCGTGGTACAGCGGGTCGCGGGTGCGGGCCCGCCACCAGAGCCAGACGAGCAGCACGGCCAGGAGCACCACGGCGATCCCGCGGGTCACCGGCAGCGCGTCGATGTGACCGCCGAACGGCACCGCGACGTACCCGATCGTCTGTCCGACGGCGGTCGGCGGGGAGGTCCAGGCGATGGCGGCGCCGCCCTGGGACAGCCCGCCGACCCAGCCGAAGTCCAGCCCACCGGCGACGGTCACGCCCACCACGGCGGCGACGGCACCGCCGACCACCCAGCCGCCGTCGCGGATCAGCGTTCGGATCCGGTACGGCCCCGCGGTGGCCGCCAGCGCGGCGAACGGAACCACCACCACGGCGGTCACCTTGATCGCCAGCGCGACGCCGAGCAGCACCCCGCCGACCAGCAGCATTCCGCGTCGACCCGGGTGTGATGCCACCACGGCCAACCCACCGACGAGCGCGGCGAGCATCAGCACGTCGTTGTGGGGACCGCCGATCAGGTGCGCCGCGACCAGTGGGCAGCCCAGCGCCAGCCACACCGCCCGCTGGGCCGGCACTCCGGCCCGACGCGCCAGCACCGGCAGCGCCCACGCGGTCAACACGACTCCGAGCAGCGACAGCGCCCGGAACAGCACGATGCTGGCGTTGAGCGAGCCGGCGACCTTGACCACGGCGCCCGCGACGAGCACGAAGAGCGGTCCGTACGGTGCCGGGGTGTCCCGCCAGATCACGGAGACGGTGTCCAGCCAGGGACAGGGCAGCGCGGAGACGCCGTGCTCGTACGGGCTGATGCCGCCGGCGAAGCTGGCGCCCTGGCAGGCGTACGCGTAGACGTCCCGGCTGCCGAAGGGCGGTGCGACGAGCAGCGGCAGCAGCCAGAGCCCCACGGTGACCAGCGCCCACCGCGTCGACGGACCGCCGTCGCGCAGTGCCCACCAGGCGTACGCCAGCAGACCGGTGCCGACCGCCCAGGCGGCCAGGATCAGCGGGCCGTTGGGGCCCTGCCAGACGCTGACCGGGGTGCTGCGCAGGGGGCCACTCGGAAACGCGCCCCCGAGGAAGGCGGACAGCGCGAGCAGCATCGATCCGGCCAGGCCGGTCCAGCGCGCGAGGTGGGAAGGCACGCCCGACATGCTGCCAGCCGGTTGGTCGGCGGCCGACGGCAGGCACCGGGTCGGTGCGTACCTTCGAACGGTCAGCAGTGCTTCCCGGGTACGAGGCCGCTCGAGATCGAGTAGTCACCGGCGGCGCGGACTCGCACCTCGGTCCACCCGTCCGCGCCGGGTCGCACGCAGCCGTCCGGGCCACTCAGCGACAGCCAGCGCGACCACCGCACCCGGACCGGCACGTCACCGGGCGTCGCGGTCAGCCGGATCGAGGCGCGGTCGGCGGCGACGAACCGGCCCGGGGCCCCGACCAGCGGCGTCGGGTCGACCACCGCGTACATGCGCCAGGTCGGATCACTCCAGACCTCCCGCAGGTACGGCAGCCCGGCGCGGATCAGGGCGGCCTCGTCGCGGCCCCACCGGTCGGCGGGGGCGTCGGGGGCGAGCGCCACGTAGGTGACCGCCTCGTCGCGGAGCCACTGCTCGTAGGTCTGGGCGTTCAGGGTGCCGTCGTAGAACAGCGCGTTGCGGTCGGTGTCGACCTGGCGTTCCCAGCCGCGGGCGAGTGGCACGGTCGGCGGCAGGTACGCGGACTCCCAGTGGTCCCGCAGCGGCACCACCTCGACCCGCCCGACCGGTTGCCGCCGCTGGAGTTCCGCGACGAGCGGTTGGTGGAACTCCGCGGCGCTCTCCGCGGCGCCGGCCCTGGTGACGTCGCTCGTCATCACCGGGGACTGCCACCACACGGTCGCGGCGAGCAGCCCGGCCAGCCACGGCCCGGGCAGCGGGGCGTACCCGGCCAGCACGGGCAGCGCGAAGAGCAGCGGCAGGCGCAGCGCGTTGGAACCGATCGGGCTGGGCACGTAGTAGGCCCCGACCAGGAGCAGCACGGTGAGCACCGCGCCGACGCGCAGCACCCGGCGGCGACGCGGCAGCACGACCGCCACCAGCACGGCGAGCGCGACGTTGATCCGCATCGACTCGGCGGAGTACGGCTGGGTGCCTCCGTTGCCGAAGAACAACGCGATCGGCGCCAACGTGACAGCGGGTGCCACGGCCAGGACGACCCCCTCGGCCAGTGGTCGCTCCACCCGCCAGCCACCCGGCAGGTGACGGCCCGGCCCGTCACCGCGACGCAGGGCGACCAGCAGCAACGTCGCGCCGGCCAGCCCGGTGAACAGGCCGGCGACCGGGCTCGCCGCCGTCGCCAGGGCGGCGCAGCCGGCGGCGAGCGCCAGCCGGACCGGACGCGGGGGGCGTTCGGCGCTGACCGCGCAGAGCGCCAGCAGCCCGAACGTCAGCCCGACGGCGAAGGTGATCCGGCCGCTCGCCAGGTTGCCGACCAGCACCACGGCGCCGAGGACACCGGCCAGCAGCGGCCGACGCGCCCGGTTCCGGGTGAACAGCCAACCCAGCGCCGCCGCGCCGAGCACAGCGGCGATGGCCCCCAGCGGACGCACCCCGATCAGTGCGCCCAAACTGGCGGTGAAGAGGCTGTAGCCGTACTGGTTGACGCCGCCGTACCAGCCGAGGTCGATCGGCGTTGCACCGTAGCGGTCGGCGAACTCGGCGCGGGCCACCTGGGCCGCTAGGTCGGTGCCCATCGGCGGCGCGAGCAGGAACGCGACGGCGAGCACCACCGCGACGCCGGTGGCCACCGCCCAGACCACCTGCGGCGACCGCGTGGCCGGGCGGGTCGACGCGTCAGGCATTGAGGACGCGTTCCGTCGCGGCGCGCGAGCGGCGGCCGGTGCGCAGGTACTCGTCGAGGAACTCCCCCGGGTCGTCGCGGCCGAGCAGCCGGACCACGCCGGCCAACTCCACCCCGTGCCGGGGCAGTTGGTCGCCGGCCCGGCCCCGCACCAGCATCAACGCGTTGCGGACCTGCGCGGCCAGGGACCAGCCAGCGGCCATCTCCGCGGCGTCCGTCGGGTCGATCAGGCCGGCCCGCTCGGCGGCCGCGAGAGCATCGAGGGTACGCGTGCCGCGCAGCGCCGGATTCGCGCCGGCGTGCCGGAGCTGGACGAGTTGCACCGCCCATTCCACGTCGGCGAGCGCACCGCGACCCAGCTTGGTGTGGGTGGCTGGGTCGGCACCGCGCGGCAGTCGCTCGGTCTCCACCCGGGCCTTGATCCGGCGGATCTCGACGACCTGCTCGCGAGTCAGCCCGTCGGCCGGGTACCGCACCGGGTCGATCATCGCCTCGAACTCGGCGCCCAGGTCGGCGTCGCCGCAGACGAATCGGGCGCGCAGCAGTGCCTGCGCCTCCCACACCCGCGACCAGCGGGCGTAGTACGCCGCGTACGCGGCGAGGCTGCGAACCAGTGGACCCTGCCGGCCCTCCGGGCGCAGGTCGGCGTCGACGCCCAGCGGCGGATCGGGGGCGGGCACGCCGAGCAGTCGGCGCAGCTCCTCGGCGATCGCGTGCGCGGCGGCGCTGGCGGCGCTCTCGTTGGCCCCGGCGGGCGGGTCGTAGACGAAGAGCACGTCGGCGTCGGAGAGGTAGTTCGACTCGTACCCGCCGAGCCGGCCCATCCCGATCACCGCGAACCGCAGCCCTTCCGGAGCCGGCTGACTGGCCTGGGCGGCGCGCAGCGCGGCGGCCAGGGTGGCATCGGTGACGTCGGCGAGCGCCGTACCGACGTCGGTGACGTCGGCCAGCCCCGGGGCGGGCCGGTTCGCGCCGTCCGGCCGGGTCGGGCTTGGTGCCAGCGCGCCCGCCCGGCAGAGCAGGTCGGCGCAGGCCACCCGGACCAGCTCCCGACGCCGAAGCGCGCGCACCGCGCGAGTGGCCTCGACCGGGTCGGTGTGCCGGGCCGCCGCCGCGAGGAACCCCTCGCGGAGCACCTCGCTGGAACGCGGCGCCAGCTCGTTCTCCTCGGCCAGCAGCCGCAGCGCCTCCGGGTCGCGGGCGAGCAGGTCGGCGACGTACCGGGACAGGGCGAGGACCCGGGCCAGTCGACGGGCGACCGGGCCACCGTCGCGCAACAGCCGCAGATACCAGGGGGTGCTGCCCAGCTTGTCGGAGACCTTCCGGTAGTTGAGCAGCCCCCGGTCCGGCTCCGGCGCGTCGGCGAACTCGCTGAGCAGCACCGGCAGCAGCGTCCGCTGGATGGCCGCCGTACGACTCACCCCGCCGGTGAGCGCCTGCAGGTGGCGCAGCGCCCCGGCCGGGTCGGCGAAGCCGAGGATCTCCAGCCGGTGCCGGGCCGCCTCCGGGGTGAGCCGCAGCCCGTCGGCCGGCACCCGGGCGACCGACTCCAGCAGCGGCCGGTAGAGCAGTTTGGCGTGCAGCCGGCGTACCTCGGTGGCGTGGGTGACCCACTCGGCCCGGAAGCTCTCCACGGCGCTGCGCCCCGGCGCGGCCGTGAAGCCCAGCGCGGCGGCGAGCCAGCGCAGCGCGCCCGGCTCGGCGGGCACGGTGTGCGTACGGCGCAGGCCCTGCAGTTGGAGCCGGTGCTCGACGCTGCGCAGGAACCGGTAGCCGCGCAGCAGGGCCTCGCCGTCGGCCCGACCGACGTAGCCACCGGCGACGAGCGCCCGCAGGGCCGGGATGGTGCCGGGTGCGCGCAACAGCTCGTCACCGCGGCCGTGTACGAGTTGCAGCAGTTGGACGGCGAACTCGATGTCGCGCAACCCGCCGGGGCCACGCTTGATCTCGCGGTCCAGCTCCTTCGGCGGGATGTTGTCGATGATCCGGCGTCGCATGGCACGGACGTCCTCGACCGCCTCGGGTCGTTCGGCCGCCCGCCACACCAGCGGCGCGAGCTGGTCGATCCACTCCTGGGCCAGGGGCAGGTCCCCGGCGGCCGGGCGGGCCTTGAGCAGCGCCTGGAACTCCCAGGTGCGCGCCCACCGGCGGTAGTAGGCCAGGTGACTGGCGAGGGTCCGCACCAGTGGGCCGCGGTTGCCCTCGGGGCGCAGCGCGGCGTCCACCGGCCAGGCGACCAGCCCACAGATGTGGATCAGCCGGGTCGCCACCAGGGTCGCGGCGGACAGGTCGGAGTCCTCGGCGGCCACGAAGATGACGTCCACGTCCGAGACGTAGTTCAGCTCGCCGCCGCCGCACTTGCCCATCGCCACCACCGCGAGCCGGGGCCGCCCGGTGCCCTCCGCCAGCTCGGCGACGGCGATCTCGTACGCCGCGGCCAGCGTCGCGTCGGCCAGCGCGGACAGCGCGGCCATGGTCTGCTCCAGGCCGCGTCCGCCGGTCAGGTCGGCCGCCGCGATCCGCAGCAGCGCCAACCGGTACGCGGTCCGCAGCGCCGCCACCGGGTTGCCACCGTCGGTCGGCTCCAGCCGCCCCTCGGCGGTCGGGGCGAGCCCGTCCGGCGCGGTTCGCAGCGCCGCGCAGTGCTCGGGATGGGCCACCAGATGATCGCCGAGCGCCGACGACGCACCGAGCACCGCGATCAGCCGCCGCCGCAGCCCGGGATCGGTGTGCAGCTCCGTCAACAGCCGTGGCCCGGCGGTGACGCCGTCGGCGCGACGTTCGGCGCTGCCGTCGGCACGACGTTCCGCCTCGACGATGCGGTGCAGCTGACGCAGCGCCAGGTCCGGGTCGGCGGCCCGGGACAGCGCGGCGAGCAGTTCCGCGGCCACCTCGTCGACCGGCTCCTGCTCGACCGGCTGCCACAGGCGCAGCCCGTCCGGGCCGAGCAGGTCCGCGGCGCGCGCGCCGCCGTCGCCTTCGGCGGTGCCGAACCCGTACCGGGCGAGCCGGCCCGGTGCCCTGGTCGGCCGGCTCATCAGTGCCCGAGCAGCGGCAGGCCGCGTCGCGTCGTGCTGTCGTCCAACTCGCCGAGGGCCAGCGCGGCGAAGCGGGCGGCGAACGGCTGCCACACCTCCTCGACGTCGGCCAGCACCGACGAGCAGGCCGCGACCACCAGCTCCGGGTCGTAGCCCAGCTCGGCGAGTTGGGTCGAGTCGGCGGCCCAGTCGGCGATCATCGCGGTGTCGCACTCGATGTGGAACTGCAACCCCCACGCCCGGTCGCCGAGCCGGAACGCCTGGTGCGGGTAACGGGTGGACGCGGCCAACAGGGTGGCGCCCCGGGGCAGCTCGGTGATCTCGTCGGAGTGCCACTGGAGGACGTCCGGGATCAACGGCACGTACCGGAACAGCGGGTCGCCCTCGGCGGCGTCGCGCCGGCCGACCACGCCGGGGCCGATCTCCGGCCCGGACGGGCTCCGCTCGACCAGCCCGGCGTGCGCGGTGGCGAGCAGTTGCGCGCCCAGGCAGACGGCCAGGGTGGGCACCCGGTACCGGACCGCCTTGCGCAGCAGGCCTTCCACGGCGGGAAACCAGGGTGCGCCGGGCGAGCCGTCCGGCAGCGGGTACGCCTGTTGCTCGCCGCCGAGCACCACCAGCGCCGCGTACCCCTCCAGGTCGGCGGGGAGCTCGTCGCCGGCGTGCGGGCGAACCACCCACAGTTCCAGCCCAGCCTCGGTCAGCCACTCGCCCAGCCGACGCGCGTCGTTCGTCGGGTCGTTCTCGATCACCAGCGCGGTTGCCACCCGTCGAGGCTAGCCGGTGCACCGCCTGGTGCCACGCCCCGCCGTCCCGCCGGTGGGGCCGCTCGCCGGGTGCCGGCCCCGGATCCGGCCGGGTCGTTAGGCTCTGCGGTTGTGATCAGCGAGGACACCGCCGTCGTCCGCCCGCCCGTACTGCGACCAGGTGACACGGTCCTCCTGGTGTCACCGTCCGGGCCGACCTCGCCGGAGCGGGTGGCCCGGGGCATGGAACTGCTCATCGGTTGGGGTCTGCGGCCGGTGCCGGCACCGAACGTGTACGCCCGCCACGGCTACCTCGCCGGCACCGACGACCTGCGCGCCGCCGACCTGAACGCGGCCTTCGCCGACCCGCAGGTACGTGGGGTGATCTGCACCCGGGGCGGGTACGGCGCCCAGCGGATCGTGGACGCCATCGACATGGCCGCCGTCCGCCGCGACCCGAAGGTGGTGGCCGGCTTCTCGGACATCACCGCGCTGCAGTTCGCGCTCTGGCGGGGTGCCCGGCTGGCCGCTGTGCACGGCCCGGGGGCGGCCTGGCGGGACGAGCGGACCCCGCTGCGCTCCGCCGAGTCCCTGCACGCCGCGCTCATGACGACCGAGCCGGTGTCGATCACCGCGGTGCCCACCGAGGACACCTTCGACGTACGCGTCCCGGGCCGTGCAACCGGCACCCTGCTCGGCGGCAACCTGTGCCTGATCGCCGCGTCGATCGGCACACCGGACCTGCCCGACCTGACCGGTGCGGTGCTGTTGATCGAGGATGTGCAGGAGCCCCCGTACAAGGTCGACCGGATGCTCACCCACCTGCGCCGGGCCGGCGCGCTGGACGGGCTGGCCGGGGTGGCGGTCGGGCAGTTCACCGACTGCGGGGACGGCTGGGACACCACGATCGTCGACGTGCTCACCGAACGCCTCGGCGACCTGGGCGTACCGGTGCTCGGCGGTCTCCCCATCGGTCACGGCCCCGGCCAGTTGACCGTCCCCCTCGGCACCAGAGCGACCCTCGACGTCAACACCAACAACCTGACAGTGCAACCAGCAGTCCACTAACCCCCGCGCCCCACCCCACCCGCCCTGCCCCCCACCCCGGTGATCAAGAGGTTTGCGTCATTTCCGGGCCGGTTCCTGACGCGAACCTCTTGATCAACCGGGTCAGAGGGGGGTGGGTGGGGCGGGGGGTGGGGCGGTGGGTGGGGTTGGGGTCAGGTGGGCTACCGCGCCGATCTCCAGGGCGGCCCAGACGCCGTCGGGGGTGAGAGTGATGCCGTGCGGTTCGGCGTCCGGGGTGGGCAGGTCGTAGCCGTCGATCCGTCCGGTGGGATCGATGTGACCGATCCGGTTCGCACCCCACTCGGTGAACCAGACGCCGCCGGCCGGATCCGCCACGATCGCGTGCGGACGGGCCGACCGGTTCGGCAGCGCAAACTCGGTGATCCCGCCATCGGGGTCGACCCGACCGAGCTGACCGGCTGCGAGTTCCACGAACCAGATGGCACCGTCGCCGCCGAGGGTGAGGCCGACCGGGCCGGCGTTCTCGGTGGGCAACGGGTGCAGGGTCACCCCGCCGTCCAGGTCGATCCGGCCGATCGCGTTCGCCTGGTTGAGGGTGAACCAGAGGGCATCATCCGCACCGGTAGTGATCATCGAGGCGAACCCGCCGGTCACCGGCAGCGGGAACGCGGTGACCGTGCCGTCGGTGTCCACCCGGCCGATCGTGTCGGAGGTCATCCCGGCGTACCAGAGTGCGCCATCGGGGCCGGCGGCGATGCCACCCGGCCCGGCGCCGGCCGGCAGGGCGATCGTGCGCTGCTCGCCATCGACGGTGATCCGGCCGATCCGGTCGTCCCCGGAGCGAGTGAACCAGAGGGCGTCGTCCGGCCCCGTGGTGATGATCAGTGGGCGGCCACCGGCCGGATCCAGCGGGTAGGTGCGGACCGCGCCGTCAGCCCCCAGGCGGGCGATCTCACCGGCGTGGACAAGCGTCAGCCACAACGCGCCGTCCGGGCCGGCCGTGATGCCGTACGGGCCTGCGGCCGGCCCGGCCAGCGGAATCTCCCGAATCTCAACGGTCGTCACAAGCTGCGTCCTTTCGCCGGTGGATCACCAACCCTGACCGCCTGTCCTTTTCCACGCAACTCGTTTCACCGCCCGCGCCTCAATTGCCAGCCCGCTGACAGGTTCGCCACGGGTCGCACCCAGACTCCCTCGTCACCGTTGGTAACGACATCGCACGATGACCGAGAATCTGGAGGACAGCATGTCCCGCACCATCCGTAGGAAGCACCTGCTGGCCGGCCTGGCCACCGCCGGCGTCCTCGGCGCCGGGATCGCGGCCCCGACGATCGCATTCGCTGCGGACACCCCCGCGCCGACACCGAGCGCCAGCGCCGCCCCGGGAGCGGGAGCGAAGGCCGACCGGCAGGGTGAGCTCGCCGACGCGCTCGCCAAGGAGTTGGGCGTCCCGGCCGACAAGGTGACCGCCGCGCTGGAGAAGATCCGCGACCAGCACCGAGCCGACCGTCCGCAGCGGCCGTCCGGCGAGGACCGGCAGGCCGCGCTCAAGGAGCGGCTGGACCAGGCGGTCAAGGACGGCAAGCTCACCCAGGAACAGGCCGACGCGATCACCAAGGCCGTCGAGGCCGGCGTCTTCCCCGGCTCCGGCGGTCACCGCGGCCACCGCTGGCCGGGCGGTCACGGCGATCCCGCAGGCACGCCCAGCAAGTAACTCCACGAGTCCGCCTCCCCCGGGGCCGGGCTCGCCCGGCTTGCTCCACTCAACTTCGGCGATGTGGCGGCATCCGGGCACTCGGATACCGCCACATCGCTGATCTGGAGTCGATCACCGCCCCAAGGCGCGCCGGTCAGCCCGGCTCAGGCCACCAACCCGGCGCGGGAGGGTCAGTCCTGCTTGGGCGGGGGCGCGAACACGCCCAGGTGATTGCCGGCCGGGTCGAGCAGGTGGGCCAACGTGAGCCCGCTCGGTGCCGTACGCGCCGGCGCGAGCACCCGTCCGCCGGCCGCCTCGGCCTGCCGGCAGGTCTCCGCCACGTCGACGACCTCGGCGTAGAACACCGCGTAGTTCGGCGACGTCCCGTCGGTCGCCCGGATCGCCCCACCGATCCCGGCATCGCCACCGGCCCCGGTCACCCGGTAGGACCCGCCGTTGGCCGAGCCCTGCTCCTCGAAGGTCCAGCCGAACAGCTCCCCGTAGAAGCGCTCCGCCTCCTCCGGCCGGTCGGTGCCGATCTCGAACCACGTGATGGGTGTCGTGGACATGTACTGCCTCCAGAGTTTCCCGTGCCGGCCGTACGGCCGTCGTCTGGAGCAGTCTCGGGGGCGTCCACGACAGCGTCCTGTCGGTGTTTCCGGATCACCCGGCGGAGTTCCTCCCGGCCGGGCCACTCAGGACCCGCGCCGACACGTCTCAGACCAGGCTCAGCGGGCGGACCCGTTCGTGCGGGATGTCGAGATCCGTCGGGCGGAACTCCCGGACCACCACGTCGGGCAGCGCCCGGACGCTCCGGATCCGGTCGGTGCGGAAACACCGCAGCTCGTCGCGCAGTCGGCACCAGGCGAGCAGGTACCAGTGTCGGGCATTGCCGAGGTAACCGAGCGGCTCGACGTCACGGATCGAGGCGGCGCCGGCGCGGTCGGCGTACCCGATGCGCAGCACGCGCCGCGCGGCGACCGCGTCGGCGACGCTGGCCGGGACGGGCGTGGCCGGCCCGTCGCCGATCAGGTGTACGCGGCCGGCGAGCCGGTGCGCCTCGGCGGCGTCGGCCGCCGGCAGCACCGCCACCAGTTTGCGTAACGCGGTGGTGCCCGGCCCGGCGAACGGGGTGCCGGCGAGCCGGTGCAGCGCCACGGCCATCGCCACCGCCTCGGCGGCGGTCAGGTTGACCGGAGGCAGCGTGCGGGCGCGGTCCAGGACGTAGCCGCCGGTGCGCCCTGGCTCGGCCCAGATCGGCACCCCGGCTTCCTGTAGCGCGCCGATGTCCCGTTCGATGGTCCGGCTGCTCACCTCGAAGCGCGTGGCCAGCCAGCGGGCGCTGCGCGGCCGTGGCGACACCGCCCGCAGCTCCTCGACCAGCGCGTAGAGGCGGTCCGTGCGGTTCATGCCCGGCACGCTACGGCCGGGGTACGACGACCGGCAGCGGCAGCGCGCGAGCGTCAGCCCCTGCGGCTACAGCGCCAGGTAGCGCTGCCGCTCGTACGGGGTGACCTCACGGCGGTACTGCTCCCACTCGGCCCGCTTGTTGCGCAGGAAGAAGTCGAAGACGTGCTCGCCGAGCACCTCGGCGACCAGTTCGGAACCGGCCATCACGTCGATCGCCTCGGCGAGGTTCTCCGGCAGCGCTTCGTAGCCCATGGCACGCCGCTCCGCGCTGGTCAGCGACCAGACGTCGTCCTCGGCGCCCGGCGGCAGCTCGTACCCCTCCTCGATGCCCTTCATGCCGGCACCGAGCAGCACCGCGAAGGCCAGGTACGGGTTGGCCGCCGAGTCCGGCGAGCGGACCTCGACCCGGGCCGAGTTGGGCTTGCCGTACGCGGGGACCCGGACCAGCGCGGACCGGTTGAGGTGACCCCAGCAGACGTACGCGGGGCTCTCGGTGATCCGGTCCGGCAGGGCCTGCGGGAAGAGCCGCTTGTACGAGTTGACCCACTGGTTGGTGACCGCCGTGTATTCCCGGGCGTGCACCAGGAGGCCGGCGATGAACGACTTCGCCACCTTGGACAGCTTCATCGGGTCGCCGCCGTCGTGGAAGGCGTTGCGCTCCCCCTCGAACAGCGACAGGTGGGTGTGCATGCCACTGCCCGGCTGGTCGGTGAACGGCTTCGGCATGAAGCTGGCCTGCACACCGGTGGAGAGCGCCACCTCCTTGACCACGTGCCGGAAGGTCATGATGTTGTCGGCGGTGGTGAGCGCGTCGGCGTAGCGCAGGTCGATCTCCTGCTGGCCGGGCGCGACCTCGTGGTGGCTGAACTCCACCGAGATGCCGATGCGCTCCAGTGCCAGCACGCCCTGGCGGCGGAAGTCCCGAGCCACGGCGTGCGTGGTGTGCTCGAAGTAGCCACCGGTGTCGACCGGGGTGGGCACCGAGCCGTCCTGCGGGCCGTTCTCCAGCAGGAAGAACTCGATTTCGGGGTGGGTGTAGAAGGTGAAGCCCTTCTCGGCGGCCTTGGACAGCGCGCGGCGCAGCACGTGCCGGGGGTCGGCCCAGGAGGGACCGCCATCGGGCAGCAGGATGTCGCAGAACATCCGGGCGCTCTCGCCGCTGACCCCACCCTCGAAGGGGAACACCTGGAAGGTGGTCGGGTCGGGCATGGCCACCATGTCCGATTCGAAGACCCGAGCGAAGCCCTCGATCGCCGAGCCGTCGAAGCCGATGCCCTCTTCGAAGGCCGCCTCCAACTCGGCGGGGGCGACCGAGACGCTCTTGAGCGTGCCCAGCACGTCGGTGAACCACAGCCGGACGAACCGGATGTCCCGCTCTTCCAGCGTCCGGAGGACGAACTCCTGCTGACGGTCCACTTCCCCAACCCCTCGCGACACTCTGCTGTCCGCCTTGGCCGGGCTGCGCCCGACCTGATCGCCCAGTCTTACCGGGCCTGGTTACGCAGACGTTACGCGAACTGTCGCCGGCCGTCCCCTCGCATCCCGCCCGGCGTGCGCCTGCCCCGCCGTCGGCGAGCGCGCGCCGCCGCAGCGTGGCGGCCATCTCGTCCGAGGGTAAGGATTCCGCCCGGGAGGCTGGGGCAAGATGAGGACATGCCCACCCTGCGTCTCGCCCTGTCCCAGGTCAACCCGAGCGTCGGCGACCTCGCCGGAAATGCCGACCTGGTCCGCAGCTGGACTCGCCAGGCTGCCGATGCCGGTGCCCAGCTGGTGCTCTTCCCGGAAATGATGCTCACCGGTTACCCGGTCGAGGACCTGGTCTTCCGGCGCTCCTTCGTGGCCGCGTCCCGGGCCGCCCTGGAACGGCTCGCGGCCGACCTCGCCGCCGACGGCCTCGGCGAGCTGCCGGTGGTGGTCGGCTACCTGGACGCCGACGGGCCGCCGCAGGTCAGCGGGGACGCCGAGCCCGGCCGGGGCGCCCGCAACGCCGCCGCGCTGCTGCACCGGGGCGTCGTTGCCGCCCGCTACTTCAAGCACCACCTGCCCAACTACGGGGTCTTCGACGAGGACCGGTACTTCATCTCCGGCGACACCCTGACCGTGGTGCGGATCGGCGGCGTGGACGTCGCGCTGACCATCTGCGAGGACCTGTGGCAGGCCGGCGGCCCGTTCGCCGCCGCCCGGCAGGCCGGCGTCGGCCTGGTGGTCAACATCAACGGCTCGCCGTACGAGCTGAACAAGGACGACATCCGGTTGCCGCTGGTCCGCCGCCGGGCCGCCGAGGCGGGCGCCGCCATCGCGTACGTCAACATGATCGGCGGGCAGGACGAGCTGGTCTTCGAGGGCGACTCGATGATCGTGAGCGCCGACGGTGAGCTGCTCACCCGGGCCCCGCAGTTCGTCGAGCACCTGCTCGTGCACGACGTCGAGCTTCCGGCCGCCACCGCCGCGACGACCACGGAGACCGTCGCGGACGGCATGCGGGTCGTCCGCAGCGCGTTGGACGGCATTCCGCCCGCGCCGTCCGGCCCGGCCGCCACCGGCGGGATGATCGAGCCGGTGGCCGACGAGGCCGAGGTGTGGCAGGCGCTGGTGCTCGGCCTGCGCGACTACGTCAACAAGAACCGTTTCCCGTCGGTGGTGCTCGGTCTCTCCGGCGGCATCGACTCGGCGGTGGTGGCCGCGCTGGCCGTCGACGCGCTGGGACCGGACCGGGTGGTCGGGGTGTCGCTGCCCAGCCAGCACTCCTCCGAGCACTCCCGGGAGGACGCGGCCGACCTGGCCAAGCGCACCGGCCTGGATTACCGCGTCGAGCCCATCCAACCGATGGTGGACGGTTTCCTGGCCAACCTGTCGCTGTCCGGGGTGGCCGTGGAGAACCTGCAGGCCAGGGTTCGCGGCGTGATCCTGATGGCGCTGTCGAACCAGGAGGGCCACCTGGTGCTGACCACCGGCAACAAGAGCGAGCTGGCGGTCGGTTACTCCACCCTGTACGGCGACTCGGTGGGCGGCTTCAACCCGGTCAAGGACGTCTGGAAGACGCTGATCTGGCGACTCGCGAAGTGGCGCAACAGGGACGCGGAACGGCGCGGTGAGGCCGCCCCGATCCCGGAGAACTCGATCGGCAAGCCACCGAGCGCCGAGCTGAGCCCGGGCCAACTCGACAGCGACAACCTGCCCGACTACGACGTACTCGACCCGATCCTGATCGGGTACGTCGACGGCGACCTCGGCCGCGACGGGCTGGTCGAGTCGGGTCACGACCCGGCGGTGGTGGACAAGGTGCTGCGGCTGGTGGATACCGCCGAGTACAAGCGGCGGCAGTCGGCGCCGGGCACGAAGATCTCCATGAAGGCGTTCGGCCGGGACCGCCGCCTGCCGATCACCAACCGGTGGCGCGAGCACGGCTGAGCCGTACCCGTGGGGCGTCGGGTCGGTGGGACGGCCCGGCGCCGCCGCGCGGACCGCTCGCAGCGGCCTCGCCGTGGCTTCCGCGGCGGCCTCGTCGGGCTTCCGCGGCGGCCTCGCCGGGCTTTCCTGCGGCCTCGCCGGGGAGTGACATCCTGCACTGGGCTCTGCCGTCACCCCGTCCTGCGGTGCGACGATCGCGACAGAACCCGGGGACCGCGCAGGCGGCCTCGAGGAAGGGAGACAGAGATGGTGGAGTCCACTCCGAACGAGGTGACCGCGCTGTACGGCGGACCGGCCACCCGTCGGGTCCGCACCCGCGACCTGATCGCCGCCAAGGAGCGCGGCGAACGGTGGCCGATGCTCACCTCGTACGACCAGTACACGGCGTCGATCTTCGACCAGGCCGGCATCCCGGTGCTGCTGGTCGGCGACTCGGCCGCGAACAACGTCTTCGGCTACGAGACGACACTGCCGGTCACCGCCGACGAACTGCTCCCGCTGGTGCGGGCCGTGGTGCGGGCGACCCGGCAGGCACTGGTCGTCGGTGACCTGCCGTTCGGCTCGTACGAGGAGGGCCCGGCCCAGGCGCTGCGCACCGCCGTCCGGTTCATGAAGGAGGGCGGCTGCCACGCGGTTAAACTGGAGGGTGGCCGCCGCTGCGCGGCGCAGATCGCCGCGATCGTCGGTGCCGGCATTCCGGTGATGGCGCACATCGGATTCACCCCGCAGAGCGAACACACGCTGGGCGGCTACCGCGTCCAGGGCCGGGGCGACACGGCCGACGAGGTGCTCGCCGACGCACGGGCGGTGCTGGAGGCGGGCGCGTTCGCGGTGGTGCTGGAAATGGTGCCCGGCGAGGTGGCCAAGCGGATCACCCACGAACTGCCGATCCCCACGGTCGGCATCGGCGCCGGCCCGGACACCGATGCGCAGGTGCTGGTCTGGCAGGACATGGCCGGATTGCGCACCGGCAAGGCGCCGCGCTTCGTCAAGCGGTACGCGGACCTGGCCGGCGCCCTCACCGATGCCACCCGCCGTTTCGCCGACGAGGTCCGAGGCGGCGAGTTCCCGACCGCCGAGCACACCTTCTAGAGCAGGTTTCATAAGGACGGTCGAGCCGAGGCGGAGTCGGGGCGGTTATCCGGGTCCGCCGCAGGCCGGCCAGTTCTTGTGAAACAGGCCCTGGAGCTGCAGCGGCAGGGCCGTCGGCCACGGATGTTCCCGTGTGACCGGCCGGCCCCGCCGCCCAAGCTGGCGGCGAGCGGCCGATCGATCACGACAACTGAATTTGTCGTACGTGTGTTCTAATCTCGGGTCATGGTCGAGGAGTTGGCGCAGGCAGACGACGCCGTCGCCGCCTGCGTCGACGCCGCCACCTGGGCCCTGGCCGAGCACGAGCTGATCGCCGCGCTCGACGCCGCGCACCGCCTGCAGCAACGCCTCGCCGACACCACTCTTGCCCTGGTCCGCGAGCTCGACGGCCGCGGCACCGCCCGCGCCCAGGGCGCCTCCAGCACTGCGGTCTGGCTGCGCGACCGGCTCCGGCTCACCGTCCCCGCCGCCCGCCGGCTCGTCGACCTCGCCACCGCGCTCGACACCGGCAACCCAGGGGTACGACAAGCGCTGACCAACGCCGACATCACCCTCGACCAGGCCCGGGTCATCGCCGACACCGTCACCACCGTGCACACCGCCGCCGGCCCGGAGGCCGCCGACAAGGCCGTCGGTGTGCTCGTCGACTGGGCCGGGCAGTTCGACCCCACCCTGCTGCGCAAACTCGGCACCCGCATCCTCGACCACGTCGCCCCCGACATCGCCGACGCCGCAGCCGCCCTGCAAGCCGACGCCGCCCGCACCACCCACGACCGACACCTCACGATCTCCGAGCAGACCAGCGGCCGCCTGCGACTCACCGGCACCCTCGACGCCGAGACCGCCGGCCTGCTGCGCGCCGCCATCGACCCGCTGACCGCACCATCCGGGCCTGACGACCAGCGCTCCCCCGGGCAACGCCGCCACGACGCCCTCGCCGACCTCTGCCGGCTCAGCCTGCGCACCGGCGAGCTACCCGAACACGGCGGCGAACCCGCGCAGATCGTCGTCACCACCAGCTACGACCGCCTCGTCCGACGACTCGACACCGGCACCCCCGACACCGGCACCCCCGACACCGGCACCCCCGACGCGGGCGTCCTCGACACCGGCACCCTTGACACCGGCCTCCGCCTCACCCCGGAAACGGTGCGGCGGCTTGCCTGCGACGCCACGATCCTCCCCGCCGTGCTCGGCGGCAACGGCCAACCACTCGACGTCGGCCGACAACGACGCCTCATCACCGGCCCACTACGCCGCGCCCTCGTCCTACGCGACCGCGGCTGCGCCTTCCCCGGCTGCGACCGACCACCCCGCTGGTGCGACGCCCACCACATCCACCACTGGGCCGACGGCGGCCCGACGTGTCTGGCTAACGCGGTCCTGCTCTGCGGCCACCACCACCGCCACCTCCACCACAGCGACTGGACCGTCCACCTCGCCAACGACGGCCACCCCAAATTCACCCCACCCGCCTGGCTCGACCCCGAACAACTCCCCCGCCGCAACCACTACCACCGACGCAGATGAGAACGACCGGCAGAGAGCGATCACCCGCGTCGGGCCGGCGAGCGGCGACCTCGGGACAACCCTCACCACAGCCGAGCAGCCAGGCGATGGCGGGGAGCCCACGCGGGCATCCACCTCGGGCCGTCGGCAGTCGCCGGAGCGGCGGCGCGGGCACGCCGGTTCGCCACGTGGAGCGCCATCTCGCCACAGCCGGCCGACCACACGTGGTCTGTGGGCGGGGCTGGGGAGCTGGTCAGATGTCGGTGACGCGGACGCCGGCGTGTGCCTTGTAGCGCTTGTTGATGGCGATCAGGTTGGCGGTGAACGCCTCGATCTGGTGGGCGTTGCGCAACCGGCCGGCGTAGATGCCGCGCATTCCGGGGATCCGGGCGGCGAGCGCGCCGACCACGTCGACCAACTCGCGGTCCTCGGTGCAGATCAGCACGTCCAGGTCGATCCGGTCGATTTCCGGGTCGGCCAGCAGCGGTGCACTGACGTGGTTGAACGCCGCGCAGACCCGGGATTCGGGCAGCAACGCGGCGGCCTGCTGCACGGCGCTGCCCTCGGCGACGGTCAACGCGTACGGGCCCTGCTTGTCGAAGCCGAGCGGGTTGACGCAGTCGACGACGATCCGGCCGGCGAGCGGCTCGGCAAGGGCGGCGACGGTGGCGGCGTGCCCGTCCCACGGCACCGCGATGATCACCACGTCGCTACGGCGGGCCACCTCGTCGTTGGCCGCACCGGTGACGCTGCCGTCGGCGGGAATCCCGGGCAGGGCGGCGATCTCGGCCGCGGACTCGGCGGCCCGCTCAGCGGACCGAGAGCCGATCAGCACCGTCTGCCCAGCCCGCGCGAACCGGTAGGCGAGACCGCGCCCCTGGTCGCCGGTGCCACCGATGATGCCGACCGTCAGTTCAGACACGTCGGGCAGCGTGCTCGCGTCGTATGCCATGGGTTCATCCTCGCAAACCGCCAGCTCGGCAGGAGCGCCGAGCGCTGTGACAATCCCCGCTGCCCCGGCGGACCGACCAGGCCCGGACCCGGCAGCGGAAACGCGACCGGGTCAGGCCAGCTCGAACAGGACTGTGCGGGCCGCCGGGTCGGCGGTGACGAGTCGGACCCGGACCCGTTCGCCGAGCGGCAGTTGCCCGAGGCATCGGCCGCGTACCGGCGGGGCGTCCAGCGCTACCGTGCCGCCGGGCGGTCGGGGGCGGGACCGGCCGTTGGGCGGGGCGTCGACGTCCAGAACGGCCGCCTCGAACGTCTCGCCCACCCGGTCCGCCAGCAACACCGCCTCGGCCAGTTCGACGGCGCCCCGGGCGGCCGCCGACGCGGTCCGGTCGGTGCTCGCCATCACCTCGGGCAGCCGGGGCAGCGCGGCGTGGGCCCAGTCGGGCACCGGCCGGCCCGCGTGCAGGGCCAGGCAGACCTCTGTGGCGTACCGGTCGGCCAGGCGTCGCAACGGTGCCGTGACGTGGGCGTACGCGGCTGCCACCCCGCCGTGCTCCGGGTGCTCCGGCGGCGTCCCGTCGAATGCGGTGTACGCGGCGCCGCGCATCAGCTCGGCCGCCTGGTCGATGAACGCGGCGGCGCGTGGTTGCGCCGCGTCCAGGTTGGCGATCACCTGCCCCGCGTGGACGCCGTCCGGCCAGTGCACGCCCAGCGGTGCGGCGGCGGCCCGTAGGCGCTGCACCGCCTCCGGTTTCGGCGCCGGCATGGTACGCAGCACGCCGACCCGGCCGGCCAGCATGATGTCGGCGGCCGCCATCCCGGTCAACAGGGAGATCTGGGCGTTGTGCTCCTCCATCGGTGCCGGCGCGCGCAGCACCAGCCGCCAGCCCTCGCCGTCGGGCTCCAGATCCTGCTCGGGCAGCGGAAGGTTGATGGCCCCGCGCCGCAGCCCTCGGGCCGTGAGCCGGTCGCCGATCTCGGGCAGCAGCGCGATCGGGTCGGGTAGCCGACCGGCGTCGGCTGCGGCCTGCACTCCGGTGTAGTCGAGTTTGGCCCGGCTGCGGACCAGGGCGCGTTCCAGCTCCACGGCCACCGTGCCGCCGTCGGCGTCCAGGTCGATGGTCCAGATCACCGCCGCCCGGTCGTCGTCGGGCAGCAGACTCGCGGCACCCTCGCTGAGGGTCCGTGGATGCAACGGCACGTTCCCATCGGGCAGGTAGATGGTCTGCCCCCGCCGCCAGGTCTCCGCCTCCAGGGCGCCGCCCGGGGTGACGTGCGCGGCGACGTCGGCGATGGCGTACCGCACCCGGTAGCCGCCACCTGGGCGGCGGGCGAGGTGCATCGCCTGGTCCAGGTCGCGGGAGGTCGCCGGATCGACCGTGACGAACGGTACGTCGGTGCGGTCGACGGGCGGCCGGGGCGGTGCGGCGGCAGCCTCGTCGGCCTCACGCTGAGCGTCCGTCGGAAAACTCTCGGGCAGGCCGAGCTCGCGGCGCAGCGCGCCGAAGTCGATGCGGGGCGCGAGTACGCGTCGGATGACCACGGGGTCAATCCTGACAGCGCCGCGGGTGATCCGCTTCCGGTGACCGGCCGAGAAATCCGACCGGCCCACCAACCGGGTGGGTGGACGTGACCCGCTTACTCAGCCAGTGGCCTTCCGGGCGGTGCTGCGCGTACCCCGGGGGGTGGTGGCTCGTGCGGCCACCGGGCGGGCCGGCGACTTACGAGCGGTCACCTTGCGGGCCGGCGCCTTGGCCGCGACGGTCTTCTTCGCGGGGGCCTTCTTCGCCGCCGCCTTACGCACGGTGGTCGAGGAGGTGCCCGTCACCTTCGCGGCCGGGGCCTTCTTCGCCGGTGCCTTGCGGGCGCCGCCGCTGGGGCGGGTGGACGCGGTCTTCTTCGCCGGCGCCTTCTTGGCGGCGGCCTTCGTCGCGACCGTCTTCTTCACCGCTGTCTTCCTGACGGTGGACGACTTGGTCGCGGTCTTGCGCGCTGGCGCCTTGGTCGCGGTGGCGGTCTTGCGCGCCGGGGCCTTCGTCGCGGTGGTGGTCTTACGCGCTGACGCCTTCGCCGCGGCGGTGGTCTTCTTCGCCGCCGCGGTCGTGGTCTTCCTGGCCGCGCTCACCGTCTTCTTCGCCGTACCGGTGGTCTTCTTCGCGGCGGCGGTGGTCTTCCCCGCCGTCGACGCCGGGGTCCGCTTGGCGGTGGCGGTCGTCTTGCGGGTGGCGGTCGACGTCTTCGCCGGTGCCTTCTTGGCCGCGGTGGACGCCTTCGTGGTGGCCTTGGTGGTGGCCTTCTTCGCGGGAGCCTTCGTCGCCGCCGTGGTGGTCTTCCTCGCCGGCGCGCGCCCCGCGCCGCCGGCAGCCTTCCTGGCCGGGGCCTTCGCCGCCTTCGCACCCGCGGTGGACTTGCGGACGGGAGTGGTCCGGCTCGCCGCCGTGTTCCGCTCCGCGGCGGCGGTCTTCTTCGCGGTGGTGCGTCGGGCGGCCGGGCGGGTGGTGGCCTGCTGTGCTTCGGCCATCGTGGTTCCCTCCTTGGGGACGTGCTCTCGCGTGCGTCCTCGCGGAGCACGAAATACCTCGGCACGGGCCGTCCCGCGCCGCCTACTTGTCCTCCCCGGCCCAACGAGCGTCCTCGGCATCCCACGCCTCGTTCCGCTCCTGCACTCGCTGCAGGGCGTTCTCCGCGTCGGCCGCCGAGTCGTACGGGCCGAGAACGTGCTTTGCCGGGCACACGTCGGCGTCCGTCTCGACCCGGTGGTGCCGGGTGCACCAGTAGAACTGCCCACCACGTCCGCTGTCGCTCATGGGAATCACTGTGCACTGGGAACCGACCGGCCGCCACCGGATCGCGCAAGTCGCCGACCTTCTCCACAGTAGATATGCATGCCGCGCGCCGGAGCGAAACACCGAAATAGGGGCAAAGCAATCAGCAGTTCCGGCGCATGGTGTTTCCGCCGTACCGTCGCCTGCTCGGGCTGACCCGCGCGACGCCGCCGCGCGTCGGCGCTGGCCGTGGGGGCGCGGCCTATGATCGCCGGATGGCGGTACCGGACTACATCGTGGCAATGCGCAAGCACGTCGGCCACGACCTGCTCTGGCTGCCCAGCGTCAGCGCGGTGGTCCGCAACGACGCCGGGGAGCTGCTGCTCGGTCAGCGTGCCGACGACGGGCGCTGGTCGGTGATCAGCGGCTTCGTCGAGCCGGGCGAGCAGCCGGCCAGCGCGCTGGTCCGCGAGGTGCGGGAGGAGACGGGCCTGGACGTGGCGCCGGTGCGGATGTCCAGCGCCGTCTCGCACCCGCACACCTACCCCAACGGGGACCGTTGCGAATACCTCAACCTGGGCTTCCTGTGCCGCCTGGTGGCCGGCACCGCCCGGGTCAACGACGACGAGTCGCTGGCCGTGCGGTGGTTCCCGCTGGACCGGCTGCCCGAGTTGGACAAGCACGCTCTGCTGGTCATCGCCTACGCGCTGCGCGAGAACACGTTGACCGGTTACCTGGAGCCGGGCACGACGTGGGACGACGTGCCCGACTGAGCTACGCGAATCAGATCGGCGTGGGCGCGAGGACGACCGGTGCGGCGGGCGTGGACCGGCCCGCCCGGATGGCGTACGCGAGCGCGTAGGGCATGCACGCCAGGTAGAGCATCGGTTCCACCAGCACATGGTTGGTGATGATCTCGAAGGTCCCCCATGGGACGGCGGGCCGAGGTATGCCGATGTTCCAGTCCGTCCAGGCGACGAAGAGCCACAGCGGCGCGGAGACACGGTCGACGTTGTCCATTGACGTCGCACCGACGACCGGGCCAGCGCCGACACCTGCCGAAGCAGCGTCGACGACGGCGAGAATCACCGCGAGGTCGGCGGCGGCGAGCGCGCCGAGGACGCCCACCCCCCAGGCCGCCCGGAGTCGGTCGCGGGCGGCGAGGCTCGCCGCGGCCCAGAGCGCCAGCATCAGGCCGGCCAACCAGAGCAGCAGACCGGGTACGCCGCGGGCCAGGTCGTCCGGGTAGATGACATACAGGAGCGGGACGGCGACCGCACCGATGGGGAGCACCACGCCGAGCGCGATGCGCAGCGGACCGTCGAGTGCGGTGCGCCGGGCCCATCGGGCGGCGAACACCGCCAGCAGCACCGCCATCGCGACGGTGAGCGCCGTCCAGATCAGCGTCGTCTCCTGGTCCGACCAGTTCGCCCCCGCCAGCCAGATCTGCATCCGGTACAGGGCGGCCGCGCCGCCGACCACGATCCCGACGCACGCGACCGGGGACAGCAGCAACGCGGCGGCGGTACGGCGGGCCCGACCGCGCATCAGGTTGCGGTCGACGAGCGGGGCGCCGGCCCGGCTGACGGCGAGGCTCACCGCGAAACCGAGCATCTTCGTCCGGCTCCCGGTCTCGGCGAGCACGTGCAACTCGGCGGCCCACTCGCGGCGCAGGTCGTCTCGGATGTCGGCCGGCCAGCGGCGCGCGGCCAGCGCCAACAACAGCTCGGCGGCCCGGCGGCTCACCATGCCGGCGCCCCGGTGGGTTCGGCGCCGCCCCACGAGGGACGACTGTCGGGGATCGCGGCACGCAGGTCGGCGAGTGCCCGCCGGGCCTGCGCCGCGCCAACGGCGGTGAGTTGGTAGTAGCGGCGGGCCGGCCGCCCGGCCGCGACCGGGTCGATCGCCTCCCAGTCGGCGGCCAGCCAGCCGGCCCCGCTCAGCCGATGCAGCACCGGATAGAGGGTGCCGCTGGGCAGGCCGGTCAACCGCATCAGGTCCAGCCCGTAGCGGTGCGCGTCGGGCTCGGCGAGCAGCACCGCGAGCACCTTCGCGACTGGAATGGTGATCCGCATCCGGCCACTGTATCGGAACTCTACATAGGGGTGGGGACCCTTTCGACGGGGATCCACAACTCGGCGTCCGCCTCGGTGCCGTCCGCGGACACCCGGACCCGGGAGATCTCCGGTCCGGGTCGGCTGCGGTACGGGTTGGACGGGAACCACTGGGTGAACACGTCGCGCCACAGATACTGCACCGCCTGCGGGAACGCGCCGGAGGTGGTGAACACCGCCCACGTCCCGGCCGACACCGGCAGCCCGTCCAGGTCCTCCGGCGGCGTGGCGCCCGTGACCACCCCGTGCCAGTAGTCCAGCTCGGTGCCCTCCTCCCGGCTGTCGGCGAGGTTGTCGCTGACGTTGACGATCCCGACCGGCTCCTGATCCGAGAGCGCCTCGATCCGCGAGGTCGTCTCCTTGTCGATGCTCCGGATGAACGCGACGATCGCGGGGTTCATCCCCTCGTGCACCAGCGGGACGCGGGCCTTGCGTCCCACCAGGGTGAACGCGTCCTTGTTGACGATTCGGTACTCCATGCTGCCGCTCCCTTCGACGGTGAGTCGGAAGGACATCCGGGGCTGGGCGCGCAACGCTGCCCCCGTACGTCGAGCCTCTCCGGGGCCCACGCCGTGCACGGCGTGGAACGCCCGCGCGAACGCCTCCGCCGACCCGTAGCCGTAGTGGACCGCGACGTCGAGCAGCGTCCGCTCCCCCGCCAACACGTCCGCGCCGGCGACGGTGAGCCGACGCCGACGGATGTACTCCGACAGCGGGATGCCGGCCAGCGCGGAGAACAGCCGTCGGAAGTGGTACTCCGACGTCAGCGCGATCCGCGCCAGGTCGGCCACCTCGATCCGCTGATCGAGATGCCGCTCGATGTACGCCATGGCTTCGTTGAGCCGCTCCAGCACCCGGTTCCCCTTCCCTTTCCAGCAGTCACGCTAGGCGGCGGGGCTGGGGGCTCACCCGACATCCGGTGCCCGCAACGGTCGGGTCGGCGCGATTACAGCCTGGCGAAGAACGACGTCATCGACGAGATCTACGCCCGCATCTTCGCCGCGTCAGTGTCGTAGGACGAGCGGCGCTCAGCGCGGCGACTGCTGCATGAACCAGGTGTGCACGGGCTCGGACATGGAGCCGATCACCTCCCAGCCAGCGCGGCGGTACAGCTCGACGTTGCCCGGGTTGCTGGTCTCCAGGATCGCCGGCAGGCCTTCTTCGGCGACGCGAGCCAGCCCGGCCCGCATGACGGCCCGACCCCAGCCGCGTCCGGCGCTGTCGGGGTGGGTGCCCAGGACGCCGAGGTACCAGAACGGGAAGGTCGGCAGCGCGGCGTGCACGGTCTCGTCGTAGGCCTGAACCCGGGCCAACACGTCGGCGGGGTATCGAGCTTCCGCCGGCGACCCGTGCCCGGCGGCCGGGACGTCAGCCGACAGCTCGGCCGGTGGCTCCCAGATGGCCACGGACGCGCCGCCGCCGATCGTCCAGATCGACGACCGGTGCACCCGCCTGTCGAAGAGGTGCCCGAAGAAGATGGCGGCATACCGCGGGTAGGTGTCCTCGTCGGGGAACAGGTACCGCAGGATGGGATCCTTGACGAACGCGGCGACCAGTGAACCTACTACCGCGTCGCGGTCCGCTGGGGTGGCGATGGTGATCTCGGGCATCGTCATAACAGCCGACATTATCCCGAAAAGCACCTTGACCCTGACCCCCTGGTGGGCCGCAGACTCGTCTCATGGACCTCGGCGACTACCGCAGGCACTCCCCGTACAGCGACCCCGGTCGGCACGCCCCGCTGCTCGACGCGGTGCCCGCCGACATCCCCACGGTCGCGGCGACCGCCCGCAACGTGATCGTCCACTACCGGGCCGGCGGCGTCGAGCTGCCCGACGACCGGCTCGACGAGGTGAACTGCCGCTGGATGGACCGCATCCTCGACACCGACCAGTCCCGATTTCCGCTGCCCCTGGCCGCCGAGCGTCCGGCCATCGACCGGGTGGCCGGCTGCTGCCGGGACCACACGCTGCTCTCGGTGGCGGTGCTCCGCCAGCACGGCATTCCCAGCCGCAGCCGGGTCGGTTTCGCCTCGTACTTCGTGCCCGGCTGGCACCACGATCACGTACTGGTGGAGTACTGGAACGGTCACCGGTGGGTCTGGGTCGACCCGGAGGTCGACCCGGCCGGCGACTGGGGGTTCGACGGCTACGACATCGACCCGAAGGCCGGGCTCTTCGACTCGGCAGCGCGGGTGTGGTCGGCATACCGAGCGGGGGCGATCGACCCCGAGGTCTACGGCGTGAGCCCGGAACTGCCGATCCGCGGTGCCTGGTTCATCCACGACTACGTCCTACAGGAGCTTGCCCACCGGCAGAAGGACGAGTTGCTGTTGTGGGACAGCTTCGGCGCGATGACCGACGACCTCACCGGTGCCGACCTCACGCTCGTCGACGAGATCGCCGCGCTGCTGCTCGCCGCTGACGACGGCGACGCGGCCGCGGAGAAGGCACTCACCGACCGGTACGTCACCGACAGCCGCCTAAGCCCCGGCGCTCAGGTCCGCAGCATCTCGCCGCTCTCCGGCACGGTGAGCACGGTCGATCTTCGCGTCAGCCGAACGTGAAGGCGTACGCGGCGGCGCCGGGCTCACCGAACGTGATCTCCAGGGTCCGCTCACGGACCGCGTCGTGCTGGCGTACGAGCTGGTAGAGGCGGCCGTCCTCCAGGACGCCGTTGCCATCTTCGTCGACGTCGACGCCGTGTGCCGGGCCGGGCGCCGCACCGTCGAGAAGCACGCGGAACGGGATCGGCTGTCCCGACCCGGGAGACAGCACGAGATGCGCGTCCCGCGCGTGGAACCGGAAGGCGATGCTGCCGCCGGCCCCGTCGAGCGCGACGCTCTCCGACCCGATCGTCCACGGGCCCGCCAGGGCCCACTGGTTGAGGCCGAGGCTCTCCGGCAGTTCGTAGACGCGGCGTTCGTCGAGCGCGGCGCCGTTCGGCGACGCGAAGTGTTCGCCGCGACTGAAACCGAGGTACGTCTCGGGCGTACGCAGGTTGTTCCAGTCGGCCGCCGCCTCCGGCCCGAAACCCTCGACGGGTACGAGGTCGCGCTCGATGCCGAGCAGTTGCTGGACAACCCGCTCGGACTGCTCGTAGCGCCCCTCGCCGAAGTGCTCGTCGCGGATGACACCGTCGGTGTCGACGAAGTAGAGCGCCGGCCAGTAGTGGTTGTCGACGGCCCGCCAGATCGCGTAGTCGTTGTCGACCGCGACCGGGTAGTCGATCGATCGCGCCGCCACCGCCCGTCGCACCCAGCCGATCTCGTGCTCGAACGAGAACTCCGGCGTGTGCACGCCGACGACGACCAGCCCGTCGTCGCGGTAGGCCCGCGACCAGGCACGGACGTACGGCTCCTGGCGCAGCCAGTTGATGCAGGTCAGCGTCCAGAAGTTCACGAGGACGACGCGGCCGCGCAGGTCGGCGACGCCGAGTGGCTCGGAGTTGAGCCACTCGGCCGCCCCGTTGAGCGGGGGCAGGTGCGCGGTCATCTAGCGAAGTGACCGGAAGGCGGTGCGAAGCTCTTCCGAGAAGATCTTCGGCTGTTCCCAGGCCGCGAAGTGCCCGCCCTTGTCGAGCTTGTTGAAGTAGATGAGGTTGGGGTACGCCTGCTCGGCCCAACTCTGCGGTGCCTCGTAGAGCTCGTCGGGAAAGACGCTCACGGCGACCGGGACGTTGACGCCCTTCGCGGCGAAGAACGAGAGCTTGTTCTCCGCGTACAGACGCGACGCGGAGACCGCGGTGTTCGTCAGCCAGTACAGCGAGATGTTGTCCAGGATGTCGTCGCGGGTGAGACCCGCTTTGGCCCCCTCGAAGACCTGGGCGATGAGGGCCAGACTTTTCGCGTCGTGGTCGAGCAGGAAGGACGCGAGGCCGACCGGAGAATCCGCCAGCCCGGTCAGCGTCTGGGGACGCGTCGCCATCATGAGGGCGTAGGCGACGTGCTTCCAGACGTAGTCCAACTCGGTGGCCGCACGCATCTCGTCGTCGGACAGACCGGATGGCAGCGAACCCATGGCGTTGTTCGCCGCGGTGACGTCGCCCTGGAACAGGTTGTCGATCTCGGGTGGGACCGCGCCCGCCATGTTGGTGTGAATGCCGAGCAGTTCCGGCGGCGCCTGCACCCCCATCTGGTCCACGATGACCGCACCCCAGTCGCCGCCCTGCGCGACGAACCGGGAGTAGCCGAGTCGCTTCATCAGCTCCGTCCAGGCGGTCGCGATCTTCTGCGGGTTCCAGCCCGACATGGTGGGTTTGCCGGAGAAACCGTGCCCGGGCAACGATGGGATCACCAGGTGGAAGGCGTCCGACGCGTTCCCACCGTGCGCGGTGGGGTCGGTGAGCGGCTCGATGATTTTCATCTGCTCGATCACGGATCCGGGCCAACCGTGGCTGACGATCAGCGGCAGCGCGTCGTCGTGCTTCGAGCGCACGTGGATGAAGTGGATGTCGACCCCGTCGATCGTGGTCATGAACTGCGGTACGGCGTTCAGCCGTGCCTCGACCTTGCGCCAGTCGTACTCGTTCTCCCAATAGCGTGCGACGGCCTGAATCGTCGCGAGTGGCACGCCCTGCGACTGGTCGTCGACGGTTTCCTTGTCCGGCCAGCGCGTAGCCTTGATGCGTCTTTTCAGGTCGTCGAGGTCGGCTTGGGGAATGTCGACCGAGAACGGCCGAATCTCCGTGGTGCCTGGACGCGTCTTGGTCTTGACAGCCATGCGTGTTTCCTCTCCGTCTAGGTTTGCGCCTCGCGAGGGGAAATCATGGGGTGAAGACGCTGCCCGGACTTATGTGCCAATTCGAGATGGGCACGCCGCCGCCATATCTCGGAGCCTAGAACGCCGCACCCCGGGCTCGTGGCGATACGAGTAGTCCCTCACTGGTCCTGCCCGGTGGCCACGACGGCGTGCTCGGCGGCTCGGCTGACCTGCTCCCAGCGCGCCCAGGTGTCCATCCGTCGGCGGGAGATGTCGAACGCCAGGTCGTCGCCGAGGGCATCGATCTCGGTGTGGCGGTGGACATGATCTGGGGGCCCGTGCTCAACCGATGGCTGCAACGCAGCGGCCCGCTCACCACCGAGTACGCCGACCTCGTCGTCGCCACCGCCCTCAACGGACTGCGCCCCCGCTAATGCCCGGCAACCTCTTTCCCACCTGCGGCATCGTCGCCAGCAGACGCCGCGACGGGCCAAGGGACTCTGGCGTGCCGCGCCTGCCGCCCTCACCGGCTGGCGGCTCGTTGAGCAGGCTCAGGGCCGTGGCGAGCGGACCCTCCAGGGTTGCGCGATCCAGGTCGGCACCAACTTCGTCGCCGACCACGGCGAGCGCCGCGACGATCCCGATGTGCTCCGGCAGGAGGGCCGCGACCCGTGGCCGTAGCGGTCCGTCGACGTAGACGGCACCACCAGGCTCGAACAGCGCGACTTTCCGCCCGTCGACCACCTCACGCACGATGACCATCCCGTCACCGCTCTTGGTGACCTGCAACAGTCGCGTGCCCTGCGCCAGGCGTGCGATCGCCGGCTCCCGATTCGCGATCGGAGCCCGGTCCTCGAAGCTCAGAATTGCCCTGTGGGCAAAGTTGCCTTCAAGGCAATCATCTGGGTACCGTGGTTCTCATGCCGGAGGAAGCACGGTCGGGGCTGCGCGAGCGCAAGAAGCTTGACACCCGAAAGGCGCTGAGTGACGCCGCCCTGGAGCTGATGTTCGAGCGTGGTTTGGATAACTTTGTCCGGGAGGATGTCGCGGCGCGCGCCGGGGTGTCCCTGCGGACATTCAGCAACTACTTCGCCAGCAAGTACGACGCCCTGGCATACCGGGTCAACTACCGGATCCGGCGCAGCGCCGAGCTGTTGCGCAGCCGCCCGGCGGAGGAACCGCTGTGGACAGCGATCGCCGAGGCCTTGATCGAGCCGCTGCGCGATGACGGCGTCCCGTTCGGGCGGCCGACCGACGAGCAGATCCTTGAGGTGCGCAAGCTCAACGCGACACCGGAGATGCAGGTCGCCCTGGCCCGCAACACCATTGAAGACCTGGTCGAGGCGATCGCCGATCGCACCGGCACCGACCCGAAGGCAGACCTCTACCCGCGGTTGGTCGCCAACGTCACCGTCGGCGCGCTCAACGCCGTTCTGAACCGCTACGTGCAGACCGATCCGTCCGTGGCGATGTCGTCGGTGCTGCGCGAGGTGTTCGCCAGCATCTCAGAGGGGTTGCCGCCACCGCCCCGTACGTAAACGGGCTCCTTTGTCTGTCATGCAGCGGGCGTCGCCGAGCGCCCGGGATCCACCGCGTCCACACGCAGTTACGCCGGGGAGAGCGAGACGCCATGTCCGAAACGACCACCGCCGCGCCGCCGGAGCGGGCGGGGGAATATCCCCGTCTCTTCAGGCTCGGGATCGCCGGCGCGCTGTGCGGCATGTTCCTGGGCATGATGGACAGCTACATCGTCGCCACCGCGCTGCCGAGCATCGTCGGCGATCTGGGCGGCCTCAAGTCGATGACCTGGATCATCACGTCCTACGCGCTGGCGATCGCAGCCTCCACGCAGGTGTGGGGAAAGCTCAGCGACCTGTACAACCGCAAGACCATGTTCCTGCTGTCGGTAGCGGTCTTCCTCGCCGGCTCGATGCTGTGCGGCCTGGCCCAGAGCATGGGTGAGCTGATCGCGTTCCGGGCCCTGCAGGGCGTCGGCGCGGGCGGGCTGCTGGTCGGCGCGGTGGCGATGGTCCAGGCGCTGCTCCCGCCCAAGGAGTCCACCCGGGTCTCGAGCTGGACCGGGCTACTGCTAGGCGTCGCGCTCATCGCCGGTCCGCTCGTCGGGGGCGTCATCACCAGTGGGCTCAGCTGGCGCTGGATCTTCTACGTCAACGTCCCATTCGGACTGCTCTGCCTGCTCGGCACGGTCGTCGGGGTCAAGGTGCCGATGCGGCCGGAGGCGACCAGGGTACGCATCGACTACCTCGGCACGGTCCTGCTGACCGCGGCGGTCGTCTGCCTCACCCTGGTGACAAGCTGGGCGGGCACCACCTACTCGTGGAAGTCCGGGCTGATCCTCGGCCTCTGCGCGGTGGTGGTGGTCGCCACGGCCGCCTTCCTCTACGTCGAGCGCCGGGCGCCCGAACCGCTGGTGCCGTTCCGGATGTTCGGCACCCGCAATTTCTCCCTCGCCCAGGTCCTCGGGTTCGCGTTCAACGTCACCATGGTCGCGACCGTCAACTTCCTGCCGCAGTACTTCCAGAACGCCCGCGGCGTCGACCCGGTCAAGAGCGGCTTCCTGCTGATCCCGATGATGGTCGGGATGGTGGTGGTGATGAACCGCAGCTCCGCCTACATCCGCCGGACCGGGCGGTACCGGATCCTGCCGATCATCGGTGGAGCCGGGGTGGTGATCGGCATGCTGCTGGTGCTTCTGCTCGGGCCGGACACCAACCCGGTGCTCGCCTCGCTGGTCGGGATTCCGCTCGGCATCGGCCTCGGCTGCCTCATCCAGAACACCATTCTGATCATTCGGATGAGCGTCGAGCCGCGCGACATCGGCGCCGCCATGGGCATGGGCTCGCTGACCCGCACGATGGGCAGCGGCATCGGGGCGGCGCTCTTCGGCGCGCTCTACCTCAGCGCCCTGACCAGCACCCTGACCAACAAGCTGGGCTCGGCCGATCTGCTGTCGTCCGGTGACATCCGGCTGAACCCGGAACAGCCCGGCGCGATGGCCCCGGCGGTGCGCGCGGCCTGGTCGGCGGCCGTGACCCACGGCCTGCACATCGTCGCGATCGGCACCGCAGTGGCCGGCGCGATCGCACTGGTGTGCGCGTACTTCATCCGCGAGGTACCGCTGGTCGACAACCGCGCCGACGTGCGCCGGCCACGGTAGACGTTGATGTCCGCTGTGCAATGAATACTCAGGGACATAGTCGGACGGCCGGGGTGGGTGACGCCGAGGCACCTCAACCTCTGGCCGCTACCCGCGGTCACCCTGCCGGGGCCAGACGGCCACCGCCGCCAGGAGAGCGCACGGCACCAGACAACCCAGCAGACCGCAGAGCGACATGGCAACTGCCCAGAACAATCCCTCCACCACAAGGCTGGATGGTAGGTGACGACCGACCGTGCGAACGTTGGCCGTGGGTCACACTGAGGCGTGCGGAGATCTCTGGGCGACGGCTGGTGGATCGAGCTTGCGTCTGGATGGGTGCGGGACGGCGTCAAGGACGGCGTCACCACCTGGCGCGCACCCGGTCACACGTTGCGGGTGGTGCCAGGAAGCCCGTGGCGTTGCGCCGATGGGGCCGACATCATCGCCTCGCTCGATGCCGACCTGCCGCCGAACCCGACGGCCAAGGTCGGTGAGGGTGGCCGGGACGGGATCGGTCACCGTGCCGCGTGGCTCTACCGGCAGGACGGCGACGTCCGGTTCAGCCTCTACGGCTACACCTTCGTCGGCGCGACGTACCTGGAAACGGTTTTTACCGGCGCCGACTCGGCGGACCTCGGTTGGGCCTTCGACGCGTGGCGTTCGGTGACGATCCGCCGTCAGTGGCCAGACGAGGTGTCCCCCGGGTCGCGAGGGCCACGCTGACGGTCAGGCATCGCGCGTGCCGGGTGCGGCCGGCCGCCCGCCGTCGGACAGATGCCCCGCCAGCCCGTCCAGCAGACGATTCAGCCCGAACTCGAAGAGCCGGTCCAGGTCGAAGTCGAAGTCGTTCCGCACGGCCATCCGCAGCAGCGGCGATCCGTCGGCGGCAAGTTCCGCCAGCCGCTCCTCCTGGAAACCTATCCACTCGTCGTTGGTCAGGCCGGTCTCGCGCTGCGCCTCGATCTCCGGCTCGATCGCCGTCGCCAACCCCCGCCCGAAACTGAAGAGCGTGAGGTGCACGTAGAGCTGGGTCTCCGAGTCGAGGCCGAGGCCGTCCAGTGCGCGCAGCACCCCGTCGCTGATCGCCACGGTGTTCGGGGTGAGCTGGGGCCGGGTGATCGACATGGCCGGGGCCAACCAGGGATGGCGGCGAAAGAAGCGCCACTCCAACCGGGCGATCGCCGCCAGGTCGGCCTGCCAGCCCTCCGCGCTCCGCGGCGGCACCTCCTCCTCGCCCAACACCGCGTCGATCATGTGCAGCAGCAGCTCGTCCTTGCCCGCCACGTACCGGTACAGCGACATCGTGGCGACGCCGAGCTCGGTGGCGACGCGGCGCATGGAGAGCTCGGCCATGCCGTCCGCGTCGGCGACGGCGATCGCGACGGCGACGATGCGCTCCCGGCTCAGCTCGCCCTCGCCTCCCGGCCGCCCCGCGCCACGGGGTTGTCGCGCGCGCTCGGCCGCCGGGACTCGTGCAGGCTCCGGGGCGCTGGCGACGACGGTACCGACGCCGGGACGCGCCTCGGTCAGTCCCTGCTGTCGCAGCGCGGCGTGCACCTTCGTGGCGGTGGCGATGGCGACGCCCCACTCCTGGCTGATCCGGCGGGCGGAGGGCACCTGGTCGCCGGGGCGCAGCTCGCCGGCGACGATGCGGCCCCGGATCTCCTCGACGATGCGCAGGTACGGCGCCTCTGGCCGGCTCACCGCGTCACCCCCGCCCGCGCACCGACCTCGCGTACTAGTACGCCGGTGTCGGGTATTTCACCTCGACGACGCGGCAACCGACCGACGCGCAGGTGGACCGTACTAGCAGTAGTACTAGTACGGCGCTGCCGACGAAATGCCTGGCCAACAGGGGTATTGCCCCGCGCCCAACGGTCTGCATAGCCTGTACGCCACATGATGTACACCGTACACGAGCGGGGAATGATCAATGACCAACGGAACCGTCCTCATCTCCGGCGCCAGCATCGCCGGGCCGGCACTGGCGTACTGGCTACGCCGACACGGCTTCACTCCCACCGTCGTGGAGGTCGCCCCGGGCCTACGCCCCGGCGGTCAGGCCGTTGACCTGCGCGGCGCCGGCCGCGAGGTGGTCGAGCGGATGGGCCTGATACCACGGGTACGCGAGGACCAGGTCGACGAGCGTGGTGTCGCCAACGTCGACGCGAACGGCCGTTGGGTGGCCCAGATGCCCGCCGACCTCTTCGGCGGCGAGGGCATCGTGGCCGAGGTCGAGATCATGCGGGGCGATCTGACCCAGATCCTCTACGACGCCACCGCGGGCGAGGTCGAGTACCTCTTCGCCGACCGGATCACCGAACTCCACCAGGGCGACACGGGGGTGCAGGTCCGCTTCGCCAGCGGCACGGTACGCACGTTCGACCTGGTGGTCGGCGCGGACGGGGTGCACTCCGGCGTACGCCGGCTCGCCTTCGGACCCGAGCACGAGTACGTGCGGCCGCTCGGCGGGTACACCGCGTACTTCACGGTGCCGGATCCGGGCGACCTGAACGACTGGTTCCTCATGTACAACGCGCCTGGCGGGCGGGTCGCGGGGATCCGCCCCGAGCGGGGCGGCACCGCGAAGGCCATGCTGAGCTTCACCTCGCCGCCACTGGAGTACGACCGGCGCGACGTACACCAGCAGCAGCGCCTGCTCACCGACGCCTTCGCCGGGGTGGGTTGGCGGGTGCCGGCGCTGCTGGACGCGCTGCCGGACGCGCCGGACTTCTTCTTCGACAGCATCTGCCAGGTGCACGTGCCGAACTGGTCGCGGGGGCGGGTGACGCTGCTCGGCGACGCCGGGTACTGCGGCTCGCCGCTGACCGGCATGGGCACCAGCATGGCGTTGGTCGGGGCGTACGTGCTCGCCGGCGAGTTGGCCTCGGCCGGCGACGACCACGCGCTCGCGTTCGCGCGCTACCAGGAGGTCATGCGCGACTACGTCCGCCAGTGCCAGGAGTTGCCGCCCGGCGGGGTCGGCGGGTTCGCACCCCAGAGCCGGCTCATGATCTGGGCGCGGAACCAGTCGATGCGGATGATGGGGCACTGGCCGATGCGCGACATCCTCGCCCGGCAGTTCCAGAAGGCGGACGCCATCACGCTGCCCGACTACGCCACCGCCCCGGCCGCCCGACCCCACGGCGCGGCCCAAGGCCAGGTCGGGTAGCCACCGGATGAGACGCTGCGGGGAGACCAGGTCGGCGATTGCATCGCAGATAAGTGAGGTTTTTGCAAAACTAAGCTACTATCAAACGCTTTTACAATTAGATTCAAGCACGGTTGGCGAGGCATACAAAGATTTGTTTACCCAAACCCGGCGACTAGGAGGGCCGTACCGTAGGCGGGCGTGGGAACTGGAACCGGTTACGGCCGATGCCGACATGCCTCGCTCTGCCTACTTCCGTTACGACAACGCTCCGGAGTTGGCTGTCTGCCTCTTGTCCATGCGACGTGAGCTGACCCCCTGGGGATGGCTACTACGCAGGTCAACCCAGAAGAGAGGCCGTGCACTACGTCAAAATCGCCCCCCTTGGGTCGAGCCCTCGTTTATGCGTGAGCATAAAGAGGAGTTGTCCCTGAATATTGACGCGCCGCCGACGTCGAGCAGGCCCGCAAAGCCCTAGCGGCGGTGGGCGGTGTCGGCGGCGGCTTCGATCAGCCGGGCCGGGGGCTAACCCCACGGTGCGCACTGGCGTCAGCTTCAGCACCAACAGACAAGCCAGCCGGATCGCGTAAGCGATCAGGATTCCGAATGCTTGGACGGGTACAGCAGGCCCCCTCTTCGGTCGAAGGATCCTCATGTCCCGCACGCCCCGCAAGCACCGGTCCACATATCGCATCCTGTCGTCTCTCGCCGTGCTGGCCCTGGCTGCCGGTGGCGTCACGGCGTGTGGCGACGACGGTTCCTCCGCCACCTCCTCGACCTCGAAACCCCCCACATCGTCCGCCTCGCCGTCGACCAGCCAGGCGGCCGCGGCGAAGCTGCACATGGTCAGCAACGATGGACATCGCCTGGCCTTCTACGTCACGCAGGGCAGCGGTTCCACCATCGTCCTGGACTCCGGCGGCGGCGAGTACTCCTCGCAGTGGAAGGACATCGCCCCCAAGCTTCACGCGGCCACCGGCGCCACCGTCATCACCTACGACCGGGCCGGCCTCGGCGAGAGCGACGTGGTGCCCGGCGCGTGGAAGGTCGAGAGCGCAGTCAGCGACCTCAAGGCAGGTCTCAAGCAACTCGGCGTCACCAAGGACGTAACCCTGGTGTCCCACTCCCAGGCCGGCGAGATCGCGAACAACCTTGCCCAGGACAACCCGGAGATGCTCTCCGGCGCGGTCCTCGTCGACGCCAACCTCCCCCAGTTCTTCACCGACGAGCAAATCCCCCGCCTCGTGGCCGCGGGCCAGCCGGACGTCGACGTGGCGAAGAAGGATCCCGAGAATCCTGCGAACCGCCAGCTCATCTCCACCGCGGAAGGCTTCGCCGCCGCCCACCAGACCTTCCACAAGGTGAAGTGGCCCGCCTCCGTGCCGGCCACGGTCATGGTGTCGGAGAAGACCCCCTTTGCCGGGTCTCCCGAGGACGCCCAGCGCTGGCGCGACGCCGCCGCCTCGTTCGTCAAGGAAGCCCCCAACCGCAAGCTCGTCACCGCCAAGGACACCTCCCACGAGATCCCGACAGATCGCCCCGACCTCGTTATCCAGGCGATCGAAGACATGTTCGCGGCACAGCACTGACCGCAAGGAGAGGCCCTCCCCCACCGGCGGGGCGGTTTCCAGGGGTCGTCGCAACACGTGGTCGTGTTGATCAGGCCGTGAGCAGTTGTGCAGGCGCTCGACGGTTCGCCCGCCGGCTTTGCGCTGCCGCGGCCTGGTGCGGCAACATCAGGCGCCGTGACGGCACCAGACACGGCTCCCGAAGACGACGCCCCGGCCAGCAACAATGGCCCGCAGCGGTCGGGTCGGCGGGTCAGACACTGGTTGGCCGGTGCCGGGGTCACCGCCCTGGCCGCCGTCCTCGGCATCACCCTCGCCGTACGCGGCGGCGCCACCCCGGCCTGCGCCGCGCCACCGACGGGAAACGCCGTCCACAAGGGAACGGCCAGCTACTACGACGCCGGCCGCTCGGGCGGCACCTGCTCCTTCCCGAGCCCTCCGGCGGACCGGCTCTACGTGGCCCTCGGCGCATCCGAGTACTCGGGTGCGGCTGCCTGCGGCAGTTACCTGGACGTGAGCGGCCCGAAGGGCACGGTCCGGGTCCTGGTCATGGACCAGTGCGGCGGCTGCTCACCCGGCAAGATCGACCTCTCCGACGAGGCGTTCGCCAAGATTGCCGACCGGGCGCAGGGCATCGTGCCAGTGACGTACCGGGCGGTGGTGAACCCTCCGCTCGACGGAGGGCTCACCTTCCGGATGAAGCGCGGCGCCTCGCAGTATTGGTTCGCGGTGCAGGTCGGCAACCACGGCAACCCACTCCGGTCGGTCGAGGCGAAGGGGCCGAGCGGCGCCTTCCGCAAGACGACCCGCCAGAAAGACAACTACTGGACCGTCGAGGACGGCCTCGGCCCCGGGCCCTACAGCGTCAAGGTCACCGACGTGTACGGACGCCAGGCGACCGCCACCATCCGGATGGTCGCGAAGCAGGTCCAACGCAGCACGGCCACCCTCGCCGGACCCGACTCCGCCCGTACGCCGAGCAGTTCGCCCTCGGCTCAGCCGACCCCCACCCTCACGCCCTCGCCGACCCCGGCGGAGTCGGGCGCACCGACGGCGACCGTCGAAGCCCTCGCCGGTGCCGCCCCGCTCCACAGCCCTCGCTGCTGACAGCTACCGGGGCCGAGAAATGCTCCGCAGGTCACGCCGCGCTTCCGCTCGACACATGGCTCCGATGGCTTTACGGAACGCTCGGGTCGCGGGGCTGCTGGGCGCCGTCCGATCGGGCTTTCTCAGCGATGGCCTGGAGTGCGGAGATGTGCTCCGCCAGGTTGCTCCGGCCAGCGTCGGTGAGGTTGAGCCAGGTGCGTGGCCGCTTGCCGACGTAGCCCTTGCGGACTTCGACATACTCGTTCTTGGACAGTGTGGTGGCCTGTTTTGACAGTGCGGAGTCGGAGAGCTGCACCGAATCTCGGACGAACCCGAACTCGGCCCATTCCGCAGCGGCGAGCAGGGAGACGATGGCCAGTCTCGTCGGGTCCAGCAGAAGCGGGTCAAGCTTGGCCACTACTCAGTCCCTGTCCTGCCGGCGTAGTAGCCTCAGCTGGAGCCTGGGGCTGAGGAAAATGATATAGATCCCGGCCAGGGCACCGTAGTAGATGCCGCCGTGCGGCAACTGCAGCAGCGAGACGACCAGGGCCACCGCGATCCCGAGACCAAGCACGGGCGCGATGCGCAGCAGGCGCCATTTGACGGAGAGGGGGAGGCTGCGGCCGGACACGATGACCGGCCGGCCGATCAGGGTGCTGCCGACCCTGGTGCGCAGGCCGACGACCGCCACGAGCAGGAAGGCGAGCAGGAGCCAGGTCAGCCAAGGGCCCGCCGCCGGGAACAGGTCGTTGGCCAGGGAGTAGAGGAACACGGCCAGGCCGCTGACGATCCATATCCACCGGGACTCCACGGCGGATTTGATCACCTGCTCCTTGCCCTCGTGGACCGTGCGCAGCGCTGCCGCCGCCTCTTCCGGGGTTGGCTCGTTCACCGTTGCCACTCCTTCGTCTGTTCCGTGCGCTTGTTCACGGTGCGCAGGATCAGCCACTGATCGAACCACGCGCCCGTCATCGTCAGCACCAGCAGCGCCAAGCCCATGATCAGGTGCGCGTAGGTGTGCAGCGGGGCCGCGGCGTTCGCCACTCGGGTCAGGAACAGTTGGAGGAGCAGGCGAACGCCGGACAGCAGCACGACCAGCAGCCGGGCCCGGGGCGAGCGCCACACCGAGCGGACGTACTGGCGGCGGCGCGCGAGCAGCGCGAACCAGAGCGTGATGTGCACCGCGATGAGGACCACTGGCAGCGCTGCGACCAGCGGGTAGTCCGAGCGGAACTGCTCACTGACGTCGAAGCTGGCCACGAGCAGACCGGCCAGGACGAAATACCACGCGGGCAGGCCGCTGACCTGCTGTTGGACCGGGTTCTGCGCCGGCCATTGACCCGTGGCCACCATCATCCACCCCCCAAAGAAAGTACTTGCCTGAAGGGAAAGGTAGCGGATGCTTTCCCTTCAAGCAAGTACTTTCCTGTGGGCATCGGATGTGATCCGCTCTCCGAGGGCCTGTTGACATGTGTTTCGGTCCAGTGACAGCGTTGTCATCGACTCATTTCCTCCATATGAGACGAGGAGCGCATCTTGCTCTATCGGGATTCACGCCGACGCAGCGCGGCAGCAGCCGCCGCAGCCGGCACTCTCATCACGGGGCTGATCCTCGCTCCGTCCGCGCCGGCCCAGGCCAGCAAGCACAAGGCGCAAGACGGAGCCGTCCGGTCGGGTGACGCACGGTTCGAGGTGCTGTCCCCGACCCTGATCCGCACCGAGTACCAGAAGGACGGCAAGTTCACCGACGCCGCCACGTTCAACGCCATCGGGCGCGATGACTTCTCCCGTACGCGTTTCACGAAGCACGAAGAGCACGGCTGGCTCACCATCGACACCGGCGCGATGACGTTGCGTTACCGGGTCGGCTCGGGCACCTTCACCGCCGACAACCTCACCGTGCAGCTCAAGACCGGCAAGCAGGTCGTGCAGGGCAGCCCCTGGGCCGGCCACACCGCTCCGGACTGCGCGTTCGGCGCGCTCTGCGAGGCCGAGTCGCTGCAGCTCAACGGTCCCGGCGTGGCCACCGACCACCGGGGATACACCGGGCGCGGCTTCGCAGCCGGTTTCGCGTCGTCCGGCGACTCGGCCACGTTCGCGCTCGACGCCCCCAGCGACGGCACGAAGCAGCTCACCGTCCGCTACGCCAACAGCGCTGGCGGCGACGGCCAGACCGTGGACCGCACCCTGACGGTTCAGGTCGACGGCGACGCCGGCCACACGCTGACGCTGCCGCCCACCGCGAACTGGGACACCTGGGGCACGGCCAGCGTGCCGGTCGACCTCACCGCGGGCCGGCACGAGATCAGCGTCGTGCGGGGTCCCAACGACTCCGGCAATGTGAACGTCGACAGCCTCGCGGTGGTCAACCCGGGTGACTCGTTCCCGGCGCCGGCCACGCCCCAGCCGCAGCCCCTGAAGTTCGGCACCCTGGGAGAGGCCGAGACCGGCGCGCTGACCGGCGGCGCGAAGCCCGCGAACGACCACAACGGCGCTTCCGGTACGGGATTCCTGGCCGGCCTGGAAAGCACCACGTCCAGCGACACGCTGACCGTGACGGATGTTCCGTCCGCAGGTCGCTACCAGGTGCAGATCCGCTACGCCAACGGCCAGGCCGGCTCCCAGCCGAGCCAGGCGCGCACCATGTCGGTCACGGCGGGCACGGCGGCGCCGGTCACGGCGACCCTTCCGCCGACCAGCGGGTGGGACTACTGGAACACCGTTTCCGTCCCGGTCCACCTCGACCGCGGCACCAACACCGTGACGTTGGGTTGCCCCACGGATGCCAGCTGCAACGTCAACGTGGACACGGTCGCCGTCACGAGCGCGGCCTCCCCACTGCTCGCCCCGCACGCGCCGCTCGGCGGCTACCGTCGGGGCCTGGACGGCGTGTCCGGTGCCGCACTCACCGCTCCGGGCCTGCTCTACCAGGACGGCTGGTACCTGCTCGACGACTCGGCCTCGGCCCTGAGCAACACCAAGCCCCGGCCCGCCGCCGAGCAGGACGGCTACGTCTTCGCGTACGGCCAGGACTTCAACCGTGCTCTGAAGGACCTGTCGACCCTGACCGGGCCCACGAAGCTGCTGCCGAAGTGGGCGTACGGGGTGTGGTACTCCGAGTACTACGACCGCACCGCGACCGAGTTCCAGGACCTGGTGGCCCGGGCCAAGTCCGAGGGTGTGCCGATGGATGTGCTCGTCGTCGACACCGACGTGAAGGCGCCGGACAAGTGGAACGGCTGGAGCATCGACCCCACCCGGATCCCGGACCCGAAGGCGTTCTTCGACTGGGCCAAGAAGCAGGGCCTGCACACCGGCCTCAACATCCACCCGAGCATCCTCGGCTCGGACCCGAAGTTCGCGAAGGCGCAGGCCACCGCGAAGGGCAAACTGCAGCGCGTCGGCTGCAACGGCGGCGCCGACTGCTACACGTTCGACTTCGGCGACCCGGACCAGCTCAAGGCGTACATGCAGCTCCACGACGAGATGCTCCCGAAGGGCACCAAGGGCCCGGACCTCTGGTGGTTGGACTGGTGCTGCGACAACACGAAGTCCTCCCTCGCCGGCGTGACCGGGGACGCATGGATCAACCAGCAGTACGCCGACAAGACCGGCTTCGCGTTCTCCCGGGCGTACGGCTCGTTGCAGGCCGGCGGCTACAGCAGCCCGACCCCGGTGTCGACCGGACCGTGGGCCGACAAGCGCACCACGCTGCACTTCACCGGTGACACCACCTCCAACTGGGAGACCCTGCGGATGGAGGTCGGCTACACGCCGGGCGAGTCCGCCGCGACCGGCCTGGCCGCGGTCAGCCACGACATCGGCGGGCACACGGGCGGTCTGCAGGAGCCGGGCACCGAACCGGACAGCACCAAACTGCCCGACGACCTCTACGCCCGGTGGGTTCAGTTCGGTACGTTCCAGCCGATCGACCGGCTGCACTCCAACCACAGCGACCGGCTGCCCTGGCAGTACGGCCCGGAGGCGAACGCGTCGGCCAAGAAGTTCCTGGACCTGCGGGAGAAGCTGCTGCCGTACACCTACGCCGCAGCCCAGGAGGCCACCCGCACGGGTACGCCCATCGTCCGGTCGATGTACCTGGCCTACCCGAATGAGCAGGCCGCGTACGCCACCGCCGGTTCCGAGTACCTCTACGGCCCGGACTACCTGGTGGCACCGGTGACGACGCCGGGCAACACCGCCACGACGTCGGTGTGGTTCCCGCCGGGCAACAGCTGGACCGACATCTTCACCGGGAAGACGTACCGGGGCGGCACCACGCAGAACATCACCACCACGCTGGACACCATGCCGGTGTTCAAGAAGCACTAGAGCCTGTTTGCAGGGATCCAGACGCCGGCCGGGTGGGGTAACCCACCCGGCCGGTTCGTTGGCTGGGCTCAGCGTCGGCGAGGCCGGCGGGCCAGCGACAACCAGCCGAGGAACCTGCCGTGCATCGCGGACAGGTCCGGACGCAGCCCCAGCCCGTACACGTCGTCGATCGCCTCCTGCATCGACGCGGCGAGGTAGAACGCCAGGGCGATCGAATGGCCGTAGAACTCGGCCACGAGTGCGAGCTGAGCCGGGCCGCACGGCCAGGGCGCGGCACAGTTGCGGCACAGCCACGCCGGACGCATCGGCAGGTGCGGGCGAGGGCGGGCGGTCATCCCACCCTCACCGGACCTCGACGGCGTTTGGCTGGCCTGGTCGGTACGAGGGGCAGGGCTTGCAACCGCACGCCCGCCCGCAGCACGTACAACTCACGTCGCGCCACCGCGTCGCCCGCCGCGTTCAGCTCGTAACCCTCAATCCACACCCACCCGTCGTACGTGTGCCGCTCGGACAGTTCGCGGATGACGCGCACGAAGATCGGGCGCAGGAACTGCACGCTCGCGGCAGTGGCCAGGTAGACCACGTCGCCGGCCTTCATCTTCCCGATCACGGCAAACCCCAGGGGTACGCGAAAGCACGGCTCGGGCAGGGATTCTCGGGCTTGTCGTCGGGCACGCTCTCCCCCTCGGTCCCGCTGGGAAGGGGCCGCTCCCGTGAGTGCTCACCCGACGGGAGCGGCCCCGCTACGAACGCGACCACCGGGTCTCGTGGCCCCACCAGCCGCGCCGCCTGGTGACACTCTGCTGTGGATGCCACTACGCTCGGAAGGCATCCCCGGTGTCCGGGCTGAGCTGGCAGGACAGGCTCCAGACCTGTGGCGCCTCGGGTAGTTGATCTCCGATTTGAGGAGCGTTGCGTGGCTGACGTACCGAGCCCTCTCGCCGACTTCATCGTGAGCGAGATCCGCCGTGCTCGTGGAGCGTCCGGGATGACGCAAGAGGCGTTCGGCCGGGCAGCGGGCTTCAGCGCCTCGCATGTCAGCGCCGTGGAGAGCGGCACCCGAGCGCTGACGATGGACTTCATCCGGGGAGCGGACCGCGCCTTCAACAACGACGGGTTGTTCGGACGCCTGGTGGTGAAACTTGGCGCACCGTCGTGGTTTCTGCCGTGGCTGGACGCCGAGCGCGGCGCGCGACAACTGCGTCTGTTCGAGCCACTACTGATTCCGGGCCTACTTCAGACCGAGAACTACGCCCGCGTGGTGATGCGCTTGAACGACCTCATGTCCGCCACAGAGGTAGACCAGCAGGTAAGCGCCCGCATGAGCCGACACAAGATCCTGACCGCTGACACGCCGCCGCAGGTGGTGGCCGTACTGGATGAGTCCACGCTCCGCCGCGCCGGCGACGAACACGCCGGCATCATGGCCGAGCAGATCGCCCACCTCATCACCGTCGCCGAGTTGCCCCACGTTCACGTCCACGTGATTCCGGCGGGCGCCGGCCTCCACATCGGGCTATCCGGACCGTTCGCGCTGGCACGTGCAAGCGACGGAACCTGGGTCGGGCACCTCGAAAATCAGCTAGGCGGGATCGTGGTCGACAACGAAGATGAACTACATACTCTTCAGACGAGGTGGGAGAACGTGCGGAACGAAGCGCTCCCGCGCCGACAGTCCAACGAGCTGATGAAGGAAGTGCACAGCGATCATGGACCTCACTAACGCCACCTGGCGCAAGTCCCGGCGCAGCGGTTCGTCGGGAGGCAACTGCGTCGAGGTTGCCGACAACCTGCCCGGCGTCGTCGGCGTCCGGGACAGCAAGGACCCTGCCGGCCCGGCCCTGACCTTCGGTCCGGCGGCCTGGCGGGCGTTCGTCGCTCAGGTCGCCGCGCGGCCGTAGCCAAGGCCAGACGCGCGATAGCTTCGCGCCGGCCCGAAGCGCCAAAATCGGCCGCTGTCCCGTCTAGTGCTGGTCCAATGTCTGCTGCCTACACTCGGCAGGTGGTGATGGTGAGGGCCTCGGCCGTTCGCTGGGCCTCAGACGATTTCCCTGGCTGGATCGAGGTTTCCGTTCACGATGCCCGGGGGCAGGACCACCGCATCGTGGAGAAGGCTTCCGTCCTCTCGCCGCAGAACATCACGGCCGATGCGGCGTTCCCCATCGAACTGTGGATCGAGGCAGCAGCGGACGACATCGCCGGCGACGAGGTCGTCGTGACGCTCTCCCACGAGGTCGAGACGATGGGCGGCAGAAGAAGCCTCGTGCTCTCCTCGGCCGATGTGCTCCCCTCATGACGCGGGTTCCGATCGGCTCGCTGCGCCGCGAATGCGGTTGCAGCGCCCCGTAGGATTCCGACCATGAGTTGCTTCGCTGCTTGGCGTACCCGCCACTGAGGGTCGGCTTGCCGCCGTTCCGGCCGCTGGCTGGCCATCTGATGCCCGATTTTTTGGCTTTCAGAACCTCAGCTGGAAAGGCACACCCACATGCGTATCCGCTCGTTTCTTCGGCATGACCTGACCCGTCTCACCGAACTGACCATCGAGACGTTCGGGCCGTTCTACGAAGAATCCTTCCGCCCTCTCGTGGGCGAGATTGTGTACGCCAACCAGCACGGCGAGTGGCGCGACGACTACGTCAAGCAGGTTGCCGGGCTTCATGACCCCGCCGAGCATCGGTACGTCGCGGTCGCTGAGATCGACGATGCCATCGCCGGCTACGTGGCCTGGGCGGTAGAACCCGAGCGCCGACAGGCCAGCGTCACGATCCTCGCCGTGTCCGCGGAGCACCGCCGGCTCGGCGCGGGCACCGTGCTGTGCGAGCATGCGTTCGCCGCGATGCGGAACCTCGGCGCCGAGGTCGTCACGATCGGCACGGGCGGGGACGGATTCCATGCTCCCGCCCGAGCCCTGTACGAAGCACTGGGTTGCACGCCACTGCCGGTCGCCGTCTACTACCGAGAACTCTGATCTGATCCGGGGCGGGGTGCGGCCACGTGCCCCGCCCCGGATCACACCAGTTCGATGAGCCGTGCCAACCGTTGTGTCAGGCGGGGATCCGGTGGTGTTGCTGCTGTCGGGCGTGGGCGAGGCGCGCAGCGCCAAGGTTGCAGGGGGACTTGGTCGTGTGTGATCCTCCGGCGTGTGAGCGGTTCAGACGACGAGGCATGGTCGGCCTACCTGGAACGCGCCCGCGACCTCTCCGAACAGATCCTTCGCGCGGACGATCCGTACGATCTCGGCTTGCAGTTCATGGGCGAAACGATCGACGTGATCGACATAGTCGAGTACGCAGGCAGCATGTACTGCCTGTGGGGCGCGCTCACCGACCGGGTTGAGCTCAAGCCTGACGAGGAAGATCGCACCTTTGCTGAGATGGCTCGCGCCGCCCGCGATTGGCTGGCACTGGATCCCCGCGACAGCGAAGCAGTACGCAGGTACTTCGACTATTGGCTATACGACGTCTGCGGCTACGAGCGGCCGTAGGCCCAGCGCCCGTACGGCGGTTGCACCGCACGCCGAGGGCACGTCGGATCAACGGAGGTGCCGTCCCATCGCACCTGGGGTGCCAGACTGCCCGGATGACCGAACGCCTCGCGCCTGTCCTGTGGACCACGGACGCGGATGCCGCCGCGACGTGGTACGCCCGTCTTGGTTTCTTGCGCCAGTGGGAGCACCGGTTCGCCCCTGACCTGCCGCTCTACGTGAGCATCGCCCGGGGCGGCGTTGAGATCCATCTGTCGGAGCACACCGAGGATGCGCGGCCGGGGACCCTGCTGTACCTGTACGTGAACGATATCGATGCCGCAGCGGCAGCCTGCGGCGTGGGTGCCGTCGAACATAAGGACTGGGGACGCGAATTTGAGGTGGTAGACCCGGACGGCAATCGGCTCCGCGTCGGTGCGGCGCGATGAGCCGGAGTCGGTGAAGCTGCCGGCAAGGGCCGTGGGCCGCCAGGGGCTTTCGTCGGGCCGTCAGACGTCGACCAATACCACCAACCACGACGAACACCGCCCGAAGAAGCAGCAGGGCGCTACCGCAGTTGGTCGCGGCGGCGGGTCAGGTTGGCGGTCTGGGCGGTGTTGCCGGCCAGCTCGATGGCTTTGTCGTAGGCCGCGCGCGACCGCTGACTGTGGCCCAGCCGGCGCAGCAGGTCGGCGCGGGTCGCGTGGTAGGCGTGATAGCCGGCCAGCTCGTCCGCAAGACGGTCGACGGCCGCCAGCGCCACCTCCGGTCCGTCGAGCTCGGCGACCGCGATGGCCCGGTTGAGGGCGACGATCGGCGAGGAGTCGAGTTGGACGAGTTGGTCGTAGAGGGCGACGATTTGCGACCAGTCGGTGTCGCGGATGTCGCGGGCGGAGGTGTGCACGGCGTTGATCGCGGCGAGGATCTGGTAGCGGCCCGGGGCCATCCCGGCGGCGGCAGCGGCGAGGCGCTCGCGCACGAGCCGGTGCCCCTCGGCGATCAGCGCCTTGTCCCAGGCCCCACGGTCCTGCTCGTCGAGGGTGACCAGTTCGCCGCTGGCCGAAACCCGAGCGGTGCGGCGAGCCTCGGTGAGCAGCATCAGCGCCAGCAGCCCGGCCACCTCACCATCCTCCGGCAGCAGAGCGCGGATCAGGCGGGTGAGCCGGATCGCCTCGGCGGTCAGGCCGTGACGTACCGGATCGGTGTCGGGGCCGGTCGCCAGGTAGCCCTCGTTGAAAACCAGATACAGCACTGCGAGTACGCCGGAGACGCGTGCCGGGAGATCCTCGGCGGCCGGCACACGATAGGGGATCCGAGCCGCCTTGATCTTGGCCTTCGCGCGGGTGATCCGCTGCTCCAAGGCGGTCTCCCGCACCAGGAAGGCGCGGGCGATCTCGGGCACGGTCAGCCCGCCGAGCATGCGCAGCGTCAGCGCCACGCGGGCTTCCATCGCCAGCGCCGGGTGACAGCAGGTGAAGATCAGCCGCAGCCGGTCGTCGTCGATGACGCCGAGAGGCTCGGGCGGGGTGTTGTCGTACACCATCTGAGCCTCCTTGTGCTTGTCGTCGCGCTTGTTCTCGCGCCGGATCCGGTCGATGGCCTTGCGAACGGCGGTGGTGGTCAGCCAGGCGCCGGGGTTGGGAGGTACGCCGTCGGCCGGCCACCGCTCCACGGCGGTCGCGAACGCCTCTGCGGCTGCCTCCTCGGCAATGTCGAGGTCACCGAAACGCCGGGTCAGCGAGGCGACCACACGGGCCCACTCGTCCTGGTGGGCCCGGGTGACCGCCTCCTCGACGTCGCTCATTGGAACGGCCGCACCTCGATCTTCCGATCACAGACCTTCGACGCCTCGGCGGCGAGCTTGAGCGCCACATCCAGATCGGGGACGTCCCACACCCAGACGCCGGCGAGGTACTCCTTCGACTCCACGAAAGGCCCGTCGCTGAACACCGCCTGCTCGCCCCGATTGTCGATGACCGTGGCCGCGTCGGTGCCCGCGAGTCCGCCCGCGAAGACCCAGTAGCCCTCGGCGATCAGTCGTTCGTTGAACGCGCTGATGGCAGGCCGCCTGTCCGTGCTGCCGGGACTGCTCTCGTCATCGATCACGGAAACCAGATACTGCATCTGAAGATCATCTCCTCTGGTGTCGCAACAGTGTGGTTCGACGGTCAGGGACTTCAGGCCCCTGCATACCGCGGGCGCCCGGCCGGCCGGAAGACCTGGATCGTCACGCCCTTCGAGTCGACCCGCGACTCGACCAGATCGAGCGCAAGATCCGGACCGCTATCCGGGAACAGCCTCGCGCCCAGTCCAACGATCACCGGGATCACGATCAGAGTCATCTCATCGACCAGATCGTTGGCCAGCAGCCACCGGACCAGGGTGCCGCTCCCGTGCACCTGCAGCTCACCCCCGGGCTTCTCCTTCAGCTCGCTGATGGCCGCCGCGAGGTCACCGCCGAGAACGGTCGTGTCGTCCCAACGCGGCGCGGTGAGCGTGGTCGAGGCAACGTACTTGGGGGCCTCCTTCAAGGCCACGCCAATGGGATGTGCGCGCATCTGGTCGATTGCCCCCCACGAGCCGGCGAACAACTCGTACGTACGCCGGCCGAACAGGAACGCGTCGGCCCGCTGGTAGGTCTGCGTGATGAACGCCCTGGTCCCGTCGTCGCCCTTCCCCTGGGCCCATCCGCCCCGCTCGAACCCATTCGGGTGCTCGGCCGTGGGGGCGCCGTTGCTCTGCACGACTCCATCAATCGAGATCTGGGTCATGGTCGTCAGCTTCATGATCGGGGTTCCTTGCCCTGGCGCCGCCCCTGGTGGGAGGCCTCACCCCTGCTACGAACACCATCGCCCCGATCCGACACCCCCTCCCGAACTTCTTTGGAGAATTTTCCGGGAGAGGATGGGATGCCTGGCCGCTACGTTCGCTGGGCGCTTGGAAGCTGGCCCGGACTACCCTCGTCGGCGTGCCTGCTGAGGGTCTTCCGTTGCCTCCCGCGTTCGAAGCGGTCGCGGCCTGGGCGGGTACCGGGCGAGTGGTGCGTGCTACCGAGCTGGACGTGGCGATGCGGCGGCTTCCCGAGCCGCAGAAGGCCGTGCTGATCTCCAGTGGCGTACCGCTGATCGATGACCTCGTCGGTACGGTGTCGTTCCACGCAGAGCCGACGATGTACCGGTTGGCGAACTCCGACGACCCGCGCTGGATGTACGGTGCCGCGCCGGAAACCGGTGAGGTGCACATATGGTCGCCAGACGGCAGCGCCGGGTTCGTCAACTCGACGGTCATCCACTGGCTGTGTTCGCTGCACCTGGTTGGTAGCTGGCTGACCAGCTCAACCGTCATCGACCGCTGGGACGAAGACGGACAGGCCGAAGAGCAGGCGCTCGCGGAGAACGCCGACCTGTTGACACGCATCAGGGACCTTGACCCGCCCGCGTTCGGGAACGGCGCCCATACAACCCACTTCTGGCCCGGAGTGCTCGACCGGTGGCTCTACTGATCGACGCGGACACGAGCGGGGCTTCTGCCGCGCTCGGTCCACGACACCACGTCGGCGACCGTGGAGTTGCCGCCGCAGAGCACGAGACCCAACCGGGCATCGTCACCCACCCGCTCCCGTACCCGGCGGGCAGCCGGCAGGAGGCATCCGGCGGCCGGCTCGGCCCAGACCTTCGCATGCTCGGCCAACTCCACCGTCCCCCGCACCGCCTCGGCGTCGGAGACCACGAGCACGTCGCTGACCAGGGCAGCCACGTGGTCGTAGGTGAGTTGCGAGACGGTCGGCGCGCTGAGCGTGGTGACGATCGACGACAGTGGCACCTCGACCGGCCCACCCTTGGCCAGGGCCTGCGACATCGCCTGCGCGCCCTCGGTCTCCACGCCCCAGATGCGTACCCCCGGCCGGCGTGCCCGCAGCGCCACGGCCACCCCGGAGATCAGCGCCCCGCCGCCGACGCTGACCAGTACGTCGGTCAACTCACCGGCGTCGTCGGCGAACTCCAATCCGACCGTGCCCTGCCCGGCGAGCACCACCGGGTCGTCGAACGGGTGCAGCAGGGTCAGGCCGTCCTCCCGCAACCGGGACATGAGCGCGAACGCGGCGGACATGCCGTCGGTCAGATGGACGTCGGCACCGGCCGCGCGGGCCACCTCGACGGCACGCGCCGGCGCCGTCCGGGGCATCACCACGGTCGCCGCCACGCCCAGGGCGCCGGCCATCACCGCGACCGCGATGCCGTGGTTGCCGCCACTGACCGCCACCACGCCCGCCGCCCGCTCGGCGTCGTCCAGGACGAGCCGCTTCGCCGCCGCGCCACGCGCCTTGAACGACCCGGTACGTTGCAGCAGCTCCAGCTTGGCGGTGACGGGCACGCCGAGCAGCTCGGACAGGCCGGGGCTGGGCACGGTGGGCGTGTGGACCACATGGCCGGCGATCCGGTCGGCGGCCGCCTCGATGTCCGCGAGCTCGATCATCACCGAAGCGTGCCACAGCAGCGGCAGAGGCCAGCCTGCGGATGTGATCCCCCATCAGCGATACCGGGTCAGCAGGTCTGCCCGAAGGTCGACGCCTGTGGCGGTGGACACCGCATAGACGTCCCCGAGCCGTAGCGCGGGGAAGTCTTCCAGCTGGTAATCGGAGATCAACCAGAACATGACCTCTCCATCCGGTATCCAATACTCTTCGAGGGAGGCCATATGCACTCGGCGGACGTGATGGATCTCCACGCCCGCGCTGACGAGCCGGTCGGCCACCTCCTCGAACGGCACCCGGGGCGGGAAGCTCCCGTAACGGCTACCGATCACCTCGGGGACCATGTCGTCGAACCGATGCAACTGCCAGGGCTTGATATTGACGCAATCACAAATCCACTCGCCCGACCCGTCATAGAAGTTGGCGTCGACGATCCCGAACTGCCGTACCAGGTGGTGGTCGGTCCACGATGCCTCATGGAAGTCGGACCCCAGTACGCCCGGCCAGTCGTCCGGACGGGAGCCGAGACCGACGCCGAGGACCATGCCGGTGACCGCGAAGTCAGCGAAGAAATCCAGATGCGAGGACATCTCCCCAGTCCACACTCAGCTTCCGGAGTACGCCACCAGAAAACCTTGCGGAGCCACCGGCATCGGCGAGGGCTCCACACCGGGCACCTCGGCCGTCCTGCCTCCGGCTAGATGGTCTCCCTGCGTCCTACCAGTCTGGCTCGTGGATGTCCTCTTCGAGGGCCTTGATCGTGCTGTAGAAGGTGGTCTCGGGCCAGGGTAGTCTCTCGGCCGCGCGTTTCCAGGTGAGGTGGACGAGGGCCCAGCCCCCAGAGCTCAGTTCCACAACGATGTCGTCTGAGGCCCCGGACCTGCCGATGACCTCGACGGGTTGGCTGTGTAGAGGGTGCCCGGCGGCCGCCTCGGTCAGAAGTTCGGCGTGCAGTGCTTCACGCTGTCGTTGTTCGGTTGGGCCACCTCGGCGTAGGTCCCACCACGGGTCGGTAAAGACGGGCTGTTCGTCCACCGGGTCATCGTCGCGTAGCTCGCGGAGGTTCGGACCCGCGCGCCCGAACCATCGCTGGCCGCGTCCACTGCGCCAGCCTGGGTGCACTCACGTAGCCGCAATGCGCGCCAGCTCAGAGCCTTGATCGAGGCTCTGAGCTGGTGGGCGACGGACGAGTCGACCTGTACGCCGGATTCTGTGCGCGGCGCGTACCCCGAGGGGTTTGCGCCGGCGGCGGCCATCCATCTCGGCCTGCCGTTGCCGGCAGGCTCCAGCGGCCTACCCGCAGACATCGGGCGGGCAGCCCTCAAGCGTCTGCGCGGGGTCGTCATCTTGCGGTGACGACCCTTACTTGGCCTTGCTCCGGGTGGGGTTTACCGAGCCACCCCGGTCACCCGGGGTGCTGGTGGGCTCTTACCCCACCGTTTCACCCTTACCGTCCCCGTTGGGGTCGGCGGTCTGTTTTCTGTGGCACTGTCCCGCGGGTCGCCCCGGGTTGCCGTTAACAACCACCCTGCCCTGTGGAGTCCGGACGTTCCTCGGCAGCGGGCCGAAGCCCGCCGACGCGGCCGCCCGGTCGACTCGTCCGTCGCGCTCCCATCCTAACGACGGACGCTCCGCCAACACTCCCGCCCCGCCTGGGCAAGATCGCGCAGCTCAAGGGCAGTCCCGCAGATCCGTCCCGCAAAGGCGACGGCTAGCCTCGTGGGGCTATGGATCTCTCCCACACCGCGCTGCTGCTCGCCGCCGGTCTCGCCGCTGGCACGGTCAACGCGGTGGCCGGTGGTGGTTCGTTGATCACCTTTCCGGCGATGATCGCGGTCGGGTTGCCCCCGGTTCCGGCGAACGTCAGCAACTCCATCGCGGTGTTCCCCGGGTATCTGGCGGCCGTGGCCGGTAGCCGGGCGGACCTGCCGCGCCCCCGGGCGCTGGCCACGCTGGTGCCCACCACCATTGTCGGCACGATTCTCGGTGCGCTGCTGCTGCTTGCCACCCCGGCCCGCGCGTTCGAGTTGGTCGTGCCGTTTCTGGTGCTGGGGGCGACCGCGGTCCTGGCCTTCCAGGACCCGCTGCGCCGGCTTGTCGGTCACCCTCGGGACCTGTCGCCGCGTCAGCGGACGGTCGCGGTGCAGACGATGGTCGCGCTCGGTGCGGTGTACGGCGGGTACTTCGGTGCGGCGCTCGGGGTGATGCTGGTCGCCGGGTTGGCCCTGGTGCTGGACGCGACCCTGGCGCGGGTGAGCGCGATCAAGAATCTGCTCTCCGCGGTGGTGGGGTTGACGACGCTTGTGGTGTTCGCCCTGTTCGGCCCGGTGAACTGGGCGGCCGTCGCGGTGGTCGCGCCGGCCACCCTGATCGGCGGGTACGTGGGCGCCCGGCTGGTTCGCCGGCTGCCGTCGGTGGTGCTCAAGACGGTGATCGTGGTGTTCGGCACGGTGATCGGCCTCTACCTGCTCTGGCGTGCCCTGAGCTGACGCCGCCTCTACCCGCACCCCGATACGCCGCACCGCGGCGCGGTGTGGCGCGGCGTGGTGTGGCGCGGCGTGGCGCGACCCCGGGGGCGCGGTTAGTACGTTTCGCCGGCCGGCTCGTGTTTGGTGTCGGCGGCGGCGCGGTTCCAGCGGGACCAGAGCACCCGCTCGCCGTAGCCGGCGGCCATCAGATGGGCGAAGGCCAGGTAGACCAGCACGCCGACGGCGAGCACCCCGAAGCCGACCCAGAACGGCAGCGCCAGTGAGTGCTCGGCGAGCTTGCCGGAGATGATCGGCGCCGGCGCGGCGGCACCCCAGCGGACCAGGTTGAACGCGCCGGTGGCGACCCGACGGTCGCTGGAGCCGAGACCGAGCGCCAGGTCGGTGAGGTTGGCGTTGGCCAGCCCCATGCAGAGTCCGGAGAGCACCAGCACCACGAGCGACTCGGCGGTGCTGGTCGAGGTGGCGAAGAGCACCATGCAGACCAGCAGCCCGGCGATGGCGACGCCGACGGTCTGCACGGCGCCGATCCGGTGGGCCAGCCGGTGGCCGATCACCAGGATGCCGGTGGCCAGGCCGAGACCCCAGCCGGTGAACGCCAGCCCCAGCGGGACGATGTCCAGCCCCAGGAAGAGCGGCGTGTAGCCGAGCACCACGAAGAACACGAAGTTGTACGTGCCGGTGACCACGCAGAGGGCGATGAACGCCGGCCGACGGTAGGTGGCGAAGATCTGGCCGACGCGTACCGGTGCCTGCCGGTTGGTGGGTTCGCGGAGCTTGAGGGCGGCCACGCCGAGGGCGAAGAGCATGAAGACGCCGCAGACGAAGAACGGCAGCCGCCAGGTGATCTGGCCGAGCAGGCCGCCGATCAGCGGGCCGACGGCGAAGCCGAGGCCGAGGGCGGTCTCGAAGAGGCCGACCACCCATTCCCGGTCGATGGCCAGGTTGACCAGCACCACCATGGCGGTGGCGAAGAACATCGCGTTGCCCAGCCCCCAGACGCCGCGCAGCACGGAGAGCTGCACGATGTTGTCGCTGAACGAGGCGAGGATCGCGGCGAGGCCGACCACGGAGACGCCGGTGATGAGCACCGGCTTGAAGCCGAACCGGCCGCTGGCCAGCGTCGCCGGGATCATGCCGAGGGCCATGACCGCGATGTACGCGGTGAACAGCAACTCGACCTGCCAGGCGGTGACTCCGATCGCGTCGCCGATGGCCGGCAGGATGGGGTCGACCACGGCGATGCCGGCGATGGCGAGGAAGGCCACCAGTGTGGTGGCGTAGATGGCACTGCGGTTCGGTTCGGAACGCCGATCCACTCCGACTCCTCAATTAGCTGTATTATGCAGGTACTTATCCTGTATCATACAGCTATGAGCGACGACCACGAGAGCACCCTCGGCCGGATCGAAACCGAGGTTGCCCTGCTGATGCGATTCGGCGAGGCGACCCGGCGGGCCACCGGCACCGCCGAGCACCGGGTGCTCGACCGGGCGGCGTACGTCATCCTGCGCCACCTGGCCGACGCCGGCCCGCAGAACGTCTCCGCGCTCGCCGCCCGACTCAACCTGGACGGCTCGACCGTGACCCGGCAGGTGTCCGCGCTACAGCGGGACGGCCTGATCACCCGCACCCCGGATCCGTCCGACGGACGGGGCACGGTCATCTCCCCCACCCCGGCCGGCCTGCAGCGGATGGCCGCCGTGCAGGCCGCCCGCACCCGGCTCTACGGCGACATGCTGGCCGACTGGAGCCCCGAGGACCGCTCCACGCTGGCGGCCCTCCTGGGCCGCCTCAACCAGGCCCTGATAAACCGCAACCGCCCCCGCTAACCCCACCCCCACCCACCCCCACCCCCGCACAGCTTCGTCGATCTTGCAGTTTCGGTACCGACCAATCGGTGCCAATCAGCACAAGCCGGGCACCACAACTGCAAGATCGACGCGGGAGACGCGGGAGACGCGGGAGACGCGGGAGACGCGGGAGACGCGGGAGACGCGGGAGACGCGGGAGACGCGGGAGACGCGGGAGACGCGGGAGACGCGGGAGACGCGGGACCGGAACAGGTACGCCCGGGCACCGACCCACGTCGGCGCCCGGGCGGACCTGAGGTCAGGCGACCGGTTCGCGGGCCGAGTCGGCGTCGCGTTCGGCGCCGGGGGTGACCCGGGGGTCGCCCTCGTCGGCGAAGTAGTCGTCCGGCGTGGTGCCGTCGGCTCCCTCCGCCACCTTGGCGGCCCGCAGCGCCAGCGTCACCAGCGCCGCCACGGCCAGGTTGACGGCCACCGCCACGATGCCGACGTAGATCGTCCGGGTGGTGTCGAAGCCGAACTCCGACAGCGGGAACGCCGAGCCGCCGAAGTGCTTCCGGGTCGGGCTGGCCACCTGGTAGAGCATCCACATGCCCAGCCCCATGCCCACCGCCCAGCCGACGATCAGCCCGGTGCGGTGGAACCAGCGGGTGTAGAGGCCCAGGGCCACCGCCGGCAGCGTCTGCAGGATGATCACGCCGCCGATCAGCTGAAGGTCGATGGAGAACTGCGGGTCGAGGAAGACGATGCAGGCCACCGCGCCGACCTTCACCACCAGCGAGGTGATCTTCGAGACGTTCGCCTCCTGGGCCGGGGAGGCGTCCCGCTTCAGGTACTCCTTGTAGATGTTGCGGGTGAACAGGTTCGCCGCCGCGATCGACATGATCGCCGCCGGCACCAGCGCGCCGATGCCGATCGCCGCGTACGCCACACCGGCGAACCAGTCTGGGAACTGCTGGTCGAACAGCACCGGCACGACCGTGTTCGCGTCCGCGGTGCCGGGTTTCGACCCCGGCAGCGGCTTCACCCCGGACGCGATGGCCATGTAGCCGAGCAGCGCGATCAAACCGAGGATCAGGCTGTACGCCGGCAGCGCCGACATGTTCCGCTTGATCACGTCACGGTTCCGGCTGGCCAGCACGCCGGTGATGCTGTGCGGGTAGAGGAAGAGCGCCAACGCCGAACCGAGCGCCAACGTGACGTACTGAAGCTGGTTGTTGCCGTTGAGCAGGATGCCGTCGTTCGGGTTCTGCGCCGTGGCCTGGAACTTCGCCTCGGCGGCGTCGAAGATGCTGCCCCAGCCGCCCAGCTTCTGCGGTAGCCAGATCACCGCGACCAGGATCACCACGTAGATCAGGGCGTCCTTGACGAACGCGATCAGCGCGGGCGCGCGCAGCCCCGACTGGTACGTGTAGGCGGCCAGGATCGCGAACGCGATGATGATCGGCAGGTGCCGGGCCAGCGCGCTCTCGCCGGTGACGCCCATCGTCTTGAGCACCGCCTCGATTCCGACGAGCTGCAACGCGATGTACGGCATGGTGGCGACGATCCCAGTGATCGCGACGAGCAGCGCCAGCACCGGCGAGTCGAATCGGCTGCGGACGAAGTCCGCCGGGGTGACGAAGCCGTGCCGGTGCGAGACCGACCAGAGCCGGCAGAGCACCAGGAACACCAACGGGTAGATCACGATGGTGTACGGCACCGCGAAGAAGCCCATCGCTCCCGCGCCGAACACCAGCGCCGGCACCGCCACGAAGGTGTACGCGGTGTAGAGGTCACCGCCGACCAGGAACCAGGTGATCCAGCCGCCGAAGCTGCGCCCGCCCAGCCCCCACTCGTCCAGGTGCGCCATGTCCTTCGGTGCCCGCCACCGGGCGGCCACGAAGCCCATCACGCTCACCAGCAGGAACAGGAACGTGAAGACGATGATCTCGGTGAGATGGTCCCGCCACATCACTGGACCTCCTTCGTTCGCGACTGCGGGGCTCGCAAACCCGGCTCACTCCTCGCGCTCACCGGTCTCCCCGCTTCTTCGTCATCTGGTAGACCAGCGTCGTGGTGCTGACGCCGAGCAGGATGTACGCCAGTTGCAGCCAGTAGAAGCGTGGGAAGCCGAAGACCCGGGGCGAGTCGCCATTGAAGAAGACCGGGATCAGCGGCACCACGATGGGAATGAAGAGCAACCAGTTCCAGGGGCTGTGGTCCTTCGCCCTGGCCGGCGCCGTGGTGGGCGCCTCCGGTTCGGGTGCAGCCATCTGACACACCTCCGGGGAGTCGAGGCATTCGATGTAACGGCCGGAGGCTACGACCCTGTGATGGCCGTCACCGCGCCCGCTCGAAAGGTGCTGCGCTGAACGGCCGACCGGCTGCGCCAAACGGCGTGGACGGCTCGACGGATGGGCACGTGCGGCTGGCCGACGAACGACGTGGGGCCCGGGTGCGGTTCGCACCCGGGCCCCACAAAGGCCGATCGCCGGCTCACCCAGACGGGGTCGTCAGCGCTGCGCCGCCCAGAGCACGGCCCGGCCGAGCTGCGACTGCAACCCCTTGGGGTGCAGCCGGAACGTCGGGTCGGTGCCGAACAGCACCACGCCGTTGCCCGCGGCGGAGACACCCCGCACGATGCTGGCCTGGTTGGCCGCCGCGGCCTGCCCGTTCGCGCCGTCGGTGGCCCACCAACCGGACAGCAGCGGGTCGGCCGCGTACGACTGCTCGACCTCGACGTTCGCACCCAGGTCGGTGAACCAGACGGGCTGGCTGATGAAGGTGTGCGGTATCGCCGAGGTGGTGACCGGTCCCCCCTTGTTCACGATGTTGGCGACCCCGCTGGCCAGGCTCGGCGCCGCAGTGGCGGTCACGGTCAGCAGCGCGGCGGCGTTGCTGAAGGACGCCCCGGCGGTGCCCAGGCCGACCACGCCACCGCCCCCGGCGAGGAAGCGGTCCAGGGCGGCCCGGTTCTCGGCGGTCAGGTCCGCCAGGTTGACGTCACCGGCGACCAGCAGGACGTCGACGTCCTCGGTCAATGTGTCGGTCAGCGTCGCGGCGGTCACCGCACGCGCCTCGAAGCCGAGGTCGGCGAGGGTGTCGCGCTCCTCGACCGTACCGAGATAGCCGACCACGACCCGGTCCAACCGGGTGCCCCGCCAACCGGCCGGCGCCCGCTCGAAGCTGACCGCGTGCACCCGGACCTCCGCGCCGGCCAACCTGCGGTTGGCCGGAGTGCCGGGAACGACCACCGACCCGTCCGCGAGCCGGTAGACCTCGACGCCCTTGGCGAGCAGCGAGTTCACCGCGAGCAGGTCGGCGGCGTCCCGCAGATCCAGGCGCAGGTCGGAGCGGCCGGCCGGCAGCGTGCCCTCGGCCCGCCCGTCGTAGGTCCGCTCCAGGCGTACCCGGGGCAGGGTGTCCCAGAGGGTGTCCACGGTGGCCCCCCAGGTGAGCCCCTGACTCCAGGCGGCCGGACCGGCGTATAGGTCGTTCACCCGGTCGGTGATGTCCGCGCCCGGTTCGAGCAGCGAGTTGACCAGGCCACGCTTGGGTTGGTGCATGTCGACGACGTACGAGCCGGCCTGGTAGCGGTTGCCGCCAGCGGTGAACGGCTGCTTCGCCCGCCACACCCGGCCACCGCTGCCGATCAGCAGGTCGACCAGGCGGGCCGCGGCCGGCCCGGAACGCTGACCGGTGCCGCTCGGGATGACGTACGCCCGGGGGAAGGTGGTGTGGTAGTTGTCCTCCGGTCCCCAGCCCGGCACGTAGCCGTCGGGCAGGTCGCGCAACGGCTCACCGGCCAGGCCCCGGCGGTAGACCTCAGCCTGGTCGTGCAGCACCTCGGCCCGGTGGTCCTGGATGTAGCGCAGCGAGGTGCGGATCGCCACCTCGTGCACGTCGGTGTTGATACCGGAGCGGCGTACCCGCTCGGCCGGGGTGAGCGATCCGCCGCGCGGGTTCAGCGGGGCCTCGATGGTGTACGGGATGCTGCTCTGCAACATGGCGAACGACGGCACGTAGATCGGTGGGAAGTCGTCCCACACACCCGGCTCGTCATCGCGGAACGGGATCCGGGCCCGCTGGGTCTCGGCGTACCCGAGGCCGCGCAGACCCTCCTCGATCGCCAGCGCGTTGGGCAGGCCGTGCTTGATGTACAGGTCGTACTCGTTGTTGACGTTGTGCGGTGGGGTGCTGGGGTGCAGCAGGGTCGGGTTGACGTACCCGTGCAGGTCCAGCGTGATGATCGGCTTGGTGTCGATGATCAGGTCGCGGATGAGGTTGGTCTCCGGCTGCGCGACGATGGTCAGGTCGCGGTTGAGGTCGTAGCCGGCCGCGTTGGCCCGGGTGCCGGCGACTCGGCCGTCCGGGTTCGAGGTGATGTTGAAGACCAGCCGGTTGCGCCGCAGCAACTCGGCGACCTCCGGGGTGCGGTCGGTGGCGAACTCCTCGATCACCCGCAGAGCGGCGTCGGTCCCCTCCCACTCGTTGCCGTGGATGTTGGCGTTGACGAAGAGCGGGGTCTTGTAGCCGGCGAGCAGCTTGCGGTCCCGCTGCGCCCGGGCCGGCTCGTCCTCGATGAGCCGCTTCCAGGTCTCCTGCTGCCGCGCCTCACTGCGACTCTCCGGCGCGGTCACGGTGACCGCGTACAGGTCGTAGCCGCCGGCGGACTTCCCGGCGACCCGGGCGGAGACCCGGTCGCTGGCCCGCTGGAGCGCGTTCAGCTTCGGTGCGATGTCGTCGTACGGGATCACACCGATCGGGATGGAAGCGTCGGCCGGGTTGTCCGGCCAGACCGGGAGGGTGCTCTGGCGGGGGTAGCCGCGCACGTCGGAAAGGTCGACGGGGGTTGGCGGCACCGTGGGCAGCGCGGTGGCGGACGCCGGCTCGGTGAGGGCCACGGTCGCGAGCAGCGCGGCGCTCACCGCGGTCGCGGCGAGCCGGGGTAGACGTCTTGCGGACAGCATGACGGATCTCCTGTCGGAGGGGGACGCGCAGGCGGACGCGCCGCGGGGCCGGAGACCAGCGGGGATGGGAAACGCCTGCAGCGTGCGAGGGAGGGAGGAACCCGGCGTCAGATGGAGCGTCGACAGGCGGCGCTGGCGACGCGCAGGAGGTCGATGTGACCCCGCTTCGTCAGGTGAACGCTTCGCACGAACCGATCTTGAACCGGGGTCCATCCACTGTCAACAGTTTCCGCACAGGTTCGGCCCCTCGGGCCAACACCCTCCCGACAGATGGGAACTAGTCGATCCCGGCGAGGTGGGCGGTGTCGTTCACCGTGCGAACGGCGACGCCGCCGTCGGGCCACATGTCGAGCACCGAGATGCCGGCCGCGTCCAGGAAGAGCCGATGCAGGAACCCGTCGCCGGCCGCGAGCGCGTCGCGCAGCACCAGCTTGATCGGCGAGACGTGCGAGACGACCACCACGGTCTCCCCGGGGTACGCGGTGAGGAGCCCCGCTGTGACGCGGTGGGCGCGTTCGGCGACGTGGGTGAACGACTCCCCGCCCGGCGGGGCGATCCGGGGCGAGGCGAGCCAGGCGTCCATCTCCCCCGGCCACTGCTGGCGCACCTCGGCGAAGGTGCGCCCCTCCCACTGGCCGAAGTCGCACTCGATCAGGTCGTCGTCGGTGCGGACCGGCACGTCACCGAGCGCCCCGGCGATCGCCGCCGCGGTGGACGTACACCGGGACAGCGGTGAGCTGAGCACGGCCGCGACGGACGGGGCCAGCGCGGCCACCCGGGCGCCGGTGGCGCGGGCCTGGGCCCGGCCAGTCTCGGAGAGCGGCACGTCGCCACGGCCGGAGTAGCGCCGCTGCTCGGTGTACTCGGTCTCGCCGTGCCGGACCAGGATCAGCCGGGTGGCGGTGAAGCTCGGCCGCGGCTCCCACGAGGCCGGCGCGGTCGCCGGGTCGCTGCCCGTCGCGGGCGTCGCCGGAGGTGGGCCCGTCGTCGGGGTCCGCGCGGGTCGGCCAGCGGCGGCGTCCATGGCGGCGTTTGCGAGCGCGTCGGCGTGCCGGTTCTGCTCGCGCGGGATCCAGCTGAACCGGACCGCGGTGAACCGGCCCACCAGCACGGCGGCCTGCGCGGCGAGGGGCCGCAGGCCGGGGTGCTTGATCTGCCACCGGCCGCACATCTGCTCGACCACCAGCTTGGAGTCCATCCGGACGTCCACCTCGGCGGCACCCAACTCGGCGGCGGCGGTCAACCCGGCGATCAGCCCCTGGTACTCGGCGACGTTGTTGGTCGCCGTGCCGAGCGACTCGGAGCGCTCGGCGAGCACCTCCCCGGTCTCCGGGTCGCGCACCACCGCGCCGTAACCGGCGGGGCCGGGGTTGCCCCGGGACCCGCCGTCGGCCTCGATGGCGACCACGCGCGGCGCCACGACCTACAGACCCGACTCGTTGGTGCGGACCATGATCCGCCGGCAGTCCTCGCAGCGGACCACGTCGTCCGGGGCGGCCTTGCGGATCCGGGCCAGGTCGGCACCGGAGAGCTCCAACCGGCATCCACCGCAGCGCCCCGCGGTGAGCAGTGCGGCACCCAACCCGGTGTCCTCGCGGATCTTGTCGTAGAGGTTGACCAGGTCGCTCGGGAGGTCGGCGGCGAGCGGCTGACGGGCCCCCCGCTTGAACTCCTCCTCCTTGGCGATCTCGGCCATCGCGTCGTCACGGCGCTGCTCGGTGGCGGCCCGCTTGTCCCGGGTGTCGGCCAACCGCTGCTCCACGCCGTCCAGTACGCCCTGCGCGGTCTCCCGCTGCTCCATCAGCTCCAGTTCGGCGTCCTCCAGGTCACCCTGGCGCCGGTTCAGCGAGACCAGCTCGTGCTGCAGCGCCTCCAGCTCGCGGGCCGGGCCGGTGCCGGCCGCCAACCGGTTCTGGTCCTTCTCCTTGCGGGCCCGGACCTGCTCGACGTCCTTCTCCAGCCGGGCGATGTCCCGGTCCAGGTCGTCGACGGCCACCTGGGCGCGGACCCGCTCGTCCTCCAACGACGACAACTCCCGGGCCAGCGACTCCAACTCGGCCCGCTCGGGCAGCGACCGCCGGCGGTGGGCGAGCTGGGCGAGGTTGGTGTCGATCGCCTGGAGGTCGAGCAGGCGGCGCTGCACCTGAGGGTCAGCCTTCACGGTCGGGCTCCTTGTCGTCCACAGCGGGTGCGGCGGCATGCACGGTCCACGGGTCGGTGTCCAGGTCGGACACCAGCGTCTCGACGCCCAGTGCCTCCCGTAGGAGGGCGGCCAGGTCGTCCAGCCACGGTCGTTCGGTCGCCCAGTGGGCGGCGTCGATCAGGGCGGGACCATCGGCGGCGAGGTGCTCGCCGGCCGGGTGGTGCCGCAGGTCGGCGGTGAGGAACGCGTCCACCCCGGCGGCGGTCGCGGCGCCGAGGAAGCTGTCCCCCGACCCGCCGCTGACGGCGAGGGTACGAACCATACGCCCGGGATCCCCCGCGGCGCGAACTCCCCAGGACGTGACGGGGAGCACGGCGGCGGCGTGCCGGGTCAACTCGGCGAGCGTCATCGGCTGGGGCAGCTCGCCGATCCGGCCGAAACCCCGGTCGTCGCCGTGGGCGGGCGAGCCGGGCGCGGGCCGCTGCAGTGGGCGCAGCCCGGTCAGCCCGAACCGGGCGGCGAGGGCGTCGGAGACGCCCGGGGCGGCCACGTCAGCGTTGGTGTGCGCCGCGTAGAGGGCCACCCCGGCCCGGATCAGCTGGTGGATGAGCCGCCCCTTGAAGGTCGTCGGAGCGACCGACGAGACCCCACGCAGCAGCAGCGGGTGATGCGCGACGATCATGTCGACGTCGGCGGCCAGCGCCTCCGCGACCGTCTCGGGGACCACGTCGACCACACAGAGCACCCGGCGGACCGGGGCGGCCGGCTCGCCGAGCACCAGGCCCACCCGGTCCCACTCCTCGGCCCAGGCCGGCGGATAGCGCCGTTCCAGCTCGGCCACCACGTCGGTGACCGTGGGGTCGGATCCGCTTGTGCTCACGGCGGGCCAGCTTACCGGCGCGGGGGCGGCCCAGCGGTGACGCCCGGCCCGGCCGCGCCGAGCGGAAGGCCCGCCGTGAGCGCTACGCGGCGCTCACGGCGACGGCCTGCAGCGCGGCCAGCGGCATCCCCCACGGGAAGGCGTGCAGGTGCTGCTCCCCCGTGCCCGGCGGGTGCAGGGCGATCACGTGCTCACCGAAGAGCACCGTGACGCCCCACTCGGCCAGTCGCGCCACCCCGGCCCGAAACGCCGGGTGGGTGGCCATCGCGGCGTTGGTGTACGGCACCGCGACGACGGGGACGCCCTTGCCCTGCGCCTCGACCAGCAGGCCGAGCGCGAGGGTGTCGGTGATCCCGGCCGCCCACTTGTTGACCGTGTTGACGGTGGCCGGGCAGACGATCATGGCGTCGGCGGGCGGCAACACGTCCGGGTCACCGGGATTCTTGTAGTGCGTCCGCACCGGGTGGCCGGTCTGCCGAATCAGGGCCGACTGGTCGACGAACTTCGCGCCGTCCGGCGTGGTGACCACGCAGACGTCCCAACCGTCCTGTTGGGCAAGGTCGACCAGACGACCGACGTGCCGTGCCAGCGGCGAGCCGCAGGCGATGACGTAGAGCACCTCGCGGTGCCCGCTGTTACGCGGTGAACCGGCCATCAAACCGGCTCCGCGCTCATACCCCTACTCCCATGTGCTCAGCCAACTCCGCTACCGGAGAAGGCGGCGCACCACGTGTGCGACGTAGGACGTCCGACATCACCTCGTGCGCGATCGGCCGGCAGCGGATCTCCGACGGGGCGAGCCGATCACCGAGCAGGAGCATCTCGCCGGCGTTCGCCACATCGCCCAGTTGGGCGTACCCGCGGGCGATGTCGAGCAGGTGGTGGGCGCGGCGTTCGGGCAGCAGCGCGTTGAAGGCGGGCTCCGCGATGCGTAGCTGGTGCACCTCCACCGCCCGCCCCCCGTCGCCCAGCTCCACGGCGGCGGCGGCCCGGTGCAGTTCGACGTTGGTCGGGCCGAACGACGTCCAGTAGTGGTTGTAGTCGCCACCGAGCAGGGTGGCGGCCTCCTCCGCACAGTTGATCAGATCGTCGACGCTCGCCGAGTCGCCGATGCGGGACGCGGCCATCGCGCCCTGGAGCAGCAGCATCCCGTAGACGGAGAGCCGGGCCGGGGAGACCTCGTTGCTCCCGCCCGGTGCCAGCCGGTTGGCGATCTGCACGTTCAGCTCGAGCGCGGGGCGAGCCCGACCCATCGCGACCAGGGCGTTGCACACCCGGGTGGTGGCGATGCCGGCCAGCAGCGGGTCGTCGGCCCGCTGTGCCACCGCCATCGACCGGTCCGCGGCCAACCAGGCGAGCTCGCACTCACCGAGCTTGCGCAGCACCGAGGAGGCGATCTGGTAGACCTGCCCGAGCAGGTGAGCCGCCTCGGCGGCCTGCTCACCGCCGTAGGCGGCATCGGCCGCCTGGGCGTCGCGCAGCAGCTTGGGCAGCGCCCGGGTGAGCATTCCGTAGCGGCCGTACTGGTAGGTGAGCCAGGCGTGGTTGACGGCCTTGCGCATGTCGTCCAGCGGCGGCGGGCACGGCACCGCGTCGAAGTACGCGCTCATCGAGTCGTAGCGTTCCAGCGCCGCCCGGATCTCCTGCACCTCGATCTGGTCGATGCAGTTCAACGCGTCGGTGCGGCGCTCCGGGTCCTTGCCCATGAGGAGCTGCACGTCCACCTGGAGGATGTCGGCGATCTCGTAGAGGACGGAGAACTTGTCCAACCGGCGGACGCCGCGTTCGACCTTGTCCACCCAACTCTTCGACTTGCCCAGTCGGTCGGCGAAGACCTGCTGCGACATCTTGCGTCGGCCCCGCCAGTAGGCAACTCGCCGTCCTATGGGTAGCTCGTCCATCTCCCCATCCTCCCCTGCCGCCGGCGACCGATCGAGTCGCGGCGATGTTCGCGGGTGCGGCGACTTCCGTTCATCTCCAGGTTTTCCCTGGTCGCACACGATGTACGTCAGCCGTACAGCCAGTCCTCGTAGTTTTCGTGCAAGTTGCACGGGCCGTTCGTCAACCTCAACGATCGTGGGTTACGGCAGTGACGGTGCTCGACATGCGACCTGGCGATCGCCGGGCCCGACGAGGGGAGATGGCACACATGTGGGGGAACGTCGTACCGCGCGTCGCCGAACTGTCGCCGCTGGAACGGGTCCGGCTGCGCCGGGTCGCCATGCGATACGCCGCACACGGGTGGGAGGTCACGCCAGGGGCCTGTTTGGCCCGCAGCCGCTTCGTCTGCGGCCGGGCCGGCTGTCCCACCGTGGGCTGCCACCCCGCCCTGGAGAACTGGGAGCTGGCGGCCAGCGCCGACCCGTCCCGGGTGGCCACCTGGTGGCGCAACCGCCCACACGGGGTGCTGCTGCCCACCGGCCGGGCCTTCGACGTGCTGGAGGTCCCCGCCCACCTGGGCCGGCACGTGCTCGACGCGGTGCAGACCCACCCGGCCGGCACCGGCGTACGCGGGCCGGTGCTGGTCACCCCCACCGGGCGGTGGATGTTCCTGGTCCGCCCCGGCGATCCGCTCCGGCCGGAGTTGGAGCACTGCTTCCACGTGGTCCGGCACGGGCCGGGCTCGTGGATCCCCGCGCCGCCCACCCGGCTGCCGGAGGGGACGGTCCGCTGGGCGGTCGCCCCCGAGCAGGCCCGTTGGCAGCTTCCGGACTCGTACCTCGTGCAGAACACGTTGATCGGGGCGCTGCGCGCCAGCGGGGTGACGCTCGCACCCGACCTGCTCCCCGGTCACCTGCCGCTGCCCCGACGAGGCAGGTGAGACAGGCCCGGTCGGCGATTCCATCCGGTGCCCGACAGCGTCGCCGGGGCGTCGGTCCTCGTTGACAGGAAGACGGCGCGAACCCGCGCCACGAACGGGGGAACGATGTCCACGGACGACAGGACGCCTCATCCCGGCGGCACCGAACCGCCCCGGCCCAGCCATCCACGGCACCGCTGGGCCGGCACCCGGCCGTCTGGCTCGCGTCCGGGCCGCCCACGCCCCACCGGCACCCGCCCGGCCGGCACCAACCGCCCGCTGCGCTAGTCGACCAGCGGGAACGCTGGCGGAGCTAGTCGACCAGCGGGGACGCCGGCGGAGCTAGTCGACCAGCGGGGACGTCGGCGGAGTGGTACTGCCGGCCGTCGTCGGTGACGACCGCGTGGCCGTGCCCGTCGAGGCGGTCCAACCAGCCGAGACCGGCGACCCCCATGGCCAGGGCGGCGGTGGCGTACGCGTCGGCCACCCCGAGGTCGGTGCCGACCACGGTCACCGAGCGCAACCCGCTGGCCGGTGCGCCCCGGCGCGGGTCCAGCACGTGCCGGCCCCGCTCGTAGACGCCGGACGTGGCCACGGCCAGGTCGGTCCCGGTGAGCACCAGGCAGGTCGCCATCGCGTCCCACGGGTGCCGGATGCCGATGCGCCACGGCGCTCCGGACGGCGCGAGGCCGCGCACGCGCACGTCACCGCCGGCGTTCACACAGTGGTTCGCGGCACCGGCGGCGAGCAGGCGATCCGAGGCGACCTGGGCCGCCCAGCCCTTGACGAAGCCGGACGGGTCGAGCCGTCCGGTGGCGTACGCGTCGAAGAACCCGTCGGTGTCGCCCCACAGGTCGGCGCAGGCCTCCAGCACGAACCGCAGTTCCGCCGACGCCTCGGAGAGCAGCACCTCGCCCCGGTCGAAGCGGCACACCTCGCTGTCCGGCCGGTACGTGCTGAACCGGGCGTCCACCTCCCGCATCCAGGCGAAGACCTCGTCGGCCAACTCGTTCAGCGTCGCCGCGGGCAGGTCGTCGGCGAGGTCCAGGGTGATCGCCGTACCCATGATCTGTTCGACCCGGCACAGCCCGCGTCGGGTCATCGCCGCCGGCACGTCAGAACGCCTGCTCGATCGCGCCGCGCAGCGACTGCTTGTAGGAGTTGCTGGTCTCGGTGGCGCCGGAGACGGTGTTGACGTTGGCGCTCTGCTTCTGCACCACCTCGCCGCCGGTGCCGTCGTACCTGCCGCTGACGTCGTCGCTGTGGATGTCGGACTCACCCCCGCTGGGTAGGGACAGCGCGACAGCGTCGACGATCCGGTTACCGGAGACCACGATCTGCACCTGCACGTACCCGTACTCGTTGTCCACGCCCGGCCCGGTGACCCGGCGGTTGGTCGGCTGCGGCGCCTTCGTGGTGGTCCGCGGCGCGCTGGGAGCCTTCGTGGTGGTGCGGGTGCCGGCCGGCCGGGCGGTGATCTTGCTGGGTTTGGGCGACGACGGCGTGCCGGGAGCCACCGACGGCGTCGGCGCCCCGGCCACCGGTTCGACGGGCGGGTCGGCGCTCGGGTCGACATCCTGCGGGGTGGGGTTGACCGGCTGGGCGCTCGGCAGGTTCTGGGCGACCTGGGTGGCGCCCGGGGAGCCCTTGAACACCACCAGCGCGGTGGTGCTGGCGGCCAGGCCGGTGATCGCGAGCAACGCGCGACGCATGGGATGCCCTTCCTACAACTCGAACGTGGCCAGGTGGATCTGCCGTCGGGGCACGCCGGCCCGGCGCAGCGCGCGTACCGACTGATCCACCAGCCCGGGTGGCCCGCACAGGTAGACGTCGCGCCGGGCCACGTCGGGTACCAGTTGACGCAACCCGTCCGGGCTCATGAGCTGACGGGGGCCGGGGTCGTCGCGGGAGCCGATGACGTACCAGACCGAGGTGTCGCGCTCCTGAGCCAGCCAGTCCAGCTCACGGCTGAGCAGCACGTCGGCGGGGGTACGGGCCCGGTAGATCAGGGCGGCGCCCGGCGGCAACTCCTCCAGCATGGCCCGGATCGGCGTGATGCCGCTGCCACCCGCGATCAGCAGGGCCCGCTCGCGGACCCGGTGCGCGGCGGTGAAGGTGCCCGACGGACCCGCCGCCCAGACCCGGGTGCCCGGCTCCAGGTCGCGCAGGTCCGCGGTGTGCGCGCCGACGACCTTGACGGTGAGCCGCAACCAGCGACCGTTCCCGGCGGCGGAGACGGAGAACGGGTGCGACTGCCACCAGCAGCCCCGGGCGAGGAAGCGCCAGCGGAAGTACTGGCCGCCGAGCATCGTCAGCCGGCCGAGCCGCTCACCGGTGAGGTAGATCGAGATGGTGTCCGGGCTCTCGGCGACGACGTCGGCGACCTGCAGCCGGTAGCGCAGGTTGAACGCCAGCGGCGCGAGCACCCGACCCCAGAGCAGGGCGGCGACCACCAGCAGGTAGAGCGCGATCCAGCCGGTGCGGACCGGTCCCGGCTTGTACAACTGCGCACCGTGGGTGAACTGGTGACCGAAGCCGAGCAGCAGGATCAGGTAGCTGGACAGGTGCAGCAGGTGCCACAGCTCGTAGGGCAGCGCCCGCCGGATCCCCCGGATGCTGCTGAACCCGACCAACATCATGATGCCGGTGGCGACGAACGCCGAGACCATGTCCTCGTAGTCACCGAGCAGCGTGCCGACCTCGGCGAGAATCGACTGGTTACGCAGGTCCGCGTAGCCGACGAGGATCAGCGACAGGTGTGCCAGCACGGCGACCAGCAGGGTGGCGCCGACGTCGCGATGCCAGCGGGCCACCTGCTCGCCGCCGATCCACCGTTCCAGCACCGGCAGCCGGCTCATCATCAGCACCTGCACCAGCAGCAGGTAGCCGGCGATCAGGCCGCTGATCCGGCCCGCCGCGGTGACGGTGGCCGCGGTGCTCCGCAACGAACCGGCGGGGGTGCCCAGCCACCACGGCAGCACGCTGGCGAGCAGACCGACAAGGAGCAGCACGCCCAGCAGCCGCCGGCCGCCGGGTCCGCGCCGGGCCGGGATCTGCAGGGGTACGGGGGCAGCCGATCGGCCGCCGTGCCGGGACGAGGCCCCGGTACGACGGCCGGCGGCGTGGGTGTGCGAACGCGTCACGCGTACAACTTCATCGGGGCGTACTTCTGGCGGGGGAAGACCTTGTCGACCTCCGCGTTGGTGAGACCGAACCGGCCCTGCGCCACCGCGCCGTAGATGTTGAACATGTTGTTGTTCTCCGGCACGTCACCGGAGTCCAGCTTGTCCAGACCGTTCCAGTTGCCGAGCACCGAGCCGGCCAGCTTCTTGCCGGAGAGCAGGGTGACCACCCCGCCGTGCCCGTGGTCGGTGCCTCCGCTGTTGGAGCCGACCCGACGGCCGAACTCACTGGACACCATGATCGTCACGTCGGCGGCCTGCGGGCCCAGGTCGGTGAAGAAGGCGGCCATCGCGCTGGCCAGCTCGTTCAAGCGGCGGTGCAGTTGGCCGCCCGCGGTGGTGCCCTGGTTCTCGTGTGTGTCGTAACCGCCCATGCCGACGGTGGCGACCCGCACGTTGGCACCACCCTTGATCAACTGGGCGAGTTGCTTGAAGGCGTTGCCGACGCCCTCGTACGTGACACCCTCGACCGGCTGGTACGGCTTGGCGGCCAACCGCTGGGCGGTGGCCAGGGCGCCCATGCCCTCCTGCACAGCCTCCTCGACCGGGTGGTTGATCCCGGTGAAGAGCCCCTTGATGGCCTTCTCGGTGGCGGCCCGGAAGCGCTCGTCGCCGTTGAGGCGCAGCGACCCGACGTTGTTCAGCGACAGCGCGCCGTTGTTGCCCACCAGCGAGCGGGGCAGCGTGCTGCCGATGCCGACGCTGCGGAACGCGGTGCCCTTGCCCAGGTTGTCGACCAGACCGTCCAGCCAACCCCGGCCGCCGGTCTCGTTGGGCAACCCGCCCAGGTTGCAGGCGTCGGCGGCCTGGAAGTGGCTACGCGACAGCCGCTCGTCGGAGGCCGCCGGGATGAAGCCCAACTGTCCGGCCGTGAGCCACTTCTCCAGCGGCTTGAACGCGCTGGTCAGCTTGAAGCCGCGGTCCAGGGCCAGCGAGTCGTTGCCGAGCAGCAGATCGGGACGGGCCTTGGCGAGCACGGCGTCGTTGTCCGGCGCGATCAGGCTCAGCCCGTCCAGCCCCCCGTAGAGGAAGACGTGGATCAGGGTGCCGGTCTTGGTCGCCGCGAACGACGCCGACGTGGTGACGAACTGCGCGGTGGCCAGCGCGGTCGCGGTGGCCGCGGCACCGACGACGAACGTCCGCCGGGTGACGCCACGACCGTCCTGCTGGGCCTCCTCCAGGTCCTCCAGCGTGCGGTAACGGTCGAACTCGGCGGCGTTCTCGGCGGCGACGATGTCCGCCTCGGCACGCAGCAACGCCTCGGCCGGGTTGTCGGCCAGCCGCCGCACGTCGGGGCATTCGGGGTGCAGGGGGAAAGAGTTGTACACAGTCTTCTCCATCGGGTGCCTCACCGGAGGTGGTGCTGGGGGGAAGCGAGGATCGCCCGCGCGACGGCGGTGATGGCCCCGTTGAACGTGGCGTCGACCTTGGCGGTCGCCGGCACGCCGGCCACGCCGAGAATCAGGTTCTTCTCCCGCGTGCTCAGCTTCTGACCCACCAGCCGCGCAGAGAGTGCGTCCACGTACGCCCCGGCGGTGGCCGGCGGCTTGGCGACCAGCTTCTCCGGAGCCGTGTACGTGAAGGTGGTGCGGTAGCCGGCGAGGATCTCGCCCGCCTCGTTCCAGCCGTTGACCATGGTGCCGGCCGACGTCCACGCGACGTAGACGTCCGGGTAACCGTCCGGGGTGGGCTGACCCATCGGGAAGTGGCCCAGCTCGCGCAGCTTGTCGTGGATCTGCCGCAGGCCCCGGGCGTACGGGGTGCGCTTGTTGTCGCCGTTGTTGTGCTTCGGTGACGCTTCCGGCGAGACGCCCAGGACGCGGTACGTGGCGACCAGGTACTCCATCGGTCGACGCACCTTCTGGCCCACCGCGGCCCAGAACTCGGTGGAGCAGAACAGCGCCATCAGCACCGGCTTGATCAGGCCGTTGTTGGTGGTGTAGATCTTGGCCAGCCGGTCCACCAGGGACTTCGGCGGGGTGTCCGAGACGAACCGCGTCGCCAGGCTCTGCGCGACGTACTTCGCGGTCGACGGGTGCTTCGCGAGGTAGGTGATGTACGCGTCGATCGCGGCGTCGGCCTTCTTCGGGTCCGCCGAGTTGTTCGCGTGGGTGAAGCCGAGGATCTTCACCTTGCCGACGTAGTGCTGCTCGGGCTTGAAGACGTACTTGCCGTCCCGGTCGATGCCGCGGCCGGTCTGCAGCATGGCCGCCTGCCGGACGTCCTGCTCCTCGTAACCACCGTCGACGCCGACCGAGTAGAGCTCGAGGTTCTCCCGGGCGAGGTTCTCGTTGATCGCGTCCTTGCGGGAGTCCTTCTGGTTCAGGTAGATCAGCAGCGCGGGGTGCTTGTTCGCGGCGACCAGCATCTCCGGGTAGCTGCCCAGCGCGTGCTTGCGCACGACGTCCTGGTCGAACGAGTTGCGGTAGACCTCGCCGCCGTCGAAGTCGGCGGCGACGTGCAGGAAGTCGTTCCAGAAGTCGACCATCACCTCGAACAGCTGACGGTTGGACCAGATCTGCCGGGCGACGGTGGCGTCGACCATCTCTCGCTCCGGCTGGGCGCCCTGATCGTTGAGCTGGTCGCGCTGGGCGCGCAACTGCTGCGCGTCGAGCTTCAGGGTGGGCAGCTCGGTGAGCTTCAGCTCGGCCTTGCTCGGCTCGATCTTCTCCGGGGCGAGCTGTGCGCGGATCCAGGCGTCGATGCCCTGATTCTTGATGTCGGCGATCACCGCGGGCGTCGGCCCGAAGGTGGCACGTCGGGCCAGGTGCAGGATCGGGTCCTTGGCCAGCACGGTCTTGACGGTCACCTGGGTCGCCGCCGCGGCGGCGGCCGGACCGGACAGGGTCCGTCCACCGGTCGGCGTGTTCTTCTTCAGCGCCTCGCCGGCGCGGGAGCCCATGTAGCTCTCGTTCTGCTCGGTGTACGTGCGTACCGTGCTGGGCTGCTGGCCGCTGGGCCGCGCCGCGGTGCCGTCGGTCACCGTGCTGCCGGTCGCGTCGCCGGCCACGGCCTCGTCGCCGAACAGGCCGCGGAGCTGCGGGGTCATGGCGAGCGCCGCGCCTCCGGCGACGACGGCAGCGGTGCCGCCGAGGGCGACCATGGCCTTGCGCCGGCCGACCTTGCGACCGGACTCGTCGTCATCGTCCAGGGTGGGCAGTCCGGTGCCGACCGGACGGCCGAGCCCCTCCGGGCCGACCCACTGTGGGCCGCGCGGGGCGGGGGCGGGGTGTCCGGCGTGCGCGTACCCGTCGCCGTACTGCTCGCGCGGGTCGGCCTGCGCCGGGTAGCCGCCCTGGTAGGGGTGGGCCGAGTCGTACCCGTAGGGCGTGGACGCGTGGGGGTCGCCGTAGCCGTCCGCGCTGTGGTGCTGGCGTCCGTCCCAACCGCGGTCGTCCCGTGGTCGACGTGGTGGCACATTCTGGTCGGCCATGTACCAATCCCGATTTCTGATGAGCGCCGAAAGCTGCGACCGGGCAGGTGCGGCAGGTGCGGCGACTGTTGCCTGAGGGGGTTGCTACGGCAAGGTAGCCAAGGCCCCAGGTGCCTTCAAGGTGGGCTGAACGCCCTCGTGGGGGCACTTAAGACAGCGCTCAGCGCGACCTCGGGGAGGGGCGGTGGGCCGGAGGCGTCGGGGGACCTTCCCAGCAGGGCGTACGCACGGCAGCCGGGTACGGATCGGACCACGACGCCGTACGCGACACTTTCCGCGTCGTTCCGCACCACAGGCAAAGTTAAGGTTCGGGTAAGCCGGACATGAGGTGCCCTCGCGTCGAGGAAAAGTAGCGGCAGCAGGCGAGCGTGAGCCGCCACCGCAGCGGGTATGCCGCCGAACCGCTGAACGCGTGAGGGGAAGGCAGCGCCATGCTCAGCAAAGAGGATCAGCGCAGGTTCGACCAGATCACCCGTCAGCTCCGGGAGAGTGACCCGGCCTTCTTCGCCCGGCTGGACCACCGGGTCCGGGCCCGGAGGGGCCGCTACCTGATGTTGTTGACCATCGTGCTGTGGGCGTCGCTACCGGCGATAGCCGTGTTCGCCGGTCGGCTGACCGGTGCGATCTGCGCGGTGGTGCTGGTGGCCAACGCGGCGATCATGTGGCGGTTCCGCCGCCGCTGGACGTGACGACTCACCGGTCGGCCGGGCCGAACGCCCGGTACGCGCGGCGCAACCGTTCGAGCAGTCCCGGCCCGCCGATGGCCGGCGCTGGCGCTCCCAACTGGCGCAGCAGCAGGTCGGGGCCGGTCACCAGTCGGGGCGGGCGATCGGGCAGCGGCACCGGCGGCAACCAGAACCGGTCCGCCGACTCGGCCAGCGGGGTCGCCGACAGCCCGGCGAGCGCACGGGCCGCACCGAGCGGCGCCGCAACGACCACTCCGGACGCCGCGTCGTCCGGTTCGGACGGTGCGGCGACCGGGGCAGGTGGCGACGCGGCACCGGTGGCCTCGACCCGCCGGGCACGAAGTTCGTCGAGCAGCTCGGCGCGGGATCGGCCGCGCCAGTGCAGCAGCTCGAACGGGTCCGCGTCGAACGCCTCGGCCAGCAGGTAGAACGTCGCCGCCAGGTGCTTGCACGGCACCGCGAAGTCGGGGCAGTTGCACCGCTGGGTCAGCTCGTCCACCCCGGCCGGAAAGAGCGGCGCGCCGGCGGCGACGAACAGCTCCTCCAACTCGTCGGGAAGGTCCCCGGCGAGCAGTCGGGCACTGAAGAACGCCTGCCCGGCCAACTCCGCCTCGATCCGGGACCAGAGCGCGGCCGGGAACGGCTGCAGTGCGATGGACACCTGGTACGGCTGCGGCCGAGAACCCTGCACCACCGCGCTGACCCGTCCGGGTGCGATGTCGAGCGTGAGCACCTGACCGGCCCGCGCGTACGACCGGCCCCGGGTCAGCCGGGTGCCGAGCGCGAACGACTCCAGCACCTCCAGGAAACGCCGGGACCACCAGGACCGGCCGATCGCGCCCCGGGCGCTGCGCGCCCGCAGCCCCCCGTCGACCTTGCGGGGACGGCCGTAGTCGGCGAAACGGTCGGTGCTCATCACTCGACCACCGCGCCGGCCTCCAGGGCGAACAGGTCCCGCAACTGGCCGGTGGACAACTCGGTGATCCACTGCTCGCCGGTGCCGACCACCCGCTCGGCCAGGCTGCGCTTCTCGGCGATCATCGCGGCCACCTTCTCCTCCACCGTGCCGGCGCAGACGAACTTGCGGACCTGCACCCGTCGGCTCTGCCCGATCCGGAACGCCCGGTCGGTGGCCTGGTCCTCCACCGCCGGGTTCCACCAGCGGTCCACGTGCACCACGTGGTTCGCGGCGGTCAGGGTGAGCCCGGTGCCACCGGCCTTGAGGGAGAGGACGAACAGCGGCGGACCCTCCGCCGACTGGAAGCGCTGCACCATCGCGTCCCGCTCGGCCTTGCCGACGCCGCCGTGCAGGAACAGCACCTCCCGGCCGAACCGCGCCGACAGGTGACCGCGCAGCATCGCGCCGAACTCGGCGTACTGCGTGAACAGCAGAGCCCGCTCCCCCGCCGCCAGCACCTCCTCCACGATCTCGGTCAGGCGGGCCAGCTTGCCGGACCGGCCCTCCAGCGACGAGCCGTCGCGCAGCAGTTGAGCCGGGTGGTTGCAGACCTGCTTGAGCCGGGTCATGGTGGCCAGCACCAGACCGCGTCGTTCGATGCCGTCGCTGGTCTCGATCCGGGCCAGCATGTCGTCGACCACCACCCGGTACAGGGCGGCCTGCTCGGCGGTGAGGTTGCAGAGCACCTCCATCTCGAGCTTCTCCGGCAGGTCCGAGATGATCGACGAGTCGGTCTTGAGTCGGCGCAACACGAACGGGCCGGTGATCCGGCGTAACCGCTCGGCGGCCTCGGCGTCGCCATGCCGTTCGATCGGCTCGGCGAACCGTTTACGGAACGTCGCAGCCGGCCCCAGCAGGCCCGGGTTGGCGAACTGCATGATCGACCAGAGGTCGGCGAGTCGGTTCTCCACCGGCGTACCGGTCACCGCCACCCGCTGCCGGGCGGGCAGCGCGCGGACCGCCTCGGCCTGCCGGGTCGACGCGTTCTTGATCGCCTGCGCCTCGTCCACCACCACCCGGTGCCAGTCGATGCCGGCCAGGTCGGCGGCATCGCGGGCGGCCACCGAGTAGGTGGTGAGGACCAGGTCCGCGCCGTGCGCGGCCGCCGTGAACTCCGCCCCCCGCGCCCGCTCCGCACCATGGTGTACGTGCACCCGCAACCCCGGGGTGAACCGCGCTGCCTCCCGCTGCCAGTTGCCGACCAGCGACATCGGACAGACCAGCAGGGTCGGCCCGGCCTCTGCCGGGTCCCCGGCGAGCAGCGCGAGCAACTGCACCGTCTTGCCCAACCCCATGTCGTCGGCGAGCACACCACCCAGGCCGAGCGAGCGCAGGAAGGCCAGCCAGGCCAACCCCCGCCGCTGGTACGGCCGCAGCGTCCCCCGGAAGCCCGGCGGCGGGTCCAGCGGGGTGAGCCGTCGCTCGACCGCACCGGCGAGCAGATCCCCCAACGCCCCGTCGGCGGTCACCTCCAGCACCGGCAGCGCCCCGGTGGCGTCGCCGTCGGCCAGCCCGAGGCGGAGCAGGTCGACGACTGTCAACTCACCCGTGGAGCGGAGCAGGCGCAGGCCGGCGGCGAGCCGCCCCGGATCCAGCTCGACCCACCGGCCGCGTAGGCGCACCAGCGGGGTCTTCATCTCGGCCAGCGTGGCCAACTCCTCGGCGGACAGCGGCTGGTCGCCGAGCGCGATCTCCCAGCGGTAGTCGACCAGGGCGTCCAGACCGACACCGGCGTCGGTGCCACCCACCGTGCCCGGCGCGGTACGGCTGCGGGCCCGCAACCGGGCGCCGAGCCGCGCCGACGGACGCTGCCACCAGGAGGGCAGCAGCACCCCGAAACCGGCCGCGTGCAGCACCGGAGCACCCTCGCTGAGGAACCGGTGTGCTCCCTCGACGTCCAGTTGCATCGCCTCCGGGGCGGCGGTACGCAGCGCAGCGTCCAGGTCCGGCCAGAGCCGGCTGGCCCGCCCCAGCTCGGCGAGCAGCGTCTCCTGCACGCTGGCCGTACGGCCGGCCAGGCCGGAGAGCGTCTGCGGCGCCCGCCAGACCTGCCCGGCGTCGACGTGCAGACCGGGTTCGTCAGCCGCCTGCAACCCGAATTCGAGCCGCCAACGCCCGCCACCGACCGACCCGACCGGCACCAGCTCGGTGTCGGTCTGAGGCTCGGTGTCGGTCTGGGGCTCGGTGTCGCCCGGTGGTTTGGGGTCGACCGGCACCGGGCGGGTGGCCAGGATCGGCTCGGTGACCTCGTCGGGGGCTGGTTCCACCAAGCGGAAACTGGCCCGTACCGGGCCGCCAGCTGCGTCGCGCTGCCAGGCGTCCAGTTCGGCGCGAAGGGTGGCCAGCGCGGCCGGGTCGACGGTGAAGTCGCGCTGGGGGCCGGCGAGGGCGGCCAACCAGGCCGGTGCCGGGCCACCGGGCCGCAGCCCTCGGGCCAGCGTGGTGGTCGCCAGAGCAGCCCGCGCGGCGGCGTCGGTCAGCGCGTCGAGCGCATCCGCGACCAGCGCGGCGGCGGTCAACTCGGCCCGGCCCGCCCCGGTGGTCGCTGAGGCGGTAGCCGCTGACGCGGTAGTCGCTGAGGCGGCGGCAGCCGGGACGGTAGTCGGGGTGGACTGCACCGCACCGGCAACCGGCGCGATGGCGGCGGCTCGGGCGGCCGGTGGCAGGGCCAGCGCGAGCGCCCGCGCCCAGCCGGCGTCGGTGCCGGTCAGCAGCGGACGCCAGACCGCCCGCGCCGACGCCGTTTCGGCAGCGCCCGCCGGCACCGTGGCCGCAGCGCCCGACCGCGCCGTGGCCGCAGCGCCCGCCGGCACCGTGGCCGCAGCGCCCGCCGGCACCGTGGCCGCAGCGCCCGACCGCGCCGTGGCCGCAGCGCCCGCCGGCGCCGGTTCGGCAGCGCCCGACCGCGCCGTGGCCGCAGCGCCCGCCGGCGCCGTGACGGCAGCGCCCGACCGCGCCGTGGCCGCAGCGCCCGCCGGCGCCGGTTCGGCAGCGCCGGGCAGCCGGGGAGCCGCGGTCGTGCTGACGCCGGGGAGCACGCGGCCACGGGTCACCAGGTCGGCGGCGAAGTCAGCCAACTCGGCGAGGTGACGCAGGGTCGCCCCGGCCACTGCCGGGAGTTCTTCGGAGTTGCGCAGCAGCGACAGCGCGTCGTCCGGGGCGTACACCAGCACGGGCACCCGCCACCCGGCCAGGGTGAGCCGGCCGCGGGCCGGGGGTGCGACGGCGGTCCGGATCAGCTCGGGTGAGTCGGTCGGCGTGCCCGCCCGGGTGGGCAGGGTGAGCAGCACGGTGTCCGGGCGGGCCGGTTCGGCGGCGTCGGCGAGGACGGCGGCCAGGTCGGCGTGCCCGGCGGCGAAGGGATGCGGGCGTTCCCGGGGCGGCCGGCCTGGACGAGCCGGCGGGGGCGGCGCGGCGCTGTCCTCGGCCCAGACGGCGAGGCCGGCGGTCGAGCCGTCGCCGGGCAGCCACAGCCCGTGGATGACCAGCACCTGCTCCCCCTCGTCGCCGCCCGCGCCCAGGATAGGCGGCCCTGACGGGCAACAACCCGCGCCCACCAACCAACACGCCCCGCCCGCGCGGACACTCGACGCGATCTTGCAGTTGGTGTCGGCGTTTTCGGCGGGATGTGCCTTATGCCGGAACAGAAAGTGCAAGATCGCGCATGCAGGAGGGAGGGCGGGAGGGCGGGCGGTGCCTTCGTGGCTGGGTCGATCAGAACGCGCCCGAGTCGCCGTCGGTCAGCTCCCGCAGGATGTCGGCGTGACCGGCGTGCCGAGCCGTCTCCTCGATCATGTGCACCAGGATCCAGCGCAGCGACACCTCGCCGAGCTGCGGGTGCGGCACCACGTGGTCGAGGTCGAAGCTCGCGGCGGCGGCGCGGGACCGCGCGCAGGCCCGCTCGTACGCCTCGGTGAGCCCGACGATGGTGTCCTGCTCGCCGAGCGTGAAGCTCGCCACCGCGTCCTCCTCCGAGGTCAGGTAGACGTCGCCGGGCTCGGGGGCCAGCAGGGTCGGAAACCAGTTCCGCTCGACCAGGGTCAGGTGCTTGACCAGCCCGGCGAGCGTGGTCGCCGAGGGCACCAGCCGCCGGCCGGCGTCGGCGTCGGAGAGGCCGCGCAGCTTGCGCAGCAGCACCGCGCGGTGGAAGTCGAGGAACGACTCCAGCACGGCGCGTTCGTCACCGGTGCGCGCGAGCACCGGCCCCAGCGTCGGATCGATCGTCTGCTCCATCTGCCGACCCTAGCCACGGGACGGGTCTCCCGCTGCCCCGCTATCCGCTGCGGGCGGGCGGCCCGACGGGCAGGATGGGCGCATGGCTTCATCCGTGCAGATCCTCCTCGTCGGCGGCACGGCGGACGGGCAGACCATCACCGTCGAACTGGACAGCAACGGCCGCCCACCGCTGACCCACCATCACCTCGGCCCGGGTGGACTCGCCGAGGCGCAGATCTACGAGTTGGAGACCGCCCGTGAAGAGGCCCGCGAGTGGCACTACCGGTGGACCGGCCCCGCGGTGTGAGCGCCCGCTCAGACCCGGGTGAGGGCCTGGCTGCGCAGGCCTTCCAACACGCCACGGGTGACCTCCGAGGTGCCCCGCGCCTGCTCGCACACCTCCGCCACCCGCCGGGCGGTGGCCTCGGCACGTTGCTCCCGCTCGTCCCACAGCCGGTCGACCTCGGCCAGTAGCGGCCCCTCCACCTCCCGCTCCACACCGCGCAGCGCCGGCACGCCGAGCCGCTGGGCCAGGTCGAAGACCTTGCCGGCGTACGGCAGGGGCAGGAACGGTGTGCCGACCATCGCCGCGAAGATCAGAAAGTGCAGGCGCATGCCCACGGCCAAATCGAAGTGGCGCATCAGCCCGAGTACCTGCTGCGGGGTGTAGGTGCCGTGCAGAATTCGACCCCGATCGGCGGCGACCATGTGTGAGAGCACCCCGTGGGCGTGCCGGATGTCGTCGCGTTCCATCGGCACGAACAGCACGTACGCGTCGATCCGGTGCACCAGGAAGTCACCGATCTGGGCCAGCAGCCGGTGGTAACCATCCACGTCCAGCCGTTCGGCGGCCCGCCCCGGCTCCCGCACGCTGATCCCCACCAGCCGCTTACCGACCGGCACACCCTCCTCGGCCAGCAGGTGCGCCGGGAAGTCCTCCGGCTGCAACAGGAACGCCGGGTCCGCGGTGACCGTGATCGGGTTGAGCAGGCCGGCCTCCTCCAGCACCATCCGGGACTCCTGGTCCCGAACCGTCACCTGGGTCGCGCCGGAGAGAGTCTCGCGGACCATGCCGGTGTCCACCGCGTCGCTGAGCGGCCCAACCCCCACCGCGTACGTGATCAGGGGCAGGCCACGCTCCTGGGCGACCCGGACGACCCGCAGGTAACGGCGGGCCTCCCGGTCGTAGAGGATGCCGCCGCCGCCCAGGATGAGCAGGTCGAGCTGGGCGAGGACCAGGGCGGAGTCGGTGCGGCTGACGCCCTCCCAGGGCACGGCCTCGACGTCCGGGTGGGCAGCCCTGGTGTGCTCCGGGTTGCGGGAGAAGACGATGATCCGGGCATTCGGCTCCTGCGTGCGCAGATCGGTGAGCAGGCCGGTGAGGATCGCCTCGTCGCCGAGGTTTCGCCCACCGTACGAGCCGAGCACACCGATGGTCAGTCCGGCACCGTGCGTCATCCGTCGCTCCTCCCCAGGTGCGGTCCGCGCCGGTTTCCCGCTGGGCAGGTGAACAACCCTGCGCGGGGACCCGGCCGGGTCGCGCTCGGTTGGGCGGGTTCCGCCTCGATGAGCGGAATCATCCGGCGTGTGCGCCCACGGCCCCGCGCCGCCGGGATCGAAGCCATGGGCCGACGCGCGCTGGCCATCCAGGCCGACGGCGTCGACCCGACCGCCGTACGGGGTGCGGTCGACCGGGCGGCCGCCGACCTGGGTCGGCTGGACATCCTGGTGAACAACGCGGCCGTCTTCCTGGTCGGCGCCGTGATCAACGTGGACGGCGGTTTCACCAGCTGAGGAGTCCGGGCGGCGTCGCCACCACATCCGGCGCCGCCCGGCCTCAACCATCTCCCGGGTGGGAGGCGTTTCTCCTGGGCGAGGGGGTGGGCATGGTCGAGTCGTTCCACGAATTCGTGGTGCACCGTTCTCCGGCTCTCTGCCGGACCGCGTACCTGCTCACCGGTGACCACCAGCTCGCCGAGGATCTGGTGCAGACCGCCCTGGCCCGCACCTACCGGCACTGGCGGCGCGTCCGCGACGGCAACCCCGAGGCGTACGTGCGGCGGGTCATGTACCACCAGCAGGTCTCCTGGTGGCGACGCCGTCGACTCGTCGAGCGGCTGGAGGCCGAGCTCACCGAACGGGCCGACACGGATCACAGCGAGGCCACGACGCTGCGGCTGTCGCTGGACGCGGCGCTGCGCCAGCTCACCCCACGGCAACGGGCGGTTATCGTGCTGCGCTACTACGAGGACCTGACCGAGGCCCAGGTCGCCGATGCGCTGGGCTGCACCCTCGGCACCGTCAAACGACACGGCCACGACGGCCTGCGCCGGCTGCGAGCGGTCGCTCCGGAGCTGGTCGACGCCACCGCGGAGAGGAGCACCCGATGACCGCCCGACTCCGCGAGGCGCTCCGGTCCACCGCTGAGGGCGTGCCGGCCTACCCGGTGTACGAGCGGGCCCTCGCCACCGCCCGCCGCGACCGTCGGCGTCGGCTGACCGCCGCAACCGGGGCGCTTCTGGTGCTCGTGGTGGCCGGGGTGGCGCTGCCGTTGGCGCGTACCCCCGCACCCGGGCCGGCCGCCACCGCGGACGCCACACTGCCCGACCGGGTCGGTCTGCCCCCGATCGGTACGCTGCACGTCACCGACCGCCCACGGCTGGGTCCGGCGTCGGTCATCTTCGATGGTCCGGCACCGCGTCTGCACGGGTGGAACGACATCAACGTCGTCGGCGTGGTCGACGCGGACTCCGACAGCTACCGGATCATGCGGATGGGCGGGGAGTCGTTGGCGGGCGAGTCGGTCCACCTCTCCCCGGACGGTCGGTACCTGGCCCGGCCGGACGGAGACCAGGACGATCCGCGCGTCGACGTCATCGACCTGGTCACCGGCCGGACCCAGCGGCTGACGTCGACCGTCGACCGTAGTGTGTCGAGCTCACCGGTCGGCTGGTCCGCCGACGGCGGGTCGCTGGTGGTCCGCGACGACGTGCCGGTCACGTTCGAGGGGGCCACCTACACCACGGTGCTGAGCGCGGTGACAGTTGGCGAAAAGCGATGGACCAGGCTGGCCGCCACCGCCGAGGAGGCGCACGTCGGCTCGGTTGTCGCCGCCGCGCCGGGCCGGCTCGCCTACCAGTACGGCCGCACGGTCGCGGTGACCGACCTGGACGGCCGGGAGCAGTCCTCGTTCGCCCTGCCCGACGAGACCTGGCTGGCCGGCAAGGGTGCGTGGCGTCCCGACGGCGCCGCGCTGACCCTGGCCACCCGCCGTTCCGAGACCGACGAGTGGACCCTGCGCCAGGTCGATCCCACCACCGGACGAGACGTCGGGCCACTGCGCCTGCCCGCGGTGTCCGGGGTCGTCGCCATCCGGCTGCTCGGCTGGGCGCCGGACGGGTCGGCGCTCGTGGCGGCCTACGAACCGGACCCGCTCGCCCCCGACCCACCGCTGGAGGAGCAGACGGACCCGCCGGCCACGAGCGACCAGCAGGTGCACACCGTGCGGGTGCTGGCCCTGACACCCGGCGCGACCGCGCCGCGAACCGTGCTGACCGCACCGGACCAGGTGGTCGCCGTCGACGTCGCCGACCAGGTGATCCGCAGTGGACGCATCCGGGACGCGCGACCACCCGGCGGGGTGGGTGGCCGGTTCTGGCTCTGGTCCGGTCTCCTCACGGTGCTGGTCACCGTGAGCATGCTGTACGTGGGTCGCCAGCGGATCGCGCTGTGGCTCGATGATCGGCGGGTCAAGCGGGCATGTCGACCAGCCCGGCCAGGGCGGCAGCGGCCAACGTGGACAGCGAGGTGATCAGCGCGACGGTGACGGTGTCCTGCACCCGCTTGCGTGGTTCGGGCCACGGCCTCTCAGATCCAGCCGTTCGCCCGAGCCCGGTGGGCGGCCTCGATTCGGTTCCGGGTGCCGGTCTTGCCGATCGCTGCGGAGAGATAGTTGCGGACTGTGCTTTCGGACAGGTGCAGTCGCGTCGCTATGTCGGCGACCGTCGCGCCGTCCGCGGCGGTGACGAGGACGTCGCGTTCCCGATCGGTGAGCGGGTTCGGCCCGGCCGACAGTGCTGCGGCCGCGAGTGCCGGGTCGAGTACCCGCTCGCCGGCGAGCACTCGGCGTACGGCGGCGGCCAGTTGCTCGACCGGGCCGTCCTTGACGAGGAATCCGGCCGCGCCGGCTTCCATCGCTCGTCGCAGGTAGCCGGGGCGGCCGAAGGTGGTCAGGATCAGGGTCCGGCAGTGCGGCAGTTTCTGCCGTAGTTGTGCCGCGACGTCGAGGCCGCTGCCGTCGGGCATCTCGATGTCGAGCAGGGCCACGTCGGGGCGGGTCTCCAGGGCGGCCCGCAGTGCTTCGGCGGCGGTGCCGGCCTCGGCGACCACGTCGATGTCCGGTTCGAGGTTCAGCAGCAGGGCGAGGGCGCCGCGCATCATGCCCTGGTCCTCGGCGAGCAGAAGCCGGATCATGCGGTCATCATCGCTGCCGGTAGGTGTGCGGTCAGCTCGATCCCGCCGTTGGGCGCCGGGCCGTACCGCAGCGTGCCGTTGGCGTGTTCGACCCGTTCGGCGATGCCGCGCAGACCGTTGCCGGGTGACGGCTGGCCGCCCACACCGTTGTCGCGGACGGTGAGCGTCGCCCCGCTGCTGTCGACGTTCACCGCGATGTCGCAGCGGGTGGCCCCGCTGTGCCGCAGCACGTTGGTCACCGCTTCGCGCAGGACCCAGCGGAGCACGTCGTCGGCTTCGACGCCGAGGGCGTGTCCGGTTTCGTGGAGTGTGACGTCCACGCCGGTCTCGGTCAGGACGGTTCGGGCGTTGACCAGCTCGCGGGCGAAGCTGTGCTCGCGGTAGCCGGTGACGGCTTCGCGTACCTCGGCGAGCGCGGTGCGGCCGATTCGTTCGATGTCGGCCGCTTCGTTCGCGGCGCGTGCGGGGTCGGCCGGCGCGAGGCGGCGGACCACCTCGGCCTTTATCACGATCAGCGACAGGGTGTGTCCGAGCAGGTCGTGCAGGTCCTGGGCGAACCGGAGGCGTTCCTGCTCGACCACGGTGCGGGCGAGTTCCTGCTGGGTGCGGCGTAGTTCCTCGACGAGCCGGACGAACCGCACGAAGGCGATGGTGGATGCGCCGGCGAGCCCGGCGATCAGGGCGACGGGGGCGGTGTCGGCGACCGGCCGGGAGTGCGCGGCGCCGATCGCGAGGATGGTGGCGACGCTGCCGCCGGTCCAGGCGAATCCGACGGCCGGGCGGGCGAACCCCAGCGCGCCGGCCGAGCAGACGAACAGCAGCAGGACGAGCCAGCTGCCGGGCCCGGCGGCGTACGCGACGGCCAGCCCGATCCCGAGCAGCGCGACGACGGCCAGCCCGGCGTGGTGCACCGCGGGCCGGACCGGCAGTTGCAGCACCGGCACCGCCACCAGGCTCAGGTAGAGCAGCACGAAGACGATCAGCCCGGTCACCGCCACCGGCTGGTGTCTCGCCGCGTCGACGGTGGGCAGCAGGAACAACAGCCACGTCGTGTGCGCCACCAGGAGAAGGATCCCGCGCCGCCGGATGTTGCGGTCCCCGGACATGATCGTCACCGTATCCGCCGTCAGCGGCGTGCCGTCGAACGCCGGTACGCCCAGCCCGCGACCAGGGCGAATGCGGCTGTCCACGCGACCAGGATGGCCAACCCGGAGGCAGTGGGCGGGTGTCCGGCCGCGGAGCGCCAGCCGAGTTCGGCGTACCGGTAGGTCGGCAGCGCGTGCGCGAGGCTGCGCAGCCCGTCCGGGAAGTAGGCGGCGGGTGCGAGCAGTCCGCCGAGCGCGGACAGCGCGAGGAAGGCCAGGAAGGTGACCGGTACGGCCATCTGCGGGGACAGTCCGTAGCCGATGGCGAGTCCGAGCAGCGCGAACGGTGCCGTGCCGATCCACATGAGCAGCAGCAGCGCGATCCACCGGCCGGCCGACAGCCCGACGTGGTGTTGGAGCGCCGCGGCCACGCCGACCGCGATCACCGGCGGAATCGCGGTGAGGCTGCCGACGAGGGCTTTCGCGGCGACGACGTGGCCGGTCGGCAGTGGTGTGGTTCGCAGCTGGTGCAGCCAGCCCGAGGCACGCTCCTGGGACACCGCCGATCCGACCGTCAGAACGCCCGCGATGGCGCCGTACCCGGCCAGACCGACCATGACGGCGGCCGGTGCGGCCAGTCCTTCGAGGCGGTCGCCTGCCGACCATCCCGAGAAGATCAGGTACGTGGCCACCGGACCGAGGACCGAGAGAAACATCAGCCGAGGGTCCCGTACGACGCGGCGCATTTCGAATCGCAGGTAGGCGCGCATCAGTGCTCCGTCTCGGTGGCGGTGGACAGTCCGGTGAGAGCGAGGAACGCCTGGTCCAGGGAGACGCCGTCCCGCACACCGGCTTGCGCGCGGATCTGCGCCGCCGTCCCGTCGGCCACTACCCGGCCGGCTGCGAGCACCACGATCCGGTCGGCGTATTCGTCGGCCTCGTGCAGTTGGTGGGTGCTGAACAAGACGGTGCGGTCATCGCCCGCGTACCCGCGGATGGCGGTCCAGAAAGCCCGCCGAGCGGCAACGTCCATGGCGGCGGCCGGCTCGTCGAGGATCAGCAGGTCGGGGTCGCCGGCGAGGGCGAACGCGAAGCGGGCCCGCTGCGCCTCGCCACCGGACAGTCGATCGAGCCGACGGCCCGCGATCCCGGTCAGGCCTGCCGTGTCCAGGATCCGGTCGGTGTCCAGTGGTTGGGTGTACAGGGCTCGGGCCAGTTCGACCAGGTCACGGACGGTGGCTCCGGCCACGAACGCGCCGTCCTGCAGCATCGCGCCGATTCGGCCGGCCCGGATCGCCTCGGCGGGAGACCCGCCGAACAGCGTCACTGTGCCGGTGTCCGGCGGTGCGAGACCCAGGATCATCGAGATCGCGGTGGTCTTACCCGCGCCGTTCGGGCCGAGCACAGCGACCACGCTGCCCCGCTCGACGGCGAGGTCGAGGTTGTCGATGGCCCGGACGGAACCGAACCGTTTGCTGATTCCGGTGAGGCGTACTGCCAGGTCGTTCATGCCGATCACGCTACGAAGCAGCCGGTCTCGCGCGCAGAGCCGCGAATACCCGGTCGGCCGTGACAAATGTCCTGCGCCCCGGCCAGCGAGGGCAGGTGCGCCCAGCGGCCGGAACCGGGTGCCGGCGCGGAAACGACATTGAAACATTGACAGCCTTTAGTACGTTGCTCTAGCGTCGCGACCACTCGATACCGGCATCTCGAACTCAGTTCGAAATATCGACCGGCGGTCGACGCTGCTCGACGAGGGCACGGCCGGGCCGGTCGCCACCGTGGCGACCCCACCAACTCTGACGACAAATAAGCGATCGCACGTGATCGGTGCCGGCGACGCGCCCGTGCTCGCCGCCGTGCAGACACACCTGGAGCACAAGGAACGCGGAGTTCGTTAGGTACGCCTGTCGACGTGCGGTGGTGCGGAGATGAAGGAGGCGAATATCCATGGAGAACAACCCGGTGTGGTCCCGGCGCGGCTTTCTGGGGGTGGGGGTGGGGGTGCTCGGCGCAGCCGGTCTGGCCGCGTGTGGGGGCGACTCCGAATCTCCCCGCAAGGTGCAGCCGGAGGTTCCACAGGAGCTGATCGACGCCGCAGCGGCGATGAAGGGCTCCGCGATGGGGATGCTGTCGCAGAAGCTCTACTCGACGGCGGCGAACGACGCCCTCGACAGTTCGATCAAGAAGTTCGCCGACACCACCGGAACGAAGATCGAGAACAGTCTGGTCCAGGCGGACGCCGGTGACGTGGTGGCCAAGATCGACGCCGAGGTCAAGGGTGGGGTGGCGCGTGACCTGGCGTTCATGACCGACTCACGGTTCGTCGCGCAGTTCCAGGCGCTGGGCGACCTGGAGGACGTGACGGACGTCGTCACGGCGCTGACGGCCAAGTACGGCGAACCCTGCGCTGAGGCCAAGAACTACTGCGTCTTCGACGGCAGGTGGTTCGCGATCCCGTACCACTTCATCGGGATCGGGTCGTTCCTACGCAAGGACTGGATGCAGGACAAGGGCATCTCCCCCAAGGACGTCTACAGCTGGGAGGAGCTGCGGGATCTGTGCCTGGAGATCTCCGATCCGGCCAAACGCCGGTTCGGCTGGGGCATGACGGTGAACCGTTCCGGTGACGGCAACGGCATGATCGAGGCGCTGATCAACGCCTACGGCGGGTCGATCGCCTCCAACGACGGCCGGAAGGTCACGTTCGACTCCCCCGAGACGGTGCAGGCGGTGACCTTCCTGGGCGACATCTACACCAATCCCAAGTACAAGCCCATGCTGCCGCCCGGGGTGGCGAGCTGGACCGACACCAGCAACAACGAGAACTGGCTCGCCGGGGTCCTCGGTTACACCCGCAACCAGTTCAGCGTCTACGCAGACTCCAGGACCAAGAAGAACCCGGTGCACGCGAACACCCACGTGTTCTCCGACTGCATCGGGCCGGCGACCGACAATCCGCTGCTGCTCGGCCAGTCGCAGGGCTTCGTTGTCTTCAAGGGCGCCAAGAACCCGGCGCTCGCCAAGCTCCTGGCGCAGTACCTGGTCAGCGCGCCCGCGTTGCTCGGGGTGGCGAAGGAGGCGCCCGGCCTGGTGATGCCCGCCTGGGAGAAGGTCTGGGACGCCGACCCGTTCTTCACCAGCGGCGACCCGGCGTTCCCCATGCTTCGCAAGATCACTGAATTGACGCTGCCGCTGAACACGAAGAACGGCCTGGCCTTCCCGCAGAAAGCCAGCGCGGGCCAGCAGGCGGTGGGGTCGGCCTACGTCCTCACCGACATGATGCAGCAGGTCGTCCAGGGAGCGGCGCCGGCGCAGGCTGTGACGGCCGCCCACGCGAAGATGGTGCAGATCTTCAACCAGCAGGGGCTGCGGCAGTGAGGACGGTTCGTCCTGCGCGGGTCCCGACGGCGGGGAATTCCCTGCCGTCGGGGCCTGGCTCCCTCACGGCGACCCAGCGGCGGCTGGGTCGTGACTGGCGGCTGGCGACACTGTTCCTGGCGCCCATGGCCGTGCTGGTCGGCAGTCTCGTCCTCGTGCCGATCGCCCGGTCGATCGTCACCAGCACCACGGAACGGCACGGGCAGGACACCGTGTTCGTCGGCCTGGACAACTACCTCGCGCTCGTCGGCGACGAGCAGTTCCACACGGGCGTGGTGAACTCGTTCGTCTTCACCGCGTACGCCGAGGTGTTCAAGGTGGTGCTGGGGCTGTCGGCGGCCCTGCTGCTGCACCAGCGGCGACGAGGGCGGGCCGTACTGACCGGGCTACTCCTCGTGCCGTGGGTGGTGCCGACGGTGGTGACGGCGTTCAGCTGGCGCGCGCTGCTCGATCCGATCTTCGGCAGCGTCAACACCCTGCTCACCGCTACGGGCATCGGACCGCTGCTGGCCAGCGCGCACCTGGTCGACAGCTGGCCGGCGGGCTGGCTGTCCGACCCGTCACTGGCCATGCCGTCGGTGATCCTCGTCAACGTCTGGAAGGGGGTGCCGTTCTTCACCGTGTGTTTCCTGGCCGGGTTGAAGGCCATCCCGGCGGACCTCTACGAGGCGGCAACCATCGACGGCGCGTCGTCGTTGCAGCGGTTCACCCACGTGACGCTGCCCGGACTGCGCCACGTGCTCACCGTGACGGTGACGCTGTCGTCGATCTGGACGTTCAACAACTTCGACCTCGTCTGGCTGCTGACGCAGGGCGGCCCGGGTGACGTGACCGCGCCGTACGTGCTCGTCGCCTACTCGAAGGCGATCCTGCAACTGCAGTACGGCGCGGGGGCGGCGGTCACGCTCGTCATGCTGCCGATCATCGGCGGGCTGGTGTTCGTCCTGGTCCGGTTGCTGCGCCAGGACACCACCAGCAGACTGCCCCGACGACGCCAGGCAGCATGGTGGATCGGGGCGCGGCGGCGGGCCGGGACGGCGCGCAGGGCGCTGCCGTGGGCCGTCGCCGCAGGGGTCACCGGTCTGCTCTTCTGGGCGTCGCCGGAGATCTTCTGGAAGGCGGCGGTGGTGCTCGGGGTGATCCTGCTGGTCGCGGCGGCGGTCGGCCGAGTGGTCTCGACCCTCCAGTCCCGGGGCGGCCGCCGGGCGTCGTCCCTGGTGTCGGGCCTGGGGTCCGGTGTCGCGCTGGCCGGGTTGCTCTTCTTCGTGCTGGGCCCGCTGTACTGGATCGCCGTCACGGCCTTCAAGTCCGAGGGCCAGGTCGTCATGCGCACCGACGACCTGTGGCCAACGCCGTGGACCCTGGAGCAGTTCGGTGCCCTGTTCGACAACCAGCCGTTCGGCCGCTGGTACCTCAACACTCTGCTGGTGTCCGCGGCGTCCACCGCGGTGGCACTGGTCTGCGCCGCCCTGGCGGGCTACGCGCTGGCCCGGCTGCGGTTCCGTGGGGCGCAGGGCTTCACCGTCACGGTGCTGCTCACCTACGTGATGCCGGGCGCGCTGCTGTTCATCCCGCTGTACCAGATGCTCATCGGCGCGCGGCTCACCGACTCGTTGTGGTCCCTGGTGGTGACGTACCCGACCTTCACACTCCCGTTCGCCACCTGGCTGCTGGTGGGGTACTTCTCGTCGATCCCCGTCGAGTTGGAGGAGGCGGCGCTGGTGGACGGCTGCACACGCCTCCAGGCGTTCGGGCGGGTGATGCTGCCCCTTGCCAAGCCGGGGCTGCTGGCGGTCGCGCTCTTCACCCTGACCAACGCCTGGAACGAATTCCTCTTCGCCTTCGTGTTCATCACGAAGGACGAGTACAAGACGCTCCCCGTGGGGATGCAGTCGATGATCGCCGGAGACGTCGTACCACAGGGACAACTCGCCGCGGCGTCGCTGCTCGTCAGCATCCCCGTGGTGATCATGTACGCCCTCGGGCAGCGATTCCTGACCGAAGGACTCACCGCCGGCGCGGTGAAGGGCTGACCTGGCCCAGGGGCGGATGCCGGAGCTGACGATCGATCGCCGACATCGAGCAGGCGGAAGCGGACTCGCTGAAGTACCGGTACGAGTGACGGGTCGTATCGCTGGACGTCAGGGCAGTTCGTAGCCGGCTTCCTCGACCGCGGCACGTACCTCCGCGATGTCGAGAGGTCGGTCGCTCGTCACGGTGGCGGTGTCGCCCTCGACGTCCACCGCCACGGCGGTGACACCCGGGATCCGTTCGATCTCCTCGGTGACGAAGCCCGCACAGTGCCCGCAGGCCATACCGATCACCCGATAGCTGCTGACGGTCATGCCGGCAACGACCTCCGGTCGGGCGCCTCCGGTAGCGAGAGCGCCGAGCTGTTCTCGGCTGGGGCGGCACCGCTGGCCTTCACGGGGACCGACCGGGTGAGCATGTGCGCCCGACGCATCCGCCCATCGGCGGCGAACTGCCCGAAGAAATGGACGTCCACGCTGCCTTCGCGCTTGGCGGTCTGGAAGTGCAGTGTGTAGCGGGCGGCGATCCGGTCCCCGTCTGCTATCGCCTCGTGCACCTCCCACCGAGCGCCGGTCTGGTGTTTTCGCGCCGGACGGGTGTGCGCGATGAGCTTGGCGCGGTCCATCAGGTGGCCGTCGGCGACCTGCACAATGTCGGGCGTGTGGTACCGGTCGACGACCACCGCGGGATCGTCGTCGCCCCGAACCAGGTCGCTCATGAAGGAGGTGAAGAAGTTGGTGATGAACTCCTTCGGGTTGCTGCCATCGAGACCGCTCATGTCACCACCGTCAGCTCGCAATGTGGCCAACCTTTACGGCTTGTAAAATATCGACCTCCGAGAACTTTGGCAAGGTGTAAGAGATGAGTGCCTCAGCAGAGCGCAACCGACGCGCCGACGCACGCCGCAACAGCAGCACGATCCTCGACGCGGCAGTCCGACTGCTCGACGTCCAACCCGACGCGAGCCTCGACGCCATCGCCAGCGCCGCGGGGGTGACCCGGCAGACTGTCTACGCCCACTTCCCGTCCCGCGAGCACCTGATGGCCGCCGTCGTCCGACGGATCACCGACGAGGCCGCCGCCGCGATGGACGCCGCCGAGCCAGACAACGGATCCGCCACCGACGCGCTGATCCGCGTCCTCGACGCCGGCGCCCAGATCGCCGGGCGCTATCCGGTCCTCCTGCAGCAGATCGGGTCACTTCCGGTAAGCCCGCAGATCGACGAGGAACGCCACGCACCCATCGCCGACCGAATCAAGCGAGTGATCCAGCGCGGTCAGACGAGCGGCGAGTTCGACAAAGGACTCCGGGCCGACTGGCTGGCCGCGGTCACCATCAAGATCGGCCACGCCGTGGGCGAGGAGGTCGACGCCGGCCGGATGCCCCGGGCCGAAGCCGCCGACGCGCTGCGTACCGTCCTGATCAGGCTGCTGCGCGCCGGAGGGTGATCATGGGAGGTCACGATCGGTGCTGGTGGGCGCGGCAGGTTTCGAACCTGCGACCCCCCGCTTGTAAGGCGGGTGCTCTCCCACTGAGCTACGCGCCCGGATCGCCCGTGCGGCGGGCCGGTGGCTGGCAAGCTTACCTTGCTCGCCGCCGGCCCGAACGCACGGCGTACTCCGGTCAGCTGGTGGCTTCGGCGATGGCCTTGCGCCAGCCCTGCTGGTCGCGGGCCTCGCCCGGGCCGTTCATCTCGGCGAAGCGGACCACGCCGGTCTTGTCGATGACGAAGGTGCCCCGGTTGGCGAAGCCGGCGACGTCGTTGAAGACCCCGTACGCCTGGGCGACGGCACCGTGTGGCCAGAAGTCGGCCAGCATGGGGAACTGGTAGCCCTCACGGTCGGCCCAGATCTTGTGGCTGTAGACCGAGTCGACGCTCACCGTCAGCACCTGGACGTCGTCGTTCACGTACTCGCCGAGGTTGTCCCGCACCTCGCACAGCTCGCCCTGGCAGGTGCCGGTGAAGGCCAGCGGGTAGAAGACCAGTAGCACGGTGCGCTTGCCCCGGAAGTCCGAGAGCCGGACCTCCTGGTTGTTCTGGTCCTTCAGGACGAAGTCGGGCGCTTCTGCACCAACCTCGATGGGCATGCGAGATCTCCTCGGGTCGAGTCAGGAAAAACAGCACCAACCTGCCACCCGGCAGTGCGGACCGCCGGGCGAGCAATGCGGCGCGGGCTACTTCTTGGCCTTGGCCCCTCGGCGCAGCACCAGCCGTGCGCCGCTCCAGTCCCGTCCGGCGTTGACGGTCGAGGTCTGCTGAAGGCCGGCCGTGGGCGCGGACTCCGCGACCTCGCTCGGCTCGACGTGCCCGTCACGCCCCGCCTTCGGGGTGAGTAGCCACACGACCCCATTGTCGGCCAGCGGGCCGAGGGCGTCGACGAGAAGCTCGAAAAGGTCACCGTCGCCGTCGCGGTACCACACCAGCACCGCATCGACGACCTCGTCGGTGTCCTCGTCGACCAGCTCTCCACAGCGGTCGGTCAGGGCGTCCCGGAGATCCTGGTCGACGTCGTCGTCGTACCCCATCTCCATGACGACCATCCCCGGTTCGATTCCGAACCGGTCCGCCAGGCTGCGTACCCCGTCGGCGGCCTGACCAGCGGTCGCGCTCACTGTCGCGTGCCTCCTCATCTTGTCCCTGCTCGCGGCGTCGGTGTCGACGCCGTCAGGCAAAGTCCACACAGTTGTGCGTCCGCGCGCAAGTGGCGCACCGGGTGGATCGGAATTTACCGTGCCAGCAGCGTACGGGCACCGTCGGTAATGGCTTCCGCGGAGACCAGAACCTGACGTGCTGCCGGACCTAATGGTACAAACGAGTCAACTCCCGCCACTCGCCGTGCGGCACCGACATATCCGGCGTCGACCAGCGCGGCGATCACCCCCTCGCCGACCCCACCGGAGCGGCGTGTCTCGTCCACGACCAGCACCCGGCCGGTCGCCGACGACTCGCGGATGATGTCGGCCACCGGCAGCGGGGCCAGCCAGCGCAGATCCACCACCCGGGTGCCCACCCCCTCCTCGGCGAGGACCGCCGCGGCCCGCAACGACATCCGCACCCCGTTACCGAAGGTGATGATGGTCAGGTCCTCGGCCGAGCCGACCCGGTAGACCCGAGCCCGCCCGATCGGCACGTGCCCGGACACCCACCCGCCCGGCTCCGGATAGCCGGCCAGCCACTCCCCGTCACCCTCCGCGTACAGGTCGCGGGTGTGGTAGAGCGCGATCGGCTCCAGGAACACGCACACGCTGCCATCCACCGCCGCGCTGGCCAGGCAGGTCCGCAGCATGGGCGCGGCGTCGTCCGGCCGCGCCGGCACCGCGACCACCAGACCAGGCACATCCCGGAGTACGGCCACCGAGTTGTCGTTGTGGAAGTGCCCGCCGAACCCCTCCTGGTACGCCAGCCCCGCCACCCGCACCACCATCGGGTTGCGGAACGCCCCCTGCGAGAAGAACTGCATGGTGGCCGCCTCGCCGCGCAGCTGATCCTCGGCGTTGTGCAGGTACGCCAGGTACTGGATCTCCGGCACGGGCAGCATCCCGGCCAGCCCGGCGCCGAGGCCCAACCCGAGAACCGACGTCTCGTCGAGCAGCGTGTCGAAGACCCGGGCCGCCCCGAAACGGTCGCGCAGCCCCTTCGTCACCCCGTACACGCCACCCTTGGCGGCCACGTCCTCCCCGAAGATCGCCATCTGCGGGTGGTCCAGCATCCCGTCGGCGAGCGCGGCGTTGATGCTCTGCGCCAGCGTCATCGGGCCGGTCAGCTCCGGCGGTTTACCGCCGAACGCCTCCGCCCGGGCACCCGCACCGGGCCCGCTGGCCCGTGCCGCGGCGTCGGCCACCGCCCGTGCCACCCGCACCGGGCGGCGGGGCGCCAGCGCCGACACCACGTCGGCGGCGGCGACCAGCTTCGGCTCGCCCAGCACCTCCTCGGCCAGCCGGCGGACCTGCCAGCCGGTCTCGTCGTAGCGGGCCAGCAACTCATCTCCGGTCGCCACGCCGGCGTCGACGAGCAGCCGCGCGGTGGCGGCCACCGGGTCCCGGTCCAGGTCGTCGGCCAGTTCGGCCGGGCTGCGGTACGCCGTTTCCGCGTCCGCCCCGGCGTGTCCCATCAGCCGTACGGTGCGCAGGTGCAGCACGGCCGGCCGCCGGGTACGGCGTACCCAGGCCGCAGCCTCGGCCGTCACCGCGTACGTCCGCACCGGGTCGGCACCGTCCGCGCTGAAGTAACGGATGCCCGGCTTGGCCCGCAGGGTCGCCTCGACCCAACCCTCCGGTGAGCGGACGCTGATGCCCAGCCCGTTGTCCTCGCAGACGAAGAGCACCGGGATGCGCAGCCCGGCGTGGTCGTACCAGCCGGCGGTGTTGAAGGCGGCGGTGGCGCTGGCGTGGTTGACCGAGGCGTCGCCGAAGGAGCACACCACGATCGCGTCCGGCGGCCACGGGGCGTGTGCGGCACCCGCCCCGCTGCCGACGCGCACCCCGGCCCCGGTACGTCGCCCGGCGCTGTCCAGCCGGCGCAGCCGCTCGACGGCCAGTCCCATCCCGACCGCGCGGGGCAGGTGCGAGGCGATGGTGGAGGTGGTCGGCACGATGGCCAGGTCGGCCCGGCCGAACACCTTGTGCCGACCGCCGGCGATCGGCTCCTGGCTGGACGCGACCATCCCGCGCAGCACGTCCCGGGCCGCCTCCGCGTACGCCGCGAACCCGCCGGCGGACGGCTCCGGGTCACCGGACGGCCCGGACCGGGACGGCTCGGTCCCGGACCGCTCGGACCCGGACCGCTCGGTCCCAGACCGCTCGGACCCGGACCGCTCGGACCCGGACCGCTCGGACGGCTCTGAATGTGCGGACCATTCCGGATCCCCGGACCGCCTCCGAATCCCGGATGGCTCCGGATCGGCGGTTGGCTCCGGATCGGCGGTTGGCTCCGGATCGGCGGAGGGGTCCGGACCGGCGGCTGCCTGTGCGGCGCGGCGGCAGTAGAAGGCGCCGGAACGGTAGTGCAGCAGCGCCGGATCGGTCGGGCGCAGCGCGGCGGCGACAGCGGCGTTGCCCTCGTGCCCGGCCGAGCCGATGGTGTAGAAACCCTCCCCGAAGCTGCGCAGCCAGCGGCCGGCGAGGTCGAGCTGCCGGCTGGTCACCTGCGCGTCGAACAGGTCCAGCACCTGCGCGCCGGTCAGTGGGGCGTCTTCGGTGACCGGGTCGGCTGGGTCACGCCGCCGCTGGACGGCGGGCAACGCCGCCAGCGTCTCCCGGAACCGGTCGTCGAGATCTTGCGGCGTGGTCACGTGGGACAGCATTACCGACGGGAGCCCTGGTCGCCCAGAGGGACACGGTTGGCGCGGGTCGACTCACTCCGGCCCACAGGGCTCCGGACAGCCACCGTCGGACACCTTCCAGACCAGGTCGCGAAGGGTGCTCAGCTCCCGATCGGTCAGCCCGGACAGGAGTCGGGAGTCGGACATCACGCCGGTCACCTGGTTTCGGACGTCGCGGCCCTCCCTGGTCACCACGAGCGTCTTCTGCCGACGGTCCGCCGGGTCGGTGCGACGCTCGACCAGCCCGGCCTGCTCCAGCTTGTCGACAAGCACCGTCACGTTCGATCGGTCGCAGCCCAACCGCTCGGCGAGATCGCGGGCGGGCAGCGGGTGGTCCGGGTCCAACTCGTGCAGCGCCCGGGCGGCGGCCGGGGTGAGCCCCAACTCAGCGAACGCGGAGCCCTGCCGGTGCCGCAGGGCGGTGGTCAGGTGCGCCATCCGGCGCACCACTTCGGCGGCGAGATCGGCCCGATCCTCCGGTCCACCCGCTGGGGCACCCGCCTCCTGCGTCACGGCCACATCGTACGCAGCGCGCAGTTCGTCCCTGTTCGGCGATCGGGTTCGGGCACACCGGCCGGACGGACAGCACCGGCCTCCATCCGCCCAGCCTCACGATACGTACGAGACGGAGGTTGGCCCTCCGGGTCGCGCAAAATCCTGGTTGTAGTGGCATTCCGCGCGCCCGACACCACTAGATCCAGGATCGAGCACGATCTTGACGCGGAACGCGGGGGCGCGGGACGCGGGTCAGCCGGGGAGGAAGGAGAAGCGGACCTGGCGGGTCGGGTTGTCGCCGTTGGTGTCGACCAGGCAGATCGACTGCCAGGTGCCGAGCGCGAGCCGCCCGCCGAGCACCGGCACCGTGGCGTACGGGGGGACGAACGCCGGCAGCACGTGGTCGCGGCCGTGGCCGGGCGAGCCGTGTCGGTGCCGCCAGCGGTCGGTGGTGGGGAGCAGGTCGGACAGCGCGCTGAGCAGATCGTCGTCGGAGCCCGACCCGGTCTCGATGATCGCCAGGCCGGCGGTGGCGTGCGGCACGAAGACGTGCAGCAGGCCGTCGTTCTCGCCGGAGACGAACTGCTGAGCCTCCCCGGTGATGTCCCGGACGGTCGGTCGGGAGCCGGTTTGGACGGTGATCAGGTCGCTGCGCATACGTCGCATTCTGCCGCAGGCACGGGTCAGGAACCGCCGCCACCGCCACCGGACCAGCCACCGCCGGACAACAGCACGCTCATCCCGGGGATCGCCGCGAGCAGGCCGATCGCCACAACCGCACCGCCGGCAGCCGTTCGTCGTCGCCCGTCCGTGCCCGTACGGCAGGACGCCCGAGCAAGGGCCGATGGGCCCCGTCGCGCCAAGTTACCGACGAGTACATGTGTTCAGCATCGCGTCGGAGGGGTCTAGGCGTGACGGCGGGTGGCACCAGGGGGCAGGATGGCGCTAGAGACCTATCCCACACACAACCGAGGGAACGCCTGTGGCTACGGAACGCAAGCGCCCGGTGATCAGCGACGGCCTACCGAGCCAGCTTCCGGACATCGACCCTGAAGAAACCAGCGAATGGGTCGAGTCGCTTGACGGTGTCATCGACGATCGCGGTGCCAAACGCGCCCGGTACGTCATGCTGCGCCTGCTGGAGCGGGCCCGTGAGCGCCAGGTCGGGGTTCCGCCCCTGACCACCACCGACTACATCAACACCATCCCGTCGGAGCGCGAACCGTGGTTCCCGGGTGACGAGCACGTCGAGCGGCGGATCCGGGCGTACGTCCGGTGGAACGCCGCCATGCTGGTGCACCGGGCACAGCGCCCGGAGATCGGCGTCGGCGGGCACATCTCCACCTTCGCCAGCTCGGCGTCGCTCTACGAGGTGGGCTTCAACCACTTCTTCCGGGGCAAGAACCACCCGGGCGGCGGCGACCACATCTTCTACCAGGGTCACGCCTCGCCCGGCATGTACGCGCGGGCGTTCCTGGAGGGTCGGCTCAGCGAGCACCAGCTCGACGGGTTCCGTCAGGAGCTGTCCCACCCGGGCGGTGGGCTGCCTTCGTACCCGCACCCGCGGTTGATGCCGGACTTCTGGGAGTTCCCCACCGTCTCGATGGGTCTCGGCGGTCTGAACGCGATCTACCAGGCCCGGTTCAACCGGTACCTGCAGCACCGCGGCATCAAGGACACCTCGCAGCAGCACGTCTGGGCGTTCCTGGGCGACGGTGAGATGGACGAGCCGGAGACGCTCGGTGCCATCGGCGTGGCCGCCCGCGAGGAGTTGGACAACCTCACCTTCGTGATCAACTGCAACCTGCAGCGGCTGGACGGCCCGGTCCGGGGCAACGGCAAGGTCATGCAGGAGCTGGAGTCGTTCTTCCGGGGTGCCGGCTGGAACGTCATCAAGGTGGTCTGGGGCCGCGAGTGGGACCCGCTGCTCGCCGCGGACACCGACGGCGCGCTGGTCAACCTCATGAACACCACGACCGACGGCGACTACCAGACCTACAAGGCGGAGTCGGGCGCGTACGTACGGGAGCACTTCTTCGGCCGCGACGCGCGGACCCGCAAGATGGTCGACCCGCTGAGCGACGACGAGATCTGGAACCTCAAGCGGGGTGGGCACGACTACCGCAAGCTCTACGCGGCCTACAAGGCGGCCACCGAGCACACGGGTCAGCCCACCGTCATCCTGGCGAAGACGATCAAGGGCTGGACGCTCGGCTCGCACTTCGAGGGCCGCAACGCGACCCACCAGATGAAGAAGTTGACGCTGGAGGACTTGAAGACCTTCCGCGACCGGCTCTACCTGGACATCCCGGACTCGGCGCTGGAGGACAACCCCTACCTGCCGCCGTATTACCACCCGGGCGAGAAGTCCGAGGAGATCGCATACCTCAAGGAGCGGCGCGAGCAGCTCGGCGGGTACCTGCCGTCCCGGCGGACCAGCACCAAGCGGCTGGCCATCCCCGGCCCGGAGCGGTTCGCCGACGTCAAGCGCGGCTCGGGCAAGCAGAAGGTGGCCACCACGATGGCCTTCGTCCGCCTGCTCAAGGACATCATGAAGGACAAGGAGTTCGGCAAGCGCTGGGTGCCGATCATCCCGGACGAGGCGCGTACCTTCGGCCTCGACTCGATCTTCCCAACCGCGAAGATCTACTCGCCGCACGGCCAGCGCTACACCTCGGTCGACCGGGAGCTGTTCCTGTCGTACAAGGAGTCGACCACCGGGCAGATCCTGCACGAGGGGATCAACGAGGCCGGCTCGGTCGCCTCGTTCACCGCGGCCGGCTCGGCGTACGCCACCCACGACGAGCCGATGATCCCGATGTACATCTTCTACTCGATGTTCGGGTTCCAGCGGACCGCCGACGGGCTGTGGGCAGCCGCCGACCAGATGGCCCGAGGCTTCCTGCTCGGCGCCACCGCGGGGCGTACGACGCTCAACGGCGAGGGCCTGCAGCACGAGGACGGCCACTCGATGCTGATCGCCGCCACCAACCCGGCGGTGGTCGCGTACGACCCGGCGTTCTCGTTCGAGATCGCGCACATCATGGAGCACGGCCTGCACCGGATGTACGGGGACGCGCAGGAGAACGTCTTCTACTACCTGACGGTCTACAACGAGCCGATCCTGCAGCCGGCCGAGCCGGCCGGTGTGGACGTGGAGGGCCTGCTCAAGGGCATCTACCGCTACTCCCCGGCGCCGCAGGTCGACGGCCCGAAGGCCAACGTGCTCGCCTCGGGCACCGGGATGCAGTGGGCGCTCAAGGCCCAGCAGTTGCTCGCCCAGGACTGGGGGGTGGCCGCCGACGTCTGGTCGGTGACCTCCTGGACCGAGCTGCGCCGTGACGCCGTGGAGGCCGAGGAGTTCAACCTCCTCAACCCTGGCGCCGAGGCGAAGGTTCCGTACATCCAGCAGAAGCTGGCTGATGCGGACGGCCCGAAGGTCGCGGTCAGCGACTGGATGCGGGCGGTGCCGGATCTGATCGCCCGCTGGGTGCCTGGCGACTACACGTCGCTCGGCACGGACGGCTTCGGCATGTCGGACACCCGGCACGCGCTGCGCCGGCACTTCCACGTCGACGCCGAGTCGATCGTGGTGGCCACGCTGCGGCAGCTCGCCCGCAGCGGCGCGGTGGCGGCCACCGTGCCGGCCGAGGCGGCCAAGAAGTACGCGATCGACGACGTCAACGCCGCCCCGGTCGGTGAGACCGGCGGCGACAGCTGACAAGAGCACAACCCAGAAGGGCCCGGCGCCAACGCGCCGGGCCCTTCTGGCTGCAGTCCCCGGCCCGACAAAGGGCGGGAAGGGCAGGAGGGGCGGTGGTCCGGAGTCCCTGGCGGGGATCCGGACCACCGCCGGGGCGGGTGACGCCGGGAGGATGTGCGCTCGTCAGCCGACGGCGGCCAGGTCGGTGAGCCGGGCCAGCGAGTCCTCCAGGTCGGCGCCGACCCGACGCAATCCGAGGCGCAGCAGGGCCGCCTTGACCGGGCCGGCCGGCCAGCGGACCACGATGAGCCGCACGATCGTGCCGCCCTCCTCCTCGTCGGAGGTGAGCTGGACGTAGATCTCGGTGCGCGCCTCCGCACGAGCACCGGCGCCCTTGGCCCGTTCCCGCCAGCCGATCAGCGTCGGCTCCTGGTAGGCGATCACCTCGGCCTCATGCGCCGAGCCGCGCCCCGCCTGGACCAGTTGCCGCCGCCCGAAGCCCTCTCCCGAGAGCACTTCGGCCGCGCGGACCCCCGCCAGCCAGGCCGGTAACTGCTCGGCCCGCTGCACGACATCCCAGACCACTTCAATTGGCGCCGCCACGTGCGCACTGCGTTCAACGAGGATCATTTCCGTCTTCCTCCGGTGAGGACATCCCACGATATCGGCACTCTATGCGTTAAATCGGACTTACCGGGACGGGTTCGGAAAAAGACACGCCGATCAACCATTGCGGATTGCGCCATTGCGGCCTATGGCGCATTCATCGAGAGCGCCCTAAAGTCCCGAGCACGTTTCACGTTGACCGGAGGGCGCATGTCGATCGCACCGATGCCCCGGTACCCCACCGGCTTCCGCTGGGGCGTCTCCACATCGGCCCATCAGATCGAGGGCGCCGTCACGGCCGACGGCCGTGGTCCGTCCATCTGGGACACCTTCGCGCGCTCCCCCGGCCGGATCAGCGACGGCAGCAGCGGCGAGGTGGCCTGCGACCACTACCACCGGCACGGCGAAGACGTCGCACTGCTCGCCGGGTTGGGCGTCTCGGCCTACCGCTTCTCCATCGCCTGGCCCCGGGTGCAGCCCACCGGCGCCGGCCCGGCCAACGCCGCCGGGCTGGACTTCTACGACCGACTGGTGGACGAGTTGCTGGCCGCCGGCGTCGACCCGGTGGCGACCCTCTACCACTGGGACCTGCCGCAACCCCGCGAGGACGCCGGCGGCTGGCTGCACCGCGACACCGCCGCCCGCTTCGCCGAGTACGCCGATCTGACCGCCGCCCGACTCGGCGACCGGGTCCGGCTCTGGATCACCCTGAACGAGCCGTTCATACACATGAGCCTCGGCTACGGCACGGGCGAGCACGCCCCCGGCCGGACGCTGCTCTTCGACGCCTTTCCCGTCGCCCACCACCAACTGCTCGGGCACGGTCTCGCGGTCGCCGCACTGCGGGCCCGCACCGCCAGCCCGGTGGCGATCGCCAACAACTACTCGCCCGTGCGGGTGCTCAGCGACCGCGACGCCGACCGGGCCGCCGCAGCGACGTACGAGGCGCTGCACAACCGACTCTGCACCGACCCGCTGCTCGGCCGCGGCTACCCGGACCTGCCCGGCCTCGACCCGAGCGTCGTCCACCCCGGCGACCTCGACACGATCGCCGCGCCGATCGACGTGCTCGGGGTCAACTACTACAACCCCACCGGGGTACGGGCCGCCGAGGAGGGTTCAGCTCTACCGTTCGACCTCGTGCCGCTGGACGGCTACCCGCGTACCGCCTTCGACTGGCCGGTGGCCCCCGACGGGCTGCACGAACTGCTCGGCTGGCTGCGCGACACGTACGGCGACGCGCTGCCGCCCATCGAGATCACCGAGAGCGGCTGCGCGTACGACGACGTACCGGACGCGGACGGGCAGGTGGCGGATCCGGAGCGGATCGCGTACCTCGACGGGCACCTGCGGGCGGTCCGGGCCGCCATCGACGACGGGGTCGACGTGCGCGGGTACTTCGTCTGGTCGCTGCTGGACAACTGGGAGTGGGCCGAGGGCTGCACCAAACGCTTCGGCCTGGTCCACGTCGACTACGCCACCCAGACCCGTACGCCGAAGTCCTCGTACACCTGGCTGCGGGACGTGATCGCGGCCTCCGGGGACGGGTCGGCGCGGTGACCACCCTCGACCCGACGCCGGCGTCGCTGCCGGCCGCGCTCGCCGAGCCGACCGTGCCGGTGCGGCGCGGCTGGATCGGTCTGATCTTCGCCGCCAACCTCGGGGTCTGGATGGCGTTCTTCACGCCCATCCAGGTGCTGCTGCCGCAGCAGATCGAGCTGATCGCGCCCGGCGACAAGGAGAACATGCTGGCGGTGGTCACCGGCCTCGGTGCGCTGGCCGCGGTGCTCGCCAACCCCCTCGCGGGCGCGTTCTCCGACCGGACCTGCCTGCGGGTCGCCGGCCGGGAGTTCGGTCGGCGACACGTCTGGACCGCGGGCGGTGCTGTGCTCGGCGCGGCGGCCCTGGTGCTGCTGGCCCAGCAGCGGACCATCCTCGGCGTCGCCCTCGGCTGGGTCGCCGCACAGGTCTGCTTCAACGCGATGCTGGCCAGCCTCAGCGCGGCCATCCCGGACCGGGTGCCGGTGGCGCAGCGCGGCGGCGTCTCGGGTTGGGTGGGCATCCCGCAGGCGCTCGGGCTGGTGCTCGGCGCGGTGCTGGTCACCGCCGTGGTCACCGGCAATGCCGCCGGCTACCTGGCCATCGCGGTGGCCATCCTGCTGCTGTCGCTGCCGTTCGCGCTGCTCACCCCCGACGAACCGCTGCCGCGTACGCATCGGCCGGTGTTGCGGACGCGGGCACTGCTGGCCTCGATGTGGATCAGCCCGCGCCGGCACCCGGATTTCGCCTGGGCCTGGATCACCCGGTTCCTGGTGCAGCTCGGCAACGCGCTGGGCACCCTCTACCTGCTGTACTTCCTCACCGACGGGGTGCGCCACCCCGATCCCGAGGGTGGCCTGCTGGTGCTGATCCTGCTCTACACGCTCGGCATGATGCTGACCGCGGTGGTCGCCGGCCGGATGTCGGACCGTTCGGGGCGCCGCAAGATCTACGTGATCGCGTCCGGGTTGATCATGGCAGTGGCGGCGCTGCTCCTCGCAGTCGCGCCGGTCTGGCCGATGGCGATCGTCGCCGCGCTGCTGCTCGGCGCCGGCTACGGCGTCTACCTCTCGGTGGACGCCGCGTTGATCACCCAGGTGCTGCCCCGGGCCACCGACCGGGCCAAGGACCTCGGGGTCATCAACATCGCCAACTCGGCGCCGCAGGTGCTCGGCCCGGCGCTCTCCGCCCCGCTCGTGGTGTACCTGGGCGGTTATCCCACGCTCTACGCGGTCACCGCCGTGGTCACCCTGATCGGCAGCGCGCTGGTCGTCAAGATCCGCTCGGTTCCCTGAGTCGAGGCCCCTGGCGGAATGCGCTCGACCGTCGCCGTAGGCTGGGGGACGTGACAGTACGTGTGCGCTTCGCCCCCTCCCCGACCGGTATGTTCCACGTCGGCGGCGCCCGCTCGGCGCTGCAGAACTGGATCTACGCCAAGCAGCAGGGCGGCGTGTTCGTGCTGCGCATCGAGGACACCGACGCGGCGCGCAACAAGCCCGAGTGGACCGAGGGCATCCTCTCCGCGCTGGACTGGATCGGCATCTCCCGGGGCACCTACGAGGGCCCGCACTTCCAGTCGGAGAACGCCGGCGAGCACCGGGCCGCCGCGGCCCGACTCTACGAGTCCGGCCGCGCCTACTACTGCGATTGCACCCGTGAGGACGTGCAGGCCCGCACCGGCTCGCAGTACCAGGGCTACGACGGCTACCACCGCGACCGCAACCTGGGCCCCGGGGTGGGGCACGCGCTGCGCTTCCGTACGCCGGACGAGGGCACGACCGTGGTGGTCGACCTGATCCGCGGCGAGCCCACCTTCGAGAACCGGCTCATCGAGGACTTCGTCATCGCCCGGGGCGACGGCTCGCCGGTCTTCCTGCTGGCCAACGTCGTCGACGACATGACCATGGGGATCACCCACGTGATCCGGGCCGAGGAGCACCTGCCCAACACGCCGAAGCAGCAGCTGCTCTGGGACGCGCTCGGGGTCAAGCCGCCGGTCTGGGCGCACGTGCCGGTGGTCGTCAACGAGAAGCGGCAGAAGCTCTCCAAGCGCCGCGACAAGGTCGCGCTGGAGGCGTACCGGGACGAGGGCTACCTCGCCGGCGCGATGCGCAACTATCTGATGCTGCTCGGCTGGGCACCCTCCGGGGATCGGGAGATCGTCCCCTGGTCGGTCATCGAGGACGAGTTCCGGCTCGACGAGGTCAACCCCTCCTCCGCGTTCTTCGACGAGAAGAAGCTGCGCGCGTTCAACGGCGAGTACATTCGGGCGCTGCCGGTGGCCGAGTTCATCGACGCCTGCCAGCCGTGGCTGACCGGCACCGGGACCATCGCGCCGCCGCCGTGGCAGCCCGAGGAGTTCGACGCCGAGGCGTTCGCCGCGGTCGCGCCGCTGGCCCAGACCCGGCTCGCGGTGCTCAGCGAGATCGTGCCGAACGTCGACTTCCTCTTCCTGGCCTCGCCGCTGATCGACGAGGCCGCCTGGACCAAGACGATGAAGGACGGCTCGGCCGAGCTGCTGGACGACGCCATCGCGGCGTTCGAGGCCCTGGAGGCCTGGGATGCCGATTCGCTGAAGTCGACGCTCGAGGCGGTCGGCGCCGAGCGTGGCCTCAAGCTCGGCAAGACGCAGGCGCCGGTCCGGGTCGCGGTCACCGGCCGCACCGTGGGACTGCCACTGTTCGAGTCGCTGGAGGTGCTCGGTCGCGAGCGCACCCTGACCCGGATGCGCGCCGCCCGACTCCGCCTGGTCTGAGGGCCCCGCACCGGCCGGCGGCGTCAGCTGACGCCGCCGGCCGGGCCCTCCTCACCGCCTTTGCTCTGCTTCCTTATACGCAACAGAAACCTGCCCTGAGTGTTGCCTATGACGAAGCAGAGCAAAGGCGTCAACCGGGGTGCCCTGGAGTCGGGGTCAACCGGGGTGCCCTGGAGTCGGGCAGGTGTGTAAGTGAGGGCTCAGCCGCGGGTGACCCGGCGGCGGAACAGGTACCCGCTCACCAGGGCCGCGAGCAGCACCAGGGCGCTGAGTGCCCAGAGCCACCAGCGGTGACCCGACTCGGCGCTCTCACGTGCCAGCGGCACGACCGCCGTCGGGCTGCCGCCCGGCGTCGGGGCGGTGCCACCGCCGGCCGATGACAGGGCGGACGGGCTCGCGGAGGGGTCCGCGGCGGTGCCGGCCGTGAGGGTGAACCGCACCTCGCCCTTCACCGGGTGCCCGTCGCTGGACGCGAGCTGGTAGCCGACAATGTAGAGCCCGGCGGCAGCCGGCTTGAACGGCACCCGCACACGCTTGCCGTCGAAAGCCGGTGGGCCGCCAGCGACCACATTGTCCGGTCCGGTTATTGTGATCTTCGTCGTTGCGGGTGCTGGCTTGGCCAGGAACCGCAGCTCGATCCGGGCGGGCACCGTCGCCACTCGGGCACCGTCGCGCGGATCGCTGCCGGTCAGCGAGTTGTGCGCGGCGGCCGGTGTCGCCGGCACGAGAAACGACACACCGAACGCCACGCCGAGCACCACTGGCACAACTCGCGCAGTACGTGTAACCCTGCCCCCCATGAACCCCTCCGTAAGGGTACGATCCGCCCGCTGATCAGACCGCTCCTCATTAGTTGAGCAGAGATCGCAGATAGTTCCAATTACTGTTCCACAAGCTGCAACTCATCGACGTTCTGCGGAGTCTGTAGGAGTGGGCCTCGACCATCCGGTCGGCGCCGCACCGGCAGACCGGTTCAGGCGTCACAGCGAAGCCATCCATCGAACGGGGCGAGGAGGCGGGATGGTCCGACAGATGAGGCGGTTGGCCGCCGTGCTGGCGGGCACGCTGGCGACGGCGCTGCTGTCGCTCGGCACCGCCGGCCCGGTATCGGCGGCGCCGAACCCGGCACCGGCCGGGGTGGACATCACGGGCGTGGGGTTGTCCGAGCCGCTGCGGTTACGCGCGGACACGCAGCCCGCGCACGCGAGCGCGGTCATCGACCAGGTCAACTTCCTCGGTCGTACCGGCATGCCGCGCGGCCCCAAGCCGGCCGACCTCGGTCCGAAGTACACCATCGTGGTGCTCGCCGGGGAGACACCGAAGCAGACGTACGACCTCTACCCCAAGGCGGTCGGTGGCCCGCGGATCTTCCGGCCGGCGAAGCAGCCGGACGCCCGCAAGACGAGTGCCGGTTGGTTCCTGGGTCGGCTCAGCATGTCCGAGACCCTGCGCACCGCCGGTGTGCCGCTGGAGCGGCAGTTCGACACGGTCAGCGGCGGCGTGGGTGGCGGCGAGCGGGTGCTCCCGGAGGACACGCTCGACCCCGCGAAGGATCTCGACGAGGCTCTCGGCGATCTGCAGCGCCTGCTGCTGCTCAATGTCGGGGTGATGCTGACCATCACGGTCGGCCTCGCCGGGATCGCCCTGCTGATCCGCCGCCGCACCCGCTGACCGCTCGGCGGTGGTCAGCACCAGCGGCGCGGTGGGCGCTCCCGGCGGGTGGCCCGCGGACGCGGCCGGACCGGGCCGTGCCGATGTGCCCCGGCCCAGCCGGGAAGTTCGCTAAGGCAACCAGCGGGGACGTCGGTGTCGGGTTCGGCGAGGTCGCTGGGCTCCGCGCAGCGCTGACGCGGGAGCGCGGTCTCGTCGTCGGCCCGACCGGCGAGCGGATCCGCCGGGTGCGATGGCGTGCCGCCGACCGGCCGGCGGTGCTTGCCGGCCGCCTGCGGGTCGTGCCCCGGCCGGTTGGGCTCGCCCTGGGCGCAGCCGTGCTCGGCCTCCCCGTGCCCCATCCCCGGTCTCCTCACGCTCGCCTCACCCGCGGGTGCCTCCCCCGACGTGCCCTGTCACCGTACTGGCCGGGACCGACGGGCCGCGCGCAGCGTACCTGGGGTCGACACCGGCCAGTCCACGACGACGACGGTGAGCGGGGAATCCGGTAGCGCAGTTCACTGCTTCTTTTCGCGCCGTTCATCCAACGGGGCGGCACCGGCGACCTGGCCGCCGGAGGTGACGACGTCCTCGACCAACAGCACCCGCCGCCCGACCAAGTCCGCCCCCTCGGCCAGCCGGGCCGTCCCGTACGGCTTCGCGGTCTTGCGGCGCGTACCCCTTTCGGCGCATGTCGGTGCCGTCGGCCTCCTCCTCCGGTCGGTGTCCGAGCGTCGGCGGCTGTGGTGGGATCGTGGGCATGCGACCGCCACCGTGGCTCGGCTCCGGCGCCCTTGGCCGCGACCTCGCGCTCGCCGGCGCGTCACTCGTCGGCGGCCTGGTGCTGCACGCCCTGGGTTGGCAACCGCAGTTCCGTCCGGACCCGGTCGTGCCGTCGGCGCTGTTCCTGCCCCCACTGCTGGCGATGTGCGTGGCGGTGGGCCTACGCAGGGTCGCCCCACGCGGAAGCCTTGCCACCGGCACCGCGGCGCTCGCCGTGGACGCCGCGCTCGGCGGTTCGCTGGGGACGATCCTGATCTACACCCAGGTGCTCTACGACGCCTGCGTGTACGGCCCGCCACGGCTGTGGCGGTGGTTGCTGCGGGTAACCATCGGCCTGAGCCTGATCGGCGCCGTCGTCGGCGTACTCGTCGTCGGCGAGTGGCGCGGAGTCGCCATCGGGGTGCCGGTGGTGCTCGCCGGGTTGCTGCCGGTCCTGACCGGCGTCAGCGTGCGGCAGTACCGCGACCAGGCCGCGGCCGAACGGGCGCGGGCCGAGCAGACCGCCCGGTTGGTCGAGTTGGACCGCTGGCAGGCGGTCAGCGCCGAACGGGCGCGGATGGCCCGGGAACTGCACGACGTGGTCGCCAACCACCTGAGCGCAGTCGCCATCCACGCCACCGCCGTGCTGTCCGTGCCCGGGCTGGATCGCGACCAGGTCTCCTCGGCGTTGCGGGTGATCCGGGAGAGCAGCGTGCAGGGCCTGGCCGAGATGCGTCAGATGATCGAGTTGCTGCGCGAGCCGGGCACCAGCGGTGGGCGGGCCCTGGCCGGCGGCGGCACGGTCGTGCCGGAGGCGGTCACCGCGCGGCTCGCCGAGGCGGACGGGTTGGTCGAGCGGATCCAGGCCGCCGGCCTCGCGGTGCGGGTCCGCACCGACGGGACGCCCGGGCCGCTGCCGGTGGGAGTGGACCTCGCCGCCTACCGGATCGTGCAGGAGTCGTTGACCAACGCGCTCAAGCACGGCATGGGTGAGGCGGAGCTGACGATCGCGTATCGGCCGGCGGAGGTGGTGGTGACCGTGGAGAACCCGGTGCGCCGGGGCGGGGCCGGGTTGCCGGGCGCCGGGGCGGGGCTGATCGGGATGCGGGAACGGGCCACCCTGCTGGCCGGCCGGTTCACCGCCGGGCCGCGCGACGGCCGCTGGCAGGTCCGGGCCGCGCTGCCCATCGGGGAGGGCGGGTGACCGGGCCGGCGCGGCCACCGGGCGACGCGGGCACGGCGACGGTACGGGTGGTGCTCGCGGACGACCAGCCGGCGGTACGGGCCGGACTGGCGCTGATCCTGGGCGGTGCGCCGGGTGTCGACGTGGTCGGCGAGGCGGCCGACGGCGACGAGGCGGTGCGGCTGTGTCGGGAGTTGCGCCCGGACGTGGCGGTGCTGGACGTCCGGATGCCCCGCCGGGACGGGATCTCCGCGACCCGGGCGATCGTCACCGACGTGCTCGCCGACGTGCTGGTGCTCACCACCTTCGACCTCGACGAGTACGTCTTCGGCGCGTTGCGCGCCGGCGCGGCCGGGTTCCTGCTCAAGGACACCGACGCCGAGGGCCTGGTGACCGCGGTCCGTACGGTGGCGCGCGGCGACGGGTTCATCGCCCCCGCGGTGACCCGCCGGTTGATCGCCGCCTTCGCGGCCACCGCGCCGGGCGCGTCGGCGGACACCCGGGCCGCGTTGGGCACCCTCACCCCGCGCGAGCGGGACGTGCTGGCCTGTCTCGGCCTGGGCCTGTCCAACCAGCAGATCGCCGACCGGCTGGTGCTGGCGGAGAGCACCACCAAGACACATGTGAGCCGGATCCTGGCGAAGCTGGGTCTGCGCAGCCGGGTGCAGGCCGCGATCCTGGCCCAGGAGTGGGGACTGCCCACTCCCCCGCAACCGTGAGCCGGCCGGCGAATTCGCCTCGACGCTGGCGGGCGGTCCGACCCGGTTGACAGGTGCCGACGTGGATGGCCTGCTCACGACGTGTCAGGCTAGGGCGGTGAGTACGCCGGGCGGTGGGGAGCTGGCGGCCACGCTGCGCCGGATCGAGCGTTCGGCGGGAGCGTTGGCCACCTCCAGCGTGGCCCGGATGGACGAGACGCTGCCGTGGTTCCGGGCGTTGCCGGCCGATCAGCGTTCCTGGGTGATGCTGGTGGCCCAGGCGGGCGCCCGGTCGCTGGTGCAGTGGCTCAGCGAGGGCGGCGGCACGGCGGACAGCACCCAGGAGGTCTCGGACGAGGTCTTCGCCGCCGCCCCGCAGGCGCTGGCCCGCTCGATCACCCTGCAACAGACCGTGGCGTTGATCAAGGTGACCATCGACGTGGTCGAGGAGCAGGTGTCGCAGCTCGCCGCCGAGGGCGAGGAGCAGCAACTGCGCGAAGCGGTCCTGCGCTTCTCCCGGGAGATCGCCTTCGCCGCCGCCCGGGTGTACGCGCGGGCGGCCGAGTCCCGCGGCGCCTGGGACGCCCGGTTGCAGGCCCTGCTGGTCGACGCGCTGTTGCGCGGTGACTCTCCGGACGTGCTGGCCAGTCGGGCCGCGGCGCTCGGTTGGGCGGACGCGCCGCCGGTGGCGGTGGCGGTCGGTCGCTCCCCCGGTGGAGAGGTCTCCGCGGTGCTGCACGTGGTCTACCGGCAGGCCCGCCGGATCGGTGTGGAGGTGATCGGCGGGGTGCACGGTGACCGGTTGGTGATCGTGCTGGGTGGGGCGGCGGACCCGTTGACCGCCACCGCCAAGCTGCTGAGCGCGTTCGGCGACGGGCCGGTGGTGGTCGGTCCGGCCGTACCCAGTCTGGACGAGGCGACCGAGTCGGCGCGGGCCGCGTTGTCCGGTTTCCGGGCGGCGCCGGCCTGGCCCGGTGCCCCCCGTCCGGTGCCGGCCGCCGACCTGTTGCCCGAGCGGGCCCTCGCCGGCGACGCGGAGGCTCGTCGACGGCTGCGGCACGACGTGTACGCGACCCTGGTCCGCGCCGGTGGCGAGCTGCTGGCGACCCTGGACGCCTTCCTGGCTGCCGGTGGCACACTGGAGAGCGCCGCCCGTGCGCTGTTCGTACACCCGAACACGGTGCGTTACCGGCTGCGGCGGATCGCCGAGGTGACCGGCTTCTCGCCGCTGTCTCCCCGGGACGCGTTCGCCCTTCAGGTCGCGCTGACCGTGGGTCGGTTGGATCCGGTCGCCCCGTTCACCCCACCTGTTCCGAGTCAGACAATGACCCCGGCAACCCGGAAAACCGCCCAAAACGGGGATGATACTCGCCGATCTTTGTAGGAAACCTCTAAAGGCACTAGTGCGGTTTGGTCGAAGGCGGCACAGCGTTACCCGCCTGTATCCGGGAGAGTCATAGGCGTGCTCGCCGTACTTAGTCCCGGCCAGGGTTCTCAGAAACCCGGCTTCCTGACCCCCTGGCTCGACCTGACCGGCACTGAGGCGCGACTGCGCGAGTGGTCGGCGCTGGCCGGGGTCGACCTGGTGCACCTGGGCACCGCCGCCGACGCCGACGAGATCAAGGACACCGCCCGCACCCAGCCGCTGCTGGTCGCCGCGGCGCTGCTCGCGGGCGAGCACCTGCCACTGGACGGGGTCGCGCTCACCGCCGGGCACAGCGTCGGCGAGCTGGGCGCCGCCGCCCTGGCCGGTGTGCTGACGGCCGAAGCCGCGATCACCCTCGCCGGCGTACGCGGCCGGGAGATGGCTGCCGCCTGCGCGCTGGAGCCGACCGGAATGGCCGCGATGCTGGGCGGCGACCCCGACGAGGTGCTCGCCGCGATCGAGGCGCACGGGCTGTACCCGGCCAACCGCAACGGCGCCGGGCAGATCGTCGCCGCAGGCGCGCTGGACGGGCTCGACAAGCTCGCCGCCGCGCCGCCCGCCCGGACCCGGATCATCCGACTCCAGGTGGCCGGCGCGTTCCACACCCCGTACATGGCCCCGGCCGAGACCGCGCTCGCCGAGGTCGCCGCCGGGATCACCCCCGCCGACCCGGCCCGGATCCTGCTGTCGAACCTCGACGGCACCGCGGTCGACAACGGCCCGGAGCTGGTGCAGCGCCTGGTCCGCCAGGTCACCGCGCCGGTGCGCTGGGATCTGTGCATGCGTACGCTGGCCGACCTCGGGGTCACCGGCGTGATCGAACTACCACCGGCCGGCACTCTCGCCGGGCTGGTCAAGCGGGACCTCAAGGGCGAGGGCGCGCCAGAGATCGTCACCCTGAACACCCCGGACGACCTGCCGGCCGCACGGGACCTGATTGCCCGTATCGGAGGTCGTTCATGACTGGCAGTCGCATCGTCTCGATGGGGCACTACCAGCCGTCCCGCGTGGTGACCAACGACGACATCGCCCAGCTCGTCGACACCAACGACGAGTGGATCCGCGACCGCGTCGGCATCGTCAGCCGGCGGATCGCCGACACGGAGACGGTGGCTGACATGGCCGCTGCCGCCGCCGGCAAGGCGCTGGCCAACTCGGGCCTGACCGCCGCCGACATCGACCTGGTCGTGGTCGCCACCTGCACGTCGATCGACCGCAGCCCCAACGTGGCCTGCCGGGTCGCCGCCAAGCTGGGCATCACCGCGCCGGGCGCGTACGACGTCAACACCGCCTGCTCGGGCTTCGCGTACGCGCTGGGCACCGTCGACCACGCCATCCGGGCCGGGGCGTCGCGCAACGCGATCGTCATCGGCGCGGAGAAGCTCTCCGACTTCACCGACTGGACCGACCGCTCCACCTGCATCATCTTCGCCGACGGTGCCGGCGCGGCGGTGGTCACCGCCACCGCCGACGACGAGCCGGCCGGGATCGGCCCGGTGGTCTGGGGTTCGGTGCCGGAGAAGAGCGACGCGGTCCGCATCGAGGGCTGGCGCCCGTACGTCCAGCAGGAGGGGCAGGCGGTGTTCCGCTGGGCCACCACCGAGCTGGCGCCGCTGGCCCTGCAGGCCTGCGAGCGCGCCGGGGTCGACCCGTCGGAGCTGGCCGCGTTCGTGCCGCACCAGGCCAACGCCCGCATCATCGACGGCATCGCCAAGCGGCTCAACATCCCCAACGCGATCATCGCGAAGGACATCGTCGAGTCCGGCAACACCTCTGCCGCGAGCGTGCCGCTGGCCCTGTCCAAGCTGGTCGAGCGCCGGGAGGTGCCCTCGGGCGCACCGGTGCTGCTGTTCGGCTTCGGCGGTGGCCTGACCTACGCCGGTCAGGTCGTCCGCTGCCCATGAAGACCACCTCGGGCGCGTACGCGTCGAGGAGTGGCGGTCGGCGACGCCGTCCGTCAGACAACCCCGATGAAAGGAACCAACCGTAATGACGCGTGACGAGATCACCACCGGCCTCGCCGAGATCCTCGAAGAGGTTGCCGGGGTGAACCCGGACGACGTGGCCGAGGGGAAGTCCTTCACCGACGACCTCGACGTCGACTCGCTCTCCATGGTGGAGGTCGTGGTGGCTGCCGAGGAGAAGTTCGGCGTCAAGATCCCGGACAACGAGGTGCAGAACCTCAAGACCGTTGGTGACGCTGTCAGCTACATCGCGGCGCAGTCCTGATCATGAGTCGTCCTGACGTCGTCGTCACCGGGCTCGGCGCGACGACCCCGCTTGGCGGGGACGTCGCGTCGACCTGGGACGCCATGCTCGCCGGCCGCTCCGGGGTGAGTGCCCTCACCCAGGAGTGGGCCGAGCAACTGCCGGTCCGGATCGCCGCCCAGTTGGCCGTGGAGCCGTCCGAGGTGCTGGACCGGGTCCGGCTGCGCCGCCTGGACCGCTCCGAGGCGATCGCGATCATCGCGGCGCAGCAGGCCTGGGCGGACGCCGGCCTCGCCGGCTCCGACCTCGACGGGGAGCGGCTGGCCGTCAGCGTCGGCTCCGGCATCGGCGGTGCCACCACCCTCCTCGCCCAGGACGACATCCTCGAAGCGTCCGGGCCGCGGCGGGTCTCCCCGCACACCATCCCGATGCTGATGCCGAACGGTCCGGCCGCCTGGGTCGGGCTGGAGCTGGGTGCCAAGGCCGGGGTGCACGCGGTGGCCAGCGCCTGCGCCACCGGCGCCGAGGCTATCGCGCTGGGGTTGGACATCATCCGCTCCGGCCGGGCCGACGTGGTGGTGGCCGGCGGCACCGAGGCCGTCATCCACCCGCTGCCGATCGCCGGCTTCAGCTCGATGCGGGCCATGTCGACCCGCAACGACGAGCCGCAGCGCGCCTCCCGACCGTGGGACCGGGGCCGGGACGGCTTCGTCCTCGGCGAGGGCGCCGGCATCCTGGTGCTGGAGCGGGCCGAGCACGCCGCAGCCCGGGGCGCCCGGGTGTACGCGCGGCTCGCCGGAGCCGGCATCACCTCGGACGCGTACGACATCGTCCAGCCGCACGCCGAGGGTGAGGGCGCCATCCGGGCCATCGCCAAGGCGATCGCGGACGCGGATGTGGCCAAGCAGGACATCGTGCACGTCAACGCGCACGCCACCTCGACGCCGGTCGGTGACATGCTGGAGATCGGCGGGCTGCACAAGGCGCTCGGCGACCACCCGGTGCTGTCCGCGACGAAGTCGATGACCGGTCACCTGCTCGGTGCGGCCGGCGCGCTGGAGTCGATCGCCACCATCCTGGCCATCCGCGACAGTGTCGTCCCTCCGACGATCAACCTCGACGACCCGGAGCCCGGTCTCACCCTGGATGTCGCGGCACACAAGGCACGCCACATGGAGATCCCCGCCGCGTTGAACAACGCGTTCGGCTTCGGCGGCCACAACGTGGCGCTCGTCTTCGCGCGGCCCTGAGGCCCTGCGAGGGAGTCGCGGGAGGACGCCCGGGCGCTGACCGCCGCACACGGCAAGCGCCCGCCGCAGAAGTTGAGGAAGGGTCCCCACCCGTCGCCTGGCGATGAGTGGGGACCCTTCCTCCGTTCAGCCTCGGTTGCGGGGGTGCCGTTTCGCGGTGCGCTCGTTGCCGTGGCGGTAGTTGCCGGTCCAGCGGGCCATCACCAACTGCGGGTCGTCGTCGACCTCGGCGAGGAACTCCGCTGCCCGTCCACCCCGCAGCGTGCCGGCCACCCGTCCGTGGTGCGTGATCACCACCGTGCCGTCCGCCCGCACCACGTACCGGAATCCCTCTGCCGCTCCCATCCCGGGAGGTTGTCAGACCGACCGGGGGCGAGGCGACCCGTTTTGGGGCCGGTGAGGTCGCCCCGAGCACGACCGGCGGGTGCCGCTCCACGCGGGATCCTGCGGGACCGGCCGCCTGGACGGCAACGGCTACGATGCGGGCGTGCCCGACGACAGCGCGGACGGCATCGATCCGGAGCCCAGTCGACGGTTCGTGGTCTGCGGCGACAACGCTCTGGCCCGCCGACTGATCACCGAGTTGGTCGACCGGTACGGCGTCGCGGTCACTGCCCTGCTGCCATCGTTGACCGACAACCACGCGCCGGACATCGCCGAGCTCGCGTCGGTTGCCGATACGGCGGGCCCGCGCCCCGAGGTGGTGGTGGCCCGCCGGCTGACCGCCGAGGTCCTGGACGCCGCCGGCGTACGGGCTGCGGCGGCGGTCGCGCTGGTCAGTGCCGACGACGTGGCCAACGTGGACGCCGCGTTGATCATCCGGGAGTTCGATCCGGACGTTCGGATCGTGGTTCGCCTGTTCAATCCGGTGCTCGGCGAGGGCGTGGCCACCATGCTCGGCGACTGCGCGGTGTTGTCCGGGTCGGAGATCGCCGCGCCCGCGTTCGTCGCGGCCACACTTGGCGACGACACGCCGACCTTCCTGCGGCTGCCCGACGACGAACTGTTGCGGACGGCGAGCCGGGACGCCCTCGACCCGGCCACCACGGACGTGGTCTGCGCGCTGGCCGACACCAGCGGCCCCGAGCCGATCACTCTGCCGGAGGACGAGGATTCCGCCGATCTGGTGCTGGTGCGGGCGTACGGTCGGCGGCGAACGGTCCGGGCCCGACCTCGGCGCCGTCTGCTGCGGACCGCCCGGCTGATCCTCGGCCGACGCCTGCGCTGGGCGCTGGGTGCCTCGGCGGCGCTGCTCGTCGTCGGTAGTGTGATGCTCGGACAGGCCCGGGACCTGGACCCGGTGCAGGCCGGCTACCTGACGCTGCTCACCGCGCTGGGCAGCGCGGAAGCGGACCCCGCCGGGTCGCTGGTGGAGAAGCTCACCGCGCTGCTGCTGGTGATCACCGGGGTGGCCCTGGTCCCCACGGTGACCGCCCTGGTGGTCGATTCGGTGGTACGGGCCCGGCTGGCGGTCGCGGCCGGTCGGCTCACCGACCCACTCGACGGTCACGTGATCGTGGTCGGGCTGGGCAACGTCGGCACCCGAGTGGTGCAGGAACTGCACTCGTTCGGCTTGACCGTGGTGGCGGTGGACCGGGCGCCGACCGCCCGTGGCGTGGCGGTGGCCCGCGAGCTGGGCGTGCCGTACCTGATCGGAGACGCGACCAGCCCGGAGACCTTGCGGGCGGCGTCCGTCTCGACCTGCCGAGCGCTGGTGGTGCTCTGCGCCGACGACGTGACCAACCTGGAGACCGCACTGCTCGGTCGTTCGCTGCACAGGGCAGCAAATGGTGCGGTGGCGGCTCCGCTGCGGGTGGTGCTGCGGCTGTTCGACGAGGGGTTCGCGTCTCGGGTGCAGCGCGCCTTCGGGATCAACCACTCGCGAAGCGTCTCGTACCTGGCCGCGCCGGCGTTCGCCGCGGCCATGATGGGCCGAGAGGTGATCGACACGATCTCGGTGGGGCGGCGGGTCCTGTTGGTCGCCGAGTTGCCGGTTGGTGCCGGCTCGGACCTGGAAGGCCGCTCCTGTCCACAGGTCAGCCGCCCGCGCGAGGCCCGGGTGATCGCGATGCGGACCGGGCGGGCCGGGCAGACCATCTGGTCTCTGCCGCAACGGCGGCCCCTGGTACGCACCGATCGGCTGCTGGTCGTCGCCACGCGGGCCGGGTTGGCGGCGCTGCTCGCCCGCACGGTGCCCAGCGTCGACCCGCCACCGATGTCGCCGGCCACGCTCGGCGGGACGCCGCTACGGCTGTTGCGCCCACCGGCGACCCGCCAGCCGCCCGCCCGGCCCGGCGAGGACGACCCGCCGCCGGCCGCCGGGGACGCCACCGACCGGCCGACGGCCGAGGGCGGGCGCTGACCCGTTCGCGGCGACGGGTCAGCTCGCGCAGGCGGTGGCCGGCAGGCCGGGCACGGCCACCGGGGACCGGCCTCCCGGCCGGGCCTTGCCGGCCAGCACGGCGGCCAGTGCGGTCATCGACGCCCGGCTGGAGGAGTAGGTCGCCAGCAGCGTCGGTGACTTCGCGTCGGCCAGCACGTACGGGGTGTCCATGGCGACGGTGACCGCCGCGTCGGGGCGCAGGTCCTTGGCGGCGTCGCCGTAGCCCACCAGGTGCACGATCGTGCCACCGCTGGCCTTGACCGGCACCCCGGCGGCGGTCAGCGCGGCGGTGAGCGTGGCCCGGGTGCCGTCCCGACCACTGGAGGAGGTGACGGTGACCGGCCCGCGCACCGCGCCCCCGCAGGTGCCCCGCAGCACGGTGACGGCGGCGGCGGCCAGCGCGTCGGCCGCCGCCCGGTGAGCCGGGGTGGCGAGCGTGGACATCTGCGCGGTGGGGAGTTCCGCGAGCCGGAACTTCATGGTCAGTACCCGGGTGACCGCCTCGACCAGCCGGGTCCGGGGCAGTGACCCGCCGCGCAGCGCGGCGAGCAACCCGTCGTACGCCTGACCGACGTTCGGGGTCATCAGGATGAGGTCGTTTCCGGCGTTCAGCGCCCGGACCGCCGCCTCGCCCGGAGCCCAGCGCTTCGCGGGCGGCATGTTCATGCCGTCGGTGATCACCACGCCCTTGAAGCCGAGCTGACCGCGCAGCACGTCGGTGAGCAGCTTGTGCGAGAAGGTCGCCGGGGTTCCCGGGTCGATCGCACGGGCGTCCAGGTGCCCGGACATCACCGCCATCGCCCCGGCGTCGAACCCCGCGGTGAACGGTGGCCAGGCGCCGCTCTGCAACGCCGCGGCGGACTGGGTGAGCACCGGCAGATCCTGGTGCGAGTCGTCGGCGCTGTGGCCGTGCCCGGGGAAGTGCTTCAGGGTGGCCGCGACACCCTCCGCCTGCAGGCCACGGACGGCCCCGCCGACCTGCGCCGCGGCCTGCTTCGGGTCGGCGCCGAAGGAACGGGAGCCGATCACGGTGCTGCGGGTGGCCAGCACGTCGGCCACCGGGGCGAAGTCGACGTTGATCCCCATCGCGGCCAACTCGGAACCGGCGGCCCGCCAGGCGGCCTCGGTGAGCTTCGGGTCGCCGGCGGCGCCCGCGGCGAGGGCGCTGGGCAGCACGGTGACCCCGTCGGTCACCCGGGTCACGACGCCGTACTCCTGGTCGGTGCCGATCAGCAGCGGCGCGGAGCCGGCGGCGAGCCGGCCGGCGGCGGCACGCAGCCCGGTGGTGAGCGCGTGCACCTGCTTCGGGTTGTCGACGTTCGTGGTCTCCTGGTTGCCCTTGGTCGGGTCGTCGGCGCTGAAGCCGACCAGGATCAGACCGCCCAGCCGGTACTTGGCGATCATGTCGGCCGGGGTGTCGACCCCGGCGAGGGCCTGGTTACCCGCCGCCGACCCGGCCGAGACCTTCGTCGCCGAGTCGCCGTACGCGTAGGGCATCAGCACCTGGCCGACCAGGTCTTCGTCGGACAGCGTGGCGACGAGCGCGGCGGCGCGGCCGGCGGGGTCGCTGGCCGGCGGTGCGGCGGGGGCGCTCGGGCCGGCGGAGGTGCCGGTCGGAGCGGGCGTCGGGGCGGGACGGTCCGGTGCACCCGAGCAGCCGGAGACGAGCAGGACGGTCAGGGTGGCGACAGCGACACGAGCGCGCCACGGGCGATTCGACACGCCGCCTATCCCACCAGTTCCCCCTTATCGGGGCAACTTGACCTTACCGCCCGCACGCGCCGACAACGGCGTGCGCGCAGGTGGCCCGACTCGCAGGGCGCGCGGGTCAGCCGACCCGGGTGAGCAAGGTCACCGGGGCGCCGTCGCCGGCGTACCGGTACGGCTCCAGGTCAGCGTCCCACGCGGTGCCGAGCGCCTTGTCCAGTGCGTGCGCCAGCGCCTCCGGAGCCCGGGAGGCGGCCATCAGCGCCCGTAGTCGGTCCTCGCCGAGCTGGATGTCCCCCGCCACGCCGACGGTGGCCCGGAACAGACCACGGGCCGGCACGTACATGAAACGCTCACCGTCGACACCGGGACTCGGTTCTTCGGTGACCTCGAAACGGATCATGGGCCACTGCCGTAGGGCAGCAGCCAGCTCGGCGCCCGTCCCCGGACGACCGGTCCACCCGCACTCGGCCCGGCGTGCGCCGGGGTCGACGGGCTGAGCCGTCCACTGCAGGTTGACCGGCGCGGCTAGGACGCGCGCGATCGCCCACTCGACGTGCGAGCACACGGCGAGCGGGGTCGAGTGGACGTATACGACGCCACGCGTTGGCACGGTGACCTCCCGGAGAGCGAGGTGCGTCTTCCCCTACGACCTCGTCCACCCAGGTGGTTGCTGCAACACATGATGACTGGTGTGACGCGTGGTGCGCCAGGGAATCGGAAAAAACGCCGGGTGGAATAGCCGGACGGGTGGCCGCCGTTGCCTCTCAGGACACCGCGACGACCAGCATGATGTCGTGGTCCTGTACAGTTCCACCGGCGGCTTATGCCGCGTTACACCTTCGCGGGCCGAGTGCAGTGCGGCCCGCACACAGCCCCCGGACGTCCAGTCCTCCCGTACGTCTTGCAAGGAGTACCTCCGTGGCGAGCAACACCTCTAAGACCGCGCGCGCGTCCGTCCGGGCCGGCCAGGCTGGCCAGGGTGGCGCCCTCAGCGTGCTGGGCGAGTTCAAGTACCTCATCCCGCTCAACGGCGGCAAGCACGCCTACGTGCGGAACCTGACCAACGGCAAGACCGCGCACCTGCGCACGGACTCCGACGCCTTCGTCGAGGAGATCCGCGTACTGGCCGCCGCCGGCCACGCCGCCAAGATCCGGGCGGAGATCAACAACCTGGCTGCCACCCACCCGGGTGACGGCTGGGAGGCCACCGAGAAGCGCCTGGTCGCGGCCGGCGTCTTCGAGGGCTGAGCCCTTCCCCACCGCATCATCGAAACCGCCCGCCGGGACTTCCCGGCGGGCGGTTTCGCGTCCCGGCAGGCTCGGCCCGCGTCCCGGCAGGCTCAGCCCGCGTCGAGCAGGACGACCTCGCCGGTGGCGAGGTCGTAGAGGCCGCCGACCACGGCCACCCGACCGGCGGCGACCGGCCCGGCCAACAGGTCGTCCGCGCGCAGGGTGTGCACGGTTCGCCGGACGTGCCGGCGGATCGCGAGCGGCTGTACCGCCGGGTCGTCGAGCCCCGCCTCGGTCACCGCCGGGGCGATCTCGTCCACCAGGTGCGCCAGCGAGCCTCCGGGCCGCACCCCGCTGCGCAGCGCGTCCACGGTGGCGCCCACCGCGCCGCACCGCTCGTGACCGAGGACCAGCACCAGCGGTACGCCGAGCTGGCCGACCACGTACTCGATCGACCCGCACACCGCGCGATCGAGCACGTGCCCACCGGTACGGATCACGCAGATCGCGCCGAAGGTCTGGTCGAAGATCGCCTCCAGCGGCACCCGTGAGTCGATGCAGCCGAGCACCACCGCGTACGGCTGCTGGTCGCCCGAGGCGGCGGCCGCGGCGGCCGTGACGTCGTGCCCGTGCACCGGCTGGCCGCTGACGAACCGTCGATTACCGGCGAGCAGGTCGGCCAGTGCGGCGCGTGGTGTGCCGCCGGCCTGCCGGCCCTGCCCCGACGTGTCGCCCATGGGCGCTCCCGACGACCCCATGCCGTTCAGCTTGGCCCGCCGCCGGCGACCAGGGGCGAGGTCGGGAATGTTAGCCACGGCGCGATTGGCGTGGTGTCATGGCGGGTAGCCGGTGTTACCACCGGGTATCGGAGGTGCTGGTGGTGCCGGGCGGCCCTGGGGAGGTGGCGATGCCGGAGCGGTTCGAGGTCGCTCTGCCGGACGGCGTGCGGCTCAACGTCGAGGCGACGGGGCCGACGGACGCCCCGGTCACCGCCATCCTGTTGCATGGCTGGACGCTGGATGGCCGCGCCTGGCACCGGCAGGTCGACGCGCTCACCTCGGCACCGGCCGGTGGGGCGGTGCGGGTGGTCACCTACGACGCGCGGGGGCACGGCCGGTCGAGCTGCATGGCGCTGCCCACGGCCACCCTGGCCCAGCTCGGCGACGACCTGGCCACGGTGCTCGACGCGGTGGCGCCCAGCGGGCCGGTGGTCCTGGTCGGGCACTCGATGGGCGGCATGACGATCATGGAGTACGCGCACCGCCACCCCACGCACTTCGCCGCCCGTACGGCCGGGCTGGTCTTCGTCTCGACCACCGCCGAGGGGCACACGCACACCGTCTACGGGCTCTCCCCGCGGATCGCCCGCCTGATCCGGCTGGCCGAGACGACCGGTGCCGGCGTGCTGGCCCGCTGCGGCTCGTGGCGAGCGCCGCGAGCACTGCTGAACGCGCTGCAGCCGAGCATCCGGTGGATGCTCTTCGGTGACCGCTGCGAGCCGGCCGACATCCGCCTGGTGACGTCGGCGGTGGCTCGTGCCGCGCTGCGGTCGATCGGCGGGTTCCGGGCCTCCTTCGGCACTCAACACCGACTGGACACCCTCGCCGCGTTGGCGCATCTGCCGGCTGCGGCCCTGGTCGGCGATCGGGACCGGCTGACCCCACCGCCGTGCGCCGAGTCGATCGCGGCGGCCCTGCCGGCCACCGAGCTGACCGTCTGCCCGGGTGCCGGGCACATGCTGATGCTGGAACGCCCGGACGTGGTCAACGCCGCGCTCACCGGTGTCCTGCGCCGGGTGCTCGCCGAACTGCCGCCCCGCATCGGCGGCACGACACCCGCCGGAGCGGGTGCCTGAGCACGTTCCCGCACCTCGGCCGGCGCGGGCTGGGCCGGGGGCCGTACCCTTCTGCGGTTGGCTTGCGCGGTTCCCGCCGCCTGCCGGCGACCTTCGAAGGAGCGTGTGTTGACCGACCAGACCGGCCTGGAGCAGGAGATTGCCGTCGAGCAACGACACCTCGACCGGGTGTACGCACGACTGGCCGAACTGCGGCGCTCGGCGGTCCGCGCCGAGCGCGACGGCTACCGGATGGCCCGGGTGGGCACGTTCGGCGCGCTGGTCGAGCGTGACGCGATGGTCTTCCACGCGGCGCAGCGGCGGCACGCCCTGGACGCCGAGTACGAGGGGCTGGTCTTCGGCCGGCTGGACCTGCGCGACCGTCAGGTGCTGCACGTCGGGCGACTCGGGATCCGCGACGAGGACGCCACCACGCTGGTCGTCGACTGGCGAGCGCCGGCCGCTGCCGCCTTCTACCAGGCGACCCCGGCGCAGCCGCTGGACGTGGTGCGGCGCCGCACGATCCAGTCCCGCGCCGAGCGGGTCACCCGGATCGAGGACGACCTGCTCGACCCGACGGCCGCCCCGGAGGGGATGACGGTCGTCGGTGACGGTGCGTTGCTGGCCACCCTGTCCAAGGCCACCGGCCGGGGCATGCGGGACATCGTGGCGACGATCCAGCGGGAGCAGGACGAGGCGATCCGCTCGCCTGGCTCCGGGGTGACGATCGTCGCGGGCGGCCCCGGCACCGGCAAGACCGCGGTCGCTCTGCACCGGGCCGCGTTCCTGCTCTATTCCGACCGCAGCCGGTACGCCGGCGGCGGCATCCTGGTGGTCGGCCCGTCGGGGGTCTTCGTCGAGTACATCGCGTCGGTGCTGCCGTCGCTCGGTGAGGACACCGCGACCCTGCACTCGCTGGGCACTCTCTTTCCGGGGATGACCGCCACCCGCCCCGACCCGCCGGAGGTCGCGGCGGTGAAGGGCTCGCTGCGGATGCGCCGGGTGCTGGAGCGGGCGGCCCGCGACGCGGTGCCCGGCGGCCCGGGTGAGCTGCGGCTGCTCTACCGGGGCACACTGCTGCGGCTGGACCGGGCCGAGCTGGACCGGATCCGGGATCGCGCGCTGCACCGGGGCGCCCGGCGCAACGAGGTGCGCCGGGCCGGCTTCGACGGGGTGTTCGCCGCGCTCTGGGCGCAGGCCCGGGAGGTCGGCATCCGGCTGCCGGAGCAGCGGACCTTCGAGGGCGAGATCGCCGAGCGGGCCGAGTTCCGGGAGTTCCTGAAGGCGTGGTGGCCTCGGCTGCACCCTCGGCACGTGCTCGGCTGGCTGGCCCGGCCGGACCGGCTGCGCCGGTACGCGAGCGGGATCCTCTCCAACGCGGAGATCCGGCTGCTCAGCGCCGCGTACCGGAGCCTGGACACCGACGGGCTGACCATTGCCGACATCGCGTTGTTGGACGAGTTGGACGCGCTGCTCGGTAAGCCGGCGAAGCCGGCCCGGGCCCGGCGCGACCCGTTCCAGTTGGCGGGCGGCGTACGCGAGCTGACCACCGCGAGCGACCGGCAGCGGGCGGCCCGGGCGGCGGCCCGGGAACGTCCGGAGGACTACCGGGACTACGCGCACGTGGTGGTGGACGAGGCACAGGACGTCTCGCCGATGCAGTGGCGGATGGTCGGTCGGCGCGGCCACCTGGCGTCCTGGACGGTGGTGGGCGATCCCGCACAGACCGCGTGGACCGGCGATCCGGAGGAGCTGACCCGGGCCCGCGACCAGGCGCTGGGCCGGCGCAAGCGGCACGACTTCACGCTCACCACCAACTACCGCAACTCGGCGGAGATCTTCGCGGTGGCGGCGGCGGAGATCCGCCGGCTCTACCCTGACCTGCCGCTGCCGACCGCCGTCCGCTCCACCGGGGTCGACCCGGTCGAGCTGGTGGTGCCCGCGACGGAGTTGGAGACCGCCACCGTGCAGGCGGCGGCCGGTCTGCTGGCCGAGGTGGAGGGCACGGTCGGGGTGATCACGCCGGTCCCCCGCCGCGACGAGGTCGCCGGCTGGCTCGCCGCACTCGCCGCGCCGCGCCTGCAGGTGGTGACCAGCCTGGAGGCCAAGGGCATGGAGTACGACGGGGTGGTGCTGGTCGCCCCGAGCGAGATCCGGGCGGATCCGGGTGCCGGCGTACGCACCCTGTACGTGGCGCTCTCCCGGGCCACTCAGCGACTCACCACCATCGACCCGACCGACTGATCCGTGCCGGCTGACCGGACCGGAGAGGGGTCGGCCTTACACTTGCATACATAGCGATGTGAGCATACATTTGACCGGGTCCCGACTGGCGGCGGAAGGTGGATCTCGTGGGCGCAGGTCATGACCACCACCATGGGTCGGTCGCCAATGCCGCACACCAGCACAGGGGCCGGCTCTGGGCCGCGTTCGGGCTCCTCGCCACCCTGATGGTGGTCGAGGCGGTGGCCGCCCTGCACACCGGCTCACTCGCCCTGCTCTCCGACGCCGGGCACATGTTCACCGACGTGCTCGGCATCGGCATGGCGCTCGCCGCGATCACCGCCACCCGCCGGGCCACCGGCGACCCGCAGCGCACCTTCGGGCTCTACCGACTCGAGGTGCTCGCCGCGCTCGCCAACGCCGTCCTGCTCTCCGCCGTCGCGGTCTACGTGGTGATCGAGTCGATCGGCCGCTTCGGTGACCCACACGAGGTCGTCGCCGGCCCGATGCTCGCGGTGGCCGTGCTCGGCCTGCTCGCGAACGTCGGCGCCTTCGCGCTGCTCCGCTCCGGTGCCCGGGAGAGCATCAACCTTCAGGGCGCCTACCTGGAGGTGCTCGGCGACCTGCTCGGCTCGCTCGGCGTGATCGGCGCGGCGCTGCTCATCTCCGTCACCGACTGGTGGTGGGCCGACCCACTCGTCGCGGTCGCCATCGGCGTGTTCATCCTGCCGCGCACCTGGCGGCTGGCACGCGCCGCCGTCCGCATCCTGGTGCAGGCCGCCCCGGAGCACCTCCAGGTGACCGCCGTGCACGACCGACTGGCCGCGGTCCCCGGTGTGGTCGAGGTCCACGACCTGCACGTCTGGACGCTCACCTCGGGCATGGAGGTGGCCTCCGCGCACCTGACCATGGCACCCGGCGCCGAGGTCGGCGCAGTGCTCAGCGCCGCACGTACCGCCCTGCACGACGACTTCCGGATCGAGCACGCGACGCTGCAGATCGAGCCCGGTGCCACCTCCGGGGCCTGCGGCTCGATCGAGTGGTAGCGGCTTTCTGGTGACGACGCACGCACCGTCCGTCACATTCGCTGCAAGCGCCCCACCGGCACCGGTAAGCTCGGTCCCGGCCTCCACCAGGCGGCGCCCTCCCGGCGCCGGTGGCGGTCGCCGCCTAATTGCCACGTAGGCGAACCGGGGAACCACGTTCCTGGGGTGCATCCGCGTCAGCGGTAGGGATCTTCCGTCCCGAACCCGTCAGCTAACCCGGTCGGCGGCTGACGGAAGGACATGCGCAGTGGCACCAGCACGACCACCCGCCGCCCGACTCGCGGCCCTGATCGTCGCGATGTTCGCCCTCGGCGTCGCACTCCCGGCCGGCACCGCCTCGGCCGCTCCCCCGACCGGCCTGCAGGCCGCCGCACCCGACTCCGACGAAGAGGGCGGCACCCCGGCGCTGCGAGCCCAACTGGAAGCCGCCAGCAAGGGCTACCTGGACGCGAAGCGCGCCCTGGACACCTCCGTGCAGCGGCAGCAGCAGCTCACCACCCAACTGAAGACCATCGAGGTCGAACTCGCCCACCGCAACGGCAAGGTTGGCGAGATCGCCGGCGTGGCGTACCGCACCGGCAAGCTCGGCACGATGGCGGCGTTGCTCAACAGCGGCACCCCGGACGGTTTCATGGACCGGGCCGCCACCCTGGGCGCGGTGGCCGCCAACGAGGACAAGGTGCTGCGCGACCTGCTCGCCAGCAAGGCCCAGGCCAACCGCACCCGGGTCGCTCTGAACGGGGAGGTCACCGAGCAGCGCAAGCAGGTCGCGGTGATGGCCAAACGCAAGGAGCAGGCCGAACGGGCCCTGACCGTGGCCACCACGCAGACCACCGCCGACACCGACTCCAACCGCGGCACCTCCGCCGCCAACGCGAAGCCCGCGCCGCGCAACCCCGACGGCTCCTGGCCGTCGGAGTCGTGCAGCGTCAACGACCCCACGCCCGCCAACGGCTGCATCACCCCGCGCACCCTGCACGCGCTCAACCAGGCCAAGGCCGCGGGCTTCACCCGGTACGTCTCCTGCCACCGCCCCAGCGGCTCCGGTGAACACCCGAAGGGCCGGGCCTGCGACTTCGCCGCGCAGAAGAACGGCTTCGGCGGGAACGCCACCGGCGGCGACAAGACGTACGGCAACAACCTGGCCGCGTACTTCATCCGCAACGCCGACCGACTCGGCGTCCTGTACGTGATCTGGTACCGGCAGATCTGGCTGCCCAGCAGCGGATGGAAGGCGTACAGCGGAGCGGGTGGCGACCCCTCCAGCGCCCACACCAACCACGTGCACCTGTCGGTCTACTGACCCACTCACCTTCGCCGAGGTTGGGGTATCCGGGCGACGGGAAACCCCAACCTCGGCGACCTGGTGTCGGGTGGCGATCTCGCCGCCACGGATCGGCTACGTTGCCGGGCGTACCCCTGATGTCGTCGGCGGTCGGACGCGCCGGCGGTCACCGGCGGGCAGCATCGCGGTATGCCTCGGATCCCACCCACCGCCCGCAAGGGGCTCCTCACCCTGCACCTGGTCACCTCGCTCGGCTGGCTCGGTGCCGACCTGGTGCTGCTCACCCTCGGCATCGCCGTGCAGCGTGGCGCCGATCCGGCGGCGGTCTATCCGATCACGGCGCTGGTCGGCACCGTGCTGTTCGCGCCGCTGAGCGTCCTGGCCTGGCTGATCGGTGTCGCCAGCGCGCTACTCACTCCGTGGGGCCTGCTGCGCTACCGCTGGGTGCTGGTCAAGCTCGTGCTCACCACCGTGATGGTCGGGCTGGTGCTGTTCCTGCTCACCCCGAACCTGCGGCACGCCGGCGCGGTGGGCGCCGCCCTGCCCGCGCGTGATCGCGCCGACCTGGTGATCGCACCCGCGGTGTCGACCAGCCTGATGATCATCGCGACGGTGCTGTCCACCTACAAGCCCTGGGGCCGGCGTCCCGCCGCGCGACCCACCCTCGCGAGCCATGATCGCGCTGCAACCAGGATGTAGTGGCCTCCTCGCGCCCACACACCACTACATCCCGGATCGAGCACGATCATGACCCGAGGCGCGCGGGGCGCAGGCTGCGTGGGCGCGGGCTGTGTGGGCGCGGGCTGCGTGGGCGCGGGGCGGCGTGGGGTGGTCAGGCGGTGGGCGGTGGGTTGCCGGTGCGGTCGAGCGCCGCGCCGAGCCGGGTGGCGAGGGCGAGGTGAGCGGCCCGGGCCTGGCGGAAGGCGTACCGGAACAGCGGGGCCGGCGCGGTCAGGGTGATCTCGACGTCGATCCGGACCAGGCCGTCCGGTTCGGCGCGCAGTCGGGTGTGGTTGCGCACGGTGGTGGCCGGCCACTGCCGAGCCACCGTGACGATCTCGTCGTCCTCGCTGATCAGCACGTCCGCGTGGTAGGTGGTCCGGAAGCGTAGTGGGCCGGCGGCCAGCCGGTCGTTGATCGTGTAGCTGGCCCGGGCGCCCGGCCGGGGCGGCAGTCGGCGGACCCGAACGATCAGCGGATGCAACTCACCCTGTCGGGTCAGGTCGCTGAGCATCGCCGCCGCCTCGGCCGGCGAGCACCGGGCCTGGACGGTGTAGCTGAAGGTATCGCTGCTGAGCACACCGTCTCCCGCCGTCGTTTGTCGCACGATCGTCCCGTACCGATGTCTGGCTGGCAACGCCCGACGGCGGCCAACCCCAGGACGAACCCCACCGGATGGGATGCCGTGCCACGGCCTGTCCCATTAAGGTCGGTTGATGATGAATCACCCAATCGACGACATCATGAACGGCGACGACCGGTGAGCGGGCACGTCATGGTCTTCGCGCCGACTCCGCAGCTCACGGTGACCGTGGACCAGCCGAACGACCATCCCGAGCTGCACCTGCACCCCGGCGGGCAGGGCGTCTGGCAGGCCCGGATGGTGATGTCGCTCGGCGTCGACGTGGTGCTCTGCGCCGCCCTCGGCGGGGAGATCGGCCAGGTGTTGGAGCCGCTACTGGTCAGCGAGGGCGTGGACCTCAAGGTGGTGGTACGTGACTCCGGCAGCGGCGGGTACGTGCACGACCGCCGCAACGGCTCCCGGCAGGAGATCGCCGACGTACCCGGGCAGCCGCTGAGCCGGCACGAGATCGACGAGCTGTACAACCTGGCCCTCGGCGAGGGCCTGCGGGCCTCGGTGAGCGTGCTCAGTGGGCCGAACGAGCCGTGGCTCGTCCCGGCCGACCTGTACCGGCGCTTCGCCGCCGACCTGGGCGCAAACGGCGGCCGGGTGGTGGTCGACCTCTCCGGCGATCATCTCGGCTCGGTGCTGGAGAGCGGCGTGTTCTTCCTCAAGGTGAGTCACGAGGAGCTGATCCGCGACGGCCGCGCCCGCAGCGACGACAGCCTGGAGCTGACCCGGGCCATGTACGAACTGCACGCCGCCGGCGCCGAGACGGTGGTGGTGAGCCGGGCCGACCAGCCGGCGCTGGCGCTCATCGACGGGGAGCTGTTCGAGGTCGAGATGCCCCGGCTGGAAGCCGCCGACCCGCGCGGCGCGGGCGACTCGATGACCGCCGGGGTGGCCGCCGTCGTGGCCAGAGGCGGGGACATCCGGACCGCCATCCGGACCGGCGCTGCCGCCGGCGCGCTGAACGTGACCCGACACGGCCTGGGCACCGGCCGGTTGGACTCGATCACCGGCCTGGTCGACCGGGTTCGGCTGGTGCCGGCGGACAGCCGGCCACAGGAGCGGACCACCCCGGACGAGCTGGCCGACCGGGTGGTCGAGCGATGACGCTGCGGGTGCTGATCACCAACGACGACGGGATCGCCGCGCCCGGCATCCAGGCGTTGGCCTGGGCGGCGGCGCAGCGGGGCCTGGACGTGGTGGTCGCCGCGCCGCTGGAGGAGGCGAGCGGCACCAGCGCCGCGATGAGCGCCATGGAGCGGGACGGGCGGGTCGTCGTGAACGACCACCCGCTGCCCGACCTGGCGGGTGTGCCGGCGTACGGAGTTGGTGGCTCCCCCGGCTTCATCACGCTGATCGCCCTGCACGGCGCGTTCGGCCCACCGCCGTCGGTGGTGCTGTCCGGTATCAACCGGGGCGCCAACGCCGGCCGGGCCGTGCTGCACTCCGGGACGGTGGGTGCCGCGTTCACCGCCGCCACGAACGGCTGCCGGGCGATGGCGGTCTCACTCGACGTGCTCTCCGCGGGCGAGGCGACGGCCGCGAGCGGTGGGGCCGCCGTGGACGCCGCCGCCCGGGTACGCGACGCCGAGCGGCACTGGAGCACCGCCGCGCGGGTCGCCCTGGACCTGCTCCCCCGGTTGACCTCCGCGCCGATCGAGAGCGTGCTCAACGTGAACGCCCCGGACCTGCCGCACGGGCGGCTGCGCGGGGTACGCCGGGGCACACTGGCCAGCTTCGGCCAGGTGCAGATGACGGTCGCCGAATCCGGCCACGGCTTCGTCCGGACGTCGCTGGAGGAGCCGGGGCAGGCCGCGCAGCCCGGCACGGACGTGGCGCTACTGGCCGCCGGCTACGCCTCGGTGACGGCCATCCGGGCAGTCACCGAGGCCACGGACGTCGACCTGACCGGACTGGACGACCAGCCCTGACAGGGATGCCGGCGCGCTCAGGCGCCGGGCAGCACCTCGGGGGTGCCGGCGCCGGCGAAGTAGGGCTCCGGGGCACCGAACAGGCCGAGCAGGCCGGTCACCCAGAGCTGCCGGTGCACGAACCGGCTCGGCTCGGTGACCACCAGCTTGACGTCGCTCACCTCGGCCGTCTGGAAGCCGGCAACCATGGCACTGATGCCGACGGAGTCGATGAAGGTGACCAGCCTCATGTTGAGCTCGATGCGGAGCGGCCGGCTCTTGGCCAGCACCTCCGCGATCGCCTCGCGCACCTCGTACGCTGTGTCGACGTCGATCTCGCCACGCGGGGCGATCTCCACGACACCACCAGACAAAACCGACTTCACGATCGACAGGCTCACGCGAGCACCTCCACCCGCCCGTCCCCCGGGCGCCTCATCAGTACGCGGGCCGCGACCGAGAGTATTCCTCTGACGGCCTCGGTCGCCACCCCTCGGGATGAGCAATTCGCGGATCCGGACCCACAAAGCCGCCCATATCCGCACTTTTGAGTATCTGATTAGTCAAGACTTTTCGTTATCTGGTCCGCGACGATCGGTCGTGACCGACGCGCCGCCGAACCAGGGTAGCGGTTCGGGCCCGACGCGCCCGACAGCCGGCCCACTACCGACGCCGCCCCCGCGCGACCGGCGTGTCGCCTGCGGACACCCCGCCGGAACCCCGCCCACGGTTGCCGACGCCGCCTAGCATCGGGCCGGGACACCCACCGTTACGGAGAGGACCTTCGATGATCAAGCGACTTGCGGGGCTGGCCGGCGTCGGCGTACTGCTCGCCCTCGTACTGGCCTGCGGTTTCGGCGGCGGAGACGACGATGACGATGACGACGACTTCGCCCGCGGCGTCGCCGTGGCAGTGGTGCGCTGACTTCCTGGCGGCGGGCCGACCCCGGCCGGGTTTGCGCCCGGGCGGCCCTGGGCACTGGCGGGGTAGGCGAACCGTGACGCGCTGAACAGACGCCGAAGTCCGAAGTGGCCGGCGGCTTCGGCACCCGAGGAGGTAACCACGATGTTCGGAACGAACCTGCTGGACCGCCGTTCCAGGCCGGAGCGGATCGCGGACCAGGCCTGGGAGCACCTGCTCTCCGCCGTCAGCTCCGCCGGAGACAGTGTCCGGGACACCGCCCGCTCCGCGCGCCGCAACAGCAGTGACCTCGCCGACGGAGCCGGTGACCTGGTGGGCTCCGCCGCCGACGAGGCGCGGCGCCGTGCCTCGCTGGCCTTCGACGCGCTCGCCGGCCGGCAGCCGGCTCTGCCCTGGACGCTGCTGATCGGTGCCGCGCTGGTCGGCGCGGCGGTCGGCTGGGCCGTCGGTTCCGCCGCGCGGGCCGCCGGCAGCCGGGACGACCACGCCATCGACGATGTGGAGTTCGTCGACGTGGACCGCCCCAACTCCCCCGCGGTCTGAACGACAGGCAATCCGCCGAGCCCCGCTCAACCACGGTGGAGCGGGGCTCCGCCGCGTCTGCGCCGGCACAGTCGATCATGGAGTTCTGCTGGTGGGACGACAGTGGTGAGAACGAGCAGGATCGACGCATGAGCCAAGGAGCCGGGCCGGCCCGCCGGGTGCCGGACCCCTCAGGCAGCCCGGCGGACCGGTGCTCAGGTGGCGGTCCGGGGCGCCCGGATCACCAGGTCAGCGACTCGCACGGGTGGGGGTGGCCGGCGACTCGTGATCCCGGGCACGGGCAGGACCGTCCGGGCGAGACTCCGGCCCGTCGGTGCTTCCTCTCCGGACCGGGCCTCGGGGGACGGGGTCGACCGGAGTGGATGCCGCCGTGGCCCGGGGGACGAGCACGACGACGGGACGGGCGGAGCTGCCCTGGCTCCCGCCACCCGACGCGACGGCTCCCGCGATCGAGGAACGCGATTACCGTAACCGAAATGCGCTCGCTTTGGAAGCGCTCCCATCATCGATGTTCGTGGCCCTGGCGAAGAAGCCCGACGGTGCCGTCACCCGGTTCGGGCGAGGACGCTTCACCCGGGGCGGCGGCAGCCTCGGACACCGGCGGACCTTCGGCCGCAGCCGCCACCCGAGTCCGCCACCCACGCACCGAGGGAGGGCCAGATGGCGATCGCGGAGATCGGCCGCACCGACCAGGACATCCAGTCCGCCGTACTCGACGAGCTGACCTGGGAACCGCGGGTGCAGCCACACGAGATCGGCGTTACCGTCGCCGAGGGCGTCGTCACGCTGAACGGCCGAGTGGACAGCTACGCCAAGAAATGGGCCGCCGAGCGGGCCGCGCACCGGGTCGCCCGGGTCCGGGCGGTCGCCAATGACCTGGCCGTCCAACTGGACAGCGGTGCTGAGCGCGCCGACCCCGACCTGGCCGCCGCGGCCAGCCACGCGCTGGAATGGGACGCGTTCGTACCCATCGAGAAGCTCCAGGTGACCGTCTCGGCCGGTTGGGTGACCCTGCACGGTGAGGTCGAGTGGGAATACCAGCGCCGCGCCGCCGAACGGGCGGTCGGGCGGCTGACCGGCGTACGCGGGGTGAGCAACGGCATCGCCGTCCAGCCGGCCGCCGCGCCGGACGGCCAGAACCTGGCCAATCGGATCGTCGACGCCCTCACCCGGGCCGGAGCGACCGAGGCCGAACGGATCAGCGTCCGGGTGCACGGCGACACCGCGGTGCTCGCCGGTCTGGTGCACTCGATGCCCGAACGGGCCGAGGTGGAGCAGGTGGCCTGGTCCGCACCCGGCATCCGGGAGGTGCAGAACCACATCGCGGTCGCTCCGGTGCTGCGCTGAGCGAGCGCGAAACCACCCGGGGCGGGTGAGCCGACCTCACCCACCCCGGGAGCAGGCTGGTGGCATGAGTGATCCGAACGGGCTGATCCAACCGGGGCGTCCCGCGCCCGGTTTCACCCTGCCGGCCACCCCGGACGGGGGCCTGGTTGGGCCCGAGCAGTTCCGTGGCCGGCCGGTCGTGCTCGCCTTCTATCCCGCCGACTGGAGCCCGGTCTGCGGTGACCAGATGTCGCTCTACCAGTCGGCGGCACCCGTCTTCGCGCAGTACAAGGCGGTGGTGCTCGGCGTCTCGGTGGACAGCATCTGGTCGCACCGGGCTTTCGCGGAGAGCCGGGGCATCGAGTTCCCTCTGCTGGCCGACTTCGAGCCGAAGGGTGCGGTTGCCCGCCGCTACGGCGCGTACAACGCGCAGGGTGAGGCGGACCGCGCGCTGGTGGTGCTCGACCCGACGGGCAAGGTGACCTGGAGCTACCGCTCCCCGCCCGACGTCAACCCGGGCGCCGACGGCATCTTCGACGCGCTCGACCAACTCGCCGCCGATCGGAAGGTGATGGCCGGATGACCACGCCACTGCAGGTCACCGCCCGACTCCGGGACCCGGTGACCACCGCGGACCACATCCGGGGGCCGGCCGACGCGTCGGTGACCATCGTCGAGTACGGCGACTTCCAGTGCCAGTTCTGTGGTGCTGCCTACCCGAACCTGCACGAGGTGCTGCGGCAGCGGGCCGACACCGTGCGGTTGGTCTACCGGTACTTCCCGATCGCCAACGTCCACCCGTACGCCGAACGCGCCGCCGAGACGGCCGAGGCCGCGGCGGTCCGGGGCCGGTTCTGGGAGATGCACGACTGGCTCTACGAGCACCAGGACCAACTCGACCCGGTGCACCTCTCGCTCGGTGTCGAGCAGGTCGGGCTGCCGCCGGACGAGTTGAACGCCGAGGTGGAGAGCCGAGCGCACGCGGACCGGGTACGCCGGGACTTCGTGGGCGGCATTCGCAGCGGGGTGAACGGCACCCCCACCCTGTTCGTCAACGGTGTCCGGCACGAGGGCGGATACGACCTGCCGGATCTCCTGGCGGCCGTGGACGGGGCGAGCAACGCCTGACCACGATCCCGCTCCCGCTCAGATCAGCCGCAACTCGCGCGCCCGCCGGACCGCCTCGCGCCGGCGGGTCGCGTCGAGTTTGCGGTAGATGTTGCGAACGTGGGTCTTCACCGTGTTGACCGAGAGGGACAACTCGCTGGCGATCTCCACGTTGGACAGGATGCTCTGCAGGTAGCGCAGGATGGTCAGCTCCCGCTCGGTGAGCGGCTCGTCGAGCGTGCCTGCGGGCTCGGCGGCCGGCCGGGTGCTCTTTCCGGCCCCCCGCACCAGGTCACTCACCAGCGCGAAGTGCGCGGTCCCCGCGTCCAGGTGTGCGGCCAGCAGAGCCCGGACGGCCGGTTCGGCGCGGGTGAAGACCCGCCGACAACCCTGTGGGCCAGCCAGATCCAGCACCTGCTCCAGGATCCGACCTGCCCGACGCCCGTCGCCGGCCTGCTCGGCCAGCACCGCGTCGAGCAGGCCCGCGTCCAGGCGTACCGGCAGGGGCCAGGCGGTGGCCACTGGCGCCTGCCAGGCCGGCAGGGTCCGCCCGGCGGCAGCGGCATCGCCAGCCAGCAGTTCCACCTTGGCCAGCGCCACCGCGAGCGCCGGCTGGGTCCCGTCGGCGGCGGCGTCGCCCAGCAGCTCGCGGGCGGCGTTCAGGTCACCCCGCTCAGCACGCAGTTCGGCCTCGGCGGCCCGCAGCAGCCCGGCCAGTTCGGCGGCGGACGTCCGGACGGCCAGCGCTTCCCGGGCCCGGACGAGCAGGCGTTGGCCGGCCGCCGGGTCACCGGAGTCGCGGTGCAGTTGCGACCGGCACAGTGCGGCCACCGCCGCCGCGACCGGTTCACCGGAGGCAGCGGCAAGCCACCCGTCGCCGGTGCCGGAGGCAGCGGCAAACCACCCGTCGCCGGTGGTCGCCTCGGACGCACCGACCCACCCACTGGCGACACCGAGCGCGGGGCCGGCGAGGGCGAGGTTCGCCCCGGCCTCCTCGGGCTGGTCACGCAGCAACGCCACCAGGGCCAACGCCAGGTACGCGTAGGCGCAGTCGAGCCGACAGGACCAGCCCCGACAGGGTGGCATGCCCAGTGCGTCGCGGGCCGCCTGCTCTGCCGCTCGCAGCTCACCACGTACTGCCAGTAGCAGCGCGGCCCGGCTGGTGTCGACCAACTCCGTACGCGGCCGGCCGGCTTCCCGGGCCGCCGCCCGGGCCCGGACGAACCGGGCGGTCGGTAGCGCGCCCTCGGTCAACTCGACAAGCCCGAGCGCGGTGCCCGTGAACGCCCGCAGGTCCGCGTCGTCGGCGGCGCCGCCCCCACCGGCCGTCGGAGCGGAACTGGTCACCCCGGGCGGCGCGGAGTCCGGCACTCGGGTCGGCGTGGCGCCCGCCGGTCGGGTCCGCAGCAGCCGGGCGGCGGCGGCGCGGGCCTCCGCCGGGTCGTCGGCGAGCCGGGCCACGGTCAGCTCCAGCGCGGTGACCAACCGCAGGAACCGGTCCCGCCGCGGCACCGGCAGGCCCGCGGCGTGCCCGGCGGCGGCACGGAGGTGGCTGGTGGCGGCCGGGAGATCACCGGCGTACGCACGTTCGGCGGCGAACGCCAACGCCACCTCCGGATCCGCGCGGATCACCTCCGTCGGCGGCGACACGGGTGTCGGGGCGTGCACCGGGTCGGGGTCGTACCGGGTCAGTTCCGGCCAGTGCGCGACGAACAGGTCACCGGCCAGGTCCCACCGGCCGGCGGCGAGCGCGTGCCGCAGACCGTCGGCGGGCCGGCCGTCGCCCGCGTACCAGTCGGCGGCCCGTACGTGCAGCTCACGCAGCTCGTGACCGGGCAGCCGGGCCAGGTCGGCGCGGAGCAGGTCGGCGAGCAGGGGCTCGCAGCGGTACCAGGGCGGGCGGGTGTCCTCCCGGTGCAGCAGGCCACCGGTCCCGGCCAGGTCGGCCAGCGCCTGCCCGGCGTCGGCGCGGCCGGTCAGCGCCTCGGCCAGGTCGGCGCAGACGTGCTCGACGAGGGCGGTACGGCGCAGCAGGTCCACCTCGGCCGGGTCGAGCGTCGCGAGAACCTCCTCGTGCAGGTATCCCGCGATCTCCGGTTGGTCACCACCGAACTGCCCCACCCAGCGCTCCGGGTCGGGCTGCCCACGCACCGCCAGGGCGGCGATGCGCAGCGCGGCCGGCCAGCCGCCGGTGCGCTCGCGCAGCCGGTGCACGGCGACCGCCGGCAGGGCCGCGCCGTGCGCGGTGAGCAGATCTGCCACCTCGTCGTCGGTGAACGCCAGATCGTCCGGGCCGATCTCGGTCAGCTCGCCGGCGAGGCGGAGCCGGTGCAGCGGCAGGTGCAACCCGGCCCGCGCCCCGACCACCAGGCGTAGCCGCCGACCGGCATGCCGCAGCAGGAACTCCAAGCCGGTCAGCGCCGCCGGGTCGGCGACCCGGTGCAGGTCGTCCAGGATCAGCAGCACCGGCTGGTCCGCGTCGGCGAGCGTGGCGGCCAGCCGTTCCAGCTGGTCGGGGCGCGGCAGCCGGTCCGGCACCGGGCCACCCTCCATTGACCCGGTCGCCGAACGCAGCGCTGCCGCGAGGTACGCCCAGAGCCGGTCCCCGTCGTCGCCGACCTCCACCGACACCCAGGCCGAGACCGGACCGGCCTCGGGCTCGACCGACACCTGGCCGGAGTCGGGCACGATCGCCCCGGGGTCGACCTCGGGCGAAGCGCCGGCCAGCCGCGCCCAGGTGGCGAGCAACGTGGTCTTGCCCCAGCCAGCGGGGGCGGCGACCAGGGTGACCGGCCCGGCACTGGCCTCGTCCAGGCGACGCAGCAGTCGGGGCCGGGCCACCACCGGCTCCGCCGGCACGGCCGGAGTCAGCCGGGACGCCAGCAGCGGTGACTCCACCGGGCGCTCCGGGGCTGTGTCCGCCGGGCGCTCACGCGCCGTGTCGACCCGTACACGATTCTGCTGTGCTGGCACTCAGCCCCACCCCCATCACGCGTTCCGCCCCCGGTCGGCGAGCGGTTACCCGACGCGGGCCGGTTCACCCCTTCCGGGCGAGCACGCTTCACCCGACCGCGACCGATGATCGAGGGACGTGAACCGGGAGGACGGGTGGGACGGGTGGGACCGATGGGACGGCTGGCGCGGGCGGGACCCGCCCTCGGCAGCGCGGCGCTGACCGGGGTGGTGCGGTTGTGGCGCGTACCCCGGTGGCGCGGCCGGACCGGCGCGGACCGCGACCCGGCCGCGCCGGCCCGGTGGGAGGTGGTGACGGTCGACCGGCCGCCGGAGCAGGTGCTCCCCGACGGCCGCTGGCCCGAACCGCTGCGCCGCCTGGACGGCGCGGTCGAGGTGCGGGTGCGGGCGGCGCCCGGGGACCGGGGCACCGAGCTGGCCGCCCGGCCGATGGCCGGTGCCACCCCGCCCACCGGGCTGGCCGCGCACCTGGTCGGCGACGACCCTCACCTGCTGGTCCGCCGGACGTTGCGCCAGGTCAAGCAGCGGGTGGAGGCCGGCGAGGTGCTGCGCGCGGACCGGTCCGCGCTGGACCGCCCCGAGGTCCGCGGGTGAGGGCGCTGTGCTGGGTGGCCGCCGACGAGCTGGCGGTACGCGAGGTCCCCGACCCGGAGCTGCGCAACGAGCGTGACGTGATCGTCCGGGTACGCCGCAGTGCGACCTGCGGCGGGGACCTGCCGTTGCTGGCCGGCCGGGATCCGCTGCTGCGGGCCGGCGACGTGCTCGGGGCCGAGTTCCTCGGCGAGGTGGTCGAGGTCGGCCCCGGGGTTCGCCGGCACCGGACCGGCGACCGGGTGGTCGTCGGTGCGAGCGTCGCCTGCGGTGGGTGCTGGTACTGCCGCCAGGGCCTGCACTCCTGCTGCGACAACGCCCATGCCGACCCGGCGAGCGTCGACCCGGACTGGGGACGCTCGGACGCCGGCTGCTTCGGCCGCCCCCGAGCGGCGGGCGGCTTCGCGGGCGGTCACGCCGAGTACGTGCGGGTGCCGTACGCCGACGTGGGCGCGTTCCGGGTGCCGGACGCGGTCGACGACGACCGGGCACTGTTCGCCGCCGACGCCGCGCCGACCGGGTGGCTGGCCGCGGAGTTGGGTGCCGTGCGGCCCGGTGACGTGGTGGCGATCTGGGGCGCCGGTGCGGTGGGCCAGTTGACCGCCCGGGCGGCGGTGCTGCACGGTGCCGCCCGGGTGCTGGTGGTGGACCGGCACGAGGACCGGTTGCGGATGGCCGAGCGGCACTCCGGCGCGGAACCGTTGGACTACCGCCGTACCGACGTCGCGGCCGAACTGCGCGACCGCAGCGGTGGACGTGGGCCGGACGTGTGCGTGGTCGCGGTCGGCGCCCCGCCGCCAGACCGGTTCGGTGGCCGATCCGTCGACCGCCCGGACGCGAGCCGCGAGGCCGTGCACGCCTGCCGCAAGGGCGGTGTGGTGGTGGTGCTCGGCGCGACCGACGGGTTCGTCGACGCGTTCCCGCTGGGCGCGGTGACCGACCGGCGACTCACGCTGCGCGGGGCCCGTCGGCCGGACCTGCGGGACGTACCGATGCTGCTGGACCGGATGGCCCGCGACGAGCTGCGCACCGAACACCTGGCCACCCACCGGCTGCCGTTGGAGCACGGTCCGCAGGGGTACGAGCTGTTCCGGGACCGGGCCGACGGCTGTGTACGAGCCGTGTTCACGCCCTGACGCCCCACTCGTGATCACTCATCGGCGTACCCGGATGGCAGACTTCGGAGATGGCTGGGGAGCGAACGTACGACGTGGTGCTGTTCGGAGCGACCGGGTTCACCGGAGGTCTGACCGCCGAGTACCTGGCCCGACACGCCCCGGCCAGGTTGCGCTGGGCGCTGGCCGGCCGCAACCCGGACCGCCTCGCCGCCGCACGGGATCGGCTCGCCGCGATCGACCCGACGTTGGCCGACCTGCCGCTGCTCACCGCCGACATGACCGACGCCGATTCGCTGCACGCGGTGGCGGAGTCCGCCCGGGTGGTGGCCAGCACGGTCGGCCCGTACATCCACCACGGTGAGCCGCTCGTCGCGGCCTGCGCGGCGGCCGGCACCGACTATCTGGACATCACCGGCGAGCCGGAGTTCGTCGACCTGATGTACGTGCGTCACCACGCCGAGGCGACCCGCACCGGCGCTCGGCTGGTGCACGCCTGCGGATTCGACTCCGTCCCGCACGACCTGGGCGTCTGGTTCACCATCAAGCAACTGCCCGCCGACGTCCCGATCACCGTGGACGGTTACGTGCGCGCCGGTGGCCGGGTCTCCGCCGGCACCTACCATTCGGCGCTCACCGCGTTCTCCCGCACCGGGCAGGCCAGCCAGGCCGCCCGGGACCGCCGGGCTGTCGAACCGCGCCCCACCGACCGTCGGGTCCGGGCGGTGCCCGGGCGGCTGGCCCGCTCGGCGGAGCTGGGCATCTGGACCGTGCCACTGCCGACCATCGATCCGCAGGTGATCCGTCGTTCGGCGGCGGCCCGCCCGGAGTACGGCCCGGACTTCCGTTACCGACACTTCGCCGCCGTGCAGCGGCTGCCCACCGTGGTGGTCGGCGCGGTCGGGCTCGGCGCGCTGATCGGGCTGGTGAAGCTGCCGCCCAGCCGACGCTGGCTGCTCGGTCGACTCGCTTCCGGGCAGGGGCCCAGCGCTCAGCAGCGGGCGGCGTCCTGGTTCCGGGTCCGGTTCGTCGGCACCGGCGGTGGGCGACGGGTGGTCACCGAGGTCGCCGGCGGTGACCCGGGTTACGACGAGACGGCGAAGATGCTCGGCGAGTCGGCGCTCTGCCTGGCGCTCGACGAGCTGCCGCCGACCGCCGGGCAGCTCACCCCGGTCGCCGCGATGGGTGACGCGCTGCTCGACCGGCTCGTCCGGGCCGGCCTCACCTTCCGGGTGCTGAAGCAGGGCACGGCTTGACCCTCGACCGGGTCGAGGGGGCAGGATGCCCAGCGTGAGCGACCTGCACAGCATCGGCGAGCTGGCCCGCGCCAGCGGCCTGACCGTCAGCGCACTGCGCTTCTACGACTCGGCGGGGGTGCTGGAGCCGGCCCTGGTCGACCCGGTGACCGGTTACCGCTGGTACACCGAGGAGCAGATCACTCCGGCCCGGTTGGTGGCCGGGCTACGCCGGATCGGCATGCCGGTGCCGGAGATCGCCGCCGCGGTACGCGCCGAACCGGCGGCGGTGCACCAACTCCTCGACACGCAGCTGCGTCGGCTGGTGGACGGGCTCGCCGACGCCCGCCGCGAGGTTGCCCGGCTTCGGGCCCTGGTGGACCCGGCCCAGCCCGTCACCACCATGCTGCTGCTCTCCCCCGCCGGCCTGGCCGCCGCGTTGGACGCGGTGCGGTTCGCCGTCGGCACCGACCCGGAGCTGCCGATGCTCTCCGGCGTGCTGCTCGACGTGGAGCCCGACGGCGTCCGGCTCGTCGCCACCGACCGGCACCGGCTCGCGCTGGCTCGGGCCGAGGCGGACGTCGACGGCCCGCCGGTACGGGTGTTCGTCCCGGTGGCCCTCGTCGATGAACTCCGTGCGTCGCTGCACACCACCGACCCCCGGCCGGTGCGGCTGACCGTGGCGGGTACGGACCTGCGGGTGCTGGTGGCCGGCCGGACGCTGACCGGCACCGCCCTGCCGTACGACTTCCCGGACTACCGTCGGCTGCTGCGCGACGCCGTCGGCGAGCGGCCGGACGCTCGCCGGATCCCGGTGGACGTGGCCGCGCTGAGCGCAGCACTGGCCGACCCGGCGGCTCCCACGGTCGCCCGTGACCACGGTGGCAGGCCGCTGGCGGTCACCGTGCTCGGCCTCGACGACCAGGGCGGCCTGTGCCTGCTCCCCGCCACCGACCTGAGCACCGACGAGCTGCGGGTCGGGGTCGACGGTGGCTATCTGCTGGACGCGTTGAACGCGGCCGGCGCGCCGCAGCTGGTGTTGGAGCTGGACGGGCCGATCGCCCCGCTGGCCGTACGCCGCCCAGACGACGCGGACACCTACTCGGTGCTCATGCCGATCCGGCTCTGAGCCGGCGGCCAGCACTCCCCGTCCCGGGACGAAAAGCCCGCGACGGTAGCATCGGGTGGTCCACCTGTGACCCCGGACGGAGGCGTACGGAGCAGCATGCTCGACATGGAGTTGATCCGGAAGGATCGCGAGGCGGTGGCGACCGCGCTGGCGAAGCGCCTGGATCCCGCCGAGGTCACCCGTGCCCTGGACGAGATCCAGCGGCTCGACCAGGAACGACGCGCCCTGATCACGGAGATCGACGCCGATCGGCAGCGCCGCAAGGCGGAGGCGCGGGCGTACGCGGAGGCGAAGCGCGCCGGCCGGGAGCCGGACGTCGTCGCGCCCGAGGCCGGCCGCAAGCAGCTCTCCGAGCTGGAGTTCGAGCTGAACGAGGTGCAGTCCCGGCTGCGCACCGCGATGAGCGAGCTGCCCAACCTGCCCGCCGAGGATGTCGTCGCCGGCGGCAAGGAAGCCAACCGGGTCGTCAAGACCTTCGGTGAACCGCCGGTGATCGAGAAGGTCCGCGACCACGTGGAGCTGTCGCGGATGCTCGGTCTCGTCGACCACGAGCGCGGTGTGAAGCTCGGCGGCTCCGGCTTCTGGATGTACACGGGGATGGGTGCCCGGCTGGAGTGGGCGCTGCTCAACTTCCTCATCGACGAGAACGTCAAGGCCGGCTACGAGTTTCTGCTGCCGCCACACCTGCTGCTCGACACGGCCGGCTTCGCCGCCGGGCAGTTCCCGAAGTTCTACGACGACGTCTACCACCTGGACTCGGAGTCCGCCCCGCGCGGGCAGTTCCTGCTGCCCACCTCGGAGACGGCGATCCTCGGGGCGTACCAGGACGAGATCCTGGAGACCCCGAAGCTGCCGCTGAAGCGTTTCGCGTACACGCCGTGCTACCGCCGGGAGGCGGCCGGCTCACATTCGGACGAGCGCGGCACTGTGCGGGGCCACCAGTTCAACAAGGTGGAGATCTTCCAGTTCACGTTGCCCGAGCAGGCGGAAGCGGCGCTGGAGGAGATGGTCACCCACGCCGAGAGCCTGGTGGAGAAGCTGGGGCTGCACTACCAGCGCAGCCTGCTGTCGGCCGGCGACGCCAGCGCCGCCATGCGCAAGACCCTCGACATCGAGGTGTGGATGCCGAGCATGGACAAGTACAAGGAGGTGTCGTCGGTCTCCTGGGGCGGCGACTACCAGGCACGCCGGGCGGCCATCCGCTACCGCGAGCCGGGCGGCAAGCAGACCCGCTTCGTGCACACGCTCAACGGTTCGGCGCTGGCCACGAGCCGGCTCTTCCCGGCGATCCTGGAGCAGAACCAGCAGGCCGACGGCAGTGTCCTGATCCCCAAGGTCCTCCAAGACCGCCTAGGCACGGACCGCCTAACCCCGCGCTAAACCCGACGCCCCCTCATCCCGTCGATCTTGCACTTTCGGTCCCCGAAATAGGACCCTCCGCGGCTTTTGCCGCGACAGTAAGTGCAAGATCGCGGGGAGGGTGACGCGGCGGCGGGGTGGGGCGGGAGCGGCGGATTAGGGCTGCTGTCAGTAGGAGGGTTGCTAGGGCGGCTAGCAGTGCCGTTGGGTTCAGGGTGTCGGCCAGGGCGTGTTGCAGCTGGGAAGCTGCTCGGATGACCGGGTCGTGCAGCGCGTCTCGGCGGCCGGCGGCCAGCCGCAACTCGTACCGGCCGTACCAGGCGACATAACCTCCGGCGAGCAGCAGCACCAGGCCGCTGAGGCGGGGCACCAACGCGCCGGCGACACGCAGCCGGGCCACCAGACCGTCGCGCAACAGCGCCACCCCGAGCGCGGCGACCGCGACCACCAGACCCATCCCCAGGGCGTACGCCCCGAACAGCGCCAGCCCATGGCCGGTCGAGCCGGCCTGCAGGCTGGTCACCACGATGGCCAGGAACGGGGCGATGGCACAGCCGAGCGACGCCAACGCGTACGCCGCGCCGAACAGGGCCATCGACGGCCAGGAACGGGTCAGCCGGGGCGCTCGGGCCGACCAGCCGGGGGTGGGCAGTCGCCGTCCGGCGAGCAGCCAACAACCGGCCAGCACCAGCAGCGCGCCGAGCGTCACGGTCAGCCATGGCAGGCGGGGTCGCAGCCAACCGGCGAGCGGCGCGAGCGCCAGGCCGAACGCGCCGAAGACCAGCACGTACCCCAGGGTCAGCCCGGCCGCCGCGGTGAGCGCGCGACCGACCGCGCCGCGGGTGTCCGACGCCCCGGCGACCAACAGCGAGAGGTACGCGGGCAGCAACGCGAAGCCGCACGGGTTGACCGCGCCGAGCATGCCCGCGGTCAGCGCGAGCAGCAGCGGGCCGGTCACGCCCCGGCCAGCGCGGCGACCCGGGCGCTGAGCGCCTCACCGTCCAGGAAACCCTGGTGGACCACGGTGCCGGTCCGGTCGATGATCACGAAGATGCTCTGTTCGGTCACCTTGAACCGCTTCCAGAGCGCGCCCTTGCGGTCGTCCACCTGGGTCGTCCCGGCCAGGTCGAACTCGGTGACGAACTCCTTCATGGCCCGCTGCTCACCGAGCCCGGCGACGCCGACGATCGGCACGGTGTCCCGGTACTTCGGCGCGATCTCCGCCACCGTCCACGCCTGGCTGGCGCAGGTGGCGCACCACGGCGCCCAGAACCACAGCACCACCGGCTTGCCGGCGAACTGCGCCGCGTCGAACGCGGTACCGGTGAGGGTGGTCCCGGTGAAGCGCAGGACGTCCGGCACCGGTGCCGGGGCGACGCTCGGCGAGCCGGTGCCGGTGCCGGCCGGTGCGGTGCCGGTGGCCGCCGGTGCGGTACCGGCGACCGCCGGTGCCGGGTCGGCCGTGCCGGTGCAGGAGACCGCACCGAGCAGGGCGGCGGTCAGCGCCGCAGCGGTGCCGACCCGGCGGGCCACACCAACCCTGGACCGCCATCCCCGTGCGTGCCAGCTGCGCATCCGCGTCTCCGTTCGACAGTCGTGCGGAAGGTGCCCTTCCCTACTCGGCCTTGGCGAGTCGCAGGGCCAGCTCCGGGCACACCTTGACCGCCTTCAGCGCGCCCTCCCGCAGCCAGGTCGGCACGGGGGTGGGCGGGAAGGCGGGAAAGCCGTTCGCGTCGAGCCGGATGAAGTCCGGTACGACGTGCGCGCAGAGCCCGTGCCCGTCGCAGCGCGACCAGTCCAGGGTGAGCTTCTGCGGGTTGGCATCGGGTGCGCCGGGCAACCCCATCACGCCCTTGACCCGCCGGCCGCAGCCGTCACCGGTGCTGTGCATCCGCAGGTCCTCGGTGAAGACCTCGATCGCGGAGAGCGCGAACCGGGCGGTGCCGTCCGGGTGGCTGCACGCGCCCCGGCCCTTCACCTCGCCGGCGGCGGCCCGCACCACGTCGGCCGGTTGACTGCCGGCGACGGCCAGGTCGAGGGCGCGGGCCAGGTCGGGCAGGCCCATCTTGCACGGCCCGCACTGGCCGGCGGACTCACCGGCGAGGTAGCGCACCACCTGGGCGGCCTCACCGAGCGGGCAGGTGTCGACACCGAGCGGGACGATGATGCCCGCGCCGAGCGTGCCACCCACCGCGGCCAGGCCCTTGCGGGAGACCTCGGCCTTCTCCGCCGCCTCCGGCGTGATCCACTTGCCGTGGTAGCCGCCCATCAGGATGCCCTGGGTCTCCGGGACCTCGCACAGGTCGAGGACGTCGCGCAGCGGCATCCCGGCGGTGCACTCCACCACGGCCGGTCGGCCCGCCGCGCCGGTCACGGTGAGCAGCACGGTGCCCGGCTCGTCGTCGGTGCCGAGCGCCGCGTACTCGTACGGGCCGAGTCGCGCCCCGACGGCGAGCTGGGCGTACGTCTCGGCATTGGACAGCAGGGTGGGCAGGCCGCTGACCCCGGAGTCGCTGGAGCGCTTCTTGGTGCCGGGCGGAATGTGCGGCAGCCCGTTGATTCCGTTGACCAGTGCGCCGCCCTCGCCGGAGATGAACCGGTGCGGCACGGTGACGATGGTGGTCAGCACCGGCATCCGGCGCTCTTCGAGGGCCTCCATCAACGAGTCCCGGCCGACCCCGTCGTCGGCCACACCGATGACGATCTCGTCGGCGTCCAGCGCGTACGCGGCCAACGCCGCGCCGTCCAGGATCAGGTGCGGTGCGCGGGTCAGCAGCACCTTGTCCTTCCAACTGGCCGGCTCCCCCTCGCTGGCGTTGACCACCACCACGGCTGCGAGGTCCTGCCGTTCGCAGGACTCCAGCACGGCGCGCAGCTTGCGGGCGAACGGGAAACCCGCCCCGCCCTTGCCCTTGAGCTGCATGCCCTCGGCGAGCCGGAGCAGCTGAGCCGGCTCCATCGGACCGATCGGGCCGTGCACCTCCTCGTGCGCGGCCAGGTCGAGCCGGCCGTACTCGGCGAAGCCGGCGGTGAGCCGGGGCTCGCCCACGCAGGCGACCGGTGGCACGGCTGTCCGCATCATTTCGCCTCACCCCGCAGCCCGGCCCAGTACGCCCCGTCCACCGCGTCGGCGCTGGCCTTGCGACGCTTGGCGGACCGGCCCTCGCCGGCGGCCCGTCGAGCGCGCCGGGACGCCAGGTCGACAAGGGTCGGGGTGTCGTCGACGGGCGGCGGCACGTCTTCGGGCACGTACCGGGCCGGCGGACGCCAGTAGTCCGGCTCCTCCGGCACGTCGTCCTCGACGCTGTGCCGGCCGCTGCCGCTGCGCGGCGTCGCCGAGATCGGGCTGGCCGAGATCGGGCCGGTGGAGATCGGCTCGGCGGAGACCGGGCCGGCCGAGATCGGCTCGGCGGCCTGCCACCGGCGCGGGCTGTCCCACGGCTCCTCGGGCTCGACCGGCTGCGGCGGCGCGGAGTACCGGCTGCCGTCGTCCTCGCTGCGGGACCGGCGGCTGGAACGCTCGGTGACCGGTTCCTCGGCGCGTCGTCGCCCGCTCGGAGCAGCCTCGTCCCGGGTACGCGAGCGCCGCCGGGTCACCGGCTCCAACTCCTCCTCGTCGCGCCGCCGGGTGACGGTCTGCTCCACGCTGCGCCGCGTCGACCGGCGGGTCGCGGGTTCCACCTCGTCGCGTCGGCCGCGCGAGGGCCGTTCGGTGTCGCGGCGGGCCGCCGGTTCTTCCTCGCGGCGGCGTCGACTGGGTCGGGTCGGCTCGGCGAGCGAGCCGGGCTCGGGCACCACCGGAACGGTGAACCGTTCGGGGTCGCGCCGCGCGGCCGGCGCGGCCCAGGTGGCGGTGGTGCTCTCCGCCCAGGCGGGCCGCTTGTCCGCGTCGGCGCCGCGGCGTCGGCTCAGCAGCGATCGGCCACGGGCCGCCGCACCGTCCCGGCCGGCCAGTGCCGCGTTGTGCACCGCGGCCTGGTGCTGCTCGCGGCTACGGCGTCCGATGGTGACCGAGAGCCGGACCAGCAGTGCCAGGATCACCAGCAGGATGCAGCCGAGGTAGCTGAAAATCACCCAGGGCGCTGCGGCCCGACCGGCGTTGAGGCCGTGAAAGACAGCGAACGGCCAGGCCAGGTACGCGGTGGAGTGCAGCGTTCGCCACAGCCACTTCGGACCGACGCCGGCGAAGCGGGCCCGGATGATGCCGGTCCAGATCACGCTGACCATCAGCAGGGCGGCCACCGTGCCGAGCCCGACGTAGAGCCCTCGGCCGCCGACGAACGGCACCAGCGCGTCGGTCGCCGCCGCCCGCCCGGTGGCGATCTTGGTGAGGACGTGGAAGCCGAGCCCGGCCACGCCCAGCACGCCGGTGGCCCGGTGCGCCGACTGCATCAGCACCCGGTGCGAGATGCGCAGCACCAGCCGGTCGGTGGCGAGCAGACCGAGCATCACGGTGAGGCTCAACGCCACCAGGGAGACCACCCCGGCGAAGAACTCGGTGAAGAAGAAGCCGTACGCGTACGCCGTCTGGCCGGCGCCAGTCAGCATGATCGCTGCCCAGAGCGCGGCGAGCACCGACGCGATCAGCAGGGTGGTCGCCGACCGGGACGGGGCGCGCACCCCCCGACTGCTGGCGCTGGTCCGGACGGTGGCCGCCTTCTGGTTCTGCTGTGCCCGGGCCATGTGCTCCTCGATCGTCTCGCGGCGGCGTACCACCGGCCGACCCCTGCTCCCCCATCCAGTACGGACCGGCGGGGCGTGCGGATCACCCGTAGCCAGAAATTTCTGGGCCGAAATCGAACCGAGTGGCGGCGGCGTGCGTTGTGCCGCCCCCACCGAGCCAGGAAGGCACCCCTGCTGTCGCATTTCGTCCGGCAGGGACGCTTTCCTGGCAACACAAGTCGGATACAGTGGATTCGTGCGCTTTGACCGAATGTCCCCGTACCGCCGCCGTGGCGTCTGGGTTGGCGCCGCCATCGCCGTACCCGCGCTGCTGGTGGCCGCGCTGCTGGTGGGCCAGGCCCTGACGCCGCAGTCGACGGACCCCGACCGGCCGACTGCGGCGTCCGCCCCCACGCCGAGCAGTGTCGAGCAGAGCCCGGAGGAGTCGATCCCCGCGGCCGCGCCCGCCCCAGCCGGGCTACCGGTGGTCGACTACGACCCCGCGCCCGGAGGGTTCCCCGTCGATCCGGCCAGCATGGACACCACACCGCTGACCGAGGGCGCGCACCCGACCAAACGGCTCGCCGCGTACGACGCACCCGGCGGCCGACCGCGAGCCTTCCTCGAACCGACGATCAGCGGTGTCGACCTGACCATGCCGATCGCCGACCGGCGCGCCGGCTGGACGGCGGTCCTGCTGCCCTCCGCCAACCGGCGGCTCGCCTGGCTGCCTCCCGGCGGGTTCGACACCGTGCCGCTGCGCGACCAGATCGTGGTGGAACGCAAGGTCCACCGACTCACCTGGTACCGGGCCGGCAAGGCGGTGCGCTCCTGGGAGGTGAGCCTCGGCCAGTCGGGGCAGGACACTCCGCTCGGGCGGACCTTCATCCTGGGCCGCACCCCGCCACCCGAGGAGGTCTACGGCGGAGTGGACGTCTACGCCCTCGGCGCGGTGCCCGACGACCCGGAGTCGGTGCCGGACAGCCTGCGCGGCGCGCACATCGGGGTGCACACCTGGCACAACGACGACGAGCTGGGTGAGAACACTACGAACGGGTGCATCCGGCTGACCCGCAGCGGTCAGCGGGAGTTGCTGGCCGAGGTCCGTCCCGGCAGCAGCGTGGTGGTTGTCGACAAGCTGCCCACCCCGCCGCCGACCGCCTGAGCGGAAGCCGTCACTCGCCGAGCAGCCAACCGTTCTGCTCGGCGACCCGGATCGCCTCGGCCCGGTTGCGCGCACCGGTCTTGCCGATCGCCGCCGAGAGGTGGTTACGGATCGTCCCCTCGGACAGGTGCAGCGCCCCGGCCAGGTCGGCCACCGTGCCGCCGCTGCGAGCCGTCCGCAGCACCTCGGTCTCCCGCTCGGTCAGCGGGCTCACCCCGGCGGCCAGGGTTTCGGCGGCCAGCGTCGGGTCGACCACCCGCAGGCCGGCGTGCACCCGGCGGACCGCGTCGGCGAGCTGCCGGGCCGGGGTGTCCTTCACCACGAAGCCGCTCGCCCCGGCCTCCATCGCCCGGCGCAGGTACCCGGGCCGGCCGAAGGTGGTCACCATCAGCACCCGGCAGGCCGGCAGCGCGGCCCGTAACGCGGCGGCAGCGGCGATCCCGTCCAGGCCGGGCATCTCCACGTCCAGCAGGGCGACGTCGGGGGCGGTGCGACGGGCCTCGGGCACCACCTCGTCGCCGCGGCCGACCTCGGCCACCACGGTCAGGTCCTCCTCCAACGCGAGCAGCGCCGCCAGCGCGCCCCGGACCAGCGCCTGGTCGTCGGCGAGCAGCAGGCGGATCGGGTTGGGCTGCTCATCGCCGAGGCCGCTCACCGGGCCTCCGCCGGGACGTGCACCCGGAGCAGGAAGCCACTCCCGTCGGGCCGGCGCCCGACGGTCAGCGAGGCGTCCAACTCCCGGGCCCGCTCCCGCAGGCCGACGAGCCCGTGCCCGGTGGAGTCGGGAGTGGACGGGCCCCGACCGTCGTCGCTCACCTCGACCCGGTCCGGGTGCACCCGGACCGTGCAGCACCGCGCCCCGCTGTGCCGGACCACGTTCGTCACCCCTTCCCGTACCGCCCAGCCGAACAACCGGTCCCACTCGTCCGGCAGCTCCGGCACCTCGGCCGGCAGATCCGCCGCGATGCCCGCCGCGGCCAGCGCGGAGCGGGCGCCGGCCAGCTCCGCGGCGAGGCTGACCTCGCGGTACGCCCCAACCGTCTGCCGCACGTCGGACAACGCGGCCCGCGCCAGCGCCTCCACCTCGGCCACCTCGACGGCGGCACGCTCGGTGTCCACCTCGATCAGCCGTCCGGCCAACTCCGCCTTGATCGCTACCACGGTCAGCGAGTGCCCCAGGATGTCGTGCAGGTCGCGGGCGGCGCGGGCGCGCTCCTCGGCCACCGCGAGCCGGCCGATCTCCTGCTGGGCGGCCTGCAGCTCGCTGTTGCGCTGGGCCAGCCGCGACACCCCGAACATGGCGAACGAGGCGAGCAGCACCGCGAAGAAGATGCCGCTCTCCGCCTCCCATCCCGGCACCAGCCAGGACGCCAGCGCGGGGGTCAGCGCGCAGACCACCACGCAGGCCAACGCCTCCCGCGGCGGCAGCAGGAACACCGCGGCCGCCGCGACGTAGACCAGGGCGGCCAGCCAGTCCCCGCCAGCGCCCGGGATGCTGGCCAGGCCCACCGCGAGCAGCAGCAACAGCCCGACCCGCGCCCGACCCGCCGGGATCGGCAGCAGCGACTCCCGCAGCCGGCGGGCCCACTGGAACAGCAGCACGTAACCGAGAGCGAAAGCGACAAGTGCCGCCACGCCGAGCACCCGCCGCCAGGGCTGTGGCTGGTGCCACGCGGTGGCGAGCGGCACGTTCAGGAAGAACAACCACACGGCTGCCAGCAGCCAGCCGGTGAACCGCCAGTGGCGGCTCGCCGACCGGGACTGCCCCGTCGAAAGGTCCATCGGGTTCACGCTAGCCGTCGCGGCGGTCAGACCCGCGCGGTGTCCCGCCGGAACAGCCGCGCCGCACCGAAGCCGAAGACCAGCGCCCAGGCGACGATATTGGCCACCGCCGCCATGTTCAGTCCGTCGCCGGTCAGTGGGGCGCGGGCCAGCACACCCACGCCGTACACCGGGGTGAACTTCGCGACCTGCTGAAGCACGTCCGGCAGCACCTCGACCGGGACGAACAGCCCACCGAACATGGCCAGCACGGCCAGGACCGGGCCGATGATCTGCATGACGTTCTCGGCCGGCGCCAGGTAGCCGATGAAGAGACCGAACGCGGCGAAGACCAACGAGCCGACCCAGGCGGCGAGGCCGGACAACAGCCAGACGTACAGCGGGATGCGAACGCCGGCCGCGGCACCGACGACGAACTCGACGACGATCGCGAGCAGACCGAGGCTCATCGCGGTGATCAGCTTGGTCGCCACGTACGCCGCCGGGCGCAGCGGGGTGAGCCGCAACTGCCGGCTCCAGCCCAGCGCTCGCTCGGTGGCCACCGCGCCACCGACACTGGTGGTCGCCACCATGGCCGCGTACACGGCCAGGCTGATCATGACGTACGCCGTCACCGGGCGGCCGTTGTCCAGCGACTGCCCGCCCTGTGGCAGGCCGAAGATGAGGAAGAAGACGCCCGGCATGATCAGCGTGAAGGCGAGGGTGCGGCGGTTGCGCAGCACCCGGCGCAGCTCGATGCGCAGGGCGCCCGGGGCGAACCCGCCCAGTGCGGGCAGCCGACGGTCCGGCTCACCGGCACGGGTGTGGGTGGAGGTGGGGGTGGAGGTGGTCATCTCAGGCTCCGGTGTGCGCGGTGGTCAGGGCGAGGAAGGCATCCTCGAGGTTGCGGGAGGTGATCTCCACGTCCCGGGCGTCGGTCCGGGTGAGCAGGTACCGGGCGATCGCGTCCGAGTCGCTGGTACGCACCAGCACGCTGTCGCCGCGTACCTCCACGGCGTCCACGCCGGACAGCGCGGCCAGCGTGGCCTGGTCGGCGCCGGGCAGGGTGGCCCGCACCGTACGACCGGCGGCCAGGTTCTTGATCTCCGCGGTGGTGCCGTCGGCGACGATGCGCCCCTGCCGGACCAGCACGATCCGGTCGGCGTACGCGTCCGCCTCGTCCAGGTAGTGGGTGGCGAAGATGACGGTCCGTCCGGCCCGGGCGTCCCGGCGCAGGGCCTGCCAGAAGTCCCGCCGACCCTCGACGTCCATGCCGGTGGTCGGCTCGTCGAGCACCATCAGGTCCGGGTCGGGCAACAGGGCCAGCGCGAAGCGCAGCCGCTGCTGCTGGCCGCCGGAGCAACGCCCGACCACCCGATTGGCGATGTCGGCGATGCCCGCCCGCTCCAGCACCTCGACGGCCGGGCGGGTGTGCCGGTAGAAGTGCGAGGTCATCTCGACCGTCTCGCCGACGGTGAGGTCCTTGAGCAACCCACCGGTCTGCAGGACGGCGGCGACCCGACCCCGGGCCACCGCGTTGTCCGGGGTGCTGCCGAGGACGCGGACGGTGCCGGCGTCCGGGCGGGCCAACCCGAGCAGCATGTCGATGGTGGTGGTCTTGCCCGCGCCGTTCGGGCCGAGGAACGCCACCACCTCGCCAGGCTGCACCCGCAGGCTCAGCCCGTCGACCGCGGTGACCGCGCCGAAGGTCTTGGTGAGGCCGTCCAACTCCACGGCCGGATTCGTACTGGTCATGGTGTAGATGTTCCGGCGTTGCGTACTCCGATGCCTGGAGCGGCCGTCACGCCCCGACCGTGACATTTGTCAGGGGCCGTCCCCGAGCCGCGGCGGCGCGGAGCGGACGCCGCGCGGAGCGATATACCTCAGAGTCATAGATATACCTCTGAGGTATATCGCTCACCAGCACGTCCGGCCCCACGGACGGCGGAGGATTTTCGCGCACCGCAACGGGTATCCGCCGGGCCGAACGCCGCGACACCGGGAGGATGCGATGGGTGCCACGCCGCAGGGCCGGGTCGACACGGTCGTGCTGATCCACGGGCTCTGGATGACTCCGCGCAGTTGGGAGGGGTGGGCCGAGCGGTACACCGAGCGCGGAATGCACGTCATCGCCCCCGCCTGGCCCGGCATGGACCGGTCCGTGGAGCAACTGCGCGACGATCCCAGCCCGATCGCCGAGCAGAGCATCGCCACGATCGTCGCGCACTACGACCGGATCATCCGGGCGCTGCCCCGACCGCCGATCATCATGGGGCACTCGTTCGGCGGCCTGTTCGCGCAGGTCCTTGTCGACCGGGGCCTCGGCGCGGCCGCGGTGGGGGTGCACCCCGCGGCGGTGAAGGGTGTGCTCAAGGTGCCGCTGAGCCAGCTACGCTCCGGCTTCCCGATCCTGCGCAGCCCCGCCAACCGGAGCAGGGCCGTCCCGTTCACCTCGGACGACTTCGCCTACAACTTCGGCAACACGATGAGCCGCGAAGACTCCGACCGTGCCTGGCAGCGCTATGCCGTCCCCGGTGCCGGCCGGGTGTTCTTCGAGGGCGCGTTCGCCAACGTCGACCCGCGCTCACCCGCCCGGGTCGACGTCGGACGCGACGACCGCGCGCCGCTGCTGCTGATGGCCGGCGAACACGACCACGTGGTGCCGGCGTCGGTGGTCCGCGCCAACGCGGGGCTCTACCAGAAGTCCAGGGCGCTCACCGCGTACGAGGAGTTCCCCGGCCGGTCGCACTTCACCGTCGGGCAGGACGGCTGGGAGAAGATCGCCGACTACGCGCTGGACTGGGCACTCCGCGCGGCGGCCCTGCCCCGGGAAGCAACGATCGCCAGCGAAAGCCCGCGCCGCTGACCCGCTGGTACGAATAGCCATCAGGCCCAGGACGGCGGTCGTCACGGCGTGGGCGACGCTTCAGCGAGGCGTGATATCGAAAGCGCGGCAAATTGATATCATCGACGCTGATCGCCTACCTGGGAGGCACCGTGAGCCGGACGATCCTCGACGTCGATGACGAACTCCTCGCCGAAGCCGGCAAGATTCTCGGCACCACGACGAAGAAGGCCACCGTCAACGCCGCTCTCAAGGCGGTCGTCGATCGGGAGAAACGACGGCAGTTCGCCGACTGGCTCAAGAGCGGCGGGCTGCCCGATCTGACCGGCCCCGTCGGGACCGCTGAGCCGGACGCGGCGTGAAGCACGAGCAATACCTGCTCGACAAATCGGCTCTTGCCCGCTGGCCGAAACGCCACGTGGCTCCGGTACTCGGTGAGCTCTCCGACCGAGGGTTGCTCGCGGTGTGCGGGGCTGTCGAGATCGAAGTCATTCACAGTGCCCGAACTGCCAAAGATGCGCAGCGTGCCCGGTGGTTGATGGGCGGCTTCCAGTGGCTCCCAATGCCTGACGAAGTCTGGGATCGAGCGATCGACGTGCAGGTGCAGGCCCTACACAAGGGCAACCACCGCGCGCTTTCCATGGCGGATCTGCTGATCGCCGCCACCGCCGAGCGACACGGGGTCACCGTCCTGCATTACGACGGCGACTTCGATCTCATCAGCGCGATCACCGGGCAACCCAGCGCCTGGGTCGTCCCGCCCGGCACCGCCGACTGATCACACGGTTTGCCTGGTTCTTCGGCATGCCGACGGCCTGGCGGGGTATCTCGGTGGGATGAGGGCGAGTTTCCGGCTTGGCCGGGTCGCGGGGGTACCGGTCGGGGTCAACTGGAGCGTTCTGGTCATCTTCGCGTTGATCGCGTGGGGGTTGGCCGCCAACCAGTTCCCCCGCTCGTACCCCGACCGCTCGCCAGTGGGGTACGCCCTCGCCGGGCTGGCGGCGGCGGTGGTCTTCTTCGTCGGCCTGCTCGCCCACGAGGTGTCGCACGCGGTGCTGGCCAAGCGCAACGGGTTGACGGTCGACGGCATCACGCTGTGGCTGTTCGGCGGTGTGGCCGAGTTGCGGGGCGAGCCGCGCGACCCGGGCGCGGAGCTACGGATCGCGGGAGTCGGCCCGCTGGTCAGTCTGCTGCTCGGGGCGTTCTTCGGCGCGATCGCCGCGCTGCTCGCGCTGGCCGGGCAGGACGGGCTGCTCTTCGGCGCGGTGGCGTGGCTGGCCGGCATCAACGTGCTGCTGGCCATCTTCAACATCCTGCCGGCCGCACCCCTGGACGGCGGCCGGTTGCTGCGCGCCGCGGTGTGGAAAGCCACCGGGGACCGGGCCCGGGCGTCCGTGGTCGCCGCCCGGGCCGGCTGGGTGCTGGGCGTGCTGCTGATCGGTCTCGGGCTGTGGCAGTTCCTGTCCGGGGTCGGTTTCGGTGGGCTCTGGCTGGCCCTGATCGGCTGGTTCCTGATCGGCGCCGCCGGAGCGGAGGAGCGGCAGGCTCGCACCGGCAGTGCGCTACGCGGGGTACGGGTGGGCGACGTGATGACCCCGCAGCCGCAGACCGCCTCCGCGGAGATGACGGTCGCCGACTTCGTCGACCACTACCTCTTCGCGTACCGGCATTCGGCGCTGCCGCTGACCGAGGAGGGCCGGCCGACGGGCCTGGTCACCGTCGACCGGGTGCGTGGCGTGCCGGCCGAGCGGCGGGCATCGACCACGCTGGCCGAGGTGGCCTGCCGGGCCGACCAACTCGTCCTCGCCCAGACGGGTGAGCAGCTCAACGACCTGCTCCCCCGGCTCAGTGAGTGCGCCGACGGCCGCGCCCTGGTGGTGACGGACGGCCAACTGGTCGGCATCGTCTCCCCCAGCGACATCAGCCGCGCCGTCCAGCACAGCACCCTGCGGGCTTAACGGGGGAAGTACCGGTCCAGTAGGTCGGTGCGGAACTTGCCGGTCGGGTCCAGGTGGGTGAGTTGGGCGGCGAAGTCGGCGTACCTCGGGTAGCGGGTGGCCAGCTCGGCTGGGTCGGTGACGAAGACCTTGCCCCAGTGTGGGCGGGGTGCGAACGGTGCCAGCCGTTCCTCCACCGCGGCCACCACCGGCAGCACGGCCGCGGTGTCGTCGATCCAGGTGAAGTGCACGACGAAGCTGTCCCGCTGGTGGTTCGGGCTGAGCCACAGTTCGTCCGCCGCCACGGTCCGCAGTTCGCTCACCAGCAGCACCGGTGCGATCAGGTGCGCCACGTCGTCCAGCGCGGCGAGCGCGTCGGCTGCCGCCGTACGCGGCACGTGGTATTCGGACTGCAGCTCGTCGCCGCTGCTCGGGGTGAAGCCGAGCTTGAAGTGCGGCAGCCGCTCGTGCCACGGGCCCGGCTCGCCGAGCTGCGGGGTGCAGTTCTCCGGCGGCATCCCGAGCACGGGGTGCCGTGGCGCGTCGGCGGCGGTGGTGCCGAGCCAGTCCGCCGGGGGCGGCGCCTGGTCCGCCACCTGCTTGCGCCACACCTCACGCAGCCGGGGCGTACGCCAGTCGGTGAAGACACTCACGCTGTACGCCGAGCCGAGAGCCTCGTCCAGCGCCTCCCGGTCCAGGTCGAGCGACACGTACTGGCGCAGCTCGAAGGCCGGCACCACGTCCAGGGTGACCCGGGTGACCAGGCCCAGCGCACCGAGCCCGACCACCATGCCGGCGAACGTGTCCCCGTCGGCGTCGCGGTCGACCCGCAGCAGGTCACCATCGGCGGTGACCAACTCCAGGCCGGCGACCGCGGTGGCCAGGTTGCCGTGGGCCTGGCCGGAGCCGTGGGTGGCGGTGGCGGTGGCGCCGGCTACCGAGATGTGCGGCAGCGAGGCGAGGTTCGCCAGCGCGTACCCCTGGGTGTGCAGTTGTCGGGCGACGTCGCCGTAGCGCATCGCGCCGCTCACGGTGACCTGCCTCCGCTCGTGGTCCACGTCGACGGCCTGGGGCAGCCCGGCGAGGGTGACCAGGTCGCCGTCGGTGTCTCCGAAGCGGTTGAAGGAGTGTCCGCTGCCCACCGCCCGGATCCGGGTGCTGCCGGCGACCAGTCGGCGCAGCTCGTCGGTGGAGGTCGGTCGGTGGAACGCCCGAGCGGCGTACCGCACGTTGCCGGCCCAGTTGCGGCGCGGAACGTCAGTCGCGGCGGCCGATGTGGCGTTCTGTCCCTGCACGATCATGTTGCGGTCTCCCGATCGGTGGACTGGTTCTCGGCCAACGCGGCGACGAGGGCGTCCAGAACCGTATCCGTCTGGAGCGTGTGGTAGCCACGCTGGGCGATCGGCAGACCGGCCGCGCTGGCGCGTTCGATCTCCCCCCGGGCCGCCTGCCGGGTGGGCGCGTCCCCGGACACCAGGGCGTCCTGGCCTCGTCGGATCAAGCGGTCGACCCGGTCCATCTGGTAACCCCGCAGGCCCACCGGGAGGTCCGGGTCGGCGAAGGCGGCGCGACGCAGAGCCGGCAGGTCGACGAAACGATCGCCGGCGTAGTGGGTGAGCGCGGCGGACACCTGCTCGGGCTGCTCACGGACCTGGTCGAGGACGAGCAACTCGATGGCGGGGCGACCGTCGAGTGGGTGGCGGGCGGTCGCCGGCTCGATCGGCACCCCCGGCGCGGGCACCAGCAGCAGCCGCGGCGATTTCGGGTAGCCGTCGCGTCGGGGCGGCTCGTCGAGGACCACCGCGTCGACCTCGGCCCACCGGATCATCCGACGGAGGCCGGGCCGTCGGATGGTGAGCCCCTCGGCCCCGATCCCGAACCGGAACGGTCGCAGCGCGCTGACCAGCGCAACTACGCCGAGCGCGACGGCACCCCCCGCGATGATCGTCCGGAGTAGGGCGCCGTCGCTGGGATAGACCAACAGGAGCACCCCACCGAGTACGCACACCAGGGCGAGCGCACGGGCCCCCCGATTCCGGCGCAGTTCCACGCTCGGACCCCCGTTCATGACCGTGGCGTCGGTCCCAGCATCTTCCGCCAAACCGGGCACCGGGGACACCGGTCGATCGGGCACGGTTGTTCTCGTCATCGTTGGGGAACCCTACGCTCATGAGCAGCTACCGAGATCCGGCCCTACGAGGCGACGTCTTCCCCTCCGAGGAGGAGATGGACCCGACCGGCATGGGGGTCGAGCAGGCCAGCGCGCCGCCGTCCGCCGGGTTGGCGAGCCATCCGGCGCCCACGCCCGGCCCCCGCCCCACTCCGGCGCCCGCCCCGGCACCGACACCGGTGCCGGCGCCCGGGCCGCCGCCGCGCGGGCCCGGTGCCGGGGCACAGTCGATCGTGACCCGGCACCTGGACGGGTCGGTGGAGGTGGTCACCGACCTGGATGGCGACGGCGTCGCCGACGTCGTCCAGATCGACGTGGACGGCGACGGGATCCCGGACATCACCTATGTGGACAGTGATCGGGACGGGCGGCTGGACACGGTGCTGCGCGACCCGCACGCCGCCGGAACGGGCAGCGGCGTCCACCGCGACGCCTGACCGGCCGTTCAGATGAACGGCGCCGTGGCGTACGCCGCCCGCAGCGCGGCCAGCCCGGTCGCCTTCGGGGTGAGCGTGCCCCATCCGGAGTTGAAGTAGTTGGTGCGCGCGATTCGCGGCCCACGCTCCGCGTTGAGCTGGGCGATGGCCGCCGGCACGGTCGCGATCCAGGCGGCTTGGTTGGGGATTTCCGCCACCCGCACCCCCCACTCGGCGATGAGCACCGGACGGGACAGCGCCACCGGCCCGAGGTCGGCCACCGCCCAGTCCTTGGTGCGGCGGAACCGGGCCAGCGCGGTGTGGCTGGCGTTGGTGGCGTAGACGTTCCACTGCAGGAAATCCAGGCGGGTCATCAGCGGTTCCAGGTGGATGCGCTGAAAGCAGGCCCGGTCGAAACCGGCGATCCCGACCGAGAAGGTCGTGCCGCCGGGCAGCGTCCGCGCCTTGAACCAGGTGAGGACGTAGTTGACCGCCTGCACCGCGCGGGCGTCGGACTGTGCCCAGGTGTACGCCACACCGGCGTCGGTGGTGCCGAACTCGTGGTCGGTGTCGAACTCGGAGGCGAGTTGGATGTTCACGCCGAAGCCGAGCGTCCGGTACTGCGCCAGAGCGCGGTGGAACAACCCGTCGCACTGGCCGTCGAGCACCTGGCTGTACCCGTACGCCTTCGGCCAGGTCGTGCCGGGGCGCTGCTGGATGGTCATCGACGGTGCCGGCACGGTGTAGGTGGTGCCGTCCACGGTGAAGGTCTGCGGCCCGTCCGGGGCACCGTAGTGCTTGAACTCCAGGACCATGTTCAGCTGTATCCCGGCCCGACCCAGGGTGATCAGCCAGGGCCGGTTGTAGCCGGGGAAGATGAAGCCGTCGGCGAAGCTGCGGTACTGGGTGAGCGAGCGGAAGTTGCCACCGGCCATGTCGGCGGTCGGGTCGGCATTACCGGCGAGGTAGTAGCCGCCGAGAACGGGTCGGCTTCCCACGGCGTAGTCGGCGGTGGCCGTCGCGGTGTTGCCGGCGGCGTCGCGGACCTGGACGGTGACGCGGGGCATCACGCCACCGCTCGGTACACGGCGACCGCGCCGTTGTCGGAGACCCGGGCCCAGGTACGGCCGGAGTCGTCGGTGACGCTCACGGTGAGCGGGTCGATGACGACGCTGGTGGTGACCGGTGCGCTGCTGTTTCCGCGCGCGTCGGTGACCACGATGGTGACGGTGAGCGGTTTGTTGTCGGCGTCGGAGTAGTTGACGGTCAGCAGCATCTGGTCGCCCGGCGAGTAGGCCGGTGCGCTCAGGGCTGCGATCGCGGTGGGAGTGGCCATGTCAGGCCCTCTCTGATTGGTCGCGGTCCGGGCGGAGCGAGTGACCGACGCTGGACCGGCATCCTGCACGGGGGGCGGAAAGAAGGGCGGGACACCGGCGCGGGCGACGTGGCCATGGGGCGGCGTCGGCGATGATGACGTCCTTGTCCCGGTGAGGATGACACCGCTGCGGGCGCCCCCAGCGGTGTCGGTACCTGCCGCAACAGTGCCCCGTCAGAGGCTCCACCGTCTTGTCAGGTGTACGACAGGGGCACGCTCTGACCTGGGAAAACGCGAAACCGGGCGGCTATCTGGACGCCAGCGGGACGCCCAACCCGAGCAGGAAGACGATCAGCGGCGCTGGATATTCAGTCGAGGTGGTCGGCGGGGGCCGTCTGGAGCAACCACGCCAGCGGCATCCGTGCCCGCTCTTCGTAGGTGCCGGCCCCGCCCAGCCGATGCAGGGCGACAGTCTGCGCGCTGTCCCGGTCCACCACCCAGTACTGCGGAATCCCCGCCGACGCGTACTCGCGGACCTTCGTCACCGAGTCCATCGCCTCCGAGCCCGGCGAGACGATCTCGACAACGAGTACGACATCGTCGACCGCGGCCCAGACGCTGCGGGTCGGCGGCTTGCGCCACACACTGAGGTCGGGGATGCGACCACCGTCGCCGTCCGGTCCCGCGATCCGCAGACCGGCCGCCTGAAGCACCTGTTCGGCGGGCCAACCGGCGATGATCAGCCAGGCGAAGAGGCGACTGGCGATCATGGCGTGGTCCGAATCGGGGGGCGGCATGACCGACAGGACCCCCTCGGGACTGGCCTCGTAACGGTGACCGTTCGGATCTGCGGCGTTCATCGCCGCCACGTCGTCGAGCGTCACGACGGCAGGCATGTGCATGCCAACTGCCTCAGCGCTCATGAGCCTCATCCTAAGCGACCAGTCGCACCGACTCCGGCAGCACAGGAACGCGTTTGGACAATAGCGTGGTGATCATGGGCGACTGGAAACTTCGGCGGGCCTTGGCAACGGACGTCGACGCGGTGGCCGAACTGCGGGCCGTGGTGCTGCGGGCCGATCTGGAGCGGCTCGGGCGGTACGACGAGCAGCGGGTACGGCAGCGCCTGCGGGACGGGTTCGCGCCGGCGTACACCTGGGTTGTCGAGGTGGACGGCGCGTTCGCCGGCTGCGTGGCGCTGCGCCGGGCGGACGACGCCCACTGGCTGGAGCACTTCTACCTGGCCCCGCATCTGCAGGGCAGTGGCATCGGTACGGCGGTGCTGCGCGAACTGCTGGAGCAGTGCGACCGCGATGGCGCCCGGGTCCGGCTGAACGTGCTGCAGGGCAGTCCGGCCCGGCGGTTGTACGAGCGGCACGGATTCACCCTCGAAACCGAGGATCCGGTGGACGTGTTCATGGTGCGCGAGCAAACCTCGCTCTAGAACCCAGGGTGTCAATGTAGCGTTGACACGTGACCGTGGAGCTGGCCCAGTTGGCGGACGTTCGCGCCGCCCGCGCCCGACTGGACGAGCAGGAGTTGGAGCTCATCGACCGGGCGCGTCACGACGGCGCGACGTGGGCGCAGATCGCCGAGGCGTTGGGCCTCGGCAGCCGGCAGGCCGCGGAGCAGCGCCGGCAGCGCCTGGTGGCGGCGCGGTGGTCGCGACGGCAGCACCTCGACAGCGGTTACTCGGCGCGGATCGCGGCGCTGCGAACCGCCGTGGCCGACGTCGGGCGGTGGATCGCCGCGGACCGACGATGGGACGCCCGGTTCACTCGGGCGGCGCTCGTGCGAAGCACGGTTGACGCGGCGCTGGATGCCGTCCCGGGCTCGCTGTACGCGTTGGCCCTGCATCTCATGGCCGACCTGGCCGAGGCGGGCGAACGACTGCCGGTGCCCGTGCGCGCCGCCGCAGCGAAGGTCGACGCGGCGCTGTCAATGACACGTTGACACCGGTCGACAGCATTGCCCCGTCAGGGCTCAAGAATCAGGATGTGAGTCGTCTCGGCTCAATCCTGGAGGGCACATGCGTCGCAACGCGGGACTGTTCGTGGCGATCTCGCTGCTGTCCGGCTTCGGCAGCAGTGCCATGTCCCTGGTGGCCGGCATCTGGATCCTGGACCTCACCGGCTCCACCGGGCTCGCGGCCCTCGCCGGGCTCTGCGTGTACGCCCCGGTGCTCGCCGGCCCGTGGCTGGGCGGTCTGCTCGACCGGGCCCCCCGGCGGCCGCTGGTCATCGCGGTCAACCTCACGTTGGCCGCCGCCCTGCTGGCCCTCTTCGCGGTGCGGGGGCCCGGGCAGACGTGGCTCATCTTCGCCGTCTCGTCCGTCTACGGCGTCAGTTACGTGCTCATCGACGCGGGCGAGACGGCGTTGCTGCCGTCCGCGCTGTCACCGACCGAACTCGGCGACGTCAACGGGTGGCGCTCCAGCGCGCAGGAGGGCATGAAGCTCATCGCTCCCCTCGCCGGGGCGGGCCTCTACGCGTGGCGCGGCGGGAACGCGGTCGTCGTACTCAGCGCGGCCATGCCGGTCCTGGTCGCCACCCTGTACGCGGCGGTACGCCTAAACAGGACTCCGCACGACCAGCCCGCACCACGGCGAAACGGCCTGCGTACCGGATTGTCGGTCCTGTTCGGACAGCGAGTGACCCGGGTGCCGGTCACGCTCGCGGCCGTGTCGATCGCCATGTCCGGCTTCACGACCGCGGCGGTCTACGCGGTCGTGATCACGGAGCTGCGCCTACCGACGACGTTCCTGGGCGTGCTGGCCAGCGCGCAGGGCGCCGGTTCCATCATCGGCGGGCTGATTGTCGGCCGGCTGCTCGCCCGACGCGGTCCCATTGCCGTCGGCGTCGCCGGGACGCTGCTGTTCGCGCTCGGTCTCCTGGCGCGTTGCCTGCCGTGGTGGCCGGTCACGATCGCCGGTGCGCTGGTCGCCGGCGTCGGCCTGCCCTGGACCCTGGTCGCGGCGGTGACCGCCGTGCAGACACACACACCGTCGGCGCTGCTGGGCCGGGTCTCCGCGACGGCCAACACCGCGATGTTCGGGCCACTCGTGGTGGCGATCCCCCTCGGCGCCGCGGCCGTCCACCTCGGCGCCCGCCCGCCGCTCGTCGCCGCCGTCGTGATCTGCCTGACGGCCGTGGCTGTCACGCACCCCCGCCCAGAGTCCCTCCGGAGCGCCCGTCGGATGGCTGACCGGGATCCCGCGACCCGATGACGGGCAGGGCGTCACCGGTCGCGTACCGGATGGGTTGCCTGGAAGGCCAGCCGGCGGTCCGCGTCGGCGGCGATGTGGTCGAGGATGTCGTCGAGGTCCAGGAACACCGACCACCGCTCGCGGCCGGTGGCCTCGGCCAGCCGGTCCACGAGCAACCCTTCCAGGTCGGTGACCCGCTTTCCCTTCCACACCCTGTCGGCCACGCTGACCAGCAGGTCGTCGACGCCGATGCCGTCCTGCTGCCAGGACGCGTGGTCACGCGCGAACCGGGCCAGCGCCTCGGAGACACCATGCCCCAGCAGCAGCTCGTAGCCGGCGGGCTCGTGGGCGGATCCGGGCCCGGACAACTCCTCCGGGTGCCGGACCTTGCCGATGTCGTGGGTGGCGGCCCCGAAGAGCACCGCATCGCGATCGAACGGAAGCTGCGGGAACCTTTCCGCCATCGCATCGGTCAGCTGCGCGGCGACGTCGTGCACGGCCCGCAGGTGCGCGGCGAGACGCGGCGGCGCATGCAGGGTCTCCAACAGGGCGACGACCTGGTCGGGCAGGGACCGTAGCGGCGGGTCCGCGGGGGCGGTGAGAGCGCGGCGCAGGGGGTCGGCGGTCACCGCGGCAAGGGTACGGCCACCGCCGGTGGTCCCCCTGGGCTCAGCGCACCAGTCGAAAGAAGGCGCGCAGGTCGGCGATCAGCAGTTCCGGCACCTCGAGCGCGGGAAAGTGCCCGCCACGGTCGTGCTCCTTCCAGTACCGAAGGTCCGGGTAGCGACGGGTCGTCCACCGTCGGGACGGTCGGGGCACTTCGGCGGGAAAGATCGATGCACCGACGGGTACGCGAACCTGCGCGGCGTTCTCACCGCTGATCCACCCGGACACCCGGTCTATGCTCTCCGCGTACAGGCGTGCCGACGATGCCGCAGACCCGGTCAACCAGTAAAGCGTGACCTGGTCAAGGACCTGGTCACGGGTGAGGCCGTGGCCGTTGGGGTCGGTCCAGCTGAGCAACTTCTCGCCCATCCACGCGCACAGGCCGGCCGGAGAATCCAGCAGGGCGTACCCGACGGTCTGCGGCGCGGTGCGGTGGGCTTCGGAGTACGCCGAGCTGGATCTGCCGCGTTCGTGCAGCTGAGCCAGCGCTTCGCGTTCGGCATCGGTGAGGTCGTCGGGGGCGGTCGGATCCGGGCCGACCAGCGGTGGTACCAGATGGATGCCCGCCACGTGCTCGCCGTCCAGGACACCGATGGTGCTGGAGATGCTGGTGCCCCAGTCGCTGCCAGCGGCTCCGTAACGGGTGTAGCCCAGTGCCGCCATGATCTCCGCCCACGTGGCGGCTATCCGTTCGATGCCCCACCCAGGGTGGACGGGTTTGGCGCTGAAGCCGTACCCGGGCAGCGACGGGATCACCACGTCGAAGGCGTCCTCGGCGGTGCCGCCACAGCTCAGCGGGTCGGTGAGCGGCATGATCAGGTCGACCAGTTCCAGCACCGAGCCGGGCCAGCCGTGGGTGAGTACCAGCGGCATCGCACCCGGGTGCGGCGACCGGGCGTGCAGCACGTGGATCGTCAACCCGTTCACGTTGACGAGATACTGCGGGACCGCGTTGAGCCGCGCCTCGGCGGCTCGCCAGTCGTACGCCTCGGCCCAGTAGCCGCAGAGGCTCTGCACCTCGTGCAGGGGTATGCCGTGCGCCCAGCCGGGCGCGGTCGCCGCCTCTGGCCAACGCGTACGCGCCAACCGGTCGCGCAGATCAACCAGCTCGGAATCCGGCACGTGCACCCGGTAGGGCTGAACCTCGACAGGCATACGGCTCCTCAGCTGCCAGAGGCCAGCGCGGTGAGAGCGCGGCGCAGGGGGTCGGCGGTCACGGCGGCAAGGGTACGACCGCCCCGCCCCGCCCCTGCTCCCGTGATCCGCACAGCCTCCGGTGATGCAGAATCACCCCTCATGCCGACGGTTGTTGTTGAGATCCACGTCCCGGTGTGCTCCGGGTTGCCTCCCAGGTGGCGGCCCTCGACCGGGTCCCTGCCGGCGCCCGCGGCTTCGGCCGCATCTGGGCCGAAGCCGCGCTCACACGCGGAGATCGGGTCGCCGCGACCGCACGCGACCACAGGGCGCTTCAGGATCTGACCGAGGCCTACGGGGACCGGGTTCTGCCACTCACCCTCGACGTGACCGACCGCTCGGCCGTGTTCGACGCGGTGTCCCGGGCAGCGGAAACGTTCGGCCAGCCACCTGGAACGACTGGCGCTGGCTGGCGGAGCAGGCGGCGCCGGGCCAGGAGGGTGACCCGGCGTGAGTGCCGGTCGCCGGGCCCGGGTACGACCGCCCCGAGTGCTGCCGCGCCGGCGTCGAGTGCGGTTGCCGACGGGAGCGAGTGCCCGTCGCGACGGGTGGATACTGTCGCACCATGCGGCTGAGTCCGGACGAGGTCGAGCTGTTCGAACGCTCCAGAGCTCGCCTGGAGGCGATCGCCTATCGCCTGCTGGGCTCGGCGAGCGACGCCGAGGACGCCGTCCAGGACACGTTCCTGCGCTGGCAGGCCGCCGACCGGGAGCGCGTCGAGACCCCCGAGGCGTGGTTGACGAAGGTGCTCACCAACCTGTGCCTCAACCAGCTCACCTCGGCGCGGGTCAGGCGGGAGACCTATGTGGGCACCTGGCTGCCCGAGCCGGTCCTCGCCGGAGACCGGATGCTCGGCCCGGTCGACACCGCCGTGCAGCGTGAATCAGTGTCGCTGGCGGTGCTCACGCTCATGGAGCGGCTGTCGACCAACGAGCGTGCGGTGTACGTGTTGCGCGAGGCCTTCGGCTACTCGCACGGCGAGATCGCCGAGATCCTCGACATCACCGAGTCGAACTGCCAGCAGATCTTCCGACGTGCCAAGCAGCACGTCGCCTCGGGCCGGCCCCGCGCGGTGGTGGACGGGGCCACCGCGCGGAAGATCGTCGCGGAGTTCCTCACCGCGGCCGCCAGCGGTGAGATCCAGCCGCTTGTCGAGTTGTTGACCGACGACGCGACGAGCACCGGCGACGGTGGCGGCAAGATCCCGGCCCGGACCGGGGCGATCGTTGGCGCGTCGGCGGTGGCGAGGTTCCTGCGGGGCCTGTTCAAGCCCACCGACGCCAAGCGGAACCTCGTGGGCGGCAGCCTCGCCTTCTATGCCGACGTCGTCAACGGCGCTCCCGCCGTGGTGGTCGTGACCGACGGCCAGGTCTTCGGCGTCATGTCCCTGGAGGTGACGCCGGAGGGCATCGCGGCAGTCCAGAGCCAGGTCAACCCCGACAAACTCGTACGCGCCACGCGCCAGTGGGCCGCCTCCGAGCACGGGGAGCCTCTCCTCGTCGTCTGGTGACCCAGCTCATAGCCGATCCCTGTCAGGAATCGGGTCGCTGTCCGGTTCAGGAGGTGACCAACACCGAGACAGGAGTGACACCATGAAGCACCGGATCGTCGTCCTCGGGGCCGGATACGCCGGAGCGATCGCCGCCGGGCGTCTCGCCAAGCGGCTGCACCCCGGCGACACGGAGATCACCGTCGTCAACGCCGACACCGATTTCGTCGAGCGGGTCCGTATGCACCAACTCGCCACCGGCCAGCACCTCAAGCACCGGCCACTGACCGATGTCTACGCGGGCACCGGCGTCGAGGTCCGCCAGGCCCGGGTCACCGCCGTCGACGTCGACCGCAGGACCGTCGCGCTCGCCGCCGGGAACGGCACCGACGAGATCGCGTACGACACGCTCGTCTACGCACTCGGCAGCGCGGCCGCCGACTATGGCATCCCCGGCGTCGTCGAGCACGCGTACGACATTGCCGGCCGGCACTCGGCGCTGCGGCTGCGCGACCGCCTCGACCGCCTCGCGGCCGGCGGGACCGTGCTCGTCGTCGGCGGGGGTCTCACCGGCCTCGAAGCGGTCACCGAGATCGCGGAGGCCCGGCCGGACCTCGACGTGGCGATCGCCGCCCGTGGTGGCCTCGGTGACTGGCTGAACGAGAAGGCGCAGCAGCACCTGCGCGGAGTCTGCGGCCGACTCGGCATCACCGTGCACGAGCACACCGACATCGCGGGAGTCGAGGCCACCGGCGCGGTCACCGCCGACGGCCGGGTGCTCCCGGCCGACGTGACCGTATGGACGACCGGCTTCGCCGTCCATCCCATCGCCGCCGCCACGAGCCTGACCGTCGCACCGACCGGGCAGATCGTCGTCGACGCCACGATGCGGTCGGTCTCACACCCCGAGGTGTACGCCGTCGGCGACGCCGGGCTCGCGGAAGGGCCGGGCGACAAGCCCCTGCGGATGTCCTGCGCCTCGGGGGTCCCGATGGCCTGGCAGGCCGCCGACGCCATCGCCGCCCGTCTGACCGGTCGAAAGATCCCCAAGGCCCCGCTGCGCTACTTCAACCAGTGCATCAGCCTCGGCCGCCGCGACGGCATCATCCAGTACGTGACCGCCGACGATCGCGCCAAGCCGTCGCTGATCACCGGGAGGCTGGCGGCCCGCTACAAGGAGATCATCTGCAAGGGCGCGGCCTGGGGAGTCGCCCACCCGACGCTGTACCCGGTGCGCCGCCACCACATCACGGCTATCCAGTCGGAGAGCCTCGCGACGATGCCGTGACCGGGTGACTCTCAGTAGAACGAGTATCGACCTGCTTGACTCGTTCGTCATGCTGGAACCGGAACCTACCCCCTTGCCACCCGAGGAGGACTCGTGCGTAAGCCAGCCAAGACTGCCGCCGTTCTCTTCGGGCTCGGTGTCGGCGCCGCGGTCGGCCCATCCCTCGGGCCGGCCGCCGCGTGGTCCGGCGTCACGATCGCCGCGCTCGGCGTCGTGCTCTCCCTCATAGGCACCACGGAGTCCCATCTCGTTGAGGACGGCCTGGTCAACCGCGACGGGGCCGCTGCTGGGACAGCCGACGGGACAACCACCGGAACGCCGGTCGTCACGGACCAACTATCGCGGGACCTACAGCGGCGGCCAACTTTCAGCAGCCTGGGCCCCCATGTCGAGCAGATCATCAAACTCTCCGAACAGCAGGCCAACGACATCCTCATCGCGGCGCGGCTCGAAGCAGAGGGCATCGTGGCCGGCGCCCGACGGGAGGCGGAGGCGCTCCTCAACCGGGCGCACGAACAGGCGGCCGGGATTGCCGGCACGCACGGGGAAGCGCATCCGACACCACCCACCCAAGCGCTGGCGGCAGACGAAGATCCGAGCCGCCACGCCTGACGGAAGCGGATGCATTCCGAGGCGCTACCTGGATTCGATCCGCCCGATGAGGGCGGGGTCCTCGGACCGGCCGCATCCCGCTGTCACCGCAGCAGAGCGCAGCCGGCGCTGCTGTAGCTGACGGTCACGGCGTCGCCCGACTCCGGCTTACGGGCGGCGAACCACGTTAGCTATTCGTGATGGCTGAGGTCCGCACCCGCTCACATGGCGATGACCTCACCTGAGAAAAGCTGTGGGATCAGTGCCTCTCGCAACTAGCGTGGTCGTCGGCGCCACCATGCGGTCGGTCTCACACCCCGAGGTGTACGCCGTTGGCGACGCCGCACTCGCCGAAGGGCCGGGCGGCAAGCCCCTGCGGGCCATTTCGTGAGACGCCCCTGCCTGGGCCGGCCGCGCCCCTGCCTCTGCGCGACGCCGATCAATATGATGACGGCATGCGCAGGGATGCTGAGGCAGCGATACCAGCGCGCCGCCGGTCCTGGTTGGGGGTCGCCGCAGCCAGCGTCATCGCTGTTGGCGCCTGGGTGAGCTACTGGTGGTTGGCCGTGCCCCGCTTCGATGTGTGCCCGGCCGTCCTGCCCGCTCCCGCGGGCTGCGGCGGTGCCGGTCGGGTGGCCACCGCGACCTGGTGGACGGCAATCGTCGCGGTGCTTCTCCTGGCGACAGCCGCCGCTGCCCTGGTCCGCCCCCGGGGGCGCTGGTGGCCGTTCGCCGTGGGGATCGTCGTGCTGGGCATGGCGGCGTTGTGGGGACTCCGGGCCGTCCTCTATCCCGCCGGCTGAGGCGCGGCGACGGCGCTCATCGGTTCACGAACCCGGGATAGGCATCGACCAGCCCGGTGTTCCGCTGCACCAGGAGATGGTCGTCCTCGACCCAGATGGTCTCGCCGGGGTGCACGAGGACCGGTTGGTCCAGGACGAAGTGCCGCCATCGATCGATGAGTGTGAGGCGGTCAGCCTGTTCGCGGTGTATCGGCTGACGCTTCTCCGCTGCACCCACCACAACAGCATCGGCTCGATGCCGGCAGGCGACAACCGCTGGGGGCCGGGCAATCGAAGACGGCACCGTGGGCAGCAAGGTACGGCGCTGGTTCCAGCTGGCCGTCCAGTGCGGCAGCTACCGCGTGAGCGGCCGCCAGCGTGACGTCGCCGTCGCACGTGTCGACCGGAGAATCCTTGATCATCGTCAGCGTCACTCGGCTGGCACCGATGCGGCCGCGCACATGGGCGAGCGCATATCGCGCGCCCGCCGACGCCTCGGTGACGAGCTGATGGTTGACCCGCCTGTCGACCACCGCCCGTGGTCCGTACACGTCCCGCAGCCAGTCGAACGCCTGCGGGGAAACGGCCACCTCGTCCTGGTCGGCCGGCTCAACCTCAACAGAAACCTTCGCCCAGTGAGGCAGCCCCGCGACAATCTGGCGGAGCACGAAGACTGCTTCCACGGGGACAACCTGATCAGTGGGACCGGCGTCGCCGCCCCGCCCCTCCTCACGCAGCTCCGCCATATCGGCATTGGTACCCGCAGGTTGGCCGCCCCGCATCCCCATATCGGCATCGAGGTGTCTGCCCTGGACCCGAGCCGGGCTCCGAAGTGCTGCTACTCGCGACGGCGCGGAAGCCCAGGAGGAACATCGCCGCCCTGCCGGGTCGGATTTACTGGTGCGATGTCCATGCGTCGAGCGCCGGCCATCGCGACCTTCATCGCCGCGGCAGCCATCATCTTCGTCGCCGTGCAGACGCCCGGATGGCTCGCCGGGCGGCGTGACACGGCCCCCGCCGACGTCGTCCCGAGCCGGGTGCAGGACCCGTGGCTGTGGCAGGCAACGGTGGGCCAGCACCCGGTCGGCCCGGCCTCGATGCTCTTCTTCACCGCGCACACCCGTTATTTCGAGTCGACCGGTGTCGTGGTCGGGCGGGACGGCGGCTACCGGTTGCTGCCCATCAACCTGGCCGAGGCGCCCGGCCTGCTCTCGCCCGACGGGCGGTGGTATTTGCGCCCCGGCGTCGGCAGCCTTGTCGACCTACGCACCGGCGACGAACGGCGTACGCACCAACCAGGCTTGAACCCGCTGGCCTGGTCCCCGGACGGGAAGCTGGTCCTCGCGAGCAAGAGCAACGACGACGACGTGATCACGTACGGGCCGGACAACCAGCAGCTCAACGACCCGTCGAAGCCGGACGATCTACTCACATTCGACCCACGGGCCGGAACGCAGCGGGTGCTGCCGGTCGGCACCTTCGCCAGCCACACCTCGGGTGCCTGGTCCCCCGACGGCTCGCTGCTTGCCGTCGTCGGCTCACCGGACCCGGCTGCCGAGATCGCCGAGCGGCAACGGCTGGTGGTGGCCGACCCAGCCGGCGGTGGGGTGCGCTGGCAGGTCGACCTGGGCGAGCGGCGGATGTTGGCGGGCCGCGGCGCCTGGAGCCCCGACGGCCGACGGATCGCCCTGCTCGCCTACGACGGGTGCCCGACCATGCGCTGCGCGGACACCGCCGAGCTGCTCCGGCGCTCGTGGCGGATCGAGTTCCTCGACGCGGCCACCGGCAACCCGGTCGGCGACGCGCTCCCCGTCCCCGGCTCGGCAGTGGAGCTTATCGGCTGGCAGAACGGCGACCCGGTCGTCGAGCGGCAGTCACCGGAGGCGGACCATGAGAAGCGGCGCACCGATCTCGCGGCGATCGGCGTTCGCGGCCAGGAGCGGGTGCTGCTCACCGCCCCGAACGGCGTCAGCGACATTGAGGTGCCCGGCGACCTGCTGAACCGGGCCGCGTTCGGCGGTCCGGAGCCGCGTCCATCCCCATTCGCCGCGCCACCGTGGTTGTACGCCGTACTCGCCGTACCCTTGCTGTTCGCTGTTCTGGCTCTGGTGCGTCGGCAGCGGCGACGCACCGGTCGCTGAGTACGCCTACGGCGAGCTCACCGATCCCCCAGCCCGCGCTACCGGTCCACGTAGTGGTACCGGCAGGCGATGATCTCGACGTCGTCCTTGGAGATCCGGTACACCAGCCGGTGTTCGCGATCGATGCGGCGGGACCAGAAACCGGACAGCTCGCCCCGAAGAGGTTCCGGCTTACCGATGCCCTCATAACCGTTGCGCAGCACGTCCGCGAGAAGATCGTTGATGCGCTTGACCAACTTGCGGTCCGTGTGACTGAGATATTGACTCCAGGCCGTTGCGGTGAAGACCAGCCTCATGCGACGTCCTGCACGGTGGCCGGATCGATCAACTCCCGCTCGGCCGCGTCACCCTCCTCCAGTTCCGCGATCGATCGCCGCAGAGCGGCGGCGTTGCTCGGGTTACGCAGGAGGTATTCGGTCTCCTTCATCGACTCGTACTCCGCAAGCGGCACGATCACCACTGGCTCATGGCCTGAACGGGTCACCACCACCTCCTCGGCGTCGTTGATGACGCTGTCGAGTTCGGCGGCCAGGTTTTGCCGTAGCTGAGTGAAATTGACGGTCCGCATGACCACCTCCAGAGCAGGTACAGAAAATTGTACCTCGGGGTGGGTGACGCGAACTGCACGGTTTCCGCCTTCGGGTAGCGGAGAGTCCATCGATAGCCCTATTCTACTAGCCAACTAGTGAAATGGGGTGGCGAGGTGATCGAGTTTCACCTGGACTCACGGTCCGGGGTCGCGCCGTACATGCAGCTCATCCGGCAGGTGCGGCACGCGCTCCGGCTCGGCGTCCTGAACGAAGGGGACAAGCTGCCCACGGTCAAGGAGGTCGTGGCCCGGGTCGCGATCAACCCGAACACGGTTTCCAAGGCATACCGCGAGCTGGAGTACGAGGGCCTGGTCACGGCCCGGCCAGGGCTGGGCACGTTCGTCACCCGCACGCTGGGCAGCGACTCGCTGAGCAAGCACGAACCGCTGCGGCAGGCCCTGACGCGCTGGCTGACCGAGGCTCGGGAGGCGGGCCTGGACGACGAGAGCATCGAGGCGCTCTTCCTGAGCAGTTTTCGTGCGTTTTCGGAGGCCCGAGCATGACTAGCGCGCTGGTCGCCGACAGTCTGACCAAGCGATACGGGCGGCGTACCGCACTCAAGGACTGCACTCTGGACATCCCAGCCGGCCACGTCGTGGGCCTGGTCGGGCCGAACGGCGCCGGTAAGTCCACGCTGCTGCAACTGGCCTGTGGGCTGCTCGATCCGACCGCGGGACGGATCGAGGTGCTCGGCACGCGACCGGTCAGCGGGTCGCCGCGGGTCGGGTTCGTCGCGCAGGACACTCCGGTCTATGCCGGCCTGACCGTTGCGGACCACCTGCGGATGGGCGCGCACCTCAATCCGTCCTGGGACGCTGCGCTCGCCGAACAGCGGATCGCCCAGGTCGGCCTGGACCCGAACCAGAAGGCGGGCAAGCTCTCCGGCGGTCAGCGCGCCCAACTGGCCCTGACCGTCGCCGCGGCGAAGCGGCCCAATCTCCTGCTGCTCGACGAGCCGGTGGCCGCACTCGACCCGCTCGCCCGGCGCACCTTCCTTCAGGGGCTGATGGAGCTGACCGCCGAGCAGGGCATGAGCATCGTGATGTCCTCGCACCTGGTCGCCGACCTGGAACGGGTCTGCGACTACCTGATCGTGCTGGTCGCCTCTCAGGTACGGGTGGCCGGTGACGTGGACGACCTGCTCGCCACCCACCACCGCCTCGTCGGGCAGCGGCGCGACACCGTCGACCTGGGCGCCGGGCGGGCCCTGGTGGAGCAGAGCCACACCGACGTGCAGTCGACCCTGGTGGTACGCAGCACCGCTCCGATCGTCGACCCGTCCTGGCAGGTCGATCAGCTGGACCTGGAGGACATCGTGCTGGCGTACATGAGCGGAGCCGCCGGCAACGGGCCGGACCGGGTTCTGGAGGGACAGCGATGATCTGGATGACCTGGCGGCAGTTCCGGACCCCTGCCCTGACCACCGGCGCCCTGCTGCTGGCGCTGATGGGCGGCCTGGCGCTGACCTGGGCGGAGGTGACGGACCTGGCCACGCAGACCGGATACACCGGCTGCCAGGGCGATGCCTGCCTCGCCGCAGGCGACGCGTTCCTCCAAGCGCTGCAGCCGGGCTGGGCGAGCGAGTTCCACCTTGCCGCCATCGCGGCCCTGTACCTGCTGCCGGCCCTCGTGGGCATCTTCTGGGGCGCGCCGCTGGTGGCCCGAGAGCTGGAGTCCGGCACGTACCGAATGGTCTTCAGTCAGTCCGTCAGCCGGGACCGCTGGCTGCTGGTCAAGCTGGCGGTCGGCGGTGGGGCCGCGGCGCTCGGCGCCGGCCTGCTCAGCCTGATGCTGACCAGGTGGGCGCAGCCGATCGACGGAGCCTCGGCGGACCGGATGAACCCGCTGGTGTTCGCGGCCCGGGGGATCGTGCCGGTCGGCTACGCGGCGCTGGCCTTCATGGTCGGTGTCACCACCGGGCTGCTGCTGCGACGGACCCTCGCCGCGATGGCGGTGACCCTGCTCGTGATCGTCGGCCTCCAGATCGCCGCGCCATTCGTGGTGCGCCCCTGGTTGGCCCAGCCGGTCGTCACGGTCAGCCCGCTGGATGTGGACGGGAGGTACGGAATCTCGATGAGCCCCGACACCGGACGGATGACGCTCCAGGTCGAGCAAGATCGCCGGGGTGACTGGGTCGTGTCGAGCACCACGATCACCTCGACCGGAGCCGAGTTCAATGGTCCGGCGGACATGACCCAGTGCGGCCCGGATGCGCCCCGCCATCGCGAGACGTGCCCAAGATGGTTGGAGAAGCAGAACCTCAGGCAGGAGGTGACCTACGTGCCCGGCTCGAAGTTCTGGACCCTGCAGTGGCGGGAGTTCGGCGTGCTGTTCGCGCTGACTGCCGTACTGTCCCTGTTTTCTCTGTGGTGGATCCGACGCCGGCTGGTCTGACCGCCAGAGCGGCTAGTGATCCACACCGCTTCGCCGAAATGGCGGTATCCGCCGCGATAGATACCCCCACATCGGCGATATGGAGTCGATCACGCCTGATCGACCTGGCGCCACCGACGAAGCGGACCCCCTGCTCGGCAGGGGGTCCGCAACCCGGATCAGGGACGAGGTCCAGCTCGGATCAGCTCAGGAGCTTCCAGGGTCCGGAGGGGTCACCGGGGGCCTGGTTGCGCGTCCACCACTTGCTCTCGTAGGAATGACCGGCGTACGAAACCTGGTCGCCGGCGTTGAAGATGCGCGACGCAGTCCAGATCGTCCGGCCGTCCTCGGTGAGGGCCAGTTCCTGCCACGGACCGTTCGGGTCACCTGGCTTCTGGTTCTGGGTCCACCAGGACGCCAGGTACACCTTGCCGTCGAGGCTGACCTTGTCGCCCGTGTTGTAAATCTTCGTTGCGGTCCACGCGGGCGGCAGGTTCACCGTCAGCGTCACGGTGCCCTGGGCCGCGCTGAGCGTGTCGCTGCCCGAGTAGAGCGCGGTGAGCTCGTGGCTGCCGGCCGCCAGACCGGCAGGGAGCGTGAACGTCGCACGGTTGGCGGAGAGCGTCGCCGTGCCGCGGGCGGTGTCGCCCTCCCGCAGTTCGACCGTGCCGAGGGCGGGCTTGCCGCCGGCACTCACGGTCACGGTCACCGTCGCGGCGGTGCCCCAGTTCACCGGGGCGGCCGTCGCGGTCACCACCGGCTTGGCCACCCCCGGCGATGGCGCGGTGGAGGTGACGAAGTCGCGGCAAAGGCTGTCGGCGTCTTTGCCGTCGGGGGCGCGGGTGTTGCTGCGCCCAGGTCCGGCGGCGGAGCCGGCGACCACCACGATGCAGCCCCCGCCGCCCTGGTCGGCCTCCAGCACCGCCAGCTCCGGGCTGGTGATGGTTCCGTTCCCGCTCGAACTGCTCTGCTGAGAGCCGTAGACCATCGCGTCGACGACCACCGCGCCGGTGGCGTCCCGCAGCGCGATCGAGCCGGCGCTGACGGACAGAGCGCCTCCGAACCACTGGTCAGGCCTTGGCGACCCCTGGTATCCCGCCGTGGTGACCTGCGGGTTCACGATGGCCGCGCCGAGCGGGTGGCCGGTGTTCACGGCGGTGTCGAGCGTGATGCCACTGCCGAGCGCCTGAACCGACACTCCGCTCGAGTGCGCTCGGCTCGTGGCCGGCGAGAAGCTGATGCCGGTGCCCCGATCGGACACGTCGACGGCGGAGCGGTGGTTGAACCGAAGCGGGGCGGTCAGAGTGATGCCGGTCCCGTTCACGCCGGTGGTGCCGATCTCGGCGACCGTGACGACCTCCTTGTATTCTCCGGCGTCGATCGTCAGCTTGTCACCGACCGTCATGTTGGCATTGGCCGCGACCTTGATGTTGGACGCGCCCGCGGCCGCCGCTGCCGACAGGGTCGTTTGCGTGGACGCCTTGCCGACCTCGGTCACCGTGGCCAACTCGTAGTTGGCGGCCGAGTCGATGGCGATCTTCTGTCCCACCGCGAAGCCTGCCGCACTCGTGACCGGCACATTGGTCGAGCCTGCGGGAATCGTCAGCCACGGCCCGGTGGTGACGGGCACGAACAGCGTCGTCGGCGTGGTGGCCGCGGTCCCGACCGCTTGGACAACGCGGGTCCCCCGGCCCGAGCCGTTGTCTATGTCGATCTGCTGGCCGACAGCGAAATCGGTGGTGCTTCGGACGTTGATCGTGGTCGCGCCCGGGTTCGCCGGGGCCGCCAGCCCCGAACCGGACAGACCAAGCAGGTAGGTGCCGCCGGCCGCGAGCTTCGTCGAGGCCGGGATCGTCGCGAGCAGGGTCGCAGCGGACTGGCCCGGCGTGTTGGTCAGAGTCCAGTTCGAGATGTCGATATCGACGCCCGTGGGGTTGTAGAGCTCGATGAACTGGTCGGTGGCATTGCTACTGGTCCGGAACCGGACCTCGTTGATCTTCACAGGGAGTACGTTGCGGACGGCCTGAGCGATCGACGTCGACTGGCCCCCGCCAAGCGTCGGACTGGTCCACCCGGCCTTGCCGCTCAGGTAGCCAGCACCCGTCGTCGACGCCGCGGTGACCGTGAAGGTCGCCTCCACGCTTGCGCCGGGCTCAACTGCGGAGATCGTCTTCGACGTGTTGCTGGTGCCGGAGACGACGGCTTTCCACCCGTTGGGCGTGGCGAGGCTCAGCTCGACGTCAGTCGCACGTGAGCCGGTGGTGTTCGTGAACGTCTCGGTGACACTCTGCGTCGAGCCCGGCGTGAAGGTCGTGGCCCGCGAGAGACTCAGCCGCTGTACCTCGTACTTCGCCGCGACGATGTTGGCCTGAACCGCCTGCACGCTGGCGTCCGTCGGGTAACCGGCCGTCATCACGCCTTCGTAGAAGGTGCCGGCTGAGCCGTTGCCGTTGTCGCCGCCATTGCCCAGCTGAACAGCACCCCTGCGGTGCATCGGGAAGTAGGTGCTGTTGGTCAGCGAGCCGGGGCGAGGTCCACTGTAGAAGGTCGAGAGGGTGCCGTCCTGCGCGTTGCCACCTCGCAGATCCCATTGATTCCCGCCACCGCCGTTCACCGAACCGGTCACGAACCGCCACGAGTCGATGGTCGGATCCGCCTCGTTCACGCCAGCGTTGTAGCCGGAGAACAGCCCGGCCTCCATGTCGGACATGATCCAGGGGCCCGGACCTCGGCCCTTGCCCCACGCGGTGGCGGTGCCGAAGTAGACGGTGTCCATGGTGCCCGTTCCCACGGCACGACTGTTGGTCGAGGTGTTGCCGTAGTTGAAGCAGCACCCGCTGTCGAAGTGCGTGCCGTCGAAGACCATGTAGATCCCCTGCGGCTCATCGTCCTTCGCGAGGTAGGAGGCGTCGTTGTTGCGATACCCCATGCCCGGCATGATGTAGACGCCATAGGCTTTGTGGCCGCTGACAGTCACCGGCGCCATGTCGGCGATCGAAAGCGTGTTGTAACCCCCCACCTCCTGGCCCCGGAACGTTCCCGGTGGCGCCTGGTAAAGGTGGTTGCCCTTGCCGGACTGGTCGTAGACGACCGTGATCAGACAGAGCGTGCTGGCACAGAATGCGTCCTGCGCGGCGGCGTCGGCGTATCCGCCCGCGTCCGGAACCGGCCCAGCGGATGGTGCGACGATGCCGATATCTTTGACCGCCTGGTCTGATGTGCGCAGGACCTGGTAGAGCGGGCCGTCATACGAGGCGGAGAGCGCTCGCGTGGTGCTGTGGGCGGTCACGCACGGGGTGGAATCGGCGGCATAGATGTCACAGGGGCCTTGCGGTCTGGCTGGCGCCGCCGGCTCGCTCGCCTGCGCTGGCAGCGCCAACGCAAGTGAGGTGCCGACAAGCGATAACGCGATCGCTGCACGAGTGGCGAGTCTTCTGTGGTGGGCGCGGGCGGTGGTGGGTCTGAACATGGATCAGCTCCTACTGCGTCCTGCTTGACCGAGCCGAGCTTTGGCGTGGCCGTGAGGCGGGCCGGGTTGCTGGTGCGCGATCACCGGAAGGTCACGCACGATGTGGCGGCACTGTTCGGTCGCCGTTGTGGCGCACGGGTGCCACATGCCGATGTGAGCGACAACATGCAGGTCGTGAGGACTGCCGCATAGCCGCAATGGTGAGGGTTGTTAGCGCTAACAACGTCGGTGGACATTGATTGAAACATCGCCGACACATTGGTGTCAACGGTTGCGGTCGGCCCCCGGGGATAGGTCTCCAGCCCAGTCAAATGTGGACAGACCGGGTCCTGCCGCCCCAGCGCCTAAGGGCGTCCCGCCGCTGAAACTCGAACACGTGACGGCGCGGGCGGCGAGTTCGGTACGGCACGTGCCCTATCGCGTGCCGCCCTGAACCGAGTCAGTCCCTCTCAGTAGCCTGCCCGACAAGCCGGCCGGAAACCGTGGCGGCAGAGTCGTACGAGGGAGCTTGTGGTGTCCGCGATCGCGTCTTTGACCCTGGTCCCCAGGGACAGCATCACCGAGTTGGCCCGCCTGGCCCGCACATCGCCGTCGTCGCTCCATTCATACCTGGCCGAACACGGGAGCAGGGCGCGGCAGGAGTACGAATGGTCCGGCTACTGCATGCTCAACGTCCTGACCTATCTGGAGGAGCGCGGCATCGACCTGGAGCGGTCCGGGTTCAATGCCGAGTCGGAGGCCATCAACAGCGCCTACGGGCTGACCGTACTCATCACTCCCGCCACGGAGCGATTATTGGATCAGCTCGACCCCACTGGTCACCGTGCGGAGGAGTTGGCCGCTCACTTCGATGAAATGGGGATGGACTTCGAGGAGAGCGGCATGGTCGCTCTTGACGGGCTGAGGCTGTTGCGCGACAGCATCTCCGAACTCCGCGATGACCAGGTGTTGCTGCTGCACATTGGCTGAAGGCATTCGAGCACCTCGGTCGGTGGCCGGATGGCCGGTTTGGTTCATGCGACGGCGGGAACCCTCGGCACCGGAAGGTCGGGGTGCAACGGGTCCTTTCATACCGAAACGGCCCACTAGCACATGCAGGCGGTTAGCCCTGCCTGCGGGTGCGTGCGCCCAGGTGCCCTCAACCGTTGGGGGAGGCTCATGCGCTGGTTCCGTGCGGCCAGCGACGGCTCCACGAAGGACACAACCCGATCCAGCAACCCGATCGGCGCGGAACGGGATCCGAAGAGGTTGGTCACCTTCAGCGACGCGGTTATCGCCATCGCCGTTACCTTGCTGGTCCTGGAGATCCAGCCGCCGGAGGACACCGAGCACCTGCTTCGCGGTCTCATCGAACTGTGGCCCTCATACGTGGCCTACGCCATCACCTTCCTACTGATCGGGCAGATGTGGGTGAATCACCACGTCATGTTCGATCACATCGGCTCGGCCGACCGCCCACTGCTCCTGCTCAACACCCTGCTGCTGATGGTGATCGCGTTCCTGCCGTTCGCCTCATCCCTGCTGGCCCACGCCTTCGAGTCCGGCCACGGCAAGCAAACCGCACTCATCTTCTACGGAGCCACCTACGAGCTGGCCGCCATCCTCTTCAATGTGATCTGGGAGTACGCCAGACATGGCCGTCGCTTGCTGAACTCCGCCACCGACAACGACACCGCCAGGGCGATCAGCAGACGTTTCCGCCCCGCGCCGTTTTGGATCGCCGCCGGAACCGCTCTGGGCGCTCTTCATCCGGTCGTGGGCCTCGTCGTGGTCATCGCGTTCGTCCCCTTCTACTGGTGGCCAATCAATGGCGAGGTCGCCAGCATCAGGCGCATCCGCGAGCAGAGTCCCGGCGCCCTGTAGCCCGACCTTCTCCAGGCATTCCTCCTCCACGACAGCCGCCCCACCGCATCCTGGATGGGGGCCTGGAACCGCATCGACCCTTGTAGGGTGCCCGGCGTGGGATACACGGTGATTCCTTCTGGCCGCCTGAACCTCCCGGAGTCAGAGGACGCCGCTGCGGCCGCCGCCGTCCAAGCCGCCCTGGCTGGGCGAGGTGAGTGGTACGAGCCGGCTGCGGCTCCCTCGAACGGCACGCTGGTCCACCTGGCAGAGGCAGCCAGAGCCTCAATTGCCCGCGACGGAGACTGGATCGAGTTCGGGTACGACGACGAGGGTGACCCCAAGTGGTCCGACCGGGCGACGGCCTTCTACGTCGCGATCGCGCCGTTCGCTCGCTCGGGAATCGTCCAGATCGAGGGCGAAGACGGCGCCCGCTGGTCATACACCTACGCGGACGGCCAGATCACCCAACAGGGTTGGAACGGTTGGGATGGGTCCATCGAGCCGTTTGGCGAGTACGCGGACCGCACTGGTAGCTCTCAGTCCTGAAACCGGTCCTGCTGGGTCCGCCCTCAAGCACCCGCCCCAAGTGATCCCAATTTCACGCACAGTAGTCGAGCGAGTGAATCGTGGAGCACGAGGGCAGAGCAGACCTTGCTCGCTCGACGTGCCAGTAGCATGACTTTCGGAAGTATTAGCAGTTCAAACGCCTGATCATTGATCAAGCGGAATATTGTGGACGGTGAGGCATCCACATTCACCCCTCGCCACGGATAGTAATTAGCTAACCGGGGATGACGAGGGGAAACGATGAACGAAACGTTGGCGACGGCCGTCTCCGATCACGGAGCGTTGGCCTTGGCTCTAGCCATCGCCGGAACGGCGGCAGGGTTGGTACGCGCATACGTTGCGCACCGAACACGTCTGCACGAAGAGCGTGAGGCATCGACACGAACCGCCGCCCGGGCGACCTGGCTGATCAGGCTGGCGGAGGCTGATCACGACGTCGTGCGGATCGTGGAGCGTGATCGGGACGGGCATCGTGAGGTGGAGCTCGGCAGCCGCGACGCCGCACGGCGCGACGACATTCAGGAGGCCGCGTGATGGGGGTGGAGGGCACCGCGGCCCTGACACCGCAGCCGGTCGACAGTGAAGCGGCGCGCAGGGCGGAGGCCGCGCGCCTCAAAGCAGAGCACGACAAGGAGTTCGCCGCTTTCGCCGAGGGCAGTTACCACACTGTGGAGCGGATTCTCCGAGCGGCGTGCCGGGACCGCGAGGTCGTTGAGGACGCCCTCAACGAGGCGTACCTGCACGGGCGGGTCCAGTGGCTCAAGATCCGCACTTACAGGGAGCCGACTGGTTGGGTGATCATCACGGCTCGATACAAGATTCTCAAGGAGCTGCAACGACGTCAGCGCGAAGCCGCAGTAGCACCGGAGGATCTGCCCCCGGCGCCGCACACGGACATCGCCGACGCATGGGAGGCCCAGGAGACGTTGAGGACCTGGTTGCACCACCTGCCGCCGCGGCACGCCGAAGTGTTCCAGTTGTCTCGCGAGGGATACTCCAACCAGGACATCGCGCGCGTCCTCGGATTGGCCGAAACCAGCATCCGCTCCTACAAGCAAGCTGCCAAGAAACGCCTGCGTGAGCTGGCCGAGGAGGCCGGCTATACGGACTCGGAAAGCCGCCGGCGGCAGGGAGGCAGTCGTGGACCTCGATGACATTCTCACGTTGGCCGAGACAGGCCAACCCAGTCCTCTGGAACTCGCCCGGGCACGCCGCGTGGCGCGGGCGGCGCAGGGCCGGTACGACCAGTCCGTCGCCGATGGGTACGAAATCATTGTCGATGCCGATCTCGTCGACCCGTTGACCACGGTTGTTGACGAGGCGACCAGAGTCGCCCGTGCCGCGCAACTGGCGAAGCTCGGCACGATCACCTGGACGACCGGCGGAGGGATGTCCGGTGGTTTCGGCCGCCTCACCTGGTCGGACGAGATGGCGATGATCTTCGGGCATGCTCCGGGAACGCTGCGTCTCACGCCCGAAAGGCTTGCCGACCTCGTCCATCCCGCAGACGTGGGGGCGGTTCGCAAGGTTGTGCGGACGGCATGGGACCGTCGCCGCCCCGACGAGGTCACGTTCAGGGTGATCCAGCCGGGTGGCACCGTCCGCCACGTGCACTGCCACATCGAGATACTCACCACCGACGGCGCACCATCAGGGATCGTCGCCACCGGCGCAGATGCCACCGCGCTCGAACTCGCGCGGCAAGAGCGTCGCCGGCTCGCCACTCGAAGCGAGATGCTCTGTGCCGACCTGGCAGCGCTGGACATTGTCACCGGACTGCCGACCCGCAGCTACCTGACCGACGAGGTCGACCGAGCCCGCCGCACCACTGGCGGTGCGCTCATCGTCGTGGCAACCGAACCCACCACCCGGATACCCGATGCGCTAACCGACGAGAACCACGACCAACTGACCGCAGAGGTCGCACAGCACCTGCGAACAGTCATTGGCGACGGGGTGACCTGCGGTCTGGTCGGCCCCGGCCTGTGGGGCGTACTCCTCGCTCCGCAGAAAGAGCACGCGGAAGCTCCTGAGGCGCTGGCGGCTCGGATCGTCGACACGTTCCGACGCCACCTGTTCAGCGTTCAGCACAAGACCGTGCGCCTCAACACGTGTGCGGGTCTGGTGCTCTTCGAGAGCGGGGTTGTCGCCACCGGATTCGACCTGCTCATCGACGGCGAACACGCCGCCCGCGACGCGCGCCGCAGCGGCACCCCGATCACCGTGCTCAACAAGCCGATGGCGACCGAGGACCGGATAGACAATTGCCGTAGGCAGGTACGACAGGCAGTGTCTGCCAACGGGTTCGCTCTCTACGCCCAGCCCATCGTCGACCTCCGCCTCAACGAGGTCACTCGCCACGAGATCCTTCTGCGGGTTCGGAACGATACCGGCGACTCCGTGGCACCGTGGGGATTCCTCGACATGGCAGAGCGCGTCGGCGAAATCCTCACCGTGGACAAGTGGGTCATCGACCATGCCCTCGAACTGATCGGCCGCAGGGCCCAGACCTCCCACTATCAGGTCAACATCTCCGGCAAGTCCCTCGCCGACCCGGGGCTGCTCACCTACGTCACCGAGGCGATCCGCCGACACGGAGTGAGGCCGGAATGCCTGACCTTCGAAATCACCGAAACCACCCTCATCGAGAACCGTAACGAGGCACTCGCCTTCGCAACTGGGATCAGAGAGGTCGGCTGTCATCTCGCGTTGGACGACTTCGGTACGGGATACGGTGCCCTCGCCCACCTGAAGTACCTTCCGGTGGATCTAGTGAAGATCGACGGTGTGTTCGTCGTCGATCTCTGCCGGTCGCCCGCCGACCAGGCCGTCGTCTCAAAGCTGGTGGAGCTGTGCCACACGCTCGGCATCCGTGTTGCTGCCGAATATGTCCAGGACGAGGAGACGCTCGAATTTCTGAAGGAGTGTGGAGTCGACTTTGCCCAGGGCTACAAGACCGGACGACCCGAACCGATCACAGTGAGCCCCGAGAAGGCGGTGCGGACGATCGAACTCGAACTGCGGCTACCGCCGCAGCACACCGCCATGGGCTGAGTGGGAGCCAGAGACGTGCGCCACCCAGACCACGGCCGCCAATGCGCTCCCCTGGACTCAGGGCCGGCAGGTGTTCTTCTTGATCGTGTCGACGAACGCGTCCCAGGAGGCGGGTGCGAAGCTCAGCATCCCGGCATCGGGCGCCTTGGAGTCGCGAACGTCGACCTGGACGCGCCGGTCGCGTACCTCCACGCACTGGCCGTTGTTGCCGGAGCGGCTCGACGTGCGCCAGGCGTTACGTTCCATGCTTGCTCAGCTCCTTGATGAACCTGATCGACTCGGCGGGTGACCGCGCCAGCGTCTTCAGATTGTCGTACGCCGCCGACAGCCGCGCCAGGTCGCGGCTCGACTCAAGGAACAGCTCGCCGGCCAGTGTCTCGATGTAGCCGAGTGGCGGCTCGTCCTGCTCGAAGCTGAGCAGGGCGAAGCCGCTGCTAATCGCAAGATGGGCACCGGCCTCGAAGCGCAGCACCTGGATCGTCACGTTCGGCAGCCGACTCAAGGTGACCAGATGATCGAGTTGCTCACGCAGCACGTCCGGGCCGCCCACCTCGGTGCGCAGGGACGCCTCGGACAGGATGGCGTGCATCCGCAGCGGAGTCGGTTGCCGACGCAGCACCTCCTGCCGGGTCATCCGAGCGGAAACCCGCTGGTCGATGGTCTCCTGGTCGGTCTCCCGGCCGATGACGTTGACCTCGCGGGCATAGCTCTCGGTCTGGAGTAGACCGGGCACGAGCATCGGCTCGAAGTTCTTGAGTTCCACTGCCTCGATCTCGTACGCGATGTAGGTGGCGTACTTGCCACCGAGGCGCTGCCACCAGCCGTCCTCACGCAGACCGCGCGCCTGATCGAGCAGCGACGTCCCTGGCTCCTCGTCAATCTTGACGCCGTACGCGACCAGCAACTCCATGACGTCACCGACACGAGGCCTGATCTCGCCCGACTCGATCCGACTGATCCGAGACGGTGAGCAGGCGAGAGTCTCCGCCACTCCCTCACCGGTCAGACCCTTGGCTTCGCGGAGCTTGCGCAGCTCCCGGCCCAGTCGCCGAGAGCGCGGTGTCGCGGGCGTAAATCGAGGCATGTCGTGATTCTGCTCCCTGCCTCGCATTTCTCCGTGCCCTGACTCACGTGCCCGGCGTGTCGATCATGCTCATCTTCTTGCTTTGCATCACATGATGCGCAACTCTGATGACTGTCAGCAACGAGGCGTCGCCACAGCGTGAGCCACGGGCGCCCGGCAGCCTCCCGGCCCGCGGCGTCGTCAGAGAGCGAGCGTGCGCATGGTTTCCGAAGTCGTGTCGATCGTGTTCGGCGGCCTGGTGCCGGGTTTCCTGTTCGGGCTCCTCGCCTTCCGGGTCAAGTCGCGATGGTGCCCGCGCTGCGGGGAGTCCACCGATGCCATCCAGCCGTCGCCGGAGCGGGAGTGATGACCGGGCCGGGCCGCCGCAACGGCAACGAGCCGCCAATAGGGCGGCGGATGGCCGAGCTGCGGGCGCGTCGGGGCATGAGTCAGCAGGTCTTCGCCGACCGGATCCGCAAGTCGAAGAGCTGGGTGGACAAAGTCGAGCGCGGGGTGCGTAGTCTCGACCGGCTCTCGGTGATCGAGACGGTCGCCGCAGCCCTCGGCGTCGCCCCGGACGTCCTGCTCGCGGGCAAGGCACCGCGCGAGCCGGTCGCCGACACCGGTGGCGACGTGGAACGACTCCGCGCGGCGCTGGCTCGCCACGACATACCCTCCGGCGGTAAAGCAGCGCCGTCGTTGGCCCAGCTCGATGCCCAAGCGGGGTACGCGTGGATGGCGTACCGCAACGGTCACCACCCCCAGGTGCTGCGTCTGCTGCCCGACCTGCTCTGCGACAGCCGCACGCAGCCGGGAGACACCGCGGATTTGCTGGTACGGGTGTACCGGCTCGCCGCCCAGGTGCTGGTCAAGCTCGGCGAGGCGGATCTCGCCTGGCTGGCCGCCGATCGGGCGATGAGCGCGACCTCCGGTGGCCCCTGGCGGGCGGGCCTTGCGGCAATCTCTCTCGCACAGGCGCTGCGAGCCCTACGGCGAGGCCAGTTGGCGCTGACGGCCGCCGTCAACGCCGTGCACCAACTGGACCTGGCACCGCCCCACGTCCGCCAGCCGGGCGTGACGGGAACCCTGTTGATCGAAGCGGCGCTCGCTGCCGCCGTCAGCGGGGACGCGAGCGCGGCAGGCGAACTCACCGAGCGCGCGGCTCGCCTCGCCGACGGCCAGCGTCAGCATGACCGCGACGGCATCGGATTCGGTCCCACACCTGTCGACCTCGCCCGAGCCCTGATCGCGATGTGGTCTGGTGACCACCAACTGGCCGTGACCATTCACCAAGGGGTCATCAGTGGTAACGCCTGGCATCTGCTCCCCGCCGAACACCGGGCCGCCCACCTGATCGACATCACGCACGCCTATCTGGACCTCGGCGACGCGCGCGCCGCCGGCCGGGCGCTGGTTGCGGCCGACCGGATCGCCAGCTGGGAGACACGAATTCGCCCTGTCGCCCGGGCAGCGCTGACCGCTGTGTTCCGCGCCGGACCCGGTGCGGCCGACGTGTCCTGCCTGGCCACCGCCATCGGATTGACGCGGTAACGAACGTTCGCATGTCCGCCGTTCACAGCAGATCGTCCTATCCGGTGTTCCCACGATAGCGATTGAATGGACCAAGTCACCGCACATGCCGCGATCAACAACGCTGCCCATGGCTGTCGTCGTGGGCGGACTCCAACGCCAGGAACAGACCGTCGCCAGCCAATGCCCGCCGCGCTCGTGGAGTCGCCTTGACGGTCACCGGCGCACGGTCTCTACTAATCGCCGTGGTGGATGAAGCCCAAGTACCTATGCCGAGGGAGGACCCCGCCCAGGAGTCCGGTACTGGACTCTCGGCAAATGACTACCTCACCGACCGACTCGCCCAGTACCAGTCCTGGTACGACAAGAAGGCGGTAAAGGCAAAGGCAACCCACCTCCGAACCCGCACCGCTGCTGTAGTCGGCGGTTCGCTGGTCCCTGTCCTCGTCAACCTCGACTTCCCCTACGCCCAGGCGGTGACCACCGTCATGAGTCTGATCGTGGCCGGGGCCGTGTCGTTGGAGAGCGTGTTCCGCTATCGGGAGCAGTGGAAGAACTACCGTTCGACGGAGCAGACCCTGGGGCACGAGAGGATCTATTTCCTCACACGGACCGGTGTGTACACCGACCTGGGCGACGTCCAGGCCTTCACAGCCCTGGTCGAGCGGGTGGAGGCGACAATCGCCAATGAGAATGCCGCAACTCTGAGCGTCATGACACAGGTTGGTTTCGCTGGCGAAGATGGGCAGACGGCGGTCGCGCGGCAAGGCGGCGGGCAGTAGACATACGGGTATTGGGTGGTGGGGCGGGCGGGACGCGAACCCGCCACCAGAAGGATCTTGAGATCAAATGGAGCCGCCCGGTGACCTGCGCAGTCGAGCTCCCAGCAGGATAAACGCCTCTCGACGTAAGGCAGCGGGCGGTGATCCACACCGTCTCGGCGACCTGGCGGTATCCGCCGGGCGGGATACCCCCACGTCGGCGACATGGAGTCGATCACACCCGGTTCGGCCCGTAGTGGCTCTCTCGGCGGCAAGCGCCAGGTCCGATTGCCGCCAGCATCGTTCGCCGGGTACGCGCAGAGTCAGGGGTGGCCCGTGCGTCGCGCGGCCGGCTCTGGTGAAAGGCGGAACGATGCACGTGGTACCCGGCATCAAGGTGCTCTACTTCGGGACTCCGGTGGTGCTGATCAGCTCACGCAACCCGAACGGCACGGCGAACCTCGCGCCGATGTCGTCGGCCTGGTGGCTGGGCCAGTTCGCCATGCTCGGTCTCGGCAACAGCGGCCAGACGACGGCAAACCTGCTGCGCGAGCGGGAGTGCGTCCTCAACCTGCCGTCCTCGGCGATGGTCGACGCCGTCGACCGGATCGCGCTGACCACCGGCAGGGCGGACGTGCCGGAGGGCAAGGTCCGGCAAGGCTACCGGTACGAGCCAGACAAGTTCGGCGTCGCCGGCCTGACTCAGCAGGCGTCGGAACTGGTCCGAGCACCCCGGGTCGCGGAGTGCCCGATTCAGCTCGAATGTCGGATCGTCGCGGCTCACCCATTCGCCGGGGCCTCTGTCCAGGCCACCGCCTTCCAGGTCGAGGTGCTGCGCGCGCACGTCGAGGAGGAGTTGGTCATCCCGGGGACGAGCTACGTGGACCCGCTGCGCTGGGACCCGCTGATCATGAAGTTCTGCGAGTTCTTCGGCGGCGGGTCCAACGTGCACCCCTCGCGACTGGCCGAGGGCTGGGACATGCCCCACCAACTCCAGCGGACGTCACGCTGAGCACGGCGGCCGCCAGGAGGTTACGCGTAGGTCCGGACCTCGACGCGGTCCGCTCGGACGTGCGGTCACGCGGGCAGCGGCCATCACCGGGATGCGGCCGGCTTACCGTCCATCAGCTCAAGCACCTCGTCGCTGAGTCCGTGGATCGCGATGTCGTCACGGTGGCTCTCCCACCGTTCGCGGTCGAGCGTCAGGTTGATCTGCTCCTGGCGGGCACCGTCGAAAGCCCGGATTGTGGTGCCGTTCGACTGGTAGCCAAGCGACCACGAGACTCCCAGCGACGGCGCGTTGGTGGACCAGGCGGCGGACTCGGCGCGATCCGCTCCCAGCCCGGCAAACGCGAGGTGCAGGATGGCGCCCCGCATCTCCTTGCCGTAACCACGCCGCTGGAACCGCCGCGCGATCCATGACCCCGTCGAGACGGTCTTGGTGATCCCGAAGTCCTGCGCGCCGATCTCCTGCACCCCGACGCACGCGCCATCGACCTTCACAGCCATTACCAGGTTCCATCTGTTCGGCCGCCAGTCCGCTAGGGACGCCCAGTAGTACCGCAGGAACGACCACTCGGCCTGGGGCGACGGTCCCGATTCCCATCCCGCTACGGGCGTTCGCGCCAGAAAGCGGTTCTGCGGATCGTAGATGCCGGCTGCCGCATGGATCGCCAGTTCGGCAAGCTCGTCCTCACCCGGTACAGCCAGTTCAAGCACGGACGTCGTCACCCGCAGACGGCGCACGGGCCAGATCTCGGCCAACGTCATCCGAGCATCATGCCCTGTCCTGCCGTCTGCCGTCGCCCGTGGGTGTTGGCGGATCTCTGCGGAGGGGCCGGGGTTCAGGGCGGTCCGCCCGAGTCGTCGACAGCATGTCTGACCAGGGAAAACCTCTCGACATCTCGCACCGCTCCCCCGCTGTCCGTCGACCTCTTGCGGACTAGATGCGGACCTCTCGCCTGGGAGCTCCGGACGCCCGCCCGGCTGGCGAGATCACACACATCTTGTCCCCGCGGCGTCTAGGTAGGGTCGTCCGCATGGCTGACGCTGTCGTGATTCCCGGCGGTAGGTTCGGACCGGGCGCTCCCCTGCTGATGTATGCCGGCGATGTGGCGGAACAGCGCGGCGCAACGGTACATCGGTACTCGTGGTCCCAGGAGTTTCCGAAGCTTGATCAGCCGGAGATCGAGAGCTGGGTCGGCGGTGAGATCACTCCACTGATCGACAGCGTCAGCGGTCGCCCACTGCTGATCGGCAAGTCGCTCGGTACGAATGCGGCAGCGATTGCCGCCGAAAGAGCTTTGCCCGCCGTGTGGCTCACGCCCTTGCTCACCCTGCCGTGGGTGGCTGACGCGTTGGGCCGTGCGACCGCGCCGTTCCTGCTCGTGGGTGGCACTGCCGACAAGGTTTGGGACAGTGAGCTGGCCCGCCGGCTGTCACCCCACGTGCTAGAGGTGGAAGGCGCGGATCACGGTATGTACGTACCCGGCCCGCTTACCGAGTCGATCGCAGTGCTCAATCGAGTCGTGGTCGCCGTGGATGAGTTCCTCGACGCGATTGGCTGGCCGAGCCAGCCGTAGCTGCATGGCTGCCGGTAGCTAGAAGCAGATCTCCTCGTCGGCATCTCTGCGGAGGGTCGGGGTTCGGGGCGGAGCCCCAAGGCCTTCAAAGTCCTGGTCGTCCCCAAGCGTGGCCGGCTGGCCCGGCCGATGCCGGCCGGAGGTCGCCAGCAGGCCGGGGCCGGGCCGGCGCGGCCCGCTTGCGGGCCGCACTATGGGATCAACTCAGCCACGGAAAGCGCTTCGTCCAGCCGACCAGCGGCCAGATCGTCGTGACGGATCACGAAACTCCCGTCACTCCGGTAATAGAGCTCGTTGTCTACGGGAAAGTGGGCGAGCGACACCCACTCACTCGTCAGCCGGTGCGTTTCCTTCTCCACATGGGAATACCATTTCGCGACCGGGATGACGATCTCGCCGGTCTTCTCGCGCCACGCGAGGGTCTGCTCCGCAAAATTCTTGACTACCTCCTCGTCGGCATACCCGCCGATATAGGCGCTGGCGTACCCGTTGTCAGGCGGCCAGAGATCGTTGGCCAGAGCACAGAGTTCGTCCAGGTGCGGCAGATCACGCTCGAGGTCACGGGCCAACTGCTGCTGGAAGGGCGACAGGTCGTCGTCGTCCTCCTCGTCCTCCTCGTCCTCGTCGTCCTCGTCGTCCGCCCCGAACCAATCGGGGAACTCCGCGCGCAGCGTGGCGCTGACGTCGTACTGCTCGCCGACGAACGCGTCGTCGGTGGATCCTGCCGCCACCTCGGTATCGGTACCGGCCGGTACATACACGACTCGCCCGTACCTTCGCTCCCCGGTGGCAGCGGCCTGCTCGTGGTTCAGGAAGAACAGCAGCGAGCCGTCTGCCGGCAGGCCGAAGCCGTCGACTCTTGGCAGCACCGCACAGTCGACCGAGAAGATGAACGGCAACGGACTGACCCCGTCGGACGGCCAGTCCACGCCCACCGGCAGCCGGGGCAACCCACCGAACTGCCCCACCGGAACACCGCCGGATCCTCCGCTCAACCGGATCGACAAACGGAGGTGCTGGATGAACCGGCTGACCTCGTCGTCCGGGATGCCCAACGCGAGCGCTGCACGACGAAGCTGCCCCTGATGATCCATAGCGCAACATGGTGCCACGAGGGAGAGCCCGGCGACCGGGTGCCCCACGGCCCGCTCGCGCTGTCGTCGGCATCGCTGCCGCCGTGATCGAGTGTGCACTACTCGGCATGACAGGACGTTTCGTCGGCGGCTCATGCCGCCCCTAGACCTCCGATGTCAGAGGTGGAGTCGCTTACGAGGACGCACCTGGTCGGGTCGGCATCAACCGCCAAGGCGGCGCGTCGGATTGGTGCCGGGTTCGGCTTCATGAGGCTTGGGTCGGCGTCTGCTCGGCCAACGGTGGTCGTGCTGTACCACCATGTTTGACCTGGGGGTTTCAGTGGTGGGGCGGGCGGGGCTCGAACCCGCGACCGAGGGATTATGAGTCCCCTGCTCTAACCGGCTGAGCTACCGCCCCGAACACCGCGCAGGATCTTATCCCGTCCGGTGGATCACGGGCCAGCAGCGGTCCGGCCCCACCTCATCGACGCCGCTGCCGTCGCCGACGCCACAGCTTCACGATGGGCAACGCGAGAATAACAGTGAGCAGCCAGAGCACCACGACGGCACCCCAGAGTTGTTCCTCGCCCGGCTCGGTCTCGGTGAGAAGCATGGCGAGGGTCAGCAGCACGCTCAGCCCGCCCACCAGGGCGAAGCCCAGCCCGCTGAGCACCATCGCCGGGACCTCCCACCAGGTGTTGTTGGTGGGGGCGATGGGCTGCCGTACGAACTGTGGCTGCGGGATGGCGTCTGGGGCGCGGGACGGCATGGCGATCTGCCGGTCGTCCGGCACCTTGGCGTCGATGGCCGGGATCACCGCAGGATGCAGGTTGAACAGGGTGGGCTCGATGTGCAGCGCGATGGCGTCCGAGCCGATGAGCTGCCGCGCGCCGTCCGGCCAGACGAGCATGGCGGAGCAGTCGTCGTACCGGACGGTCAGCGGGTTGTTGGTCCGCAGGAGGGTCACTCCGTCCACGCCGATCCGCAGCGCGGCGTTGCCCTCCTTCGACGAGTACGTGGTGCCCTGCAGAATCTCGGTCGAGTGGGTGGGCGCGGCGGCGAACCCGGCCCAGTCGGCGCGGAGACCGTCGGGCACCATCAACAGCGCCGACGCGGTCATCTCCCCCGCCACCTCGTGCAGGTCGGCGAGGTCGACGGCCTTCAGTTCGGCCCGGTGCTCGTCCACGCTGAGGTTCGGCTCTCCGGTCAGGACGTTGAGCGCGTACGACGACAGCCGTACCGCGTCCACCTCGGCGATACCGAGGAAGTCTTCCCGCTTGGCGATGGTGGCGTCCAGGTCCGCCTGCTCGATCCGCCCCACCCGCATCTTCGCCAGTACGTCGACGACGCCGCCGAGAACCGCGTCCTGCTTCTCCGGCAGCGCATCGGCGAGTGCCCGCAGCGTGGCGTACCCGTCGCCGCGCGGCTCGTATCCCGTGGTGGTGGTGTAGGACAGGCCGGCCTCTTGGCGCAGCGAGCGGTACAGCTCCCGCTCCAGCACCCCGGCGAAGACGCTGGCGGCGGCGCGGCGCCGCACCACCGAGTCGAGCACCACGGCCCGAGAGCCGCTCACGAAGTACGCGGGCGTCTGCGGAAGCGCCGACGACGCGATCGGGACGGGCTGGCGGGTCCCGGCGGTCAGGGGCAGCCGCAGCCCGGCGGGCACCCGGGCACCGGCGATCCAGAGCACGGCGTTCTCCCGGGTGAACCATCGGGCGGCCCACTCGCGCAGGTCGTCGGCGGTGAGCGCGCCCAGGCCCCACTCCGGGTAGCTGGCCAGCCCGTAGTCCCGGGCACCGTGTCGCCACAGCGGGATGTCGTCGACCGAGGCGGCGCCCCGGCTGCTCCACTCGGTCCGCAGGATCTCCTTCTCGACGTCCAGCCTCGCCACCGGCAGATCGGAGAGGTGCCCGCAGACGGCGGTGAGGAAGGCCGCGATGTCCGTCTCGGAGCCCTGGGTGTGGAACGTGGTGAACGCCTGGGCGGTCGCGCCGTTGACGTGGTAGTCGGCCAGGCCGAGCGGCGCGAGCGCGAGGTGCTCGATGAGGTGGGTGATGCCGGCGCGGGCGAGCGTCTCGTCGGCGGTGCCGACCCGGAAGGTCAGCCCGGCGCGCATCGGCCCGCCGGTGGCGGCGAGCAGCGTGGGTACGCCGTCCACGTCCAGGTGCTGGATCACGACTGGCCACCCTTCGCGTACGCCTTGGCGCGGTACTTCGTGAAGCCTGCGGCCCCGTCGACGTAGTCCCAGGGGTAGTCGGTGCCCCGGTTGCCGAGAGCGGTGAACTGGCTGGCGGCGGCGGTCCACTGCTCGGTGAGGCTGAACATCAGCGCGAACGCCGAGCGGATCCAGACCCAGCCCGGCCGGTCGACGAAGGCGGGGTGCAGCACGGACCGCTGCCCGGCCTGCATGATCTCGTCCACCACCGCTGTGCTGCGCAGGTACGCGTCACGCTCCCGATCGGTGTCGAACTCCAGCCACCGTTCGAGGTGCGCCTCGGCGATCAGGACCGCGTTCGGTGCGCCGTCCGGGGCGGCCTGGGCGCACTCCCGGGCGAAGCCGAATGCGCGGTCCCAGTCTCCGCTCCACTTCGGGCAGAACTGTTGGAGCAGGCTCGATTGCGCGGGAGCGTGGTGGGGATGGTGCTGGGCGAGGCGGTCGTAGCGGCGGCGCGCTTCGGCCTGTCCCAGTTGGAGGCCGCGGTTGTTGGTGATCCGTTGGGTCCACGCGGTCGCATCGTCCGGGTGCCGGGCGGTGACGTCGATCAGCACCTGCTCGGAGCGGCGCAGGTGCTCGTGGAACTTGGCGAACTGCTCGCGGCTGACGTACTGGGCGCGGTAGGCGCTGCGGATCCGCCAGCCGGCCCGGATCAGGTAGGCGCCGAGCAGGGTGCCGGCGTGCGGATCCTCGGGGTTGTCGTCGTACGCCCGCTGGAGGAACGCCTCGATCCCGACCTGGTCGCCGGCGACCCCGACCAGCAGCGTTCGGCCGTCCGGGTCGCGGTCGGCGACCAACGCGCGAACGGCGGGCCAGTCGGCGGCGTCGAGCGCCTTGCGCAGGTCGTTGACCTCGGGGTACGCGGCACCGGCGTCGAAGGTGGGGGCCGGTAGAGGGGCGGGCATGGCGGGGATCATAGATGATCAACTACGGCCGCGGCGCCCCGCTTTTTCGAGTCGTCCGTCGCCGGGTTACGTCGCGCGCAGCTCGTCCAGCACCGCCCCGGCGGTGCGCCACCCGCTGGCGAGTGCGCCCTGGATGGACGGGCTGTCCCGGTGGTCACCGGCCACGAACAGGCCGTCTCCCAACGACACGGCCTTACGCAGCAGCCCCTGCGGTGGCGGCGCGGCGGGCAGCGCGTTCGGGACGGCCACGGTGGTGAGGTGGGTCCAGTCGGCGGTGGACTGACCGTACAGCCGGGTCAACTCGGCCCGTATGGTCGGCTCGGGCGGGGGTGTCGGGCCGACCACCGAGGTGGCCACGAGGTGCCGTCCGGCGGGCGCGTACGTTGCGGCCGCGTTGCTGAGCACCACCGTGTTGGCGACGAGCTCCCGCCGGTCGCCGTCGACGAGCAGGATCGGCTCGGTGAGCGGTGGCTCGGGTGCGCTGTGGTAGTAGGTGGTGTAGCTGTGCATGCGTACCGTCGCCAGGGCCGGTAGCAGCGCGGACGCGGCGGGCGGGTCGACGGCGACCACGACGGCCCGGCAGCGGATGTCGCCGGCCTGGGTGCGGACCCGGCCGGGTGTGACCTCCGCGACCGGGGTGTCCAGGTCGAGCAGGTCGGCCGGGAGCGGGTCGGCGATGGCGCGGGGCAGCGCGGCCATGCCCTCGGCGGGCAGGCCGATCCGGCCGCGGGCGAAGGAGCGCAACACCATTGCCAGTACGTGGCTGGAGGTGGCCAGCTCCCGTTCGATGAACACGCCGGACAGGAACGGCCGCAGCAGCTCCTCGATGATCGCGTCGGAGAGGCCGGCCCGGCGCAACGCCGTCTCGGCGCTGGTTTCCGGTGCGGTGAGCAGCCGGGACGTGGGCAGGGTCGCGCAGCCGGTCGCGAGCGTGGCGAAGCGGAGCCGGTCGAGCAGGGAGCCGACCCCGGCGAGCGCGGTGCGCGGGCCGCCGGTCGGCGAACGCAGCGGATTGACCAGCCGCAGCAGGTCGTCGCCCTTGCGTACCAGCACTCCGGAGGTGAAGTAGCCGAGGTCGAGCCGGTCGGTGTCGAGCAGCGTGCCGAGTTGGGGGTAGGCGGTGTTGAGCACCTGGAAGCCCCGGTCGATGAGGTAGCCGTCGACGACGTCGGTGGCGATCCGCCCGCCGAGCCGGCCGCTGGCCTCCAGCAGCCGCCAGGGCACGCCGGCGCGGTGCAGCCGGCGGGCCGCGGCCAGGCCGGCCAGGCCGCCACCGACGATGACCACGTCGGTCTCAGCCAGCATCGCGTGCCTCCCGCTCACCGTTCGCCCGGGACAACCGGCCCGGCCACCAGATCTTCGGCCCGATGTCGTACGCGAGTGCGGGCACCAGCAGCGACCGGACGATGATGGTGTCGATCAGTACCCCGATCGCGACCGCCGTACCCAACTCGACAAGCACCACCAGGGGTAGGACGGCGAGGGCGGAGAAGGTCGCGGCGAGCACGATGCCGGCGGAGGTGATCACCCCGCCGGTGACCGCGAGGCCGGCGAGCACACCGGCGCGGGTGCCGCGCTTGACCGACTCCTCCCGCACCCGGCTCATCAGGAAGATGTTGTAGTCGATGCCGAGGGCGACCAGGAAGACGAACGCGAACAGCGGGAACGACGAGTCCACGCCGGGGAAGCCGAAGACGTGGCGGAACAGCAGCGCGCACAGACCGAGGGTGGCCGCGAAGCTGAGCAGCACGGTGGCGATCAGCAGCACCGGGGCGAGCAGCGCCCGGAGCAGCAGGGCCAGGACGACCGCGATGACCACCAGCACCACCGGGATGATGACGTTCTGGTCGCGCTTCGCGGCGTCCGAGGTGTCCACGTTGATCGCGGTGAATCCGCCGACCACCGCGTCCGCGCCGGGCACCTGGTGTACGGCCACCCGCAGCTCGCGGAGGGTGCGCTCGGCGCGGTCGCTGTCGGGCGGGTCGGCCAGGGTCGCTTCCAGTTGCACCCGCCCGTCGACGATCTTCGGGGTGGCGTTCTCCTCGGGTGGGCCGGTCTGCGGGCCGGCGGTGAGCGGGCGGACGTCGGCGACGCCGGGCACGCCCTGCGCCACCTGGGCGACCTGCCGGGCGGTCTGCTCGGTGGTGAAGATGGTGGCCGGGCTGCCGGTGCCGGCCGGGAAGTGCCGGTTGATCACCTCCTGGCCGTCCACCGAGTCGGTGCGCTGGGTGAACAGGTCGGACTGTCCGAGGGTGGTGGCGCCGAGCTGCGTGAGGCCCAGTGTGAGGATGGCCAGTACGACGGCGGTGCTCAGCCAGATCGGTCGGGCGTGCCGGGCCACGAAGCCGGCGACGCGGCTCCAGATGCCGTGCTCGATCCGTGGGTCGGCCTGGTCCTCCCGGGGCCGTCGGGGCCAGAACGCCCACCGGCCACCGATGACCAGCAGCGAGGGCAGGAAGGTGAGCATCACCAGCAGGGTGGCCGCGATGCCGATGGCGGCGACCGGCCCGAGTGCCCGGTTGGAGTTCAGGCTGGACAGCAGCAGGCAGAGCAGACTGACGATGACCGTACCGCCGGAGGCGATGATGGCGGGCGCGGCGCCCTTCCACGCCGTACGCATGGCGGCCCAGGGCCGGTCGTGGCGGTGCAGTTCCTCCCGGTAGCGGGCGATCAGCAGCAGCGCGTAGTCGGTGCCGGCGCCGAAGACCAGCACGGTGAGGATCCCCTGCGCCTGCCCGTTGAGCTTGACCACGTCCGCGTCGGCGAGCAGGTAGACGAAGACCGAGGCCAGCGCGTACGACATTCCGGCGGCGAGCAGCGGGAAGATCCAGAGCACCGGGCTGCGGTAGACCACCAGCAGGATGATCAGCACCACGACCAGGGTGACCAGCAGCAGTGGACCGTCGATGGCGGAGAAGACCTTGATCAGGTCGGCGAGCAGGCCAGCGGGTCCGGCGACGTCCACGGTGAGCCCGTCCCGGTCGCCGCCGGTGATGTCGCGCAACTGTTCGACGACCGAGCCGATCTCCTCTCCCTCGGCGTCGTCGACCGGCACGACGATTTGCAGTGCCTGGCCGTCCTCGCTCGGGATGGGCGGGGGCAGTGGGGTGAGGACTCCGGGCACCTGGGCGAACCGGGCGGCGTCGGCGCTGGCCCGTTGCCGGTCCGCGTCGGTGATCCCGGAGGGCCGCTCGTAGACGACGAGTGCCGGGATGGTCTGCCGGTCGACGAAGTCGCCGGTGAGGTCCTGGGCGCGGGTCGCCTCGGCGTCGGTGGGCAGGAAGGCGGCGTTGTCGTTGGTGGCGACCTCGCTGAGGCGTCCGGCGTACGGCCCGGCCACACCGCCGATCACCAGCCAGGCCAGCACGACCGCCACCGCGATCAGCGTGGCCCTGCGTCCGGACATCCGCACTCACCCCAAGAATCGACGCATCAATCGACGCAGCGGGATTCCAGGTCGACATCGACCATCCTGCCGGGCGAGCACGTCGAGGGAGGGCGAAACCGGTGGCAGGCACATGAAAACGCCCGTCGGCGGGACTGCCGACGGGCGCTGGGTGGAGAAGCTCCCCCGATTGGACTCGAACCAATAACCTGCCGGTTAACAGCCGGCTGCTCTGCCAATTGAGCTACAGGGGATCGTGCACCGCGCGACTCCGGATCTCGCCGGCGCCGTGCGACGGGAAAAGAATACAGGACATCCCCGGGTGCCGGTCCAGTGGGTTCTGCCCCGCCCCCTAATGATCAAGACAGGCAGGTCAGGAGGCACAACGTATCGACAATTAGGGTAAATCGCCATCCCGGCACAAGCATGCTTGAGCGGAGAGCAGGATGGGTAGTTAGCTGCGGACAGAGGACGCAGGCGCGAATTGGTCGCCCTCCGACGGGGCAACTCGCCGAGGCGACGGCGCGTCAGGTACGGAAGGAGCCGCCATGCGCGGAAAGATCATGTTTCTTGGCGGGCTGGCTGCGGGATTCGTCCTGGGCGCCCGTGCCGGCCGGGAAAAGTACGAGGAGCTCGTTGTTCGGGGCCGCAAGGTGCTCGACCACCCGACCGTCCAGGAGGCGGCCGGGGTCGCGCAGGCCCAGGCCAACAAGCTCTACAGCGAGGGCAAGGACAAGCTCGGCCAGACCAAACTGGGCGAGAAGTTGGGCACCGGCAACGGCAGCACCGGCAAGCCGGAGCTGACCGCCGCCGACGACGCGTTCGCCGGCACGCCCGCCACCGTGGGCGCCAAGGCGGGCACCAGCACGGTCGGCACGACCTCCGGGTCGCCGTCGTCCACGAACCCCCGCACCAAGCCGTCCGGCTCGGGCACGAACGCCAGCACGCTCTGACCAATCGCACGTCGACGGGCCGGCCGCCGCAGGGCGACCGGCCCGTGGTCTGTCCGGGGTGCGGTCAGTCCTTGCTGCTGAACGCCGCGTCGAAGGCGGCGCTCGGGGCGTCGAAGGCGAGTCGGCGAACGAACTGCAACGCCTCCGGGGCGCCGACCAGCCGGTCCATCCCGGCGTCCTCCCACTCGACCGAGATCGGGCCGGTGTAGCCGATCGCGTTCAACGCGCGGAAGCAGTCCTCCCAGGGCACGTCGCCGTGCCCGGTGGAGACGAAGTCCCACCCGCGGCGCAGGTCGGCCCAGGGCAGGTGCGAGGCGAGCCGGCCACGCCGACCATCCCCGGTACGCACCTTGGCGTCCTTGCAGTCCACGTGGTAGATCCGGTCGGCGAAGTCGAAGATGAAGTTCACCGGGTCCAGCTCCTGCCAGACGAAGTGCGACGGGTCCCAGTTCAACCCGAACGCGGGCCGGTTACCGATCGCCTCCAGCGTCCGCTTCGTCGTCCAGTAGTCGTAGGCGATCTCGCTGGGGTGCACCTCGTGCGCGAACCGCACCCCCACCTCGTCGAACACGTCGAGGATCGGGTTCCACCGGTCGGCGAAGTCCTGGTAGCCGCGCTCGATCATCGACGGCGGCACCGGCGGGAACATCGCCAGGGTGTGCCAGATCGACGAACCGGTGAAGCCGACGACAGTCTTCACGCCGAGCTTCGCCGCCGCCCGCGCGGTGTCCTTGATCTCCTCGGCGGCCCGCTGACGGACCCCCTCGGGCTCCCCGTCGCCCCAGATCCGGCCGGGCAGGATGTCCTGGTGCCGCTCGTCGATCGGGTGGTCGCAGACCGCCTGACCGACCAGGTGGTTGGAGATCGTGAAGACCTCGAGGTTGTGCTTCGCGAGGGTCTCCCGCTTGCGCTCGACGTACGAGTCGTCGGCGAGCGCCTTGTCGACCTCGAAGTGGTCGCCCCAGCAGGCGATCTCCAGACCGTCGTAGCCCCACTCGGAGGCGAGCCGGCAGACCTCCTCGAAAGGCAGGTCGGCCCACTGGCCGGTGAAGAGCGTGATGGGTCGCGCCATTGTTCTACTCCCCTGTTGTCATGGGGATTCCAGGTGCGGACCAGGGCGAGGGTGACTGGACGTACGCGGCGCCGGGGCGGTCACCGGTGGGTGTGGAACACACCTGGGCCCGGCGGGTTGCGCCTCCCACCGGGTCACCGGCCACCAGTACGGTCGCCGCCCCCACCCTATTTCCGCGGCACCCCATCGGGGAAGCCCCGCAGCCGGATCATCATTCGGCCACCTCCTCGGGCGCGGGCAGGACGGCCCGCACGAGGAAGCCGCCACCGGCGCGCGGGCCGGCGGACAACGTGCCACCGAGCCGCTCCGCGCGCCTGCGTACCCCGAGCAGGCCCCGCCCAGAGCCCCCGCCCGACGGCGCGGGACCGGCGCCTTCGTCGCGTACCTCGATGGTGATGCCCGTGGGGTCGTAGCGCAGGCGGACCGCGACCGCCGCGCCCGGGGCGTGCCGGCAGGCGTTGGTCAACGACTCCTCGATGATCCGGTACGCCACCACGTCGACCGGGCCCGGCAGCGGCCGGGGTTGCCCGGCCACGGTCCACCGCACCGGTTGACCGGCGGCGAAGCCCTCCACCAGCGCGTCGAGGCGGTTCAGGCTCGGCGGCGGCTCGAGCGGGTCGTCGGGCTCCTCGGCCTGGCGCAGCGCACCGCGCAGCCGGTGCCCCTGCGCCAGCACCATCCCGCGCCACTGCGCGAACCGCCCCATGCTGGTCAAGGTACGGCAGCCGGCTGTGGGCCGGTCTGCGGCCTCCACGTAATGCCCGTGGCCGGTCCGACGCCACGCCGGGGCCCGGCGACCCGGCGACCCGGCGACATTGTCGTGAGCGATATACCTGTGAGTCATATCTATGACGCACAGGTATATCGCACTCACCGGACACCGCCCCTCGGCAAGCCGGTGGTGGGCCAGATCGACAGGCCGGGAGGGGCCGCCGTGACCGGCGGCCCCTCCCGACTCAGTCGGTCAGGGCAGGGTCCACTTCTGGTTGGCCGCGCCGAGGCAGGTCCAGAGGTGCACGACGGTGCTGTCCGCCGAGTTGTTACCGGAGACGTCGAGGCACTTGCCCGACGACGTGTTACGCAGAGTGCCGTCGGACTGGGCGGCCCAGTTCTGCGCCCCGGTGCCGTTGCAGGTCCAGAGCTGGATCTTGGTGCCGTCGGCGGTGCCGCTGCCGTTGACGTCCAGGCACTTGCCGAGCGCCCTGATCGTCGAGCCCGACGTCACGGTCCAGGTCTGCGCCGTGCTGCCGTTGCAGGTGTAGAGCTGGATCTGGGTGCCGTCGGCGGTGCCGCCGTTGCGGACGTCCAGACACTTGCCGGCGAGGCCCTTGACCGGACCGACGCCGGGAGTGCCTCCGCTCCCCTTGACCAGGGTGAAGTCGTCCACGTCGAAGAGCCCCGTGCCGCTACCGGTGAAGGTGAGATAGAGGTTCTGGGTGCCGGACGGAACGCTGGACAGCGCGGTGGTCACATTGGCGAAGGTGGTCCAACTACCGGTGTTCGGCACCGCGACCGAACCGAGCACCGGGCCGGTCGCCGAACCCGTACGCACCTGGATGGTGCCACCCGCGCCGCCGGAGACGACCCGGGACGTGAACGAGGTGACCCCGGTCAGGTCCACACCGTTGTACGCGGCCCAGTCGCCCGGGTCGATGTAGCCGATGGTCTGCCCACCGTTGGCGCCCGCCTTGGCAAACGCGGAGACACCGTTGGCCGAGCTGAAGGCCTCGGCCTGGATCGTGCCGGTCGGCGGCGGCGTGGTGCCCAGCTCCTTGATCCGGATGTTGCGGAACGAGGCGTCGTCGCCGGTGCCGTGGTTCTGGATGCCGATGTGGCCGGCCAGCGAGCGGACCGGGTTGGTGTTGGTGAAATCGTTGATCTTCACTCCGTTGAGGAAGATCTGCAGCCGCTCACCCTCGACCAGCAGCTCGTAGGTGTTCCACTCCCCCGGCGCGTTCAGCGCCGCGTCGCGGGCCGCGATGTCGGCGGACTTGAACGTGTAGACCGCGCCGGTGGTGCGGTCGGCGGCGTCGGTGGCATCGATCTGGATCTCGTAGCCGTTGTCCACCGCGGACCACGGATCGGTGGACGGCGGGAAACCGATGAAGATGCCGGAGTTGTCGTCGCCGGCCAGCTTCCAGTCCAGCTTCAACGAGTAGTTGGTGAACTGCTTGGCGTTGTACCAGAACAGCCCCATGCCGCCCACCGAGGTCAGGGTGGCGTCGGAGTTGGTGAAGCTGCCCGGGCCCGCCTGCGACCAGCCGGTCGTCGAGCCGTTGTAGAGCGGGGTGTAGCCGCTCTCGGGCCGGCAGTCGGCCTTGCTCCGACCGGAGGCGTAGCGGATGCCGCCGAGCAGGTGGGCCCGGAACGCCGGCTCCGCGTACGACGCCTGGGTGTGCCCGGCTCCGGTGTAGAAGGACCGGCCGCCGCTGTAACTCTTGCACCAGCTCAGCGGGTGGTCGGCGCCCATCCCGCCCCCGGAGTACGACGACTCGTCCAGCGTGGCCAGCACGTGGGCGGTCGACCGGGCGTTGGTCCGGTAGTTGTACCACTCGTCGGTGCGGGTCCAGGTTTGCGGCAGGTGCGCGGTCGCCGCCTGCCCCCGGTCCTCCACCTTGACGTTGGCCTGCTGGATAGCCGGGTGCGAGGCGAACCACGCGCCCACCAGGTTGCCGTAGAACGGCCAGTCGTACTCGGTGTCGGAGGCCGCGTGCACACCCACGTACCCGCGACCGGAGCCGATGTACGACTCGAAGGCGGTCTGCTGGCTGGCGTTGAGCACGTCACCTGTGGTGTTGAGGAAGACGACCGCCTCGTACTGGGCGAGGTTGCCGGTGGTGAACGCGGCGGCGTCCTCCGTGGCGGTGACGGTGAAGTTGTTCGCCGCGCCCAGGTCACGGATGGTCTGGATGCCGACCGGGATCGCGTCGTGCCGGAATCCGGCGGTCTTGGAGAAGACCAGCACGTCGTACGGTGCGTCGGCGGCGCTGGCCGGGGTGGCCGGGGTGGTGCAGGCGATGACGGCGAGTGCGGCCATGGCCGCACCGAGGACGGGTCGCAGGAGTCTGCGCATATCGCTCTCCTAACTGCGGTTAGGAAGGGCCCCTTGCCCAACCGTAGGCGGTGACAAGGGGCCCCGCCACTCAGCTCAGGGCAGGATCCACTTTTGGTTGGCCGCGCCGAGGCAGGTCCAGAGATGGACCGCCGTGCTGTCGGCCGAGCTGTTGCCGGAGACGTCGAGGCACTTGCCGGACGCCGCGTTGCGGAGCGTGCCGTCGGCCTGGGCGGACCAGTTCTGCGCGGCGGTACCGTTGCAGGTGTAGAGCTGGATCTTGGTGCCGTCGGCGGTGCCGGCACTGGCGACGTCCAGGCACTTACCCAACGACTTGATCGTGGAGTTCGGGGTGACCGCCCAGGTCTGGGCCGCGCTGCCGTTGCAGGTGTAGATCTGGATCTGCGTGCCGTCGGCGGTGGCGGCGTTGCGGACGTCCAGACACTTGCCGCCGAGGCCCTTGATCGGGCCACTTCCGCTGGTGGCGGTGCCGGTGACGAAGCTGAACGCGTCCAGGTCGTAGAGCGCCCCGGTGCCCGACCCGGCGAAGGTCAGGTAGAGGGTGGTCGTGCCGGTCGGCGGGCTGCTGATCGTCCCGGTCACCGTGGTGAAGGTTTCCCAACCGCCGGTCACCGGGACCGTGGCCGAGCCGAGCACCGTGCCGGTGGCCGAGCCGGCCCGGACCTGGAGGGTGCCGCCGGCGCCCGCCGAGGAGACCCGGGCGTTGAACGAGGTCACGTTGCCCAGCCGGTACGGCTGGAACGCGATCCAGTCACCGTTGTTGATGTCACCGACGGTCTTGCCGCCCTCGGCCGTGGCCTTGCTGAACACGTTGATCCCGGACGAGGTGCCGTAGAACTCCGCCTGGCGGTGCCGCGGTGGCAGCGTGTGCTGGGTGTGCGTGGTCAGCCCGCCGGCGTCGGTGTACTCGGCGTCGAAGATCGCGAAGATGTTCGCCGCGTCGTCGTGCTCGCCGTCGACCGGGATGGTGATCGAGCCCGAGCAGCCGGTCTGTGAGGTGATCTGGTGCCCGTGCTGGTCGTGCCCGAGCACGTAGGTCATCTTGACCTTCGTGCAGTCGATCGTGCCGTCCTCCGGGTCGGTCACCGTGATGCTGAACGGCACCGTGTCGCCGAAGCTGAACAGCTGACCGTTGCCGGGGTTGTTGATGGTCACCGTGGGCGCGGTGTTGCCGACGTTGATCCGCACGCTGCTGCTCCCGGTGGCGCCCTGCGGATCCCGAACCGTCAACGTGGCGGTGTAGCTGCCGTTGGCGGTGTAGGTCTTCGACGGGTTGGCCGCGGTCGAGGTGGTCCCGTCACCGAAGTTCCAGGAGTACGTGAGGGCGCCTCCCTCGGGGTCGGACGAGCCGGCCGAGGAGAAGGTCACCGCGAGCGGGGCCGCACCGGAGGTCCGGTTGGCGCCGGCCACCGCGGTTGGCGCCCGGTTACCGCCGCCGACGTAGTCGAAGCGGTAGAGCGCCGAGTTGGCGTCACCGTTGAAGTAACCGGTGCCGTAGTCGAGCACGTAGTACGCGCCGTCCGGGCCGAACGCCGAGTCCATCACCTGCTTGCCGACCCAGGGAAAGGTGTCGATGGCGCCCCGGGAGCCGTCGGAGTTGACGTGGATCGGCTTGATCCAGCCACGGCCGAACTCGGTGGCGAAGAACTGCCCGTCGAAGGACTGCGGGAACTTGGTGGTGGAGGTCGACGAGGCGTTGTACCGGTAGACCGGGCCGCCCATCGGGGACTCGGAGCCGCCGCCGAACTCGGTCGGGGTGCCGGCGTCGCCGGCGTACCGGATCCAGGCCGGCTGGGCGGCCGGCAGGGTGGTCAGGCCGGTGTTGCGGAACGAGTTGTTGGTCGGCCCGCCGCCGCAGTTGTACTTCGCGCCGCTGGCGCTGGTGGCGAAGTCCCACTCGTTGTACGTCTCGGTGGAGGTGTTGGTGCCGGTGCAGTACGGCCAGCCGTAGTTACCCGGCGCGGCGACCCGGTTGAACTCGACCTGGCCGGACGGCCCACGGGTGGAGCTGGTGGTGCCCGCGTCCGGCCCGTAGTCACCGACGTAGACGACCCCGGTGGCCTTGTCCACGCTGATCCGGAACGGGTTGCGGAAACCCATCGCGTAGATCTCCGGGCGCGTCTTGGCCGTGCCGGGCGCGAACAGGTTGCCGGATGGGATGGAGTACGTCCCGTTCGCGTTCACCTTGATCCGCAGGATCTTGCCGCGCAGGTCGTTGGTGTTGCCGGCGCTGCGCTGTGCGTCGTACGCCGGGTTGCGGTTGGTCCGCTCGTCCAGCGGTGAGTAGCCGGACGACTCGAACGGGTTGGTGTCGTCGCCGGTGGACAGGTAGAGGTTGCCGGCGGCGTCGAAGTCGATGTCCCCGCCCACGTGGCAGCAGAGGCCGCGGTTGGCCGGCACGTCGAGCACGTCGACCTTGCTCGACTGGTTGATCGTGAAGTCGGAGTTGAGGGTGAACCGGGAGAGCCGGTTGACGCCGTTCCAGGCCGAGAAGTCGGTGCCGGTGGCCGGCGCGTCGCCGGCGGGGGTGGAGAGCGGCGGGGCGTAGTAGAGGTAGATCTGCCGGTTGGTGGCGAAGCCCGGGTCGACGCCGACGCCCTGCAACCCCTCCTCGTCGTGCGTGTAGACCGCGAGGGTGCCGATCACGGAGGTGGTGCCGTTGGCGTCGGTGCGGCGCAGGGTGCCGTTGCGGGCGGTGTGCAGGACCGAGCGGTCCGGCAGCACGGCCAGCGACATCGGCTCACCCATGTCGGTCACGCCACGGGCGAGCTCGACCTGCTGGAAGTCGGTCGCGTTGATCGTGTGCGCCTGTGCGGGGGTCGAGCCGGCACCGAGTGCGACCGTGCCGGCCGCGGCCACCAGCAACACTGCCGATCCCGCCGAGAACCATCGTCGGGATCGATGTTTGGGAGCGTCCTTCATGGACATCTGTGCTGCCCCTTCCTGACGATTGACTGCCAGGCGGGCGCGCGCCGTCGCGCCGGATGCCGTAGCGGTGATGGTGGGGGTCGTGGGTTACCGCGCCGCCGGTTCACCTCGACGAAACATTGTCGTGTTGGTCACGACACTAAGTTAGGCGTTTCGATGTGTCCATGCCTTCCGGCGATTCAGCATCAACTTTCGTCGATCTGATCGAAAGTCGCCGGTCAGGCGCGGCGGTCGATCGCCTGTCCGGCCAGTGCGACGAGCGCCGCGCGGGCCTCGTCGGCCACCATCGCGCTCTGCAACGCGCCGAGCGCGGCCTCGGTCCGGACCCGGATCATCTGCTCGATCCGCGCCAGTGCCCCGGTCGCCTCGATGATCGCGCGCAGCTCCGCCGCGCCGTCGGCGTCCAGAGCCGGGTTGCCGAACAACTCCCGCAGCCGGATGGTCTGCGTCCGGTCGGCGGCGCTGCGGGCCAGCGCCATCATCACCGTGGGCTTGCCCTCCCGCAGGTCGTCCAGGACCGATTTGCCGGTGACCGCCGGGTCCCCGAAGACACCCAGCACGTCGTCGCGGAGCTGGAACGCGTCGCCCAACGGGTCGCCGAACTCGCCCAGCGCGGCGATCAACTCCGGCTCCGCGCCGGCCAGGGCCGCCCCGATCTGCAACGGACGGGTCACCGTGTACCGGGCGGCCTTCATCCGGATCACGGTCAACGCGCTGGCCACCGAGCCATCGCCCACGCCCGAGACCAGGTCCAGGTACTCCCCGGCGATCACCTCGGTACGCATCAGCGCGAACACGCCGTACCCCCGGTGCACCTGCTCGGTGCTCAGCCCGCACTCGTGGAACATCTGATCCGACCAGGCGGCGCAGAGGTCCCCGCAGAGCAGCGCGGTGTTGCGGCCGTACGCCTCCGGGTCGCCCCGCCACGCCGAACGGGCGTGCAGATCGGCGAAGAGCCGGTGCACCGACGGCTCACCCCGCCGGCGGTCGCTGCCGTCCAGGATGTCGTCGTGGATCAGCGCGAACGCGTGGAACAGTTCCAGGGCCGCCGCGGCCACCACGATCGGGGTGCCGTCGGCAGCCCCCGCGCCGCGCCAACCCCAGTAGCAGAACAGCGGACGTAACCGCTTCCCACCGGCCAGCACGAATCGTTGCAGCGCGGTGAACACGCCGCGCGGTGCCCCGTCCGGCCAGTCCGGGCCCTGCCGTTCGAGGAACCCGGCCAGCTCCACGTCGAAACGCGCCCGCAGCCCGCTCGCGTCGGTGGTCGCGACGGTAACTGTCATGCCCTCTCCCCTGGCCCGTCCGTACCGGCGGCGGCGCCCAGCCCGGCCAGCTCCAGCAGCAGCGCCTTGACGTCGGTGGCCGCGATCCGGTCCCGGGCGGCGCTCGGGTCGGAGCAGAGCAGCACCGGGGCGTCCGCCGGGTCGTCCGGCAGCCGACCGTGTGAACCGCGTACCGCCTGCGCCCCGGCGTCCAGGCCGACCGCGCTCATCAGGTAGCGCATGCCGAGCTTCTTGCGGGCCAGCGCCACCCCGGCACGAGCCTTCGCGGCACCGGGGTTGGCCGGATCGAAGAACAGCTCCGCCGGGTCGTATCCCGGCTTCCGATGAATCTCCACGAGCCGGGCGAAGTCCGGCGCTCGCGCGTCGTCCAGCCAGTAGTAGTACGTGAACCAGGCGTCCGGCTCGGCCACCAGCACCAGCTCACCGGCGCGCGGATGATCCAACCCGTGGGCGGCCTTGCCGTCGGCGTCGAGCACCTCGGCCACCCCGGGCAGCCCGGCGCAGAGCTTCGCCACCGCCGGCACATCGGCCGGATCCTTGACGTAGACGTGGGCGACCTGATGGTCGGCGACCGCGAACGCCCTCGACGTCCACGGGTCCAGGTATTCCATGCCGGCCTGCGTGTGCACCCGCAACAGGCCCTCGGCGCGCAGCAACCTGTTGACGTCCACCGGGCGGGACACGTCGGTGATGCCGTACTCCGACAGCACCACCACTGTGGCGTCCCGGGCCCGGGCGGCGTCCAGGAGCGGGCCGAGCACCGCGTCCAGCTCGGCTGCCGCCGCGGCGGCCTCGGCCGACGAGGGACCGAAGCGTTGCAGGTCGTAGTCCAGGTGCGGAACGTAGACCAGGGTCAGGTCTGGTGACACGTCGGCGAGGATCTGCTCCGCCGCCTGGCAGATCCACCGCGACGACGGCAACCCGGCCGTCGGCCCCCAGTAGGTGAAGAGCGGGAAGGTGCCCAGTCGCCCGGTGAGCGCGTCGTGCAGCTCCGGCGGGTCGGTGTAGCAGTCCGGCTCCTTGCGCCCGTCGGCGTAGTAGACCGGGCGGGGCGTCACCGTCCAGTTGACGTCCGCGCCCATCGCGTACCACCAGCAGACGTTGGCGACGGTGTAGTCGGGCTCGGCCCGACGGGCCGCCTGCCAGAGCTTCTCCCCGCCGACCAGCGCGTTGTGCTGCCGCCACAGCAACACCTCACCCAGCTCCCGGAAATACCATCCGTTGCCGACGATCCCGTGCCCGCTGGGCGGTTCGCCGGTGAGGAAGGTGGACTGCACCGAGCAGGTCACCGCGGGCAGCACGGTGCCCAGCTCGGCCCGGAAGCCGCCGTCGGCGACCCCGCGCAGCCGGGGCATGTGCGCCAGTAGTCGTGGGGTCAGCCCCACCACGTCGAGGACCACCAGTCGCCGGCTCATCGCGTCACCCCCATGCTCACGGATCGCTGTGCGGTCAGGCCGAGGCCGACCAGTTCGTCGCGGGCGAAGGCCAGCTCCGCGGCGATGCCGGCGGCCAGCTCCGCGTCGGTGCCGGGCCGTCGTGCGGCCGGCAGCACCCCCCAGGTGTACGTCTCGACGTCGAGGTGGTCGCAGCCCGCGGTCGGGCCGTCGAAGAGCGCTCTCAGGGCCGCGCGGAGCACCGGAAGGGTCGAGCCGAGCGGTTCCTCGGGTGGTGCGTGCAGGGGCACGTGGTAGTGCACCCGCCACGGGCCGGGCAGCGCCTTGTCCAACGCCTCGTCCAGGTCGTCGGCCGCGTACGCCGGATCGGCCGGGTCGGCCAGGCCGGCGCAACCGACACCCCGGGTCTGGTGCAGGAAGCGTGGCTCCACCCAGCGGCGCAACGCGTCGGCCCCACCCTCCGGGTCCGCCGCCTCGACGGCCGCGGAGACCTGCACCTTCACCACGGGCAGCCCGGCCGCCCGCAGTCGTTCCAGTGCCTCGGCCGGCTCCTCCCAGGCGCACGCCAGGTGGGCCAGGTCGACGCAGACGCCCAGCCGCTCGGTGTCCATCCCGGACAGCAGCGCGGCGGCCTGGCCGGTGCTCTCCACCACGCAGCCCGGCTCCGGCTCGAAGGCGACCCGCACCTCGCGGCCGGTGTCGCGCTGCACGGCGGCCAGGCCGGCGGCCAGCTGGTCCAGCCGGCGTCGGGCCGCGTCGGCCCGGTCGGTGTCCCAGGGTTGCCGCCAGGCCAGCGGCAGCGTGGAGATCGAGCCCCGGGCGGCGTCGTCGGGCAGCAGGTCGGCGAGCACCCGGGCCAGATCCAGGGTGTACGTCAGGCGTTGCTCGGTCGTCCAGTCCGGGTGGTACACGTCCTGCTTCACCACGGGGGCCTGGAAGGCCGCGTACGGGAAGCCGTTGAGGGTGACCACCTCCAGCCCGCGCGCGCCCAGCTCGGTGCGCAGCCGGCGGCGCAGCGTCGGGTCGGCGGCCAGCTCGGCGGCGACCGGCGCGGCCAGCCACAGGCCGAGCCCGAGCAGGTCGCTGCCGAGCGCCTCGCGGACCGGCACCGCGTAGGTGTCCAGTTGACCGAGGATGCCGGCGAGGTCCTCGGCGGGGTGCACGTTGGTGCAGTAGCCGAGGTGGACCGTGTCGCCACCGGCATGTCGCAGCCGCATCAGCTGCCGCCGCGCAGGATCGAGTTGCCGGTCTGCGGGTCCACGGCGGCGGTAACGTCCAGGTCGCTGAGGTCGAGCCGCCCCGACTGCCCGTAGAACTCCACCGGGTTGCGCCACAGCACCTTGTCGACGTCGTCGTCGCTGAAGCCGGCCAGCAGCATCGCCTCGCCGGTGGCCCGGGTCAGCAGCGGGTCGGAGCGTCCCCAGTCGGCCGCCGAGTTGACCAGCATCCGATCGGTGCCGTACTCGCGCAGCAGCTCCACCATCCGCTGCGGGGTCATCTTGGTGTCCGGGTAGATGGAGAAGCCCAGCCAGCAGCCGCTGTCGCGGACCAGTTTGACGGTCACCTCGTTGAGGTGGTCGACCACCACGCGACCCGCGTCGATGCCGGATTCGGCGACCACGGCCAGGGTCCGCTCGCATCCGCGCGCCTTGTCCCGGTGCGGGGTGTGCACCAGCGCCGGCAGGTCGTACGCCACCGCCAGGGCGAGCTGCGCCGCGAACGCCTCGTCCTCCTCCGGCGTCATCGAGTCGTACCCGATCTCGCCGACCGCCACGACCGCGTCCTTGTCCAGGTAGCGGGGCAGCAGGTCGAGGACCGGACGGCAGCGCGGGTCGTTGGCCTCCTTCGGGTTCAGCGCGATGGTGGCGAAATGGCGCACCCCGAACTGCCCGGCCCTAAACGGCTCCCAGCCGATCAGCGAGTCGAAGTAGTCGGTGAACGAGGCGGCGCTGGTGCGCGGCTGGCCCAGCCAGAACGCCGGCTCCACCACCGCGCGTACGCCGGCGGCGGCCATCCGTTCGTAGTCGTCTGTGGTGCGTGAGGTCATGTGGATGTGGGGGTCGAAGATGCGCATTCACGCCTCCCGGGGCAGTGCGGCGGTGAGCCGGTCGAGCAGGTCGGTGGCGTCGGCGGGCAACTCCCGGCCGGCGGCATGCCGTTCGGCGGCGAGCGCGGCCAGCATCGCCGCCAACTCCCCGTCCGCCCGGGTGTCGAGGTCGGCCACCGCAGCGAGGGGGACGCCGCTGAACACGCACTTGAGCACCGCCTGCCGCCAGGCGGCCGGGGCGAGGTGCTGGGCGTACGGGCCGAGCGCGGCGGCGACCAGCCGGGTGTCGTTGGTCCGGATCGCGTCGTGCAGCAACGGCACACCGGCGGCGCCGATCGGCAGCAGCGGCAGGGACCGCAGCACCGCCCGGCGCTCGGCCGCGTCGCCGTGCTGGTAGAGGCGCTCGGCGTACGCCGCGTGGTCGCCGGGCAGGCTGGTGAGCAGCAGCACCCGGGCCGCGTCGTCGGCGGTCCAGCCCGGGGCGTCGGGCAGCGCGGCCCGACCGCAACGCCGGCCGGCGGTGGGGAAGAGTCGGGTGATCGCGGTGGGCTCGGCCGTGACCCGGCGCAGCGCCGCGTCCAACCAATCGGGATCGGGTACGCCTCGCAGCGCGGCCCGTAGTGAATCCGGTGTCATCCCGTCTCCTTCCCTTGCTGCTACGCAGGCACCCCAGGTATGTCTGCGGGCACCTCGTCCTCCGTGCGGCCGGCCAGTGCGGCGGCGCGGAGAAACTCGATCGACCGGGCGGCCACGGCGGGTGCGGCGTGCGAGTCGCGGGGCAACTCCACCGCGACCAGCCCGCGATAGTCGGCTGCCGCCAGGGCCGCCAGCACCGGCGGAAAGTCGATCTCGCCGTCACCGAACTCCAGGTGCTCGTGCACACCCCGGCGCATGTCGTCGATCTGCACGTTGACCAGGTGCCCGGCCACCTCGGCGACGCACTGCGGCACCGGCCACGGCTCCAGGCAACGGCAGTGGCCGATGTCGAGGGTGATGCCGAACCGGGCCGGGTCACCGAGCGCGGCGCGCAGCCGACGCCAGTCGGCGATGTCCTGCACCAGCATCCCCGGCTCCGGCTCGAAGCCGAGGGTGACGTCTGCGGCGTCGGCCGCGTCGACCACGCTGGCGCAGCCGGCCACCAGCCGGTCCCAGGCGCACTGCGGCGGCACCGCCTCAGGTCGGACACCGGCCCAGAACGAGACCGCCTCCGCGCCCAGGTCGGCGCCGATCCGGACGGCCCGGCGCAGGAACTCGATCCGTCGGGTCGGGTCGTCGTGCAGCAACGTCGGGGCGTGCTTCTGCCACGGGTCGAGCAGGTAGCGGGCCCCGGTTTCGATCACCACCGCCAGACCCAGCTCGTCCAACCGGCGGCCGACCGCGGCGACCCGGCGCGTGAGCCCGGGCGCGAACGGGTCCAGGTGATCGTGGTCCAGGGTGAGCGCCACCCCGTCGTAGCCGAGATCGGCGAGGACGCCGAGCGCGTCGTCGAGACGGTGGTTGGCGAAGCCGTTCGTGCCGTACCCGAGGCGCAACGTGGTGGCGTCGACGGCCGGCCGGGGCGCGGAGACGCTCACGTCGGGGAAACCTTCCGGGCCAGCAGTCGACCCAGCGGCGCGGCCGCCGCGACGGCCACCCCGAGCAGACCGGCTCCACCTCGCGCGGTGAGCGCCCCCTGGAGGGCCGGCAGCCCGGTGATCCCGGCGCCGACGGCGGCGCGAACCCGCCCGGCCGACGGGTCCCGGACGACCTCGACCTGAGCCGCGCCGTAGCGGGCGGCATACCACCCGGCCAGCACGGCGGGCAGCGCGGCGACCCGCCGGGGGGCGACGACGGCGGCACTGGCGGCGACCACCGCGGTGCCGGCGAGGGTGCGCATCGGCAGGGCGGCATCGGCGCCGGTGACCTCCCGGCGGGACAGCGCGGTGACCGTCCAGGTGTGCGCGGCGACGGTCACCGCAGCCGGCAACGCCCTGGTCACCCGGCCACTCGACGCGCCGAGCAGCACATCCAGCCCCCGGCAGGCGGCCATCACGGCCGGACCGGCGGCGGTGTTCTTGGCCAGCAGGTCGTACCCCCAGATGGTGGCGGCCAACGGCACGGCCAGCGCGGCGGCGCGGCGACCGCCCACGGCGGCGGCCAGGCCCACGCCGGCGGCCGTGAGGCCGGACGCGAGACCGACCGCGGCGGCCGGGGTGACCCGCCCGCTGGGGATCGGCCGCTCGGGCCGCTCGACGGCGTCGAGGCGTCGGTCGGCCCAGTCGTTGGCGGCCATGCCGGCCCAGTAGAGCAGCACCGAGGCGCCGGCCAGGGCGGGGGTACGCGGGCCCAGCGCGCCGGCCGCAGCCGCTCCGGCGACCACGTCACCGGGCACCGAGAGGGCAGCCGGCGCCCGGACCAGCTCGGCGAGGTCAGCCAGCGTGGTCATGGCCGCTGTCCCCGCCGGCGTGCAGAAGTCGGGCGAACTCGGTCAGCCGGGCCCACTGCTCGCCCAGCGAGTGGCTGGGTGTGCCGAGCGGGTCCTTGAAGAAGAAGCCCAGCTCGGTCAGCGGCCCCACCTGCCCGGCGGCGTGCGCGGCGGCGGTGAGCCGGGCGAGGTCGAGCACCAGCGGCGCGGCCAGCGCGGAGTCGCAGCCGTGCCAGGTGAACTCCATCCGCATGCCGGTGCCGAGGAAACCCGCGAAGGTGATCAGATCCCAGGCGGTCTTGAAGTCGCCCAGCTCCTCGACGTACTCGATGCGCGTGCCGCCCTGCGGGACGTAGCCCAGCGTCTCGCCGAGCACCCGTTGCTTGCTCTGCACCTTCGCCGCGTTCGCGGCCGGGTCGGCGAGGGTGGCGCCGTCGCCACCGCCGAGGAGGTTGAACCCGGACCAGGAACGCACGTCCAGGTTGCGCATCGCGAACATCGGCGCGAGCACCGACTTGACCAGGGTTTCCCCGGTCTTGCCGTCATGCCCGGCGTACGGCAGTCGGGCCTCTTCGGCCAGCGCGGTCAACGCCGGCAGCCGCAGCCCGGTGGACGGGGTGAAGTCGACGTACGGGCAGCCGGCCAGCAACGCCGCGTACCCGTAGAGGGAACTGGCCGGCAGCACCTCGTCCGGACCGGCGAGGGCGGCACGCAGCGCGTCCGGATCGGCGTGCCCGGGGTGCGGTTGAGGGGCCGGCTCGGTGGCGGAGACGTTGACCACCACCACCCGGTCCAGCTCGTGCCGCTCACGAAAGCCGGTGAGGTCGCGGACCACGGCGGCGGCCCGATCCGCCTGGGTGGCGCCGACCGGCGCGGGGCGCAGCTCCTGCTCGACCGCGGACAGCTCGTCCCGGATCGCGGCGACCAGCCGCCAGGGGATGACACCGCTGTCGGCCAGTGCCTCCGCGCGCTTGCACAGCGGGGTGGTGGCCAGGTCGTGCCCGCCGAAGACGAGGTCGGCGAAGGCCGGCAGGGCGGGGCCGCGCAGCTCAGGCAACTCGGTCACGCAGCCGGTGGGCCCGGCCAGACCGGCCCGCAGCGCGAGCCCTCCGACGATGCTGGTGGTCGCGACGGAACCGCGCGCTCCTACCAGCCAGACACCTGTTCGCATGGTGCTCCTTCCCATCCAGGAGGAACCGTCGGTACTGCTAAATATAGGAATATCAGAATATGTTTCGGAAAGATACAGCCTTGTTGGATGCGCCCCGCCCGCCCGCCCCGCACCGGGACGACACCGGTTCCGGCGTCGGCGTCGGCGGCGCCGACGCCGGACCGATTCCCGGTACGGGTGCGAGCAGACGGGGCTGGTAGACAGGGTCGGGTCGGCGTCTCGACCCTGTCTCCCCCGCATCCGACCGGTCGGGGCGTTTGGCCTGCCCCGACCGGACGTCTCAGGCCGTGTTACCCACCACAGCACCGACCGCAGCACGACCCACCAAAAATCGGCGAGCGGATGCGGCACGGGTGGGGGCAACAGCGGGCGGTGCCATCAGGTCCTCTGGAACTCCACCGGTGGTGGCGGTCCTCCGGTGCGGCCGGGGAATCCCGGTCCGGTCGCACCGGACGACCGTCCTGCTCGTGCGCCACCGGGCCGTACGGCCCGGCTGCACACTCTCCGCTGCCGACCTCGTCCCGGCCACGGGGCGCAATCCGTGGCCAGTCCCTCGCCGGTCGGCTTCGGAGAGCCGGTCGGGCGACAGCGGTACGAACACCGCCGTCGCGCATGGTCAATGGTCAGACAGCCGCCGCGGTCAGCGCCGGTGCCACCTCGGTCCAGGAGGAGCCGAGCTCCGCCGAGCGGGTCACCGCGTCCAGCACCAACTGGACCTGCAACGCGTCGGCGAAGGAGGGAGTCGGGTCGACACCGTTGGCGACCGCCTCGATGAAGTCGCGCATCTCGTGCGTGAACGAGTGCTCGTAGCCGATGATGTGGCCCGGCGGCCACCACGCCGACATGTACGGGTGCTCGCCCTCGGTCACCAGGATGCGGTTGAAGCCCTGCTCCACAGCCGGACGCGTGGCGTCGTAGAACTCCAGCTCGTTGAGGCGCTCCAGGTCGAAGACCACCGTGCCCAACGAGCCGTTGATCTCGACACGCAGGGCGTTCTTGCGGCCGGTGGCGAACCTGCTCGCCTCGTACGTGGCCAGAGCGCCACCGTCGAGCCGGGCCACGAAGACCGCGGCGTCGTCGACGGTCACCGGCCCGGTGGGTGCCGCGTGGCCGTCCACCGAGGCCGCCAGACCGCTCGACTCGGCCGGCAGCGGCCGTTCCTTGACGAAGGTTTCGGTGACCGCGCTGACCCCGCTGATCCGCTGACCGGTGACGAACTGGGTCAGATCGATGATGTGCGCACCGATGTCACCGAGCGCGCCGGAGCCCGCCCTGTCCTTCTGCAACCGCCAGACCAGCGGGAACTGCGGGTCCACGATCCAGTCCTGTAGGTACACCGCACGAACGTGTCGAATCACCCCGAGCCGTCCGTCGGCGACCAGCTGGCGCATCATCGTCACCGCGGGGACCCGGCGGTAGTTGAACGCGCACATCGACCGCACTCCGGCGGCCCGGGCGACGTCCGCCGCGGCGGTCATCGCCCTGGCCTCCGCCACCGTGTTGGCCAACGGCTTCTCGCACAGGACGTGCTTGCCGGCGGCCAACGCGGCGAGGGCGATCTCGGCGTGACTGTCGCCCGGGGTGCAGATGTCGACCACGTCGATGTCGTCGCGGTTGATCAGGTCACGCCAGTCCGTGGTGTACGCCTCCCAGCCGAGCCGATCGGCGGCGTCGGCCACCTTCGCTGTGTCTCGGCCGCAGATCAACGCCATCCGGGCCCGCGCCGGCAGGTCGTACACGCGGTTCACGGTGCGCCACGCCTGTGAGTGCGCGGCGCCCATGAACGCGTAGCCGACCATGCCGACCCGCAGTTCTTTGTCTGTCGTGGACAAGGTGAGCCTCCCCCCGTGTGTCAGAACCCGAGCTTGTCGTAGCTGCTCGCGTTCTCCTTGGTGATCGTCTCGGAGGCGAGGGTCACTTCCTTGGGAACCTGCAGTTCCGTCAGGTCGCCCAGGCCCCGGCCCTGCGCGATGAGCCGCGCGAGGGAAATTGCCGACGAGGCCATCGACGGGTTGTAGGTGACCGTCGCCTTGAGCACGCTGTTGTCGGCCTTGATCGCGTCGATCGCGAGCTTCGAACCCGCGCCGCCGACCATGAAGAACTCCGACCGGTTGGCCTGCTTGATGGCGGCGAGCACACCAATGCCCTGGTCGTCGTCGTGGTTCCAGATCGCGTCGATCTTCGGCAGCGCCTGCAGCAGCTGGGCCGCCTCACGCTGGCCGCTGTCGGAGGTGAACTCGGCCGAGCGACGGTTGCCCACCTTGAACCCGTAGGTCGCCAGGGCCGCCGCGAAGCCGGCGCTGCGCTCGACGGTCAGCGGGATCTCCAGACCGGCGATCTCACCGATCACCGGGTTGGCGACGCCCTTGTCCTTGAGCTGCTTGCCGATGAAGTGCCCGGCCGACACGCCCATGCCGTAGTTGTCGCCCTTGATGACCAGCCGCGAGGCCAGCGCGTCGGGGAAGGCCCGGTCGAGGTTCACGATCGGGATGCCCGCCTGCATCGCCTGGAGGGCAACGGCGTTGACCTCCTTGCCGTCGTGCGGCAGCACGACGATGATGTCCGGCTTCTGGGCGATCAGCGTGCCGAGCGTGGAGCGCTGGGCCTCGGAGTTCGACCCACCGTCGACCTCCTTGAACTCCACGTCCGAGTAGGCCGCGGCCTGCGCCTTGGCGTTGGCGTGGATCGCACCCATCCAGCCGTGGTCGGCGGCCGGGGCGGAGAAGCCGATGACGACCTTCTTGCCCGGGGCGTTGTTGCCTTCGGCGTTGCCGGCGGCCTTGGTCTGGGTGCTGGCCGCCGGGGTGTCGTTGCTGGTGCAGGCGGTGAGCAGGGTGGCGGCGCCCACTGCGGCTCCACCGAAGAGCAACCGGCGGCGCGACACGTCGCGACTGTGCTGGGTCATGAACGACCTCCTGGGAGCGGGATTTGTGTCGGTGAGGGTGTACGAGGCCCGGCCACTGTCGAATTTCTCGACGTCGCCTGGGACAACGGTGCGGTGCGTCAGGTTGCGGTGGTGACCCTGTTCCGCGCGAGGAGCCGAGTGAAGGACTTGTACTGGAACTGCTGGACCAGGACGGCGGCGACGATGATGCCGCCCTTGACCATGTTCTGCGCCTCGATGGAGAGGCCGTTGATGGCGAAGAGGTTCGTGATCGTGGCGAAGATGATGACGCCGAGCAGCGAGCCGACGATCGTGCCCCGGCCGCCGCTGAGCAGCGTCCCGCCGATGATCGCGGCGGCGATCGCGTCCAACTCGTAGAGGTTGGCCATCGCCGCCTGCGCCGAGGTGGCCTGCGAGGTGAGCATGATGGCCGCGATACCGCAGCACAGACCGGACAGCGCGTAGAGGAACATGGTGTGCCGGCGGACGTTGATGCCGGCCAGCCGTGCCGCCTCCGGGTTACCGCCGACGGCGATGGTGCGCCGGCCGAAGGTCGTGCGGTTGAGCAGGATCCACCCGGCCACCACCACTGCGCCCAGGATGTAGACGAGGATCGGAATCCCGAGAACCTTGCGCGCCGCGATGTCGTTGATGAAGGTGCTGCTCGACACCTGGGTCTGCTTGTTGGAGATCGACGCCGCGAGCCCGCGAGCCGCCACCAGCATCGCGAGCGTCGCGATGAAGGGGACCAGCTTCCCGTACGAGATGAGTACGCCGTTGACCAGGCCGACGCAGATACCGACCACGAGGGCGGTGAAGATCATGCCGCCGGCGCCGAATTCCTGGGTGGCGACAGTGGTGCACCAGACCCCGGCCAGCGCGACGATCGCCCCGACCGACAGGTCGATGCCGCCGCCGATGATCACGAAGGTCATCCCGACCGTGACCACGCCGACGACCGAGGCGAGCTGCAGGATGGCGAGCACGTTGTTCCAGACCCAGTTCGGGTCACCGTAGAGCTCCGGTTTGGTGACCGCGCCGACCACGATGAGCGCGGCCAGCACCCCGATCAGACCGAGGTTGCGCTTGGCGCCGTCGCCACCGTCACCCCGCCACCACGAGAGTCGACCCGTGGATCCTGCCTTACCGCTGGCCACCGCCGTCTCCGCCGGGTCCACCGGCGGCGACTGCGCCGGAAGCTGCGGGCGCTCCGGTGTCGCGGTGGGAGTGGGAGTCGCGTCGCTCATGCCGGTGCGCCTTCCATCAAGGACCCCGCCATCACGAGGTCGAGCACTGTGTTCTCGTCGAGTTCGCCGGCCGCGGCCTCGCGGACGACCCGCCCTTCCCGCATCACCAGCACCCGATCGGCCAGACCGAGCACCTCGGGCACCTCGCTGGAGACCAGCAGCACCCCGACGCCCTGGGCGGCCAACGCCCGGATGACCTGGTAGAGCTCAGCCCGGGCGCCCACGTCCACACCCCGGGTCGGCTCGTCGAGCAGCAACAGCTTGGTGCCGCCGAGCAACCACCGCCCGACCACGACCTTCTGTTGGTTGCCGCCGGAGAGCGTGCGTACCGGCCGGTCGACGTCCCGGGGCCGCAGCTCCAGGCTCTCGGCGATCCGGTCCGCCTCGGCTCGTTCCTTGGCGGCGTCGGTGAAGCCCAGCCGCGCGTACCGGCCGAAGGTGGCCAACGTGACGTTGCGGTAGATGGGCTCTCCGAGCAGCAGCGCCTGACTCTTGCGTTCCTCCGGGGCCATCCCCATGCCGGCCCGTACCGCCGCGCCAACACCGGGACGCAGCACCCGCCCGTCCATCCGGACCGAACCGGCCTCCGCGAGACGAGCACCGTAGATGGTCTCCAGCAGCTCCGAGCGACCGGAGCCGACCAGCCCCGCGATGCCGACGATCTCCCCGGCGCGAACACTCAGCGAGACGTCGGCGAACTCACCGGCGCGGGTCAACCCCTCCACCTGGAGCAGATCCGCACCGGCGGGGTCGTCGGCCGGCCGATCCGGGAAGACGTACTCGATGGTGCGGCCGGTCATCCGGCTGACCAGGTCGCGGGTCGGGGTGTCGCGCGCCGGCAGGTTCGCCGCCGTGGTCCGGCCGTCCTTGAGTACGGTGACCCGGTCGCCGATCTCGCGGATCTCCTCCAGCCGGTGCGAGATGTAGATGACGGCGATGCCCTGCGCGGTCAGCTCCCGGATGATGCGGAAGAGGTTGCCGACCTCGTCGTGGGCCAGCACCGCGCTCGGCTCGTCCATGATGATCAGTCGGGCCTCGTGCGACAGCGCCCGGGCCATGCTGACGATCTGCTTGCCGGCGGCCGGCAGCGACCGGACCATCCTCCCGGGCGGGATCTCACCGTGGCCGAGCCGACTGAGGATCTGCCGAGTGTGCCGGGCCATCGTGCCGCGCCGGACGAACCCGAAGCTGCGGTGCTCGTGACCGAGGAACGCGTTCTCCGCCACCGACAGATCCTCGACGAGGTCGAGCTCCTGGTAGATCGTGGCGATGCCGGCCTTCATCGCGGCCTGCGGGTTGGTGAAGGTCGCCGGCTCGCCACGCCACTCCACCTGCCCGGAATCAGGCTGGTGGACCCCGGAGAGCACCTTGATCAGAGTGGACTTGCCGGCGCCGTTCTGCCCGAGCAGACAGTGCACCTCGCCAGCACGCACCTCCAGCTGCACGCCGTCCAGCGCGCGTACGCCGGGGAAGGTCTTGACCACATCGGTGAGGCGCAGGACCACCTCGCCCGCGACGGTGTCGGCGGGAGCTTCGACCAGCGGCGCCTCGGCGACGGCCTCGGCCGACGCGGTGGCGGGGTCATCCTCGGGCAGAGCCACAGTCTCCTCCTCGCTCACGACGGAATTTCGCTCAGTTTCATGCGGCTTCACCGAAGGCGACGTCACTGGCGAGCACGGCCGCGCCGGTGACGCCGGCGCGACCACCGAGCTCGGACAGCACGACGGGCAGGTTTCCGGTGGCCAGTGGCAGCGAACGGCGGTAGACCACGCTGCGGATCTCGGCCAGCAGGATGTGCCCAAGCTGGGCCAGCCCGCCGCCAATCACGATCATCGACGGGTTGGTGAAGCTGACCAGGCCGGCGAGCACCCCGCCGACCCGCCGTCCGCCGTCACGGATCAGTTGGATGCAGGTCACGTCGCCCTCGACGGCGCCCTCGGCGACGTCCAGTGCGGTCACCACACCACGCAGGGCCATCCGCTCGGCCAGCGCTGGTGACACCCCGCCGCGGGCGGCGACGGTGGCCTCCTTGGCCAGTGCCGCACCGCTGAACAGCGCTTCCAGGCAGCCGACGTTGCCGCAGGAGCACATCGGACCGTGCGAGTCGACCTGGATGTGGCCGATGTCGCCGGCGCAACCGTCGGTGCCCCGGTAGACCTCGCCGGTGAGGTAGATGCCGCACCCGATGCCGGTGCCGATCTTCACGAAGAGGAAGTCGTCCACCGAGTGAGCGACCCCACCGTGGCGCTCACCGATCGCCATTATGTTGACGTCGTTGTCGACCACCGCCGGGCAGCCGTGCTCCCGGCTGAGCAGCTCGCGCACCGGGAACCGGTCCCAGCCCGGCATGATCGGCGGCGAGACCGGGACGCCGTCGCGGAAGCTGACCGGGCCGGGCACGCCGATGCCGACCGCGTCCAACCGCTCGTACGCGCCGTCGACCCGGGCCTTGTGCAGCAGCTCGTTGACCCGTTGCAGGGTCACCTTCGGCCCGTTGCGGATGTCGGCGGGCTCGGCGTATTGGGCGACCGGTTCGAGGCGGCCGTTGACCACCTCGATGTCCATCGAGCTCGCGCCGAGGTCGACGGCGGCGAAGCGCAGCTGCGGGTTCAGTTCGACAAGCGTCGAGCGACGCCCGCCCCGGGAGGCGGCGAGCCCTGCCTCGGCGACGTAACCCAGCGCGACCAGGCGGTCCAGCTCGGCCAGCATGCGCGGGCGCGGCATCTGGAGTCGGTCGCCCAGCTCGGCCCGGGACACGGCTCCCTCGTCGCGGAGCAACCGCAACAGTCGCACGTGCAGCGGGTCGACGGTCCGCACCGGAGGGTCACCTCTTCATTGGCATCGTTCACATCGACGCAACGGCGATGTGTTGTGTCCGACACAGTAAGAGCGTTCCGCACCGCGTGTCCAGAGCTTCAACCGTTCCGAGATGAACTTTTGTCCGAAAGAACAAAAGCTACTAGTCGATCAAGAAAAGGATCACGGGCCGCCCGCTTCCGGTCGCCCCCAGTTTCATCGACAACCACGAAAGCGCCCCGCCAGCCGGTCTTCGGTGGCGGGGCGGTCTTGCGGGACGGGCGGTCGCTGGGGGCGGTCAGCGCCTGCCTGCGGAGTTCCGCTTCTTCCGGAGCTTGCGGTCGTCGCGCAGCTCGACGTACGGCTCGTCGTCGACGGCGTGACCGGCCGAGATGGCACGGCCCCGTTCCAGCTCCGCGTCGAACTCGGCACCGAGCAGGATCGCGATGTTGCTCAGCCAGAGCCAGATCAGGAAGATGATCACGCCGGCCAGCGCCCCGTACGTCTTGTTGTACGAGCCGAAGTTGCTCACGTAGAAGGCGAAGAGGCCGGAGATCACCAGCCAGATCACCACGGCCAGCACACCGCCCGGGCTGACCCAGCGGAACCCGCCGTGCCGCGCGTTCGGCGAAGCCCAGTAGAGGATCGCGAACATCAGGCTGACCAGGATCAGCAGCACCGGCCACTTGGCGATGTCCCACACCGTGACCGCCGTCGCGCCCAGGCCGACCACGTCCCCCACCGCCTCGGCGAGGCGGCCGGTGAAGACCACGATCACCGCGCTGACCAGCAGCAGCACCCCGATCACCGCGGTCACGCCGAGCCGGATCGGCAGCGTCTTCCAGATCGGCCGGCCCTCCGGCACGTCGTAGATGCTGTTCGAGGCGCGCATGAACGCGCCGATGTAGCCGGACGCGGACCAGAACGCGGCCACCACACCGATGATCGCCGCGATGCTGGCCAGGCCGCCGTTCCTGTCCGCCGTGGTGATCGCCTCGGTGATGATCTGCCGGATGCTGTCGTTCGGCACCGCCTGGTTGACGGTGTCCTTGACGCCCTCGGTGGCGCTCGTGCCGAGCAGGCCGAGGATGGAGATCAGCACCAACAGCCCCGGGAAGATGGACAACACCCCGTAGTAGGTGAGCGCCGCCGCCCAGTCGGTCAGGCTGTCGTCCTGGAATTCGGTGACCGTGCGCCGCAGCGCCGCCTTCCAGCCGCTGCCGGGCAGATCGGTGGGGCTGTCCGGCCCCGCATCGGGCCCGACCGGATCACGCTGGTGCTCCCGGTGGGCGGAAGACTCGTCCGAGGCCATCGCCCCTCCTGTTCGTCGGCGGTGTCACCTCCGGACATGCCCCGTCGACAGGCACGGATAACCCCTACTCATAGAGCAACCTGCTCATCCGACGCGAGGCCACCAACAGGCCGACCGCCACCATCGCCAGCAGGTAGAGCACGTCGAGCAGCCAGACCCAGCCGCCGCTGCCCAGCACGACCCCGCGGATCAGGTGCACCGACCGGTACAGCGGGGTGATCTCGATCAGCCAGTGCAGCACTGTCGGATAGGCCTGCGCCGGCACGAACGTGCCGGAGAAGAGGAACAGGGTGAACTGGGCCGAGCCCATCAGGTCGAAATCCTGCCAGCTGCGCATGAACGTGGAGACCGCCATGCCGAGCGCCCCGAACGCGAACCCGACCAGCACCGCGGCCGGCAGGGCGGTCAGCGCGCGGGCGACGCTGGTCAGGCCCAACCCGACCATCACCCCGAGGAACGCGGCCGAGTAGGCGCTGCCCCGCAGCATCGCCCAGCCCAACTCCCCGAGCGCGATCTCGAACGGCCGTACCGGGGTGGCGATCATCCCGTCGTACAGCTTCATGTACTTCATCTTGCCGAAGAAATTGAAGGTGGTCTCCGCGAGCGCCCCGGTCATCGCCGAGGAGGCGAGCATCGCCGGAGCCACGAACTCGGCGTACGAGACGAGCCGCCCGTCGGGCAGCGGCAGGTCGCCGACCAGCGCCCCGACGCCCACCCCGATGGAGAGCAGGTAGAGCAGCGGCTCGACGAAGCCGGACAGCAGGAGCAGCCAGTAGACCGACTTCAGTGCCGCGACGTTGCGCCCCACCACCGACGCGGACCGCCGGGAGGCGGCGGAGACATCCACCAGCCGGGGCAGGATCAGCGTGACCACGGCAGCCTCTCCAAACGACGAGCTTGCTCGCCACCGTAATGCATCCCGGCCCGAGACCGGCCGGCTGCGGCTGGCAATCGCTTGGCGCTGGGTCGGCCGGCCTAGCCGGCGAGCTTCTCGCAGAGCGCCCAGATGGTGTCGCGGTTGCGTTGGTCGCGGACCGCGTCGGGCCATGCGGTGGGCTGGGACCGGCTGTTGAGGTAGGTCCCGTGTATTCCCTGCGCCTGCGGGCTGGAGGCGAGGTAGATGCTTGATCTCGACGCCTTGACCACTGCTCGGTGTCCGTAGAGGACCGGCAACGCCAGACGTAGCAGTGGAACGACGGGCCGCGCCAGCGTCGGATAGGTGTGGATGGTCAGGCCCTGGTTCATCGCGGTGTACGCGTGGCCGGGGTAGGCCACGTTGAGGGTCACACCGGTCCCGGTCAGGCGTTCGGCGAACGTGTAGCTCATCGCCATCAGCGCCAGCTTGGTCTGGTTGTAGAACGACAGCCCGACGTAGGACTTCTCGCCTTGCAGGTTGTCGAGGTTGATTCGTCCTCGCGGAATGCCGCCGGTGATGTTGATAACGCGGGCCGCTGGGACACGTTTCAGCGCCGGCAGCAGCAGGTGGGTCAGCGTGTACGGGGCGACGACGTTGGCGGCGAAGGCGGTCTCGATGCCGTCCTCGGTCAGTTCGCGTCGTTCTCTGGTCACGCCAACGTTGTTGATCAGCACGTCCAAGCTGCCATACCGCGCGGTCACCTGGTCGGCCAGCCGGTGTAGATCGCGTCGCCGGGTCAGATCGGCGGTAAGCGCGTCGACGTTGCCGTTGCCGGTGTCGCGCTGGAGCTCCACGGCCGCAGCGTCTGCCCGACCAGGGTCGCGCCCGACGAGGACGACACGGGCGTCGAGCCGAGCCAGCCCGCGGGCGGTCTCCTTGCCGATTCCGCCCGTGCCGCCGGTCACCAGGACGGTTTTGCCGTTCAGCGTCATCGCTGTCGCCTCCCTCTGCTCAGGTTCAGAAACAACTTACGACACCGAGTGACAGGATAGACATGCAATGTTGTGAAGTAGACTTTGGTGCGTGGCTGATGGACTACGTGAACGTACGCGGCGCGCGGTTCGCGCGGAGCTCGCCCAGGTGGCGCTGGGCCTGTTCGCCGAACGCGGGTTCGACGAGACGACTGTCGACGAGATCGCCCAGGCCGCCGGACTGACCAAACGGAGCTTCTTCCGCTACTTCCCGGCGAAGGAAGACGCTGTATTCGGCGGGGTGGACGTCACCGGCGAACAGGTCGTCGAGGACATCCGCGCACGGCCCGCCGACGAGGACCCGTGGCAGTCCCTGCACCACGTGCTACGCCAGTGGGAACGGCAGATCCACGCGTCCGAGCAGACGCTGGCCAGCCTCCGCTTGATCGAATCGACCCCGTCGCTGCATGCCCGCCTGTATCAGAAGCGGGCACAGTGGCGCCGACACGTCAGCGACGCGTTGCGAGACCGGCCGGGTGTGCAGCTCGACTCGTTCACCGCGGAACTACTCACCAACGCTGCGTCGGCGGTCCTCGACACGGTTTCGCAGGAATGGCTGCGGTCCGGCGGCACCGCCGACCGGGCGGCGCTACTTGACCGCGGCTTCGCATTCCTGCATCCGGCAGCCACCATCCGCGCACGGGAGACAGCGGAGCCGCACCAGCCAGGGCCCGTCCGGGCGGACCGTGGGCGGCACAGCTAGACGACGAGCCTGCGACGGAACGCGCGCAGCGCCAGCAGCCAGCCGGCGACCGCCCACACGGCCAGGTAGAGCAGGTGCCCGGCGATCGACCACTGTGGGGTGACGCCGAGCGTGGCCGCGCGGCAGAGGTCGACGGCGTGCCACAACGGCGTCACGTACGCCAGCCACCGCAGCACCTCGGGTAACGACTCGACCGGGAAGAACACTCCCGCGAAGAGCGTCATCGGGATGACCGCGAACCGGAACAGCATCGCGAGCCAACTGTCGCGGGACACCGACGCGGTGTACGCGAAGACCGGCGCGGCGACGGCCAGCGCGAGCAACGCCACCACCGGCAGGGTGGCCACCGCCCACGGCGAGCGCAACGCCCCGAACAAGCCGGTGACCAGCAGGAACGCCGCGATCGTGGTGAGCACCCGGAACAGCACGAAGGCCAGGTGCCCCGCCACGATGTCGCCGACCCGCAGCGGAGACGCGCTCTGCGCGAAGTAGGTCTTGACCCACCGGAAGTTGCTGAACACCGGCCAGGTCGAGTCACCGACGGTCACCTGGAGCGCGGTCGAGGCGATCAGCCCGGGGACCAGCCAGTCGAGGTAGCGCACCCCGCCGACGCCCTGGTCGATGTAGGCGCCGACGCCCAGCCCGAAGCCGAGCACGGTGAGCACCGGCAGCAGGAACGAGGAGAACACCCCGGCCCGCCAGGTGCGTCGCAGCCCCACCAGGTAGTGCTCGAACACGGCGTACGCCGGCACCCACGGGAAACGTGCCTGCCCCACCACATGCACCACGACCACCCCCGTCCCGACCTGTCTACCCCGGGGGTACGACAGGGCCGCCGGTCACCCTACGGCGACCGCGATGATCCACTCCACATCGGTGATGTGGCGGCATTGCGCCGCCCAGACACCCCCGTTTCGCCGACCTGGAGTCGATCACACCGCGCGGACGGGGGTCGGGCCCGACGAACCTGCGCCGGGCCCAGCAGCCCGCGGGTGTGTGCCGATCAGGCCGGTCGGTACGCGCGGACCAGCGCCTGCACGGCGTATCCGAGCAGGAGCACTCCCGCGCCGGTGCCGACCACCAGGCCAGCGGACACCCCGGAGGCCAGGCCGGTGACGAGCGCCGCCGCTGCCACCAGGCAGATCGCGACCCCGAGCGGCTTGAGCAGTGGATCCCGCAGCAGCGGGGCGAGCGGGAAGAAGTGCAGCCCGACCACCAGGCAGACCAGCACCGGGACGTACTCGGACCAGCCCGCGGCGGCCACCACCGCGGCGCCCAGCCCGGCGGCGACGAATTCGGCGACGACGATGAGCAGGTACGGACGGTCGGCTGCCCGGTCCCGAGGGCTACCGGCACCCCGGAGGCGGGCCGACAGCACGCCGCCCGCCACCGCGGTGAGCAGTGCGACGATGCTGCCAACCACGAGCAGGGCACGCAGCGGCTGTTCCGCCGCCGGCACACTGAACCAGAGCATCGCGAAGATGCCGAGGTAGAGGGCGGTGAGCCCGGCCTGACGTCGGTTGGCGATCAGCAGATCGGACATGAAACCCCCCATGGTCGAGCGCCGGTTTCGGTGAACCCACCGACCGGGCGGGCCGATGTTACGCCCAAGATCGAACGCGGCTGGGACCCGGCCCACACGCGGCTTCCCGACGAGAGCCGTTGAGCGGGCATCGTTGGCAGCTCAGCAGGTCGACTCCCGGTAGGGTGGGCTGCGCTGCCAACGACCACAAAGGTCGGTCAGTCGACCAGGGTGCGGCCGGTCAGGTGCAGGAAGACGTCCTCCAGGCCACTACGCCGCACCAGCACATTGGCCGGGTTGAGCCCCAACGCGGAGACCTCGGCGACCGCCGCGTCGCCGTCGGGCACGTAGAGCAGGACCCGGTCCGGCAGCACCTCGACCCGCTCCCCCACACTGTCGAGCTTGCCGGCGAACGGCTCCTGTGACTCGGCGGCGAAGCGCAGCTCGACCACCTCGCGGGTGGAGTGTTGCGCGATCAGTGCCCGGGGTGAGCCCTCGGCGACGATCCGCCCGCCGTCCATCACCACCAGCCGGTCGCAGAGCTGCTCGGCCTCGTCCATGTAGTGGGTGGTGAGCACCAACGTGACGCCCTGCTGCTTGAGCCGGAACAGCCGCTCCCACACCAGGTGCCGAGCCTGCGGGTCGAGCCCGGTGGTCGGCTCGTCGAGCAGCACGATCTCCGGATCGTTGACCAGCGCGCGGGCGATGGTCAGCCGACGCTTCATCCCACCGGACAGCGGCTCGACCAAGCTGTCGGCCCGATCGGTGAGCTGGACGAAGTCGAGCAGCTCGTCGGCCCGCTCCCGGGCCGCCCGACGTGCGATACCGAAGTAGCGGGCGTAGACGGTCAGATTTTCCCGGACGGTCAGCTCCGGGTCGAGATTGTCCAACTGCGGGCAGACGCCGAGGCGGGTCCGGATCGCCGGCCCGTCACGGACCGGGTCCATGCCGAGGATGCGCAGCTCGCCCCCACTGGGTGGGGAGGTGCAGCCGACCATCCGCATGGTGGATGACTTGCCGGCACCGTTGGGCCCGAGGAAGCCGAACGCCTCGCCCGAGCGTACCTCGACATCGATGCCGGCCACGGCGGTGAAGTCACCGAACCGCTTCACCAGCCCCCGAGCCTGAATGAGTGCTCGCCCCGAAGTCACCACCCGACCCTAACCGCCGAGTCCGACAGCCCTCCACGGCAATTCGGGCCCAGCCCGCGGATCCGGTGTGCGACACGTCGCAGCACGAGCTGAGGATGCCGCAGAGACGCCATGGTCGGTCGCAGCGTGCCTGCCCGGGTCGATTACCTCGGCCCGGACAGTTTTCCGACAGCTAACCTGGCCGCTTTCCCATCGAAGCAGGCAAATGCCGCTGTTAGCCTCGATCAATCGCGCACGCTCACACGGGGAGGAAACACCATGCACATTCGCCGAACCCTGCCAGCCGCCACAGCCGCAGTGCTGCTCGGCCTCACGCTGGCGTCGCCAGCCAGCGCCGCACCCGCAAGCAGCCAGACCAGCTGCAGCAGCCAGACGGTCGCGAACAACAGCGAATCCAGCGCCACGATGAAGATCGGCGCGAACCTCAAGAAGGCGCCCTACTCGGAGTGCGGGAACGTCCAGTACGTGAACGCGGGAACGACGCTCTACATCTGGTGCTGGGTCAACAACGACTACGACAACCTCTGGTTCTGGGCCCGCATCGCGGGCACCAGCACGTACGGATGGATGAGCGTCAGCAACGTCACGGTTCATGACATGGGCGGGTCTACGAATTACGGCTGGTGCCCCGGAGAGCCCACCTGAGTCATCGCCCCTGCCAGCAGCCCAGCGAGGCGCTCGGCTGGGGTGTCCCAGCCGAGCGTTTCGCGCGGACGGTACGCCGACGGTCGGAGTGAAGGCACGAAAAAACGTGAACAGTCTTCGATGCCCCACCCGCCGGCCAATCGACGTGTATCGTCCGATTGTGTCGCCCATCCGTTCGCCTGACGGTTCGTCGCCACCCTCACGACCAGCCAACTCTCCCGTCAGCGAACCCGGCCCGGCCGAGAACGGGCCGCCACCTCGCCCCAGAGCGCCTCAACCCAGCGCAGCCGACACCAGCGCGCCCGAAGGCACCGATTCGGCCGAGCGGCTCGGCGCTGATGCTCGGACCCTTGACGAGCGGGCTACACGGGAGATGTCCGCCCAGTTCGAGGACGAGAAACCGGGCCGGGTGTTGACCGGGCCAGCAGGTCTGCTCCTCACCGCGGCAGCGCTGGCGGTGGCCGCTCTCGCCCTCTGGCAGGTGTTCCGCCCGCTGTCGCAGGGCAGCAAGTATTACCTGATCTTCTTCCTGGCCGGCGTACTCCCGTTGGTCTTCCTGGCCTACCCAGCCAACCTGCGGCTACGGTTCCGGCGGCGCCGCCCAGGCGACACCGGGCCGCCCCGCCCGGTCTCCGCGCGACCCACCGCGACGGACTGGGTGTTGGTCGCCCTCGCGGTGGCCGCCTGCCTCTATCCCGTCCTGCCGATGCCCCTCGGTTCCGGTGGCGGCGGCTACAACGCCTTCCTCGACCGGCAGGGCCTGCTGGCGCCGATGGACCTGGTGCTGGGCACCGTACTCCTGCTCCTGCTGCTGGAGGCGTGCCGACGGGCCACCGGTTGGATCCTGCCCGCGGTCTGCCTGCTGTTCCTCGGTTACGGCTACTACGGCGGGCTGCTGCCGCAGTCCTGGCCGGTCGCCCATGCCGGGCTCGACTTCAGTCAACTGGTCGACGCGTTCTACAACTCCGACAGCGGCTTCTACGGCACACCACTGGACGTGGCCGCCTCCTACATCGTGCTGTTCACCATCTACGGAGCGGTGCTGGAGCTGTCCGGGGCGGGGCGGTTCTTCGTCGACCTGTCGGCCGCCGCGTTCCGCCGCTCGCGTACCGCCGCCGGTCGTACGGCGGTGGCCTCCGGCTTCCTGCTCGGCACCGTCTCCGGATCCGGTGCGGCGACGACGGTGAGCATCGGCGCGGTCACCTGGCCACTGCTGCGTCGTGCCGGATATCCCCCGGAGCGGGCCGGCGGCATGCTGGCTGCGGCCGGAGTGGGTGCGATCCTCTCGCCGCCCACGCTGGGCGCGGCGGCGTTCATCATCGCGGAGTACCTGGGCGTGTCGTACCTGCAGGTGCTGGGGTGGGCCACGGCGCCGACGGTGCTCTACTACCTCGGCATCCTCCTCTCCGTGGAGATCGACGCCCGCCGGTCCGGCGTACGCCCCGTGGTGATCGACGTCGGGTCGCCCTGGCGTCTGCTGGCCCGGTTCGGCTACCACTTCGCCTCACTGATCGCGATCGTCGGGCTCCTCGCCGTGGGCGTGTCCGCGACGAGGGCGGTCGTCGTCGCCACCCTCCTGGCGGTCGCGCTCTCCTTCCTGGACCGTGCACACCGGCTCACCCCGGCCCGGCTGGTGGCCGCGCTCGTCACCGGCGTACGCGGTGTGCTCGCGGTGACCGCCGTCTGCGCCGCCGCCGGCATCATCACGGCGACCACCACGAAGACCGGCCTGGGGCCGCAGGCGGCGACGCTGCTGATCAGCGGGGCGAAGGCGGCCACCTCGAACCCGACCCTGGTGCTGGTGCTCACCGCGCTGCTCGCGGCCGTCGCGCTCAGCCTGCTGGGGCTGGCCGTGCCGGTCACCGCCTCGTTCGTGATCGGGTGGGTGATCGTCGGCCCGGCCCTCATCGATCTCGGCGTGTCGGCGCCCGCCGTGGCGATGTTCGTCTTCTACTTCGCGGTCCTGTCCGAGGTGTCCCCACCGACCGCGCTGGCTGCGGTGGCGGCCGCGGCGGTGACCGGGGGCCGGTTGGTGCCGACCATGTGGCAGACCCTGCGCTACGCGCTGCCGGCGTACCTGACGCCGATCGCGTTCGTCATCACGCCGGCCGGGCTCGGGCTGCTCGGCATCGGTGGCGCGCAGCGGATCGCCTTCGCGGCCGTGGTGATCGCGCTCAGCGTGGCGGTGCTCGCCGTCGCCGCCGGTGGCTGGCTGCCCGGGGTGGGCCCGGCCGGCGCACCGGAGCGCGTACTCGGTGCCCTCGCCGGCGTCACCCTGCTCTGGCTCGAACCCGTCGCGGTCACGGTCGGCGTCGCGCTGGCCGCTGTCGCGGCGGCGGGTGTCCTCGTACGACGGCAGTCCACCGGTCGGGCCGGTCGGCCACGAGCCGGATCGTCAGCCAACCTCCGGGAGGAGAAACCGTGAGACGAATCGACGTACGGGTCGCGGCGGGTCTGAGCGTGCTCGCCCTCGTCACGGCCGGCGCCGCGGGCTGTGGAGGCCAGCAGGGTGGCGCGGCCAAGGACGACGCGGCCAGCGAGGTCACCTGCGAGGTGGCCCAGGAGACCCGCGTCGGCATCGCCACCGGCAACGCGACAGGCGTCTACTACGGCGTCGGCAACGCCCTGGCCGGCCAGTTGTCCGGGGCTACCGGCGGCAAGCTCAGCGGCACCGCCGCCGAGACCGGCGCCTCCGTGCAGAACGTCGAACAGTTGGTCGGTGGCCAGTACGACGTGGCGTTCTCGCTGTTCGACACGGCGGTCAACGCGGTCCAGGGCAAGGGCAGCTTCACCGCGCCGCAGCCGGTCGAGGCGCTCGCGCGCATCTACGACAACTACACGCAGGTGGTGGTGCGCAACGACTCCGGGATCAACTCGGTGGCCGACATGCGCGGCAAGCGGATCTCCACCGGTTCCCCGAAGTCCGGCACCGAGGTGATCGCCAACCGGCTGCTGGAAGCCGCCGGCCTCGACCCGGCCAAGGACGTCCGGGCGCAGCGGCTCGACCTCATGAAGACGGTCGAGGGCGTCAAGGACGGCAGCGTCGACGGGTTCTTCTGGTCCGGTGGCCTGCCCACCGGTGGTCTGACCGACCTGTTCACCACTGCCGGTGACCAGGTGAAGTTCGTCGACATCGCGTCCCTGCTGCCGAAGATGACCGAGTTGAGCCCCGCCTACCAGGCCGGGACGATCGGCCGGGACGCGTACCGGACGGCGGCGGACACCCCGACCATCGTCGTGCCGAACGTGCTGCTGGTCCGCAAGGATCTGGACGCCAACGTCGCCTGCGCGATCACCCGGACGGTGTTCGACAAACGGGACGCGCTGGCTCAGGCGAACCCGGCGGCCAAGGGGATCTCGCTGGAGACCGCCCGGAAGACCGAGCCGGTCGCCCTGCACCGGGGCGCCGACAAGGCGTTGAAGGATCTCGGCGCCAACTGACGGCAGGTCAGCCGTCGACCGGTGCGGTGGCGGCGCGGGCCACACTGACCAGGCGATCGGTCTCGGCGAGCAGGGCCTCGTCGTCCGCCGGGGTGCCGGGGTCGAGTCGGACCGTCCAGGTGAGACCGTCGACCCCGGCCTCCCGGCGGGCCGCGACCCGTGCGGCACCGCCGGGCACCGGCTGGTGCTGGGTGTACGCGACCGATCGGGTGACCCGCGCCCGTACCTGGTGCGGCAGTTCACCCGGGTCGAGCAGGAGGTAGGTCTCCGCCGGGCCGTCGGCGACCACCGCGTAGCCGTCGCGTTCGACGACCAGTTCGGCGGGCGTGACGGTCAGCTCCCGACCGGACCAGACCGCCTTGAGGATGGTGTGCCAGCCGAGTCGGTGCCCTCGACCGGGCAGCCACAACCCGAGGTTGCTGGCGACCACCACCCCGTCGCCCTCGCCGTTGCCGGCGGCAGCCCACGCCAGCACCCGTTCGTCGGCGGTCAGTGGCGGCCGGGAGGCCGGTGGCAGCTTCGGCTTGCGGCTGAACAGTCCCATCTAGAGGCCTCCCGCGGCCTGCTCGCGCAGCGCCCGGGCGTGCTGCTCCAGGGACAGCAGCTCACCGAAGGCGGCGAAGTACTCGTCCTTGTTGTTGACCGGGTTGATCCGCTGGATGCGCGACTTGATGTCGCGGATCCGGGCGGTCACCGACCCGAACTGCACCCGCGCCATCGTGATCGACACGTAGCGGGGGTCCGGTTCGCCGTCGATCCGCAGCGGCTCCACCGCCAACTCGCCGACCAGCGCCGCCGATGCCAGGTCGTCGCAGGCGTCACGGACCGACTCGATCCAGACCGCGCCGCCGGTCGCCGACGCGGCACCACCGGCCGCCGCGATGGCCGTACGCACCGCGACGTGCATCGGGTGGCGGTATTCGGTGGCCTCGACGGCGTCGAACATGGGGCCGGCCAGGACGGGCTGCTGCAGGGCGAGCTTCAGCGCCTCCCGCTCGACCATCGCCTGCGGGCTGTCCGTTGCCGGCTCGGCGCGGGCCGGAGTGGGCCGGGCGGCGGGTGCCGCGTCGCGGGTGCCGGGCGACGGGGTGTTGGCGGCGGCGAGCACCGCCCGTTGCACCGGCTCGATCTCCATGCCGAGGTCCATGGCGAGCTTGCGGACGTACTCCGGGCGCTTCTCCCGGTCCTTGAGGCGCGCGACCAGCGGCGCGGCGTGGCGCATCGCCTCGACCCGGCCGTCGACGGTGTCCAGGTCGAAGCGGCTGATCACGTGCCGCAGCGCGAAGTCGACAAGCGGCTCGCGGCGGGCGACCAGGTCCCGCACCGCCAGGTCACCCTTGGCCAGCCGCAGGTCACACGGGTCCATGTTGTCCGGGGAGACCGCGATGAACGTGCGCCCGACGAACCGCTGATCGTCTTCGAAGGCGCGCAGGGCGGCCTTCTGGCCGGCAGCGTCACCGTCGAAGGTGAAGATGATCTCGCCGGCCACCTCGTCGCTGTCGAACAGGAGCCGACGCAGAACGGAGATGTGGTCCGCGGCGAAGGCGGTGCCGCAGGTCGCCACCGCCGTGGTCACCCCGGCCAGGTGGCAGGCCATCACGTCGGTGTAGCCCTCGACGATCACCGCCCGGCCCTGCTTGGCGATCTCCCGCTTGGCCTGGTCGATGCCGTAGAGCACGTGCGACTTCTTGTAGATCGGCGTCTCGGGGGTGTTGAGGTATTTCGGGCCGTCGTCGTCGTCGAAGAGCTTGCGCGCGCCGAAGCCGATCACGTCGCCGGCGAGGTCGCGGATCGGCCAGAGCAGCCGACGGCGGAACCGGTCGATCAGGGTGCCGGAGCGGGACTCCCGGGACAGCCCGGCCGTGACCAGCTCCTGGTGGGTGAAACCCTGCTGGCGCAGGTGCTTGGTGAGCAGGTCCCAGCCCTCCGGCGCGAAGCCACAGCCGTAGCGCTCCGCGGCGGCCCGGTCGAAGCCCCGCTTGGCCAGGAACTCGCGTGCCGGCCGGGCGCCCGCGGTGCTGAGCTGCGCCCGGTAGAACTCCACGGCGGCGGCGTGCGCGGCCACCAGGCGCTGGCGCTGGCCCTGCTGCGGGCGGGGGCGGGGGGTGCCCTTGTCGTCCTCGATGTAGCGCAGCTGGATGCCGGCGCGGCCGGCCAGCCGCTCGACGGACTCGACGAAGCTGAGGTGGTCGGCGTCCATCAGGAACTTGATCGCGTCGCCGCCGGCACCGCAGCCGAAGCAGTACCAGACGTTGCGGGCCGGCGAGACGTTGAACGACGGGCTCTTCTCGTCGTGGAACGGGCACAGACCCTTGAGGTTGCCGCCGCCGGCGGACTTCAGGGTGACCGTCTCGGAGATCACATCCCCGATCGAGGTGCGTTCCCGGACCAGTGCGATGTCCTCGTCCCGGATCCGCCCAGCCATGCGCCACCCCCTCGGCGTACATCCTGCCCTGCCGGACCGACGACGCGCCGGCCGGGGGACGCCGGTGTGGCGGCCACCGCTGCCGGCTCGGCGGTTTCCGCCCGGCAGCCGGGTCCGCGCGGGGACCATGACCAGATGCGCAGGGTACGGGCCGACGGTGCCCAGGGGTTCGGTTGGCTGGCCGGACGGTTGGGACTACGCGGACAGGCCCCGCGGACGGACGAGGCCGGCCACCGCCATGCCACCTGGCTGGAGCTCTTCCTCGACATCATCTTCGTGTACGCGTTGGCGGCGGTGGTGGCCCGGCTGGGCAACGACCCGACCCCGTCGCCGCGCGCCGTGCTGGCCGTCATCGGGCTCTTCGTGGTGGTGCAGTGGGCCTGGGTGGGGCAGGTCTACTACGACACCCGGTTCGACCCGGACGACGCGCTGCACCGACTGCTGGTGCTGGGCGCGCTGGTCGGCGCGGGCACGATGACGCTCGGCGTCGACGAGGTGCCGGAGAGTGTGCTCCTGACGATCGGGTACCTGATCGTGCGGGGTGTGCTGCTCCTGCTCTACCTGCGGGCTCGGACGACAAGCCCGATGGCCCGCTCGGTGACCTCGGTCTACCTGATCGGCTTCGGGGCAGGCTGGTTGATCTGGTTGGCCTCGCTGGCCGCGCCCAACACGCTGCGTCCGACCCTGTGGATCGTCGCGATGATCATCGAACTGGCCACGCCGTGGGTCGGCAAGGGCCGGCTCAACCGGTGGCCGGTGGACAACCGCCACCTACCGGAACGGATCGGGCAGTTCACCATCATCGTGCTGGGCAGCGCGCTGGCCAACCTGCTCTTCGCGGTGCCGGACCACCCCCGGCCACACATGATCGTCGCCGCCGGGATGGCCTTCGTGGTGCCGGCCGCCGTCTGGTGGGTCTACACCACGTTCGTCACCACCCGCCTGACCCAGCGCCGCCTGCGCGGCGGGCAGGCGTACGGCTACCTGCACATCCCGCTCGGCGGTTCACTGCTGCTGCTCGGCTGGGCTCTCGGACAGGTGGTCCGGCTGATCGACGACAACGTCGACCGCCTGCCGTTGGAGCTGCGGCTCCTGCTGGCCGCCTCGGTCGTGGTCTGGACGGTATGTGGGCTGGCCCTGTACTGGCTCTGGTCACGGCCGAGCGGTGCCCGACTGGCGATCACCGGCTACGGGGTGATCTCGGTCAGCGTGATCACCGCGACGGTGCGCGAGCCCAGGTTGATGCTGCTCCTGCTGTCCGCGGCGATCGTCGGGTACGCCGTGCTGCTCACCCGACGACTCGCCGCGGCCCGCCAGGAGTCGGCGGACGAGCCCGAGCGTTGAGCGACGATCAGCCGGCGGCGGCGGCTTCCTCGGCGGCCACCTGGCTGTTCCAGGCGGCCTTGGTGGAGCGCCAGCCCTCATCGTCCATGCCGCGCCGCCAGTAGCCGGAGATGGACAGTTGGTCGACGGGTACGCCCCGCTCGGCGCGCAGCAGTCGACGCAACTCCCGGACGACGGCGGCCTCACCGTGGACGAACGCGTGCACCTGGCCGGCCGGGAACTCCAACGCTCGCACCGCAGCGACCAGCGCCTCGCCCACCGGGCGTTCGCCGCGGTGCAGCCAGGTCAGCTCGACCGCGCCAGGGCTGAGCAGTTTCTGCTCCTCGGCCGGGTCGGCGATCTCCACGAAGACGTGGGCCGGCGCGCCCAGCGGCAGCCGCTCGCACGCCGCCGCGATCGCCGGCAGGGCACTCTCGTCGCCGACCAGCAGGTGCCAGTCCGCGTCCGGGCTGGGGGCGTACGCGCCGCCGGGGCCGACGAAGTGCACGGGGTCACCGGGACGCAGCGCGGCAGCCCACGGACCGGCCAGCCCTTCGTCGCCGTGGTAGACCACGTCCACGGTCAGCTCCTCGGCCAGCGGGTCCCAGCGTCGCACCGTGTACGCGCGCAGCCGGGGCCACTGTTCCCGGGGCAGGTCCCGGCGGATCGCGGCGAGGTCCAACGGCTGCGGGTACGCGACGCCCGGCTGCGGGAACACCACCTTGATGTAGTGGTCGGTGAACTCGCCCACCGGCAGGTCGGCCAGCTCTTCCCCACCGAGGACGAGCCGGATCAGGTGCGGCGTGGGCCGCTCGGTGCGCAGCACGTGGACCGAGGTGACGTTCCGGGGACGTTCCGACATGTCACTTAGGCTAGCCTAATCTGCCCTGGGGTCAGCCGGCGGTGTGCCGCCGTCGACCAGGCGGGTGTGCCAGGTCACGGCCGCCGGGTCGGTGAGGGAGGCGACCTGGTCGATCACCACGCGCAGTCGGGCGGCGTCGTCCGGCGCGGCCCGCCACAGCGGGGCGAAGATCGGGTCGAGCCCGTCCGGCGCGCGCCGGACCAACGCGGCGACCAGCTCGGCCAGCATCGTGCGCTGCCGCTCGTAGCGGCCCCGGAAGCCGGCTCGACGCATCACGTACCGCAGCGCGATGCCCTTGAGCAGGGCACACTGCGCCCGGGCCAGACGTGGCACCACCAGGTCCGCCGCGTAGCGGCGGTGCGGGCCGGGACCGAAGCGCTCCTCCGTGGCGGCCACCGCAGCGGACACGAACCGCCCGGTCACCCCGCTGGTGGTGGCCTTCAACGCGACCAGCGCGCGGTGACTGCCGTCGTACCCGGCGAGCGGGGCGAGCAGCGGATCCGCCAACAACTCGACGAGCACCTCGGCAAGGTCGGCAGCGGTCTCCCCGGAGTAGGCGGCGGCCACGTCGGCACAGAGCGCGGCCCGCTCGTCGGCGTCGGCGAGCAACGGGCGCAGCGTGACGTACCCGCCGTGGATGCCGTCCTCCACGTCGTGCACCGAGTACGCGACGTCGTCGGCCCAGTCCATCACCTGCGCCTCAAGACAACGACGGTCGCCGGGCGCACCGGCCCGGATCCACTCGAAGACCGTGGTGTCGTCGGCGTACACCCCGAACTTGCGCTCCCCCGGGCGGCGCGGCCACGGGTACTTGCCGATCGCGTCGAGCGACGCCCGGGTCAGGTTCAGCCCGGCGGACGAGCCGTCCGGGGCGAGCACCTTCGCCTCCAGTCGGGTCAGCACCCGCAGCGTCTGCGCGTTGCCCTCGAAGCCGCCGCACGGTGTGGCGAGCAGGTCCAGGGCGGACTCGCCATTGTGGCCGAACGGGGGGTGCCCGAGATCGTGGGCGAGCCCGGCGACGTCCACCACGTCCGGGTCGCAACCCAACCGGGCACCCATCTCCCGCGCGATCTGCGCCACCTCCAGCGAGTGCGTCAGCCGCGTACGCAGGAAGTCGTCCGTCCCGGCGGTGTGCACCTGGGTCTTGGTGGCCAGTCGGCGGAACGCGGCGGAGTGCAGCACCCGCGCGCGGTCGCGCTCGTACGGCGACCGGCGGTGCCCGGTGTCCTTGGGCGGCTCCTCGACCAGCCGGGCGTCCGCCGCAGCCGACGGTGGTGGTGGTGGTGCGGTCAACCGCTCACCCGGCTCACTCCTCGCGCTCACGGACTCGCCGCTGTTCGCGACTGCGGGGCTCGCAAACCCGGCTCACTCCTCGCGCTCACGGACTCGCCGCTGTTCGCGACTGCGGGGCTCGCAAACCCGGCTCACTCCTCGCGCTCACGGAGAACGCAGAACTCGTTGCCCTCCGGGTCGGCCAACACCGTCCACTCGACATCGCCCTGGCCGATGTCGACGTGCCGGGCACCCATGTCGACCAGGCGCTCGACCTCGGCTTCCTGGTCGGCGGGGCGCAGGTCGAGGTGCAGCCGGTTCTTGCGGTCCTTGCCGTCGGTCACCGGCACGAACACCAGGCCGGGCAGGCGGTCCACGGACTGGCGGATCTCCACTTCGTCCGGGCTCTCGGTGACGACCTGATAGCCGAGCGCCTCGGCCCACCAACGGGCCAGGCGGGCCGGATCACGGGCATCGACGGTCAGGTTCTCCCAGACGCTGGTCATGCAATCACCCTTCCCGTTCGACGGCGTACGCAATCAGCCGTGTGCGAGCGAGCCAAGGTTACGCCCGCCACAGCGGCTCGACCGACTCCCGACGCGTCAGCGAGGTGTCCACAACCGCCGATCGGCCCGGAGTTGTCAACCGATCGCCGTCGGTTACGGGCTCGCGGGCGGAAGTCGCCAGCGGTAGCGTTCCCAGCGCGGAACGTGACCAGCCGACCGACTCGCAGATCCCGCACGGGTAAGGGAGCAGTTCGTGGACGCAGACACGGTGGTGGGAACGGAACTACGCGGGCTACGCCGACGTCGACCCGAGGTCACCGGGGCGGTGTTGGCGGGCACCGACGGGCTGCTCATCTCCAGCGATCTACCCAGCAGCGACGCCACCCATCTCGCCGCACTGGCCGCAGCGAGTTTCGGGCTCGGCAACCGGGTGGCCGACACCGTCCAGCGGGGTGAGTTCCGAGAGTCGGTCGTCTGCACGACGGCCGGCTGCGTGGTGACCTACCCGGCGGGGCGCACCGCCCTGCTGACCCTGGTCACCGTGTCGGCGGCGGACGACCTGGAGGCGCTGCACGAGGAGGCGCGAGCGGTGGCCCGCCGGGCCGGTTCGGTGTTGGACACGCGCGGCAGCGGCGGCGTCGGCGCCACAGCCGTTCCGGACGCGCACGCGCCGCTCGCCGTGCGTACCCCGATGGCGACCCTGCCGACGCAGTTACATCGCCCGGCGCGGCCGACCTGGCGTCGCCCGCCGATCTGAGCGTCGCCGGGTCCTCCGCACGCCCGCGAAACTGATCCGAGCGCTGGTGCCGGCGGCGGTCGATCCGGCGCCGGCACCAACGTCAGCGGCTGTCCGACCCGCCGGTCTCCACGACCGCCCGGCCCGCCTCCAGCCGGGCCACCGGCACGCGGAACGGCGAGCAGGACACGTAGTCCAGGCCGACCTCGTGGAAGAAGTGCACCGAGTCCGGGTCACCGCCGTGCTCACCGCAGACACCGAGCTTCAGCCCGGGGCGGGCGGCCCGGCCCTCCTCGGCGGCGATCCGCACCAGCCGGCCGACGCCGTCGCGGTCGATCGACTCGAACGGCGAGATGCCGAAGATGCCCAGCTCCAGGTAACGCCAGAAGAACGCGCCCTCGACGTCGTCGCGGGAGAAGCCCCAGCCCATCTGGGTCAGGTCGTTGGTGCCGAAGGAGAAGAACTCGGCCGCCTCGGCGATCTGCCCGGCGGTCAGGGCCGCTCGGGGCACCTCGATCATGGTGCCGATCAGCACCTCGACCCCGCTGTCCCCGACCACCTCCGCGATGATCTTCTCGGCCTCGGCGTGGACCGTCTCCAACTCCTGCACCGCCCCGACCAGCGGCACCATGATCTCCGGTTTCGCTACGCCGCCGCCACGGGCACAGGTGACGGCCGCCTCGGCGATGGCCCGCACCTGCATCGCGAACAGACCGGGGATGACCAGGCCGAGGCGCACGCCCCGCAGCCCGAGCATCGGGTTCTCCTCGTGCATCCGCCGGACGGCGGCGAGCAGCGCCTCCTCCTTGGCGACGTCCTCGCCGCGCTCCTGCGCGACCGCGACGTTGACCGCGAGTTGCTCCAGGGGCGGCAGGAACTCGTGCAGCGGCGGATCGATCAGCCGGACGGTGACCGGCAGACCGTCCATCTCGCGGAAGATCTGCTCGAAGTCGGCCCGCTGCAACGGCAGCAACGCCGCCAGCGCCTCTTCCCGCTCGCCCGGGGCCCGAGCCAGGATCAGCCGCTCGACCAGCTCCCGCCGGTCGCCGAGGAACATGTGCTCGGTGCGGCACAGCCCGATGCCCTCGGCGCCGAAGCGCCGGGCCCGGGCGGCGTCCGCGCCGGTGTCGGCGTTCGTGCGGACCGCGAGCCGCCGCTTCCCGTCGGCGTGCGTCATGATCCGGTGTACGGCCCGGACCAGCGCGTTGTCGATGTGCTCAGGGTCGAGGCTGCCCTCGAAGTACTGCACCACTTCCGAGGGCATGACCGGCACCTCGCCCAGGTAGACCTTGCCGGTGGTGCCGTCGATGGACACGACGTCGCCCTCGTTGACGGTCTGCCCGGCGACCGTGAACCGCTTCGCCGGCACGTTCACGTCGATCTCGTCGGCACCGGAGACGCAGGTCTTGCCCATGCCCCGGGCCACCACGGCGGCGTGGCTGGTCTTACCACCCCGGGAGGTGAGGATGCCCTTCGCGGCGATCATGCCGTTCAGGTCGTCGGGGTTGGTCTCCCGTCGGACCAGGATCACCGACTTGCCCTCGGCGGCCAGCTCGACGGCCCGCGCGGAGGTGAAGACCACCGTGCCGGACGCCGCGCCGGGTGAGGCGCCGATGCCCTTGGCGACCGGCTGGAACTCGTGGTCGAGCTGGAACCGGGGGAACATCAGCTGGGCCAGTTGCGCGCCGTTGACTCGGTGCAGCGCCTCGTCCAGGTCGATCAGACCCTCGTCGACGAGCTGCCCGGCGATGACGAACGCGGCGGCGGCGGTGCGTTTGCCGACCCGCGTCTGCAGCATCCACAGCTTGCCGCGCTCGATGGTGAACTCGATGTCGCAGAGGTCCTTGTAGTGCTCCTCCAACCGGGCCATGATGCCGAGCAACTCGTCATAGGAGGTCTTGTCGAGCTGCTCCAACTCCTGCAGGGGCACGGTGTTGCGGATGCCGGCGACCACGTCCTCACCCTGGGCATTGGCCAGGTAGTCGCCGTAGATGCCCTGCGCGCCACTGGCCGGGTCACGGGTGAACGCGACGCCGGTGCCGGAATCCGGGCCGAGGTTGCCGAAGACCATGGTCACCACGTTGACCGCGGTGCCGAGGTCGGCCGGGATGCGCTCCTGGCGACGGTAGAGCACCGCGCGCTCGGCGTTCCACGACTCGAAGACGGCCCGGATGGCGAGCTCGAGCTGTTCGCGTGGCTGCTGCGGGAACTCGCGACCGGTGTGCTTGAGGAAGATCTTCTTGTACGCGTCGACCAGCCCCCGCAGGTCGTCCGCGTCCAGGTCGAGGTCGTTGGTCGTACCCTTGGCGCTCTTGGCCTTGTCGAGCGCCTGCTCGAACTCCTCGCCCGGCACCTCGCAGACGGTCTTGCCGAACATCTGGATGAGGCGGCGGTAGGAGTCCCAGGCGAACCTGTCGTTGCCGCCGGAGGCGGCCTGGCCAGTCGAGCCGCCCGCCTGTCGTGCGAGTCCTTCCACGCTCTGGTCGTTGAGACCGACGTTGAGGACGGTCTCCATCATGCCGGGCATGGAGAACTTGGCCCCGGAACGGACGGAGACCAGCAGCGGGTCCTGCGGGTCGCCGAGACGCTTGCCCATCGCGCGCTCCAGCGACTCCAGGTGCGCCTCGATCTGACCGGCGAGGCCGTCGGGCTCCCGTCCCGTCGCGAGGTACGCCTGGCAGGCCTCGGTGGTGATGGTGAAGCCGGGCGGGACAGGCAGGCCGAGGTTGGTCATCTCGGCGAGGTTCGCCCCCTTGCCGCCGAGCAGGTCCTTGAGATCCTTGTTGCCTTCGGAGAAGTCGTAGACGTACTTCTGCTCGACGGTCTCTTGCGCTGCCACCAGAGCCTCCACACACGCGTCGGGATTGACACTTAACGAAGGTTCAGTTTCTTCCCCCGGACGGACCGCCGGTAATCCCGGAGTCGACGCCGATGGGTGGGCGAAGGTTAAGCGAACATCGGGTGACCTGGGACCGTTCGGTGACAATAGGCACAGCTATCACGACTATCCGTGTTCGTACCGGCTTTTGGGAACGCTTCCACGCGCACTAACACGCAAGCCGGCCAGGAGTCGTACGCTTGACGGCACGCCAGCCAGCGAACCTCACTTTTGCCATAACCGACGCGAATACACCCCCCGGAGTCGCCGCCGTGTCGACAATCCCCTCCTTCGACCCTGCCGCCGACCCCGCGGCGGCCACGCCCACCGCCGGCGTGCCGCTGCCGGCCCGGGAGCCGGACGCGGCCACGCTGGCCCGCGCGGCCGAGCGGGCCGCCGCCGAGCTGCTCGCCCCACCAGCCCCGCAGCGGCTGACCGACGTCGTGCCCGCTCCCCAGCAGGTCCAGCCGGACCCGACCGAAGACTGGGTGCTGCCCGCCGAAGCGGTCATCGTGGCCAGCGCCGACCCCGCCGCGCTGGCGGTCGCCGCGCACCTCGCCGAACTGCTCCGGCCAGCCACCGGGTACCCGCTGCCGGTCACCGACGCCACCGCGCCCGACCCCGCCGACGGCATCGCGCTGGTGCTGGACGAGACCGCCGACCTCGGCGCGGAGGGCTACCGGCTCGACATCAACACCAACGGGGTACGCGTCACCGCCGGCACCGCCACCGGCCTCTTCTACGGCGTGCAGACCCTGCGCCAACTGCTGCCACCGGCCATCGAGAGCCCGGCCCCGGTCACCGCACGCTGGGCGCTGCCCGGCGGGACCATCACCGACGCGCCCCGCTTCCCGTACCGGGGCGCGATGCTCGACGTCGCGCGGCACTTCTTCGCCGTCGAGGACGTGCTGAAGGTGATCGAGCACCTGGCCCGCTACAAGCTCAACCACCTGCACCTGCACCTCACCGACGACCAGGGCTGGCGGATCGCCATCGACTCCTGGCCGAAGTTGACGGGCGTCGGCGCGACGACCGAGGTCGGCGGAGGCCCCGGCGGCCACTACACGAAGGCCGACTACCGGCGGATCGTCTCCTACGCGGCCGCACGCCACATCACCGTCGTCCCGGAGATCGACCTCCCCGGGCACACCAACTCGGCGCTGGTCGCGTACCCGGAGTTGGCACCGGACAAGATCGCCCCGCCGCCGTACACCGGCACCGAGGTCGGCTTCAGCTACGTCGACCCGGCCGACGAGCGGACGTACGACTTCATCGCCGACGTGTTGGGCGAGGTGGCCGCGCTCACCCCCGGGCCTTGGCTGCACATCGGCGGCGACGAGGCGTTCAAGGTGAAGGGCGAGGTGTACACCGGTTTCGTCGAGCGGACCCAGCGCATCGTGGCCGGCCTCGGCAAGACCGTCGTCGGCTGGCACCAGCTCGCGCCGGCCGGGCACCTCGACGGGCGGGTGCTGCAGTGGTGGGGCACGAACGGCGAAGACCCCACCACGGCCGACGCCGTACGCCGGGGCGCCCGACTGATCCTCTCCCCCGGCAACCACGCCTACCTGGACATGAAGTACGCCCCGGACACCCCGATCGGGCACGACTGGGCTGGCCTGATCGACGTGCGAAAGGCGTACGACTGGGACCCGGGCACACACCTCACGGACGTCCCCACGGAGGCGGTGCTCGGCGTGGAGGCGCCGCTCTGGACCGAATCGGTCACCTCGCTGGCCGACATCGAGCTCCTGCTCCTCCCCCGGCTCCCCGCCATCGCCGAACTCGGCTGGTCACCTCGGCATACGCACGGCTGGAGCGGCTTCCGCGACCGGCTGGCCGCTCATGGCCCACGCTGGGCGACGGCCGGCACGACCTTCCACCGCGCGCCCGAGATCCCCTGGCCGGCCACCCCGACCATCCCCGAGCAGCGTGACCCGGACCAGGCCGACACCACGACCTCCTGAGGCGACCGACCCCCGGCCAGGCCGACCCCCGGCCAGGCCGACCCCCGGCCAGGCCGACCCCCGGCCAGGCCGACCCCCGGCCAGGCCGACCCCCGGCCAGGCCAGGCGCCGGGCAGGCCAGGCGCCGGGCAGGCCGAGCACAGCCGGACACGCGGAGTGATCCACTCCATTTCGCCGACATGGCGCTATCCCCGACCCGGGATACCCCCATGTCGGCGCCCCGGTGTGGATCACGGCAGGACGATCACCCCGTGCGGGGATGATCGACTCCATATCGCCGATGTGGCGGCATCCCGCCCGGCGGATACCGCCACATCGCCGACATGGAGTCGATCACCGCCCGCCGCCCGTTGTGCGGGGTCGACCTGCGTTCGGTTTGTTCCGGATGGGCATTTTGTCCGGTGGTTGGGGTCACCGTGGCGGTGGAATCGGGGCCCGGCCCGGGTCGTTATACCTGGCATGCCGCCGCAGCCCACGGGCTCAGGCGTGCGGCAGTCCCCGGGAAGACCCCGCCGGCCGCCACCGGTCACATCCCGTAGCCGCCAGCCCCCGGAACACCCGCCGGGCCGCCACGGTTACACCCCTCGGCCGCCGAAGTAGCAGGC
>NZ_PYBV01000027.1:219452-219852 GCF_003205615.1 Micromonospora arborensis | reverse complement strand
GGGCCTGGCCGTGCCGGGCCTGGTCAGGCCGCAAGTTCGGCGTGGTCTCGCGCGGCGTGGTCTCGCGCGACGTGGTCTCGCGCGGCGTGGTCTCGCGCGGCCTGGTCACAAGCGATGTTCCTGATGAGCGGTATACCTGTGAGTCATATTTATGACTCACAGGTATACCGCTCACCGAGGTGCACGCCGACCGAAGCCCGGACCGCCCCGGCTGCCCCGGCGCTTGGCGGCTTGGCGGCTTGGCCGTTTGCCCGCCGGCCCGCTTGCCGCCGGCGCACGTCGCGGCGATCATTGGCTGGTCGCGAGCCGTTCATCACGCTTATCGGAGAGACGGTCCGGGATCTGCCCTGCTCGATCCGGCCTCCGCGCCGGCCTCCGATCCGGCCTCCGCGCCGGCCTC
>NZ_PYBV01000027.1:66677-219341 GCF_003205615.1 Micromonospora arborensis | reverse complement strand
GCCTCCGCGCCGGCCTCCGCCCCGGCTGGGCCGTGCCTCGGGGACAGAGCGGGTCAGGCCTCAGCGGGCAGCGGGGGTGAGATCCGCCTCGACGGGCGGGGGCAGGGCTGTCGCTGTTTCTCCTGCTGCTGCTGCTGCGTTGCGGCGGCGGCGCAGTTCGATCGGGAGCACCACGAGGGTGACCAGCGCGCCGAGCGCTCCGGTGACCACGAAGCCCCAGAGCGGCGCGCTGGCGTCGATCACCGCGCCGGCGAGCGGTGCGCCGACCGCGATGCCGACGGTGACCGCCGAACCGTGCAGGCCCATCGCCTCGCCGCGTACCTCGGCTGGAACCAGGCGGCTGACCGCGTCGGAGGAGGCCGCGATGGTCGGCGCGCAGAGCGCGCCGGCCGGGATCAGCGCCAAACACAGCAGCCACCAGTGTGCGCCGCCCAACCCGACCGGGATGGTGCACAGGGCGAGTGCAGCGGTCAGGGTAAGCGGGGAGAACGAGCGGTGGACGGCCCCGTAGGCGAACCCGCCGGCCAGGGAGGCGACCGCCCAGATGGCCAGCACCGCGCCGGTCCAACCGACCTCGTCACTGGCCCGCAGCACGGCGACCACCGCTACGTCGGTGCCGCCGAGCACCAGGGTGGCGGCGGCACTGAGCGCTAGCACGGCGAGCAGCCGGGGTGTCAACCACTCCCGGCGGGGCACCTGGCGCTGCGGGCCGGCGGGTTCAGCGGCACTGCGGATCGGCGGGTTGACCAGCCACAACGCGATCCCGGCCGCGACGATGCCGCCGCCGACCAGGTACATGGTGGTCTGCGCGGAGATCGCGGTGACCAGGGCAACTGCCAGCGCCGGGCCGATCATGAAGGACAGCTCCACCGACATCGAGTCCAGTGCGTACGCCGGGCGCCGTTGGTCCTCCGGAGCCAGCGCCGCGATCGACTGACGGACCACGGAGAAGATGGGCAGGGCCAGGGAACCGGCCACGAAGGCGGCCGGCAGCAGCAGCGAGTACGGCAGCGAGGGAGCGGTGGACCAGAAGATCGCCTCGGCGATGCCGGTGAGCACCAGGACGGGACGCAGGCCCCGCCGGTCCACCAGTCGACCCAGCAGCGGCCCGCCGATCGCCGCGCCCACGGTGCTGGCCGCGCCGACCAGCCCAGCGGCCCCGTAGCCACGATCGAGGTCGAGCACCACGTGGAAGGTCAGCGTCACCCCGGTCGCGGTGAGCGGGATGCGGGCGAGGACGGCGACCAGCAGCAGCGACCGCAGGCCGGGCAGGGCGAGAGCCTGCCGGTAAGGCTTCATGTTCACGTGGGTCCGTACCTCCGGCGACATCCTCGACCGGCGGCGGCCCGATGGCCAACCAATTACGCTCTCATGCGGCCCTCATCACAGGCTGGCCGTGCAGGGTCACCCCGGCGCCGTCCATGGCACGTAGTGCCACGTCGGTGGTCGCCGGTGCGACGGCGGCGGTCAGCTCGAGCAACACGGTGGTGGCGAAACCCTCCCGGGCGGCGTCCAGCGCGGTCGCCCGGACGCAGTGGTCGGTGGCGATGCCGACCACGTCGACCCGGTCCACGTCGTGCCGGCGCAACCAGTCGGCCAGGCACTCGCCGTCGTCGGCGTGCCCCTCAAATCCGGAGTACGCCGCCGCGTGCTCGCCCTTGTGGAAGATCGCCTCGATCCGACCGGTGTCCAACTCGGGGTGGAACTCCGACCCGGTGGTGCCGACCACGCAGTGTCGGGGCCAGGACTCCACGAAGTCCGGTGGATCGCCGAAGTGCGCACCCGGGTCGACGTGGTAGTCCTTGGTGGCGACCACGTGTGCCCACCGCTCCGGCTCGGAGGCGAGCAACCGGGAGATGCCCGCGGCCACCCCCGCACCGCCCGCGACGGCCAGCGAGCCACCCTCGCAGAAGTCGTTCTGCACGTCCACGATGATCAGCGCGTTGGCCATCGGGGTTCCTCTCCTCATGGTCGGCCTGCGGGGGCGGTCCTCGCTGAGCTCAGTCGGCGGGTACGACGGTGACCGGCACGGCCGGGTCGCCGGCCGAGAGCTTCAGCCCCTCCCACGGAATGGAGATCAGGCATTCGCGCAGGTGCTCCCGCGACTCGTCGAGGGTGGGCAGCGCGACGGGCTCGCCGGCGACCACGAAAGAGCGCTGGAGCATGCGGTCGTTGGGCTGCCGGTCCGGTACGCCCTGGGGGACGATGATCTCCTCGGTGGCGGTGCCGGTCGGCTTGTGTCGGCGGACCGCGACCTTCCGGCCACCGATGGTCGCCTTGTGCTCGGAGCGCTTCACCACCGGCCGTCCCTCGACCTCGACGAGCTTGTAGACCAGCCCGGCGGTCGGTGCTCCGGAGCCGGTGACCACGGCCGTGCCGGCACCGTACATGTCCACGGGTTCGGCGGCCAGGGCGGCGATCGAGTACTCGTCCAGGTCGCCAGAAACGATGATCTTGGTCTCGGTGGCGCCCAGCGAGTCGAGCAGTTCCCGAGACTGCTGGGCGATCACCGCCAGGTCGCCCGAGTCGATCCGAACGGCCCGCAGCTCCGGCCCGGCCACCGCGATCGCGTTGCGGATGCCCTGGCTGATGTCGTACGTGTCGACCAGCAGCGTCGTGTCCTTGCCCAGCGTGGCGACCTGCGAAGCGAACGCCGCCCGCTCGTCGTCGTGCAGCAGGGTGAACGCGTGCGCGGCCGTGCCCGCCGTCGGGATGCCGTAGCGCGCACCGGCGGCGAGGTTGGACGTGAACCGGAAACCAGCCAGGTACGCGGCCCGCGCCGCCGCCACCGCCGCCTCCTCGTGCGCCCGACGCGAGCCCATCTCGATCAGCGCCCGGCCTCGTGCGGCGGTCACCATCCGCGCCGCCGCTGCGGCCACCGCACTGTCGTGGTTGAGCACGGAGAGCACCAGCGTCTCCAGCACCACACACTCGGCGAAACCACCGGAGACGGTCAGGATCGGTGAGCCGGGAAAGAAGAGCTCACCCTCGGCGTACCCGTCGATGTCGCCGGTGAAGCGGTAGTCGGTGAGCCAGGCCGCCGCGGCTTCGTCGACCACCCCGGTCCGGAGCAGGAAGTCGACCTCCGTGGGGTCGAACCGGAAGTCGCGGATCAGCTCGATCAGCCGGGCCGTGCCGGCGACCACGCCGTACCGGCGGCCGCTCGGCAACCGGCGGCTGAACACCTCGAAGACACACCGGCGGTCGGCGGTGCCGTCCTTCAGCGCGGCGCTGACCATGGTCAGCTCGTAGTGGTCGGTCAGCAGCGCGGGGTGGTTGATGCTCACCGCACCAGCCTAAGGTTCAGTCCGCGTCGCCGCCGTCGTGGCCCGGGATCGCCCGCAGCGCGGCCCACAGCTCGGCGCGGCCGGTCACGCCGAGCTTCGCGTAGATCCGCTGGAGGTGATTTTCCACGGTGCGCGCCGAGAGGTAGAGCCGCTCGGCGATGGCCCGGCTGGGCGCGCCGTGCGCGGCGAGGCGGGCCACCTGCCACTCCCGCTCGGTGAGCACCGGTGCGCCCGCCTGCAGCGCCGGCGTCCGGATCACGTCACAACGCCCGAGCAACCCGGCCAGGCGTTCCCGGGCATCGTTGGCCGCCGTCGAGTGCTGCTGGCGCAACCGCTGCGCGGCCTGGGAGGTGGCCTCGGCCGCGTACACGGTCAACTCCAACGCCGCGTAGTCGTCGGCGACCGCGAGCAGATCCGCGGCGGAGTCGGTCACCGCAGCGCGGGCGTGCCGGGCCAGCAGTGGCGGAAGCACCCCGTCGACCTGCTCGGAGAGCTCGGCCAGACGCTGCGCCACGGTGCGCCGGCCACCGTCGGAACAGGTGGGCCCGACCGGCAGGCCAGCCTGATCCAGCCGGACGAGGTCGTGCAGGACGTGCACCTCGTGCCCGGCGAAGCCGTCCGAGCGCAGCCGGTCCACCAGATCGCTGAGCTGCTTGACCGCGCCCGGCAGGTCACCCGACGCGGCGAGCGCCGCGCCCCGGGCCTGCTCCAGCCACGGGTAGAGCACCGCCATGCCTGGTGCGTGGGTGCGGTCCGCCTCGGCCATCGCCGCCGCGGCCTGCACGGCGTCACCGCGCAGCGCCGCCGACTGGGCGCGCTCGGCCTGGGCCAGACCGGCGTAGACCCGGCTGGTGGCCAGCACCGCGCAGGCACCCAGCGAGGTACGCATGGCCGCGTCGCTCTGCCCGCGCAGCCGGGCCGCGTACGCCTGGAGGATGGCCAGGTAGCCGGTGCCGAGCCGGAAGTCGCCCGCGCCGGCGAGGTCGGCGAACTCGTCGGCCACGATCGCGTCGATCCCGGCCAGGTCGCCGGTGAGCATGAGCCGGGTGCCCCGGGCGAGTTCCAGGGCCAGTTGCAGGTACGGCATGTCGGTGCGCCAGTTGGCCACGGCGGAGTGCACCTGGGCGATCGCCGTACCGCTGCGGGTCAGCTGGCCCTGTGCGGCCTGGACGTACGCGATGGTGCAGCGGGCCAGCTCGCGGGCGGCGACGCCGGCCGCCGGCCGGTCCAGTACGCGTTGGCTGAGCCGCACCGCGGTGGTCGTGTCCAGTCGGTGCAGGCGCATGATCGCCTCGAAGGCGTGCACCCGGGACCGGTCGGCGGAGTCGCTGAGCTGCTCGGCCCGGCTCGCGATCTCCTCCACCGTGGACTCTCGGCTCAGCCCCCAGTAGCTGACCATGCCGCGCACGGTCAGCCAGCGGCAGACCCGTCGCTCGTCGTCGGGCTCGGGGGTCACTGCGTCGAGGACGTCGATCGCCTCGTCCGGCCGGTCGGCGAACATCAGGATGGTGGCGAGCAGCTCCGCGGCGTCGGAGCCGCCATCGGCGTTCAACGCGGCACGGGCCAGGCGGGTCGCCAGCGGCACGTCATAGCGGGTGAACGCCTGGACCGCGGCGTCCACCAACAACGCCGGGTCCTGTGCGGTGCCCGAGTCGAGTCGCCACACCGCGACCCGCAGCAGGTCGTCGCGGCGGCGCTTGCCGACCTGCTCGAGCAGCTCCGCGAGGTGTGCCTGAAGTCGACGGGTGCGGCTGACCGGGCAGCGGCGGCGCATCACCTCGCCGTAGAGCGGGTGCGCCAGCCGGACGTTGGTCCGTCGGTCGTGCTGGACCACGCTGATCAGCCCGCGTTCCTCGGCGGTCTCCACGTCGGCCGGGTCGGCGGCCTTGTTGAGCAGGAGTAGGCCGAGTGGTTCGCCGAACGCGACAAGCTCGACGACCGCGCGGACGCCGTCGGTGAGTTTCCCGACCCGGGTGTCGATCAGGTCGGTCAGGCTCGGAGCCAGCTCCAGTCGCCCGGTCCACTTCCAGATCCCGTAGGTGCGTTTCAACTCGGCGCTGCCGTTGGCGGCGTGCACCAGCTCCCGCAGCAGCAGGGGATTTCCTGCCGACAACCGGCCGAGCCGGTCGGCGGAGCCGGCGTCGACCGGGCCGCCCAGGATCGCTGCCAGCAGGCCGGCGGTCTCCGCGTGCGGCATCGGGGTCAGCTCGACGTGCTCGACCAGGTCGTCGGTCCAGAGTGCGCGGATCGGCAGCGGGATCTGCTCGCCGTCGCGCAGGGTGCCGACCACTGTGGCGTTCTCGGCCCGGGCGACCAGGTGCACCAGGGCGGCGGAGGGCGGATCGAGCAGGTGGGCATCGTCGATGGCGAGCACGATCCGTCGGCCGGCCGCCTGCTGTTGCAGCACGTTGAGCGCCCAGCGCAGGATCCCGGCGGGGGAGAGGCCCTGCGGCTGCTCGGCGGGGAGGACCTGCACCAGCCCGCCGAACGGCAGCGCGGCGGTGGTGGCGCTGGCCGCGATGGACCAGATCGCGAACCGTTCGGTGGGCAACGCGCTCACGCCTTCGCGCAGCAGTCGACTCTTGCCGATGCCCGCGCTGCCGCTGAAGAAGAGCCCACGGCCGGCCTCACCGGTCACCGCCGCCAGCAGGCGGTTGAGCTCGTCGGACCGGCCGACGAACTTCCATCGACTCATTCGCGCAGCATATCGATCGGAATCCGTCCGCGCCCGCACCATCACCGAACGAAGTTGAGTAGTCGCACAATTACCGCTGAGTATCCGAAGTGTTCCTCCTGGTCACCGGCCCGCCCGTACTCTTCCGGCATCCGGGTTCCTTTTACCGGAATTCCCACGCGACCGGGTGTCCGGTCGCCTGCCACGGGAGGCCACCTGATGAAGCAGGGCCCTCTCCCCTCAGTCGACTCGTCGGATGACACCGTGGGCCCGACCGACCTGCCCAGCGGCGGCCCGCTGCCCACCCGGGTCGGCGTGACCGAGCCTGCCCCGGAGGAGCCACTCGGTGTGGTCGCCGTCGGCCCGGCCGGTGCCGAGCGGCGCACCGTGCTCGCCCGGCTGCTCGGGCTCGACCCGGTCATGCTCACCGTGCCGTCGGGCAGTTGGTTGGTGGTGCGCAACGCGAAGGTGCCCACCCGGGCGGCGTTTGTGCCCGGTTACCGCCAGCCGCACTCGTACGGCGCGGACCGAAACGCAGCCGGCCCGGCGTTGGCCCGTCCGCCCCGGCGGGTCGAGCTGAGCGTGCCCGAGCCACTGCTGCGGCACTTCACTCTGATCGACGTTCCAGACACGGCCATGCTCGGTGCGGCCGGCAGGCGGGTGCTGCTCGACGCGGTGGGCCGGGCCGGCGCGCTGCTCTTCGTGATCGCCGCCGACCAGGCGTTCACCGCCGCTGAGCTGAACCTGCTCGCCGAGGTCGCCCCGAGCCCGGTGGAGGTTGTCTTCGCGGTGACCCCCGGCGCGGCAGGTTGGGCCCCACTGGCCGAAAGCGCGGCGACGACGGAGGACGCGGGGGCGTCCGTCCCGCCGGTCGGGGAGCAGGCGGCGGAGGTGGACGCGGCCGCGGTGACCGTGGCGGCCCACCGCGCCGCGCTGCTGGCCGCGGTGCCGGCGCTGGCCGGCGCGCGGTGGTTCCCAATCGACGCCCACGCTGTCGGCGACTGCGCCGCCGACCTGCGCCGGGCGTTGGTGGGCTGGTCGTCGGGGGAGGGCCTGCAGCGGGCCAGTGCCGACCCGCCCGTGCTGCCGGGCCAGCACGGGCGGGTCGCCGTGGCCGCCGATCCGGGAGGCTGGTCCGAGCAACTCGACCGGCAGACCCGCTCGTGTGCTCAGCGGATCCGCCAGCATCTCGCCCTGGAGCTGGCGAACATCCACCTGCGCGCGGTTCAGGAGATCGTGTTCGGGGTCGGCTGCGCAGGCATCCCCGACCTACTGGACCGGGAGATGGCGGCGTTGTCGCTGTTGGCCACGGCGCAGTGCGACCACGCGGTGCGCGGCATCCTGGCGGACGCCACGGCCCGCGTGCTCGGCGCGCCGCCGTCCGAGGGAGTGCGACGGCGGATCGCCACCGCCGTGCAGTACGGCCTGACCGATCACCGGCCGGGCCATGAGTTGGACAAGGTGCTGCTGATCACCAGCACGGCCGGGGTGGCCGGGTTGACCGGCCCGGAGGCGATCGACGCCCTCGCCAACTACCCGACGGCGTCCCGCGACGAGGTGCTCCCGCCGGTCGCGGTGGCGCTCTCCGGCGGGTGCTGGCAACAGTGGCGGATGCCCGGCAACGACGACCACAGCGCAGCGCGGGCCTGGTCCCAACGCGCGGTGCGGGAGGTCGAGCTGGGGTTGTCCCGGGAGATCTCCCGGCGGTTCGACGTGATCCGGCTCTCGCTGAGCGCGGTCCTCTCCGATGCAGTCGATCACGGCATCCTGCTCGCCTGACGGCGTGGCCGCCCCCCGGTCCCGGTCCGCTCCGCACCTCGCGTCCGATGGCGTGCGGGGCGGGTCGGAGGCGCCCGGGGTGGGCGATCCGCGCCGTGCCGGCGTTCCGGTTCCGCGGTTCCGGGAAACCGGTGGCACGATGGGGGGCATGGCGGCTCCACAGGTTGCACCGGTCGAGACGCCGGACACTGACGAGGTGCCGGCGGCTGACCGGCAATGGGTGACGATCGTGTGGGACGACCCGGTCAATCTGATGACGTACGTGACCTGGGTCTTTCAAAAGCTTTTCGGCTACAGCCGGGAGAGGGCCGAGCAGCTGATGCTGGACGTGCACCACAAGGGCCGTGCCGTGGTCTCCACCGGTGCCCGGGAGCGGATGGAGCACGACGCGTCGCAGTTGCACGCGTACGGGCTGTGGGCGACGGTGGACCGGTCATGAGCATGTTCCGCCGCCAGGCCGGCCGTTACGTCGCCACTTTCGCCGTTGACGAGGTGCGGGTGTTGCGCAAGGTCGCCTCCGAGGTGGTCGGCCTGCTCACCGACGGCTTCGACCACACCGACCCGGTCGTCGGTCGGCTCTTCCCGGCGGTCTACCCGAAGGACGCGCCCGGCACCGCCGAGTTCCGCCGATACACCGAGGGTGACCTGAAGACCGCGAAGATCGATCAGGCGGGCGCGATTCTGGCGGCGCTGCCCGACGACGCCGGCGGTGAGGTGCGGCTGGACGCCGAGGCAGCCGAGGCGTGGTTGCGGGCGCTGAACGACGCCCGGCTCGCGATGGGCGTCCGACTGGAGATCAAGGACGGCACGGACCTGGGCGAGGAGTTGGACGACGCGGTCGCTGAGGACCCGGCCTCCAGCCGGGTGTTCCAGCTTTCGGTCTACGCGTACCTCGGGTATCTGCAGGAGTCGCTGCTCAACGCCTTGATCGACTAGTCGTGACCGGCACCACTTCGGTAGGTGCCCGGCAGGCGTTAGGCTGGTGCACGTGCTGAGCATCGACCGGTCGATCATCGACGCGATCGTCGCCCACGCGCGGCGGGATCACCCCGACGAGGCGTGCGGCGTGGTCGCCGGTCCCGTCGGCAGCGACACCCCGACCCGGCACATTCCGATGGACAATGCCGCGCGGTCGATGACCTTCTACGAGTTCGACTCGATGGAGCACCTGCGGGTGTGGCGGGAGATGGACGACCGGGACGAGGAGCCCGTGGTCATCTACCACTCGCACACCGCCACCGAGGCGTACCCGTCCCGGACGGATGTCTCCTTCGCCGGCGAGCCCGGCGCGCACTACCTGCTCGTCTCGACCCGCGAACCCGACGCGGAGGAGATCCGGTCGTTCCGCATCGTCGACGGCGTGGTCGCCGAGGAGCCGGTCCGGGTCGTGGAGGCCGGCGTCGACCCGCATGCCGTCCAGTCCTACATGTTCGGGCAGAGCCCGGCGACTGTCGATTACGAGTGTTCCGGCCGCTGATCCGTCAGCGTCCGCACGCGTCTCGTCCCGTCACCGTAGGCACACCCGATCGAGGAGCTCGACATCATGGCTATTGAGGTTCGCATCCCCACCATCCTGCGCAGCTACACCGGCGGCGCCAAGGTCGTCGACGGCACCGGCGACACCCTCGCCGATCTGCTCACCGACCTGGACTCCCGGCACGGCGGCCTGCGTGGCCGGCTGATCACCGACGCCGGCACGCTGCACCGCTTCGTCAACGTCTACGTCAACGACGAGGACGTCCGTTTCCTCGGCGCGCTGGACGCCAAGCTCTCCGACGGCGACAGCGTCACCATCCTGCCGGCCGTGGCGGGTGGCGCGTTCGGCTTCGCCGCGGCAGCGGCGATCAGTTCGCACGGCGCCGCGGCAGCGGCGATCAGTTCGCACGGCGCCGCGGCAGCGGCGATCAGTTCGCACGGCGCCGCCGTCGCGGCTCGCTGAGGTCGGCCGCCATGGCGCGGTACGACAGCCTGCTCGACGCCTGCGGGGGTACGCCGCTGGTCGGCCTGCCCCGGCTCTCTCCGGCGGTGCCCGACGGTGCTCCACCGGTGCGGCTCTGGGCCAAGCTGGAGGACCGGAACCCGACCGGCAGCATCAAGGACCGCGCGGCGCTGTTCATGGTCCGGGCGGCGGAGGAGGCCGGTCGGCTGCGTACGGGTGACACCATCCTTGAGCCGACCAGTGGCAACACCGGCATCTCCTTGGCGATGGTGGCGAAGTTGCGCGGCTACCGGCTGGTCTGTGTGATGCCCGAGAACGTCTCCACCGAGCGGGTCCAGTTGCTCCGGATGTACGGGGCGGAGATCATCTTCTCGCCGGCGGCGGGTGGTTCCAACCAGGCGGTCGCCACCGCGAAGCAGATCTCCGCCGAGCACCCGGACTGGGTGATGCTCTACCAGTACGGCAACGAGGCCAACGCGCGGGCGCACTACGAGACGACCGGGCCGGAGTTGCTGCACGACCTGCCCACCATCACGCACTTCGTGGCGGGGCTCGGCACCACCGGCACCCTGATGGGCACCGGGCGCTACCTGCGGGAAAAGGTCGAGGGCATTCAGATCGTGGCCGCCGAGCCGCGGTACGGCGAGCTGGTCTACGGTCTGCGCAACATCGACGAGGGGTACGTGCCGGAGCTGTACGACGCCTCGGTGCTGTCCCGGCGCTTCTCGGTCGGCACCCGGGACGCGGTGCTGCGTACCCGCCAACTGGTGGAGGTGGAGGGCATCTTCGCCGGCTTCTCCACCGGTGCCATCCTGCATGCCGCGCTCGCGGTCGCGCACGAGGCGGTCCGCGACGGCCGGCGAGCCGACGTGGCCTTCGTGGTGTGTGACGGCGGATGGAAGTACCTGTCGACCGGCGCGTACGGCGGGACGCTCGCCGATGCCGAGGACGCCCTGGAGGGGCAGCTCTGGGCCTGACCGAATTTGGTCTTTCGAGTACGGGCCGTCGATGTGCGTCGACGGCCCGTACTCTGCCCGCCGAGCGTGAGCACGTGTCACGTTCGTGACAACTTCCGTTGGATGATTCTTGCTGCCGGGCACCCCAGCGTAGGCTGCGCAGCGTGACGTACGCGTCGGTAGAGATCATGGCTGGGGCGACGGCCGCCACGAATGCTACTGACAGTGACAGCGAGACAACTCGATGCGACTGACCGTTCTTGGAAGCGCTGGCAGCTTCCCCGGCCCCGAGTCGCCCTGTTCGGCGTACCTCGTCGAGGCTGACGGTTTTCGCCTCCTGGTCGACTTCGGCTCAGGGTCGCTGTCGAGCCTTCAGCGGTACGCGGGGCTGCACGCCCCGGACGCGATCCTGCTGACCCACCTGCACTGTGATCACATGTTCGACGCTGTTCTCTACGTGGTGGTGCGCCGGTACGCCCCGGACGGCCCCTACCCGACGCTGCCGGTCTACGCGCCCGCCGGAGCGCCGGACCGGCTCAGCGCGGCGTACGGCGACGACGGGTCCGTGGAGGACGTCTACCAGTTCTACGCCCTGCAGCCGGGCACCTTCCCGATCGGCCCGTTCACGGTCACCGTCGACCGGGTCAACCACCCCGTCGAGACGTACGGGGTGCGGCTGGAGCACGAAGGCCGGTCGCTGTGTTACTCGTCGGACACCGCGCCGTGTGAGGCGCTGCTGCGGCTGGCCCAGGACGCCGACGTCTTCCTCTGCGAGGCCAGCTACCTCGACGGCATGGACAATCCGCCGGATCTGCACCTGACCGGCCGGGAGGCCGGTGAGGCGGCGACCAAGGCGGCGGTGGGTCGGCTGTTGCTCACCCACCTGGTGCCCGCCTGGGGCAGCGAGGCGCACACGTTGGAATCGGCCGCCGGCGCGTACGCGGGATCGATCGACGTGGTCCGCCCCGGCGCCAGTTACGACATCTGACCCACCACGTCCCGGTTGGGGCGGGCCGGGCCGCGGTGTTGTGCCGTAGTGTTCGCCGGCCGGTCAGCGGACGGCCGTCTGTCGCACCCGTGGCACCCGCACCGTGTGGGCATGCGGATCGCCATCGTGACCGAGTCGTTCCCACCGGACGTGAACGGCGTCGCGCACTCCGTGGTGCGGACGGCGGAGCACCTGCTTGAGCGGGGCCATGAGCCGGTGGTCATCGCGCCCGCCCCGTACGCCGCCGGTCGGCGGGACATCGACCGGTTGCCGTACCCGGTGGTGCGCATCCCCAGCGTGCCGCTGCCCCGCTATCAGGGCTTCCGGTTGGGCGTGCCGACGACCACCCGGTTGACCGGGGCGCTGCTGTCGGCCGAGCCGGACGTGGTGCACCTGGCCAGTCCGTTCGTCCTCGGCGCACGGGCGGCCACGCTGGCCAGCCGGCACGGGCTGCCCACGGTGGCGGTGTACCAGACCGATGTGGCGGCGTACGCGCGGGCGTACCGGGTGAGCTGGGGTGAGGCGGCGGCCTGGCGACGGATCCGGGAGATCCACAACTCGGCGCAGCGCACCCTCGCCCCGTCGACCCGTGCCGCCGCCGACCTGATCGCCAACGGGGTGCAGCGGATCTGGCTGTGGCGCCGCGGCGTGGACGCCGGACGATTCGACCCGGCCAAGCGTTGCGCGGCGCTGCGGGCCCGGCTGGCACCCGGCGGTGAGCTGCTGGTCGGCTACGTCGGCCGGCTCGCCCCGGAGAAGCGGGTGGAGTTGCTGGCGGCGACGTCGCGGCTGCCCGGGGTGCGGGTGGTGGTGGCCGGCGACGGCCCGACCCGCCGCCAGTTGGCCCGGGAGTTGCCCGGGGTGACCTTCCTCGGCGTGCAGCACGGCGAGGACCTGGCCCGGCTCTACGCCAGCCTGGACCTGTTCGTGCACACCGGACCGCACGAGACCTTCGGCCAGACCATCCAGGAGGCGCTGGCCTCCGGGGTGCCGGTCGTGGCGCCCCACAGCGGTGGCCCGGTCGACCTGGTCGACCAGGGCGTGACCGGGCTGCTGGTGCCCCCGGGCGACGGCGACGCGCTGGCCACCGCGGTGGCCGACCTGGCGGGCGACGCCGACCGACGGCGGGCCTACGGGCTGGCCGCACGGGTCGCGGTCAGCCGGCGTAGCTGGGCGGCCGTCGGGGACGAGCTGATCGGGCACTACCACGCGGTACGCGCAGCGGTCGCCACCGTCGGCCTGCCGGCCGCGTCGTGACCGGGGCTGCGGGCGGGCTGCGGATCGTGCGGCTCGCCAACTTCGTGACGGCACGCTCCGGTGGACTGCGTACCGCGCTGCGGCACCTCGGGGAGGGCTACCGGGCGGCCGGGCACGAACCGGTGCTGGTGATACCCGGCCAGCGGGCCGCCGACGAGTCGTACCCGTGGGGCCGGGTGGTCACCCTGCCCGGCCCGGAGCTGCCCGGCAGCGGCGGGTACCGGCTGCTGGCCGGTCGACGCCGGTTGGCCCGACTGCTCGTCGACCTGGCACCGGATCGGTTGGAGGTCTCCGACCGGTTGTCGCTGCGCTGGACGGGCCGGTGGGCGCGGGCGCACGGGGTGCCGTCGGTGATGGTGTCGCACGAGTCGCTGACCGGGTTGCTCGGCCAGTGGGGTGTGCCGGACGCGCTGCGCCGGCCGACCGCCGACCGGCTCAACCGGGCGACCAGCCGGGCGTACGACCGGATCGTCTGCACGACCCGGTGGGCTGCCGAGGAGTTCGACCGGATCGGCGCCGACAACGTGGACGTGGTGCCGCTCGGGGTGGACCTGGACACCTTCCACCCGGACCGGGCCGACCCCCGGCTGCGCGCCCGGTACGCCGACTCCAACGAGTTGTTGCTGGTGCACTGCGCCCGGCTGTCCCCGGAGAAGCGGCCGGAGTTGGCCGTGCAGGCCCTCGCCGAGCTGCGCCGGCAGGGCGTACCGGCGGTGCTGGTGATGGCCGGTGACGGCCCGCTGCGCGGCGCGCTGGCCCGGCGGGCGGCAGGGCTGCCGGTGACGTTCACCGGCTTCCTGCCGGACCGTGCCGCAGTGGCCGCGTTGTTGGCCAGCGCGGACGTGGTGCTGGCACCCGGGCCGGTGGAGACCTTCGGTCTCGCGGGGCTGGAGGCGCTGGCCTGTGGCACCCCGGTGGTGGTCAACGCCGCCAGTGCGCTGCCCGAGGTGGTCGGCGCGGCCGGGCTGGCCGCGTACGGCTCGGGGGTGTCGATGGCCGCGGCGGTGACCCGCCTGGCGGACCGGCCGGAAGCGCAGCGGCGGCGGGTCGCCCGGGCCAGGGCCGAGGAGTTCGGGTGGCCGGCGGCGGTCGCCGGGTTCCTTCGGGCGCACCACGTGAACGCGCTGGTGGGCACCCCGAGCGAGGAGGATCCCCGCACCGCATAAGGTGCAGGGATGGCGCGACCTGATGGGCGAGGGCCCTCTCAACTTCGACCGGTGACCCTGACCCGAGGCTGGAGCACCCATCCGGAGGGCTCGGTGCTCGTCGAGTTCGGCGGCACCCGGGTGCTCTGCACGGCGAGCGTCACCGAGGGGGTGCCCCGCTGGCGCAAGGGTTCCGGGCTCGGCTGGGTGACCGCCGAGTACGCGATGCTGCCCCGGGCCACCAACACCCGCTCCGACCGGGAGAGCGTCAAGGGCCGGGTCGGTGGCCGCACGCACGAGATCTCCCGGCTGATCGGCCGCAGCCTGCGGGCGAGCATCGACCTCAAGGCGCTCGGCGAGAACTCGATCGTGCTCGACTGCGACGTGCTCCAGGCCGACGGCGGCACCCGGACGGCCGCGATCACCGGCGCGTACGTCGCGTTGCACGACGCGGTGGGGTGGCTCGCCGCCCGCAAGGCGTTGGCCGGGAAGCCGGAGAAGGTGATGCACCGGTCGGTGGCCGCGGTCAGCGTGGGGATCATCGCCGGTGAGGCGCGACTGGACCTCTGCTACGAGGAGGACGTCGCGGCCGAGGTCGACATGAACGTGGTGTGCACCGGTGCGGGTGACTTCGTGGAGGTGCAGGGCACCGGCGAGGCGGGCGTGTTCGCCCGCGACCAGCTCGACAGCCTGCTCGACCTGGCCGTGGCCGGATGCGCCGAGTTGGCCGAAGCCCAGCGGAAGGCTCTCGCATGAACAAGGTCCTGCTCGCCACCCGTAACCGTAAGAAGCTGGTGGAACTTCAGCGGATCCTGGACGGCGCGCTCGGTGCGCACCGGATCGCCCTGATCGGGCTGGACGACATCGAGCAGTACGCGGAGCTGCCGGAGACCGGCCTGACCTTCGGTGAGAACGCGCTGATCAAGGCGCGGGAGGGCTGCCGCCAGAGCGGGCTGCCGACCATCGCCGACGACTCGGGGATCGCGGTGGACGCGCTCAACGGGATGCCGGGGGTGTTCAGCGCCCGCTGGGCCGGCCAGCACGGCGACGACAAGGCCAACCTTCAGCTGGTGCTGGATCAGATCGCCGACGTGCCCGACGAGCAGCGGGCGGCCTCGTTCGTCTGCACGGTGGCGTTGGTGCTGCCCGGCGGCAAGGAGCACCTGGTCGACGGCCGGCAGTCCGGTCGGGTGCTGCGCGCCCCGCGTGGTGATGGTGGGTTCGGCTACGACCCGATCTTCCTGGGCGACGGGCAGGACCGGACCAACGCCGAGCTGACCCCGGCGGAGAAGGACGCGATCAGCCACCGCGGCAAGGCGTTGCGTGAGCTGGCCAAGCTGGTCGCGAAAGTGCTACCGCCCGCCGCCTGACGGGCGCGAGATGCTGCCGCCCGCCGCCTGACCCGCGGCGGACGGCAGCGACCCGGGAGTTCAGCCCAGCGGGCCGACCTCCCGTTCGATGGCGGCGCGCAGCTCCGGCCCGGCGACGACGGCACGGGCGGCCTCCATCACGGGGGCGAGGAACACGTCCGGCCCGGGTTCGCCGGCGGCCTCGCCCAGCGCGGCGACGGCGGCCCGGCCGGCCGGTGACGGCTCCAGCGGTGCGCGCAGTTGCAGGCCGCGTACGCCGGCCAGCAACTCGACCGCGAGCAGGCTGGTCAGGTTGTCCAGCACGGTACGTAGCTTCTTGGCCGCGGCCCAGCCCATCGAGACGTGGTCCTCCTGCATGCCGCTGGTCGGCAGCGAGTCCACCGAGGCCGGTGCGGCCAGACGCCGATTCTCGGCGACGATCCCGGCCGCCGTGTACTGGGCGATCATCAGTCCGGAGTTGACCCCGGCGTCGGGGGACAGGAACGCCGGCAGTTCCCGGGATCGGGTGACGTCGAGCAGCCGGTCCACCCGCCGCTCGGCGATCGCGCCCACCTCGGCGGCGGCGATGGCGAGGAAGTCCGCGGCGAAGCCGAGCGGCGCACCGTGGAAGTTGCCCGTCGACTCGACCCGGCCGTCCGGCAGCACCACCGGGTTGTCCACCACGGACACCAGCTCCCGGCCGGCGACCGTGCGGACGAAGTCCAGGGTGTCGCGGGCCGCGCCGGCCACCTGCGGAGCACACCGCATCGAGTACGCGTCCTGCACGGCGTGCGCCAGGTCGTCGCGGTGCGAGTCCATCACCCGGGAGTCCTGCAGCAGTCGGTGGATGTTCGCCGCCGACGCCGCCTGGCCGGGGTGCGGCCGGATCGCGTGCAGCTCGGGCAGGAACGGCCGTTCCGAGCCGAGCATCGCCTCGATGGCCAGCGCGGCCGTCACGTCGGCCATGGCGAACAGGTGCGCCGCGTCGTGGATGGCCAGCAGCAGCATGCCGAGCATGCCGTCCGTGCCGTTGATCAGCGCCAGTCCCTCCTTGGCGGCCAGCTCGATCGGCTTGAGCCCGGCGGCGGTCAGCGCGTCGGCCGCGTCCTGCCGTGCACCGGTCGGGCCGAGGACCCAGCCCTCGCCGAGTAGCACCAGCGCGCAGTGCGCCAGCGGGGCCAGGTCACCGGACGCGCCCAGCGAGCCGTGCTCCGGCACCCACGGGGTGATGTCGTGGTTGAGCAGGTCGACCAGCGCCTCGGCGACCAGCGGGCGGACCCCGGAACGGCCCAGCGCCAGCGAGCGGACCCGCAGCAGCATCATGGCCCGGACCACCTCGCGGGGCATCGGGGCGCCCACCCCGGCCGCGTGCGAGCGGATCAGCGCGTGTTGCAGCTCGGCCCGCCGCTCCGGAGCGATGAAGGTGTTGGCCAGCGCCCCGAACCCCGTGGAGACCCCGTAGACGGGGCGGCCGGACGACTCGATGCCGTCCACGATGGCCCGGCTGGTCGCCATCGCCTCGATGGTGGCCGGGTCGAGAACGACCGTGGCGCTGCCGCGGGCCACCGCGCGAACGTCGTCGGCGGAAATTCCGGTGGGTTGGATGGTCACGGTCGTCATGGCGTTACTCCGTTGCGCATTACCTGGCGGATCAAGGGGACACCGGGCCGGTAGGCCAGGTGCAGGTACGACGGCGCGTCGAGGACGACGAGGTCGGCCCGCGCGCCGGGGGTGAGGATGCCGATGTCGTCGCGGCGCAGCGCCCGCGCGCCACCGGCGGTCGCGGCCCAGACCGCCTCCGCCGGGGTCATCCGCATCTCACGGACCGCGAGGGCCACGCAGAACGGCATCGACGAGGTGTACGACGAGCCGGGGTTGCAGTCGGTGGCCAACGCCACGGTGACACCGGCGTCGAGCAGCCGGCGGGCGTCCGGGTACGGCGATCGGGTGGAGAACTCGGCACCGGGCAGCAGGGTCGCCACGGTGCGGGTCCCCGACCCGTCGCGGTGGGCCGTGCCGGCCAGCGCGTCCACGTCGGCGTCGCTCAGGTGGGTGCAGTGGTCGACGCTGGCCGCGCCCAGTTCCACCCCGAGCTGAACGCCCTGGCCGGGACCGAGCTGGTTGGCGTGGATCCGTACGCCCAGCCGTGCGGCCTGACCGCTGGCCAGGATGGCCCGGGCCTGGTCGACGTCGAAGGCGCCCCGCTCGCAGAACACGTCGATCCACTTCGCGTACGGCGCGGCGGCGGCCAGCATCGGCCCACAGACCAGTCCGACGTAGTCGTCGGGGCGGTCGGCGTACTCGGCGGGCACCACGTGCGCCCCGAGGAAGGTGGTCTCTCCGCTCGCCTCGGCGGCGATCCGCAGCGAGCGGGCCTCGTCGGCGACGGTCAGCCCGTACCCACTCTTGATCTCCATGGTCGTGGTGCCCTGGCGCAGCGCCTCCCCGCGCAGCCGGCGCAGGTTGGCCCGCAGCTCTTCGTCGGTGGCGGCCCGGGTCGCGCCGACCGTGGTCCGGATGCCACCGCCGGTGTACGGCGCACCGGCCATCCGGGCGCCGAACTCGGCGGCCCGGTCCCCGGCGAAGACCAGGTGGGCGTGGCTGTCCACGAAGCCGGGCAGCACGGCCGCTCCGCCGACGTCGACTCGCCGGTCAGCGGCTGGCGCGTGCGCGGACGGCCCGACCCAGGCCACCCGGCCCTCCTCGACGAGCACCGCGGCGTCGCGGTGGAGGCCCAGCGGGCCCTCGCCGGCGCCGTTGGTGACCAGCTCCCCGATGTTGTCGACAAGCACACTGCTCACGCGGGAGTCACCGCCTCGATGGCCGCCGACAACTCGGCCGGCACGTCCACGCTCAGGTGCTGGCCCTCGGCCACCACCACCCGGCCGTCCACCACGACCTGCTCGACATCCGCCGCGGCGGCGGCGAAGAACACGCCCACCGGCGGCACACCGGCCGTGCGGGCGCTGTCCAGCCGTACCGTCACCAGGTCGGCGCGTGCGCCGACGGCGATCCTCCCGGCATCGGCCCAGCCCAACGCGGCGTGCCCGGCGGTGCTGGCCGCCGTCAGCAGGTCGACCGGCGCGAAGTGGCCGCGTCGGCGGGTACGCAGGCGCTCGTCCAACTCCACCGCCCGGGCCTCCTCGAACAGGTCGATCACGGCGTGGCTGTCGCTGCCCAGGCTCAACCGGATCCCCACGTCGGCCATTCGGCGGGCCGGGCCGATCCCGTCGGCGAGGTCCCGCTCGGTAGTCGGGCAGAGGCACACCCCGGTCCGGCTCTCCCCGAGCAGGGTCAGGTCGCCGCTGGTCGGGTGGGTGGCGTGCACGGCGGTGGTGTCCGGCCCGAGTACGCCGTGCTCGGCGAGCAGGGCGGTGGGCGTACGCCCGTGCACGGCCCGGCACTCGTCGTTCTCGGCGGGCTGCTCGGAGAGGTGCACGTGCAGTGGCGCCTGCCGGTCCCGCGCCCAGTCCGCGACCGTGCGGAGCTGGTCGGCCGGGACCGCCCGCACCGAGTGCACCGCCGCGCCGACCCGGGCGTGCGGGTCCGCCGGTTGGAACGCGGTCGCCCGCTCGGCCCAGTGGGTCGCGTCGCCGTCGCCGAAGCGGCGCTGCGGCCCGGCGAGAGCCTGACCGTCCACGCTGGAGGTCAGGTAGCAGGTGTCCAGCAGGGTGAGCCGGACACCGGCGTGCGCGGCGGCCTCCACCAGCGCCGCGCCCATCGCGTTCGGGTCGGCGTAGGCGCCGCCGTCGGGCCGATGGTGCAGGTAGTGGAACTCGCCCACGCAGGTGATCCCGGCGAGCGCCATCTCGGCGTAGACCGCCCGGGCCAGGGCGAGGTAGGTGTCCGGGTCCAGTCGGTCGGCGATGGCGTACATCTGGTCCCGCCAGGTCCAGAAGTCACCCCGACCACCGTGGGTACGCCCGCGCAGCGCCCGGTGGAAGGCGTGCGAGTGCACGTTGGACAGTCCGGGCAGGGTGAGGCCGGGCAGCCGGGTGGCGTCCCGCAGCACCTCGATCCCGGCGGGCGGGCCTCCGGCCGCAAGCAGCGGCGTGAGCGCCGTGATCCGGCCGTCCTCGACCTCGATCAGCACGTCGGGAGTGGGTTCGGCGTGCTCGGGCAGCCAGGCGTACTCGGCGAGCCAGCGGGTCGGTGTCACCGGCATGTCAGCTCCTCCAGCACCCGGGCCAGCGCCCGCACGCCGGCGGCGCAGTCGTCGTCGGTGGCCGCCTCGGCGGGGGAGTGCGACACCCCGGTCGGGTTGCGCACGAACAGCATCGCGGTGGGCAGGTGCGCGGCGAGCACCCCGGCGTCGTGCCCCGCACCGGTGGGCAGCACCGGCGCGTCCAGCAGCGTGGCCAGCCGTTCGGCCAGCCCGTCGTCGAAGGCGACCAGCGGGGTCGCCGACTCCTCGGTGACCGTCACCACCGTACCGTCGCGCCGGGCCCGCTCGGCGAGCTTGCCCCAGACCGCGTCGACCAGCCCGGTCAGCGTCTGCGGGTCGGCCGCCCGGGCGTCCAGCCAGCCGGTGACCTTCGACGGGATCGCGTTGGTGGCGTTCGGTTCGACGGCGACCCGGCCCACGGTGGCGTGCGCGCCGCGCAGCCGGGCCTCCTTGTTCGCCGCCAGCACCGCGAACGCATAGGTGAGCATCGGGTCGCGGCGGTCGGCCATCCGGGTCGTACCCGCGTGGTTGCCCTCGCCAACAACGTCGAAGCGCCACCGGCCATGCGGCCAGATCGCGCTGGCCACCGCGACCGGCGCGTCGGTGTCCACGAGCGCGCGGCCCTGCTCGACGTGCAGCTCCACGAAGGCGCCGATCCGGCCCAGCAGCTCCGGGCGGGCGCCGGCCGGCCGGTCACCGAGCGCCTCGGCGAAGCTCACCCCGGCCGCGTCGCGGAGGCCGGCCGCGCGGTCCGGCGGCAGCGCGCCGGTGAGCAACCGCGACCCCAGACACGGTACGCCGAAACGCGCACCCTCCTCCTCGACGAACGCGGCGAGCACCAGCGGCCGGGTGGGAGTGACAGCAGCGGCGCGCAACTCGTCCACGGCGAGGAACGCGCTGACGATGCCGAGCGGCCCGTCGTACGCCCCGCCGTGCGGCACCGAGTCGAAGTGGCTGCCGGTGAGCACCGCGCCGGACGCCTCCGGGTCACCCCAGTGGGCGAAGAGGTTGCCGTTGCCGTCCTCGGTCACCGGCAGGCCCCGACGTTCGGCCTGCGCGCGGAACCAGGCGCGTAGCGCGATCTCCGGCTCGGTCAACGCGTACCGCAGGTAGCCTCCGCTGTCGGCGTCCCGCCCGATCGGCGCGATCTCGTCCCACAGGGCCCGGAACCGGCCGGGAAGGTCGTCGCTCATGCGGCTCACGCGGGTCCCTCGGTCATCGGCGTGCGGAGGCCGGTGCGGGCCGCAACGTCACGGGCGATGTCGTAGCCGGCGTCGACGTGCCGGATCACGCCCATCGCCGGGTCGTTGGTGAGCACCCGCTCGATCTTCTGCCCGGCGAGGGCGGTCCCGTCGGCCACGCAGACCTGCCCGGCGTGGATCGACCGGCCGATGCCCACCCCGCCGCCGTGGTGGATGGACACCCAGGAGGCGCCACTGGCCGTGTTGACCAGGGCGTTGAGCAGCGGCCAGTCGGCGATCGCGTCGGAGCCGTCGGCCATTGCCTCGGTCTCCCGGTACGGGCTGGCCACGCTGCCGGCGTCCAGGTGGTCCCGACCGATGACGACCGGGGCGGACAGCTCACCGGAGGCGACCATCTCGTTGAACCGCACGCCTGCCTTGTCCCGCTCGCCGTACCCGAGCCAGCAGATCCGTGCCGGCAGGCCCTGGAAGGCGACCCGCTCGCCGGCCAGCCGGATCCACCGGGCCAGGGGCTCGTTCTCCGGGAACAGCTCCAGGATGGCCCGGTCGGTCGCCGCGATGTCGGCCGGGTCGCCGGAGAGCGCCGCCCACCGGAACGGGCCCCTGCCCTCGGAGAACAGCGGCCGGATGTACGCGGGCACGAAACCGGGGAAGTCGAACGCACGCTGGTAGCCAGCGAGCTGCGCCTCGCCGCGGATCGAGTTGCCGTAGTCGAAGACCTCGGCGCCGGCGTCGGCGAAACCGACCATCGCCTCGACGTGCGTCGCCATCGACGCGCGGGCCCGGTCGGTGAACTCGGCCGGCTTTGCCGCCGCGTAGTCGCGGGCGTCGGCCAGCTCCACCCCCACCGGCAGGTACGACAGCGGGTCGTGGGCACTGGTCTGGTCGGTCACGATGTCGACGGCGACGCCGCGGCGCAGCAACTCGGGGAAGACCTCGGCGGCGTTGCCGACCACGCCAACGGAGAGCGCGCGCCGGTCCCGCTTCGCGTCGAGCACCCGCCGCACCGCGTCGTCCAGCGAGTCGGCGACCTCGTCCAGGTAGCGGTCGTGCACCCGACGGTCGAGTCGGGTGCGGTCCACGTCGACGATCAGGCAGACGCCACCGTTCATGGTGACCGCGAGCGGCTGCGCGCCGCCCATCCCACCGCAGCCCGCGGTCAACGTCAGCGTGCCCGCGAGGTCGCCCCCGAACCGCTTCGCGGCCACCGCCGCGAACGTCTCGTAGGTGCCCTGGAGGATGCCCTGGGTGCCGATGTAGATCCACGAACCGGCGGTCATCTGCCCGTACATGGTCAGCCCGAGCTGCTCCAACCGGCGAAACTCCGGCCAGGTCGCCCAGTCGCCGACCAGGTTCGAGTTGGCCAGCAGCACCCGGGGCGCCCACTCGTGGGTGCGCAGCACGCCGACCGGGCGGCCGGACTGCACCAGCATCGTCTCGTCCTCGCGCAGGTCGGTCAGCGTACGGACCAACGCGTGGTACGACGGCCAGTCCCGTGCCGCCTTGCCGGTGCCGCCGTAGACGACCAGGTCGTCGGGGCGTTCGGCCACCTCGGGGTCGAGGTTGTTCATCAACATCCGCAGGGCGGCCTCCTGCTGCCACCCACGGGCGGTGAGCTTGCTGCCCCGTGCGGCACGGACGGGCTGGGTCATCTCGGGTCTCCTCCGGTCATCCGCGGAACAACTGACGGCGGGCCGCGGAGGCCTCGAAGGCCTCCAGCCGGCGCTGGGTGTCGGCCGGCGCGGCGTCGCAGATCGCCTGCAACAGCACCATGGCCAGGGTCATCGGGGCGGTGTGCAGGTCGAAGACGAGCTGCGCGCCGACCGCCGCGGGCAGCACCACGTCGGCGTACTCGGTGGCGGGGCTGACCGGTGAGTCGGTGATCGCCACCACGGTCAGCCCGGCGGCGCGGGCGTCGCGCAGCGCGTCCAGGGTCTCCCGGGGGTAGCGGGGGAGCACGAAGGCGAGCAGGGCGGACGCCCCGGCCTCGGCAGCCTGCTCCAGGCGGTCGGTGAGCAGGCTGCCGCCGTCGTCGAGCACCCGCACGTCCGGGTGCACCTTGGCCGCGAAGTAGGCGAAGTACGCGGCCAGCGGCGCGGCGGCGCGCAGGCCGAGCACTGGCAGCGGGCGGCTGGCGGCGAGCAGGCGGCCGGTCTCGGCGATCCGGTCCCGGTCGGCCAACTGGGCGGCGAGTCGGTCCAGGTTGCCGATTTCCGCGCGTACCGCCTGCTGGAGTTCGTTGCCGGCGTCCGTCGATCCGTCCGAAGTGGAGGTGGTGAGGTCGCGCAGTCGGCGCCGCAGCGCCGGGTAGCCGTCGTGGCCGAGCGCGACGGCGAACCGGGTGACCGACGGTTGGCTGACCCCGGCCAGTTCGGCGACCTCGGCGGCGGACAGGTACGCCACGGTGGGGGCGTGCTGCACGAGGCAGTGCGCGATCCGGCGCTGGGTGGGGGTGAGCCGCACCCCTTGGAACAGGTCGATCACGCGGTCCACGGGTGCGACGGCAGTCCCGTCATTCATGCGCCGACTCTATGCATGAGAACTTTCACTGGCAAGCGGTCTCATTCGCCGCCGGCCACCCCGGGCGGGGCAGGCCGGGTTGGCCGACGGTCGGTACTATCCGCACGGCGGTTCAACGGAGGAGTGCGCATGCAGCCGGAAGGCCCCTACAGGTACACCCACGCGCTCGGCGGGTCTCCGGTGGGAAAGGCATGGGCCGCGATTGACGAGCAGGGCCGTTTCGTCACCGTTGCGGTGCTCGACGCCGCCGTGGCCGCCACACCAGGCTGGCGTGAGGCGTTCGCCGGGGCTGCCGACCTGCTGGCCAAGTCGGCCGATCCGATGCCCTACACGTACGCCGATTTCTCCGCCGCCACACCCTGGGTGGCCTACTCGGCCGAGCAGGGTTCCGGTGCCGAGAAGCTGTTCCGGGCCCTCGGCGTCGACTACACCCCCGCCCCGCCGGCTCTCCCACCGACGTCCGCCCCGCCTTCGGTGTCCGCCCCGCCGGTGTCCGCCCCACCGCAGCCGATCTCCGGTGGACCGCAGGCGCCATGGGCCGTGCAGACCGGCCCGACCCCCGGTCAGTTGGTGTCCGCGACCACGCACCCCATCTCCGGCGTGCCCATCTCGCCGGCCACGGTGACCTCGTCACCGCCGGCCGCGCACGTCTCCCCGGTGAGTGGGCCGAGCGCCGACACGTTCGCCGCGCCGGTGCGCCGCATCACCCCGTCCGCGCCGCCACCCCGGCGCACCGGGCTCTGGATCGGGATCGCCGCGTTGGTCCTGGTGGTGCTGGCGGGGGGCGGCGGCCTGGCGATCTGGAAGGGCACCGGTGCGAAGGACACGCCCACGGTCACCGCGTCTGGTGGCAACAGCGGACCGCCAGCGCTGCCCACGTCGCCGCCGCAGGCACCTGGCATCGAGCCGCCGAAGCCCGGCGCGTGGCCGACCCAGTGGCCGAAGTACAACGAGCGTGACGAGGTGCAGACCCTGACCAACCTCGAGGGCGTTGGCTTCCCGGTCAAACTTCCGATGGACTGGAAGTGCGCGCTAGCGGCCCGCTCCGACGGCTTCATCTCGTACAACTGCGGGAACGCGGCGTCGGGCGAGCAGATGATCGGTGGCGAGTTGGTCGTGCGAAGCTGTCCCGCGCCGTGCAACGAGCAGTGGCAGAACGCCATGCGCGCCGTCGAGGAGGCATGGGGTGCGCAATGGATTCGCAGCGGCCAGCACTCGAGCTACGCCGAGCAGATCATCGAGGCCAACGGTACGAAGCGGCACGGACTGGTCGTCGTTGCGTACATCCGCAGCGGGGAGGCCGGGACGATCGACCGGCAGGTGGTAATCCGGATGACCGCACCGGTGGCAGATGCCTTCCAGTTGCGCCGTTTCGCCAGCTACATCCGGGATGTCACCGTCTTCTGAGCACGCCCGCCGGGTCCGTCACCACAAGTTCGACCTGAATCTTTGTTGCACCGCACGGGACCGGTGACCCGGTTGCCTGGAAGGGAAAATCAGTGAGCCTCACTTCGTCCACACCCGAAACTGGTCTGCGGCCTCTCGCCGACCGGTCGGTCGCTCTGATCCACGAATGGTTCGGCGCGACCGGCGGTTCGGAGCAGGTCTTCCTGAGTATGGCCGACGTGGTGCCACACGCGGATCGCTTCGTCCTCTGGAAGGACGACGACGCCACGGTCAACCAGGAGATCCACGAGTCCTGGATGGCCAAGACGCCATTGCGGCGCAGCAAGGCGCTCGCGCTCCCCCTGATGCCGCTGACCTGGCGTACGTTGACCCGTAAGAAGTACGACTTCGTCATCTCGTCGAGCCACGCTTTCGCGCACACGGTCAAGATTGGCGACCCGGACGAGACTCGGCATCTGAGCTACGTGCACTCGCCTGCCCGCTACGTCTGGAGCCCCGAGTTGGACCAGCGGGGCGCGAACGCGGTGCTCGCACCGATGCGCGCCGTGCTGCAGGCCGGGGACAAGCGGCTGAGCCGGCACGTCCATAGCTACGCGGCAAATTCGATGGAGGTCCAGGCGCGGATTCGCCGCTTCTGGGGCCGCGATGCCCGGGTGATCAATCCTCCAGTGGAGGTGGAGTACTTCGGCGCGGCTCCACCGGAGGTGCGCAACCAGGACCGCCGCTATCTCCTGGGCGTTGGCCGGTGGATCCCCTATAAGAACTTCGACCTGATGATCGAGATCGCCGCTGCGGCCCGGCTGCCGCTGGTGATTGCCGGCGGTGGGCCGGAGGAGGAGAACCTCCGCAGGCTGGCCGCCCGCGTCGACGTGCCGGTGGAGTTTGAGTTTCGGCCAACCACGGAGCGGCTCCGCGAGCTGTACTGGGGCGCCGTGGCGCTGCTCTACCCGGCGCTCGAGGACTTCGGCATGATCCCGGTGGAGGCGCAGGCCTGCGGCACGCCCGTAGTGGGCTGGGCCCGTGGTGGGCTGCTGGAGACTGTGATCACCGGCGAGACCGGGTTTCTTCTCAACGAGACCGACCCCGCTGCGTACGTGGACCCGATCCGCCAGGCGGCGCTGCTGCCTCCGTCCGGGCCGATGGCGAACGCCCAACGGTTCACGCCGCAAGCCTTCCAGACGAACATTGCCACCTGGTTGGCGGACGAGGCGTAGCCGCTCCGGACACCCCTGGGGGCAGGAGAACCCCGGCCTTGGATTTCCGTGCCGCCTCCCCTAATCTTTCGACGGTTCTGAGTGCGCTGCGAGCTGGAGATGACTTTATGGTGACGGCGTCAGTGCCGGAGCAGGCCCGATTCGGCGAGGTTTCCCTGCCGAACGTGCTGATGTTGGGAACGGCCGAATGGGATTCACCGATCGCGACCAACCAGCACTACGTCGCACGGGAGCTCGCACGCAGCGCGAACGTGACGTTCGTAGAATCGTTGGGCCTGCGTCGACCCAAACTCCGTCGTGACGATGTGGTCCGGATGGCCAGCAGAGTCAAACGGGCCATGCGCGAGCAGGCGGAGACGCCCGCGCACCGGCCTCGCCCGGTCAACGCAGAGATCGTGTCACCCCTCGTGCTCCCGGTGCATCGCGCTCCGACGCTGCCGCTCAACCGGGCACTGCTCCGGCGTGCCACCAGCGCCTGGCTCCGCAGCCCTCACCCGCGCGTCCTGTGGACGTTCACTCCGGTCACGTACGGGCTGGAAGCCACGGCGGACGTAGTCATCTACCACTGCGTCGACCTACTGGCGACGTTCCCTGGCGTGGACGGTGTCGCTGTAGGCCGCGGGGAGAAGACGCTGTCGTCGCGTACCTCCGTTGCTATCGCCACCAGTCAGGCGGTGCACGAGCACCTCGTCACCGCCGGGTTCCCCCGGGTCGAGCTGCTGCAGAACGTGGCGGACGTTTCGGTCTTCACGGCGGCCAGTCGCCCGGCGGCCGAGCGCCGTCCCGCCGTCCTGTTCTCGGGCAATCTCACCGTTCACAAGCTAGACATGCGGATCCTCGAAGCTGTCGCTACCGCAGTTCGTGGTCGTGGCGAGCTGCTGCTGGCGGGTCCACTCGCAGCCGGTGGTGGCAGCTTCGACGCGGAGCTGCGGCGCCTCGAGGAACTCGGGGCCCGCCACCTCGGCGTCCTCACGCCCGCTCAGCTTGCCGAGGTGGCGGGTACGTGCGCAGTGGGGCTCATCCCGTACTCGATCAATGACTACACCCGGGGTGTCAGCCCACTGAAGTGTTTCGAGTACCTGTCCTCGGGGCTGTCCGTCGTGAGCACCGGGCTTCCGTCGGTGACGGAGTTGGCGCGCACGAACCCCCACGTGACGATGGCCGCGGTGGACGACTTCGCCCACCGCGTGGTGGAGCTGCTTCAACCGGTCTCCGACACCGTCGTGACCGATCGGATGACGAGTGCTGCGGAGCACGGCTGGGAGGGCCGCGGCGCGGTGCTGCGGGAGCTCCTGCAAACCGAACTGGCCCGGGGACGTTAGCGGGCAATGGGGCATCGATCAGCGGCCGCTGCGCGGTCGCACACGGGGAATCGGGTGGTGCGGGTATGAGCCGGGTCCTGGTCGTCAGCGTCGAGCCGCCCTGGCCGGCTCAGCATGGAGGGCGGATCCGGACCGCCCGGGTTGCAGAGGCGCTGAGCAAGCATGTCGAGGTGCTGGTCACGTTCCCCGATCATGGCAACCGCCAGGTGGATCCGCCGGTCGAGACCCGTCCGCTGCCCTGGTCACCGCCCTCGACGGTCCGCACCCGAGCCTCCGGTCGACCCCACCTGGGCGGCCACTACATGGTGCCCATCGCCGAATCCCTGGACGCGCTCTGCGCCGACTTCCAGCCCGACGCGGTGTACTGGTCACACTCCTACCTGGCAGCGTGGGCACCCCCGCAGTCCCGTCGGGTGCCACAGATCGTCGAGTTCGCCAACATCGAGAGTCAACGTCTACAGACCCTGGTGACCTCGGCTCAGGGCTGGCAACGGATGGCCCGCCGCGCCGAGGCGGCCAAGGCCGGCTTCTGGGAGCCCAGGGTCGCGGCTCATGCCGAAATCTGTGTCGCGCTCGCGCAGTCGGACCTGGACGTCCTGAGCAAGTGGGCCCGGCAGGTCATCCTGGCCCCCAACGGCGTCGACATCTGGCCGTATGATCCGTCGCCGGCCGACGGGTACGTGCTCGCCTTGGCGTCGTACGACTACGAGCCGAACGTGCTGGCGCTGCGGACGCTGGTGCGGGACGTCTGGCCCCTTGTGCACGCCGAATCCCCCGAGACCCGCCTGGTGGTCGCCGGCCGGCGGAGCGAGGCATTGGCCGAGGAGTTGGCCGGCATTCCGGGGGTCACCATCCTCGGCACCCTCGACGACGTGGCGGAGGCGTACGCCGGTGCGGCGGTGACCGTCGCGCCCGCCACCACCGGCGGCGGTTCACAACTCAAGCTGACCGAGTCGATGTCGCGTGGGCGTTCAGTCGTGATGAGCCCGTTCGCTGCCCAGGGCCTACCGGACGCCCTGCGGGACGCCGACGCCTACTGGTCGGCGGACGATCCGCATTCCTTCGCGATGGCGGTCGTCGACGCGGTGCGTGACCTGCCCACCCGGCACGCGCGGGAGCTGACCGGGTGGCGACGCTGTGAGGCGCTCGGCTGGTCCCGAACGGTCGCCGAGGTGGTTGACTCCATCGCGGCCCTCGTCACCCGAAAGGCGGCCCTGTGATCCGGCGTGTCCACCTCATCGAGTCCGGTGGTCGGGGTGGTGTCTTCAACCACACCGTCGAGGTGGCCGCCGGCCTGGTGACGCTCGGTGTGGACGTGGTCGTCCACACCGCCGACGACTGCGACGCGGCACCTGCCACGGTCCGCCTGTGCCGGTGCGTCAGCTGGCACCGCGCCTCTTCCAACCGGGTGGTCCGGCAGGCTCGGACGTCGGCCCGTTACGTCGTCCGGACGCTGCCGCACCTCCACCGCGCGATCGACTCGAACGACGTCGTCCACATCCAGGGCATGTTCGCGCTGACCCCGGAACTGGTGTCGGTGGCCCGGCGTCGCGCCGCGACCGTCGTCACCAGCCCGCACAACACCTTCGTTCGGTCGAACGCCCCAGGGGGTGGCCGCGCACTGCGCAGCGCGCTCGAGGGCTCCGATCGGGTCCTCGTCTACTCGGACGCCGACCGGCGGCTGCTGCTCGACCGGGGGGTGGCGAACGTCGCGCAGGTTCCCCTGGTGCAGTGGACGCCACCCGCCGACCCGGCGCGGGTCCGACGCTGGCGGGCCGAACTCAACCCGGATGGTGGCCGGCTCGCCCTGCTGCCTGGTCAGGTCCGTGCCGACAAGAATCCGGGGTTGTTCGTCCAGGCCCTGGCGGGCCTCCCCGGCTGGCGGGGAGCGGTGGTCGGCGAGGACCTGGGACCGGGCACGCAGGTGGACGCGCTGGTCGCGCAGACCGGGGCCGCGGTGATGACCGACTACCGCTACCTGGACGTCGACGATTTCACCGCGCTGGTCGCCGCCGCCGACGTCGTCGTCGCGCCCTATCAGATCGCCAGCCAGTCCGGTGTCCTCGCGGTGGCAGCCCGGCTGGGTGTGCCGACGGCGGTGGTGCCGTGCGGTGGGCTGGGCGAACTTGCCACCGCCGTCGCGCGTGACACCAGCGTCGAGGCGGTACGGGACGCCATCGTCGCCGCGTACGACACTGGGGCGCAGCCGCTCGACACTGCAGACGCCGCCGGGCGCTACCTCCACGAGTACAACGCCGCTCAGCAGAGCCGGACCGATGGCCGGACTCGTGTCGGCTGAGAAGAGGACGACCTTGTCCACGCTGACCGTTGCGATGATTTCCGTCTCCGACACCGCCGGTGGCGCGGAAGCACACACCGTCGCGCTCGGGCAGGGTATGCGCGCACGTGGCCACGAGGTCATGTTGTACGGCCAGTGCCCGGGTTGGGAGGAGCACGGCCTCGACCGGCGGGAGATCGGGCTCGGGCCGAAGTGGTCGCGCAAGACGATGGCGGCGGGGCTCCTGAGGGTTCCCCTGGAGCGGCACCGGACGCAGGTCGTCGCCGACGCCTCCATCTACTATCTCCAGTTCAAGCGAGAGCAGATCGCCCTGACCGCACCCCTGTCCCGTCGGGCGCCAGTGATCTGGACCGAACACGGACGATGGATGGGCGGGCCGGCAGGACGCCTACTCCTCGCGGGCTACGCGCGCGCTGCGGAGCATGTTTCCCGGGTGGTCTGCGTCGGCGAGGCCGTCGCACGCGACCTCGAACCGGTGATCGGCCGGGACAAGCTCGTCGTTGTTCCGAACTCGATCGACACGCGGCGCTTCGCCGCTCCACCGGCCGAGGCGCGGGCGGCCCTGCGCGAGCGGCTGCTGCCGCCCCATTTCCAGGATCGCCGGGTCGCCGTCCTCGCGTCGCGCCTGCACGGGGCCAAGCGTCACGACCGGGCGATCGCGGCGGCGCTCGCCAGTGAGAGCGCGCTTGTCGTCGTGGGAGACGGACCGGACCGCGAGCGGCTCGAACGGCTGAGTGCCGGCAGCGCCGACGTGCACTTCACCGGCCATCGCGAGGACGTGCCGGAGCTCCTCGCGGCCAGCGACTTCTACCTCTACTGCGGGGCGGAGACCGACGGCACGCCGACCTGTGTCCTAGAGGCCGCCGCCGCCGGCCTGCCCGTCGTTGCGTTCCACGGCGACCCCGGCACCGAGCTGGTGCCAGGCTGTGGAGGTCTCGTGATCGGTGGTCCATCAGAGTTGACTCCCGGGGCAGCAGAAGGGCTGCTGGAACTGCGGGGCAGCGGGCAGTCGTACGTCGAGCAGCGCCACGGCCGCGAGACCTGGCTGGACGCGTACGAGCAAATCTTTGGGGAGTGCCTTACATGACCGCGACCGACCGAATGACAACTGGGCCGGGCGACCGCGATGCTGCGATGGTCGGCACCCTTCCGGCGGACGCCGGGACGATCGACGAGCCCGGCGGTCCGACCGGCGGCGCCCGGTCGGCCCGTGGCCTGAGCACGGCCACGGCGATCTCCCTCGGGCTTAGGCTGCTGGGCATGGTTGTGGGCATGGCGACCACCTCCGTGCTGGCCCGCTACCTCAACCCGGAGGGGTACGGGGTCTTCGCCCTGGCGCTCACCCTCGGCACGGCGGCGGCGCAGGTCGCCGACATGGGCACCACGATCACCGTGAGCTCCCGGATCGCACGGGAGAAGGCGGCGGCCGGCCGCATTCTGAGCACCGGCCTGGTCATCCGCACGTCGGTGGCGTTCGCCGCGACGGTGGCCCTGCTGATCTGCGCCGCACAGGGGTTGTTCGGCGATTCGAGTGCCGTCGTCAGCGTCGTCGCCATCGCGACGCCGCTGTCTGCGGCGTCCATCCTCACCGCCGGGGCGATGGCACGTTTCCGGCCCGAAGTCTCGGCCATCCTCGCGCTCGTGCAGGGGGTTCTCTGGCTGGTCGCGGTAGTCGTCATCGCGGGTATCGGCGGCGACGTCGTCCTGCTCGCCTGGTTCTTCGTCGCCGTCGTCGTGTTGCAGACCTGCGTCGGCGTGGCGATCAACCGGCGGCTCGTACCACTCGGTCGGCCCTCGTGGGCGGAAGCGGGTCGGATCTTCGCGATGAGCTGGCCGCTCGCGATCAGCGCGCTGGCCGTCATGGCCTACTACCGCCTCGGTTCGGTCATCCTGTTCCATCTCCAAGGAGCTGCCGAGGTCGGCTACTACTCGGCCGCGTACAAGTTCCTGGACGTCGCCCAGCTCGGCCCGGCCATGCTGGTGGCCCCGCTGCTACCGATCGTCGCCAACAGCATGTCAATGGACCCACATCGCCGGACCCTGATCTTCAGCCTGGCGACACGTACCGGGGCAGTGATCGGCGTGGGTACGGCGGTCATGCTGATCGCGCTTGCCCCCGCTCTTGTCGCCTACCTGTATGGCGACGAGTTCGGTCCGGCGGTCGCGCCGCTGATCCTGCTGGCCGTGGCCTTCATCGGCGTCACCCTGGGTTATGTTGGCACGACGATCTGCTCCGCGCTGGGCCTCGTGCGGCCGATCGCTGTCCTGACCGTCTCGGTGGCGGTCGTCAACCTCGCTGCCCAGTTCTGGGCATGTGCCCAGTGGGGAGCCACAGGTGCCGCAGCGGTCGCCGCAGGAACGGAACTGGTCATCGGCGTCGCGACCTGTCTTCTCGCCGCTCGGGCGATGGCGTCAAGGCTTCCGGTGCGCCAGATGGCGAGTGTCTTCGTCGTCGGTGCGGTCACGATCCTCGTACTGTGGCTGGTCCGGCTTCCCTGGCCCGTCGAGGCGGCGTTGGCCGGTGCGATGTTCGGCGGAGCGGTGTTGCTGGCCCGTGCGCTCACCCCTGCGGATCTCAAGCGTGTGCTGTCCCGCAAGGCCCTCTGAGACGCGGTCGGCGTCACCTGCTCAGTAGGTGGCGCCGGTCCGGAGGTTCTGCCAGGTCAGTCGGGAACACACCACCGGCCCTGTCCCACAGGACAGCCGGCCGTTGGTGTTCGTGGCGGTGCTGCCCTCGGCGCGTACGAGCCGGCTGACGTCGACGGCCAGGTCCCGCGCGTACGAGGTCACCGAACCGCCGGAGGACACGGCCACTCCGGGCGAGCCGGGGGCGGTCCGTAGTGTGTCGCCTCGGACGACTGCCGCGCCCGAGCTGTGGACCTTCAACACCCCACCGGTGGTGTCTTCGATGGTGACATCCGACAAGCGCAGGTCGGTGTGAGTGTTCAGATTGACGAGCCAGGGCTTCCCGGCCGTCCGTATGTTGGTCAGGGCCAACTGCGGCAGGGTGTGAGTCGCGGCGGTGGCGGCGACCAGGCCACCACCACGGCCGGCGACGCCCGTGTCCGACACACTCGCCTGACGTACGGCGGCGTCCTTGGCCCACTGCGGCAGCTCCAGGAGGTAGCTGTCGCCGGGGACAGCGGCGGTGACCGCCCGCACGGCGAGGTCATTCACAGTCCCGGCGATCCGCACCAATGAGGCGCCGGCGGCCGCGGCGGTGACGGTCAGTCGGTCCACCCGCAGTCGTTCAACCCGTGCGGTCTGGTCGACGCCCACGACGGGCCCAGCGCCGAGCTGCGCGACGTCGACGCGTTCGACGCTAAGCTCCGCGACGGCCGCGGCGGTACGGGACGCGATCCGCACGAGCGCCCCGTCCGCGCCCGGGTCGGCGAAGGTCAGCTCCCGGATCTGGACGCGGCCGACGTTCGAGCCGTTGAGGTAGAGAACGTGCCGGCCGGGCACCGTGGCGGCAGTGACCCGTTCCACGGTCAGTTCGTCGATCTGACCGCCGGTCGTGCGCCACTCAGCCGTGTCATCGCCGACCCAGAGGACGTTGTTGCGGGCACTTCCGGCGACACCGCGGACGGTGGTGCGGAGCGCGGCGGTTTCCGGCGATCCACCGAGAACCTTGACCAAGGCTGCGGCGGAAGTCACGTCGATGTCCTCAATGTGGGTGTCGATGACCGGCCCTGAGACATCGTCGTACGCCTGCCAGTCGCGGGGTGTGATGGCGACCGTGTCGTCGCCGGTCGACCCTCGCAGCGTGGTGACCCTGGTTCGCACGGCCGGCCCTTGGATGTGCACGCCGTCGGACTGCACAGCGAAGGAGATCCTGTTGACGGTGGCGTCGGTGACGTCACCGAGGGAAATCGCATACTTGTCACCGAAGGTCTTCACCGCGAGCCCTTCAAGCAAGAGGTTGTCGACCCGCCGGAAGCACAGCGTGTGTAGAGCTGGACCGATGCCGCCGGCCAGGTCGGCGCGAATCCAGGTGCCACCGGTTACTCGGATGTTGCGATCCCGGCCGCCGCCCGCGACCGCCATGTTGGTGAGCAGGTTGCAGCCGCTACCTGGCACCAGGGTGACGGTGCTGTCGGCCATGACGAGAGTGGTGTCGCTGTAGACCACGAGTGGGGCACTGACCCGGTACTGGGCGCCCTCGGGGGCATGGATGAGACCACCAGCGCCGATACGGAGCGTTGTATTGAGCGCCGTGGTGTCGTCGCCTCCGGATGGCGTGGGTAGCACGAAGCGTCTCGGCCGCGGCGCGTCACTGGCCAGGGCCAAACAGCCGGTGCCGACGAGGAGGCTGCGGCGGGTGATCATTTGCGGCTCCGAGGGTGATCGGCGACCTCGTCAGGACGCCGGGGCAGCGCACCCGGTAGGAGACGGGTACGCACAGCCGTCGGCATACTACTGAAAATGCCCGGCCAGCGGTTCGCCTGGGAGAAACTTCCGCTGGCGTCGGCCGGCGTGTTGCCTGATACTGTGTGCCGCGACGGTCGGTGGGCCGTCAATTTCGACCTACGGCAATGCACAACCGCTCTGGTCGCAGGATCGCCCCGCTGGGCCGTCCGGCGACTGCCCTGGCAATCGGTTCGGCGTTGTTCTCAGCGGGTTTCATGGCGAAGGCGGCGATGGGTTCCAGAGGAACGGCGGCTGAACCGGGCACCGGGGCCGCTGACATTGATCCGTCCCGCCAGCCCGTCGATCGACCCGACGCCAGGGCAGGGCGCGAGGGCACAGCCGTTCGATCAACCGCAGCAGGATGGCTGTCGCGGGCCGTCGGTCCGCTCGCTGTCACCATCCGTCGGCCGCTCGGCTGGGCGTCCCTCGCAGGGGCGGCATTCTCTGTCGCGTACATCCTCTGGGCCGTGCCGTCAGCCGTCGGGGTCGTATTCGCAGCGACGCTGCCGTTGCTCGTTCTCCGCCTCCCACTGGTGGGCATCGTCCTCGTGGCGGTGCTCGCCCAGGAGATCGGACCGAACGGGCGCTTCGGGGCCCTGACGACGTTCGGTCATCAACTGTTTCTCGCGGGAAAGATTCCCGCTGTGCTGCCGCTCGCGGTGACGGCGGTCCTCGCGGCTGCCGCCCAATGTTGGCCGCCGAGGCACCTCCGCCTCCGGTCGACTGGGAGTGTCCTGCTCGGCCTCGCCAGCGCCCTCGTCGCCCTGGCCGCTGGCAGTGGGCTGGTCCACGGACAGTCGGTCTTCTCGGCCGTCAACCAGAACGCCCGACCCTTCGTCCTACTCGTCATGGGTCTCGTCCTCGGGCTGAGCCTGCGGATGCTACGGGACGACCGGCGGAGCTTCGCGGTCATGATTGGCGCTGGCTTAGCCGCCCTGTTGGTCGGTGCCGCTGTCGCGATTCGACTGGGCGAGGTCGCCGACGACCGGCTCAGCGACTACTTCGTCTACTACGACTCGGCGCTGCCCGCCATCGCGGTCGCCGCATTCGGCGGAATGCTCGGCGACCGTGGATGGCGCTGGGACTGGCGGCACATGGTCGTGGCCGTCGCCGGGCCGCTGCTCATTCTGTTCAGCTTCCGGCGCAGCGTATGGCTCGCCGCAGTCGTTGTCGGCGTCGTCGCCTTCGTGCTCTCGTGGGCGCGGTGGAGGCTCATGCTCAAGCAGTTGACCTTCGCCGGGCTCATGGTCGCGGTGGTTGTGCTCGCCGCGCCAGGCCTTGCCGCGGACGTCGGTCTGCGTAGTGTGGGCAGCTTCGAAACAAGCGGCGGCGATGACGGCACCGTAGGTGGTGCCTGGGTGGCAGGCAGCGCGCCAACGAGTCCGGCCACGGTCAGCGGGTCGAGTCCAACCAATCCGATCCCGAGCGGCGCAACAGAGCCCGCTGGTCCGACACCGCCGGCCGCCGCGCCACGCCCGTCCCCGAAGCCCCCCGCCGAGCAGGACAGCGCCGGGCACCAGGCGGCGTCAACGAGCGGACACATAAGCGATCTGCGGGTCGGCTGGGACCATGTCCGGGCGAACCTGTGGACCGGGGTGGGGCCGTCGTCGCCGCAGCTCCCGGGCCTTGCCGCCAGCGCCTCCACCCGGGTGTACGTGCACAACGAGCTGCTACAGGACTGGCTGCGCTACGGCGCCGCGGCACCGGTGCTCGTCTTCCTCTTCCTGTCGGTCGCCGGTATCGCGGCCCTGGGGCGTCTGCGTGATCGGAGCAGCGACGTCGTCGTCCGGGCCGCGGCGGCCTTCTGCCTGATCGCGCCACTGTGTGTCATGACCGCGCCGTTCCTGTCCGAGACGAGTCGGTGGCCGTTGCTGATTGGCGCCGCCGCCGGAATCGTCGGCCAGGCCACCGGCAAGCAACGTGGGGACAACGTCCGTCGCGAGGAACAGCAGCGCCCAACCGACGGCAGTACGGGGGCCATCGGGTCCAGTCCCGGTCTCTGGGCGCCACGTTCGTGACATCGAGATCCGAAGCAGGTCCAGTGCGCAACAGATCCTGGTCGAGCGGGGTGTGGAGGTCATGGTGCAAGGCGTACCGATGAGTGGGCACGAGGCGAGCCCCGCGGGCGCGGCCACGGTGTCCGTGGTCGTACCCACCCGTAACAGGAGTGAGCTCGCCTACGCGCGAGCACAGTGGGCGCTGTCTCAACCCGTCGTTCGAGAGGCTGTTTTCGTCGTCGACGGGAGCGCGGACGACACCGCGACCCGGTTGCAGAGCCTCGCCGATCAGGACGCCCGGCTCCGTGTCATCGTCAACGAGCGCAACGTCGGCCCGCCTAAGGCCAAGAACATCGGAATCCGCGCCGCCACGTCGGAGTGGGTGTTCGTGATTGACGACGACGACGTGCCTAGCACCAATCTCATCGCCGAGCTTGTTCAGGTCGCCAACGAGGCGGGTGCCGACGTGGTTGGCGCGCCCTGGTTCAACATTGGCGAGGGTGAGGACGTTGAGGACCGCATCGCGCGAGCGCCGAGGTTGCCCGGTGGCCCCAAGCTCGAGCAGCCCGGCATCTTCCCCACGTCGGCCTGGACGGACTGCGTCTGGATGCATGCCAACGCCCTCTATCGGCGGTCGGTTTTCGCCGCAGCGATGTACGACGAGTTCTACTCCGGCAACTACTACCGCGAGGAGACGGACCTCTTTGTGGCGGCAGCGCGGGCGGGGCACCGGGTGGTCGTGACGGACCGCGGCTACACCTACATGCGCTCCCGCGCCGGTGGCGGCATCGACCGCGCGTCCAAGGCCCGCTACGAGTACTTCGTGGTCCGCAACAACTGGTACTTCCTCCGTAAGCACGGTGCCTGGCTCCGTGAGCAGGGTCTGATCCGTGGCTCGGGCCATGAACAGTTGTCGTTGATCAGCCGACGGACCAAGCCCCTGGCCCGTGCCGCCGGCCGGCGCCTCACCCGGTGGGCACGATGATGAGGGTCGCGGTCGTCAGCCCCGATCCGACGAGCAGTTCGGGGGGCGTGGAACGCTTCTGCCACACCCTCAGCGACGTGATCGGGCGGCTCGGAGGTACGGCGGAGGTTGTCGGCGCCGCTGATCTGGACTCGGTCGCCCACGATCTGGTCATCACGAATGGCATGGTCAGCCGCCGGACGTCGGCACCGCGGATCCACGTCTACCACGGATGCTGGGTGGATCACGTCCGGCTGGGGACCAGGACCAACGCGTACTCCATCCAGTGGCGAACGCAGTTCCTGGTCAAGGGCGCGGCGAAGGAGATCTGGGCGGGTGCCAACGCCTACCGGGTCGCCGTGTCGCAGCCGACCGCCGAAGAGGTGGAGCAGTGGTACCGGTTCCGGGTCCACCGGGTGATTCCGAACGGGATCGACACCACGACGTTCGGTATCGGCGACCGCGACACCGCACGCGGCCAATTGGGGGTCTCGCCGGACGAACGGCTCGCCCTCTTCATCGGACGCGCCGAGGCACGCAAGCGACCTGACATTGCGGTCGCTGCCGCGTCCCGGGCTGGCTACCGCCTGTTGACCGCCGGCGTGGGCACCGTTGACGGCGCGACCAGCCTGGGTGTGCTGTCTCCAGCGGAGCTGCGCACCTGGATCCAGGCTGTCGACTGTGTGCTCGCACCAAGCGACTACGAGGCGTGCTCACTCGCCATCCTGGAGGCGATGGCGACCGGTACCGCGGTCCTGGCCACGCGGGTGGGTTACGTTCGAACCCTCATCGACAAGGTGCCGGGCTACCGCGATCTGACGGCAACCGCCGGGGACCTGGACGAGTTCACCCGTGCGCTCACGCTGCTTCCATCCGGCGCACAGGCCGTCTCGGATGTCACCGCGTTCGTGCGGGCGGAGAACAGCCTCGAACGCTTCGCGGAGCACTGGTCGGCGGCGATCAACGAGGTGATGAAGAGGACGGCCACGGTCGGCAGTTGAGTTACTGCCGACGGTGGCCGACCTCTGGTCACCCGCTTCGTGCGATCAACGGCCTCCGCCGCGGAAAACCTCTGAGATGGTACGCAGGACGACCTTGATGTCGAGCCAGAGCGACCAGTTCTCGATGTAGTAGTTGTCGAACCGCGCCCGGTCGGAGATCGGCGTGTCACCACGCAGACCACTGACCTGGGCGAGCCCGGTCAACCCCACGGGGACGCGGTGCCGCATCGCGTAGTTCGGGTACTCCGCGGAGAACTTCTCCACGAAGTACGGCCGCTCCGGCCGCGGCCCGACGACGCTCATGTCGCCGCGCAGAATGTTCCACAGTTGGGGAAGCTCGTCCAGGGACGTGCGGCGCATGAACCGGCCGATCGGGCCGACCCGTCGGTCGTTCGCGATCGACCAGTTCGTCTGCGACTCGGTCTCGTCGACCGGGCGCATCGATCGGAACTTGACGACGTTGAACGGCTTCCCGAACCGGCCGATCCGCTCCTGGTAGAAGAAAATCCCGCGACCCCCGTCGATGAACGTCGCAAGCGCACACAGCAGCAGCACCGGGCTCAGCAGGAACAGGGCCAGGCCGGAGAACGCCACGTCGGAAGCCCGCTTGATCGCCCAACGCGGACCGGAGAGCGAGATGTCACCGACCTTCACGATCGGGATCGCCCCGATGTGGTCGGGATACCCGCCCTGCGAGCGGGAACCCCACAAGCGCGGCACCTCCCACAGGTCGCAACGCGAGCTGTGGGGCAGCAGGAGAGTGTCCATCAGTTCCGACTCCCGGCAGTCCGGGTCGGCGATGACCAGCACCTCACACTTCAGCACCCGGACCAGCTTCTCCAGCTCGTTGAGGCTGCCGAGCAGCGGAAGTACAGCCGAATCCTGCTGTGCCGTCACGTCGACGCAGCCCACGAAACGCAGGCCGTACCGCGGGTAACGACGCAGCAACCGGGCCAGCTCCAAGGCGACCGGGCCGCTGCCGATGATGATGGCGTTGTGCTCCACCCAACGACGCTTGCGCACCAGGATGGTGAGTGCCCGGCTGAGCGCCCGACCAACGATCACCAGGCCGGCGGAGATGGCGACGCCCCGCATGAAACCGCCGACATACTCAACCGAGGAGTGACGCTCCGCAGCGATGATGGCCACCACTGCGGCGGACGCCAGTAGGCGCCCGACGATGCTCGGCAGCTCATCGAGGATGCTCACGTGCCGGCGGGCCTGGTAGAGCCCGCCGGCCGCGAAGATGGCCATGGTGAGCCCGGCGTTGACGAGGGTGCCGCGCCAATAGTCCTGCGATATCAGCAAAGGAAATAGCAGCGCCACGATGTCGATCGGAACCGTCATCATCCAGGCCCGTAGCAAGCGCGTCCGCGATGACGTCCGGGTTGCCGCGTACGGCAGGACCGCGGTCGTTTCCAGACCGGGCCGGGGCACCGGTGCGGTCTTGGGTGTCGTCGCCGGCTCGACCGAGCCGGGTTGTTCGCCCGTCCATGGCGTGGGTGTGCCGGGACGACTCGTCGTTGAATGACCTGACATGGTCAACCTTCCCCGTTGGTCCTTCGCGCTGGGCACTATCGAGCCGAAGGGCGAAGGAAGGATATGACCAGGTCAGAACCGCCGCCATAGACGAAAGGGCGAATCTGGTCGTCTACTTTGCTGCGGCGGCAATTTCCTCCACCGAGTCGCGACGCACCGCGTCGAACACACGCTCGGCCTTCGGCTTGTCAACGAAAACGACGCTCTCGGTGCCAACCCGGCCGGTGCCGCCCGTGGGGCAGGTGAGGAAGGCGAGCTGGCCGCTGCGCAGGTGCCGCAGCTGCATTGCCAGGTCGACCAGGGACATCGACTCGTCCACCGCGACGGCGTCGGCGGTGGCCCGGACGAATGAGTTCAACTTGGTGGGGCTGGCCAGCGTGCCCCCGGAAGCGGCCTTGTCCAGGATCGCCTTGATGACCTGCTGCTGGTGCTTGATCCGGGTGAAGTCGCCCTCGGCGAACGCGTACCGCTCGCGGGCGTAGTCCAGCGAGGCCGCTCCGTCCATGGTCTGCCGGCCCGCGACGAACTCCCGTCGGCCGTCCGGGTTCAACGAGTGCTTCGACGTGAAGCCCTTGTCCACGGTGATGTCGATGCCACCGAGCGCGTCCACGATCTCCTTGAAACCCGCGAAGTCAACGATCGCCACGTGGTCGATGCGGACGCCGGTGAACTTCTCCAGGGTCTGCACCATGAGCGGAACGCCACCCCAGGCGAACGCCGCGTTGATCTTGGCGTCCCGCCCGCCCCGCCCCTGTGGCGACTTCGGCACGCTGATCCAGCTGTCCCGGGGGATCGAGATGAGCTGTGCGCTCTGCCGGTCCTTCGGAAGGTGGGCCAGGATGATGGTGTCGGTCCGGGAGCCGGACTCATTCTCCGGATCGCGTGAGTCGCTGCCGAGGATCATGATGTTCATGGCACCCTTGGCGTCCTCGACCACCTGTGGGCGGTCGGCCTCCGGGACACCCTCGAACGCGTCGACGCGTTCGATTCCCGAGTTGATCGAACGGAAGTACAGGCCTCCGGCGACCATGCCACCACCACCGAGCAACGCAAAGACCACGAAGGTGATCAGCGCGATCTTCCGCCACCGGCGACGCCGCGGACGCGTCGCCTCAGTCGGCTCAGGTGGTGGCTGCGCGTCAATAAACTGGGTCTCGGGCTCCGCGTACTCCTGGCGATACTGCATGCCGCGATGCTACTGATTGCGGGTTACAGCCATGTACCCCCATCCGGGCCAAACGGTGCAACATCCTGACCGAAAGACTTTTCCTACGAACGGTGGCCTGAACCTGCTGTGAAGCATCGGTGGACGCTACACAGCTCCGCCGAGCCATCGCCCGCACTCGACTCGCCCCCCGTCGCCGCGTTCCCCAAGCGGCTCGCCCGGGTGGCCCGCCACGACGCCAAGGTGCTGCGCATCTCGGCCCGTTGGCTGGTCACCTCCCGCGAACATCACAACTACACGTACGAGCTGACCACACTCAGCCGCCACCACCTGGCCTGGTTCGTCAGCGTGGTCTGCGACGGGCCGGTGCGGCAGGTCCGTGGCTGGCTCGACGAGGTCGAGTCCGACCAGACGCTGCGGCGACACATCGAGCAGGCGACCGCCCCGGCCGCGCGTCGGGGCCTCGTCGACCTGGCGATCGGCGACTCGATCGCCTCGATCGGCGCACTGGAACGCCACGTCGACCTGTTTCTGAACGACAGCGACCACAGCCGCACCCACGAGAAGCGCGAGTTCGACGCCGTCGAGTCGAAGCTCGCCCCCGGGGCGACCCTGCTCACCGACAACGTCACCAGCACCAACGTGCTCGCCGAGCGCACCGACCGGCGGTTCCTCGCCTACCGGGAGAGTCCCGCCAACCACTGGTACCCGGGCGACGGGATCGGCGTGGCATGGTGACCGGGTGCGGCTGACCTCGATTCACACGTACCCGGTCAAGGGTTGTCACCGGGTCGACCACGACGGCGCGTTCGTGCAGCCGTGGGGCCTGGCGGGGGACCGACGCTGGATGGTCGTGGACGCCGACGGCGTCGGCGTCACCCAGCGGGAAACCACCCGGCTGGTCGGTCTGCGTGCCAGCGTGCGCCCTGGGGGCCTGTCGCTGCGCGCCGACGGGCAGCCCGACCTCGACGTGCCCGAGCCGACCGACGGTGAGCCGGTCGGGGTGCGTACCTTCCGTAGTCGCACGTTCCCGGTCCCGGCTCTGCCGGCCGGTCCGGCGGCCGACGACTGGCTCGGCGCGCTGCTCGGCCGACCGGTCCGACTGGTCTGGTTGGCCCAGCCGACCCGCCACCTGGCCGCCGAGGCCCGCGAACACGACACCGGCGACCAGGTCAGCTTCGCCGACGCCTACCCGCTGCTGCTGGCGAACGCCGCCTCCCTCGACGTCCTCAACGACTGGCTGGCCGAGGCGGGGGAGGAGCCGGTGCCGATGACCCGGTTCCGACCCAACCTGGTGGTCGAAGGGGCGCCGGCCTGGGCCGAGGACGACTGGGTCGGCCGGTCGCTGCGCATCGGCGACCTGCGGTTCCGCGCCGCCGGGCCGTGTGACCGCTGCGTGGTGACCACGACGGACCAGGAGACCGGGGTACGCGCCAAGGAACCACTGCGCACCCTCGGACGACACCGCAACGTCAAGCAGAAACTCCTCTTCGGACTGCACCTGGTGCCGCTCGACAGCGGCCAACTGGCGGTGGGTGCGCCGATCAGCACCGCGCCCTGACCGGGGTCGTCGACCGGCGATCGGTACGCGCCGATCACCGTCCGTCGATGTTGTCTTAGCTTTGGCTTAGCCGGCTTGTCCGCCCGCGCCCGGGTCCGGCAGCATCGCCGTCGTGACGGACGGAAGCGTTGTCGACATCGACATCGACATCGACCTGGACCATGCTCCCGAGGCCCGGCCCGCATCGTCGTCCAGGCCGATGCCCTGGTTGGTCGCCACCGGCGTCACCGTTCTCGCGGCCGCACTCGGGGTCACCCTGACCCTGCGGTCCGGCTCCGCCCCGGCCTGCGCCGCCGGTCGGACGCTCGCAGCCGCGCCGCCCACCGGTAACGCCACGCACAGCGGCAAGGCGAGCTTCTACGACTCGAACGGCGCCGGCGGCAACTGCTCGAATCCCGCTGCCCCAGCCAACCGGCTCTACGTCGCGCTCGGCCCGACGGAATACTCCGCAGGTGCCGCCTGCGGTGGATTTCTCGACGTGACCGGTCCGAAGGGCACGGTCCGAGTGCTGATCATGGATCGGTGTCCAGAGTGCGCGCCCGGGCATCTCGACCTGTCCCGCGAGGCATTCGCCCGGATCGCCGACCCGGTCCAGGGTCTCGTCGCCGTGACCTACCGGGCGGTGGTCAACCCGCCGCTGCCCGGACCACTCACCTTCCGCATCAAGGAGGGCGCGTCGCAGTGGTGGTTCGCCGTCCGCGTCGGTAACCACGGCAACCCGTTGCGTTCCGTCGAGGTGCGGCAGGGTGACAGCGGTCCGTGGCGGTCGGCCGCCCGGCAGGAGTACAACTACTGGCTGCTTGCCTCCGGCGCCGGGCCCGGCCCGTTCAGCGTCCGCGTCAGCGACGTGTACGGAAACCGGGCCACCGTGGACGGCATCCGCATGGCACCCGGGCAGGTACAGAACAGCGCGGTCCGGATGTACGCGCGCGGCGCCGTCGCGGCCACCCCGCGCCAATCCGCGACGACCCGGCCGCCGGGCAACCGGCCCACCGGTACGCCGACGCCGGCCCGTCGTCCGGTCGAGGTGGCGAGGGCGAGCGCCGCGGCCACCGACCCACCGGCCACCAGCCCGGCCGCGGCGAACGCCCGTTGGTGCGCAGCCTGACCGCTCAGTCGACAGGCGTCAGGTCGAGCCACATCAGGATCTCGTCCCGGTCGTCGTCGGCCGCCAACCGCAACGCGCCCGGCAGGCGGCCGATCTCCCGATACCCGAGGCGGCCGTAGAACTTGTCCAACCCCAACCCGTCGCGCAGCGTGACGTGCAGCGCCTCGTGGCCGAACTCCCTGCCCAGCCGGGCGGCCTCGGTCATCAGCGCCGAGCCGTAGCCGGCGCCCTGGGTGTCCGGATGGACCATCACCCGCTTCAGCACGCACCAGTGAGCCTTGAGCGGGAAACGGTTGTCACCGAAGATCAGCATGGCCACCAGCCGGTCGCCGGAGTATCCGACCAGCAGCCGATCCGGTCCGTCGGCAATGCCGGCGAAGGTCGGGTCGGCGGTGGCCTGGACGTCGGCGGCGGTCACCGGCGGGACGAACCCGACCGCGCCGCCAGCGTTGCTGACATCCGCCCAGAGGTCGACGATCTCGGCGCGCAGCTGTGGGGTCAGATCGGGGTCGAGGACGAAGCGCAGACTCACGCTCGCCATCCTGACTCAGCGACCAGGCCCGCGACCCGCGACAGTGACGCGCCCGACAACGTCGCTCGTCGAGCCGCGTTGCCTGGTCAGGCCGACGATAAGTGGGGCCGACGGGATTCGAACCCGCACTGGTGCGGACCTAAACCGCATGCCTCCTGCCGTTGGGCTACGGCCCCTTGATGCTGTACTCCACCAACGTCCACGGCCACTCGCGTTGCCGAGGCAGTCGCCTACCTATCCGGAAGCCGGTCGGAGTAACCGCATCAGGATCGTAGACCACCCCAGGCTCGATCCGGGCGGGCCGTCGTTGACCAGCGTACGTGGAGGTCTGGCTGTGACAGTTAGGGCACAACAGTCGGAGATTGCGTGGCCGGTTGTCGAGGAAATCGCCATTGATGTGGTCCACGTGCAGCGTCAGCTTGCAGCCTTGCCACGTTGACCCGGTGCCGCAAACCTCGCAGCTCTCGGGGAGACCGATTGTTGCCAGGGCGCGTTTGAGGCGGATCCCGGGGATTCGGCGAGAGCCCTCCGGCAGCACGACCAGCAGCTCTGTGGGGGACATCCGTCGCCAACGAACCCCTCGGTTGTGTGCCTGGCCAGTGAAATGCGACGTGTCGATGTTGAAGCGTTTGAGCTGGCGACTGATGTGTGCGTGCGAGCCGCCGCTGACGTGTACGCCGAGCAGCCGCATCACCTCGGTGATGTTCCGTGCGGCGGCTGCCGCGGCGGCGAGCGCTTCGGGAGTGTATTTGTATCGGACCACTGACAGAACGTATCGGCCCGGTACGACAGGTCAGTCCAGGCCGAGGTCGCGGCGGAGCTTGGCGACGTGCCCGGTGGCCTTGACGTTGTAGAGCGCGCGCTCGATCTTGCCGTCGGCGTCGATCACGAACGTCGAGCGGATCACGCCGGTGACGGTTTTGCCGTACAGCTGCTTCTCGCCGTACGCGCCGTAGGCGGTCAGCACCGCCTTGTCCACGTCCGACACCAGCGGAAAGGTGATCGCGTCGCGCTCGCGGAACTTCGCCAGCTTCTCCGGCTTGTCCGGGGAGATGCCGACGACCTCGTAGCCGGCGGCCTGGAGCGAGGCGAGCGAGTCGCGGAAGTCGCAGGCCTGCTTGGTGCAGCCGGGGGTCATCGCGGCGGGGTAGGCGTACAGGACCACCTTGCGGCCTCGCAGGCCGGCGAGCGAGAGCTGGTCGCCGGTGTCGGTGGTGAGGGTGAACTCGGGCGCGGGATCACCGGGGGAGAGACGGTCGGGCACGGTCATGGCCCGACGATACCGCCGGCCCGGTGGCTGACGTCGCCGGCAACGCGCGGTGGTGGCGCACCCGTCACCGACCGGCAGAGTGATCATCACCTCGCGTTGTTGCCAGAGTCTGGCAACAACGAGGTTTGGGAAATAGGCTGACGCACGCTGGCCCGGCCGGGCCCGCTGACGTGTGGGAGGTCGCGTGGAAACACTGGCGATGCACATCTCGAACGGGATCATCGACGGTCCCGTCGCGGCGATCTTCGCTGCGCTCGCTCTTGCCGCGCTCACCGCCTGCGTCCTGCGCGGCCGGCGCGACCTGGACGACCGGCTGGCCCCGATGGCGGGCCTGGTGGCCGCGTTCATCTTCGCCGTCCAGATGCTCAACTTCCCGATCTTCACGGCCGGCGTGAGCGGCCACCTGCTCGGTGGCGCGCTCGCCGCCATGCTGGTCGGCCCGTGGGTCGGCGCGCTCTGCGTGTCCGTGGTCCTGGTCGTGCAGGCACTGATCTTCGGTGACGGCGGCGTGGCGATGCTCGGCCTCAACATCACCAACATGGCGCTGATCGGCACCGCCGCGGCGTACGTGCTGATCGCGGTGCTGCTGCGGGTGCTGCCCCGCACACGGGCCGGGCTGGCCGTCACCGCGTTCGTCGCGGCCACGCTCAGCGTGGTGGTCGCGTCGCAGGGGTTCGTCCTGGAGTACTGGCTGGGCGGCACCACCGACCTGGGCAACAACCTGACCGGCCTGGCCGGCACGATGGCCGGCGTCCACCTGCTGATCGGCATCGGCGAGGGCCTGATCACCGCGACCACCGTGCTCACCGTCGCCAAGGTGCGACCCGACCTGGTGTACGCGCTGCGCTCCCTGCGCGCGCCCGCCACCCCCGCTGTCCCGGTCGCCGGAGGTGTTCGATGAAGAATCGCTCGTGGGCCTTCCTGGCCGGTGGCCTGTTGGTCGCCCTGCTGCTCGCCGGTGTGGTCAGCAACTACGCCTCATCCCACCCGGACGGGTTGGATTCGTCCCTGCTCAAGGGCTGCACGGTCGACGCCGACGACAACATCGTCGGCGGCAGTTGCCCGGCTCAGCAGGCACGGGACCACGAGTTCGCCGACAGCCCGCTCGCCGACTACGGCGTGCGGGGTGTGCAGAACAGCTTCGTCTCGACCGGCCTCTCCGGGGTGCTCGGGGTGCTTGTCACCTTCGCGATCGGCGCTGGCGGCTTCTGGCTGCTGCGCCGTCGGGGCACCACGCCCACCGGCGGCGACGCGACGACGTCCGCCGAGGGCGCGACGCCCGCCGCGGACGACGCGGCGACGTCCCGCGCCGGCACGGCCGGCTGAGCAGGGGGTACGCGTCATGGGTGCCGGTCACGGGCACGTGCTGTACCGCGAGTCGGACTCTCCGGTGCACCGGCTCCCGCCCGAGGTCAAGATCGTGGCGATGGTGGTCTTCACCATCGCCGTGGTGGCCACCCCACGCACGGCGTTCTGGGCTTTCGGCGCGTACGCCGTGCTGGTGGCGGCGGTGGCGGCGCTGGCCCGGGTGGGGCCGCGGTGGTTGCTCAGCCGGGCGCTCATCGAGTTGCCGTTCGTGCTGTTCGCCGTCGCGCTGCCGTTCCTCGGCAGTGGCGAACGGGTCGACGTGTGGGGCCTGCGGCTGTCCGAGGACGGGCTGCACGGCGCGTGGAACATCCTGGCCAAGGGCACCCTGGGCGTGCTCGCCTCGCTGCTGCTCGCTGCGACCACCAGCACCCGGGACCTGATCGTGGGGCTGGACCGGTTGCACTGCCCGCAGGTGCTCACCCAGATCGCCACGTTCATGCTGCGCTACCTCGACGTGCTGGTCGGCGAGGCGCGGAGGATGCGGGTGGCCCGGATCTCCCGGGGCGACGACCCGCGCTTCCTGTGGCAGCTGCGCGGCTTCGCCGCCGGGATCGGGGCGTTGTTCCTGCGCGCCTTCGAGCGTGGTGAGCGGGTCTATCTGGCGATGGTGTCGCGGGGTTACACCGGGCGGATGCCCGCCGTGTGGCAGGGCGATGGCGCGGCGAGCGTCGGTCAGTGGCTGGTCGCGGCGACCGTGCCGGTGTTGGCGGCCTCCATCGCCGCCACGGCCCTCGTGCTGACATGATCGGTGTCGTGCAGACCGCTGTCTCCCTGGACGTTCGTGGCGTTCGGTACGCGTATCCGGACGGGCACGTGGCCCTGCACGGGGTGGACCTGAACGTGTCGCGCGGTGCGCGGGTGGCGCTGCTCGGGCCCAACGGCGCGGGCAAGACCACGCTGGTGCTGCATCTCAACGGCATCCTCAGCCCGACCGAGGGCAGCGTGAGTGTCGGCGGGCTGACGGTCACCCCGGACCGGGCGACCCTGGCCGAGGTGCGTCGCCGGGTGGGCATCGTCTTCCAGGACCCGGACGACCAGTTGTTCCTGCCCACGGTGGCGGAGGACGTGGCGTTCGGGCCGGCGAACCTGGGTCTGCGCGGGGCCGAGCTGGCCGCCCGGGTGGACGAGGCGCTCGCCGCGGTGGGGATGGGTGAGCACCGGGACCGGGCCCCGCAGCATCTCTCGTTCGGGCAGCGCCGGCGGGTGGCGGTGGCCACCGTGCTCGCCATGCACCCGGAGATCCTGGTGCTCGACGAGCCGTCGTCGAATCTGGACCCGGCGGCCCGCCGTGAGCTGGCCGAGATCCTGCGCGACCTGCCGGTGACCCTGCTGATGGTCACGCACGACCTGCCGTACGCGGCGGAGCTGTGCGAACGTTCGGTGATCCTCGACGGTGGCCGGATCGTCGCCGACGCCCCCACCCTCGACCTGCTGAATGACGCCCCCCTGCTGACCCAACACCGCCTGGAACTCCCCTACGGCTTCACCCCACCCCGGTAACCCCACCCCATCCTGGTTGATCATGGGGTTATTGCCCTCATCCCGGCGTGTCGGGGGCAATAACCTCATGATCAACGCGGGCCGGTGGGGGCCGGTGGGGGCCGGTGGGGCGGGTCAGGTGCGGGTTGGGGTTGGGGTTGGGGTTTTGGCGGCCGCGTGGAGGCGGAGGACGCCTGCGGCTGTCGCTCCGGTGCCGGTGATCAACACCAGCGCGACCATGACCCGGGCGATCTCGGGTGACCAGGGCACCGGGGCGATGGACCGGGCGAACACGGCGGCGTTCGCCGCCCCGGCGAAGAGCGCCAGGCAGGCCCCGGCCAGCGCCACCGCGAAGTCGGCGGCCGGGCGGCGGGCCAGCGCGTACCACCCGGCGGCGATCGCGCCGACGCCGGTGAGCAGTGACCAGATCTGCCCGGACAGCAGCCCGAGCGCCACCGGGCCCAACCCCTGGGCGCCCGCGTCCAGCTCCCGCCCCACCGGGTACACGACGGCCACCACGCCGCCGGCGACCAGCAACGCGCCCAGCGCGGACAACGCGCGGGCACCAGCCGGTGCCGCGGCGGCGAGCAGGCCGAGCGCGCCCACCGCGAGCAGCCCCACGATGGTCACCGCCCACCAGGTGTACGCGTCCGGCGGCGGCACCCAGTCCAGCGTGCCGTTGATCATCACTGGGTCGGCACCGTCGCGTAGTGGGACCGCCCAGTCCCGGACCCGGTGCTCGCGGTTCGGCGCGGCGCGTACCTCCGCGGGTGGAGCCGACTCCTGCCACAGCGCGCGCTGGTCGTGCCAGCGCACGGTGGTCCCGTCGGCGATCCGCCGCCAGGTCGGCGGGGCGGCCGGGTCGGCCTCGGCCGGGAGCGCGGTGTCGCCGGCGATGGTGCGGTTCAGGTAGGTGGCGGGGGAGCGGCTGTTCTCGAAGACCCCGTCCGGGCCGACCCGCAGGTACGGCTCGCCGGAGTAGCCGATGACCTCGACGGCCCGGCCGGTGCGGTTGCTCAACTCGAGCCGGGCGCCCGCCTCGACGACGCGTACCGCCAACCCTGGCCGCGCCGGCGCGACCCCGGTCGCCCGGGTGCGGTAGTCGGTGCCGTCCGGTGCGTCCGCGCCGTGCGCGGCGGCGGGCGCCGCGGTGCTCAGGGTGACCACGCAGGCTGCGGCGGCGATCAGGCCGGCGCGGGCCAGCAGGGTACGGATCACTTGCCGGCCGCCGCCACGGCTGCGGTGAGAGCTTCCGGGGTGGGGTTGTCGAGCGGCTGACCGTTGACCATGACGGTCGGTGTGCCGGTGACGTTGCTCCGGCTGGCCTCGTCGGTGACGTGTTCGGTCCAGTTCTTGTACGTGCCGTCCTTGACGCAGCCGCCGAACGAGCCCCGGTCGAGGCCCACACCGGTGCCGATGTCGATCAGCTGGTCGTCGGGGAGCCCGGCGCTGCCCTCCGGCGGCTGCCTGTCGAAGAGCGCTTTCGCGTACTCGCGGAACTTGCCACCGGCAGCGGCGCAGCCGGAAGCGGCCGAGGAACGGGTGGAGTACTCGGTGGTGGAGAAGCGGTTGAGGTACGCGACCGGGTGGTAGACCACCTTCGCCTTGTTCTCGGCCACCAACTGTTCGAGGGTCGCCCCGGTGCTTCCCTCGAACTGCTTGCAGACCGGGCATTGGAAGTCTTCGTAGATGTCGACGGTGACCGGCCCACCACCGGTGACGATGCCGGTGCCGGCCGCGTTGGCGCCAGGCGGGGTGGTGAAGGTGTCGGAGCGCTGGTTGGACCAGACGGCCCAGCCGACGACACCGGCGATGATCAGGACGACGACCGCGGCGGCGGAGACCCAGATCGTGCGTCGGCGCCGCCGCTCGCGGGCGAGCTGCTCGCGGACCACCCGGGCGGCGTCCCGCTGCCCCTTACGACTACTCATCCTCGTCCTCCACAGCGGGTTCGCCGGACAACCAACCGTCCACCGATACCGGCGTACGCGGCCAGATCAGCAGAAATCCGGCTAATACCAAGAATCCCAGGTCCCGCAGGATCTCCGGGAGGTAACTGGGGGCCTGCCCCTCGGCCAACTGCCCGCCGCTGCCGAAGCAGCCGCAGTCGATGGCCAGCCCTCGCGCCCAGGCCGAGGCGATTCCCACGATGAAGACCACCAGCAGCGCGGCCGACACCCCGGCGACAAGCCGGGTGGCCAGCCCGAGCAGCAGCAGCACGCCCAGCGCCAGCTCGACGAAGGGCAGGGCTGCGCCGATCACCGTCGCCACGTCGTACGGCAGCACCTGGTACGCGTTGACGGCCCGCCCGGAGGCGGCGAGGTCACCGACCTTCGACGCGCCGGCGACGAGCCAGACGGCGGCGAGACCGAGTCGGGCCGCGGTGCCGAGCCAGGGCCGGACGACAGGCCAACGGCCGGCCCGGGTGGGAGGTGCAGTCACGCTCATTTGTCGTCCCGTCTCCGCCGGAAGTTCCGCGCTCAGCCGGTCAGGGCGTCGCCGACCGCCTCGACCAGCTCGTCTCGGGCCCGAGCGACCCGGGAACGGATGGTGCCCACCGGCACCCCTTCGACGGCGGCGGCCTCGGCGTACGACAGGCCGAGCAGTTGGGTCAGCACGAACGCGGCACGCCGCTCGGCGCTGAGCCTGCGGACCAGGTCCGCGGCGCCGAACTGGCCGGCCGGGTCCGGGTGCGGGCGGTCGGTGTACGCGTTCGCCGCCAGGCGCTCGTCGAGCCGGCGGCGGCGGATCACCGTGCGCAGGTGGTCCGCGCAGGCCCGCCGGGCGATGCCGAGCAGCCAGGTGCGGGCGCTCGATCGACCCTCGAACGCGGGCAGGGCCCGAAACGCCCGCAGGTACGTTTCCTGGGTCAGATCGTCGGCGCTGTCCGGGTCGACCAGGGCGGCGGCGAACCGCCAGACCTCGACCTGGGTCAGCCGGACGAACGCCGCCTGGGCGGTCGGGTCACCGTCACGCGCGGTCAACGCCCACTCGGTCGCCGGGTCCCGGGTGGCAGCGTCGGCCGGCTCTACCGGACCGGCGGCACCGGTGTCACGCGGGACAGGGATCACGACAAACCAGGTTACGCGTCGCCTGGCGGGGCGTCCGGGTCCTTCGGGCCTTGGATGGTCTGCGACACGTCGGGAACTTTTCCCCGAGGCGAGCCGACTACCTTCCCATGACACGCGATCCCTCACGCGCGGCACTGGCGGCTGAGCAGAGTTGAGCCGTTTGCCCGACTCGGGTCGCCGAGATCCACAGCGGTCGGCGACCATGGCTGGCATGACTGTCGCCCCCCGCCGCTGGCTCAGCAGGCTGGCTGCCGCCGCCGGCCTCCTGATCACCGTCGTTGCCTTGTTGATCGCGCCAGCCACCCCGGCCAGCGCCCACGCGGTGCTGGAGAGCAGCAGCCCGGCCGCCGCCGCGGTCGTGTCGAGCGGGCCGTCCGAGGTGGTCCTCACGTTCAGCGAAGCGGTCCGCAAGGTTCCCGGCAAGATCCGGGTCATCGCCCCGGACGGCTCCCGGGCCGACCGGGGCGAGCCGTCGTTCGCCGGCACGGCGGTGACCATTCCGGTGGACCCGGGCGGTGCGCGCGGCACCTACCTGGTCAGCTTCCGGGTGATCTCCGCCGACAGTCACCCGGTGTCCGGGGCGTTCACCTACTCGGTCGGCGCACCCTCGACGCCCCCCGTCGACGACGGCGCGGACAGCCGCGCCAACCCGGTGGTGGACACGGCGGTGAAGGTGGCCCGTTTCCTCGGCTACCTCGGCCTGGTGCTGCTGGTCGGGCCGGCGCTGGTGCTCGCCGCGCTGTGGCCACGACGGCTCTCCCGACGGGGACCGGCCCGGGTGGCCTGGGCCAGCCTCGGTCTGGTGGCCGTCGCCACCCTCGCCGACCTGTGGTTGCAGGTGCCCTACACGGCCGGCGGTGGTCTCTTCGAGGTCACCGGCGGGGGGTTCGGCAGCGTGTTCGGCAGCGCCTTCGGTGCCGCCCACCTGGTCCGGCTCGGCCTGCTGGCAGCCTCCGTCTTCCTGCTCCGGCCGCTGCTGGCCCGGCCTGTCGGCCGCGCTGACGCGATCATCCTGGCCGTGCTCGGCGGCGCGGCCCTGCTGACCTGGCCGCTGGCCGGGCACCCGGCGGCCTCCCCGGCGCCGGCGGTCTCCGTGGTGGTGGACGCGGTCCACCTGGGCAGCATGGCGGTCTGGCTGGGCGGCCTGCTCATGCTCGCCGGGTTCCTGCTGCGTCAGGCGGACGAGCGGGAGTTGGGCGCGATCCTGCCGATCTGGTCACGCTGGGCGGCGCTCGCCGTCTCGGCGCTGCTGCTGGCCGGCACCGTCCAGGCGTTGATCGAGGTGGCCACCCTCAAGGCGCTGTTCAACACCACCTACGGGCGGTTGCTGCTGGCCAAGATCGTGCTGTTCGCGCTGGTGATCGCCGTGGCCGCGTACTCCCGGCAGTTGGTGCGTCGGCGCATCGCGGCGCAGCGCCCGGCGCCGGTCCGCCGGGCGGTCTGGGTGGAGTTGGCCGTGACCGTGGTGGTGCTGGCCCTGTCCGCCACGCTCGTGCAGACCACGCCCGCCCGGACCGCCGTGGCCGGGCCGTCGGCCGCCGAGGCCGGCGAATTCAGCACCAGGCTGTCCAGCCCGCTCTATTCGCTGGAGGTCGAGCTGAGTCCGGCCGAGCGCGGCAACAACACGGTTCATCTGTACGCCTACGGCAAGGACAACCTGCCGCTGCCGGTCGTGGAGTGGAAGGCGACCGCCGCGCTGCCGTCGGCCGGGATCGAACCGATCGACGTCCCGCTGCTGCCGTTGACGGACAACCACGCCTACGGCGACATCAGCCTGCCGTCCGCTGGCGACTGGCAACTGAAGATCACCGCCCGCACGACCGACATCGACCAGGCCACGGTGACCGCCACCGTGCCCATCCGTTAGAGAGGCTCGCGAAAGCCATGACCCGATTCCGGCGTACCGCAACCGCCGCTGCCGCCCTGGCGTTCACCGCCGCCGCCACCGCTGTGCTCGGCTTCGCCGGACCGGCGTCCGCTCACGTCACGGTGAACCCGAAGGAGGCGACGCAGGGCGGCTACGCCCGGGTGGCGTTCCGGGTGCCCAACGAGAGTGACACCGCCTCGACCACCAAGCTGGAGGTGACGCTGCCGGCCGACGCCCCGCTCGGTTCGGTGTCGACCATGCCGGTGCCCGGCTGGACGGTTGCCACGGAGAAGCGCAAGGTGGACCCGCCGATCGAGGTGCATGGCAGCCAGCTCACCGAGGCGGTTTCCAAGATCACCTGGACGGCCACCGGCGACGCCGCGGTGAAGCCGGGCCAGTTCCAGGAGTTCCCCGTCTCGATGGGGCCGCTGCCGCAGGTCGACTCGATGGTCTTCAAGATCCTGCAGACCTACTCGGACGGCGAGATCTCGCGCTGGATCGACCCGCCGACGCCGGGTGCCGAGGAGCCGGAGCACCCGGCCCCGGTGCTCGCCCTGGCCGCCGCCGCGGCACCGGCTGGTTCGGCCGCGCCCACCGCTACCGGCACGGCCGTCGCGTCGTCCAAGGACGACGATGACGACGATGGCAACGGGCTCGCGGTCGGCCTGGGTGTGGCCGGTCTCGTCGCCGGTCTGGCCGGCCTGGTGCTGGGTGGGTTGGCGTTCGCCCGGAGCCGCCGAGAGCCGGTCGTCAAGGCCTGACCCCCGCCACACACGTTGGCCCGCCGGACCATCCGGCGGGCCAACGCGCTTTCCGCGGTCGGGGCTGACCGTGCCGTGGATATCCCCTGATCAGAGCGCCCACGTCGGTAAGGTCGGCCGGGTATCTGGCTACGGAAGGGGACGGTGCGAATGCGTTTCGTGCGGGCGATCGTCGGAGTACTGCTGTTGGTCGTAGGGATTCCGGCGCTGCTCGCCGGTGGCGCGTTGTGGTTGGTGACCCGACACGCCGACCCCGATGGGGCCTTCGCCGCCCGCTTCGAGACGATCCGCACGCCCGGTCACGCGGTCGTGGTCACCGACCTGGACCGGTTGCTGCGGCAGGCGGCGCCCTTCACGCGTACCGGCCAGACCCAGCTGCGACTGGACGCCCGCACCGCGGACGGCCCGGCCTTCCTCGGACTGGCGCCCACCGCCGAGGTGAGCCGCTGGCTGGAGTCGGTGCCACACGCCTCGGTGCGCCGGGTGACGCTGGCCCAGGGCCCGCTGCCGGTCCGGCTGGATCCGGTCGGTCCCACCGCCGGCGGCCCGGCTGGTCCGGCCGGACCAACCGCTGGCAGCCCGGCCGCCGCCGGGCCGGTCAGCCCGCTGGAACGGGCGTCCTGGACGCGCCAGGGGGTCGGCTCGCTTAAGTGGAGTGCGGACGACCTGGCCGGGGAGCCCATGAGCCTGGTGGTGATGCGCCCCGACGGCGGCGCCGACCTGGCCCTGGACCTGCGCGCCGAGTTGCGGGCAGGGTGGACCGGCCCGGCCACCTGGGGTCTGCTGGCCGCCGGCGTCCTGCTGGTGGTGTGTGCGCTGCTGCTCCTGCTCCGACCACTGCGTCCGCGCGAGGTGATCTTCGTGGTCGAGCCGGATCAGGTGCCGGTGCTCGCCGGGCGGCTCGGGGTCACCTCGCTGAGTGACCTGGGCGCGCGGGATCCCGGGTCGATCTCGCGGTTCCCGGCCGTACGACAGCTCACCTCGGTGGGCTCTGCGGCGGGGGAGCGGCCTCGGTCCGCGATCGGCGCCGAGCCGGGCCGGCCGACCACCCTCGCCGACCTGGACGCGCCGGTCCGGATGCCCCGAGCACCGGCGGCGACACTGAGTCTCGCCTGGCCCCCAGCCGGCGCGGAGACCACGGCCCGGCCGGTGGCGTTGGACGAAACGGCGAGCGGCCCTCCGCGCTGCCGACGCGGAGGGCCACCCTCACCGGGGGATCGGTGCTACCCGAGCGACGCTTGAGGTAGATGAGGCCAGATTAGCGCCGATGGCGGCTACTGGGGAGATCTGTCCATTTGGTGCGATTTTTCCTCAGGCTGCCTCGAGCGCAGCGGCCCCAGGCGCAGGCTGCCCGAGCGCACCGGCAGGGCCACCAGCAGCAGCACACTGAGCAGCACGTAGCCGTTGCGCAGGACGAAGGCCGCCGGGTTGTCGGTGCGGACCGGTTCCACGCCCCAGTCGTGGAACGTCACCATGCCGTAGATGATCAGCGCGGCGGTGCCCAGCGCCAGCCCGGCCAGCCACCGGCGTCGGCGTGCCTCGTCCGGGCGGTTGGCACTCAACGCCGCGTCCGCGAGCAGCACCACCGCCGGCACGAACCAGTAGATGTGGTGGGTCCAGGTGATCGGGCTCGCCAGGGCGCCGACCAGCCCGGTCAGCGTCAGACCCGTCAACAGGTCACCGGCCCGAGCCGCACGGGCGGCCCGCCACAGCCCGTAGACGGCGACCACGGCGACCAGCAGCAGCCAGAGCAGCCAGAGCAGTCGGTCCGGCTTCTCCGGTGCGGTGAACCGGCTGATCAGTCCGAACAGTGACTGGTTGCCGACGTAGTCGGTGCGCCCCACCCGGTCGGTGGCCCAGAGTTCGTGGGTCCAGAACCGCCACGAGTCACCCGGGGCGACCGCCGCCGCGAGCAGGGTCGCCGCCGCCGCGGTCACGCTCGCCACCGCCGCGGCCCGCCACCGCCGGGTGGCCAGCAGGTACACGATGAAGATGCCGGGGAAGAGCTTGAGCGCCGTCGCCAGCCCCACGCCCACCCCGGCCCAGCGCCGCGCCTGCGGCACCGCGTACAGCAGGTCACCCAGGATGAGTACGACCAGCAGCATGTTGATCTGGCCGAAGGTGATCGTCTCGCGGGTGCTCTCCACCGCCAGCACCAGCAGTACTGCGGCGACCAGGGTGAACGCTCGCGGCAGGTCGTGTCGGGCGATGATCGGTGTCACCAGCCATCGGGTGGTCAGCACCACGGCCAGCACGGTGAGCACCGTGAAGATCGCCACAGTGGCACCCAGCTTCAGCAGCCCGAACGGCCACAGCAGCAGCGCGCTGAATGGCGGGTAGGTGAAGTACAACTCGCCCTGCACCCGGTCGGGTTGGACGTAGTCGTAGAGCGGGTGGCCGGCACGCCACCAGTCCACCGCCGACATGTAGATCTTGAGGTCGAGGAACTTGTGGTTCAGGCCCGGTAGGTAGAGCGCTGGCAGCACAGCGATGAGGGCCACCACCGCGACCAGGCGACGGACCGTACGGCCGCCGGGGTCGTCGTCGGTGACGGCGGGCGGTGCGACGGGTTCTGCTGGCACCCCGAAACCCTAGCGGGCTGGTCCGCTGAGAGCGCGCAGCCGCGAGGTGTGGGCTGCGCGTAGGCTGTCCCGGTGGCTGATCTCCTCGTTTGGATCGACTGTGAGATGACCGGGTTGGACCTCAGCAGGGACAAGCTGATCGAGGTTGCGGCACTGGTCACCGATCCCGACCTCAACGTGCTGGGTGACGGGGTCGACGTGGTGATCCACGCCGATGAGGCGGCACTGGAGGGGATGCCCGAGATCGTCCAGACGATGCACGCCAAGTCCGGGCTCACCGAAGAGGTCCGTCGTTCGGCGGTCACCCTCGCCGAGGCGGAAGACCTGGTCCTGGAGTACGTCCGCACCTTCGTCAAGGACCCGCGCACGGCCCCGCTGTGTGGCAACTCGATCGCCACCGACCGGGGCTTCATCGCCCGGGACATGCCCCGCCTCGACGCGCACCTGCACTACCGGATGATCGACGTCTCGTCGATCAAGGAACTCTGCCGTCGCTGGTACCCCCGGGTGTACTTCGGCCAGCCGCAGAAGGGCCTCGCACACCGGGCGCTGGCCGACATCCAGGAGAGCATCCGGGAATTGGAGTACTACCGGCGCACACTCTTCGTCCCGCTGCCCGGCCCGGACGTCGAGACCGCCAAGGCGATCGCCGCCGAACTCTGACCCGGGCAGCCGTCACCGGGAGCAGGGAACCCGCTAGACGTGGTGCGCGGCGGTGTGGCTATTATTGGTCCGCACCCCGCCCGGGGCGATCGACCGGGCGACGGCGGCATGGTGGCTGTAGCTCAGTTGGCAGAGCACCGGGTTGTGGTCCCGGTTGTCGTGGGTTCAATTCCCATCAGTCACCCAGTTGGTCTCACGACTCAGGCCCCCTCTCCGGAGGGGGCCTGAGTCGTTTCAGGGGCGAGGTAGGGGCCTACGCGAAAGCCCCCTCCGAGGAGGGGGCTTTCGGAAGGTGGCTCAGGCGGTCGGGGTGGGCGTCGGCGTGGCGGCGCCGTCCGGGGCCGGGGTGGCGTCCGGGTCGGCCGGCGGCTCGTACGGGAGGGCGCTGCCCTTGACGTACTCGTCCCAGCTCATGTTCCAGTCGGTCCAGCCGTTGCCGTTCTGCAGCTTGCGCTCGGTGCCCTTGACCGTGATCGGGTCGCCGATCTGGGTGTTCTTGAACAGCCAGTCGCCGTTGGCCATCGACACGTTCACGCAACCGTGCGAGACGTTCACGCTGCCCTGCTGGCCCTCCGACCAGGGCGCCGCGTGGATGAACTCGCCGCCCCAGGTGAGTCGCTGCGCAAAGTCGATGTTGGTGCGGTAGCCCTCCTCGGGGCCCAACTCCTCCATCGTGTCGAACACGGTCTTGCGCAGCTTCTCGATGACCACCATCGTCCCGCTGGACGAGGGGGTGGACTTCTTGCCGAGACTGACCGGGATGGTCTTGACCACGGAGCCGTTACGGGTCACCGTCATCCGCTTGGTCTTGTTGTCCACCGTCATGATCAGCGAAGCGCCGATCTTGATGTCCACCGCGAGGTCGGCGCGGCCGTACCAACCCGCACCCATCGGCAGGCCACCGGCCTGCACCCGGTAGGAGATCTTGCTGTCGGCCTTCCAGAACTCCTTCGGCCGGTACCGGATCTCGGTCGGGCTGACCCAGTGCCAGATGCCCTCCTGGGCCGGTGTCGAGGTCACCGTCATCCGGCGCTGTACGTCGTCGCGGTAGTCCTCCGGAATGCCCCGGCTGAACTTCACGATCAGCGGCATTCCGACCCCGACCACCTGGTTGTCGCCGAGGAAGCTGCTCACCCGTACCTGATTGCCCGGCTTGGCCATGGTGGTGAAGGTGCTGGTCGCGGTGGCCGGGCGATCATCGTCGCCGGTGGCGGTCACGGTCGCCGTGTAGCTCGTGCCATACGCCAGCGCGCCGGCCGGCAACCAGGTCTTGCCATCCGTGGCGAGGGTGCCCTCGACCGCCTTGCCGGCCGCGTCCTTGAGCTCGACGGTGGTCTTCACGGCATCCTTCGTGGTGAAGGTGATGCCGGTGGACGCTGGCACGTCCTTGGCATCGGCCGCAGGCTCGCTGATGGTCGCCGCCGCCTTCGGCGGCGGGCTCTCATCGCCGCCGTGCCACGAGGACGGCTTGCCGCCGTCGCCGTTGGTACAGGCGGAGGTGAAGGCCAGCGCCACGGCGAGGAGGCCCGCCGCGAACACGCGCCGTCGCCCACCGGGCCTGATCAGCTGGTCCTGGCTAGCTCGCATGATTCCCTCACAGTCGTGGTCGCTGCCCCATCGTCTCCTACTGACGCGCCAGAGCCGGCCCCGGTTGCCGAGGGTGAACCGAAACACGCCGACCATCGTGCCGGAATTTTGCTACTATCCGGCGTTTCGTGAGCGTGGCTCGTCTCCGTACCGGGGCTGAGGGGTCGCCGCGGCATTGTCGCGTCGCGGGAGTGCAAGGGTACGCGCCGGCCCGGCCATCGGCAGGGCCGGCGCGAGGAGACCGACGGCTCAGAGCGCCGGGCCGGCCCCACCACTGGGCACCGGCAGCGCGCTGCCCTTGATGAACTGCGACCAGCTCAGGCTCCACGCCGTCCAGCCGTTGCCGGCGGCGAGCCGGCGCTCGGTGCCCTTGATCGTGATCGGGTCACCGATCCTCGTCTTGCCGAACAGCCACTTGGCGTTCGCCATGGACACGTTCACGCAGCCGTGCGAGACGTTCTGCCGGCCCTGCACGTGCTCCGACCAGGGTGCGGCGTGGATGTACTCGCCACCCCAGGTGAGCCGCTGGGCGAACTCGATGTCGGTGACGTAGCGGTTGGCCGGGTCCGGGTCGTCGCGGGTGTCGAAGGTCGTGGCTTCCTTCTTCTCCATCACGACCATCGTGCCGCTGGACGACGGTGTGCTCTTCTTGCCGAGGCTCACCGGAATGGTGCGTACCAGCGCGCCGTTCTCGAACACCGTCATCTTCTTGTTGGCGTTGTCGACCTTCATCACGAAGGACCGGCCGATCTTGGCGGTGGCCTTCCGGTCGACGTCGCCGTACTTGCCGTTGCTCAGCGGCATGCCAGCCAGCGCGATCCGCACCGTGATCGTGGTGCCGGGCTTCCAGTACTCGGGTGCCCGGTAGTAGGCCTGCGTGCCGTTGTCGACCCAGTGCCACGCCCCCGGCTGCGGCGGGTCGGTGCGGACGAACATCCGCTTCTGCACCGCCGCCCGGTCCTTCTTCGGGATCCCCGGGTGGAACTCGGTGACCACCGGCATGGCCACGCCGTAGCTCTTGTCGTCGAAGAGGTACAGGCCGGAACCAACAGTCGACTTCGGCTTGGCCATCGTGGTGAAGCTGCTGGTGCCCTGGCTGCTCGTGCCGTCGGCAGCGCTCGCCGTCACCGAGGCGGTGTAGCGGGTGCCGTACTTCAACGGGGCGGACGGCACCCAGGCGGAACCGTCGGTGCGCAGCTTGCCCTCCACCGCGCCCCCGCCGTCCGCCGTCAGGGTGACCGCGGAAACCTTCCCGCCGTCCGGAAGCTTCGCGCTGATCTCCGTGCTCACCGGCCGGTTGTTCGCGCCGTCGGCCGGGCTCAGGGTGAGCGGGGGCCCGCTCGGCGTGCTCGACCCGCCCGGTCCCGAGGGCGCGGACGCGTCTGGTGCGGCGCTCGCGTCTGACGACGACGCCCCGCCAACGAATTCCGGCTTCTTCTGCTTGTCGCCGCACCCGGTCAGTGCCAGCGACGCCACCAGAGTCAGAGCGCCCAGCACCGCCCCGGCTCGCGTGAACCGTGTCATCCCCACCTCTGTTCTCGCGTACCTGGCGGACATCGTGCCGTATCAACGCCGCAACTCACCCCCCTGTCCTGAGCGCGATGGTGGTTTTGTGCACTCTTGCCCGCAAAGCTCGACCGAAGGGTGGAGCCGGGTAACCGGATTGGAGCCCTCCTCGCAGGGGTGCTAGTGTTCTCTCCGTTGCCGAATGAGCGCCGCTAGCTCAACTGGCAGAGCAGCGGACTCTTAATCCGCGGGTTCGGGGTTCGAGTCCCTGGCGGCGCACCAACGAGCAAGGCCCCGACCTGGCAGAACTCTGCCGGTCGGGGCCTTTTTCGTGTACGTCGGTGGTGGGTGGTCGCTCGGTGGGTGCTCGGAAGCCGCACCTCTGGATGTCTTACGAAATCTCCCGGATCTGACTCCAGCCGGCCTTACAAAGTCACCCGCAAAAATCAGCGCTGCTCGCCTGATGCTCCTGGCGTCCGCGTCCGGGTGCGGGTCTCCCACGCCCAGTGGGCGATACCGACGCGATTTCGCACCTTCAGCTTGCGTTGGATGCTCGCGAGGTGCGTCTTGACGGTTCCGGGGGTGATGTACAGTTTGGCGCCGATCTCGGGGTTGGTCAGGCCGTCAGCCACCAGGAGGACGATTTCCCTCTCCCGGTCGGACAGTGGCGGCTCCGGCTTGCGGGCGGGCTCGACGGCGGTGCGGGAAAGCTCGCGCAGCAGCCGGACCGTCACGGTGGGGCTGATCAGCGCGTCGCCGGCCACCGCGGCACGGACTGCCTCGGTGAGCAGGGCGGGCCCGGCGTGTTTGACGAGGAATCCGCTGGCGCCGTGCCGGAGCGCGGTGTGCACGTACGCGTCGAGGTCGTAGGTGGTCACCACCACGACGCGAGCGGAAACCGGAGCATCAGCGGCGCAGAGTCTCCGCGTCAGTTCGAGTCCGTCCAGCCCCGGCATGCGAATGTCGGCGATGACGACGTCGGGACGCAGCCGCCGAGTCAGGGCCAGTGCCGTCTCACCGTCGGCGGCTTCGCCGACGACCTCGATGTCCGCGGCGGCAGTCAGGATGGTACGGAACCCGAAACGGACGGAATCCTGGTCATCGGCGACGAGCACGCGGATGGTCATGACGCGGTCCGCAGCACGTCGGCGGGCAGGGCGACGTGCAATTGCCATCCGGCCGGCGATCGGGGTCCGTAGTCGAGCGTGCCACCGAGCATCTCCACTCGCTCGGCCAGGCCGGCCAGCCCGGTGCCGCCGTGACGTCGCACGGGATCGCGTCGGCTCTGGAGCGGAACAGGGCTCTGGTGGTCGGCATCCGGTCCGGAACATCTGTTCGTGACGACCAGGGCGACGCCGCCGGCGCTGCGGTGCAGGCGGACGTCAACGGCCGCGCCGGGGCGGGCGTGGCGGCGCACGTTCGTGAGTGCTTCGACAACCACGCGGTAGACGGTCGTGCTTGCCTCGGGCAGCAACGAGGATTCGAGCCCTGGATCGAGGGCGACCGTGACGGGTCCGTCCCAGGCGGCCGCGTACCGCTGGATCAGCTCCGGCAACTCGGTGGCATCCGGCAGGGGCGTACGGGTCGCGCTGGCGGCGTCCTCGAGTTCCCGCAGCAGCCGGATGGTGCGATCCATGGCGTTCAGTGCTCGGGTGCCATCCGCCTCGATGGCCCCGAGTACGTCGGCGACGTCGGCGGCACGCTCGCTGAGCAGGATTCGCGCCGCCTGCGCCTGGATCACCATGGCGCTGACGTCATGGGCGACGAAATCGTGGAGATCGGTGGCGAGTTGGACGCGCTGCGCCCGGCGAGCCTGCGCAACCGCGCGTATCCGAGCCTCGTCGAGGCGGCGCAGGTACAAGCCGGCGGCAATGCCGGCGAAACCGGCCAGCGACCAGAAGACGCACACCGCGACACGGTCCCGCCACCCCAGCGCGGCGGCGCCGGTGATCGGAACGGCCAGGACACTCTCCGCGAGGATCGCCACGGCGACCGTCAGGGTAGAGACCCGTGACGTCGCCGTCCGGCACAACAGTGCGAGGTCGACGATCAGGACTGCGGTGGTCAGCAGGGGCCAGGGCCCTGCGGGCATAGGAGCGCCCACGTGGTGCCACAGCCCCGTCGCGCCGAGCGACAACAGGGACACCACGCCGGTGCTCACGCCGATCAGCCGGCGGGTGCGCGGCCACATCGCCGCGTGCCCAGCGAGCGTCGCGGCGGCCAACGCGGCGGCGAGCGCGAACGGCGGGTGGCTGCGCGATCCCCATACGCCGGCCGGCACGACGACACCGAGGCAGGCGCCGAGCGCCACGGTCGCCCGCACCGTACGTCCACGGAAATGCCGCCCGGAACGGGCTCCCGGCGCGTTCAGCGAGATCACGGGCCCACCGTAGCCGCGCCGCGCCGACAACCGGTATCTACCGATCGGCAGATGGTGACCGGCTCCTGAACCTGGAGATCCTGGCGTCATCACGCCGGCCGCGAGAAGCGTGGCCGGCTCACCCAGGGGAGGGCAACGATGAACGAGGCACCGACGGACGACGCCCCGGCATTACGGCACCATCGATACGTCGCCGGCTGGCCGGAGGTCGGTGTCCTGGTCGGCTCCCTACTGCTGATCGGTGTCGGGTTCCTGTGGTGGCTACGCCCGAGCAGCTACCCGTTCGGCCCGCAGGACCGGTTCGCGGACCTGTCCCTGATGACCTACGTACCTGCGGATACGGCTGTGGTGCTCGCCCTGACAGCCGGCGCCGTCGGAGTGGCGCTGGCCGGTCTGCTGCTCGACGGCCGGACGGGCGCACCGATCCGGGTCGGCGGGATCGCGGTGGCGGCCGTCGCGGCGCTCGTACTCGGCTTTCTGGTACCCGACATCCAGGTTCTCACCATCACTGGGTACCTGATGACTCTGGCAGTGCCGGCCGCGATCGTCGCCGCGCTGACCACGCGTCTGGTCAGGCGCGCGAGCCCACACCACGGCAGCGCGGCGGGCGCCGCTGGGATAGCCGTCGGAGCGGCGGCCTTCGTCACTCTGCTGCTGTGGCTGAACTACATCGCACGCGACGCCGAGCCCATCGGATACCGGCCGCTGGTCGTGTTCGGCTCCCTGGCGATCGGCGCCTGCTGGGCCGTGGTGCTGGTACGCCTCCTGCGGCACCATCGGCGCCACTGCCAATCCTGCGGACGGCCGGGAGCCCTGTGGACGACACCGGCCTCCGCGTCATCGTGGGGTCGCATCCTGACCTGGTCCGCCGCGCTGTGCCCACTGCCGTACGTGGTGACCCGGCTGAGTTGGCTGACGCCCTGGCCCATCGGTGAAAGCGCCGAGACCCTCGCCGAACACCCCGGTCTACGCATCTTCGGACTGGCCCTCGCGGTCGCCGGCGAGGGTGGTACCTGGCTGACCCTCGGATTGATCCGGCCCCGTGGCGAGGTCTTCCCACGCTCGCTGCCCTTTCTCGGGGGTCGGCCGGTACCCGTCTACGCCGCGGTCGTGCCGGGACTGATCGTGTCCCTCATGATGTGCATAGCCGGTCATTCGCTGGTACAACAATCCTTCGGGGCCGGCACCGACCTCTCGGACCATCTCCTGGTCCTGCTGATGCCCTTCCCGCTCTGGGGGCCGCTGCTCGCCGCAGCCACCCTCGCCTACTGGTACCGGCGACGCCCCGAATGCCGCGTCGTGGGCTGCCGGCGACTATCCGGCCATGGCACGGCGGCTGATGCCGGTCGCCGAAGCGGTGGTGGCAGCCGCCGCGATACGGCCGGATGACCGGGTGCTCGATGTGGCCACCGGTACGGGCGACGCGGCGATTCTGGCCGCACGGTGCGGGGCCCGTACCGTCGGGGTGGATCTGGAGCCCGCGCTGTTGGAATTGGCCCGGCGTCGAGCCGTGGATGACGGCCTGGCGGTCGATTGGCGGGTCGGCGATGCGAGCCGGCTACCGCTTCGAGACGACTCGGCCGACGTGGTCCTATCCGTGTTCGGCGTGATCTACGCGAATGACCACGAGGCGGCGGCCCGAGAGCTGAGTCGGGTGGGTGCCCCATCGGGCCGGGTCTCGCTGGCTGCTTGGACACCGGGCAGCCTATTGCCGGCCATGGGGCAGGTCCTCGGCGAATATCTGCCGCCGCCTCCGGCCGCAGGCGCCCCACCGAGCCGGTGGGGCGACCGCAAGTCGGTCGGACGGCTCCTGGCAGCCGCCGACCTGCGGATCACATCGGCGGTCGTTCACCGGTTGGGCTTGAGCTTCGCCAACGCCGACGCGGCGACCAGCCTGCTCATCGACACCGCAGGGCACGTCGTCGGCGAACGGGATCGGCTCGTGGCGCAGTGCCGGTGGGAGGCATTACGCGCGGACCTGCGCTCGTTCGTCGACGACCGTGGGGTAGCCGACGGCGGTCGTTTCCGGCTGGAGCTCGAATACCTGCTCAGCCGCTACCGGAGCATGCTGACGGGCCTGCGAGATGGTCATCGGGGGCGGTCGCTTTTCTGCTACCTCGACGTGTCCCTGCCCGAAACCCTGCGCCGGCACCTCGCGCGCCCCCGGTCCCGATCGTCCCGTAGCCCGCCTCGCTGCAGTGAATTTGGGTACCACGACGGGGATGTTGATCTCGTAGGATGCCGGCCATGATCGCCTCGCCGACTGCCCTCACGACGGACCCGGCCGTTGCCAACCCGGAGCTGGTGCCGCTGCGTGAGGCGGTGCGCGCAGGTGATTGGCCCGCCGTACAGGACCAGCTCGCCGCCTGGGTGGGTGACGCCCGAACCCGGGCGATCTTCACCGTGTCACAGAAGGCCCCGACCGGTTTCCTGGAGTCCGTCCTCAGGGCCAACCCGGCGGACACCGCCGCAGCGGCGATGCTCGCTGATCGGCTCACCGAGAAGGCGTGGGCGGTACGAACCCGCAAGATGGCACGGGACGTCAGTCCTGAGCAGTTCAAGCGGTTCCACGAGATGCTCGCCGAGGCGGAACGGGTAACGGCGGACTCCGTGGCGCACGACGGCAGCGACCCGGCGGTGTGGACGGTGCGGCTCATGATCGCCCGCGGCCTTGAGATGGGGGAGGCGGAGACCCGGAGGCGGTACGAGCAGGTCGCCGCGCGGGACCCACACCACCTGTCGGCGCAGAGCCAGCTGCTTCAGCAACTCTGCCCGAAATGGGGTGGGTCGGTCGAGGCCATGCACGAATTTGCCCGGCAGTGCGCCGCAGCGGCGCCCGACGGTGCCCACAACGCCGTCCTGATCGCGGAAGCGCACCTCGAGCACGCGTTGTCGCCGTCCGGAGGCGGGCAGGCGTACCTCAGACGGCGTGAGGTGGTAGCCGAACTCCAGGAGGCGTTGGGGCGCACCGTGCTCCACCCGGCCTTCCAGCGCACCGCAGGATGGGTTGGCGTCTACCACTCGTTCGCCCTGCTGTTCGGTCTGATCGGTGACCGCAAGACCGCTCGGCCGCTGTTCGAGGCGACCGGGAACCTGGTCAGCGAGTCGCCCTGGAGATATTTCGGCGACCCGGTCGACGTCTTCCAGGAGCACCGCGCCCGGGCATTGCGGAAGTGGCGGTTGTGGTGATCGAGCGGACCGAGGTGGACGGCGTCCCCACCGTCGTCGCCCCCACGAGCGGCCCCGCCCGGGCCGGCCTGCTGTTCCGGGTCGGCCAAGCTGACGAGACGCTCGCCAGACGAGGCATCACCCACCTGCTCGAACATCTGGCACTGCACCCGCTCGGCCAGGCGGATTACCACTACAACGGCTCGACGGGGAACGTCGTCACCCACTTCCACCTCCAGGGCCCGGTCGATTCCGTCACCGACTTCCTCGCCAGCGTCTGCCGGTCCCTGCAGAACATCGACGACGCGCGGATCGCGATCGAGAAGTCCATCGTGTCGACCGAGGAGAGCGGTCGTGTCACAGGTCCTCTCGATGAGATGCCGCTGTGGCGCTACGGAGCCCGTGACCACGGCCTGGTCAGCTTTCCCCAATGGGGCCTGCACAACGTCACCGCGGGCGATCTGCGGGAGTGGGCTGCTCGGTACTTCACCAGGGGTAACGCCGTCCTGTGGTTCGCCGGCGCGGAGCCTCCCTCGGGGCTGAAACTCGACCTGCCGGATGGTGCCCGCCGTCCCGTACCCTCGCCGTCGTCGGCGCTGCCCAGCACGCCGGCGTTCTTCGCGGGCAGCTCACACGCGACGGCGCTCGACGCGGTGGTCCGCGATGGCGCGGCCGGCAGGGTGCTCGCCGGGGTGCTGGAGCGCCGGCTCTTCCGCGCGCTACGTCAGGAAGCCGGCCTGTCGTATACGGCTGCCACCAACTACGACTCACGTGGCGACGGATTCGCCGTGCTCAGCGCCCTCGCGGACGCGCTGCCCGGCAAGCAGGACGCCGTGCTCGGCGGCTTCCTGGACGTCTTGGCCGCCCTGCGGGTGGGCCGGATCGACGACGACGACATCGCGTCGGTGGTGAATCGGGCGACGGCCGCTCTCGAGGGTGACGACGCCGACGCTGCCCGCCTTCCCAGCGTCGCGTTCCAACTGCTGACCGACCAGCCGGTCCTGGACCGCGACCAGCTCGTCCGCGAGCTGAAAGCGGTCGACGCCGCGGCGGTCAGGGAGGCGGCTGCCGAGGCACTGGCGTCGGCGTTGCTCATGACGCCCCTCGGGACCACGGCCGAGTGGGCCGGTTTCACGGCTGCACCGACCGGGTCCGCCGCCGCGCCGGCACCCGCCGCCGGCGACAAGCACCACGCCTCTGGCGCCGATCCCGAGGAACGACTCACGGTGGGATTAGAGCACGTCAGCCGGGTGCATCCGGACCGGCGAGCGACGACGGTACGGTTCGACAACTGCGTCGCGCTGCTCGCCTATCCCGATGGCGGGCGCCTGATGGTCGGCAACGACGCCGTGTCGGTACGCATCGAGCCGACGATCTATCTCGGCGTGGATACCGCAGCCATCGATGCTCGGGTCCCCGCTGAGCGGCGAGTCGCCATGCCCGCTCGGGAACCGGGTCAGATTCCTCAGCCGCGACGGCCGGGGGCGATGGGGACCCAGGCACCTCTCGTGCGGGCACGACAGTTGGACGTCAAGCAGAAGGTGACCCTCGGCGTCTTCGCCGTCCTCACCGTGGTGATGGGTGGCGTGGCCCTGGCCGTGTCGATCGCCATGGCCGTCGGGGCTATGCCGCTGCGCCCGCTCCCCGCTATCGGTGCCTGGATTGCCGCTGGCTATTTCGCTCGCAAGCTTCGTACGCAATGGACCGATGCATGATTCATCGGCATTCCTAGGAGCCAGGCCCCGCGGATCTCCGGGTTGCGGACCACCGCCGGCCATGCGCCCCGCGTGAGTCCAGCTCTGTGGGCCGTGGCGTCATCGATCGGCGTACGTCCATGGTTGCGCGGATCAGTGGACGCCTGACGTACGACACGAGGAGAGCCGCATGCGGAGCTGGCGCCTCCGGCTACGGGCTGTCGTACACCCGTTTTCGGTACGGCCAGCCCCGCACCCGCTGCCCAGACCGCGAAGGTCGCGTGGTTGTGCTGGGCGTGCCGGCGAATGACAGGCGGGTGAGACCGGACAACAAGTGGGTAATGGTGGGTGATGAAGTCAACCTGGAAGCCCCACGAGAAGCACGGCGGCCTGTCGGACAAGGACAAGCGCGAGCTGCCGGAGAGCGTCTTCGCGTTCCCCGACAAACGCAAGGAGCCGATGACCGATGCGGGTCACGTCCGCAATGCCATCGCCCGCTTCGATCAGGTGCAGGGCGTCACCGACAAGGACCGCGACCTGGCCTTCCAGAACATCCTGGCCGCTGCGGCTCATTACGGCGTCGATGTCGCGGAGACGAACTGGCACCAACTCGGTCGATTGCCGCACACGCCGAACCCCGCTCACTGAGCGAATCACACCGGGGCCCCGACCCGGTTCGGTCCCTGGACGGGTCCGAGAGCCAAATCGGAGACGTGTTAGCGTGCTCGTCGTTGTCAGCGAGCGCCGCTAGCTCAACTGGCAGAGCAGCGGACTCTTAATCCGCGGGTTCGGGGTTCGAGTCCCTGGCGGCGCACCAACGATCAAGGCCCCGACCTGGCAGAACTCTGCCGGTCGGGGCCTTTTTCGCGTCCCGGTCCGCTGCTGTCAGCCGGCGAGCACGCCGGGAGCGGGGTACGGCTCGCGAAGCGTGAACGCCGCTGCCGAGGGGCCGTCGCGGCCCAATAGGTCGAGTCGCTCGGCAGCCTCGCCGAGGGTCGGCAGGACGTCGGCGGGGAGCCACCACAGCACCAGGTGCGGCCCGTCGAGGGGGACGAACCACTCCCGGCGCCGACGCATCGGCTCCAGGTGCACCGTCCGGTACACGAAGGCGTGTAGCGATTCGACCGACTGCCACACCGTCAGGTTGACGATGACGTCCGTTCCGAAGGGCCGCAGCGCGGTCGCGTCGCCGGCCTCGTCCTGGAGTCGCCAGACGAAGCCGGGCGAGTCATCGGCGAGGCCGTTGATCTCGGGCAGCCGGGCGACGAAGTCGGCAAGCTCGGGGCTGTCGAGCGGGGCGCGCAGCCGGGCGATGTTCAGTTGCGCGAGGTGATGTTCGGCCATGTGGCCAAACTACTGTCTATGTCAAGCTTCATTGTCTTTAGAGCGGATCGCCACGCAGCACCCGGTCGGCCCCGGGTCGAGCCGCACGACATGACCCTCACCCAGCACGCCTTCAAGCAACGCAAGATTCAACCCGCAGACCAGCCCGGCATGGGACTGGGCCACCGCGTCGAACGGGCAGTTGCGTAGCCGGATCGTCCGGTCGGCGTCCTCGAACGGCTCGTAGCCCAGCTCCACCAGGCGCGGCATTGCCGCACCCCCGGCGAGCTTCGCGCCCTGCTCACGGGCAGCCGCGTAGGCCGCCGGCTCCGCGCCGACCCGCTCGATCGCGCTCGCCAACATGCCGGCCAGCAGCCGGTAGTCGCGCGGCGGCAGCACGACTGCGTGCTCCACGGACGACCGGCGGTACAGCTTCGCCGGCCGCCCGGCCCCCGGCCCGCCGGCGCGCGCTGCGAAGGTCACCTCCAACAGGCCGACCGAGGCCAGCTTGTCCAGATGAAACGCTGCGAGGGTACGACCGATGGCCACCGCCTCGCCCACCTCGTTGCGGCTCACCGGCTCCGCTCGCGCGACCACATACTCGTACACCGTCCGGCGAACCTGCTCCCGCAGTGCACCGATCGCCTCCAACGACATGGCTTCGACGCTACCCGCCGGATGGTCCTCCGCCCCCGAGCGAGCCAGCCCCGCCGCCGCGTCCAGGCGGCGTGGCCTGATCTCGTCCCGTTGTCGGGAGGTGGGAAGCGACCCGGTATGGTGCTCACCGTTGTCAGCGAGCGCCGCTAGCTCAACTGGCAGAGCAGCGGACTCTTAATCCGCGGGTTCGGGGTTCGAGTCCCTGGCGGCGCACCAACGATCAAGGCCCTGACCTGGTGGTTCACACTGGGTCGGGGCCTTTTTCGGGTACGCGGGCGTTGGGTGGTCGCTCGGCGGGTGTCGGGTCGGGCGGGGGTGGACCCGGCCGGCCGGGCCCACCCCACGTGTCCTGTCCCGGCGGGCTGGCAACCGGCCCGCCGCTCCGACTACTCGGACTTGCCGAACGCGTCGACGCCGGTCAACTCGGCCGACAGAGCCCAGAGCCGCTCGGCCGCTTCCCGGTCGGCGGGGCCATCGAAGGTCCTGACCACCGCGCAAGCCTGGCAGTAGCCGCCGCCCGCATCCGCCAGTCGCGGTGACGTCGCGGCCCAGACCTGGGTCGCGGCGCCCTGCTCGGGTGCCCGGAACTCGGGCAGCAGTGCGGTGCCGTTCTCGTCGATCCAGCCGGCGCCGACCATCTCCTCCTTGGAGAGGTGCCGCTGCAACGGGGTGAGGATGTAGCCGGGGTTCACCGAGAAGGCCCGCACCCCGGCTGCCCGGCCCAGCCGGTCGAGTTCGGCGGCGAAGAGGATGTTGGCCGACTTCGACTGGCTGTACGCCGCCCACTTGTCGTAGCCGTTCTCGAAGTGCACGTCGTCCCAGTTGATGCGCGGGGTCTCCCCGGCGCCCGAGGCGAGGACGACGACGCGCGCGCCGCCGTCCGCGGTGAGCGCCGGCCAGAGCCGGTTGACCAGGGCGTAGTGCCCCAGGTGGTTGGTCGCGAACTGGGCCTCCCAGCCCTCGCCCACCCGGGTCAGCGGGGCGGCCATGATGCCCGCGTTGTTGATCAGGATGTCGATGGGGCGACCCGCGTCGAGGACGCGGTCGGCGAAGTTCCGGACGCTGCCGAGGTCGGCGAGGTCGAGCTCGTCGACCTCCACGCCGGCGACCCCCGCGAGCGCCTCCCGCGCGACGTCCGTACGGCGGGCCGGAACGAGGACCCGGGCGCCGGCGGCGGCGAGAGCGCGGGTGGTCGCCAGACCCAGGCCGGAGTATCCGCCGGTGACAATGGCGAACCGACCGGAGAGGTCGATGCCGGCGAGTACCTCGGTCGCTGTGCTGTCGATACCGAAACCCAGGTCGTCAGGCTGATCAGAAAGAGTCATGTTCAACTTTCCGGTCGGGCACCGTTGATGCTGGCGCGTGGGGTCAGGCGGGGTTCTCGACGCGGTAGAGTCGCTGCGTCATGCGTGGGAACAGCAGCCCCTGCAGAATGCCGATGCCAGCGGCCACCGCCGAGGTGAGCGTCACCAATAGGTGAAGCACCGTGAATCGTAGTCCAAAAAGGATTCCGTGGTGACGATAGGCGTAGCCGTAGGTGCGCTTGTCGAGCCCGATGCCGATCCCGGTCAGCACCGCGGCGGCGAGGAGAGCCCAGGGGCCGAGGAGCACCGACGAGACCAGCGCGATCACCGCCGCGAGAAGGACGGCACTGCCCAGTGCCCGATATCCGGTGCCGGCACCACCCGGGAGCTTGTTCAGCCGCAGCCAGTTCGGCGCGCCGAGCCGGGTACGGTTGAACACCTTGGTCAGCATCACCCGCAGCGTGCCGTCGTGGTCGTGTCGTCCCCGGATGGTGGGTACGGCTTTGACCTCGTACCGGGCGTTGAGCCGGAAGCCGTAGTCCTGCTCCTCGGTCCAGCGGAGTCGGTCGTTGAACTCGCCGATCTCCAGGAACGTCTCCTTCTTTATCGCGAACAGAGCCGAGTGCAGACCCGGGATGGCGCCCTCGACCTCGCAGAACCAGACGTACTGCTGGATGGCACGGTAGCGCTTGACCAGGCTGTCGGGGAACATCGGCTCGGCCCGGTACATGCCGCAGATCGCGCCGAGTCGCGGCTCTTCCCGCAGGTGGTCGACCGCCCGCTCGACCGCGTCGGAATCGAGCGCGACGTCCGAGTCCACAAAGAACAACACCTCGCCCTTGGCGTGCCGGGCGCCCAGGTTCCGCGCCGTGGAGACGCCGCTGTTGACCGGCACCTGCAGCACCGTGACGTCGAGCGCCCTGGCGATCGCCACCGAGTCGTCCGTACTCGCGTCGTCGGCCACGATCACCTCGACGGTCGGGTACGTCTGGTTCTTCGCCGCTCTGATGCACTCGCCGATGGTGCTGGCATAGTTGTAGTTCGGAATGATCACGGAGACGAGTGGCTGCTCATTCATCGGGCTTCGACCTTTCTTTGTCTCATCGGTGTTGTCGTGCCGCGGTGCGTCCGCGAAGGCTGCTGAAGAGAACCTCGTACGCATCCAGCGACGCCGCCACGGAGAAACGCGCCCGTGCCGCCCGGGCCTTCTGCTCCTTCCAATGCCGCGGCACCGCCGCCAGTTCGGAGATGGCCCGTTCCAGCGCCTGTGGATCCCGGGGCGGAACCACTCGGCCGAATCCGGTCGCGGCCACGGGGTAACGGTTGCCGGGAAGATTGGTCGTCACCGACGGGATGCCGCTCATCATCGCCTCGGCCAGTACGGTGCCGAACGAACTGGCGACCGCCGGCAACGCGAACACGTCGACCGAGGCGTAGAAATCGTTGACCTCTCGGCCGCGCAGCTCGCCGAGGATCCGTACCCGACTGTCCCGGTCGATCTCGGACTGCACGGCCGTCAGATCGCCACCGGTCACCTCGTGGTAGTTGCCCGCGATCAACAGCCGGGCGTCGGGGTCGACGATCCGCTGGAACGCCCGGACCAGGTAGCCGATGCCCATGTCCGCCACGATCCGGCCCAGGAAACCGACGTGCAGGCCGCCGGTCTCCCGGTAACGAGGCTCACCGCCCCGCCGGTCCAGGCACGGTGGCGCGATCGGGGTGAAGTTGCGGTTACGGATGACCGGCCATAACCGCGAGGCGTGTGCCTGATCGTGGCTGCTCGCCACCACGGCGGCCGAGCGGCGGATGGCCGCTCGGGAGGCGACGTCCGAGGCGCGCGCGAAGGCCCGGCCCGACCAGCCCGCCGGCAGGTGCGGGTCGCTGTGCAGCATGCTCACCACCGGTACGCGGCGGGCCAGCGGCACCAGCAGGGCCGCCTCCGGCATCGGCAGGTTGAGGTGCAGCACCGACGAGCTGCGCGCCACCTGGCCGGCCAGGATCGGGTAGCGAGGGGCGACGAACGCCCGGCCCGCCCGCATCAGCACCGGGGAGCGGTAGATGTCCACCCCGCCGACGGTGTCCCGCAGCGGCAGTTCGGGATCGTGCTGGGCGGTGACGACGGCGACCCGCCAACCCCGATTGGCCATTCCCTCGGCGATGCTGCGTGCGGTCTGCGTGAATCCACTGACGTACGGCTCGTAGTGGGTGGCCGCTAGTGTCAGATCGTATTTCCTGTCCGGCATGGGTACCGCATTCTCTGAGGTATCGCTACGGCCGACTACCTAATCCCTGAGCACATTAGTGGTTCGCCTGTGGCCATTTTCTTGGCGATTTCTTGGGAGCCGGTGAGTCGGCATTCGTGTGCTCTGGACCCATCGCCGCCGCCGTGGGCACGGCAGGAGCTGCCGTCGCCGGGCGCCGCCGGATGATCGCCGCGGTCACCAGCAGGCCGACCCCGGCGGTGGCGAGTTCGCTCAGCGTCACCACGACCCGGCTGACCAGCGCCACCACCCCGGCCACCGGAACCGGCAGGATGACACTGAGCGCGGCCGTCACCACCACCTCCCGGACGCCGATGCCGTCCGGGGCGAAGACGGCGATCACCCCGGCGACCGCGCCGAGGCCGAACGCGCCGAGGCAGAGCGGCAGCGCACGCAGCGGCGGCGCCCCCATCGCCACGGCGAGGACCCACAGGTGGGCGCCCCCGATCACCCACGCCAGCAGTTGGGCGACGACCGCCTGCCGGATGCCGGTGCCGCAGATCGCCGTCGACGGCTCCGGGCGGCGGCGCAGCCGGCCGAGCAGGGTGGCCGCCCCGCCCACCAGACCGGGGCGGACCAGGACCGCGACCACCGGCAGGACGGCCAACAGGAGCCAGCCGGACGACGCGCCGAAGACCTCCGGCCCGGCGGCCAGCCCCACGGTGGCACCGGTCAGCAGGCTCACCACCAGGGCCAGCAGCCAGGCCGCGCTCATCCGACCCGCCGGTACGCCGATGGCCCTGCCCATCTCGACGCTGACCAGGAAACCCATCACCTTGCCGGGCACGTATTTGACGAGCTGTCCGAAGTAGAAGATCCGGGCCGCGTCCACGGCCGAGACCCGCTCGCCGACGCCGGCGAGCATGGCCCTCCAGGAGACCATCGTGGCGATCAGGCCGGCGGCATTGGCCAGGACGGCCAGCGCCGCCATCGTCACGACGAAGCCGGGCCGCTGCCCGCGTAGCGTGCCGGCCACCGTGGACCAGTCCTGACCACGCAGCGCGAGCACGATGAAGACTCCGGTGACCGCCAGCAGCAGGCCCACGAGTACCCGGCGGGCCACCGGACGCCAACGCTTCTGGGGCATGGCGGTCACTGTTACGGCGATTCCCGGGAAGGCCTGCGGTGCGTCCAGTTCTTTTGTTGACACGCGGCACCTTCTCCGATCATGGAAAGGAATCGAGCTGGTGACTCACGCTAACCGCGAACCGCTTGCTTCTTCCTTGTCCGACAGTTCGCCGGTCATTTCTCCCTCGGGCCCGCCGAAGCGTTCCCGGGCGTACAGCCGCAGCAGTTCACCCATTCGGTAACTGCCCGGCGTCGAGGTCTCCAACAGTTGCGCGTCGACCAGACGCTCCAGGATGCGTTCGGTGTGTGCCTCCGAGCGGGCGAGCACCTGGGCGGCGGTCGACCGGCTGAGTTCCGTCATCGGCGACGTGCCCAGCAACTTGAACGCCTCGGCGATGGCGCGCTCGGAGCGGTCCGAGCTGCCGGAGAGACGGTCGTAGGAGCCGGCCATGCTGGCCCGTAGGCCGACACCGTCGAACTCGAGATTGTCCAGCCGGCGGCGCTCGTCGGCGAGCCGGTCGCGCAGCTCGGCGAGCGGCCATCCGGGGCGGGCCACGAGGCGGGCGCCGACGATGCGCAGCGCCAGCGGCAGGCATTCGCACCACTCGGCGATCGCGGTCGCGGCCTCCGGCTCCGCCGCCACCCGTTCGGCGCCGACCCAGTGGCTCAGCAGCGCGATGGCGTCCGGGACGGTGAGTGGTCCGACGCGTAGCTGGCGCACGTCGCTGAGCCCCGCCAGGGGCTGACGGCTGGTCACCAGCGTCCGGCAGCCGGCGCCGCTGGGCAGCAACGGGCGCACCTGGGCGGCGTCGACGGCGTTGTCGAGGACCAGTAACAGCCGCCGCCCGGCGACGACCGAGCGGAACAGGGCCGCGGCCTCGTCGACCTGCTCCTGGTCGCAGCTCATGCTGACCCCGAGGGTGCGCAGCAGCCGGGCGAGTGCGTCGACCGGCGTCAGCGGCTCCGCGTCCACGCTGGTGCCGCGCAGGGCGATGTACAACTGGCCGTCCGGGTACCGCCTGGTGAGCTTGTGCGCGGCGTGGATGGCCAGGGTGGACTTCCCCACCCCGGCGGCCCCGTAGATCGACACGACCGGAGCCGATTCCCTTGTGCTGGCGGGGTTCAGCCAGCTCAGGATCGGCGCGAGGTCGCCGTGCCGGCCGGAGAACCGGACGATGTCGGCGGGTAGCTGCCGCGGAACGTGCCGGATCGGGGTGGAGACCGGGCCGGCGTTGCCCGGGTACGGCTCGTCGAGTTCGCCGCGGAGGATGGCGACGTGCAGGTTGCGCAGCTCGGGGCCGGGCTCCGCGCCGAACTGCTCGACGACCTGCGCGCGGGTGTCGACGTAGTACTGCAACGCCTCGGGGGTACGTCCCATCGCGCAGAGCGCCCGCATCTGCAGCGACACGAGCGGTTCGGCGAGCGGGTACGAGCCGAGGATCCGGGCCAGCCGCTCGGCGACCGCTTCCGGGTTGCCGAGTCGTAGCTCCTCGGCGCCCCAGGCGCCGGCCAAGCTGATCAACTGCGATGCCACGCTGCGCCTGACCCGGTTGGCCCAGTCACTGGCCAGGGTGGCGAGTGGATCCCCCCGCCACAGGTCCATCGCCTCGCGCAGCGCGGCGATCGGCTTTTCGTCGCTGATCCGCGTCGCCGCGCGGCCGGTGTCGATGAGACGGTTCAACCGGTGCAGGTCCACCTGCTGGCGCTCGACGTCCAGCACGTAGCCGTCCCCGTGGCGACTCAGGCCGATGGGTCTGCCGGAGCCGTCGTCGACCTGCGCCAGGGCCCGGCGCAGCCGGGCGACGTGGGCGTAGAGGGCGCTGCGGGGCGCCTCCGGAGCCGCCGGCCCCCACACCCGTTCGGTCAGGGTGTCGATCGACACCGGCGTGCCGGCGTCCACGGCCAGGGCCGCCAGGACCGCGCGACGCTGACGTGGCCCCACATCCAGCGGGCCACCCGCTGACTCCACCTCGATGGGTCCCAGTAGTCGGATCCTCACATGCTCTCCCCGTCATCACGTCTGACGCAGGCCGGCGTACTAATGGACGCCGGCGGGTGTCCGGTACCTCTGTCGGAAGCGGGCGTCGAGCACGTAGCGCAGGCCACCACTCAACGCGCCCGCGGAAATCGCGAGACTGTACAGAAAACTGAGTAGGGCGCTCGGCGGGACCATCCGCCAGCCCGCGGTGCGTCGGACGTAGCTCAGCAGGGGGAGGTCGACGCCGATGAACCACGTCAGGAAGGCGACCGGGACGACCGCCAGGTAGGGGGAGAACAGCACCAGGGGGAGGCTGGTGGTGGCCAGGAAGGCGGCCGCGACCTCGGCGGGCCGGTGGGTGGCCTCCCGCTCGGGCTTCAGCTCGCGTTGCTTGAGGACGAGGGGAACCAGTGAGCCAGCCCGCCGGTAGAGCTTCCGCAGGATCGAGGACAGTTGGTCGTCGTCGTCGTGGTAACCGACCACGGACAGGGTGCGGGTGACCGGGTAGTGCTCCGCGATCCGGAGGCTGAACTCATGGTCCTCGTTGGCGTACTGGCCGAGCAGCCGCTCGTCGAACGCCCCGATGTCGTCGATGACCCGGCGGGGTACGGCGCCGCTGGCGAAGTGGCCGGTCCGTGCCGGCCCGAGCTTGCGGGTGGCGCGGTAGTGGCCGTAGAGCACCTGCACCCACTCCACCACGCCGTCGTCGACCAGGGGGCGGTCGCCGTAGACACCCCAGACGGCTCCGTAGGACGGGTTCTCCTCGAAGATCTTCACGGCGTTGGCGACCGCGTCGGGGGCGAGGGCGACATCGGAGTCGAGGAAGAAGAGGATGTCGCCGCTACTTGCGGCTATGCCGCGGTTGCGGGCGGGGCCGGCGCCGACATTGTCGGCCAGTTCGATGAGCGTGCAGCCGAGCTTTCCGACGATCCCCGGCGTCTCGTCGGTGCTGGCGTCGTCGACGACGATGACCTCGATCGACGGGTGGGTCTGGTGCAATGCCGAGAGCACGCTCAGGGCGATGGTCTTCCGGCTGTTGTGGCAGGGGATTACCACTGACACCAGTGGCGTCTTGGCGGGCTTCATCGATGCTCCTCGGGCAGGAATTCGGCTGCGCTGGGAGGTGGACGACACCTACTCGTCGGTTTCTCGTCGTCGAGAAGACCCGTCGACCACCTTAGTGCCTGATCGACATCGGCAGACAATAGTCGATCGGTTTCATGCTCGTTAAATGCTCGGGATTGCCCGCTGCCGCGTGTTTCGCGTCAATGTGCCGCTCATCTCGGTCAGGGTGCGGAGATGACGAACTGCTGGGCCTTGTGGTCGGACAGACCCTTGGGGAGGGTCAGGTCATAATTGTGCACCTTGATGTCCGGAGTGGTGAAGAGCCAATCGATACGCCACATTCGTGGCTTGTCGCCCACGGGCCAGGTGACCGGGTAGAGCGAGGAGAGCGCCCTGCTCTGGTCGACCAGTCGGTCGGAGACCATGTCGAGGAGATTCATCGACGGTGAGGTGTTCAGGTCGCCGGCCATCACCGCCCGGTTCGGGTTCTTCTTCAGGTCGGCGGCGATGGCCCGGTAGCTGGCCTGTCGGATCTCGAAGTTGAGCCGGTCGATCTCGAACATGTTCCGGTCGTCGTCGCTACGCAGCAGCAGGATCCGCACCGGCGGCTGGAAGATGTGGGAGTTGTAAAACGACACGACCTGGCCGTTGACCCGGATGTCGGTACGCAGCGCCTGTGACCTGTAGAACAGCGGTCGGTCGACGAGGGCCGGCGGCACCGGTTTCAGATCGTCCGGCAGGTACGGCTGCGAGTCGAGCCATGCGTGCCCGACCACCGGCAGCCGGGTGAGCGTGATGTTGCGCCCCTCGCGGACGATCGTGTAGCCGGGGAACGCGGCGTTCAACTGCGCCGTCTGGTCGATCTCGTACGCCTGCGCGAAGACGTCGACCAGCGAGTCGTCGACGTTGGCGTACTCGTGCAGCAGGTAGACGTCGGCGTCCATCTCGCGCAGGAAGTCGTAGAACTGCCCCGTGGTGGTGCGCTGCTCCCCGCCGTTGCGCCGGTCCTGGTCCCAGTACTCGGTGTTCCAGGTCACCACCTTGACGGCGTCGGCGGGCGCCGGTGGCGGGGTGTAGAACACCGTCGCGAAGTTGATTCCGCTGTAGCCGATGCCGAGCACGAGGGCGAGCAGTGCCGCCCCGACCAGCCGCCTGCGCATCGGCCGCGCCAGCCAGGCGATGGGCAGCAGCACCACCGGGACCGCCGCCCAGGCGATCGGCGGGAGCAGGTCCACCGGTCCCCACACGTACGTCCGGGCGCTGAGTAGATGGTGCAGCACGACGACGACCAGCCAGCCCACGCAGGACACGGCCGCGAGGCGCACCCCCCAACGGGCCCGGCGGGACCGGGTAGAAGGCTCCGGCGACAACTCCGGATCCTTTTCGTCCATTATTGCGGTCGTTCTTGCCGCCGCTTCCGTCATGGCAACTCCTTTACGTGGCTCCGGTTCCCGCCGAGGTCGGTACCGGCCGGGAAAAGGTATCGATCGGCACCTTGCTCGAAGCTTGTTCCGCACACCAAGGAGGGGGCAATCGTCACTCACTAGCGTCACGAGTGCTAATACCGGATTCACCACCGAGGAAGGAGCCGCCGGATGGGCACGCGCAGCCTATCGACGATCGCACGGAGCTGGCGTCGGCAGGGCGGGCGGGATCGGTCCGGTATGCGACTTGCCCGGCATTTGGCGGGCCGGCCCGATTGGTCGGTAACGGTGACCGGCGGATGGTCGGTCGGTGAATATCCGATAAAGGCGAATTCCGGAAACGTGGCCGCTGTGCAGTCGTGACACTGCCGTCGAGAGCGCGGCATTTCTTCGAAACGGGAGGTGGAAGTGCACGTTGTGGTGACCGGAGCCGCCGGCATGTTGGGCACCGCGCTGTTGGCGCGCCCCTGGCCGGGAGTGACCTGGACCGGAGTGGACATCCGTCCACTCGCGCCCCGGGTGCGAGGGCGGGCGACCTTCGTCCGGGCCGACGTCCGGGACGTCGAGGCGATGACCCGCGCCTTCCGCTCCGCCGACGTGGTCATCCACTCCGCCGCCGCGTTGCCCAGCCACCGGGCGGCGGAGATCCGATCGGTGGACGTGGAGGGCACCGGGTCGGCGCTGGCCGCGGCGCGGCGGGCCGGTGTGGACCGGTTCGTGCACATCTCGTCCACCGCCGTCTACGGACTGCCCCGGGACTGCCCCACGCCGGAGGACTACCCGTGCGAACCGGTGGACCCCTACTCGGCCGCGAAGCTCGGCGCCGAGACCGCCGTGCTCCGGCATCGCGAACAGGGCCTCTGTGCCCCGATCGTGCGGCCCAAGACCTTCCTCGGCGAGGAGCGTCTCGGTCTCTTCGCCATGCTCTTCGAGTGGGCTGACGAGGGCCGGCACTTCCCGCTGATCGGCGGCGGCGATGTCGCCACCCAGATGCTCGACGTCGAGGACCTCTGTGCGGCGATTCAGCTGATCTGCGAGGCGCCCGACGACATGGCCAACGACACGTTCAACATCGGCGCGCGTGAGTTCCGCACCCTACGGGAGGACTTCCAGGCGGTCCTGGACGCCGCCGGCCACGGCAGGCGGGTCCTGGCCATGCCGGTGGGGCCCGCCGTCGCCGCGCTGCGCGTACTCGCCGCGACGCGCCTCTCCCCGGTCTACAAGCGACTCGTGCACAAGCTCACCCGAGACTCGTACGTCTCGATCGACCGGGCGACGCAGCGGCTCGGATTCAGTCCGCGGTTCAGCAACGAACAGGCGTTGTTGAAGACGTACGAGTGGTGGCGGGCGAACGCCGCCGGGGCGCGGCGCAGCGCCGGACGTACTCACCGCGATCCCTGGAAGCAGGGCGCCCTGAGCCTGGCGAAGGCGCTGTTCTGACACTCCATGGAGCAAGGAGAGGTCCGCCATGAATCACGCCCTGGAAGTCCCGAACCCCACCTCGCCGGACCTGCCCGTGGTCTCCGTCGACCCGGCGGCCGCCGTACAGGCGCTGAAACCACTGGCCCGCCTCACCGGACTGTTCGTCCTGCTGCGGCCCCGCCAGTGGGTCAAGGGCGGCCTGGTGCTGGCGGCACCGCTCGTGGCGGCCCCCGGCGCCGCGGTGACCCATCTCGTGCCGCTGCTCGGCACGCTACTGAGCTTCCTGTCCGCCGCCTCGGCCGTGTACGTCTTCAACGACCTGAGGGACCGGGAGCGCGACCGGGTGCACCCGGTCAAACGAAACCGTCCACTGGCCAGCGGGCGGGTGAGCACGACCGCCGCGGTCGTACTCCTCGTCGGCCTGCTCGCCGGCACCGCCGCCCTGACCACCCTGCTACCCGCCCTGGCCGGCGTCGTCGTCGCCGGCTACCTCGCCCTCAACCTCTGGTACTGCCTGGCGCTCAAGCACCAGCCCCTGGTCGACGTGTCGGTCGTCTCCATCGGATTCGTCCTGCGGGTGCTGGCCGGCACCATCGCCGTCGGCGCGGCCGTCCATCCGGCGCTGCTGATCGGGGTCTACTGCGCGTGCCTCGCGCTCTCCCTCGGCAAGCGACGCCACGAACTCGCCGCCCTGTCGGCGGCGGGTGGTGAGGCCGGCGAGCACCGGCCGGCGCTGCGCGCGTACTCGGTCCACTTCCTGGACCAGGTCGTGGTGGTGAACCTGGTGGCGGCGCTGATCGGCTACGTCGGCTTCGTCTGGACCCAGACCCCGCCGTACGGGCCGGTCACCGCGGGGCTGACCTTCCCGTTCGCCGCGTTCGCGGTACACCGCTACCTGCAGATGATCGCCATGGGCGGCTCCGGTGGTGATCCGGTCGAGGACCTCGTCCGGGACCGCGCGCTGCTGGTCAACCTCGGCCTCTGGGCCGCGGTGCTGGCGCAGGCGATGGTGGCCAGCGCCTGGCACGTCTGGTAACCGATCGACACCTCTTGGAGAAGCGCGTGAGCAGCAAGGACTCCCACGAATACGACCTCTGCGTCGCGGTCAACTACTACTCGCCCTACGTCAGCGGGCTGACCGAGGTGGCCCGGGTGCTCGCCGAGGGCCTCGCCGGGCGGGGCTGGCGGGTGGCGGTGGTCGCTGTCCGGCACGACCCGGCGCTTCCGCTGCGGGAGAGCCGCAACGGCGTCGACGTCTACCGCAGCCCGGTGGTCGCCTCGATCGGCCGTGGCCCGGTCAGTCCCGGCTTCGCGTCCCTGGTGCGCCGGGTCGCCCGGCGTTCGCGGGTGGTCAACCTGCACCTGCCGATGCTGGAGGGAGCGCTGATCACCGCCCTGCCGCTGCGGGTACCGGTGGTGACCACGTACCACATCGACCTCTGGCTGCCGCCCACCCTGGTGACCCGGGCGGCGATGGCCGCGGTGCGGGTGTCGTCGCGGGTCACGCTGCGCCGCTCGGACGCCGTCGTCGTCAACAGCGACGACCAGGCGCAGTACTCGGAACTCTGGTCGATCCTGCGGTCCAGCCAGCGGTCCGCGATCCCGGCGCCCTGCCTCGACCGGCGCGGCGGGGAGGCGGCATACCGGGAGACCGGTGGCCCGCACATCGGCTTCCTCGGCCGGATCGTGCCGGACAAGGGCCTGGACTACCTGGTCGCCGCGTTCGCCGAGATCCCGGATCCCGAGGCGCGGCTGCTGGTCGGCGGCGACTATCTGACCGTCGCGGGCGGTAGCGTGATCGACCGGATCCGGGCCGCCGCCGAACGGGATCCCCGGATCCGGATCCTCGGGCTGCTCCGCGGCCGGCAGATCAACGATTTCTACGCGTCCATCGACGCGTTCGCCCTGCCCTCCGTCGCGGAGTCCTTCGGTATCGCGCAGGCCGAGGCGATGATGTGCGGTATCCCGTCGGTCACCACCGACCTGCCCGGTGGCCGGTATCCGGTCCTGGCGACCGGGATGGGGAAGGTCGTCCAGCCGCGGGACCCGGCCGGACTGCGCGTGGCGCTGCTGGACGTGCTCGGCTGGGACGCCGACACCCGACGCGAGGGTGCCAAGCGGGCCCTGGAGGAGTTCGGTGTGGACGGATGTCTGGACCGGTACGCGGCGCTGTTCCAGGTCCACGGGGCGCGGGCCGGCGCATTGATGTGAGCGGTGTTCCGGTCAGTAGAATGGCGGCCACGTTCCGTCACGGAGGTGCAGATGCAAAGCAGGGATTTCGGTCGTCTCGGCACTGTCAGCGCGCTCACTCTGGGCGGTGGCGGGATCGGCGGTGTCTGGGGGGCGACCGACCACGCCGAGGCGGTGGCGACCGTGCGGGCGGCCGTCGACGGTGGCGTCACGATGCTCGACCTGGCCCCGACCTACGGTGACGGCTACGCGGCCGAGAACGTCGCCGGTGCCGCCCTGCGCGGCATTCCGGCCTCGGACGTCCTCGTCACCAGCAAGATCGAACTGCCCGAGCAGGACGGTGGTGATCTCCCGGAGAAGATGGTCCGCAGCCTGCACGCCACCCTGGAGCGTCTCGGCCGCGAGCAGTTGGATCTCTTCCTGCTCCACTCCCAACTGCACCCGCAGGGCTGGACCGGTCCCACTCCCCGGACCCTCGGCTGGGACCTGTACCGCGACCAGGTGGTGCCGACCTTCGAACGGCTGCGGGACGAGGGCAAGATCCGGGCCTGGGGGTTGACCGGTGTCGGCCACCCGCAGGCCGTGATCGACGCCATGCACCAGCAACCGCGCCCGGATGCGGTCCAGGCGGTGGTGAACGCCCTTGACCTCAGTGGCGACATGTGGCTGCTCGGCGCGTCGGCCGAGCCTCGCAACGACGAGATCCGCCGAGCCGCGGTCGACGACGGCGTCTCGGTGATCGCTATTCGTGCCGTGGCGGCGGGAGCGCTCACCGGGGAGATCGACCGGTCCGTGGAGGACGACGCCCCGGTCGCGGTCGACTTCGCCCGGGCGGAGCGGTTCCGCGCGCTCGCCGCCGAGTTCGGCGAGTCGCCCGCCTCGTTGGCCCACCGGTACGCCCTGAGCGTCCCCGGTGTGGCGACCGTGGTCCTCGGCGTGAAGAACCGCACCGAGTTGGCCGAGTGCCTCGCCGCCGAGGCCCGTGGCCCGCTGACCGAGGTCGAACGGAAGGCCCTGCTCGACCTGCGGAGCTGAGCGAACGTGGGCCGGAGTGACGCGTGCTGCTCCGGACGCGGTCCCCGGCCCGCCATCCCGCCGAGCCGGGGACCGTGTCGGACAGGTGTCCGTCGGGGGCAGCCCGCTCGTCGGGGGCGAACCGGTACGGTGCTCCCGCTGCCGACGAGCGCCGCTAGCTCAACTGGCAGAGCAGCGGACTCTTAATCCGCGGGTTCGGGGTTCGAGTCCCTGGCGGCGCACCAGCATCAAACTGCGCGTCCTTCCGTAGGGGAAGGGCGCGCAGCTTCATTTTCGGCCCGTGGGGACCGGCCTTCCCGGTTGCGACTCCGACCGGGGCTGACCCGCTCGCGTTAACCGACGAGGCCCGGCAGTCGGATGGTGAAGAGCGTTCCCCGGCCCGGCTCGCTCTGCACCTCGATCGTGCCGCCGTGTGCCTCGGTCAGGTGGCGTGTGATCGCCAGGCCGAGCCCGCTGCCGCCGGTGACCCGGCTGCGCGACTCGTCGGCCCGCCAGAAACGGTCGAAGATCTTCGGCAGGTCGGCCGGGGTGATGCCGCTGCCGGTGTCCCGTACGGAAATGGTCGTGCCGTTCGCGCCGACGGTGACCGAGCCGCCGGGCGGGGTGTGACGGATGGCGTTCGAGATCAGGTTGCCGACCATCTGTCGCAGGCGCACCTGGTCGGCCTGCACCACCGGCTCTCCCACGACGGTGAGTTCCAGGTGTACCCCGGCGGCGAGCGCGCTGCCCCGGTGGCTGTCGACCACGTGCGTGAGCACGTCCCGCAGCTCTGTCGGCCTCAGGTCGATCCGCAGCGTGCCCGCGTCGGCGGCGGCCAGGTCGCCGAGGTCGTCGATGATGTGCTGCAGCAGCAGCGCCTCCTCGTGCAGCAGCGCCAGCAGTTGGGCGTCGGTCGGGGCCAGGTCGTCCTGGGCCGCCTCCAGCCAGATGCGGATGTTGCTGAGGGGGGTACGCAGTTCGTGTGCCACGTCGTTGACCATGGTCCGGCGTTGCGCCTCGGCCCGGTCCCGACGTTCCGCGGAGTCGTTCAGAGCGCGCGCCAACCGGCCGATCTCGTCGCGGGTGGACACCGGGGCGGGCGTGCGCCGTTCGGCCGCGTCGGCGAGGTTGCGCAGCGGTCGCACCAGGCGCCGGCCGACCAGCACGGTCGCCGTGACAGTGGCGAGCAGGACCGCGCCGGTGACCGCCACGATTCGCCCGATGCTGCCGCCAGACAGGCTCAGCGTGGTGCTGCCGTTGCCCGGCGCGGTGACGAACAGCAGCGCGCGGGGTGCCACGTACGGTCGGAGTTGGGTTCTGCGCCCTGATTCGACGCAGCCCTGCACGACGCCGACCGGCCCGGCCGGCTTGAGCAGCGACGGCGGCATCACCTTGATTTTTTCGTGCGCGGTCCGGACAACCGCCGACTCGCCCAGATATGCCGTGAAGGTCGGCGTGATGCGCAGCTGGGAGGCGCGGTCACCCAGGTTGAGACAGTCGGCGGTCAAGGTGGTCAGCGTCTGGAGTGCCTTCTTCTCGGCTGGACTGACCAGGCTGTCGAGCTCGAACCCGCAGCCCTCGGTCACCGACCGGGTCAGTGGCTGCTCGGCCTCGGCGCGGACGGTGGTGAGGACGACGCTCGGGCGGCCGGTCTTCGCGATCTCGATGGTGCCGTCGTAGCCCATCTTCTTGAAGCAGGTCAGGGTGTTCTTGGCCACCTCGTTCAGCACGTACCGGTCACCGTCCGGCACGACGTAGGGCCCGACGGCCCGCTCATCGATGTGCTCGTCGCCGCCGGTCAGGCCCAGGTCGACGTTGAGCGGATCCACCACGGCCGACGGGCGGGTGTTCCGCAGCGCCGGTCCGGCCTGCGAGTCCAGGATGATCGTGTGGTCGTCGGTGGTCAGCGTGATGCGGCGACCCAGCTCGGCGGCGCGCGAGTTCACCAGGGCGGCGGCCCCGGACCAGTCGTGGTGGGTGGCCGCGTAACCGACCAGCGCCTGGTAGACGGCCCGTTGGTCGGCGACCGCGCCGCCCTGCTCGTAGTTGATCGCCCGGGTGGTGGTCGTCGCCGCCAGCCAGGCGGTGGCCGAGATCGCAGCCAGCGCGATCACCACGGAGGAGACCAGCAGCCGGGTCACCAGGCTATGCCGCAGCGGCACCCGGTTCTTGCTCACGGCGTCGCGCCCGGAGCCAGCTTGTAGCCCACACCGTGCACGGTGAGCAACTGCTCGGGGCGTCTCGGGTCGGCTTCGATCTTGCGGCGCAGGTTCATCACGTGTACGTCGATGGTGCGTTCGGTCGAGCTGCGGTCGATGCCACGGGTGTGGTGCAGCAGTTGTGCCCGGGTGAAGACCCTGCCCGGCTGCTCGGACATCGCGGCCAGGATGGCGAACTCGCCACGGGTGCACTCGATCCGCTCGCCGTCGACCGTCACGTGGTGCCCGACCGAGTCGATGCTGAGCCGACCGATCTGCCGGATGCCCCGGGCGGTGGGCTCGGGGGCGCCCCGGGACGCGCGGCGCAGCAGGGTACGGGTGCGGGCCACGAGTTCCCGCGGGCTGAACGGCTTGGTCAGGTAGTCGTCGGCGCCGAGTTCCAGCCCGAGCAGCAGATCACTCTCGGCGCTGCGCGCGGTGAGCATGAGCACCAGCACGTCCGACTCCTGCCGCAGCGTGCGGCATACCTGTAAGCCGTCCAGTCCGGGCATCATCACGTCCAGGATCAGCAGGTCGGGCCGGTCGCGGCGGGCGGCGTCCAGCGCCGCCCGCCCGTCGTGCACCACGATCGTCTCGTGGCCGGCGGCCACGAGGTAGCGGCGGATCCCCTCCGCGTGCCGCGGATCGTCGTCAGCGACCAAGACCATCGCACACATGCCGGCGATGGTAGGCCGCCGCTGCGGCAGCGAACCGATTTCCAGCCCGACCTGACAGATTCCTAACGGCAGCTCAGACGCTGGACAGTGATTCGGTGGGGTCGAGCGAGGCCGCCCGCATCGCCGGATAGACCCCGGCCAACACCCCGATGACCAGCGCCCCGCCCAGTCCGGCGGCGGCCGAGGCCGCCGGGATGGTCACCGGCCAGTGCTGGAGGGTGGCATAGCCGGCGACCGCCACCGCTCCGGTCAGCACCCCGGCTGCTCCGCCAAGCGCCGACAGCACGATCGACTCGGTCACGAACTGGATGCGCACCTGGCCCCGGTTCGCGCCCAAGGCCCGGCGCAGACCGATCTCGCGGCGTCGCTCCAGCACCGAGATGTACATCGTGTTGGCCACCCCGATGCCGCCGACGAGCAACGCGATTCCGGCCAGTCCGAGCAGCAGCGAGCTGAAGGTCTGCTGCACCGCCTGCTTGGCGGCGAGCCCGTCCGAGGGCCGACTGACCAGTACGTCGCTCGGATGCTCCGGGTTGGCCGTGGCGGCCAGGACGGAGCGCACCGCCACCACCTGGGCGTCGGTGGTCTGCACGTAGATCCGGGTCGGGTGCCCGTCGAAGCGCAGCCAGTGGTTGGCCGCGTCCCAGCCGATCATCGCCGAGCGGTCGATCTCGGGCGCCAGTGGCACCGGGTCGAGGATGCCGATCACGGTGAACCGCCGCCCGCCAAGGTGGACCTGGAGCGGCTGGGAGAGGTCGACGGCGGTGAAGCCGAGCCGCTGGGCGGCGACCGCGCCGAGGACCACCGTCGGTAGGCGTTCCATCGCGGGATCCAGGAAACGGCCGGAGCGTACCCGGCCGTCGATGGCCGCGAGCAGGTTCGTCCTGGTGGCGACGACCGCAATAGCGTTGTAGTCGCCGGGGCCGGTCCGGTCGGAGCGGGCGACGTTCAGCCCGAAGTCGGCGGTCGCGCTCGCCACCGTCACCGGCGCGATCCGGGACACCATGTCCACCGACTCGACGGGCAGCTTGACCGGTGGCTCGCGGTTGGGCGCCGGTGTGACCTGCAGTCGGTTGGTGCCCAGGGCGGCCAGTTTCTCCTCGAGTGCCCGCTGGCTCGACGCGGGGATCCCGGTGACCAGGATCAGGGTGGCGATGCCGATGGCGATGCCGAGCGCCGACAGGGCGGCCCGCGCCGTGCGTGTCCGGATGCCGAGCAGGCCCAGGCCGATCAGATCGGCCGGGGCCAGCCGGACGGGTGCGGCATCCCGGTCCACTCCCGCCGCCTGCCGGGTACGCCTCATGTCGGCTCACCGTTCGCGGAGTCGGACACCAGGCGGCCGTCCAGGATGCGGAGCTGTCGGGGCACCCGGGCGGCTACCTCGTGATCGTGGGTGATCAGCGCGATCGTGGTCCCGTCCCGGTTCAACTCGGTCAGCAGGTCCAGCACGGCCGAGCCGGTGGCCACGTCGAGCGCCCCGGTCGGCTCGTCGGCCAACACCAGCGCGGGCCGGTTGACCAGCGCCCGGGCGATCGCCACCCGTTGGCGTTCGCCGCCCGAGAGCGCCTGTGGGTGGTGGTCGGCGCGGTGGGCCAGACCGACGCGCTCCAGCGCCGCCAGGGCCAACGCCCGGCGGTGCCGGCGGTGCACACCGGCGTAGAGCAGGCCGGTCGCGACGTTCTCGGTCGCGGTCAGCCCGTCGGTGAGGTGGAACTGCTGGAACACGAAGCCCAGCCACCGGCCGCGCAGGCTGGACAGTTGTCGGTCGGACATGGTGGTGACGTCCCGTCCGCCGATCAGCACCCGACCCTCGGTGGGCCGGTCCAGCGTGCCCATGATGTTGAGCAGGGTGGACTTTCCCGACCCGGACGGCCCCAGGATCGCCACGAACTCGCCCGCGTCGATCCGCAGCGAGACGTCGCGCAGCGCCGTCACGTCCTCGCCGTAGCGCCGGGTGGCACTGTCGATCTCCAGCACCGCGGTCACGACGTCGTCACCACCCGGGTGCCGGCGGTGATGCCCGTACCGCTGATCTGCACCATGCCGTCGGCGAACAGGCCCACCTTCACCGCGGTCAGGGCACCGTCGGAGAGCTGTACGCCGTAACCGCCACTGCTGAGCGCGAGCAGTGCGCCGACCGGGACGGCGAGTACGTCGTGCGCGGTGGTGCCGGTGAACCGGACTTCGACGGATGCCGAGCTGATGTTCTGGATTGCCGAGGCATTGTCCACGGCGACGACCACCTGCACCTTCGGGCCCTCGGGGCCCGGGTCGTCGCCGTCCGAGGGGCCGGCCTGGACGTTGCTGCTCACCGAGTTGATGGTGCCGCTGGTGTGTGAGCTGTCCGGAAGAGTGATCTGCACCTTCTGCCCGGCACGGAGGTCGTCGGCCCGGCTCGCGTCGATCTCGACGGAGACCGCCTTGGTCTGATCGCTGATCGCCATCAGGTTGCCGGTGGCGTCGTCGCCGAGTTGCGCCGACGCCGCGCCCACACGCACCGCACCGGGCAGCACCAGGACGTCGCCGAGTGTCACGGTGCCGGTTGCCGGACGTACCCCCTTGGCCGCCTGCCAGCGTTTCACGGCGTCCCTGAGCGATCGGGTGAAGACGGCGTCCTGGCTGGTCACGACGGTCTGGTACGCCCCCGTACCGGAGGCTGTCGGCGTCGAATCCGGCTTGTTGGCGTCCCCGTTCGCACCCTGGCCGGTCGCGGTCGGTGCAGGTCCACCCTGGACGGTCACCCGGGTTCCCGGTGCGGGTTGGGACCCGATCCGGTAGCCGAGCGCCCGGAGGTTGTCGGCCAGCACTCTGACGTCGCGGCCGACCATGCCGACCACGTCGATGTCGCGGAACATCGGCGACGGCCCGTAGAAGAGGATCACCGGCCGGTCGCCGGAACGATACAGAATGTCACCCCGGGCGATGGTGCTGCCGGGCCGGGGCAACCAGGTGAGCACCCCGGGCGCGACGCCACGCAGGGTGCGCTGCTTGCGATAGCCGACCGTGCCGCTCTCGGCCCAGTAGTCGGAGAGGTCGGTCCGGACCACCTCGGCCGTGGCCACCTTCGCCGCGGCCGGCTGCGCGGCCGGAGAGTCGTCGCCGGCGCGGGCCTGGACGGCGTAGACCACTCCGCCCAGCGCGAGCACGCCGCACGTGATGGTGATGATGAGGGTTTTCGTCCGCACGGTCGGCTACTTCTGCGTGAAGGCCGAGATCTCGCACTGACGCTGGATCTCCAACCCCGCGTCGCTGTTCGCCTTCTCGAGGTTGGCCTTGGTCTCCGGCGCGACCCAGATGTTGGCGTTGTCGGTGCCCCCCTGCCGGATCTCCATCGACAGGCCGTGGTCCCTGACGCACTGCAGTTTCTCGCGCAGGTCGTCGGCGAAGTTCGGGTTCTGATGAGGGTCGAGCTCCGGAGCGCTCAGCGGCTCCTTGTCGGCGCACGCGTCCACGGCCGGCTGATACTTCTTCTCGTCCCTCTTGTAACTGAGAAGCGGACCGCCGTTTCCGCCCGAGGCTGGCGCCGAGGGCACACCGTGCTGCACCCAGCACGCGTAGTAGGCGTCGTAGAGGCGGTCGATCTCCTGCTTGCTCGCGCCGAGGGCAAGCTGACGGTCGGCGCCGCTGTTCGAACCGGCTGGGCCGGCACTCGCCGACATGGTCGCGCCCGGGATTGCGGCCACCTGCGGCTCGGACGCCTCCGGGTCGCCGCCGCAGGCCGCGAGCGACACCAGCAGGACCGCCAGACCGGTCATCTTCACATTTGCTTTGCGCATGTCGGTCAGCGTGGTCGCCGCATGTCAGCTAATCGTTAGGTTCGGTGATCACTCGGCCCCGGATTCCCCCGAAGAGGCCGTACCCCGGTCGTGGCGTCCTGGCCGCGGTTGCTGCCTCCGCAGACCCGGCCGATTCGCCCACCCCGGTGTTGGTGGCCCTACGTGACGCCGTGGCGGCACTTCCCCGCCAGCGGGACGGTCGGTACGAGCAGTGGGTGGCGCGGGTGACCAGCGCCGTCGAGCCGTTGCACTCCGGCGGCCCGAGCGTGGACCCGACCGCCACCGGGCGGGTGATCGTGGCGCACCTGCCGGGGCTCGACCGTATCGATGAGGCGCTGGACCGTCTCGAACGGATCGAGGAGCAGTTGGCCGCGACGCAGCGCCGGCTGGCGGCTCAGCGGAGCCAGCGGACGCGCTCTTCGACGCCACGGATCGCTTTGCGCCACAGGATGCTGGCCTGCCCTCCCTGCAGGGAGGCAAGTTGGCGACGCGCGCTCCAGCCGGCGATCGGCCTGTCCACGATGCGAAACAGATCGTCAAGATGATCGAGCGGCGACCCCACGGTCAGCAAATTCAGTACGTCGTCGATGCTGAACGCCACCGCGAGCTCTCGAATGAGATCGCGGTTGTTGATGAACAAGGCCGGGACCCACTGGGTCGGCGAAAATCGCAGGCTGTGCGCGATGAGGTCGAACTCGTAGCAGTTCTCGTCGTCAGGCTCGGTCTCGGCACCGCCGATCCGCTCCAGGACGCCTTCCCAGTCGGGGATGCCGGCCAACTCGTGCGCTTCGGTCCTGGCCAGGTACTTACGCATGGAGGCGACGGATCTGAACAGGAGCAGACGCCCCTGGTCCCCGAGAAAGGCGGCTTCGGTCCGTTGGTCGTCGAGGTAGGCGCGGAGCGTGTATCCCCTCTCGCCGGACCGAAGCGCGATCGCGATGGGGTGAACAGTTGACGCCAGGCTCGATGGCGTTTCCGCTGGGCTCGTACCCGGGTAGCCCGGGTGTGTCCACCGAGCCCTGGGATGCTCCCGTTCGCGGGTCTCGCGTTCGCGAGCCTGGCGTTCCCTGCGCTGGCGCTCCGGATCCTTGCGCTCCCGGGCCTCGCGCTTCCGGTCCTCACGCTCCCGATCCGCACGCTCCCGGTCCGCACGCTCCCGGTCGTGCCGTTCGCGGGTCTGGCGTTCGCGAGCCTGACGCTCCCGGTCCTGCCGTGCGCGGGCCTCACGCTCGTGGGCATCTCTCAACTGCTTGTAGGCGGCGTTGATCCGCTGCATCTGCTGCGTGACTTCCGCGCGGACGCTCGCGGAACTCGACTGATGGCGGTCCGGGTGCCAGATCTGCACGAGAAGGAGGTAGCGTTCCCGAATCTCCGCGACCGACGCAGCACGCGTCACTCCGAGAAGGGTGTACGGATCCGGTCCGTCAGAGGGCATGACATCCACCGGATCTCATGGATGATCGGGTCGCACACACCGCGGCGATGGTAACAGCACCATCGATGCCTGTTTGCCCACAGCACTGCGCGGGAGCCATGAACTGCACGCGTCCGCCCCGTTGCAGAGATCCGCCCCACGCGACTCCCGTCCGCCGGCCGGTGGCGCCATCAATCGTCACACGTCTATAGTTGCGCGGATCCCTTAATCATGGCCGTAGTGACGCGGCCGGGCCGTCGAAGCGCTTCGACGATCCGTCGTTCAGGCCCGTCAGCCGGGTGTCGAGCCTGGTCACGCTGGTCTCGGCGCCCACCGGGCGCCTGTCGTACGACATGAGGAGAACCGCATGCGGAACTGGCGCCTCCGGCGCGGAATCACCGCGCTCGCGCTCGCCCTGCTGGCCCTACCGGCCGTCCCCGGCACGGCGCTCGCCGATCCCACCTACCCGTTCCGAAATCCACACCTGCCCGTGCACGCCCGGGTCGACGATCTGCTCGGACGGCTCACCCAGGACGAGAAGATCTCGTGGCTGCACCAGTACCAGCCGGCCATTCCCCGGCTGGGCATCGGCTTGTTCAAGACCGGCACCGAGGCGTTGCACGGGGTGGCCTGGTCGACCGACATCGACAACAACGGCGCGGTGGTGAAGGCCAGCGGAACCGTCTTCCCTCAGCCGGTGGGCATGGCGAGCACGTGGAACACCGACCTGATCCGGCAGGTGGGTTCGGCCGTCGGAGACGAGGCACGCGGCTACCACGCGCAGAACCCGCGAGTCTGGGGGCTCAACCTCTGGGCGCCGGTGGTCAACCTGCTGCGCGACCCCCGCTGGGGGCGCAACGAGGAGGGCTATTCCGAGGACCCGGTGCTCACCGCCGCGATCTCCACCGCGTACGGCTCGGGGATGACCGGCGGGGATCCCAACCATCTGAAGAGCGCCCCGACCCTGAAGCACTACCTGGCCTACAACAACGAGGTCCGGCGCGACGTGACCTCGTCGAACGTGCCGCCACGGGTGCTCAACGAGTACGACCGGGCCGCGTTCGAGCCGGCCATCGCCGCCGACGCGGCGACCGGAGTGATGGCCGCGTACAACCTGGTCAACGGCCGTCCAGCCACGGTGGATCCCGACCTGGCCACGGTGGTACGCGACTGGACCGACCAGCCGCTGATGAACGTGACGGACGCCTGGGCGCCGAACAACCTCGTCGCCTCGCAGGGGTACTACGCCACCCAGGCCGAGGGGAACGCCGCGATCGTCAAGGCCGGCCTCAACAGCTTCATCACCGACGACACCAACGCGCAGCCGACCGTCACCGCCATCAAGCAGGCGCTGGCTGCCGGTCTGCTCACCGAGCGGGACATCGACGCGCGGATCCGGGAGATCCTGAACGTGCGGTTCCGGTTGGGTGAGTTCGACCCGGGCGGTGGCCGGTACGGCGGCATCACCCCGGACGTCATCAACAGCCCGGACCATCAGCGGCTGGCCCGGCAGGCCGCCGGCGAGGCGATGGTGTTGCTGAAGAACTCCCGGCAGGCGCTTCCGTTGGACCCGGCCCGGACCCGCAAGGTGGCCGTGCTCGGGCCGTTGGCCGACACCCTCTACTCCGACTGGTACGGCGGCGACCTGCCGTATCAGGTGACCGCGCTCGATGGCATCCGCGAGCGGCTGGGCGACTCGGCCAGCGTCAACGGGCTCGACGGGGCGGACCGGATCGCCCTGAAGGACCCGGCGACCGGCCGGTACGTCACGGCCACCGGCACCACTGACGCCGACCCGGTCGCCGCCACCGGTGACAGCGCGTCGCTCGCCGCCCAGTTCGACGTGGTGGACTGGGGCCAGGACGTGCTGACGTTGCGCAACGCCGCCAACGGCCGTTACCTCGGCTACAACTGGGGGCCGTTCCTCACCCGCGACGAGCAGCCCAACGGCTGGTACGTGCAGCAGCAGTTCAAGCTGGAGCCGCAGGCCGACGACAGCGTGGTGTTGCGCTACGTCGGCTACGAGACCAAGGAGAGCTGGTTCGGCGCCAACACGTACGTCACGGTTGGCGGCGACGGTGCCCTCACACTCGGCGCGTCCACCGCGGCCGACGCCACCCACTTCAGCCGCGAGGTGGTCAGCAGCGGGATCGACCGGGCCGTCGCCGCGGCCAAGGCCGCCGACACCGCCGTCCTGGTCGTCGGCAGCAACCCGTTCATCAACGGGCGCGAGGCGCACGACCGGACCTCTACGGCGCTGAGCGCCGGCCAGGAAGCGCTGGTCAAGGCGGTCGTCAAGGCCAACCCCCGTACCGTGCTCGTGCTCCAGACCAGCTACCCGGTCACCATCGGATGGGAACAGGAGCACGCGCCGGCCATCGTCTGGACGACCCACGCGGGGGCCGAGACCGGGCATGCCGTCGCCGACGTCCTGTTCGGTGACCGCAACCCGTCCGGCCGGCTCACCCAGACCTGGTACCGCTCGGACGGGCAGTTGCCGCCGGACCTGCTGGAGTACGACATCATCACGTCCGGCCAGACCTACCTGTACAACACCGCGAAGCCGCTCTACCCGTTCGGCTACGGGCTGTCGTACACCCGGTTCCGGTATGGGCAGGCCCGCACCGCCGCCCAGTCGGTGGCGGCCGACGGCACCATCGCGGTCAGTGTCGACGTGACCAACACCGGCAGCCGGGCCGGGTCCGAGGTGGTTCAGCTCTACACCCACCAGCGCGCCTCGCGGGACAAGACGCCGATCCGCGCGCTCAAGGCGTTCCAGCGGGTCGAGTTGGCACCCGGGCAGACCCGGACCGTGACGCTGCGACTGCCCGCCGCCGACCTGGCGCACTGGGACGTCACCCGCAGTCGGTGGGTGGTCGAGAAGTCCACCTACGACCTGCTGGTGGGCGCGTCCGCCGACGACATCCGGGCCCGGACGGCGGTCGCGGTTCGCGGTGAGACGATCCCGGCCCGGGACCTGTCCCGGACCACCAGGGCGGAGAATTTCGACAGGTACGCGGGGGTCCGGCTGGTCGACGAGACGAAGGTCCGGGGTACGGCGGTCGGTGCCACCGCGTCCGGTCAGTGGATCTCGTTCGCCGGGTCCGCCCTGCGCCCCGGCGCGGACACCTTCACCGCGAAGGTCGCCAAGGCCGGCGCGGACGCCGGCACCATCCAGGTCCGCCTGGGCTCGCCCACCGGCCGGCTGCTCGGCACAGCCACCGTGCCCAGCACCGGCGACGACTACCGGTACGTCAGCGTCAGCGCCGAGTTGGCCCGGACCGCCGGCACCCACGACGTGTACCTGGTGTTCGACTCCGCACTGCGGCTGGCCGACTTCTCCATCAGGTAACCGGAGCCCCGGGGCCGGGTCGACCGCCGACCCGGCCCCGGGCCTGTGGTTCCGTCAGCTCGCCGGGCAGGTCAGCGTGGGTGTGCTGAGCGTGCCGGTGATCGACAGGCGGGTGAGACCGGACAGCAAGTGGGTAATGGCAGGTGATGAAGTCAACCTGGAAGCCCCACGAGAAGCACGGCGGCCTGTCGGACAAGGACAAGCGCGACCTGGCCTAGCTCAACTGGCCGAGCAGCGGACTCTTAATCCGCGGGTTCGGGGTTCGAGTCCCTGGCGGCGCACCAAGATCAAGGCCTTGACCAGGTGGTCCACGCCGGGTCGGGGCTTTTTTCGTGTGCGCAGGCTCAGCAGGTCGGCGATCACCGCGTTCTCGCCGCGTTTGTCCGGGACCTGACGTTGCCCCAGGACCACCCGCTGTGATGGGTGATCGCGGGTTCGGCTTCCCGCCCGCCGTGCTCACCGCATCCGTCCGGCCTGGGGGACGAACTGGTCGATGAAGCCAGTCACGTCGCGGAAGACCTGTTCCCGGTTCGTCTCGTGGAACAGGTCGTGGTAAGCCCCGCGGTACCGCCGCTGGTGCAGCTCCTCGCCGCCGATCAGTTCGATCCCCGTCCGCGTGTCCTCGAGACGCGTCAGGCCGTCCTCGTCACCGTGCAACCACAACGTCGGCAGTGAGCCGAGGCTGCCCGCCTGGTTTGCCGTCGTCAGGGCTCGGGCGATGGCCTCGAGAGTCGCCCGGTGGAACGGCCCGTGCCACACCAACAGGTCGTCGTTGAAGTCCTCGCCCACCTGGCTGTCCCGGGACAGCATCGGTCCGATGTCGTACGTCTGCGTCGGGATCTCGTCGAACGAGAGCAGCATCGTCGCGGTCTGCCAGGTGCCGAGCACCGGTGCCACGAGGAGGAGAGCGGTCAGGGCGTCTGGGAAACGCTGGGCGTACCGGGTGGCGATCAGGCCACCGACCGAGTGGCCGATGACGATCTGTGGCTTACCGGGGTGTTCGGCCAGTGCCCGGGCGGCCACGGTGCGGACGTCCGTGACGATGTCTTCGAGGTCCTTGAAACACGCACGCTCGCCGTCGGAAAGCCCGAACCCCATGTGGTCGGGGGCGTACACGGCGGCACCGTGCGCGACGAGGCGGTCGGCGACCTCGGCGTAGCGGCCGGTGTGCTCGGGGTAGCCGTGCGCCACGATGGCCACGTAACGAGGGTCCTCCTGGTCCCACGTTCGCACCGAGATCGTCGTCTGGGTGCCGGCGAACTTCCAGAACCGGGGCTGGGTCATGTGGTCTCGTCCTCCTGCTTGTCAGGTCTGGCGGGGGATTGCCTCCGGCGGAAGCCTCAAAGCAGCTCGACGCGGTACTCGCGCATCCAGTCGTTGATGCGCAGCAGGGACTCGAAGCCCAGGCGGAGGAACTGGAGTTGGGTCGGCTCCGCCTGCTCGACCAGGGCGTAGGCCGCCCGGGCGCTGGCCTCTTCCATCAGGGGCCGGACCGGCGCGTTCCGATCCGCCATCAGGTCACCGAGCTTCTGCCGCATCGCCTGGTCGTACGCCGGATCCGCGATGGCCGGGTACGGGGTCTTCCGGCGGTCCAGCACGAAGCTGGGCAGGGTTCCGGCCACTGCGGCGCGGAGCAGGCTCTTTTCCCGCCCGTCGAAGGACTTCATCGACCAGGGCACGTTGAACACGTACTCGACAAGACGGTGGTCGCAGAACGGCACCCGGACCTCCAGGCCGACCGCCATGCTCATCCGGTCCTTGCGCTCCAGCAGCATCGGCAGGAAGCGGGTGAGGAAGAGATAGGACACCCGGCGCATGCGCGCATCGACCTCGTTCTCGTCGTCGAGCACCGGCACCTCGCGTACCGCCTCACCGTACCGGGAGGTCCGGTAGTCCTCGAGCGCCAAGCGGCGGGGCAGGTCCGGGTCGAGGAACGACGGTCCGCTGACGTCGACGGGGGCGCTGTGGTGCATCCAGGGGAACGTCTGCGCGGTCGTGGCACCCGGGTCGTGGAACCACGGGTACCCGCCGAAAAGTTCGTCCGCGCCCTCGCCCGACAGGGCGACGGTCGAGTGCCGGCGCACCGCTCGGAACAGCAGGTAGAGCGAGGTATCCATGTCGGCCAGCCCGAGCGGGAGGTCGCGGGCGCGGAGCACGGCGAACCGAGCGGCGGGGTCGGTCAGGTCGGCGGCGTCGAGGGTGATCGTCTCGTGGGCGGCGCCGACGGTGGCGGCCAGCTTGGCGGCGAACCACGCATCCTCGGCAGGGTCCTCGACCGGCCGGCCGGGTTGGGTGAAGCCCACGGCGAAGGAGCGCAGCGGACCTTCCCCCCGCTCGGCCAACCCCTCCGCCGCGTACGCGGTGACGGTGCTGGAGTCGAGTCCACCGGACAGCAGCGAGCAGAGCGGCACGTCTGCCACGGTCTGCCCCGCGACGGACTCCCTCAGCAACTGTCGCACCGTCTCGATGGTCGTCGCCTGGTCGTCGTGGTGTGCCGTCGCGGGCAGCCGCCAGTACGCGGTCTCCGACATGCCCGTCCGGTCGAACCGCAGCGCGTGGCCGGGCCGGACCGACCGCATCCCCTCGAAGATCGCCTGGCCGGGCGTGGTCACCCAGGTCATGAGTTCCTGCAGCCCGACGGTGCCGAGGCGGGCGTGAGCCTCGGGGTGGGCGAGGATCGCCTTCGGCTCGGAGCCGAAGAGCAGGCCCTGGGGTGTGGGGTAGTAGTAGAGGGGTTTGACTCCCAGCCGGTCCCGGACGAGGAGGAGTCGCTGGTGGCGCTCGTCCCAGACGGCGAACGCGAACATCCCTACCAGCCGTTCGGCTACCCCTTCGCCCCACTCCAGGTAGCCCCGCAGGACGACCTCGGTGTCGCTGCGGCTCCGGAAGCGGTGCCCGCGGGCGGTGAGCGCGTCGCGCAGCTGGGGGAAGTTGTAGACCTCGCCGCTGTAGCTGATGACGGCCGACGACTCGTGGCCCGGGTCGTCGACCATGGGCTGTGTGCCGCCCGCCAGATCGATGACGGCGAGCCGCCGATGCCCGAGAGCGGCGTGCCGACCTAGCCAGGTGCCGTCGGCGTCCGGACCGCGGGCGGCCATCGTGGCCGTCATCGACCTGATCGTGGTGAGTTCCGCGCGCAGGTCGCGCCCGAAGTCGATCCATCCGGTGATTCCACACATGGTGATCTCAGCGTCCATTCGTGGCGGGTTTGAGGAGGGCGGCCGTGTCGGGATCGGAGACGGAATCGCCGGCCGAGCCGTCCGGCCAGCTCGGCACCCCGTTCAGCGTCTCCTCCGGCACCTTGCCGGAGCGTGCCAGGAGCAGGAAGTACCGGCCGAGCTCGTGCAACTGCCCCAACCCGGTCAGTCCTCGGTCCCAGCAGGCGATCTCCAGATCGGCGCCGCCCCAGCGGTCCCGGAAGAGGGTCTCGACCAGGTCGTGACGGATGTGCTCGACCCGGAACTCGCCGTTGCGGCGCATCGTCATCTCGTTGAGTGCGCCGGCAGCCGCGGCACAGGTCCGGGCCAGCCGCAGCAGGGCCCGCTGCCCGGCCAGCAACGGCGGGATGCGGTGCCCGGTACGGACACCGGGTTCGGTCCGGAAGGAACGCACCAGAGCCCGGACGACGAGTTCCCGGTCGGGAAGGGTGGCCTGTTCCGCTGCCGACAACCAGTCACGCAAGCCGGTCGTCGGCGCGTCGTCGGGGCCGAGTATCTTGCGGGCCCGGGCCGCGCCCAGTGCCCGCTCGACGAGCGTGGCGGCGGCGTCGCCCTCCGGCGCGCTGCCCCGCGCGATCGCGTCGAGCGTCGCCCGGCGGTGCAACGACGGGTACGTCGGCAGGAAGAGCTGGAGAAACGCCAGTGCGTGGTGGTCGGTCACCACCCGGCCGCCGAGTTCGGCGCCCTCGTTCTCCCAACGCCAGTCCGCGAGATACACCGTGTCGAGGTTGGCGAAGCGGGGGTCGTCGACCGGTGCCGCGTCCGCCGGCCCCGCATCGCGCACCAGGCGCAGCGCCCGCAGCGCGTCGAGCCGCTTGACGTCGCCCTGGTCCGGGCGAGCGTCGAGCCACTCGCGCATCCGGCGGGCGGCAGCCGCCAGGTCGCCCCGCTCAGCCACCCGCCACAGGGCCGACCAGCTTCGGCGGGGGAACGGCAGCTCGCGGACCAGCGCGAGCAGGCCGCCGGCCTCATCCGGGTCGATCGCCTCGCCGGTGGCCGCATGGAGGCCGTACCGGATCGAGACCAGGGCGTCGGAGAGCTGCGTGTGGCCGTCGTCGGCGTCGAGGTGGGCGACGGCGACCTCGTCGTCCGCGGTGACCGTGCCGTCCGCGTACCACTCGAAGACCTGGCCGACGCCGATGACACCGTAGGGGTGCAGTTCGGCGGCGCGCAGCGCGCCCATGCTGCTGGCCCCGACGACCCGGACCCCGTTGCGGACCAGATGCAGGATCTCCTTGTGCCGGACGGCGGGCGCCTGGAAGAAGAGCCCGTCCAGGATCAGGACGGTGCTTGCCGGGTCGGGCCGGAGCCGCAGTAGGTCGCCGTGGCGCACCGGCGGGTGCAGCACCGCGTCGGGGACGATCTGGCGGATGTCGTCGGCGCCGATGGTCGGGCCGGCGAAGATGTGGATCACCATGCTGATCAGGACTCCTCCGCTCGAACGGGCCTCGGGCATTCGTCGCCGGTGCCGAAGCGCAGCCCAGGGGCGATCACCCGGACCACGGACAGCGGCTCGTCGTCCGTGGACAACGGCACCTCCAGCACCGGTTGGCCGGTCTGCCGGCGGACCTGTCGCAGGCACCACCGGTACTCCTCGTCGACGGAGTCGAACCGCGCGGTCCGCAACGTGGCCAGGATCTGGTCCCACGAGCGGAGCCGGTCGGGTGGGGTGACCGGCCGTTGGGTGTCCCAGCGGTGGGAGCGGTAGAGGGTGCCTCGAACGTCGTCCCGCGTGCCGTTGATGACCGTCAACCGGCTCTGCGCGGCCTCGGTGATGGCGCGGGAGAGGGCCGTCGCCGGGTCGGTGTGGCAGCCAGACCCCGAATAGATCGACGGATCCTCGGGGGACCAGAGGTAGGCGACGAAGCAGGGGAACGCGGGGTCGCGGGTGTTGTCGACCAGCTCCAGCCATGCCCCGGCGGAGGTGATCTGCGCGATCAGGTTGCGGCAGCCCGGGTCCGTGACCGTGTCGGGTGCGATGTGGGTCCGGGTGGACACCGGCCGGTCGCCGAGGTCGAACGTGCAGTCCCGCTCGATGAGTTCGAACAGTCCGTGCAGGGCTGCCTCCGCCGGGCAGTTCCCACTGGCCAGGCCGTTGCTGGAGACCCGCAACAGCGGTACGGACCAGACCGGTGCGGCGAGCGAGGAGATGGCCACGGCGGTACGCGGCACCAGCGTCCTCCGGTCCTCACCGGCCACCAGGGCCGGCACCCAGTCCAGCGGGGTGTCCGGCGTGAGCAGGCTCCGGGCGGCGCGCTGCAGGGACATGACGTCGTACGGCAGGCGCAGGGACGAGGCGGCCACGCCCACCGGCCCCGGCGGTGTCGCCGGAAGCTCCTCGGCGTACCACAGCTCGATGGCCTCCATCGCCGCCGAGACCTTGGCGGCGACGTCCGTGGCGCCCTTGCCCTGGCTGACGCTCAGCGTGCTTGCCATCGGCCGGACGGCGACCCACACCGGGATGCCGAGAACGTCGAGGCCCGTCACGTCGGCCACCCGGGTCAGCCCGCAGCGTCCGAAGAGCCGCTCGGCGAGCCGCCAGGTCTCCCCGGGATGGCGGGTGCGGTGGGTACCGGCGAAATACCGCTTCGCGTTCCGGTCGGCAGTGACCGGGCCCGCGTCGAGGGTGGATGACTCACTCATATCCTGCTCCTCCGCCGGGGGGTAGGGATGTTTCGATCACGTACTCGGCCGTTCGCGTCCCGGGGCCCAGCGCTGCGGGATCGGGCAACGGTTCGGTGAAGGTCAACACTTCGGTGCTCCCCTCCGGCCAGCACCTTGGCTGGGACAGGTCCGCGTACACGGGCTTGCGCACGGCGCCGCCGGATCGCGATCGGGCCTGTCCCACCCACTCGTCGGAGGCACGCCCCCGGACCACGTCCCACGGGTCGGGCAGGGTGACCGCCCGGACGAAGGACCGCCGGGGCACCCCGGTCTCGGCACACCATCGGTGCCATGCCACCGTCCTGGCGGCGTCGTCGGCACCTGCGGGCAGTGCCGCCGGCGGTACCTTCCACGTTCGGCGGGCCAGCACCAGCCGGCCGAGGACCAGCCGGGGATAGTGGCGGATTCCGGGGGCCCCGACGCCGCCGTCGACCTGGTCCCAGAACGCCAGCGTGCTGCCCGTTGCCGGGCCCAGCCTGCGCAGCCACCGGAAGAACGGTGGCGCCAGCGCCGTCAGCGTGGCGTTCTGGGGGACCGGGAGTAGCGACCGTCCCGACAGCGTGCGGCTGTGCACCAGCAGCCGACCGTGCTGCGGGTCAACCCGTACCGTGCAGTCGCCCGGGTCGATCCGGACCTCCGGGTCGCACTCCAGGGCGTGGCCGGGAAAGGCCAGACTGTACGACAGCAGCCGGGGCCGCTCGTTGGCGGTCGCGCCGAACCGCGCCGTGACGTCCACCGCCAACGCGTCCGGCTCTGCGGCATCCGCCGCGCCGGCCCAGTCTCGCAGCAGTCCGATCGGCGCGTCGTCCAAGCCGGCGGCGATCCGGGCGGCGTACCGGCCGTACCCGCAGCCGAGGCCGTTGAGCACGACGCGGTCGCCGGCGAGCTGGACGGGCCAGGCCGCGCAGGACCACTCCGGCAGCTCGGCGGGCAGGGCATCGGCGATCCGGTCCAGCTCCGCACCGTCGAGGCGGATCTCGTCGGCGCCCGCTGAACGGACCGCGAGCGTCTGAAGCCGGTGGGTCAGCTCGGCACGCAGCCCCAGGGTCCGCCGCAGCAGCGGATGGCTCGACTCGGCGACCATCGTGTCCATCGCGGCGCGTCCGGACTCGAGGAACCACCGGTACGCGGTCAGCAGCGGAACGGGGTCGGTGCCGAACCGGTCCCGGAAACACAGCATCCCGGCGAGTTGGAAAGGCAACTCGGGGCCGAGCAGCGGCGCGATCAGCTGGACCCGTCCGAGGTCTGCCAGGATCTCTTCGCCGAGCGCCGGAGCGGGCTCGTCGACGACCCGTACGAGGTCCTCGGTGACCAGCAGGCGATCCGTTCCCGTGGTGCTGATTCCGCAGGCGGTGGCGAGTCGGTCGAGACCGGCCCGGACGGGTGCGGTCAGGGCGCCCGGTGCGGGCGGGGGATCCACCTCGATGTCCCGCAGCAAGCGCAGGGCCGCGCCCAGCTCACCGGCGCCGTCGTTGGTGGTCGTCGGCAGTGCCGCCAGGACGCCGTCGAGGACGTGCCGGCCGTGTCCGGCCGGGCGCAGCCCCGCCTCGAGCAGGCCGCAGCGCAGCAGCGCGGCGAGCTGGTCCGGGACGGTCCCGTCGGGAGAGAGGTCGCAGAGCCGGCGCGGGGGACGCAGGCGGCGCAGCAGGCCGGCCAGCCGGTCGGGGCAGGCGGCGGTGCGGATGGTGTCCGCCGGTCCGCCGGTTACCAGCCAGCTCACCCGCCCTTCGGCGGGTTCGTCGATGGTGGCGGTGGGATTCGTCGTCACCCACAGCTGGTCCGGTGCCACCGACCGCAGGCCACGACCACGTACCCAGTGCTCGACCCAGTCGAGCGCCCGTCGGTCCACCCGGACGTGCCGGTGCGGTGGCTGGTGGCCAGATCCGGGAATGAGTAACGCCGCCTCGGTGAGCCGGGCGAACGGCGACGGCTTGGTGGCGGTCCGCTGGAGCAGCCGGAACACGGTGAGCAGCAGCCGCCGGTCACGGGCAGATCCCGGCCGGTGCCGGCGTTCGCGACGATGGATCTCCGCCAGCAGGCCGGGCACCGAGAGCTCCACTGAGGCGGCGAAGTCCGGGTCGTCGAGTCTTTCGTGGAGGGCCGTTCGGGTGCTCCGGTCGAGGTCCTCCAGGGCGGTCCGCAGCTCGGCCCACCGCTGGTCGAGTTCCGAGCGGGCCCGTTCGTACGCGGCGACCGAACCAACGTCCCACGCGTCCTCGGTGACACTGGTCAGAGCGCGACCGTTGTAGGCGTCCCGCCGGGCGCGGAGCAGCCGACGCCGCTCGGCCGGCGCCGCCAGCGGCACGAGGACGCTGAGGGCTTCCGCCGCCGCCGCGCCCCGCGCGCTGCAGGTGACCTCGGCCTCGGCGACCCGCCCGGCGGCGGTCCAGGCCCGATCGCCGGCGAGGTCCCACAACACCTGTGGACCCAGCTGGCAGCGGCGGCGGACCACCACCGGCCCGACTCGCACCCCACGCGTCGGCGCGGGTGCCCGCCCTAACGCCATGTCGCCTCCAGCGGTAGCGTCTCCAGGCCCCGGTGCAGGAAATGAGAGGTCCAACGTGGGGTGCCGGTGAGGCGGACCGCGGACCATCGCCGGGCCACGACGGTGAGCAGCACGATTCCCTCCAGCCGGGCGAGGTGTGCGCCCAGGCAGACGTGCCGCCCTTCGCCGAAAGCGACGCCGGCGAGCGGCCCGGCCGGCTGACCGTTGGCGACCAGCTCGTGGTTGGCGGCACCCAGCATCACCCGTAGCCGGTCGCCCCGCCTGATCAGCTGGCCGGCCACCTCGACGTCCCGCATCGCCACCCGCGCGGTGAAGGTCAGGGGGGACTCGGTGAGCAGGACCCGGTCCACCTCTGCCTCGGCGGTGAGCCGTCCTTCGCGCAGGCCGTCCAGCAGCTCGGGGGTGGTGGCCAAGCGCAGCAGCAGACCGCTGATCATGTTGCGCGAGGTGTCGTGCCCGGCGAGGTAGAGGCTGAAGACGTTGGCCACCGCCTCGACATCGGAGAGCGCCAGCGGGGTGCCATCGGCGGCCCGGATGGCGGCGAGCACCGACTCCGGTGCGGGGTCGGCGAGCCATCGCCGGACCAGCACCGTCAGATCGTCCAGCGCGGCGAGCGCGTTGCGGACGGCGCTGTCGCTGGCCCGACCGCTGGCCAGGCCGCCGCCCTGACTGATCGTCCGGCACAGCTCGCTGACGTTGGCCCGCTCGGGCTCCGGCACGCCGACCAGATCGCCGACGACGGCGACGGGCAGCCGGCCGCTGATCGCCGCCACACCGTCGAACCGGCCGTCCGGGCCGATGTCGGCGAGCAACCCGTCGACCGCCCTCTCGACGGCCTCCCGCCGGGCCCGTACGGCCCGGGGCGAGAAGGCCGGGCCCAGCGTACGGCGCATTCGGTCGTGGTCGGTGCCTTCCGCGGACAGCAGCAGACTCCGGACGAAGTCACCGTGTTGGGCGCCGTCGCCCCACTCGGAGCGCGGATCCGCCCCGGGCATCCGGAAGTGTTCGTCCCGTAGCACCGTCCGGGCGGCCTCGTGGCCGACGACGAGCCAACACCCGCCGGACTCGCTCCACACCAGGCTGCCTCGCTGGTGCAGCTGCTGGTAGAGCACCTCCGGCCGGCGCAGCAGATGGGCCGCCACCATCGACCGTTTGTCGGTCTGCGCCGGGTGCTCGGTCGCTGAGGTCACAGCAGGGCCTTCCCTCGGTCGTTGAAGGCGGCCTCGGTCGAGGCCCGGATCAGCACCTGCGCCGGCACCACGGGACTGGGCAGTTCGGCGCAGGCCAGGCGAATCTGTTCTTCGCCGACGTCACCGACGGCGAGCACCGTGATGCGGTCGACCGGGCCGGTGCGGTCCACCGAGACCCGGGCGTCGGTGACGCCCGGGAGGGCCCGGACTGCCGCGGTGACGGTCGCCGGGTAGACGGTCACCCCGTCGATCTTGATCAGTTCGTCGACCCGGCCCTCCAGCAAGTAGCCGGTGCCGTCCGGAGCGGGACGCACGAGGTCGCCGGCGCTCACCGCACCGTCGGGACGGGCACGCGTCCGGCCGCCGACGGCGGCGAACCGCGTGTCGGGCCCCCGGGTCCAGAGCATGCCGACTCCGTCGGGGCCGATGTCCTCCAGCCACACCTGCTTGCCCGGCAGCGGCGTACCGACGTTGTTGGTCGCGTCCACCGCGCGACGAACGGTGAGCAGGCCGGTCTCCGTGGAGCCCAACATCGTCAGGAACCGGCAGCCGGGCAGGCCCGCCGAGATCCGTCGAGCCCGCTCGGGGGTTAGGCCACCCCCGGCCGGTACGAACGAGGTCCGGTCGTAGCGCGCCCCGGTCGGGGCGGCACCGGCCGCCATCGTGGCGAGCGCCGGCGCGGCCAGGCAGATGCCGGGCCGGTCGGCGAGTTGGCGCGCGGCCAATCTCCACTGGTGCGGTCGGAACAGCAGCAGGTCCCGGCCCAGTAACAGCGCCGGCAGCATGACGACGTAGAAGGCCGCGGCGAAGTCCAGGCTGGAACAGGCGGCGAACACCTCCGCCCGTTCGTACTCGGGCATCCCCTGGGTGTACAGGCGGACCGCGTCGGGCAGGGCGTGCGGTCGGCCGAAGAGCAGCCGGGGCTCGCCGGTGCTCCCCGAGGTGGCGGTGGCATACGTCGGCCCCTCGACCTCGGTCGGCGGCGCCGACTGGGCCCCCGCCTCCCAGACGAGGTCCCGCACCGTCCGCCCGGTACCCCACCGGGCCGGGTCACCGAGCACCCAGCGTGGGGCGGGTGTGGCCAGCCCGGTAGCCACGAGCCCGACCAGGGATCGGACCGAGCAGTCGGCGGGCACCACCCAGCCGTGTGGTGGCGTCCGGATCAGCTCGGCGGCGAGATCCGTCGCCTGCCCGACGATGTCCCGCCAGGGAACGCGCCCGTGCTCGTCGATCACCCCGCGGTCGGAACGGGCGAGCAACTCGACGGTGGGCCTCAGCCACGGTGCGTCGTTGCCCACGACAACCACCCCCTGATCGTGGTAGGGGCGGCGGCGTGGTCCGGAACGGCGTGGCCGTTCTGCTCCAGCGTCGCCGCCGCCATGACCCGCTCGACGGAGCTGAGCGGGCGGTCGAGGTCGTGCTCCTCGAGGCTCTCGGTGAGCATCCGGGCCAGATCCTGCTGGGGCTCGTGGGCGGGACACCGCACCGCCAACCGCCGCGGCATGTTGAACCTGATGTGTCGGATGCGCTCGATCTCGCCGTCGACGAGTGTCGCGCCGGGCGCCGCCCGCTGCATGGCGTCGAACAACTCGACGGCCTGGTGCCGAGCCAGTCGGGCACCCAGACAGCGGTAGGCGCCCCAGCCGAAGGACAGCACCGCCCGCCCCGCGATCCCGTCGGTGGGCTGGTTCGCCTCGGCCACCCGTACACTGATGATCTGGCCCGCCCGGACATGCAGGCCGCCGAGCGCGATCGGCGCGTGGGCGATCCGCTCCAGGGTCTTCAACGGCGGTTCGTTGCGTAGCGCCTCGTCGAGCAGGGCCTCCCGACGGGCCGGGTCGGACGCGTCGGGAGAACCGAGGATGAGCACCGCCGCGTTGCCCAGCATGCCGGCCACGGTCTCCAACGAGGCCTGGACCAGCATGACGAGGTTGGCCTCGAAATCCTCCTCGGTGGTCCCGCCCGTCCACCCGGCGTGCCACGCGCCCAGCACGCTTTCGGCGGGCGCGTGGGGCCGGGCCTGGCGTATCGACCGCCGGATCTCCGTCAGCGCGGCGTGTCCCTCGACGACCGCGGCCGCCGGGTCGGGCAGTCGGGCTGCGTACGCGACGAGCGCGAGACGCTGGCTCAACTTGTGCAGTCGGTGGAACTCGCCGGGCGACAGGCCCAGCAGGTGAGAGCCACATTCGATGGCGTACCGGAAGGCGACCCCGGTCATGAACTCGCCGCCGCCCGCGGCGCAGAACTTCCCGACCACCTGATCGGCGATGGTGCGCAGGGCCGGCACCATGGCGTCGACGGCGTCTGCGGTGAAGAAGCGACCGAAGGCGCGGCGGAGGCTGGCGTGCCGCTCCGGCGAGGCCTGAAGCATGATCCGCTCGGCGAACGCCGCGAGTTCCTCCGCCATCGGCCGTACCTCGTCGGCCAGGCCCTGGGTCAGTGACGCCATCACCGCGGTGGACTCCACCACGCCCAACCGGTCGTCGCTGAGCAGCCGGACTGCGGCTTCCCGGTCCGCGACCACCCAGCCGAGGCCACCGGGCAGGGGACTGACCGGCTGCGTCACCGGCTCAGGGGAATGGGTGTGGCTCATGCCGGACCTCCTCGCCCGCCGTGAGGATGGGATCGACCCCGTTGCGGAGCCGGAAGCGCGCGATGGCCGCACTCGTCGGCATCCGCCGGTGCGAATGCCCGAACGTCATCGGCGCGCTGCCCGGGACGATCGCCTTGACGCATCGCAGGCCCAACCGATGGAGTTCGCTGGTCGTGTGGTCGACGACGAACACCTCCTGGCCGTCGGCCCGGGCCACGTCGAGCATCGCGGCGAGGTCCGCGGCGACGTCCCCGCAGGGCACGTGCGGTGCCGGCACCGCCGCGGGGCGCGTCGCGGGGGTGAGCAGGAAGTCGAACCTGCCGCGTGCCTCCGGAAGACCGGCGACCAGTGCGTGGTCGGTCATGTGCCGGACCAGCGCCGGACGGGCCAGGGCCTGGGCTGAGGGGCGTTGCTGTCGGTACATCATGGTGATCGCCGGTGCCGCCGCCGCCATCTCCTGGACGGCGCCACGCAGTGCGCCAGCCACCGTGATCCCGCAGCCCGCCGTGACCAGGGTGGCCGGTGCGGTGGGGTCGTCGGTCAGCGAGACGAGCAGCACCACCGGTACCCCGAACAGGCCGACGGCCTGGAAGGCGCGCAGCTCCCGTCCGGTGTGATGGCGCAGGCCGCAGAGCGCGGCTTCGGCCTCGGCCACCTGGCCCAGGTCGATCTCCGGCAGCGGGGTACGCGAATACCAGGCGGTCAGGAAGGCGTCCCGTTCGGCGAGCTCCAGGAGCGCCGCGAGCAGCGCCTCCTCCACGCCCGCGCCCAGCGCACAGCCGTTGGAGTTTTCGTACACGAACGCCGGCCCTGTCTCGGGCCGCTGGGTCGCGCCGTAGTACGCGACATGGAAGGGCAGGTGGACGGCCCGGCCGGTCAGCACGGAGTGAGCCGACGCCCAGCCCGTCGGGGTGTGCGGGTCGAACCGGGTGTACTCGAAGCCGGGCTGGTCGTAGGCGTCGTCCTCGTGCAACAGCAGGGTACGGGGGTCGACGGCGTCGGCGAGGTCGGCGAACGCGGCGAACCGGGCGGGATCCCGTCCTCCGCAGTGCCATCCCGCGTAGCGTTCCAAGCCTTCCAGCACCGCACCCGCCCGCGCGGTGACGTAGTCGTCGGCCCGCCCGATGGCGATCTCCTCGAAACCCCACCGGGTCGGCACCTTGACCTGCACGGACGGCAGGGCGGCGTCACCCGCGAGAATCGGCGTCCGGGTGACGCCCGACCACGAGTCGACGTACTCGGACTCCAGCCGGTCGGCGAACTCGGTGACCGGGAACCGTCGGGTCGAGGCCGGGCCGGTGGCGGGCAGCGCCGTGCCGAGGTCCGGCAACGGCGGCGGAATGGCCGTCGCCGTCGCCGTGCAGTGCGGCGCCCGACACAGCGTATGGGCGATGGCCGGGTGCCAGTCACCGGCCAGGCCGCCGTCGTCGAGCACGAACGCCGCGTCGCGGCTGCGCGGTGCCTCGCCGTCGGCCAGCCGTTGCGCCTCCGATCGCAGCAGGGCGGCGACGACGTATCCGGCAGCCGTCGGCCAGTCCGCCTCGTCCTGCCGCCCGGACAGCGGCCGCCATGCCGTCTCCGCGTCGGTCACCGCCCCCTCCGGCTGGTTGGTGACCCGTACCCGCAACGCGAGGCAGTGCGGGCAGTTCGGCCGGTCGGGTTCCACCAGCGGACCCACCACCAGCCGTCCGCGGCAGCCGTAGACCGGCAGCAGCGGCACCCGCTGCCGGGGTAGCCCCCGCAGGTCGGCGTCCCAGGCGAGAGCGACCAGCACCGCGAGCCGGGCGTCCGACCCAGGCGGCGGCGCCCCGTCGGGGCCGACCAGTCGGACGAGGTCACCGGCGAGGGAGGAGATCGAGGATCTCAGCTCGGCGGGCCTGCCCCGCAGGGGATGTTCTGCCACTGTGCTCATCGCTGTCCGCCGTCCTGCTCTGTCTCGACGCCGACCAGGTGTGCGGACACCAATGCCGGCAGTGGGACCGGCCGCGTCCGCAGGCCAAGCGCTGCGGTGTGCCGCTCGAGGTGCGTGCCGGCGTACGGCGGTGTGGCGGGCACGATTTCGCCGACCCACCCGGGATGCTGTCGGCCGGCGAGCGCCGTCAGCAGCGCACGCTGCTCGGCCTGTCCGGGATCGAGCCCGGTCAGGGGTGTCCCGCCGGGGGTCCACGCTCGCCACATCCCGCTGGGATGCGCTTGGTGGTGCACCGGCGGCAGTTCACCGGCGAGGCTGCTCAGCCGGTTTCGCTCCGCCGTCGGTCGGTCCACCGTCCGGCCGGACCAGCCGTCGGTCAGCCAGGTGTCGGCCCAGTGGGTGAGGGCACGGGCCGTCGCCGCGGTGCTGTCCGCCCCGACGCCGACTCCCGGGCCCGATCCGGCCGGCAGGTACCGCTCGACCGCCAGCGACAGGGACTCGGTCCGGGCGTCCGCCATCGTCTCCGCCACTACGAGCGGCCCGTCCCCAAGCGCGGCCGGCTCCGTCCGTCCCAGCGGGTTGAGCACCAGCTGGAGCATGGTGAGCGGCAACTGCGGCAGCCCTTCGGGGGAGCAGGAGGCGAGCGGGCCGAAGCAGCGGGCGCTCAGGACCAGGTTGGGGAAGGCTGCGGTACGCGGCGCGGGCTGGCCGGCGTGCTCGTGCCGGTCGGTGGCCGGGCAGCTGGGGTCGACGTCCACGGCCGACCGCCAGATCTGGAGGGTGTCCAGGTCGATCACCGCCGCCTCGGTCAGCGGGCGGGTGTCGCCGTCGACGAGGACTCGGATCACCTCCTGGCTCAGCACTCCCGCAGCCAGCTGCGCGGCCGCGCCGAACCCGTCGCCGACCGGTAGCGCGACCGATCGGTGGGCCAGCCGTCGCCAGGCGCACCGGGGGCACGCCGACGCGTGGCCGGCCAGTTGCCCCTTGAGGAGCAGGGCGCGACCTCGGGTCAGCCCCAGCCACGTGCCGATGCCGTCGGCGGCCTCGCGGTCCGCCAGGGCCAACCCCGCGTTCGCCTGCTCGGCGGGGAACATCCCGACCAGGTGGCGCCCGGAGAGTTCGGCCGCCGTGGGGCGGTCGGGTTCGGCCGGCACCACGACGTCCCGGAATCCGGCCTGCGCCAGCGCGTCCGCCGCCAGGATCGCGTACCGGGTTGGCCCGGCCACCACCATCCCCGCCGTCGTCGCCGGGTCTGCGCGGTGTTCGCCGGCCCGGGGTCGCTGGTGCAGGACCTGTCGCTGCTGCAACAGATCGATCAGGCTGCGGAGGTACCGGGCCTGCGCCGGGGCCAGCGAGTCGAACAGTTTCTCCGGTGTCAGTCCCCGGTCGAAGAGCGGCCCCAGGCGGGCGAGCCAAGCGGCGACGTCGCGCCCGCGCAGTACGAACGAGCCCTCGGCGGTTCGGAGCCACACCCCGTCCCGCACCGGTAGGTAGTAGACATCGTCGCGAAGGATCAACTGCGGTTCGGTCACCTCGTGCCTCCCCGGGCCGGGACGGTCGGTCACAGGTACGCCTCGGCCGGACTAGACGGTGGCCGCGCTGAGCTGTTCCTGCAGGGCGTAGCGGTCCATCAGGTCCCAGTGCGCGACGAGCATGCCGTCGCGGACCACGAAGATGTCCACCACGCTGATCGAGAACTCACGACCGCTCGGCGGCACGCCCAGCACCTCGCCGACCTGCCGGCCGCTGTACGTCATCCGGGCCGCGACCCGGTCGCCGTCGATGAGCAGGTCGTCGAGCTCCAGGCGGGTGTCCTCGACGGTGGCCAGCCAGTCGGCCACCGCGTCGCGCATGCCCTGCCGACCACGGGGCCGTGCGGGATTCGGATGCTGGTAGTCCGGTGCGATGCATTTGTCCAGGTGGCTGAGGTCCCGCTCGTTGAATGCCGCCAGCACGTGCCCGATGAGCGTGGTGATCGTGGCCCGATCCATGGGTGCGCCCTACTTTCTCAGGTGGTCGTCAGGGGGTCGAAATGCCGGCCAACTCGGCTCGGCGGGGCGGGTTCTCCTCGGCGACCTGGATGCCGAGGCAGGTCGCGCTGATCAACTCGTGGGCGTCCGCGTTGCTGTAGGGGTGCATCGTTCCTGCCCGGACGTCCCGGAGGGCGCGGTCGTAGACGGAACCGGCGCGCAGCGCGGCAGAGCCGACGAGCTGGACCACCCGGTCCACGACGGTCACGGCGTGATTCGTGGCGAGCACCTTGGCCGAGACCACCCGCGACATTCCCTGTTGGATCGTCATCCCGGTCCAGAGGTCGTTACCCATCACCTCCTCGGCCGTCCGGCATAGGAGCGCCCGGGCCGACTCGATGAGCAGCGTGCACTCGGTGAGCGTGGTCTGCACGAACGGCCGCGACTCCCAGCCGCGTTGACGGACATCGGTGAGGCAGTGCTCGAAGGCACCCACGGCGACACCGAGGTAGACGGCGCCGAACGTCGGCATCGCCCAACCCCACAGGGTCTGCAACAGGCTGCCGTCCAGGCTGCCGACCGGGAAGGTCAGGAAGATCGCTTCGTCGGGAACGAAGACGTCCCGCAGGGCGATGTTCTCGCTGCGGGTGGCCCGCATGCCGGAGGTGTTCCAGGTGCCGGCGAGAATCTCCACCCCCGGCGTGTCGATGGCGATCCGGAAGACCAGCACAAGCGGGCCGTCGGGGTGCTCCTCGTGCACGGCCATCGAGGTCATGTGGGTCATCACGGCCGAGCCGGTGCCGAAGGTCTTGAGGCCGGACACCACGAAGCCACCGTCGACCCGCCGCGCTCGGCTGCCTGTGCTGCGGACCAGCGAATGACCCGGTTCCGCCGTGGCGCCGCCCAGAATGACGGTGCCGTTGGCGATGTCCCGCAACATCCGTTCGGTGGCCTCGTTCGGCGCGGTACGCCAGTTTCGCGCCATCTGTCCGGCCATCGACAGGTGCATGTTCACCGTCAGCGCGGTGGAGGCGCAGCCGGCCGCCAGCCTTTCCTGGGTTATGACCATGTCCCGCAGATCTCCGCCCATACCACCCAACTCCTCGGGCACGGTCAGGCCGAGATAGCCGGACTTCCTCAGGGCGTCGAAGTTCTCGTGTGGAAATTCCGCCGACTCGTCGTACTTGGCGGCGCGTCGCTCACACGACTGGGACAGCTCCCGGGCGATCTTCAACTTTTCTTTACGGTGGGACATGGCTTCGCCACTCACTGTAAATACTCCTTCGGCTGATGGTCTGCGGCCCGATTTCCTGATGCCGCTTCTCCGGAACGCTCCGCAGTAATCAGCCACGTTCGTGCCGCACCCGGTGTCGGTCTCGGTGGGGTCTTCGGAACGCGTCGTCCGGCCGCTTCCGGAAGATCGGCCGGTTCGCGGACCTGAGACCGAAAGCCGTGCCCCGTCAACCAGCCCTCCGGATCGTCCACTCCGGACTGCCAGGCGCGGCCCTCGCGGCGCATGTCCGCCAGCCACTGCTGCATCCACGGGGCCCGGTACAGGTCCGTGTTGACGTGCTCCAGGCCCAGGACGCTGCCCTCGGCGGACAGTTGCGAGACCCTGCCGAGCACCGCCTCGACCTGCTCGTCGGTGAGGTAGTAGAGAAAGCCTTCGATCAGCCATGCCGTCGGCTCGCCGGGGTCGAAGCCGGCGGCGCGCAGGCGGGCCGACCAGTCGCCGGTCATGTTCGCCGCAACGGCGCGTCGCCAGCAGTTGGCCCGGCTCAGGCCGAGCTCCCTCAGGAGCGCTTCCTTGCGCGCGTGAAGGTCGGGCAGATCGATCTCGAACAGCCGCAGTTCGGCGGGGAGGTCGAGTCGGTAGGCCCGGCTGTCCATTCCAGCAGCGACGATCACCAACTGCCGCAGTCCGTCACGGACGGCGGCCAACAGGAAATCGTCGAAGAACTTCGTCCGCACCGCGAGTACGTCGAATCGCGGCGTCGGATTCTCGCGGAGGTCGGCCAGCAAGGCAGGATCGGTGCGGGCGACGAACTCGACCGCCAAAGAATCAATAAACAGCGGATCGGTGCGGAGCGTCTCGGCGGCCCGTGCGACCGCAATCCAGTGCGCGGTCATACTTGTCTGCTTCATTGTTCCCCGAAATTAGCTGTCGATTTCTCGCTGGCGGTCCGGTTCTACGGCGTTAATGTGTCTGTGGCCGTCGGTAGGCGCTGCCGTCGACAATTTGATGGAGGCTGCGCAGAAGTGTCTGCTCGAGAATTCGTGTCTGATGCTTGCGGACCATCGACCAATAGAGGTCGCCGCCTCGATTCAGAGTGCGCAGCACAACTCCCATAACCGCTGTGGAGTCCGTCACCATGAAGGACATCCGGTGGTGCAGGAAGCGGTCGCTGTCCCCGAGCAGAACCTCGCGCTCGTCCACCGCGATCACCCGGTACGGCCCGAGGCGGTTGCCCACCACCGGCCGTGCCTGAGCCTTCTTGCGGTTCATGCTGTTCGGGCTGACCCCGAGGGGGCGAAGGATGACCCGCTGCACCTTGATCCAGGCATCTACCAGCGGCAACAGTGCGTCCGGGGTGTCGCTGGGGCGGGTCATCGCGATCCTCGCCAGCTCTTGGGGGTCGACCGTTGCGCCCTCCGGAAGGTCCACCGCGACCGCCTCGGCGTTGGTGTGGGGAGCTTCGTCCCGGAAGGCGGCCAGCGCCGATCCGGCCGGAATTGGAATTTGGTAAGCCCGCATTGCACCGTTCCCCCATCAAGCGAAAAGGGTACTCCCGGCCCCGGCCGCCGAGGCGCAGGAACTGCTGCGCCTGCTTGGGCGGAAAGCCGTTCCCGACCTCGATGAATAGGCCAACATCTAAAGGTTGGTGGCCACTAGGATCGCCATTATCGGCTATCGGAAGCGCCTTGGCCGTGGCTGAAGCATAGCATGACATAGGTGCGGGTCAAGGCTTATCGGGTTTAGCAGGTGATCTTCGAGATAGGTCGTGAGTACCGTGAGAGATGGTGTAGACATACATCGAGCTCGACGTGTAGCGTCGGTTCTGTCCTCGGGAGGCCGAAGGTGGCCGGTACCCCAGTCGACGTATAACGCCTGATGAGGCGCTATCCCACTCCGTCAGGCCGGCTGGCATCTCTGCAGGGTCGGGGACAGCTATCAGTCGAGGGCTTCGGGTGAAGTCCACATTACTGAAGGGGTAATGCCGTGAGCATTTCCGCGCAAACCCAGGTCGAGTTCGGCGTCGAGGAGCTGACCGGTCTGGACATCGACACTCTGGAGATCAGCGACTACCTGGACGAGTCGATGCTGGACACGCACGACCTGACCGAGACGATGATCGCCTCGGCGTCCTGCACCACCTGCATCTGCACCTGCAGCTGCTCCTCGTGACCTAGTCACTGAAGCCGAGCCCGCCCGCCGGTCCGGTCCGGCAACGGCCGTGCCGCTGTCCGGGCCGCGGGCGGGCTCGGCGCCCGCAAAGAGCTTGCCGGAGCGTCGCCGTCCGTCCGATCCGGACGCGGTCGCCCGCAACTGAGCTGTCAATCCGGTGTTCTGGGAGGACATCCCAATGCGACCTGTCGTGCTGGTGCACGGGCTGCTCGGTACGCCCGAAGCACACTTCGGCGCCTGTGAACCGTGGTGGAGGCACCCGGTGGCGCCTCTCAACCTGCCCGGGCACGGTCGGCGCCAGGAGGTGTCGGGAGACCAGACCGCCGTCGCCGTCAACGAGCTCTGCGAACTCATCGATGCCCAGCCGGAACAGCCACTGCTCGTGGGGGTCTCCTACCTGGGGGCCACCGTCGCGTTCCGGGCCGCCGAGAAGGTGGCCGGCTCCGTACACGGGCTGGTGGTCTCGGGTTGCTCCTTCGCCATGCCGCCCGAGGCGCTCGAGCGCTGGTTGACCGCCTTCACCCGAATGGCGCGCGAGCAGCAGCCGAGTCAGGAGTACTTCACCCAGTTGCACGGCGACAGGTGGCCACAGCTGATCAACTCCACGACCGAGGAACTACGGCGGGGGCTGCTCCGCGTCCCGGACCGAGCTGATCTCGAGCGCCTCGATCTGCCCGTGTTGCTGGTCAACGGCGCGTTGCTGGAGGCCGAGCGGCTGGCCGTCCAGCCGGCGGCGCAGTCGGGGGCCGATGTCGCGGTCGTCGCCGGCGCGGGGCATCTCGTGCCCCGAGACTGCCCCCGGTCGTTCGTGGCCGCCGTCGAGGAGTTCGGCGCCCGGATCGACCAGGAACGTACCGTGTTCCACGAACGTCGTCGCGCGGGTGCCCGGAAGCCGTCCACGGCGGCGCCCGCCCCGGCGGCGATGCCCGTGGTCGCCGACAGCTCGGTCGTGGCACCAACCCGGACGGAGCCCACCCCGACGCCGGCCCCCGTCGGGCACGAGCTCGCTAGTTACGGGGTCGCCCGGGTGTGTGCGCTGCCGCTGGCCGCGATCACCGGTCTGTCGTCGCGCCGGTTGGCGGACCGGCTGGACGAGGCCGACCGGTTGGACGCCCGGTGGCACGCCGAGTCCCGGCGAGTCGCCGAGGCCCTCACCGCGGTGGTGCCCCGCCTGACCGACCGGGGGCAGCGCAGACGCACCCTCGACATTCGCCGCCTGCTGCACCGTGGCGCCGACCTGACCGACGCCCACCTCGCCGACCTGGCCGCGCTTCCCGACGCGGCCGGGGAGATCGACGGCCTGCCTCAACTACGGGCCCTGCACGCCAGCCGGACCGAGATGATCAGCGAGCTGGCCGACGGGTACGAGCAGGCGCGACGCATGGAGCAGACGCTCCTCGCCGAGGTCGGCCTGCGGCCGGAGATCGTTATGAGCGCCCAGCTCACCGGGGCGAACGTGGCGGAGAACATCCGTCGCTTCGCCCGGGACGTCGCGGCCGGCCAGGCCGGGGACAAGCGGTCCCGGACCACCGAGTCCACCCTCGTCAACCTGATCTCGCGGAGCACGCTGAAGCCCTCCCCGTTCGGCCAACTGGTGCACACCCGACCCGTGCTGTTCACCGACGACGCGAAGACCGCCCAGGCCGCGCAGCCGGCGGCGCCGGAGCCCGGTGCGCTGCGGTCGGTGTGCCGACTGCCCCGCCAACTCGTCGCCTGGGTCGAGCGCACCCTGTGCCGGCATCCGGACCTGCGGCACGCGATGGTCCTGCGCCGGGCCCCCATCGTGGCGCGGACCAAGGGCGGAGTCGCGTTGCTGGTCCGCGGGCGGGACGGCACCGACCAGCCAGCCGGAGCCGAGCGGGTCGTCCGGGTCGAGGAGGACGACCTGCTCTCCGTCGTCCTCGACCTGCCCGCCGACGAGCCGATCAGCGTGCCCGAACTGCACCGGCGGTTCGTCGCCCGGTCCGGTGTCAGCTCTTCCGCCGGTCAAGCCGGCATCGAGGAACTGGTCACGTCGGGCGTACTCGCGGCGGATCTCGGCGTCGGCGAGCAGGAACCGGCACCGCTGCAGCAGCTCACCCGCCTGCTGCCGGCCGACGGTGAGCCTCGGCTGCGGGCGGTCGTCGGCCAGCTGTCCGACATCGAGGCCGGCTTCGGCACGATGGGCGCCGAGCAGCGGGAAGCGGCCCTCGCCGACCTGCGCCGGTGCACCGCCGAACTGGCGGAACTCTGCGACGTGCCGCCCCCGCCCCTGGATGTGGCACGGAGCCTGATCTACGAGGACCGGGTGACGACCCGGCCACGCAGGGAGAGCCGGTCGGACTGGCAACGCCACCTGCCCGCCCTGTCCACCCTGCACGGCCTGGCGCCACTGTTCGACGACGACGCGCACGTACGGGCCATCGTCGCCGACGTCGTCCAGCAGGCGTTCGGTCCGGGACCACACCGCCTGCTGCCGCTCTACTCGGCGCTCACCACACCCAAGATGCGTGCCCTGCTGATGCGGCGGCTGCGTGAGCTGTCCGCGCCGGTGCCGATGGAACTACGCCGGCTGCAGGACGCGGTCCTGGCCCAGGCGGCGGTGCACGACGGGGCCGAAAGCGTACTCGACCGGCGGCTGCTCACGGAGGCGTCGGCGGCGCTGCCCGGCTGGGTGGCCCGGTGGGACCGGGTGGGCTGGCAGGTGCAGCGGGTGCGGGCAGCCGAACCGCTTCTGGTGGTCAACGACATCTCGGTGGGCTACGCGCGGCCCATCTCCCGGTTCTGCGCGGCGTACGAGCTGGCGGACGAGGCGTCGGTCGAGTTCACCGCGCGAGTACGTGCCGACATCGCGCGCCACGACGACCCGGACTCCCCGTTGGTCGACCTGTGTGCGGTGCTCGGCATCAACTCCAACATCCATCCGCCCCTGCTCGGCCGTTACCTGCGCTACCCCTGCAGCACCCCGGGGCAGTGGGATGGGAACAGCGGCATCTCGCTGGAGGACTGCTGGGCCGAGGTCGACGCCTCGGCCGGTCGCCTGCGCCTGCGGCACGGCCGTACCGGTCCGGTGCTGCGGCTGGTCCCGCTGAACTTCCTGCTCAATGACCTAGCCCCGCAGTTCTACCGGTTCCTCAACTTCTTCGGCACCGGGGTACTGGCGAACGTCGGCTGGTGGGAACGGGTGGACCAGCGTCGGCCGGGCCAGGCCGGCATCCGCCGTTATCCGCGGGTACGGCTGGACGACGTGGTGCTGGCGCGGCGGGCCTGGAAGGTTCCGGTTTCCGAGCTGCCCGACGTGCGCGGACTCAGCCGACTCGACGCGCACCGGGCGGTGCGCCGCTGGCGAGCCGACGTCGGCCTGCCGGAGCAGGTGTTCTGCCGCAGCATGACCGTGCCCGACCCGCTCGTGGCGCGGACCATCGACCAGCAGGAGAGCTGGAGTCGACGGCTGCAACGGTTTCCCTCCTCCAGTGAGCGCAAGCCCGCTCTTGTCGACTTCGCCAGTGTCACCAGCGTGAGTTCCTGGCTTCGGACCGTTGGCCGGGGCACCGAGGACCTGACCTTCCAGGAATGCCTGCCCGAGGCCAGGGCCGGCCGGACGGGCGACCCGAGCGGGCACGTCACCGAGTTCACCATCGAGACGACGGCGGAGGCAGGGTGAGTACCGCACCGGTGTGGCTGTCGGGTCATGTCTTCTACCACGACGACGCGGACCGACTGTTGACGGAGCTGCTGCTGCCGATGCTCACCGAGCTGCGGCAGCGGGGGTTGACGCATCGCCAGTTCTACCTGCGCCACTGGGAACGGGGCCCGCACGTCCGGGTTCGGATCCAGACCCTTCCGGCGCACCGGGATCAGGTCCGCGAGGAGGTCGAGCGGCGCGTCGCCGAGTATCTGGCGAAGCATCCGGGGGCCACGGACACCGACCCGAGCAGACTGACGACTGCGCTGCACCGGTTGAACGTGCTGGAGAACGGCACGGGTACCACCGTCCTGGACGCCGAGCCGCCGAACACGCTGCGGTGGATCGACTACCGACCCGAGCTGGCCAAGTACGGCGGCCCGCAGGGGGTTGCCGTCGCCGAGGACGTCTTCGACACCAGCAGCCTGCTGGCCGGCGAGGTGGTCCAGCGGGTGGGCGAGGGGCGGGTACGGCTCGGCGTGGCATTGCAGTTCCTGCTGCTGGCCGCCCGCGCCCTGGGGTTGACGGAGGCGCAACGAACGGTCTTTTTCCGGCACTACCACGAGCGGTGGCGCTCATACGTGCCGGACGTGGCCCTGATCGACGCCTGGGCGCAACAGTACGACACCCAGCGCGACACCTACCGACGCATGCTCGACGACCTGGAACACGGTCGCCCCCTCGGCCGGGGTCTCGGTCGTCGGTGGGAGGACCTGATCGCCGACGCCGTCGGTCGGCTTCGTCCGCTCGTGCAACGGCGGGAGGTGTGGCCGGCCGAGGTCGACCCCTCCGCACCGCCCTTCGTTGGCCTGGCCGCTCTGGTCAGCCAGTACCTCCACACGACGAACAACCGCATGAACGTACGCCCCCAGGGGGAGTGCTTCGTGGCATATCTGGCGCACCGCACTGCTGTTGACCGCGGCGCCGATGTCCCCGAGCTGTCCGGGCTGGCGGCGGGAACAGGAGCTGAGCAACCATGACCGCAGACAGGTTCGGCGACGTGACGGTCAACGTTCCCTGGTCCAGCCAGGAGGACCTCCTGCTCGACGTCGCCGCCCCCACTCTTGACGAGTCCGTCGAGCGGGGCGAGACGGAGTCCTGGTTCTACCTGCGCGAGACCAAGGAGGCCAAGTCCTACCTCCGGTTGAAGTTCCGTACCCAGAGCCCTTCGGTGGAGGCGCGGCTGCGGGCCCGGATCAGCGAGGCCGTCGGGGAGGCGGGCCGGGAGAACCTGTTCGAGTACCGCCCGTACAACAAGGAACACGACTGGCTCGGTGGGGCGGGGGCCCTGGGCCTCGCGGAGTCGTTCTGGACCGAGACCACCCCGCTGGCGTTGGAGTCGCTGCGGGCGACTCGGGGCAATCGGGCGCTGCGTATGGCACTGGCCCTGGACATGCTGGCGTGCAGCGGCGTCTTCCTGGCCTCCCGGCTGCCGGAGAGCGTGAGCCGGTTCGGCTACCGGGCCGGCTACCTGTCCTACCTGGCGACGTTCGAGGGATACCTGCTACTGATCCGCGACCCCGAGGCAGCCCGCGCGCGGCACGCCCGGCGGTACGACCTCAACCGGGACGCGTTGCGCCCGCGAATCCGCCGGCTCGTGGAGATCATGCAGGATCCGGACGGCGACCTGGACGGCCTGCCCGAAGCCACATTGCGGTACATGAACAGCCTGCGGTCTCACCTGCCCCCCCTCCAGCAGGGCTTCGACGAGGGCCGGTTCTACCTGTACGCGACGCCGCGCAAGGACGACTTCAACAAGCTGACCCCGGCACCGGACGGGTTGTACCGTCGGCCTGACCTGCCGTGGCTCGCCGACGCCCCCGAGGCGCCGGTGGCCGGGATTCACCGTGCCATCGCCGACAACCCCTACTACCAGGGAATGATCAGGGAGGACCGCCGGTTCCAGGCGTCCCGGGTCGCCCAGGCGTACGGCCACTGGCACCTCTTCCGGCTCGGCTTCCTGCTGTCCGACCGCTACACGCTGTGTTACCTCGTGGCACGCGCTTTCGAGGAGGAGTTTGGGCTGGACGCGGCGGAGCTGATCCGCTCGGTCAAGCCAGAGGCCGAGGTCAGCTGATGCCGACCGGTTCAGCCACCCGAGACCAGCATGGCTCGAAGCCACGCCGCCAACCCGACGCCGGCCCGGCAAAGACGGGTGTGCGGCCGTTCGACCGGGACGAGGTGGGGGCCTTCGTCCGTCGGCTACGCGGCAGCTTCGACGACATATACCCGGGTTCGTGGCAGATCGACTGGCAGAACATCCCCAGCCCCTTCCGCTGGTACGAGACAGCGGATCAAGTTGACCTGCCGCCGATGCCGCGCCAGCTCGTTCGGGGCGGGACGGAGCAGGCGGTGACGGTGGCCCGGCGGGGACAGCTGTCCTGGCTGGGCGCCCTGCTCCAAGCCAGCTACGGAGTGGCCGGTATCCGCTGGTACCCGGAGGGAACCGCCAAGAGCAGCCCCGAGCAACCTGTGCCGGTGCACCGCGACTCCCACTACCAGCTGCGCCGGGCCGTGCCGTCCGGCGGGGTCACCTACCCGGCCGAGTGTTACGTCTGCACGGACGGGGACGCGGAGCTGGCCGCCGGCGTCTACCACTACAACGCGACCCGGCACGCGCTGGCCCGCCTGGCAACGGGGCGTCCACCGGCGGGGCTGGCACCGCCCGACGGCGGTGTCCGGATCGTGCTCACGATCCCGTTGTGGAAGAACTACTTCAAGTACGGCGACTTCTCCTATCGACTGGCCGCATTGGACAGCGGCACGGTGGTGGGCCAGTTCGCGCTGACCGCCCGACGGTGGGGCTGGACCTGCCGCGTCTCGCTCGTCGGCACCGAACAGCCCTTGCTGCGCGGGCTTGGCCTGGACCCGTCGGTCGAGGCGGCGCCGGTCGTGCTCGATGTCCGGCCACCGGCTACCGACACCACGGGAGGCGGCGGCTCCCTGCCCGGCGACGGTACCCGGCCGGCCGCCGTCCCCGGCCTGCCGTGGCGCGGGGCGATGGAGATGCCGGATCGCTCCTCGGGGGCCCGTCGGATGCACGCCGCCTGCCTGGCCGTGGCCGGCGAGACGGTCGACCTGCCCCCGATCCCGCTGGACGGCCTTCCGGCTGACGCCCAGCTGCCCGCTGTGGCGAGCGCTCCCCCCTCGGTCGCCGACGCGTGGGCCCGCACCGCACTCGGCGAGCAGTACCGGGGCACGCCGGTGGGCATCGGTGACGTGGCCACCTGGAGCGCCGAGGTCCTGGCCCCGCTGGACGGGTCGGTCCCCACCCATCCCCGGTGCCTGCTGATAGCCCGGTCGGTGAGCGGACTGTCGACCGGTGCGTACCTGCTGCACGGTGACGGTCGCGGGCTCACCCGGACCGCCGAAGGCGACTTCGGTGCCCTCGTGCAGCGGTGCCTCTTCGGTTCCTACATGAACTTCGCGCAAGTTCCCCTGATCGCGGTCATGGTCGGCGCGGCAGACGTCCATTGCGGCCCGAGCGGGGCGCTCGCCTACCGTGCCCAGCACCTGCTCGCCGGCGTGCTCGCCCAACGGTTGTCGGTGGCCGCGACCCGGGACGGGCTGTCTGGGCATCCGGTGCTCGGCTTCGTCTCGGGCCCGCTGGACGACGCGCTGGGGTTGGCCACGCGCGGGCTGACCTCCCTGCTGCTGGTCGGGGTCGGCAGGTACCGGCGGGCGCTGTATCTGGAGAGCAGCACCCATCCGGTGGCCACGGGCGGCGGAGGTGACTCGTGAACACGCTGCTCCGCCTGCGCGCGGATGCCTACTACGTGTCGGTGCCCGACGGGGTGTGGATCCGCACCACCGACGGCTCCTTCACCCTGCGCGGCTCGGCGGTGGCCCGGTGGGTGGAGCGGATCGCTCCGTTGCTGGACCGTGGAATATCGGACGAGCACCTGCTCGGGTTGCTCCGGACGGAGCAGGCCAGCTATGTCCGCAACCTGATCGCGATCCTGGAGAAACGCCACGTGGTGCGGCGGCACCGCATCGACGAGTTGACCGACGACTCGCCCCTGACCCGGACTTTCGGCCAGCAGATCGAGTACCTGCGGCACGTCGACCCGGATCCGGCGGCCGCGTTGGCCCGGGTCCGCAGTTGCCCGGTGTCTGTCGTCGGGCCGGCGGAACGCGCCTCCCTCATCGCTGCCGCACTGGTCGAGACGGGCTTTGGCGACGTCGTCCTGCGTGACGCCGAGCCCACCGCGGAACTGCGGGACCTGGTCGACGACCTCCGAGCTGCCGGGGTGTCGGTTCGGTTGCGGGGCCCGGCCGATTCGCCGACCGGCGGCGAGCGTCTGGTGGGCCTGTTCCCCGCCTCGGAAATCGACGACGCGTGGCGTTTCCTCGACCGGTCCGAGACCCCGGCCTGGGCGGGCGTCGTACGTGGGCAGGCGATGCTGCTGAAGGGGCAGGTCCCCGGCTCCGGGCTGGCCTGCTTCCGGTGCGCCTGGCGCCGGCTGGTCCATCCGGCCGTCGGGCTGCCCGAGGTCGCGAGTCTCGGGCACGTGCCCACCGCGACCGGCGCGGCGGTGCTCGCCCAGGAACTCTTCCAGCACGTCAGTGCCGAGTTCAGTGCCCGCCTGGCCGAGGGGGTGGTGGTCGACCTGACCCGGCTCAGCATCTGGCGCACCGCCGTGGATCCCGACCCGTCCTGCCCGAGCGGGTCGCACGCCACCGACCCGACGACTCCCGTGGTGCCGGCACGTCGCTGGCAGTTCCCCGGGACGATCTCCGCCGCCCGTTGCTTCGGGCCGCTGATCAGCTGTTCCCCGCGTGGGCTGGACCAGGGGCCGGTAATGGCACTGCGGCTGCGGGTCAACCCGGCCGATCGCACGGCTCCGGCCGCACAGGGCGAGGAGCGCGGGGTGGTGGTCGCGTCGGCTGAACAGCCGGCGCGCGAGGAGGCCGCCCTAATGGCGGTGGAGACGACGGTGCCGGTGCCCGACCGGGCGGTGCTCGGCGTCGGCCCGACCGCCGCAGCGGCACTGGGCCGGGCACTCTGCCGCTGGGCCGCCGACCGGTTGCCCGACGGGTGGTCGGCGGGCCCCGCTGACCGGGCCGGCGGGCCCACGTCCGACGACGACCCGGACGCCGGCGTCCGGTACCAGCGACATCCCAGCGGGTTGTGGCGGGCGCTGGTTGACGACGGTGGCCGTTGGGTGGTCGGGACGGACCGCGACGAGGTCGCCGAGCGGGCGCGGTTGATCGCGCAGGCGCGGCGTCAGTTGCCGTCCGTCGACCGGGACGCGCTCATCCCGGCGGCAGGTGGCCGGCCGGTCGAGGACCGGTTCGTGCGGGTCTGCGCGGAACGGCTCGGTCTGGTCTGGCAGGAAGTAACGCTGCCGCCGCTGGTGTCTTCGCAATTGGTCGGTCTCGCCGTCGCTCCGCGCCCGCCGGCGGGGTCATGACCGGCGCGCACACCGATCACCGAACCGATGGGATGGATGGTGCACCTGTGAGTAGGGGATTGGTAACTCTGGTCAACCCGAACAAGGTGCATCCACCGATCGCGCCGTACGCCCTGGACGTGCTCACCACCGCGCTGGAGCACGCCGGCTACACCGTCGAGGTGGTCGATCTGACCTTCCGCCGTGACGATTGGGATGTCGTCGTCGCCGAGTACTTCTCCGTGCGGCAACCGCTGCTCGTCGGAGTCACGGTCCGCAACACCGACACCACGTACGCGTTGGAGCAGCGGACCTTCGTCGACGAGCACAAGGAGATCATCCTGGCGATCCGGCAGCGGACGACCGCTCCGCTCGTGGCGGGCGGAGTGGGCTTCTCGACCATGCCGTTCGCCCTGGTCGACTACTTCGGGGTCGACTTTGGGGTCAAGGGGCCGGGCGAGGTGATCATCTGCGAGCTCGCCGACGCGCTGGTCGAGGGACGCGATCCGCGGTCGGTCGGTGGCCTGCTCGTCAACGAAGGCGGCGGGCGGGTCGTGTCGACCTCGGCCCGGTTGCCGGTCGCCGGCACAGTCCCGATGGCGCCGGCCGGATACAACGAGGGCCGCCTCTGGCAGGTCAACCGCGTCGACAGCTACCACCGCCGATCCGGCGATCCGGCTAAGGTGGACAACCTTGCCTACTACCGGTGGAGCGGGATCGGCAGCATCCTGACCAAGAGTGGGTGCGTCTACCGCTGCTCGCACTGCGTCGAGCCGGACGCGAAGGGCACCCAGTTCGCCCGGCGCAGCATTGCGGCAGTCGTGGACGAGATCGAGTCCCTGGTCGCCCAGGGCGTGCACGACCTGCACACCACCGACAGCGAGTTCAATCTCGCCATCGGCAACAGCAAGGCGCTGCTCAGGGAGATCGTCCGCCGGAAGGACGCCGACCACTCCGGACCGCTGCACCAGCTGCGGCTGTGGATCTACTGCCAGCCGGCCCCGTTCGACGAGGAGTTCGCCGAACTGCTGGCCGGCGCCGGCTGCGCCGGAGTGAACGTCGGCGCCGACCACGTCCGTCGGGATCTCCTCGACGGCTGGAAGGTCACCGCCGGTGGCTCGCAGTTCTACACCTTCGAGGACACCGTCCGGCTGGTGGAACTCAGTCACCGCTACGGGATGCAGACCATGGTCGAGGCGCTCTTCGGCATGCCGGGCGAGACCCGCGAGACGATGCGGCGGTGCGTGGACGACTTCATGTCGCTCAACGCCACCGTCACCGGGTTCAGTCTTGGGCTGCGGCTCTTCCCGTACACCGCCCTCGGGGTGCGGATGGCCGAGCAGTGCGCGGGGGTGCGGACGGTGCCTGGCCTGCAGTCGAACACCGCCCGAGAGCCGATCGTGCTCCGGCCACTCGCCATGTGCTCCGGCCCGGTCGAGTACGAGCGGCAGTTCATGTTCGACGACGACGGCAACTTCCGCCTGGTCTGTTACTTCTCGCCGGACCTGCCGGAGGATCCCGCCCGGGTGTCCGATCCGGCCGGACGGTGGCGGCAGTCGGTGCAGTTCCTCTGGGACCACATACCGGCCCGGGAGCACTACCGGGTCATGCTGCCCACCGTCGCGGGCATGAGCGAACACGACAACAACTACGCCGACAACCCGTTCCTGCTCAGTCTCTGCCGGCTGGGCTACTCCGGAGCCTTCTGGTCGCATTGGCGGGAACGCCACTCGATTCTCCAGGAGGCCCACGACCGCGGCGTACTCGAGGCGGTGAACGGTTGATCGTGGGGGGCTCGACCGCGGGAGAGGCAGGCATGAGGGAGATGGCCCGGTGGCCGTGGACGTGAGTGGACGGTTGGCGGTGGTCAGCGGAGCCGGCCGGGGGATCGGGCGACACCTGGCGCTCGGCCTGGCCGGGGCGGGCATGAACGTGGCGCTGCTCGGCCGGCGGCCCGCCGGGCTGGACGACACCGCACGGGAGTGCGCCCGGTTCGGCGTGGAGACTTTCACCTACCCGGTCGATGTCCGGCGATCCGCTGCGGTGCGGGCGTTCGTCGACGAGGTGGTGGGCAAGCTTGGCGCGGTCGACCTGCTGGTCAACAACGCCGGCATCGCCGACCACGACGAGAGCCCCCCGTGGGAGGCCGACGCGGACCGGTGGTGGGAGGTGCTGGAGACGAATCTGCGCGGGTCGTTCAACCTCTGCCGGTTCGTGCTGCCGGCGATGATCGGTGCTGGCGTGGGCCGGATCGTCAACATCAACTCGAACGTGGCGACGAAGCGGGACATTCGGTACTCGGCCTACGGCACGTCCAAGGCGGCCCTGCTCGCGCTCTCGGACACCCTCGCCGGGCCGCTCCGCGCACACGGGGTGTCGATCTTCGATATCTCGCCGGGCATGATCCGCACCGATATGTCCGAACGGATGACGGCGTGCCTGGAGCGGAACCAGTGGGTGAGCGTCGAGCTGATTGTCGAGGCCGTCGTCCGGGTGGCCCGGGGGGAACTCGATCCGATCAGCGGTAGGTACCTGCACGTCGGGGTCGACGACCTGACCGAGTTGGTGGCCCGTGCCCGAGTTGGTCTCCCCGAGGGCGCCCGAACGCTGCGCCTGCTTCCCCACGGTGCCGACGATCCGTTGGCCTGACGCTCACGTGGAGGTTCTCCGTGCCCGTCCGTTTCCGAGCCGACCTGGCGGCCCTGCCGTCGTACGCACCCGGCACGATGCCGCCCGTCGAGATCAACCTCGCCAGCAACGAGGTGCCCGCCGAACTGCCCGAGAGCGTCCTCAAAGCGATCAACGACGCGGCGACGAGCAGCGGTCGGTATCCTGACCCGTCGTCGTCCGCCCTGGTGGCCCGGCTGGCCGACCGGCTGGACGTCGACCCGCACAACGTCGCCGTCGGCTGCGGCTCGGTGACTCTCTGTCATGACATGGTGCAGGCCACCTGCACGGCCGGCGAGGCGGTGCTGTTCCCCTGGGTGTCGTTCGAGGCGTACCCGGTCATCGCCCGTATCGTCGGGGCCACCCCGCAGGCGGTGCCGTTGGCCGAGGATTGGTCGCTCGACCTGCCGGGGATGCTGGCCGCAGTGGGGCCGATGACTCGGATCGTCTTCCTGTGCACCCCCAACAACCCGACCGGAGCGCAACCGGAGACCGCCGCGCTGCGGGAGTTCCTGGCTGCGGTGCCGCCGTCGGTGCTGGTGATCCTCGACGAGGCGTACCGGGAGTTCGTCGTCGGGAATGCTCCCGACGGGGTGGCGTTGGCCCGGGAGCAGTGGAGCCAGGGCCGGGACAACGTGGCGGTCCTGCGGACCTTCTCCAAGGCGCACGGCTTGGCCGGCCTCCGGCTGGGCTACCTGATCGGTCCCGAGACGGTCACGGCGACCCTCGGTAAGGTCCAGGTCCCGTTCGGGGTGAGCAGCGTGGCCCAGGCCGCCGCGCTCGCCTCGCTCGACGCCGAGGACGAGGTTGCCGAACGGTGCCGGACGATCGTCCGCGAGCGAGAACGCGTACGTCGGCTGCTCGGCGATGCGGGCCACCAGGTGCCGCCGAGCCAGGGGAACTTCCTGTGGCTGCCGTTCGGCGACGACTCCGCCCAGTTCGCCGCCCACTGCCGGGACAGCGGAATCGCCGTGCGGGCCTTCGGCGCAGCCGGGGTGCGGGTGACCATCGGCACCACGGCCGAGAACGACGCATTCGTCGCTGCCGCGCGGAGCTACGAGCAGCGGCCGGCCGGGTCGGCCGGCCGGACGAGCAGGAAGGATCAGTGTGATGGCCTCAGCTGAGTGGACGGAGGTCGAGCGGCAGTTGGCCGCCGCCACCAACTACTGGGTATGCACCGTACGGGCGGACCTGCGTCCGCACGCCGTACCCGTCTGGGGGGTGTGGTGGCGGGGTGCCCTGGCCTTCTCCTCGGTGGGTGCCAGCGTCAAGGTGCGCAACCTCCGGCACAACGACCGGGCGTCGGTGCACCTGGAAAGCGCGAGCGACGTGGCCATTCTGGAAGGCCACGCCACCGAGGTGACCGACCGGGAGGAGCTGGTCGAGCTCGGTGAGTGCTTCACGGCGAAGTACAGCGCGCTGAGCGGGGGCGCCTACGATCTCGTCGCCGCCCACGGCATGGGGATGACGGTCTGGGCCGTGCGGCCGACGTCCGTGCGCAGTTGGCGGGCCGGCGGCGCGTTCGCCTCGTCGCGCTGGACCTTCGACGATGCTGGTACGGCGGTGCTGACCCGCTCGTCGTTGGCGGCGGACGCCGAGGTCGGCTCCGGGTAGACCCCCGGCCCCGCCGGGTGGGCCGGGCATGGGCGGCGGGCCCGGTTCAGCGGCTCCGGCGTCTGGTGCCCGCCGACCCTCCGGTGCCCGCCGACCCCGCAGGCCTGCCGGTGCGACGCGCCGGCGCGTGCTGCTCGGCCGACGGAGCGCTTGGCGAGCGTCGCCGGTCGGCGAGATTCCAGTGGAAACGCTCGTACAGTGCGATCCCGGCGCAGACGGAAACATTCAGTGATTCCGCAGCCGGGTCGATAGGGATCGACACGGAATGGCGGGAGATGCTCTCGAAGGAACTCGACGTGCCGGTCTTCTCGCTACCGAGCAGCAGGGCGAGCTGCTCGTCGGCGTCGCGTAGGTCGCTCACCGCGAGATCGCCCTCGGCGTCGAAGGCGATCACCGGGATGCCGGTGCGCCGGAAGTGGGCGATCGCCTCGGCCCGCGACGCGAGCACGATTGGGAGCGAGAAGACGTAGCCTCGGCTGGCCCTGATCAGGCGCCGGTCCGCAATGGTGGTCAGGTCGCTGTCCACCAGTATGATGCCGCCGGCGCCGAGCGCGAAGGACGTCCGCACGATGGCACCGATGTTGCCGACGATCTTCACGCCGTCCAGGACGATGATGTCGCCGGTCGTGCGGGCCAACTCGTCGAGGCTCCACTGCCTTGGGACCCGGGCTATCCCGAACGCCTTGGGCTTCTTGTCGGTCTTGAACAGCTCATTCATGAGCGACACCGCAACCAGGCGAACCGGAATTCCCGCCCGCTGGCAGGCGGTAACCACCTCGTCGGGGAGGGGGCTGGTCTCCACCCCATAGACCTCGATGAACTCCAGGCCGGCGTGAATTGACTGCACGAGGGGTTCGGCATCCTCGATGAGCACACTGCGCACGACGGAGCGTGAATGTTTGGTGACGTCGATGATTCGTTGCACGGCCGAATCCGACCGGTCGCTAATGACAGCCATATCTACCACGATAACGACGATAACACAAGCGTTACGGTCGTCTCATTCGTGGTTTCGGTGCGGTTCGAGACGGTAGTGCCATCCGCGGGTGTGCCAGATGGCGGCGGACGCCCCCAGAAATCGGACCGCCTCCGTCGGCGCTGTGAACCGGACGGAAGACCCGGGCCCGCTACTTCTGGTAGCCGTGGTTGTCGCAGGTCCTGCCCGTGTTACTGGTGCAGGCGTGGGGCGCTATTCGTCTAGCGCGGTGGCGAGACGTACAGCCCGGTTCTGCACCCCATCTCGCCCGGCTCCAGCCAGATCCGGTCGTACCCCGGTGTTTCGATGGCTCCGCCTGGAGTTCGGACCAGGAGGAGGCAGTCCCGTTCGGCGGGAACGCCCACCGCGGCGACGAGGGCGTTCTCGTGAATGGTCGTGTCGACGGTGACGTGCTTCTCGGGAAACGCGGCCCGCACCCTGCCCGCAAGGGTGTCGGGCGTGGCGGTGCGCAGCGCGGCGGTGAGACGGTCGTGCGCGTCGTCGGGCAGCGTGGGAATCGGCGCGGCGGTCGGCACCGGAGGGGTCGCCACGGTCGGGCAGTCGATCTCCTCGAATGACGTGTAGCGATAGAGCTCCAGCCGGTATCGGTAGCACCGGGTGGCCTGGCCGGCGGAGTTGCCGGGGTCGCCGAAGCTGGTCCCGCTGCTCTCTTCCACCGTCGCCAGGAAGCGGACGTCGATGGTGGCCTGCTCGCCGCCGGTGGTGCGGCCGGACCAGGCCACCGGCTCACGTCGAACGTCGGACGTGCCGCCGTTGGCCGCTTCGAGGATCTCGGTCGCGGCGATGTACTCGGCGTCCCGTGCCCGACTGCGATGGCCGAGGCTCTGGTTGAGGGACTTCGCTTCGGTCGCGGCGGCGTCCCGTGCCATCGAGTCGCCGTCGCGGTACTCCGCGCATCCGGCTGATGCCAGGCAGAGCGCCACCGCCGCGCAGGCCAGAGCAGTGGAGTTGAGGCGTCGGCGGGTCCGGTGCGGATGGGTCACGGCGTCGAGCATGCCGGCTGACGGTAGCGGCAGCATGAGTGCTCGTACTCATGTCCATTCATCGGACGATGCTAACCGGGCCAGGGTGGCGGACCGGGTGGTCTGCCGGTTTCAGGGGGATTTCGGCATCGACGCTCTCCAATCAACCGTTGCATTCATCACACGTGTAACCTACGCTTCGGGGCAGACTTTCGTAGCGATTGGCAAGAGAGTGCGGTCGGGCGACAGAAGTCCCCCGCCGGCCCTTAGTGGCGTCGCTGTTCCGTACTCGTCGCTCGATAAGCGCATTGAGCATTGCATCGACGACAAGTGAGAGGAACGGCTCGTGAAATCAGTCAGATCCACCGCCCGAACGTCATTGTTGGCGGTCGCGGCGCTCGTCTCCGCCGCGCTCCCGGCCGTGCTGACAATTCAGCTGCCGGCTTCCGCCGCAGTCCAGGCGACCTACTACGTCGCCCCCGACGGCAACGACGCCAACCCGGGAACGATCCAATCGCCATTTCGGACTGTGCAACGCGCCAGAGACGTCGTTCGCACGGTGAACGCGAGTATGACCGGCGACATCAACGTCTACCTTCGCGGTGGGAGTTATCCGGTCAGCAGCACTGTCGAATTCGGTGCGGGTGACTCCGGCACCAACGGGTTCCGGGTCAGCTATGGCGCCTACCCCAACGAGAAGCCGGTCCTCGACGCTGGTGTCCAGGTGACCGGGTGGACCCAGCACAGCGGCAACATCTGGAAGGCGCCGCTCGACCGCGCCAACAAACTGCGGGCGCTCTATGTCAACGACAAACGGGCGTACCTGGCTTCGAAGACGATCAGCTCGGCGGGCTGCTACGGGACGTACAACATCACGGCCGGCCAGGCGGCGTGGGCCTGGGAATCGGGCTCGCAGTGTGATGGCGCCAAGTACAGCCTGGCCGACTTTCCCGCCGTCGCCCGCAACCAGGACGATATCGAGATCGAGACGGGGACGACCTGGACCACGGCCATCGTGGGTGTCCGCCAGGTGACCACGAGTTCCGACGGCGCGAACCGGGTTGCCCTGTTCCAGCAACCAGGTGCGGCTATCGCCCAGGGTGCGTTCAACGGCAACGCCCAGGTTGGCGGCACCCACAAGGTCATGAACGCCTACGAGTTCCTGGACACGCCCGGCGAGTTCTACTTCGACAAGGCCAGCCGGACGGTCTACTACTACAAGGCCAGCTCGGAGAACATGTCGACGGCGACGGTCTATGCGCCGAACAACGTGACCACCGTGCTGCGGGTCGCCGGCACCTCGACGAGCAGCCATGCGCGCAACATCACGTTCTCCGGCCTGACCGTGCGGCACTCCGACTGGAACCTGGTCAACGTCGCCGGCTCGGCTTTCAAGCAGGCGCAGCAGGGCAATCTGAGCGCCAACGTGTACGCGAAAGGCAACTTCCACGTCTACTACTACCGGAATGTCGACGTGACCCCCGGCATTGTCCAGGTGCAGAACGCCGACGGGATCCTTCTGCAGCGCAACCGGGTCGAGCACACCGGCGCCGACGGGATCAACATGGTCAACGACGTGCAGGGTACGCAGTTGATCGGCAACGTCACCAACGACATCGCCGGTTCGGCCATCACCGTGGGCCATCCTCAGCACGTCTATATCGGAGACGGCACGTCGACCAACCGCGAGAAGTACTCCGCACAGGTCGAAGGACTGCCGAAGAACATCGACATCAAGAACAACTACCTCTACGACAGCGCGGTCCTGTTCGACGGGCACAGCCCCATCTCGGCGTACTTCGCCGACACCCTCACCATCCAGCACAACCGGATCGAGAAGACCCCGTGGTCAGGCATCACGCTCGGTTGGGGCTGGTGGAACTTCGACGGATCGTCGGGCTCGATCGTGCCCAACCGACCCACCACGACGGCGCGAAACAACACCATCAGTTACAACCACATCATCGACACGGTGCAGCGCCTCAGCGACACCGCTCCCATCTACACGCTGGGCAGTCAGCCGGGGACGACGATCACCAACAACTACTTCCAGGGCGTTCCCGCCGGCCACAAGTACGGTCTTCACCCGGACGAGGGCTCGGCGTACATCACGTTCCGCGACAACGTCCTGAGCATCGACAAAAACGTCACCTGGATGATCAATTCTGACGACTTCGGGCGGAAACACGACCTGAGCATCACGCAGATCTACGGCCCGATCAACAAGGTCTCGAACAAGAACCTGCCGAACAGCACGGTCGCCGACATCCTCGTCTCCTCCGACTACGTCTGGCCGGCGGCGGCCTACAGCATCGCGGCGAACTCCGGCCTTGAGGACGCGTACCGGGACATCATCCCGGCGAGCAACTTCTCCGCACCGAACTACGTCCTGCCGGCCAGCACCTTCGTCACCAGTGCCACGGCGTCGATCCCGATCCGGAGCACCGGCGACGCCACCAAGTCGGTCTGGTTGGCCCCGTCCGGCACGACCACCTTCACCGCCGGAGCGACGATGACCAGGGCGGGCGGCACGGCCACCTCCATCGCCGTGCCGGCGACCCAGGGTGAGTACCGGCTCTACGTCGTCGACGCCCAGGGCAACCGGTCGGCCGAGTCGACCTCGATCGTCCGGCAGCAGCAGGGTGGTGGCAGCGGTACGGGGAACGGACAACTCGTGGGTGGCCAGTCCGGCCGCTGCGTCGAGGTGCCCAACTCGTCGACCACCAACGGCACTCAGACCCAACTCTGGGACTGCTCCACCGGCGCCAACCAGCGGTGGACCCAGACCGCCGGCAAGCAACTGACCGTGTACGGCAACAAGTGCCTGGACGCCTCCGGGGCGGGCACGGCCAACGGCACCGCGGTCATCATCTGGGACTGCCACGGCGGCACGAACCAGCAGTGGAACGTCAACACCAACGGCACCGTCACGAACGTCCAGTCGGGGCTCTGCCTCGATGCCAACGGCGCCGCCACCGCCAACGGCACGAAGGTCATCCTCTGGTCGTGCAACGGTGGCGCGAACCAGCGGTGGAGTCTGCGCAGCTGACCGACCACACCGGGGCCGGGTCGACCAGGCCCGGCCCCGACGGCTGGACAGCTAGGCTGACGACAAAGTGAGCCGGCCCACTTTGGAGAGTCGCATGAAGATGCGCGTCATCCTCACCATCGTCGGCGTGATCACCGCAACGCCGGCCCTGGCCCTGTTCTGGCCGGGCCTCCTGGAGAGCAGCTACGGGTTGGCTGATCCCGACCGGTTTCTCGCCCTGACCGTCGTCGACAGCGGGATGCGGGCCGACATGAACCTCATCTCGCTGGTGTTCGATCCGCTCGCCATCGTCATCCTGGCCGTCGTGATCGTGCTCCACTTCCGCGCGGCGCCCCCGCCGCCGCACCAGCCTGAAGCCCGGTACCTGCGTGGTTCCTCCGATCGGCTGTCGTCGCAGGGATAGCGTGCAGGGCATGACCGACAGCATGCAGGTGGTGGGTTACCGCAGGAACCTGCCCATCGACAACCCCGAGAGCCTCGTCGACGCCGAGATCAGTGTCCCAGCGCCGGGTCCGCACGATCTGCTGGTACGCATCGAGGCCGTGTCCGTCAACCCCGTCGACGTCAAGGTGCGGGCCGGCGTCGACCCCGGAGGTGAGCTGAAGGTTCTCGGCTATGACGCGGCCGGCACCGTGAGCGCCGTCGGCCCGAGCGTCACCCGGTTCCGCGTTGGCGATGAGGTGTACTACGCCGGGTCGATCGCCCGCCCGGGCACCAACGCCCAGTTCCACCTGGTCGACGAGCACATCGTCGGGCACAAGCCGGCCAGCCTGACCCACGCGGAGGCGGCGGCGCTGCCGCTCACCACGATCACCGCCTGGGAGACGCTCTTCGACCGGTTCGCCCTCACCAAGGACAGCACGGGCACCCTCCTGGTCGTCGGTGCCGCCGGTGGTGTGGGCTCCATGATCGTGCAGCTTGCCCGCGCGTTGACCAGCCTGACCGTCATCGGCACCGCGTCCCGCCCCGAGACACGCCAGTGGGTCACCGACCTCGGCGCCCACCACGTCGTCGACCACCATGCTGGTCTCGCCGACGCGGTCCTGGAGGTGGCCCCCGACGGCGTCGACTACCTGTTCACCGCCTTCTCGGACGGCCAGGTCGAACAGTTCGCGCGCGTCCTGCGACCGAACGGCCAGATCACCGCCATCGACGATCCGGAGGGGCTCGACCTGTTGCCGCTGAAGTCGAAGAGCATCACCTGGCACTGGGAGTTCATGTTCACCCGGCCGCTGTTCCTGCCGACCGACCCGACCCAGCACGAGATCCTCGAAGAGACCGCCCGGCTGGTCGACGACGGCACCCTCCGCACCACCCTCACCAACCAGCTCGGCCCGATCAACGCGGCGAATCTGCGCCAGGCCCACGAGTTGATCGAGACGTCCGCGACCATGGGCAAGATCGTCCTTGCGGGGTTCTGACCCCTGGTGTGTCCACCTAGGTCGCTCGGCCGATCGTCCGCGCGGTTGGACTGAGAGCATCTAAATGTTACGAACCGTCGTTCGAGCCGCGTGATATCTATCGCCACATTTTTCCATCGCAGCCGTAGGGCTTCCGGGACTAGCGTGACGACGGTTTAAAGATCATCGTGGGCGGCCGGGCACCCCCGGCCGGACCCGCGAGAACCGGGTAACCACCCGAAGGAGGTTCCATGGCACGCACCCGCATGGCTGGGGCGCTCGCCGCTGTTCTCGTCCTACCGGCTCTCACCGTCGTCGCCGCGACGTCGCCGGCGTCGGCCGAAGCCGCCGCGCCGAAGGCCGCGCCGCAGAGCGACATGCGTGAGCTCACTCGGAAGGACCTCACGCTGGACGGTCGGCCGATCGAGACGCCCCCGCGGTACCAGGCGCGGACGGGCGCACGGATGCAGGCGCAGGCGGCGGAGACGCCGGCGGTCGGCACGGTCCGTCAGTGGCTCGGCCTCGACGACATCGAAGGCTCGGTCTACCGCAAGGACTACACGTTGCGGGCCGTGGGTGAGCACATCGAGGTCTGGGTCGCCAACGACCTGTCCTTCCCGGCCGGTGACTGCCGCGCTCAGGTGCCGTCCTCGACGCAGGTCACCGACGCGCAGGTGCAGCACCTTGTCGACGAGTTCGACACGAACATGTACCCGAAGGAGACCAAGGCCTTCAGCACCCCGCCGGACCGGGACGGCAGCAACGCCCAGATCGGGCCGGACGAAGACGGCAACGGTGGGGTCTACACCGGCGCTGGCAACAAGACCGTCACGCTCGTCGACAACGTGCGGGACGACAACTACTACAGCTTCCCGGCCGCCCCGACCTACATCGCCGGGTTCTTCTCCGCGCAGTTCAACGAGCTGCTCGACCGTAACGTCATGACCATCGACGCGTTCGACTGGCTGCACCGCATGACGCCGAACCCGCCGGACGAGCCGACCGACGACCTGTGCACCAGCCGTGGCGCCCGGCCGAACAGCTACGAGGGCACGTTCGCGCACGAGTGGCAGCACCTCGCGCACTACTACACGGACCCCTTCGAGACCACCTGGATCAACGAGGGTCTGTCCGACTTCGCCATGTCGCTGACCGGTTACAGCGACTCGAAGGCCACGGTCTTCGACCGGGGGGTGGAGAGTCACCTCTACTGCTACCAGGGGTTCGGCGAGGTGCAGACGCCGTACAACACGAACCCGCGCGACTGCGGTGGCCCGGAGAACTCCCTCACCCTCTGGGATGAGAGCCCGAACCCGAACGCGGTGCTCGCCGACTACGGCAACGCGTACTCGTTCATGATGTTCCTGTACGACCGTTACGGTGCCGACTTCATGTCGCGGCTGCACCGCGACGGTGAGCGGCAGGGCATTGCGAGCCTCGACGCCGAGCTGGAGACCGTCAAGGTCCACGACGTCTACCAGGTCATCCACGACTACCAGTCGATGACGCTGCTGGACAAGATCGTCGGCGACTCGCGGCTCGGGATCACCCTCGGTGTCTCCAAGAGCCGGGTGACCACGCCGAGCCTGCGCTCCACCGTCAATCTGGCCAGCACGACGGCGAACGGTACGCCGGGCGTCGCGCCCAACGGTGCCGACTACGTGCAGCTCGGCGCGGCCAAGGGCAAGCTGCTCAGCGGCCGCGACCTGCGTTCGGTGAAGTTCGAGGGTGCGAAGACCCTGCCCGCTCTCCCGCTGGCATGGACGACCACCACGCAGGATCCGGACCGGCCGGGCAACGCCGTCCTCTTCTCCGGCAACGCCAACAGCCTGGACTCGGCCGCGGTCACCCCGGTCACGGTGCCGACCACCGACCCGACGCTGCGGTTCGTCGCCAAGTACGGTGCCGAGCTCGGCTTCGACTACGGCTACGTGACCGTGTCGACCGACGGTGGCGCCACGTACACGGCGATCCCCGGTGACCACACCGTCGAGGGGCCGCTCGGCCCGGGGCTGAACGGTACGACCGTCGGCTTCGAGGCCCGCTCGTACGACCTGTCGGCGTACGCCGGAAAGAACGTGCTGCTCGGCTTCCGTTACGTCAGCGACGGTGGCGTCAACGAGGGCGGCCTGCTGCTCGACGACATCACCCTCGGCGGCAAGACGCTCAGCGACGGCAGCAGCCTGGCCCCGTTCGACTCGCCCACGGAGATCCGACCGACCGCGGTCAAGAACTGGAACCTGCGGCTCGTCGGCATCGACGAAAAGCACTCGATCGCCTTGCAGTTCGAGTCCAACGGCAAGTCCGATGTGACGATCGGCAAGCTGGAGCTGGCGGTGCTGGACTTGTTCCCCAAGGTCGTGGCCATCGTGGCGTACGACGACCCGACCGAGCAGGTGACGCAGTACGCGCCGTACAAGCTCACCGTGAACGGCGTGGTGCAGCCGGGGGGTAGCAGCTCGCTGAGCTGACCCGTACCCCGGTCGCGGGGGCACTCGCCGTCGAGTTCGACGGTGGGTGCCCCCGCTTCGTCTCTGCCGGGATCGTCCTCCACCTCAGGTCGCCTTGAGCGATGCGAGGACTTCGAGGTAATGCGGGTTCTTCATGACACCCAGCACGTTGCCGAACGGGTCGACGACCGCTGCGGTGATGAACCCCTCGTCCCCGTGCGGAGTGATCGGCTGGTACTCCGTGGCACCCATCGCCAACAGTCGCTCGACGGTGGCGTCGAGGTCGTCGACGTACCAGTGCATGACCACGCCGCCCGGCCCGGTCGCGGCACCGGGCGGTGCGAACTTGCGGTCGATGATGCCCAGCTCAGCCTGGTAGTCGCCGATGCGGAACTCGGTGTAGGCCGGGCGTCCGTCGGGCCCCGGGCGCATGAAGTACGCCTCGACGCCGAGGAAGTCCGCATACCAGGCGGTGGCTGCCGCCACGTCGTCCGCCCAGATGTTGAGTGTGGCAAATCCTCGCAGGCTCATCGGGTGTCCTCTCGTCGGCGTGTTCGGTGCCGACGTTATCGACGATTGTGGAAGGTCGGCTTCCGCAATGGCGGGTGTGTTCGAAGAAGTCGGCCCTCACCACACGGTCGCGAACTTCCCGGCACCGACCGGCGCCTGCACGCCACTGCCCCCGACCGCCGACAGCCACGTCGGATGGAGCGGCTTCCAGGACGTCTTCTTCTACCGGACCCCGGACTGCTCCGGGCAGGAGACGGGTGCGGGCACGCTCCTCACCTACCCCGCCGGGCACTGGACGAGCTTCCGCCATCTGAGTCGACGGCGTCGGGACGGGACGGACGGACAGCGCGAGCCCCGTCCCGAACCGGAACACGGCCGAGCCGACTACCACGGCGATTTCCGGGTACCCGCCGTCGTCGCTACGACGAACGGCGGGAGACAGCGTGGAGGCGACCTACCCGGCGGTGGAGGAGCACGGTCTGATCGGTGATCTGCAAACCGCGGCGCTGATCAGCGCGAACGGCACGGTCGACTGGTTCTGCGCGCCCCGGTTCGACTCGCCGAGCGTCTTCGCCGCGCTGCTGGACCACCGCAGGGGCGGCCACTTCCAGCTCTCGCCCGACGGCATCGAATACGCCAGCAAGCAGCTCTACCTGCCGGGAACGCCGATCCTCATCACCCGCTTCCACAGCGCCGACGGCGTGGGGGAGCTGCTGGACTTCATGCCCGTCACCGGTGCGCGTGCCACCGACCAGCATCGGCTGATCCGGCTGGTCCGGATGATGCGCGGAAGCATGCGGTTCCGCTTCGACTGCCAGCCCCGGTTCAACTACGGACGCGACCCGTACGAGCTGGAGGTGCACCCCGAGGGTGACGTCTTCCGGAGCCGAACTCTGAGCCTCACCCTCACCTCCCTGAAGAACGCGGATCGGTTGGTGGACGCGGGGAGCATCCGACGCGACGAGGAGGGCGTGTCCGCGCAATTCACGCTGCACGCCGGCGACATCGGCGGTGTGGTCCTGGAGACGGCCTGCCCGCACGCACCCCGAGCGCTCAGCACCGAGGAGGCATGTGAGCTGCTCGCGCAGACCCGCGACAACTGGCGGCGGTGGGTGGGCGGTTCCCAGTACCGGGGCCGCTGGAGGGAGATGGTCGAGCGGTCGGCGATGACGCTCAAGCTGATGACGTACGCGCCGACCGGGGCCCTGATCGCGGCACCCACCACGGGGCTACCGGAGCAGATCGGCGGGCAGCGGAACTGGGACTACCGCTACACCTGGGTCCGAGACGCGTCCTTCTCCGTGCACGCGCTTCTCCGCCTGGGCTTCACCAGCGAGGCCGAGAAGTATCTGCTCTGGCTCGACGCGCGCATCCGTGACGCCCGGGACGACGACGTACCCCTGCAGGTCATGTACCGGATCGACGGCTCACCGGACCTCCCCGAGGAGGTACTGGGCCACCTGGAGGGATACCGCGGCTCGGCCCCGGTGCGAATCGGCAACGGCGCGGCGGGCCAACTGCAGCTCGACATCTACGGCGAGGCGCTCAACTCGCTGGAACTCGCCGACCGGCACGGGCTGATCGCGCCGTACGAGGGGTGGCGGAAGACGGCACGGTTGATGGACTGGCTCTGCGAGCACTGGAACCAACCCGAGGACGGCATCTGGGAGACCCGGTCCGGTCGGCAGGACTTCACCTACGGGCGGATGATGTCCTGGGTGGCGCTCGACCGTGCGATCCGCCTCGCGCAGCGCCGCGGGCGCCCCGGCGACACCGTCCGCTGGACCACCGAACGTAACGCCATCTACGAGCAGGTCATGGAGCGGGGTTTCCACTCCGGGCGCCGCGCCTTCGTGCAGCACTACCGATCCGACATCCTGGACGCCTCGCTGCTCGCGATGCCCGGCGTCGGCTTCATCTCGCCGACCGACCCGATGTGGGAGTCGACGCTACGGGCGATGGACGCCGAGCTGGTCTGCGACAGCCTGGTCTACCGCTACGACCCGAACGCCTCGCCGGACGGCCTCGCCGGCACCGAGGGCACCTTCAACATGTGCACCTTCTGGTACGTACAGGCACTCGCCCTGGCCGGCCGGATCGACGACGCGCGGTTGACCTTCGAGAAGATGCTGACCTACAGCAGCCCACTTGGCCGCTACTCCGAGGAGATCGCCCCGACCGGTGAGCAGATCGGCAACTTCCCGCAGGCGTTCAGCCACCTCTCGCTGATCAGCACGGCGGCCCACCTCGACGACCTGCTCAACGACGAGCAGCGCTGACCGCCCGGGTCAGAACAGCGTCAGGGGCTCGACCGGTATCGGTTCGGGCAGCGCGTCGAGCTCGGGTACGCGTGCCCGTACCTCGTCGTGGAACCGGCGGGCGAGCACGGGCGCCTCGGCGTTGTCCGGGGTGTGGATGAACATCGTCGGCGAGCGTCCCTCGCGTAGCCAGGCCACGATGCTGTCGATCCAGCGCTGCCACCCCTCGGTGGTGCGCGCCGAGTCGTCGCGGCCGAGGTAGCGCACGATCGGCCGGTCGGTCAGCGCGCGTGACCGGAGCGGCACGCGCGGCTTCTTGGTCCAGGCGTCCCGCTCCGCGTCGCTGGTCGGTGGGCTGGCGAAGAAGGCGGTGGTGTCGAAGGGGATCCACTCGGCCGACGCGTCGGCGAGGGTCGCCTCAAGCAGCCGGGCCGCACTGGAATCGGTGAAGAACGCCTGGTGGCGGACCTCCACCGCGTACCGGTGGGACTGCGGGAGTTGATTCAGGAACCGGCTCAGGGCCGGGATGTCGGCGGGGCCGAACGAGCCGGGTAGTTGGATCCAGAGGGCGTGTGCGCGTGGGCCGAGCGGCTCGATCGCGTCCAGGAAGGCGCGCATTGGCTCGCTGACGTTGGTGAGCCGACGCTCGTGCGTGATGACCTTGGGAAGTTTGACGACAAACCGGAAATCGGGGTCCGTCTGGGCGGCCCACGACGCCACGGTGTCCCGGGCCGGGGTCGCGTAGAACGTCGTGTTCCCCTCCACGGCGTCGCACCAACTGGCGTAGTGCCGCAGGCGCTCCGCGGCCGGCAGCAGGTGACCCTGCCACGACCTGTGCGTCCACATCGCGCATCCCACGTGAAGACGCATGACCGCCCTTCCCGTCGGTGAACCGCGCCTGAACCGGAGCCCACCGTATACGCGACACCGAACACCGGGCGCGACCGGACCGACGGTGCGGCAGATAGGGTCCGGCCCCATGCGTGTGCTGTTCGCCAGTCTTGCCTCCGTCGGTCACACCTATCCGCTGATCCCGCTGGCGATGGCCGCCCGGGACGCCGGTCATGACGTCCACTTCGCCGCCGGTCCGGCCGTGCACGCTCCGCTCGCCGCGAACGGCCTGCGGCCGTTCCGACCCGGCGACGCCTTCTACGAGGTGTACGCCGAGGATCTCGAACCGGAGTTGGCGCGGCTCCGCCCCGACCTGGTGGTGCACGAGTGGGGGCTGCCGGGGGCGGCCGTCGCCGCTCGTCGGGCCGGCATCCCGGGCCTCTGGCACGGGTTCGGCCGGATGTTCCCCGACGGCATCGGCCTCGAACTGCCCACTGGGAACGCCGAGGCAGCCGGCCGGCCGCACGTCGACATCTGCCCGCCCTCCCTCCAGGACCGGGACTTCCTCGCCACCGAACGTCGGATCGAGTTGCGACCGGTGCCGTTCTCGGCACCGTCCCCGCTGCCGGTATGGGCGAGCCGCCGTACGTCCCGACCGTTGGTCTATCTGACCCTCGGCACCGCGTTCGGTACGCCGGAGCTACTCAACACGGCCATCGCCGGCTTGGCGACGTTGGACGCCCAGGTGGTGGTCGCGGCGGGCCGCGTGCCTAAGGAGCAGCTTGGCGAGGTGCCCGGCAACGTCAGCGTGCATTCTCTGGTGCCGCAGGCGGAGCTGCTGCCGCACGTGGACGTGGTGGTGCACCACGGCGGGAGCGGCACCACCCTCGGCGCGCTCGCGGTCGGCGTACCGCAGCTGATGCTGCCGCAGGGCGCCGACCAGTTCGCCAACGCCGAGGCGGTCAGCGCCGTCGGCGCCGCCCTGGGGCTGCTCCCCGACGAGGTGAACGCGGACGCGGTCGCCGAGCGCACGCGACGGCTGCTGCCACGGCACGGGGCGGCACACCGCGACGCGGCCCGGGCGATCGCCGAGGAGATCGACGGGATGCCCTCGCCGGCGGCGGTCGCTCGCCGCCTACCCGAGTACGCCCGGGCCGGGTAGCCCTACCGTCGCTCTCCCACGGACAGGTCGAGGGTTGCGAGCTGCGCCGGGTCGGCCACCACCTCGATGCCGATGATCCGGTCGGTGATCCACTCCAGATCGCCGATGTGGGGGTATCCACGGCGCGTGACACCCCCACGTCGGCGACCTCGTGTCGATCACGATCACGGGTCAAGGCCGAGCAGGGCGAGGAGGCGTACGACGTCTCGCAACGGTGCATCCAAAGGCGGACATAAGACCCTACCGGGTCTGAATGGCCGGCACGTTGCGGTATCTGCGGCTCGGGGCGTTCGTCAACTTGTGGTTGACGGCTGCTCTTCGTCAACCTATGGTTGACGCATGACAGATCCTCTCCAGATCAGCAACACCGTCAAGCTCGACGACCTGATCCAGGCGATCAAGACGGCGCACACCGACGCGCTCGACCAACTCACCGACGCGGTCATCGCCGCCGATCACCTCGGCGAGGTCGCCGATCACCTGATCGGGCACTTCGTCGACCAGGCCCGACGCTCAGGCGCTTCCTGGACCGACATCGGCCGCAGCATGGGGGTCACCAAGCAGGCCGCCCAGAAGCGCTTCGTGCCGAAGGCGACCGACGCCGCGGCGCTCGACCCGAACGCCGGCTTCGGTCGGTTCACCCCCCGCGCCCGCAACGTGGTGGTGGCCTCGCAGGAGGAGGCTCGGGCCAGCGGGAACATCGAGATCGGCCCCGAGCACCTGGTGCTGGGCCTGCTGGCCGAACCGGAGGGGCTGGCGGCCAGGGTGATGGCCGGTCGGGGCGCCACTGGAGAGGCGGTTCGGGAGGCGGTCGGTGCCGTCCTTCCGCCACGCGCCGAGCAGGTCCCGGACCTCATCCCCTACGACGCGCGCGGCAAGAAGGCGTTGGAGCTGACCTTCCGGGAGGCGCTGCGCCTCGGGCACAACTACATCGGCACCGAGCACATCCTGCTCGCCCTGCTGGAGCAGGAGGACGGCGCCGGCGTGCTCACCAACCTCGGCCTGAACAAGGCGGCGGTCGAGGCTGACCTGTCCGCCGCCCTCGCCGCGGCAGTCAGCGCCGCCGCGACGGATGGCGACGTCGGGTAGTCGGTCAGGAAACGTCGGGAAAGCCGTACCGCAGGGCGTGCTCCGGATCGGCAGGGTCGATCTGGCGTACGCCCGCGTCGGCGAGCCGCTTGTTGACGTCGTCGAGCTGCTCGCGCACCAGTCGGGCCTCCTCCTCGGTGACCCGGCCCCGGTGCGGCTTGCCAGCGTGCTCCAGCGTGCCGTAGTCGATCTTCTCGGCGCTCTTGCGGGCCTTGGGCGGGCGGACCCGCTCGGCCGTCTTCAGCAGTTGCGCCATCGGCACGTCGGTGGCCATCGCGTCGAACTCGCTGGCGGTCAACACCACCCGGCGGGGCTCGCCGCCGCCGTGCCGGTCGTGGATCTCCACCACCGCGACGTCGAGGGCGGCGTCATCGATGTTCTCCACCTCGCCCGGGGTGGCGTCCAACTGCACGGGCCCGGCGACCAGGTCCGGGTGCTCCAACACGACGACGCGGACCACCTCGTCGTCCTGCTGCAGAACCGTGCCGGTGAAGTCGGAGACGTGGATCGTCTTCTTGCCCATGCGCGGAGCTTCTCCTGTCGTAGGCCGGGATGCCGGACCACAAGAAATTACCCGACAGGTGTGCGAAAGCCGCCGCTGGACCTCCCCGGTGTGTCGCCGAGCGCGTGAGCTTCACAGGCTGCCCTACGCGTTGTTGAGATCTCCACCTGGTCGAACGCGGCAACGATCTCGCGGGCCTGCCGACGTACGGCGAACGAGTGCAGTGCGGCATTGATGGTGGCCACCTTGGTGTCGGTGCCGAGCACGTCCCTCGCGGCGTCCAGCCACTCGTCGTTCACGTCCACGGTGATGCGAGTCATGGCGTGACGTTCCACCAAGACACCACATCCACCGGCGAGCTGGTGTGTCAGTGGGTGTTCAGACGGTGCCTACTGGAACTGCCGGCGGACAGCCTGTTCAGCCTGGCCCACGACAGGATGTCGGCGCCGCCGACGGCCCGGGGGTTCCGGTAGCGCGGCTGAGGTGGGAGGCCTCCGGCGGTCTCCGCCGCCTGCCAGAGTCGCTCGGGGTCCTGCTGGTAATGGTGGTTCGGCTGAATCGGCATGCTTTTACCGTCCCAAACAAAGTTGTACGGGTAGGGAAATACATATGACGGTCGATTGGTGTGCCTCGTTCCCGAACCTCGCTCAGCCCTGAGGGATCGTCCGCCCGGGCCGCCTGCCCGGCGTACGGTGATCCACGACAGGCACGGCGAGGGGGAGGTGGACATGCTCGATCGGCGGCTCCACCTGCACCTGGCCACCTGGCTCGGCCAGTGGCCGGCCGGGCCGGGGCTGCACGTGGTCGCCTCGCAACGGCGGGCGGAACCGGCCTGGGACGGCAGGCTGCGCCCCGCGGTCGCCGTGCAGGCCGGGCAGAGCGCAGTGCTCTCCGTGGCGCCGGAGCGGGTGGCGGCGATCCGCTCGCTGGTCCGGAGTACACCGGACCGGCTGCTCGCCGCGCTCCCCGAGGCGGTCGGGCTGCCCGACTGGTGTGTGCACGACGGCCTCTTCCGGTGGAGCCGGGCACCCGCGCCGCTGCCGGACGTGGGGGAGTGGACCGAGTCGACGGCTCCCGGGTTGCCGCCCTGGTTGCGGCTCTTCGACCGGCCGGTGTTGGTGGTCCGTGCCCCGGACGGCACCTACCTGGCCGGTGCCGGGATAAAACGGCACGACGCGTACGGGCAGGAGTTGGCGGTGGGGACCGCGCCGGCCGCTCGGGGCCGCGGCCTTGCCCGCCGGCTGGTGGCACAGGCGGCGCGGCGGGTGCTCGACGAGGGAGCGGTGCCCACCTACCTGCACGAGCGGGACAATCACGCCTCGGCCCGGGTCGCCGAGGCCGCCGGGTTTCCGGACCGGGGCTGGCGCGCGTACGGGGTCTATCCACGTTGAGTGGCGATGGGCACGGACCGTGGATCCCGGGCCGGATCCACGGTCCGCAACCTCTCCCCAGGCCCCGGTTCCGGGCGTGCCGCCTCGCGCCTCGGGCGAGTCGGTACGCGTCGATCACGCTACGTATCGAAAAGGCGTGGGGCAAGGTGTGAGCTGTCGGTTCGGAGTGTCGAAAGGTGGACTTGACCTGCGGCTGGACCGGTTGATGCTGTCGGTCGGGTCAGTGACGTAGCGTGCGGATCAGGTCGAAGACCTGTCGGGTCACGGGGCGGAGGACCCGTAGCCGGGACAGCGCCACCAGGCGGTCGATCAACGGCACGACGCCGTCGATCAACTGGCGGGTCTTGGTCTGCCCCGGAGACCGGTCGTGCACCCAGTAGAGGATCACTCCCATGTACGCCAGCCAGAGCAGCTCGGGCAACTGGGGACGCAGCTCGGCGTCGACCTTGGCGGTCGAGCCCGTCAACACCTCGCCGAAGAGTTTGATCGCCGCCTCTCGGGGCCCGGAGGACTCCGCCGAGAAGGGGCTGAGCGGCGACGTCGGCTCCGCCGCCGTCTTGAAGAAGGTCGCCGCGAACTCGTGCGACGGGGTCAGCACGTCGATGCCCGCGTGCAGCACCCCGGCGAGCCGGGCACCGAACGCGTCCTCCCGGTCGAGCACCGGCTGGGCGGCGGCGCGGTGCTCGACCTGGGCGTGGGCGTAGAACTCCTGAATCAGGTGATCCTTGGAGCCGAAGTAGTAGTAGGCGTTGCCGACCGCCACGCCGGCCTCCTGCGCGATCGCCCGCATGGTGGTCTGGGCGTAACCGCGCTCACGGAACAGTCGCATCGCGGTGTCCCGGATCAGTTGCCGGGTCTGCTCACCTCGGGCGGTGGCAGGGTCACCGGCAGTGGTCGTCGGCGCAGGCTGCTCGGTCATCGGGGTCACCGTATCCCGCCAGTTCGTCCGTCGGCTCGGCCCACGGGTCGCGGACCCGTTCCCGGATCGCCGACGCGGTGGCCACCACCTGCCGCGCGAGCGGCAACAGGTGCGGTCGAGCCAGCCGCTCCGCTGCGGATCGGTGGTCGGCCAGCGCCCACAGGCAGGCGAACCAGGCGCCGTCGCCCGCGTACACCTCGCCGGTGTCGGCCACCACGGTCAGGTCGCGCAGCGTCGCGTCGTGGTCCAGGCCGGGAAAGCGCCGCCGGGCCTCGGCTGACCCGGCCGGCACGAATTCCAGGGGTACGAGTTGGGCGCGGGAGGTCAGCCACCGGCGGGCGGCCCGGCAGAGTGGGCAGTTCGCGTCGAACAGGACGGTGAACCCCCGGATCCCACCGACGGCGTGTGCGGCGGGATCCGGGAGCCGGCCGAGGTCGTCGGCTGGTGGGACGGTCATCGGGTCGGCGGGTTGGCCGGTGGCCCGGCGCTCGGCTGCGGTCCACCAGGCTGGGGTCCACCTGGCTGTGATCCGACCAGTTGCGAGCCGTACGGGCCGGTGGGCATCGGGAGCCGGCCGATCGGCGCGATGGGCGGGTGGGTGGCGAGCTGGCGGAGTCGATTCCGACGGTAGCGGCCCAGGGCGAAGACGTTGAAGAAGTGCAGCGCGCCGAGCACCAGCAGCACCAGGCCGATCTTGAGGGACAGTTCCTCCATCGCCTGGCTGGTCGACCGCACCGGGTCGGCGTGCTTCATCGCCACCGTGACGTAGCCGAGGTTGAGCAGGTAGAAGCCGACCACCAGGAGGCTGTTGACCGCCTGCGCCAACCGTTCGTCGGCGAACACCTCCTCCAGGAAGATCAGCCCGTTGCGGGCCAGTGCCCGGGCCACCCAGATGGTGAGGCCGATGCTGACCGCGAGGTAGACCACGTACATCCAGACCTTGATGTCCATGCCGGACGCCTCCCTTGAACGTGTTCAACTACCGACGGCGTCAGCGTAGGGCAGTTTTTGAACATGTTCAATAGATGACCCGCGACAGTGGACCGTGTGATCTCGCCGACCGCTGCGGCTCAGCGCGCCAGACCGAGCACCTCGGCCGCAGCCCGGCCGTTGGCGTGGCTCGCGCCGTACGTGGTGACGAAGGCGCGCACGCCCGCCGGGCGCCACTGTGCCGGCCAGCCCATCTCCACCACGATCACCGGATGCTCGGCGGACAGGTCGGCGATCAGCTCCGGGCCGCCGGGCAGTCGGTGCAGGTGCCGTCCGACCAGCACGATGGGACGGTCGGCGGCCAGCTCGCGCAGCCTCGCCGCGTCGGTCTCGGCCGCGATCACCCGGATCTCCGGCACACCGTCGAGGTGTGGGCCGAGACCCCAGGGCACCCGGCCCTCGGCGATCGTCGACTCGGTGTGCAACTGCACCACCAGTGGCCGGTCCAGGCCGGTGAGCACCCCGTCCACCCGGACCGCTCGGCGCGCTGCCGCGTACCCCAGCTCGGTGTCCTCGGTGACCGACGAACGGACGGCGGCCCGGGTCCAGGCGGCGAGCTCGGCGGCGCGGCCGGCCGCCTGCTCGACCCGCGCGGTCGCCAACCGGCCGTCGGTCAGGGCGTCGACGATCTCGGCGGCCACCCGCTCGACCAGGTGGGCGTCGACCTTCGCGCCGATGCAGAGCAGATCAGCACCAGCGGCCAGGGCTCGGACCGCGGCCGGCCCGACTCCGCCGGCCGCCACCGCGGCGCCCTTCATCTCCAACGCGTCGGTGATGACCGCGCCGGTGAAGCCGTAGTCGGTGCGCAGCAGGTCGACCAGGACGGCCCGGCTGAAGGTGGCCGGGTCGGCGCCGGTCAGTGCCGGCACCCGGATGTGCGCCGTCATCACGGCGCGCGCCCCGGCCGCGACGACCGCCGCGAACGGCGGCAGGTCCCGCTGGCGAAGCAGGCTCAGCGGCGCGTCCACGGTGGGCAGCTCGTGGTGGGAGTCGGTGACGGTGGCGCCGTGCCCGGGGAAGTGCTTGGCGCAGGCGGCCACGCCGGCGGCCTGCAACCCGGTCACCGCGGCGGCCGAGTGGGCGGCCACCCGCACCGGATCCGCGCCGAAGGACCGGGTGCCGATCACCGGGTTGTCGTCGGCGGTGTTGACGTCCACCGTCGGGGCGAGGTTGACGGTGATGCCGAGCGCGGCCAGCTCGGCGCCGATCGACTGATAGACCCGTCGGGTGAGCGCCACGTCGCCGATCGCGCCGAGGGCGGCGTTTCCGGGGTACGGGCTGCCGGTGGCGTGTGCCAGCCGGGTCACATCCCCACCCTCCTCGTCGATGGCGATCAGCACGTCCGGCCGGCCGGCGCGCAGCGCGGCGGTGCTCGCCGCCACCTGCGCGGGGTCGTGCACGTTGGTCCCGAACAGGGTGTGCCCGGCCAGCCCGTCGGCCAGCAGGTCGACCGCCCAGTCCGGCGGGACCGGTCCCGGGTACGCGGCGAGCAGCGTGCCCAGCGCCAGCCGGCGCAGTCCTGGATCCAGCCCCACGTGATCTCTCCCTTCGGTGCCCCAGCGGGTACGAAACGTCGTACCCGTGGTGGTGTTCGCCCTGCCGAATCGGCCGAGCGCCCCGCCTCCGGGCGGCCGATACGCTACGGCTACCCGTTCGCAGGTTGGTTTACAGTTAGCAAAGTTTACTAAAACTAGAGGACGTGTCATGAGTGCGACCCGGCTGCCCGGCACCCCCCGTCTGTTGCGGGCGCTCAACGACCGTGCGGCGCTGGAGCTGCTCCTCGAGCGCGGCCCGTTGACCCGGGCCCGCCTCGGCGAGCTGACCGGGCTGTCCAAGGTCACCGCCTCGCAGCTGGTCGAGCGGCTGGAGGAGCGTGGCCTTGTCACCCGGGTGGGCGAGCAGGCCGGCGGGCGCGGGCCGAACGCCCAGCTCTACGCGGTCAGCCCGGGCAGCGCCCACGTGGTCGGCGTGGACGTCGGGCCGGACCGGGTGGTGGCCGCGTGTGCCGACATCACCGGTGCGGTCATCGGCCGGGTGGAGCAGTCGACCCGGGACACCGACGACCCGGTGGGCGTGGTGCACAACGCCGTGGTGCAGGCCGCGAGCAGTGCCCAGGCGCAGCTGAGCAGCGTACGGCGGATCGTGCTCGGCACGCCGGGCCTGGTCGACCCGGGCACCGGCGACATCACCTTCGCCTTCAACCTGCCGCGCTGGCACAGCGGGCTGCTCGCCGCGTTGCGGGACGACCTGCACACCCCGGTGGTCTTCGAGAACGACGTCAACCTCGCCGCGGTGGCCGAGGCGCAGTCCGGCGCCGCGCAGGGGGTTGGCGACTTCGTGCTGGTCTGGGTGGGCGCCGGCGTCGGCCTGGCGATCATGCTGGGTGGTCGGTTGCACCACGGCAGCAGCGGTGCCGCCGGTGAGATCGGGTACCTGCCGGTGCCCGGTGCGCCCATCCCGCGCGACGTCTCCCGTCGGGCCAAGCCGGCCTTCCAGCAACTGGTCGGCGCGGACTCGGTGCGGGCGGTGGCCCGCGAGCACGGCTACCCGGCCGCCGAGGCCGCCGAGGCGGTTCGCGCGGCCGTGGCGGCCGGCGCCGACGGCGGCCCGATGCTCGACGAGTTGGCCCGCCGCCTCGCCCTCGGTGTGGCCAGCACCTGCGTGGTGCTCGACCCGCCGCTGGTCGTGCTCGCCGGCGAGGTGGGCCAGGCCGGCGGCACCGCGCTCGCCGAGCGGGTGCAGCACGAGGTGGCCGCGATCACCCTGGTCCAGCCTCGCGTCGTGCCGACCGGGCTGACCGAGGAGCCGATCCTGCACGGCGCGCTGCGGACAGCCCTGGACGCCGTACGCGACGAGGTGTTCGGCTCCACCGTCGGCTGAGCCCGCTGCGGCGGTCATGTGAAGGAATATTTCACCGCTGATCGGCGGGTTGCAAGCTCTTGCCGTACGCCGCGTCGGTCCGCGGGGCCGCCCGAAGCGAGCTGGGCGACCCGACGGACCGGCACTCAGAGCAGGTCGCGGCGACGGAACACGGCGAACGCCGCAGCGGTCAGCCCGCCGGTCAGCACGAGCAGCACCAGCAGCGACGGCCCCCAGGTCAGGCTGTAGAAGCTGTCGCAGTAGTCGTTGCCCGCGTTGCCGGCGCAGATCTGCGGATCCCAGAACCTCGCCTCGCCGGTGAGCCACGCCCCGATGTGGCTGGAGAGCATCAACTGGTCCGGCCGCCGGGCATCGATGATCTCCATGACCAGCCGGCCGCCCAACTCCCACACCACCGCGTACGCCGCCGCCGCCCCCAACGCCGCCGACGTGTGCCGACCCATGGTGGCGATCGCGAAGCCCAGCGCGGACGTCAACAGCACCAGCACCATGCCACGCCCGTGCACCGCGGCGAGCGAACTCCAGAAGTCACCGTCCAACCGGCCGGGCAACCCGGCGGTCTGCCCGATCACCCAGAACGTGGCGAGGTAGGCAACCGACGCCAACAGCGACAGGACCAGCACCGCGCCGAGCAGGGTGCCCAACTTGGCCGCGAGCACCGTCAGTCGGCGCGGTCGCCAGAGCAGCAGGTTCACCACACCGCCGGAGTTCAGGTCAGCGCCGATGTAGGAGGCGCCGACCAGGAACCCGAAGAGCACCAGGAACGCGATGAGAAAATAGAGCAACGGCCGCGCCTGCTGGGCGAAGGTGAACACACCCGGCAGGTAATCAGCGGCGATCGGCAGTTTCTCCTGTCGGATCGGGTCGATCTCGGAACAGTCCGCGGGGAGGTAGCGTCCCGTGTCCTGCGGCGGGAGCGAGCCGCTCTGGCGGGCCAGACACTCCTGGTACGACACCTCCATGCTCTGCCGTGCCTGGGAAGCCTGCGCCCGGGCCGAGTTCAACTCGTCCGCGTTCGGCTTGTGGGAGCCAGCCAGGGTGGTCGCCGCCGTGATCGCGAACGCCAACGCCAACAGCACGACCATGAGCTGTACGAAGCGACGCGCGGACAGCCGCTCAATCTCGGCACGAACCAGGTTCACGCGTCCACTCCCCGATCGAGATTGATCACAGCTTCGCCCTGATCGGCGTGCGGCAGCCCCGAGCCGTCGACCTGCCGGGGCACCGACGAATGCTCGTACGCGCCCGTCAGCTCCAGGAAGACGCTCTCCAGGTCCGGCCGGAGCGGCGTCAACTCGCCGACCCACAGCCCCTGCTCGCCGAGCACCCGGCTGACCACCGTCGGGTCGCTCACCCCGCTCACCATCAGCGCCTCGCCGTCGACGACCGCCGTCAGCTCGGCCGCCTGCAGCAGCTCGACAGCGCGCCCCGGCTCGGCCACCCGCACCAGGAACTCGTGCCGGTCGTAGCCCGCCAGCACCTCGTCCACCCGGCCGGCCGCCACCCGCCGCCCCCGCGAAATGATCGTGACGTGGTCGCAGATCAGCTGGATCTCGCCCAGGATGTGACTGGACACCAGCACGGTCACCCCGGTCGCGGCCAGCGACCGCATCAGGTCCCGCATCTCCCGGATGCCCGCCGGGTCCAGCCCGTTCGCCGGCTCGTCCAGGATCAGCAGCCGTGGGTCCTTCAACAGTGCGGACGCCACCGCGAGGCGCTGCTTCATGCCCAGCGAGTAGCCCTTGACCCGCTCGTCGCCCCGGTCGCGCAGGCCCACCAGCTCCAGTGCCTCGTCCACCCGTGCGATCGGCACCCCACCGGCACGGGCCAACAACCGCAGCGTGCGATGCCCGGTGAAGTTGCCGAAGAACTGCGGGCTCTCGACGATCGCGCCGACCTGGCCAGCCACCCGCGGCAACAGCTCCGGCGACGGTTCGCCGAGCACGCTCATCCGCCCGCCGTCGGCGCGTACCAGCCCCAGCAGGGCGCGCAGGGTGGTGGTCTTGCCAGAGCCGTTGGGGCCGAGGAAACCGTGGATCTGGCCCGCCTCGACCAGCAGGTCGAACCCGTCCACCGCCACCCGTCGGCCGTTTCGCACGCTGTGGAAGGTCTTGCGCAGACCCTCGATCTCGATGACCGCGCTCATCCGCGCGGCTCCGTACCTCGACGGGGCATGGGCCGTCCTCCGGGTGTGGTGATCAACGACACGGCGCTTCACCCTATGGCCGAGGCGCTGCCCATGGGGGGCACCTCGACGCTGCGTGGTTGGATGGTGTGGTGACTGGTGATCTGATCCCCGGCGTTACCGGCGCCGCGCCTGCCGCCGCCCCCGTGGACCCGGATCTGGTGGTCAGCCTCGACGGCGTCGGCGTACGCCGGTCTGGCACCGCCCTTCTCCAGGACCTGACCTGGCGCGTCGAGCTGGACGAGCGGTGGGTGGTGCTCGGCTCCAACGGCGCCGGCAAGACCACCCTGCTCAACCTCGCCGCGGGCCGACTGCACCCCACCACCGGCGTCGCGCACGTGCTCGGCGAGCGGATCGGCCGCACCGACGTCAACGAGCTGCGGACCCGGATCGGGCTCACCACCGCCGCGCTCGCCGAGCGACTGCCCGCCGACGAGCAGGTCACCGACGTGGTGATGACCGCCGCCTGGTCGGTGGTCGGCCGCTGGCGGGAGAACTACGAGCGCGGGGACGAGGCCCGGGCGCGGGCGCTGCTGAGTCAACTCGGCGTCGGTGGCCTCGGCGAGCGCCGCTACGGCACCCTCTCCGAGGGTGAGCGCAAGCGGGTGCAGATCGCCCGTGCCCTGATGACCGACCCGGAGCTGCTGCTGCTCGACGAGCCCGCCGCCGGGCTCGACCTGGGTGGTCGGGAAGACCTGGTCGCCCGGCTGGCCGAGCTGGCGTACGACCCGGACGCTCCGGCGATGGTGCTGGTCACGCACCACGTGGAGGAGATCCCGCCGGGCTTCACCCACGCGCTGCTGCTGCGGGAGGGCGGAGTCGTCGCCCAGGGGCTGCTCGCCGAGACGCTGACCGGCGACAACCTCTCCAAGACCTTCGGTCTTCCGCTGGTGGTCGAGCGGTCGGGCGACCGGTACACCGCCCGGGCCGCCTGAGCGCCGGAGCGGGCGGAGACGACAGTGCCGCAGACCCGGGTTGCCGTGGTGGGCAGCGCCAACATGGATCTGGTCGCGATGGCGCCCGCGTTGCCGCGGGTGGGCGAGACCATGCTCGGCACCGACTTCGTGATGGTGCCCGGCGGTAAGGGCGCCAACCAGGCCGTCGCCGCGGCCCGCGCCGGCGCCTCCTGCGCGTTCCTCGGCGCGATCGGCTCGGACGCCTTCGGCGTCACCCTGAAGGCGCGCATCACCGCGGCCGGGGTGGACACCAGCCAGCTACGCGTCGTCTACGGCACCTCGGGGGTCGCGCTGGTGATGGTCAACGCCCAGGGTGAGAACGCCATCATGGTGACTCCCGGTGCGAACGACGCCCTGGTCGGGCTCACCGAGGAAGAGCTGGCCACGGTGCGTGCGGCGGACGTCCTGGTCGCCCAACTGGAGATCCCGGTGCAGACCGTGACAGCCGCCGCGGTGGCCGCCCGCGCCGCCGGCACCAGGGTCATCCTGAACGCCGCCCCGGCCCGGGATCTCCCGCCCGAGCTGCTCGCCGCCGTGGACGTGCTGGTCGTCAACGAGGGCGAGGCGCAGGCGCTCGCCGGTCGCGGCCGGGAGGAGCCCCGGGCGCTGCTCGAGCTGACCCCCCGCGCCGTGCTCACCCTCGGCGGCGAGGGCGCCTGGTACGTCGACCGGGACGGCGCCGAAGTGCACGTGCCGGCGGTACGGGTCGACGTGGTCGACTCCACCGCCGCAGGCGACGCGTTCACCGCCGCGCTGGCCGTCGGCTGGGGCGAGGGGCGCGACCTGGTCGACGCGGTGCGCTGGGCGTCGGCAGCCGGCGCTGCCTGCGTACGCAGGCTCGGCGCCTCGGTGGCGCTACCCCGACGCGCCGAGATCGACGAGCTGTACGCGCCAGCCTGAGCGCGCCCGCGCTTGACGGGTAAGTCCCAACTCAAGACGGGGCTGCGTCGCGGCGAAGGGCGCTGGCCCTCCGCTTTGGCTGCCCGCCCTGTCGATGTGCTGTTGAGCGGTATACCTCAGAGGTATGAATATGACTC
>NZ_PYBV01000027.1:4866-66608 GCF_003205615.1 Micromonospora arborensis | reverse complement strand
GAGGTGACCGACGGTCACCGCCGGCCGCCGGCTGCGCTCACCGCCCCAGCCAGGGTTGGGAATTTCTCGTCCAAGCCGGCCTGAGCACGTCCGCTGACCCGCCCCCGTGCGAAAGGCCCGGCGATACGCCGACGGTGAGGTCAGCATGACCCGGCCGAAGTGGTGCCGATAGGTCACCGGCGTGTCGAAGCCCACCGTGCGGGCGACCTGCTCGACCGGTGCGTCGGTCTCCTCCAGCAGGGTCAGGCTGGCGCGGATCCGCTGGTCGATGAGCCAACGGATCGGACTGGTCCCCGTGGCCCGGGCGAAGTGCCGCAGGTAGGTGCGGGATGACATGTGCGCCCGCCCGGCGAGTTGGGCCACGCTCAGCGACTCGGCGAGGTGGGCGAGCGCCCAGTCGATGCTGCCCGCGATCCGGTCGTCGTCCGGGTCGGCGGGTACCGGTGCCTCGACGAACTGGGCCTGCCCGCCGTCACGGTGCGGGGGGATCACCAGCCGTCGGGCGACCGCGTTGGCGATTGCCGCGCCATGGTCGCGCCGAACCACGTGCACGCAGAGGTCCAGCCCGGCCGCGCTGCCGGCACTGGTGCGGGTTGACCCGGCGACCGGTCGACGACCTCACCGCGCCGACCACGACGATCACCTGCGACTGCTGAGCCACCGCGCAGGCGGGCGAGGGCTCAGCTGGCGGGCTCGTCGGCGAGCTTCTCGCCACGTCGGCGCAGCATGCCCAGCCCGGGGATGCCGGCCACGGCGAGCTTGAGGTCGCGGGTCACGTCCAGCAGGTCGTGCAGGTCGGGCCCGACCCGGTCCAGGGTGGCCAGGATCGGCAGGATGTCCGCCGTCAGGTGCTCCTTGAGCTTGGGCAACTCGTCGATCAGGTGGATCGCCGCGCTGATCTCCTCGTGACTCAACTCCTCGACGAACCGCCCGGCCATCGGCGCGGCCCGGCGCAGCGCCGGCTCGTACGCGGCCAGCAGTTCGGCCGCCGTGGCGGCGGCCTCCGTCGCGGTGCCCACGGTGGCGGCGGCGCGGTTCGCCACCCGGTCGGCCTCGGCGACCACCGTGCCCGCCGCCCGGGAGACCCGGTCGGCCTCGGCGACGACCACGGCGGCGGCGGTGGCCACCTCGGTGGCCGTGTCGATGGCGGTGGTCGCGGCGGCGCTGATGACCGCCACCTCGCGAACCGCGGCCTCGGCGCTGGTGAGCACCTGGTCGGTCCGGTCCAGGGTCGTCTCGATCCGGTCGACCACGCCGTTGATTCGGGCCAGCAGCGCCTCCACCCCGTCCAGCACCGCGAACGCGCGGGTGGGCACGGCGGCCATCGAGGCGGCCGAGCCGAGCGCCTGGTCGAGAGCGGAGCGGGTCAGGCCGACCACGGCGGCCGGGGTGGGGAGGGGAATCGCCATGGGGTCAAGTGTGCGTCGGCCGTGCCGTAACCGCCCGACGGCGACACTGCGGTGACGCTCATCGATGGTCTCCGTGCTGTTCGACGGCGCGCTGCACGGCCCGGTAGATCTGCCCGAACCGTAGCGCGTCCGGGGTGCGTACCAGCAGGTCCTCCCGGCCGTGGTGCTGCACCCACAGCTCGTGCACGTGGCTGCCACGCTCGTAGGAGCGGTCCAGCCAGCCCAGGGGGATCTCCAGGAACGGCACCAGCACCAACGCCCCCACCGCGCAGGCGGCGAGGATGATCAGCGCCAGCTGCCAGTTGCCCCGGTCCTGAGCTGACCACGCCAGTGACAGCACGCAGACCACGGCGACCAACGGCGGCAGCGAGAGCAGCAGCACCAGGACACCGCGCCCCAGCACACGGCCGCGGACGGCGAGGGTTTTCTGCCCCCGCGCGTGCCAGACGAACGTCACGTCGGACAGGGCGATCACGCGACCGCCCGCCCGGATCGACTCGGAGGTCACCTGCACCGCGTCGTCCCGGTAATAGAGGGTCATCACTAAGCCTAACCACCGGCAGGGGCTGCGCCCACAGCCTGGCCAGGGTTAGGACCTACTCGTCTAGCGGCGGGTGCCGGGGCGGGCCGGTTGGCTGTGCTCGACCGCCCGTTGCACCGCCCGGTAGATCTGACCGAAGCGCAGCGCGTCACCGGTGCGCAGCAACCGCACCGGCTGGCCGCGCCAACGGGCCCAGATCTCCAGTTGGCGGCTGCCCCGGGCGTACGAGCGGTCCAGGTGTTCGAAGAGGAAGTCGGCGACCGGCCCGACGGCCAAGCCGACCAGCACCGACGCGCCGACGATCGCGATCGTCACCGTGGGCGAGCGGTGCAGCCAGACGGCCACGCCGACGCCGAGCACCGCCGCGACCAACGGACCGGCGAGTGCGGCGCCGATCGCGCCCCGGCCCACGAGCACGCGCCACGAACGGGTGCCACGGCGGTGCCAGATCATGGTGATGTCGGTCAGCGCGTAGCTGCGGCCGTCGACTCGGAAGGCGGTCGAGGTGACCTGCACCGACCTGTCGTCGTAATAAGTGATCATGGCTGGACTCCCGCCCGGGCGCTGACACCACACTACTTACCCAAACGAGCCGGGTCGTAAGGTTGGCACGCGACTTCGACGAGGAAGTGAGGGCAGCGTGGGCGAGTTCGTTCGGCTGGAGACCAGGGACGGCATCGGCACGATCCGGCTGGAGCGGCCGCCGATGAACGCGCTCAACACCCAGGTGCAGGAGGAGTTGCGCGCCGCCGCCGACGCGGCCGCCGCCGACCCCGAGGTCCGCGCCGTCATCGTGTACGGCGGGGAGAAGGTCTTCGCCGCCGGCGCGGACATCAAGCAGATGGCCGAAATGTCCTACGTGGACATGGTCGACCGCGCGCCGAACCTGTCCAGCGCGCTCGGCGCGATCGCCCGGATCCCCAAGCCGGTGGTCGCCGCGATCACCGGTTACGCCCTCGGTGGCGGCTGCGAGCTGGCGTTGGCCTGCGACTGGCGAGTGGTCGCCGAGGACGCCAAACTCGGCCAACCGGAGATCAAGCTGGGCATCATCCCGGGTGCGGGCGGCACCCAACGGCTGGCCCGCCTGGTCGGCCCGGCCCGCGCCAAGGACCTGATCATGTCCGGGCGGATGGTGGACGCGCAGGAGGCGCTGCGGATCGGCCTGGCCGACCGGGTCGCCCCGGCCGCCGAGGTGTACGACACGGCCGTCGCGCTGATCACCCCGTACCTGACCGGGCCCGCACAGGCGCTGCGCGCGGCGAAGCTGGCGGTCGACGGCGGCCTGGACATGGACCTGACCTCGGGCCTGGCCTGGGAGACGCAGCTCTTCGCGGCGCTGTTCGCCACCGACGACCGGCGCGAGGGCATGGTGGCCTTCGTCGAGAAGCGCAAGCCGGGCTTCACCGGCCGCTGACCCGTCGGCAACACCCCAACTGCCCTGACTCGCAGCGTCCATCGGCCGGGACCACGGTCGGACGGTCAAGTGACCGGCCGGTAACCTGTGATCCCGGCCACGGACGATGGGAGCGACATGACGGAGCGGATCGAGGGTCACGGCGGCGAGTTGGCGCTCGCGGCACTGCGCGCGCACGGCGTACGGGAAATGTTCACGCTCTCCGGCGGGCACGTCTTCCCGCTCTACGACGCCGCGCACAAGAACGACTTCCCGATCTACGACGTCCGGCACGAGCAGTCCGCGGTCTTCGCCGCCGAGGCCGTGGCCAAGCTGCAGCGCCGCCCCGGCCTCGCCGTGCTCACCGCCGGCCCCGGTGTCACCAACGGCATCTCCGGCATGACCAGCGCGTTCTTCAACGCCTCCCCGGTGCTGGTGCTCGGTGGTCGCGCGCCCGCGTTCCGCTGGGGTTCCGGCAGCCTGCAGGAGATGGACCACCTGCCACTGGTCTCCCCGGTCACCAAGCACGCCGAGACGGTGTTCAGCACCGACGACATTCCGCGCGCGGTGGGTGCCGCGCTCAACGCCGCGCTGAGCCCGCACCGCGGCCCGGCCTTCCTCGACTTCCCGCTCGAGACGGTCTTCTCGGTAGCCGAGGTCGAGCTGCCCGCCGTGACGGGCGTCGACCCGGTCGTACCGGACCCGGAGGAGGTCGGCCGCGCCGCGATGCTGATCGCCGCGGCGCAGCGACCGGTCATCATCGCCGGCTCCGACGTGTACGCCGGCGACGCCGTCGCCGCACTGCGCGAGGCGGCCGAAGCGTTGCAGGTGCCGGTCTTCACCAACGGCATGGGTCGCGGCTCGCTCCCGCCGGAGCACCCGCTCGCGTTCGCCAAGGCCCGCCGGGCCGCGCTCTCCGGCGCCGACGTGGTCGTGGTCGTCGGCACCCCACTGGACTTCCGGCTCAGCTTCGGTGACTTCGGCGACGCCAAGGTGGTGCACATCGTCGACGCGCCCAGTCAGCGGGCGACGCACGTGCACCCGACTGCCGCCCCCGCCGGTGACCTGCGCCTGATCCTCTCCGCGCTGGCCGACCACTCCGGTGACCGGGCCGACCACACCGACTGGATCGCCGACCTGCGCGTCGCCGAGGACGCGGCGAAGGCCCGGGACGCCGCCGAGATGGCTGCCGAAACCGACCCGATCCGCCCGGCCCGGATCTATGGCGAGTTGCGTCGGGTGCTGGCCCGCGACGCGATCACCATCGGCGACGGCGGCGACTTCGTGTCGTACGCCGGGCGTTACCTGGAGCCGGCCCAGCCCGGCACCTGGCTGGACCCGGGCCCGTACGGCTGCCTCGGCACCGGCATGGGTTACGCGATGGGCGCCCGGGTCAGCCACCCCGACCGGCAGATCTGCGTGCTGATGGGCGACGGTGCCGCGGGCTTCTCGCTGATGGATGTCGAGTCACTGGTCCGCCAGAAGCTGCCGGTGGTGATCGTCGTCGGCAACAACGGCATCTGGGGGCTGGAGAAGCACCCGATGCAGGCCATGTACGGCTACGACGTGGCCGCCGACCTCCAGCCGGAGCTGCGCTACGACACGGTGGTCAGCGCGCTCGGCGGGGCAGGGGAGACGGTCGCCAAGGCGGCCGATCTGGGCCCGGCCCTGCAGCGGGCGTTCGACGCCGGAGTGCCGTACCTGGTCAACGTGCTCACCGACCCGACCGACGCGTACCCCCGATCGTCGAACCTGGCCTGAGTCGCACCCGCCACCCGCCGTCGCCCCCAGCGGGCGGCGGCGGTGGCGTTCACACCTCCGGCCGGTCGCCTTCGCGGGGCGGCTCGTCGTCGCGGCGGCGCAGGTCGTCCTCGCGGCGGCGCAGGTCCTCCTCCCAGCGCTGGAAGAGCTCCTGGTCCTGCTGCTTGGCGCGGTCCTGCACCGAGCGGAGAAACTCCGGGTCGTCGTCGGGGGCGACCGGCCGGCGTTGCTTCCGCTGAACGGTGCCGCCCGACCAACCCTTGCCGGCGCCGGAGTTGGGCTCCCGACCGGCGACGAACCAGGCGATCGACCCGACCAGCGGGAAGAACAGAATGATCAGCACCCAGACGATCCGGGGCAGGGAGCGGATCTGACCCTCCTCGGCGGAGAGACAACTGATCAGCGCGCAGACGGCGAGGACAATCTGCACCAGGAAGAGGAGAACGTACAGCCGGACCATTCACCCATCATGGCGCACCGGGTCGCGTCACCACAGTCCGCGAAGCACGGCCAGCACTCCCAGTAGCGCCAGCCCTACGGTGCCCAACGCGACCAGGGGCAGGGTCCGGCCGCCGGTGCGGGCCGGCCCGGTGCCGGTGCCGCGGGGCCAGCAGAGCACCAGCAGGGCACCCCACACCAGCACGGTGAGGCCGGCGATCAGCGCCCCGGTCGGGCCGCCCGGCGACGCCAGCCGGACGGCGAGCGCGGCCACCACGGTCACCGTGAGCAGGGTGCGCCGCCACGCCAACCGCGTCCGCTCCGGTTGCAGCCCCGGGTCGCGGGCGGTGCTCACCGCCCGCCGATCGCCCGGACCAGGACGGCGACCACCAGCAGCAGCGCGCCGGCGCCGACGGCGAGGGCGAGGATGGCGGGAAACCGGGATGCGGGCAGCTCCTGACCGAGCCGGATGGCCCGTTCGGTACGCGCCCAGTGGTCCACCGCGCGGATCGCGACCGTGCCGCCGAGCAGCAGTAGTGCGACCGCGATCACCTCCCGTAGGTGGCTCATCGGCAATGGCGGCAGGAACTGCGCGGCAGCCAACCCACCGCCGACCAGCGCCAACCCGGTGCGCAGCCAGGCGAGGAAGGTGCGTTCGTTGGCCAGCGAGAACCGGTAGTCCGGCGGTTCACCGACCGAGCGCAGCTCCGCCGGGTCGAACCAGTGCCTGATCGCCGCCCACATGGTGCCGATTATTCGCTTCCCCTCCCACTTAGCCTGGGCCGGTGACCGATCTCGACGTAATGACCCTGCGTGCCGCCTACGACAACCAGCTCCGTCCGGAGATCCCCGATCCGGTCCCGGCCGGAGTGACGGTGGAGCGGGACGGGCCGTTGGTCCGGATCGTCGGGCTCGACGCCGGCGGGTTCCTCACCTACCGCGACCTCGGCGGACTCGCCGGCGACGCGCTGGACGAGCTGATCGCCCGGCAGGTGGAGCTGTTCCGCGAGCGGGGTCAGTCGGTCGAGTGGAAGCTCAACGGGCACGACGAACCGGCGGACCTGGCGGACCGCCTGCGCGCCGCCGGCTTCGTGCCGGAGGACCGGGAGACCGTCGTGGTCGGGCCGGTCGCGCCGCTGGCCGCCGCGCTGCCGGTCAGCCCCGAGGGGGTACGCCTGCGTGAGGTGACCTCCCGGGCCGACCTGGAGCGGATCGCCGCCATGGAGGAGGAGGTCTGGCAGGAGGACCGCTCGCACCTGGTCCGGGGGTTGGCCAAGGAGATCGACGCCGACCCGCACTCGATCACCATCGTGGTGGCCGAGGCGGACGGGACGGTGGTGAGCGCCGGCTGGGTTCGGTTCCCGGCGAACACCGGCTTCGCCACCCTCTGGGGCGGCTCGACCCTGTCGCAGTGGCGTCACCGGGGCATCTACCGGGCGCTGGTCACCTACCGGGCGCGGTTGGCCGAGCAGCGGGGCCGAACGCTGTTGCAGGTCGACTGTTCCGAGGACAGCCGGCCGATCCTGCAACGGCTCGGCCTCGTCGCGGTCACCACCACCACCCCGTACGTCTACACTCCGTGATCATGGAGCAGCGGTTGACGGACGAGGAGCGGCTGACCCTCAAGACGGGTGCCTTCGGTGCCGTCTTCCTGGTCTCCAACGCCGACCCTGGGGTGCTGGGGGTGCTCCGGGAGAGCCTGGCCGCGTCCGGCGCGCTCGCCGACGCCAGCGGCACGGTCAAGGAGGCGTTGACCTCCGGCCCGCTGCCTCGGCTTCCCCGGGACTCGCAGCTGGAGATCGAGTCGGTGGTGCTGCCGGCACTGCGGCAGTCGGTACGCATCCTGCAGGAGAAGTCACCGCAGGACGTCGAGGCGTACCGCTCGCTGGTGTTGACCGCGGCGGACCGGGTGGCCCGGGCGCACGACGGGGTGGCGCCTGCCGAGGCGGTGGCCATCGACCAGATCCGAGGCGCGTTGGCCGAGCCGGCCTGACCGGCTACCGGTCGGTGAGCTGTGTCACCCTGAGTGGCCCGGGAGTGCAAGCTACCGGCAGGTAACATTGCGCGGTGGGCAACTGCACAACAGCCCGCGGTTGACCTGGCGTCGACCGACGCGCGACGCTGCGCCCCATACCGGGCGAGCGAATCGCATCACCACACAGGAGGGTCGTCGAAGCGCGATGAATATCGTCGTACTCGTCAAGCAGGTGCCTGATTCGGGCGCGGACCGCAACCTGCGCAATGACGACAACACCGTCGACCGCGGTTCGGCGAACAACGTGATCAACGAGATGGACGAGTACGCCATCGAGGAGGCGCTGAAGATCAAGGAGGCGCACGGCGGCGAGGTCACCATCCTGACCATGGGTCCGGACCGGGCGACCGAGTCGATCCGCAAGGCGCTCTCCATGGGCCCGGACAAGGCCGTCCACGTGCTGGACGACGCCCTGCACGGTTCCTGTGCCGTCGCCACCTCCAAGGTGCTCGCCGCCGCTCTCGGTCAGCTCGGCGCCGACCTGGTGATCTGCGGTGCCGAGTCCACCGACGGCCGGGTCCAGGTTCTGCCGCACATGCTCGCCGAGCGGCTTGGTGTCGCGGCGCTCACCGGCGCCCGCAAGCTCACCGTCGACGGCGCCACGCTGACCGTCGAGCGGCAGACCGAGGAGGGCTACGAGGTGGTCACCGCCTCCACCCCGGCCGTGGTCTCCGTCTGGGACACCATCAACGAGCCGCGCTACCCCTCCTTCAAGGGCATCATGGCCGCCAAGAAGAAGCCGGTGCAGACGCTGTCCCTGGCCGACCTCGGCGTCGCAGCCGCCGAGGTGGGCTTCGACGGCGCCACCAGCGCCGTCGTCGAGCACACCAAGCGCCCGCCGCGCTCCGGCGGCGCCAAGATCACCGATGAGGGCGAGGGCGGCGTCAAGCTGGTCGAGTTCCTCGCCACCGAAAAGTTCGTGTGAGAGCGGGTCTGGACATGTCTGAGGTTCTCGTCGTCGTCGAAGCCACCAAGGAATTCGGCGTCAAGAAGGTCACCCTGGAGATGCTCACCCTCGCCCGCGAGCTGGGCACCCCGAGCGCGGTGGTGCTCGGCGGCGCCGGCGCCGCCGAGGCGCTGAGCGGCAAGCTGGGCGAGTACGGCGCGGAGAAGATCTACGCCGCCGAGGGTGACGAGATCGACGGCTACCTGGTGGCCCCCAAGGCCACGGTGCTGGCCGAACTGGTCAAGCGGGTGCAGCCGGCCGCCGTCCTGCTGGCCTCGGCCCAGGAGGGCAAGGAGATCGCCGCCCGACTCGCCGTCAAGCTGGACAACGGCATCCTGACCGACGTGGTCGGTCTCGACGCCGACGGCACCGCGACGCAGATCGCCTTCGCCGGCTCCACCATCGTCAAGTCCAAGGTCACCAAGGGCCTGCCGCTGGTCACCGTCCGGCCCAACTCGGTCACCCCCACCCCGGCGGCGGCCACCCCGGCGATCGAGCAGCTCACCGTCACGGTCACCGACACCGACAAGCTGGCCAGGGTCGTCGAGCGGGTCGCCGAGCAGAAGGGCTCCCGCCCCGAGCTCACCGAGGCCGGCGTGGTCGTCTCCGGCGGCCGAGGTGTCGGCAACGCCGACAACTTCAAGCTGGTCGAGGAGCTGGCCGACCTGCTCGGCGGTGCCGTCGGCGCGTCCCGCGCGGCCGTCGACTCCGGCTTCTACCCGCACCAGTTCCAGGTGGGCCAGACCGGTAAGACGGTCTCCCCGCAGCTCTACGTCGCGCTCGGCATCTCCGGAGCCATCCAGCACCGGGCCGGCATGCAGACCTCGAAGACCATCGTCGCGGTCAACAAGGACGGCGAGGCGCCGATCTTCGAGCTGGCCGACTTCGGCGTGGTGGGCGACCTGTTCAAGATCGTCCCGCAGGCCGCTGAGGAGATCCGCAAGCGCAAGTGACCCGGCCGGTGCCCCCGGCACCGCACGACGAGAGAGTGGCCGCCCATCGATGGGCGGCCACTCTTCTTCGTGGGGAGCTGATCGGCGGGCCGGGGAGCTGAGCCGGCCCGCCGATCAGCCCGTCCGGGTGCCGACCGAGAGCATCTTCATCGTCGTCGGATTAATCAGCCACACCTCGTAGTACCCCGGGACGCGCGGGAGATTCGCCACATGCAGATGTAGTTGGTGATTCTGCAGGACCCGCGCATCCCCCTGGGCCCGCAGGTACCGCGACAACATCGTCGTCACCGTGGTGCCCGCCTGACCGGGGCCGCCGACACGTGCCGGGGTGGGGAAAACCCACCCCGGCCGTTGCGCGGAGTCCCCTCCGGCATCCGGGCGTCGAGGTGTCGGCCGTAGGCTGAACGGTGATGGCATACCTGGATCACGCGGCGACGACTCCGATGCTCGATGAGGCACTGGAGGCGTACGTCGCTACCGCCCGCGAGGTCGGCAACGCGTCCTCCCTGCACGCGGCGGGTCGCCGTGCCCGCCGCCGGGTCGAAGAGTCCCGCGAGCGGGTGGCCGCGGTGCTGGGCGCCCGGCCGTCCGAGGTGATCTTCACGGGTGGCGGCACCGAGAGCGACAACCTCGCCGTCAAGGGCATCTTCTGGGCCCGCCGGGCAGCCGCCCCGGCCCGCCGTCGGGTCGTCTCCAGCGCCGTCGAACACCACGCGGTGCTGGACGCCGTCGACTGGCTCGTCGAGCACGAGGATGCCGAGGTCGGCTGGCTGCCGGTCGACGCCGCCGGCCGCCTCGACCCGGAGGACCTGCGCGCCGAGTTGTCCGCGCACGCCGATCGGGTGGCCCTGGTCACCGCGATGTGGGCCAACAACGAGGTGGGCACCATCCAGCCGATCACCGAGCTGGCCGCCGTCGCCGCCGAACACGGCGTGCCGTTCCACACCGACGCCGTCCAGGCCATCGGCCAGGCACCCGTCGACTTCAGCGCCAGCGGGGTCGCCGCGCTGACCGTCACCGGGCACAAGCTGGGCGGCCCCACCGGAGTGGGCGCGTTGCTGCTCGCCCGGGACGTGGCGGCCACACCGCTGCTGCACGGCGGTGGCCAGGAACGCGACGTCCGCTCCGGCACCCTGGACACCGCCGGCATCGTCGCCTTCGCGGTCGCCGTCGAGGCGGCGGTGAAGGGCCAACAGGAGTACGCGACCCGGGTGGCCGCGCTCCGCGACGACCTGATCGAGCGGGTCCGGCAGGCGGTGCCCGACGTGATCTACAACGGCGACCCGGCCGACCGCCTGCCCGGCAACGCGCACTTCTCCTTCCCGGGCTGCGAGGGCGACGCCCTGCTGCTGCTCCTCGACGCTCAGGGAATCGCCTGTTCGACCGGATCGGCCTGCTCCGCAGGGGTGGCCCAGCCGTCGCACGTGCTGCTGGCGATGGGCGCCGACAACGACCGCGCCCGCTCCTCGCTGCGCTTCACCCTGGGGCACACGAGCACTCAGGCCGACGTCGACGCGCTCATCGCAGCCCTGCCCGCAGCAGTGGACCGAGCCCGCCGAGCCGCCGCCCTCCGTACCCCCCGCTAATCCCCGGCCCCCATCCCCGCGATCTTGCACTTTCTGTTGACCGTTCGTGCCTTGTGCGGCATATGTCGGCGCAGAAACTGCAAGATCGCGACGGCGGGCGGGTGCGCGGGACGGCACGGGGCCGGGGTTCTCGGGGCTGGTGGATAGGGTTGTGTGGGGGACGGGCGTGTGGGGGATGGGCGTGTGGGGGAAGGGAGTTCGTCGGTGAGGGTTCTGGCGGCGATGTCGGGTGGGGTTGACTCGGCCGTGGCGGCGGCGCGGGCAGTGGCCGCCGGGCATGACGTGACCGGCGTGCACCTGGCGCTGGCCCGAAATCCACAGACCTATCGGACCGGGGCGCGCGGCTGCTGCACCCTGGAGGACTCCCGGGACGCGCGACGGGCCGCCGACGTGATCGGCATTCCGTTCTACGTGTGGGACATGGCCGACCGCTTCCACGAGGACGTGGTGGACGACTTCGTCGCCGAGTACGCGGCTGGCCGTACGCCGAACCCCTGCCTGCGCTGCAACGAGAAGATCAAGTTTGCCGCGGTGCTGGACCGGGCGGTTGCCCTGGGCTTCGACGCGGTGGTGACCGGGCACCACGCCCGACTCGGCCCGGACGGGCTGCTGCGACGCAGTGTCGACATCGCCAAGGACCAGTCGTACGTGCTGGCCGTGCTCACTCGTGAGCAACTGGACCGGTCGATCTTCCCGCTGGGCGACTCGACCAAGGCGCAGGTCCGCGCGGAGGCCGCCGAGCGGGGCCTGGCCGTGGCCGACAAGCCGGACTCCCACGACATCTGCTTCATCGCCGACGGCGACACCCGCGGCTTCCTGGCCGGTCGGCTCGGCGAGGCGCCCGGCGACGTGGTGGACGCCAGCACCGGCACGGTGGTCGGCAGTCACAGCGGCGCGTACGCGTACACCGTGGGGCAGCGTCGTGGGCTGCACCTGGACCGGCCGGCCGCGGACGGACGGCCGCGCTACGTGCTCTCCATCACGCCGAAGACCAACACGGTGACCGTCGGCCCCGCCGAGGCGCTGGAGGTGTCCGAGGTACGCGCCGTTCGTCCGGTCTGGACCGGCGGTGCCCGTCCGGACGGGCCGGTCGAGTGCGAGGTGCAGTTGCGCGCACACGGTGCCGTGGTGCCGGCGACCGTCGCCCTCGACGGTGACCGGCTGCACGCCGAGCTGCGCCGACCGGTACGCGGTGTCGCCGCCGGTCAGGCCGTGGTTGCGTACCGGCCGGATCCGGCCGGCGACGTGGTTCTCGGCTCCGCGACCATCACCGGCTGACCGCGCGGCCTGGGTGTTCGCGGGATAGCCTTCGGCCGTGACAGATCAGGCGTGGCCCTGGCCGGCCGGCGCGGCGACCGGAATTGGTTCGCTGCCCGGCACCGACATCGCCGAGGCCCAGCGGGTGGTCCTCGGTGAGCTTCCCGACCTGCCCCACCTGCCCGAGTTGCCGGCCCGGGGCCCCGGCGCCGACCTGATCGGTCGCGGCGCCGGGCTGCTGGTCGAGCTGCCCGTCGAGGTGTACGCCGGGCGGTGGCGGGTGGCCCCGCGCCCGGGGCGGGACCTGCGTCGGGCCCGTGACCTGATGGAACGTGACCTGGACCAGATCGCCGAGCAGGCCGAGGAGTACGCCGGGCCGATCAAGGTGCAGGCGGCTGGCCCGCTCACGCTTGCCGCCTCCCTGGAGTTGCCGATCGGTGGCCGCCTGTTGCGCGATCCCGGTGCGGTCCGCGATCTGACCGGCTCCCTCGCCGAGGGGCTGCGCGCGCACGTGGCGGCGGTGGCCCGGCGGTTGCCCCGGGCGTCCGTGCTGCTCCAGTTGGACGAGCCGTCACTGCCGACCGTGCTGGCCGGGCGGGTGCCGACCGAGAGTGGGTTGGGCGCGTACCGGGCGGTCGAGTCGGTGGACGCGGCCGCGCTGCTGCGCACGGTCGTCGAGGCGGTCGGCGTGCCGACGGTGGTGCACTGCTGCGCCCCGGACGTACCGCTGGAGCTGATCCGCTCCACCGGCGCTGTCGGGGTCGCTCTCGACCTGGACCTGATCACCGAGCTGGATCCGCTCGGCGAAGCGATCGACGCCGGCCTCGGGCTGCTGGCCGGGGCCGCGCCGACCCGAGGGCCGTCGGCCGGTGGCGTGCCGACCTCCGCGCAGGTCGCCGACCGGGTACGCCAGCTCTGGGACCGCCTCGGCTTTCCTCGCCGGCAGCTCGCCGAGCAGGTGGTGGTCACTCCGGCCTGCGGTCTCGCCGGCGCGAGCGGTCAGTACGCGCGGTCGGTGCTCGCCGCGTGCCGGGACGCCGGTCGGCGGTTCGCCGAGGACTGAGGTTTCCTGTCGCACCCGGTGGGCAGAATTACCGCCATGATTGGACAGCTGCGTTCAGTGGTGATCGACTGCCCGGATCCGCGCGCGCTGGCGGCGTTCTACGCCGAGCTGCTCGGCGTGCCGCTGGCCGAGGGTGACTCCGACGACGACGGCTGGGTGGTGCTGGGCGGGCCACTCGGGCACCAGCCGCGCCTCGCCTTCCAGCAGGCGCTCGACCTGCGGCCGCCGGCCTGGCCGGACCCGGAGCGCCCCCAGCAGTTCCACCTGGATGTGACGGTGGACGACATCGAGGCCGCCGAGAAGGCGGCGCTGGCGCTTGGTGCGCGGCGGCTGCCGGGTGAGGGCGACGGTTTCCGGGTCTACGCGGATCCGGCCGGCCACCCGTTCTGCCTCTGCTGGGACTGAGCCTGGCGTCGGCCGCGGTGGCCGGGCATCATGGCCGCGTGATCTCCACCTCCGCGCTGCGTGCCTCCGGGTCGCTCTTCGGGCTCGCCTACGGCGATGCGCTGGGTAAGCCGACCGAGTTCCTCACCGTCGCCGAGATCCAGCGCCGGTACGGCCCGACCGGCCCGCGTGAGCTGTCCGGCGAGCCGGCGTTGGTCACCGACGACACCCAGATGGCGTTGGCGGTGGCCTGGGCGCTGCACGAGGCACCCTCGCTGACCCCGGAGGTGGTGGAGCCGCTCCTGCGGAGGCGTTTCCTGGCCTGGGCGGTCAGCCCGGACAACAACCGTGCCCCGGGGATGACCTGCCTGCGGGCCTGCGCGGAGTTGAGCCGGGGTCTGCGTTGGCAGGAGGCGACCGTGGCCGGGTCGAAGGGGTGCGGGGCCAACATGCGGGTCACCCCGGTCGGCCTGCTCGACGTGGATCTGGACACACTGGCCGGGTTGGCGCAGTTGCAGGCGGGGCTGACTCATGGCCACCCGACCGGGCTGGCCGCCAGCGAGCTCACCGCGTACGCGGTCTTCGCGCTGCGGGCGGGCACCACGCTGGCCGAGCTTCCCGCGGTCCTCACCGAGCGGGCGCGGTCCCAGCGCCTGGTCTACCGGGAGCAGTGGCTGGGTGACCTCTGGCAGCGCCCCGGGGTCGGCACGCCGGAGGAGTTCATCGCCCAGGGCTGGGACGAGTGCCTGGCGGTGCTCAGACGACTGACGAACGCCCTGGGGCAGCCGGACGACGGCGGCGACCCGTGCCGGGCCACCGGGGAGGGTTGGGTGGCCGAGGAGGCGTTGGCCACCGCGCTGCTCTGCGCCGTACGGCACGCCGACGACCCGGTCGCGGCACTGGCCCGGGGCGCGACCACCGCCGGCGACTCCGACTCGATCGCCGCCCTGGCCGGCGCGTTCGTCGGCGCCGCCGCCGGGATGGCCGCCTGGCCGACCGGGTGGGTCGACCGCATCGAGTACGCGGACCAGTTGGCCACGCTCGGCGCGGCCTGGGACTGACGGGCCGTGCCCGGCTCGGGGCCCTGGCCCGGGATGATCGACTTTGTTTTCGGAAAGTCGGCGAGGGCCGTCAGCTCGTGGGCAGGTGGCGCAGGCTGCGGACCTTCTGCCACAGGTCGGCGTCGCAGCGGCCGGCGCGGTCGGCGAAGTCGGCCGAGTCGATCCGGATCGGCTCGGTGAGGCTCAGGTAGCTGTCGTGCTCCGCGCCGGGGTCCCAGTCCTGGGTGGGGATCCGCACGTGATCGTCCCGGTCGCTCTTGTCCTGACTGGTGATCTTCAGAACGTCGGCGCCCCGGGAGTCGGCGCGCAGCACCAGACACGGCCGTACCTTCGAACCGCTGCCGTCGGCGTACGGCACGTCGGCCCACCAGATCTCGCCCGGCGCCGGCGTGCCCGCCCCGCGGTCGTCGCGCGAGCGGGGCCTGGTGGTCGGGCGGCCGCCGCCGCGCGGCCGAGGCGGTGCGGTGCGGCGGCCGCCGGTGCGGGTCGGGCCGCCCTTGTCTGCCCGGGGGCCCGGGCGTCGGGTCGCCACCCGGTGGCGCCAGCTGTTCCACGCCCAGCCGGCGGTCACCGCCAGCAGGATCGCCACCGCCCAGAGCAGCGCGTCCGGCATCGCTACCTCCGCCTCCCGGCGGCCCACCGGCCACCATCGTCCGGCGATCCTCGCACGCCGCCGCCCGTGCCGCCCGTCGCGACACCGCCGCCCACCTCGCCATGGATCAGCGGTGTGATCCGCTCCAGGTCCGCGATGTGGGGGTGTCTGGACGTCCCGGTGCCGCCACCTCGGCGACCCGGAGTGGATCACCACGCGGGAATGCCGCCCGGGACGTCACCGGCGGCGCAGGCGGGCGACGGATTGTCACCCCGGCCCGATACCGTGCCCGAGTAGCGTGATCAGGGAGGTCGCAGGCGTGTCCGAAGGTGGCGGTGTGTCCGAGGAGCAGATCGGTCAGCAGATCAGCCCGGAGCAGGAGGCGGCGGCCGGAGCTGAGCCGACGACGCAGGCCCGGGAGCGGCACGCCACGCTCAGCCAGGAGCTGACGGAGCACCAATACCGCTACTACGTGTTGGACGCGCCGACCATCGCCGACGCCGAGTTCGACCGGCAGTTGCGCGAGTTGGAGGCGTTGGAGGCGGAGTTTCCGGCGCTGCGTACGCCCGATTCGCCGACGCAGCGGGTGGGTGGCACGTTCTCCACCGACTTCACCCCGGTCACCCATGCCGAGCGGATGCTCTCGCTCGACAACGCCTTCGCCGACGAGGAGTTGGCGGCCTGGGCCGAGCGGGTCGAGCGGGACGCGGGTGGCCCGGTGCCCTACCTGTGCGAGTTGAAGGTCGACGGGCTGGCGATCAACCTGACCTACGAGCGTGGCCGGCTGGTCCGGGCGGCCACCCGGGGCGACGGCCGCACCGGCGAGGACGTCACCGCCAACGTGCGCAGCATCCGTGACGTGCCCAGCCAGCTCACCCCGTCCGCCGAATTCCCGGCCATCCCCGAGCTGCTGGAGGTCCGGGGCGAGATCTACTTCCCGCTCGCCGGGTTCGCCGACCTCAACGCCGGCCTGGTGGAGCAGGGCCGGGCGCCGTTCGCCAACCCGCGCAACGCCGCCGCGGGCAGCCTTCGGCAGAAGGATCCGCGGGTGACCGCCTCCCGGCCGCTGCGTCTGGTCGTGCACGGCATCGGCGCTCGCCGGGGGTTCCAGCCCACCGCGCAGTCCGAGTCGTACGCGGCGCTGAAGTCCTGGGGTTTGCCGACCAGCGACCGGTGGCGGGTCGTGCCGGATCTGGCCGGCGTGGCGGAATACATCGCCTACTACGCCGAGCACCGGCACGACGTCGAGCACGAGATCGACGGCGTGGTGGTCAAGATCGACCCAGTGTCGATCCAGGGTCGGCTCGGGTCGACCAGTCGCGCGCCGCGCTGGGCGATCGCCTTCAAGTACCCGCCGGAGGAGGTCACCACCAAGCTGCTCGACATCGAGGTCGGTGTCGGGCGCACCGGCCGGGTCACCCCGTTCGCGGTGCTGGAGCCGGTGCACGTGGCGGGCTCGACGGTCGCCCAGGCCACGCTGCACAACGCCCGCGAGGTGGAACGTAAGGGCGTGCTGATCGGCGACACGGTGGTGCTGCGCAAGGCGGGTGACGTGATCCCCGAGGTGCTCGGCCCGGTGGTCGACCTGCGCCCCGCCGACGCGCGTCCGTTCGTGATGCCGACCACCTGCCCGTCCTGCGGCACCCCGCTCGCCCCGGCCAAGGAGAGCGACGTCGACATCCGCTGCCCCAACGCCCGCAGCTGCCCGGCGCAGTTGCGGGAGAGGGTGTTCCACCTTGCCGGCCGGGGCGCGTTCGACATCGAGGTGCTCGGCTACAAGGGTGCGGGAGCACTGCTGGACGCGCAGATCATCACCGACGAGGGTGATCTCTTCCAGCTCGACGCCGAGCAGCTGTCCCGGTCGCCGTTCTTCGTCAACAAGGACGGCACCCTCGGCAGCAATGCGACCAAATTGCTGGACAATCTCGCGGTCGCCCGGGAGCGGGAGCTGTGGCGGGTGCTGGTGGCGCTCTCCATTCGGCACGTCGGTCCCACCGCGGCCCGGGCGCTCGCCCTGCACTTCCGCTCGGTGGACGCCATCGACGCGGCGACGGAGGAGGAGCTGTCCTCGGTCGACGGGGTCGGGCCGACCATCGCGGCCAGCCTTCGGGAGTGGTTCGCGGTGGACTGGCACCGAGAGGTCGTCCGCAAGTGGGCCGAGGCGGGCGTACGGATGGCCGAGGACGCGGTCGACGAGGGGCCGCGCCCGTTGCAGGGGTTGACGGTGGTGGTGACCGGCACGCTCGCCGGCTTCTCCCGGGACCAGGCCGCCGAGGCTGTGCAGAGCCGAGGCGGCAAGGTCAGTGGGTCGGTCTCCAAGAAGACGAGTTTCGTGGTCGTGGGGGACAACCCAGGGTCCAAGGCCGACAAGGCGGCCAGCCTCAAGGTGCCGGTGCTCGACGAGGCCGGGTTCCGGGTGCTGCTCGACGAGGGTCCGGACGCCGCGCGGGAGGTCGCCCAGCCGGGCGGTTGATCTCGTTCGCGGCTTGATGCGGCGACTGACCGCGTATACCAACTTAATTACGACTACGACCGATTCGTGACTGTCATACCGGGAAATCGGGGGCTGAGGGCGTTTCATTGGGTCACGGCGTGCGCATCGGCACGCCGACGATCGGTCGGGAGGTGTCGTGGAGGTCGCCGACCCACGCAACTCGCTCCCCCCGGGACGGGTGGCACCGTTCGCCGCCTTCGTCGTCGGCATCCTGGTGGTCGCCGCGCTGACCGCTGCCGGTCCACTCGCGACGCTTCCCGGTGAGGTGCCGCGGCTGCCGGTGGCGTTCTGGACGATGGCCGCGCTCGCCGTGGTCTGCGACGCCCGCCCGTTCGTCCCGCCGGGGCGTCGGCAGACCTCCGCGGTGTTCCCGTCCACCTGCTTCACCTTCGCGATCCTGCTCGGCTGGGGGCTCGGCCCGGCGGTGGTGGTGCAGGCGGTGGGGGTGGTCGTCTCGGGCTGGCGGATGCGGCACGCGGCGTGGCGGACGGCGTTCAACGTCGGGCAGTACGCGTGTGCCCTCGCCGCCGCGTACGGGGTCATCCAGCTCGGGCCGGGCACGATCTTCTCCGGTGACCGGTTGCACTGGACCGACGTGGCCGCCGTCGGTGGTGCCACGCTCGCCTGGTTCGTCGTCAACTACGGGCTGGTCAGCTGGGCGGTGCGGCTGCGCTTCGGAGACAGGTGGTGGTCCACCCTCCGGCAGGGCCTCGGCTTCGAGTTGCTCTCCACCGGCTCGCTGCTGCTGCTCGCCCCGGTCCTGGTCGCCGCCGCGCGGGTCAGCGCGGCGCTGATCCCGCTGGTGCTGGTGCCGCTCTTCGCCGTCTACCGGATGGCCCGGCTGACCGTCGAGCAGCAGCACCTCGCCGCCGCCGACCCGCTGACCGGGCTGCCCAACCGCAAGGCCCTGCTGGCCGAGGTGGCGGAGCAGGTGCACCTGCACGCCGAGCGGACGGCCCGCGGTGAACCCGACGGGCAGTTGGCGCTGCTGCTCATCGACCTGGACCGCTTCAAGAACGTCAACGACGCCCTCGGGCACGCCGTGGGCGACCGGCTGCTGGTCGAGGTCAGTGCGCGGCTCACCGACGTGCAGCCCCGGCCACAGATGATCGCCCGGCTCGGCGGGGACGAGTTCGCCATCGTGATGACCGGGCTGACCGACGTCGGTCAGGCACGTGAACTGGCCGACCGGGTGGTTCTGGCGTTGGCCGAGCCGGTGCCGCTGGACGGTCTGCCGTTGGACGTCGGCGGGTCGATCGGGATCGCCCTCTTCCCCGAGCACGGCGAGGACTTCGCCACCCTGATGCGCCACGCTGACGTGGCGATGTACGACGCCAAGCACCGCAACGACACGGTGGCCGTCTACGCCCCCGAATCCGACCACAACTCCGCGGAGCGTCTCGGTCTCCTCGCCGACCTGCGCCGCGTGCTCGAGTCCGGCCCGCCGACCGACGGGTCGTTCGACGATGAGCCGGCGAGTCGGGCCGACGGGCCGTTCGACGATGAGCCGGCGGGTCGGGCCGACAGGTCGTTCGACGATGAGCCGGCGGGTCGAGCCGACGGGTCGTTCGACGCTGAGCCGGCGGGACAGGGGCACGTCGAGGGCGCGGCCGGGCAGGCCGACGGGGTCGGCGTGCCGGACGAGCGGGTGGTCGACGTACCCCTCGCCGTGTCGGCGGAGGTGCGCGGCGGTGACGGGGCGGCGCTGCCCACCGGGGCCCCGGCCGAGGCCCCGCCACCCGCGGACCCGGCGCCGGCGATCGTCACGCCGTCGCCAACTGTCGGCCGCTGGTGGGGACGCCGTCGGCGCGGTGACGCGGAGTTGGCGCACGCCGACGAGCTGATCAACCGGATTGCCACCGGCGCCGACCCGATCCGGGGCCGCAGCACCCGGGCCACCGTCACCGGCACCCGCCCGGGCCCGGCCCGGGAGCGACGCGCCGGGCTCGGCAACGGCCGGCGGTCGCCGAGCGCGGGCGCGGTCACCGCGATGGGCATCGGCAGTCGGGGGCCGGGGCCGGACGGCGGGTCGGGCACCTGGTCGCGACCGCTCGAATCGACCGGGTGGGCGCACGCGGCCGGCGAACTGGCGGACGATCCCGGTGAGATCACCATGTACTACCAGCCGCAGATCGCCATCGCGACCGGCGAGGTGGTCGGCGTGGAGGCCCTGCTGCGGTGGCGGCATCCCCGGCGGGGCATGGTCGACCCGGAGGAACTCATCCGGGTCGCCGAGCAGAGCGCGGTGATGCGGCTGCTCACCCGGCGGGTCGTCGACGACGTGGTGGAGCAGATCGCCAAGTGGTCGGCGGCCGGCATCAGACTGCGTGCGGCGTTGAACGTGAGCGTGCGCGACCTGCACACCGGCGAGATCGCCGACCAGATCGCCGACCGGCTGGCCCGTTACGGGGTGCCGGCCGAGCGGCTGCAGGTGGAGATCACCGAAGGTGCGTTGATGGCCGACCCGCGCCGGGTGCTGGCCACCATCTCCCAGCTGCACCGGATCGGGGTGGCCATCTCGCTGGACGATTTCGGCACCGGGTACTCCTCCATGCAGCACCTGCGCCGGTTGCCCCTGTCCGAGGTGAAGGTGGATCGGTCGTTCGTGCTCGGCATGGCCGAGGACACCGACGACGCGGCGATCGTCCGGTCGATGATCGACCTGGCCGGCGCTCTGGGGTTGCGGGTGGTGGCCGAGGGCGTGGAGGACGAGCGGACCTGGCGGATGCTGCACGCGGCCGGCTGCGACGCTGCCCAGGGCTGGTTCTACGCCCGGCCCATGCCCGCCGAGGAGCTGGTCACCTGGCTGGCCCGTTACCGGCCGGTCCGCCCGAGCGGCGGGCATCCGGAGCCGGAGGCCGGTCGCCGCTCCAGCCGCTGACCCGCCGCCGACGCGACATCGGGGCCGGCGGAGGGGGAGTCGGGGACGCGGCACCGGAGCGGAACAATAGACTCGCTCCGGTCACCGCGCGTCACGCTCCACCCGCCGCGCGACCGGCACACCGCCCGACCAGCAGGACATCAGAAGGGGGCACGGATGGCCGCCATCTCCCGCGAGGAGGTCGCGCACCTGGCGCGCCTGTCGCGGCTCGCCGTCACGGAGGAGGAGCTGGACATGTTCGCCGGCCAGCTCGACGTGATTCTCCAGGCGGTCGCCCAGGTTGGCGAGGTCGCCGCCGCGGACATTCCGCCGACCTCGCACTCGGTGCCGCTGACCAACATCTTCCGCGAGGACGTGGTCACGCCGTGCCTGACCCCGCAGGAGGCGTTGTCCGGTGCGCCCGACGCCGAGGACCAGCGGTTCCGCGTACCGCGGATCCTGACCGAGGATGTGGCCTCATGAGCGATCTCACCAGAATGACCGCGACGGAGATCGCGGCCCTGGTCGCTGGCGGCGAGACTTCCGCCGTCGAGGTGACCCAGGCGCACCTGGACCGGATCACCGCGGTCGACGACCGGGTGCACGCCTTCCTGCACGTGGACACCGAGGGCGCGCTCGCCGCGGCCCGTGCGGTGGACGAGCGTCGCGCCGCCGGCGAGGTGCTTGGCCCGCTGGCCGGTGTGCCGGTCGCGGTCAAGGATGTGCTCGCCACCCGGGGCGTGCCGACCACCGTGGGGTCGAAGATCCTGGAGGGCTGGCGCCCGCCGTACGACGCGACGATCGTGCAGCGTCTGCGCGACGCCGGCACGGTGATGCTCGGCAAGACCAACATGGACGAGTTCGCGATGGGCTCCTCCACCGAATACTCGGCGTACGGCCCCACGCACAACCCGTGGGATCTGAGCCGGATCCCGGGCGGCTCGGGTGGTGGCAGCGCCGCCGCGCTGGCCGCGTACGAGGCGCCGCTGGCGATCGGCTCGGACACCGGCGGTTCGATCCGTCAGCCCGGTGCGGTCACCGGCACCGTGGGCGCGAAGCCCACCTACGGTGGCACCTCCCGCTACGGGCTGGTCGCCTTCTCCTCGTCGCTGGACACTCCCGGCCCGTGCGCGCGTAACGTGCTCGACGCGGCCCTGCTGCACCAGGTGATCGGCGGGCACGACCCGCGTGACTCCACCTCGATCCCGCAGCCGATGCCGGACGTGGTGGCCGCGGCGAAGCTCGGCGCGACCGGCGACCTGACCGGTGTGCGGCTCGGCATCGTGAGCGAGTTCGTCGGCGAGGGCGCCGAGCCGGGCGTGATGGCGGCGTTCCGGGAGTCGGTGGACGCGCTCGCGAAGCTCGGTGCGGAGATCGTCGAGGTGTCCTGCCCGACGTTCGCGTACGCGCTGCCGGCGTACTACCTGATCGCCCCGAGCGAGTGCTCCTCCAACCTGGCCCGGTTCGACGGCGTCCGGTTCGGCCTGCGGGTCGGCGACGACGGCAACCGGTCGCTGGAGGAGGTCATGTCGCTGACCCGCGAGGCCGGCTTCGGCCCCGAGGTCAAGCGCCGCATCATGCTCGGCACGTACGCGCTGTCGTCGGGTTACTACGACGCGTACTACGGGCAGGCGCAGAAGGTCCGGACGCTGATCACCCGGGACTTCACGGCCGCGTTCGAGCAGGTCGACGCGCTGATCTCGCCGACCACCCCGTCGGTGGCGTTCCCGATGGGCGCGCGGACCGCCGACCCGTACCAGATGTACCTGGCTGACCTGTTCACCATTCCGACCAACCTGTACGGCGGGCCGGGCATCTCGGTGCCCTGCGGTCTCTCCGAGGGGCTGCCCGTGGGCCTGCAGGTGATGGCACCGACGATGGCCGACGACCGGATGTACCGGGTCGCCGCCGCGCTGGAGTCCGCGGTCGGCACGTTCACCCCACCGGCACTGTGAGGCAGGAGCCCAGATGACGACGACGCTGCCCGCGTACGACGAGGTCGTCGCGCGCTACGAACCGGTGATCGGCCTGGAGACCCACGTCGAGCTGGGGACGAACACCAAGATGTGGTGCGGCTGCCCGACGGACTTCGGCGGCGAGCCGAACACCCGGGTGTGCCCGGTGTGCCTGGGGCTGCCCGGGTCGCTGCCGGTGGCCAACAAGGCCGCCATCGAGGCGATCATCCGGATCGGTCTGGCCTTGAACTGCTCGATCGCCGAGTGGTGCCGCTTCGCCCGGAAGAACTACTTCTACCCGGACATGCCGAAGAACTTCCAGATCAGCCAGTACGACGAGCCGATCTGCGTCGACGGGTACCTGGACGTCGAGGTGGGCGGCGAGACGGTGCGGATCGAGATCGAGCGGGTGCATCTGGAGGAGGACACCGGCAAGACGCTGCACGTCGGTGGCGCCACCGGCCGCATCCACGGCGCGACCGAGTCGCTCGTCGACTACAACCGGGCCGGCATCCCGCTCGTGGAGATCGTCACCAAGCCCATCCCGGGCACCGGTGCGCTCGCCCCCGAGGTGGCCCGCGCGTACGTCACCGAGTTGCGGGACGTGATCCGCACCCTCGGCGTCTCGGACGTGCGGATGGAGGAGGGTTCGCTGCGTTGTGACGTGAACACCTCGCTCAACCTGCCGGGTGCCGAGTGGGGCACCCGCACCGAGACCAAGAACGTCAACTCGCTGCGGTCGGTGGAGCGGGCGGTCCGCTCGGAGATGCTGCGGCAGGCGTCGGTGCTGGACGCGGGCGGCCGGATCACCCAGGAGACCCGGCACTTCCACGAGGACACCGGCGACACCACCCCGGGCCGCTCGAAGGAGACCGCCACCGACTACCGGTACTTCCCGGAGCCGGATCTGGTGCCGATCGCCCCGGACCCGGCCTGGGTAGCCGAGCTGAAGGCCGCCCTGCCGGAGCTGCCCCGGGTGCACCGGCGTCGGCTGCAGCAGCAGTGGGGCCTGTCCGACCTGGACATGCAGTCGGTGTTGAACGCCGGCGCGGTCGAGCTGATCGAGGCCACCGTGGCGGCCGGCACCACCCCGGCGGCGGCCCGCAAGTGGTGGTTGGGTGAGCTGTCCCGGCGGGCCAACGAGAGCGGCGTGGAACTGGCCGAGATCGGGGCCACCCCCGCCCAGGTCGCCGAGCTGCAGGGGCTGGTCGACGCCGGCAAGCTCAACGACAAGATGGCCCGTACGGTGCTGGAGGGCGTGGTCGACGGTGAGGGCTCGCCCACCGAGATCATGACCAACCGGGGCCTGGAGGTCGTCTCGGACACCGGTGCGCTCACCGTGGCCGTGGACGAGGCGATCGCCGCGAACCCCGCCATCGCCGACAAGATCCGCAGCGGCAAGGTCGCGGCGGTCGGCGCGCTGGTTGGCGCGGTCATGAAGACCACCCGGGGTCAGGCCGACGCGAAGACCCTGCGTGAGCTGATCCTGGAGCGCCTCGGCGTCCAGGGCTGAGAGAGCCACCCGGAGCAGGCCGCCGCCGCGACCCGGCGGCGGCCTTCCGCAACCCCCTGTCGACTACGCGGCCAGCCCGCACCCCTCGCGAGGGCGTCAACGGCGACGCCTGGATGGAGCCACCGTGACCGAGCACGACCTCGATGTCCTCGACGAGATCCAGCGGCGGGTGCTGTGGCTCGCCACCCGGATCGTGGACGCCGCCAACCATGACCGGGCCACCGGCGACGGTGTGAAGGTCGGCGGTCACCAGGCGTCCAGCGCCTCCCTGGTCACGGCGATGACCGCGCTCTGGTTCGCGCACCTGGACGCCGAGGACCGCGTCGCCGTCAAGCCGCACGCCTCCCCGGTGTTCCACGCCATCCAGTACCTGCTCGGCAACCTGGACCGCTCCTACCTGCCCCGGCTGCGGGCCCGTGGCGGCCTCCAGTCGTACCCGTCGCGGACGAAGGACCCGGACGAGGTGGACTTCTCCACCGGCTCGGTCGGCCTGGGCGCGGCGGCGCCGCTCTTCGCCGCCGCCACCCGGCGGTACGTCGACGCGCACTTCGGGGCCCGTCCGCACTCCCGGTTCGTGGCGCTGATCGGCGACGCCGAACTGGACGAGGGCAACATCTGGGAGGCGGTCGCCGACCCCGCCACCACCGGGCTGGGCAACGTGATGTGGCTCGTCGACTTCAACCGCCAGTCGCTGGACCGGGTGGTCCCGGGCATCCGGATCAACCAGTGGCGGGGCCAGTTCGAGGCGGCCGGCTGGCACGTCGTGGAGGTCAAGTACGGCCGTCGGCTCGCCGAGGCGTACGCCCGGCCGGGTGGCGAGACGCTGCGCGACTGGATCGACGCGATGCCCAACGAGCAGTACCAGTCGCTGTTCGGGCTGGACGGCCCGTTGTTGCGCAAGCAGTTCCTGGACGGTGCGCCGGCCGAGGTGGAGGCCTTCGTGGCGGGCATCGACGACGAGGAGTTGCGCCCGCTCGTCACCGACCTGGGCGGGCACGACCTGCAGGCGATGCTGGACGCGTACGCCCAGTGTGACGCCGTTACCGACCGGCCCAGCGTCGTCTTCGCGTACACCGTGAAGGGTTGGGGTCTGCCCATCGCCGGCAACCCGCGCAACCATTCCGCGCTGCTCAGCTCGGAGCAGGTCGACACGTTGCGCGCCGCGCACGGGTTGACCGCCGAGACCGAGTGGGACCGCCTCGACCCGGCGTCACCCGCCGGCATCCGGGCCGGCGCCCGCCGCGAGGCGCTGTCCCGCGCGCCCCGCGAGCGCGCGCTGGGGGTCACCGTCCCGGAAAGCACAGGGGTACGCGCCAACAAGCCGATCTCCACCCAGGAGGTGTTCGGTCGGGTGCTGGTGGACCTGGCGCGGGACCGGGAGGTGGGCCGTTACCTGGTGACCACCGCCCCGGACGTGGCCACCTCCACCAACCTGGCCGGATTCATCAACAAGACGGGCGTGTTCGCCCCCACCGAGCAGCGTTCCTGGACCGAGGACCGGATGCTGCGCTGGATCCAGAGCCCCGCTGGGCAGCACATCGAGCTGGGCATCTCGGAGATGAACCTGTTCCTGCTGCTCGGCCAGCTCGGGCTCTCCTGGGACCTGTCCGGGCAGCCGCTGCTGCCGGTGGGCACGGTCTACGACCCGTTCGTGCTGCGGGGCCTCGACGCGTTCCTCTACGGCACGTACTCCGGCTCCCGGTTCGTGGTGGCCGGCACCCCGTCCGGCATCACCCTCGCCCCGGAGGGCGGCGCCCACCAGTCCACCATCACCGCGTCGGTCGGCCTGGAGCTGCCCGGGGTGACCTTCGTCGAGCCGGCGTACGCGACCAGCCTCGACTGGCTGCTCTGCGACGCGCTCGGGCAGATCGCCGGTGGGCCGGCTCCGGCCGCGACCGCGGCACCGGCCGAGGACGGCGCGTACTACTTCCGGTTGAGCACCCGTCCGCTGGACCAGGCGCCGTTCGAGGCGGCCCGGGCCCGGCTCGGCGACGCGGTGCTGCGCCGGCAGGTGGTCGCCGGGGCGTACCGGTTGGTCGACGCCCATCAGGCGTACCCGCACCTGGCCGACGCCCCGGTGGTGCAACTGGCCGCCTCCGGCGCGGTGCTGCCCGAGGTGCTGACCGCGGCGGCGGAGCTGGCCGAGGAGGGCATCGCCGCGCACGTGGTGGACGTGACCTCGCTGGACCGGCTCTACCGGGCCTGGCAGCGCACCCTGCGTCAGGGCGTCCGCACGGCCACGGTGCCGAGTGTGCCGGGCGCGTTGCGGTCCGCGTTCGCCGACCGGGTGCCGGTGGTGACCGTGCACGACGCCGCGTCGCACGCGATGGCCTGGCTCGGCTCAGCGGTCGGTGCGCCGGCGGTGCCGCTCGGCGTGGACGAGTTCGGCCAGTCCGGCAGCGTCACCGAGCTGTACGAACTGCACGACCTGTTGCCCGGCAGCATCGTCAACGCCGCCCTGGCCGCCATCGCCCTGCGCTGACCGCCGGCGCCCGGCCCGCGTTCAGCGGGTCGGGGTCGGCGTCGGGGTGGCCGAGGCGGGGACGCCGGCGGTCGGGTTCTCCACCAGCCGTCGTTCCAGGTTGACCTGGGCCTGCCCGGTGCCGCCGACGGTGATGGTGTCGTACGCCTGGAGCATCTTCTGCTGGTCGAAGTAGAGCACGCTCATCGACAGTGGGGTCGGCTTCTCGCCCTCCAGGCCGCGCAGCCCCGCGCCGCCGGTGGAGCCCTCCACCATCAACGTGGTGGGCTGCTGACCTGGTGCCTGCGGCAGTTTGGAGACTTGCCGGGCGTGGGTGTGCCCGGCCAGCACCAACGGGCAGGTGCCGGCGAGCGGCCCGGCCGACGCCGGGTCGTGCACGAGGGCGATGTTGACCGGCCGCGGTGAGTTGCGAACCGTCGCGGCGAGCTGGTCGCCGACCCCGATCACCTGGTCGGCCACCTGCTGGGTCAACCCGCTGCCGGCGGGGGAGGTGTTCTTGTCCGGGGTGAAGCGCGGGTCGCCGATCCCGGCGATGGTCAACCCGGCGACGTTCGTCGTCGAGTTGTTCAACACGATCGCGTTCGGCTGCCGGGCCACCGCGGCGGCGGTCTTGCCGGAGTCGTGGTTGCCCCGGATGAAGACGTACGGCTTCTTCAGCAGGCCGATCGAGGCGACGAAGGAGGCCTCCGGCTCGCTGCCCCAGTCGGTGATGTCCCCGGTGTCGATCACCACGTCGATGCCGAACTGCTCCACCACCGTGCGGATCAGTTGCCAGCCGGTCGGGTTGAGGTGCATGTCGGAGACGTGCAGGACCCGGGTGGTGCCCGGGGTCGGCTCCAACAGCGGAAGCGCCGAGACGGTGGTGTAGAGCTGGCTGACGTTGCCGACCAGACGCTGCAACTGCTCGGCGTACTTGGTGTAGTCGTTGGCGATCCGGCGGGCGTCACCGACGATGGCTGGCGCGTTGACCAGCAGCCCCTCGTAGCGTGGTTCCTCGATCGCCTGCGGACGCAGGGTGGCCGCCGCCGTGCCGAGGCTGCCGGCGGTGACCAGCAGCGCCAGCCCACCCGCCCAGGCGGTCCGCCGGACGTCGCGGAAGATCAGCCCGGCCAGGATCAGGGTGACCAGCACCGCCGCACCGAGGGTCCGCAGGCCGAGCCGCATCACGCCGGAGCGGACGTCCTCCACGGCGCTCTGGCTGGCCCGGCTGATGCTGGCCGGGTCGTCGATCAGCGCCTCGGTGCGTCCCTGGTCGAGTGCTCCCAGCCGTACGGTCAGGTGGGTCGGCCCGTCGTGGCTGTCGAGCAGCAGCGCGCCGAGCGGCGGTATGTCGACGGTGGTGCCGCCGTCCCGGGCGGGGGTGATGCTGAGGTTGGCCCGGAACGGCCCGATGTCGGTGCTCACCTGACCGCCGGCCAGCACCCCGAGCACCGCCCCGGCCAGAGCCACGGCGAGGACGGCGACGACCAGCCCGATGCGGCGCAGCGGGCCGGCGGGGCCGACCAGCGAGCGCGCCGGGCGCGGCAGCTCGTCGCCGGTCACCGGGTCGTCCCGGTCACCGTCGTCGTGCTGCTCGTCGCGCTGCCCGTCCATGCTGAAAGTCTGACCTGCCCGTCGGAAGATCTTGGTAAACCTGAACGGATGGTGACGAACGTCAGCTGCGGCCGCCGTCACCGCCGGCGAAGACCACCCGCAGGAGCCGGTCGTCGTCGCCCGCCGGGTTGCCCCGCCCGTCATGGTTGGAGGTGCTCACCCAGAGCGATCCGTCCGGCGCCGCGGCCACCGCGCGCAGCCGGCCGTACCGGTTGCTGAGCAGTTCACTGGGCTGACCGAGCAGCGTGCCGGTGTCGGTCAGCTCCATCACCCAGAGGCGCTTGCCGCGCAGGCAGCCGGTGACCAGCAGACGGTCCGTCGACGCCAGACCGGAGCAGGACGCGTCCGCGGTCCCCCACTGGGTGATCGGGTCGGTGAAACGTTTGTCGTCGGCTCGCCCCTCGACGTCCGGCCAGCCGTAGTTGCCGCCCTTGGTGATCTGGTTGATCTCGTCCCAGGTGTTCTGGCCGAACTCGACGGCGTACATCCGCTTGGCGGCGTCCCAGGTGAAGCCCTGCACGTTGCGGTGACCCAACGACCAGACCGGAGAACCGGGGTACGGGTTGCCCGCGGCGGGCTTGCCGTCCGGGGTGATCCGCAGGATCTTGCCGCCGAGGCTCTTCACGTCCTGCGAGAGGGGACGCTGACCGGCGTCACCAGTGCTGACGTAGAGCTGCCCGTCCGGGCCGAAACCCAACCCGCCGCCGTTGTGCACACTGGCCTTGGGGATGCCGGTGAGGATCGGGGTGGGCTGCCCGCCAAGCTGCAGCCGGGCGACCCGGTTGTCCTGCTCGGCGGTGTAGTAGACGAAGACCGTCTTGTCTCGGGCGTAGGCGGGGGAGACGGCGATGCCGAGCAGGCCACCCTCGCCAGCAGCCGCCACGTCGGGGATCGTCTGCACCGGGCGGACCCGCAGCCCGTCCGGCCCGGACTCGGGGCCGACCTGCACGATCCGGCCGTTGTCCCGTTCGGTGACCAGCGCGCCACCGTCCGGCAGGAAGGCGATGCCCCAGGGCACCCGTAGACCCTTGGCGAGCACCGTCGCCACCGCCTGCTGGCCGGCGCCGCCGGGGTTCGCCGACGCGGACGGGGTCGGCAGGTTGGGCGGCTCGCCGGCCGGGTCGGGCTCCGGTTCGCCGAAGCTGCAACCCGCGGTGAACAACAGCGCCGCGCACGACGCCGCGAGGGCCACCCGGAGGCGAGGGACGCGAGGGTACGGGGGACGGGCTCTCACCCGGCCCAGCGTAGCCCGCCGGACGGCCCGGCCGAGCCCGTCGGATCCGACCGGTGCCGGCGACCCCCGGCCGGTGGACCGCTCACCGTGCCCGTACGGCCAGCAGCGCGGTGTCGTCCTCGCGGTGACCGATCGAGGCGAGCAGCAGGTCACACACCTCGTCGAGGGGGAGTGTGTCGACGCCGGTCAGCCGGCCCACCAGCTCGGCCAACCCCTCGTCGATGGACCGGTCCCGCCGCTCGATCAGCCCGTCGGTGTAGAGCAGCAGAGTGTCGCCGGTGGCCAGGTTGGTCGACTGACTGGTCCGCGGCGAGGGCCGGGCCAGGCCGAGCAGCGGCTCCGGTGCCGCCTCGAGGGCCTCCACCGTCCCGCCGACGCGGACCACCAGGGCCGGCGGGTGCCCGGCGTTGGACCAGGTCACCTCGTGGACGCCGGCGACCTGCGGACAGATCCGGACCAGCGTCGCGGTGGCGGCGATCGGCAGCCGCAGGCCACGGATCGCGCCGTCGAGGTTGCTCAGCAGCGCCCCGACCGCGTCCGGCCGGCCGAAGGCGTTGCCCCGTACGAGGTTGCGCAGCTGGCCCATGGTCGCGGCTGCCTCGATGTCGTGCCCGGCCACGTCCCCGATCGCCACGATCACGTCGCCGTCGGGCTGGACGAAGGCGTCGTACCAGTCACCGCCCACCTCCACGCGGTCGGCGGCCGGCTGGTAGCGGGCGGCCAGCTCCAGCTGCCCTACGACCGGCAGCCTCGGCAACATGCTGTGTTGCAGGACCTCGGCGACGTGCCGCTGCTCGCCGTACATCGAGCTGTTGCCGACGGCCTGGCCGGCCCGGCGGCCGATGTCGACCGCGGTGAGCAGGTCGCGGTCGTCGAACTGTTGACGTTGGCCGCCGTTGACCAGGGTGATCGCTCCCAGCACGGTGCCGCCGACGCCGCGCACCGGCACGCTCAGGTAGGAGGCGATGCCGAGCCGACCGGCGATGGAGGCCATCTCCGGGTGGGTGGTGCCCCTCGTCACGTCGGCCAGGGACGCGACGCTGCCGAGCCGGGGCTGGCCGGTCCGGAGCACCGCCCGGATGCTCGACTCCGGGCTCAGCCCGGTGCGCAGCAGCTCACCGAAGCGGTCGACGTCCGCCGCGCGGGCCGGGTCGCGGTGCACCGAGACCACCTCGCGGGGCAGGCCGGTCGGCCCGATCAGGGTGAGCAGGCACCAGTCCGCGAGCAGCGGCACCATGGCGGCGGCGAGCCGGTGCAGCGCGGTGCCCACGTCCAGGGTGCCGGCCAGCGTCTCGCTCACCCCGGCCAGCAGTTCCAGTCGCTCGTGCGCCTGCACGACCCGCCGCCGGGCCTCCTGTGCGCCGTCCAGCGCGATCCGCAGTCGCAGCTCCGACGAGCAGGCGGCGGCCAGGTCGGCCAGTGTCCGCAGTTGCGCGGCGCTCCACGCGCGAGGTTTGTTGTCGATGGCGCAGAGCGAGCCGAGCACCCGCCCGGCGAGGTCGGTCAGCGGCATCCCGGCGTACGCGACCACGCCGAGGCCTTCGACGGCCAGGTTGTCCCGCACGCGGGGGTAGAGGCGGGCGTCCGGCAGCACCATCGGCGCTTCGATGTCCACCACGTGCTGGCAGAACGAGTGGCTCAGCGGGGTCTGCCGGCGCTCCGACCAGGGCTCCGGCAACCCGACCGCGCCGGGAAAGAACTGCCGGTCGGCGGAGACCAGGGAGACCAGCGCGACCGGCACGTCCAGCAGATCGCTGACCAGACGGGCGAACCGGTCGAACGCCTCGTCCGGGGCGGCCTCCAGCCCGGTGTCGGCGAGCGCGCGCAGCCGCTCCGGGTCGGTGAGCGCCGCAGGTGGGGCGATCGGAGGCCGGGCGGTGGCGGGGGAGCCGTCGGTCATCGAGCACCTGTCTGCTGGGGCGGAGGCCGACCGGCCCTCCGACCCTTCGTTATACCTCGTCCAGGCCCGGGTCGAACGTCGGTGTGCTGAGTCTCGCCCGCCCCGGCTCCGCGCGCCATCCCCCGGGACGCCGGTTCGCGGCCGTGCCCGCGCCGGCCGCGCCGTCGGGGACTATCGTCGGCTGACGTGAAGGTATGGATTCCGCACCAGGCCGGCCTGAACCTCATGGGCGAGCTGCCCCCCGACGTGACGGTGGAGGTGTTCGAACACGCCGACCGGCTGCCCTCGGAGGTCGCCGACGTCCGCGTCTGGGTGCCACCGTTCCTCGGCGGCACGGACGCGACGGCCCTGCTGCGTGAGCTGCCCGACCTTGCGGTGGTGCAGTTGCTCTCCGCCGGGGCGGATGCCTGGGCCGGCCGGACGCCGCCGAGTGTCACGCTCTGCGACGCACGGGGCGTGCACGACCCGTCCACCGCCGAGTGGGTCGTCACCGCGATCCTCGCTCAGCTGCGGGCGTTCCCGGCGTTCGCCCGTGCGCAGGCCGAACGGCGCTGGGCGAACGAGGGGAACACCCCGACCGACGAGCTGACCGGTAAGCGGGTCCTCATCATCGGTGCTGGTTCGATCGGCACCGCGGTGCGGAACCGACTCGCCCCGTTCGAGGTGAGCTTCACCCTGGTCGCGAGGACGGCCCGCCCGGAGCAGGGGGTGCACGCCGTCGAGGAGTTGCCCCGGCTGCTGCCCGAGGCGGACGTGGTGGTGGTGCTGGTGCCGCTCACCGACCAGACCCGTGGCCTGATCGACAAGGAGTTCCTGGCCGCGATGCCGGACGGGGCGCTGCTGGTCAACGCCGCCCGGGGGCCGGTGGCCCACACCGAGGCTCTCGTCGCCGAGTTGGGCACCGGTCGGATCTCGGCCGCGCTGGACGTCACCGACCCGGAGCCGCTGCCCGTCGACTCGCCGCTCTGGGCGATGCCGAACGTGCTGCTCACCCCGCACGTGGCTGGGACGGTGCGAGGCATGCTGCCGCGGGCCTACCGACTGGTCGGTGACCAGGTACGCCGGTTCGCCGCCGGGCAGCCACTGATCAACACGGTGGTCGACGGCTACTGACCGGGTGCCTCGGCCGCGTTGTCCGGCAGTGCCTGGCCGGTGGCCGACACCAGGCGGGGCAGGTCCACGCTGCGGACGGCCGGCAGGTTGACCTGCTGGCCGTCGTCGAGTCGGGCGACCGCCCGTCCGCGCTGGTCGGTGGTCAGCTCCAGGACGTGGTCCCAGTTGATCCGGCGTTGCCCGACCAAAGCCCGTACGCGTAGCTCCCGCGCGTCGGCGTCGGTGCCCGCCCGCCAGGCCCACAGCGCGACGGCGAGCGGGACGAGCAGCACCGGCAGCAGGTAGCCCCGGGCGTTGGCCAGCGGCAGGGCACCGATGAAGGCGATGACCGCGGCGACCAGGATGGCTTGGTTGTACCGGAAGCGGACCGTGTCGGGCTTACTCACCCTCCGATGATCCCACCCTCGCCTGGCCCGGCTGGCGGCGGGCGGTGCCAGCAGGGTGCGGCGCGTCGTACAGTGACACGGGTCGTTGCCTTCACCGGGTGACCGGCACGTAACCGATCCTGCCGTCGATCGTTGCCAGTTTATTGGACAGCGGATCAGCAAAGTCCGATGTCTTGCACCGTCGCACCGCCCCCGTGCCCCCTCACGAAGGCGACCGCTGTGCTCCTCGCGTACCCGTTCCGCGTCCTCGTCCCCCGCCGGATGGCACCGGAGACCGCCACGTCCACGGCGGTGGCGCTGCTCCTCCTCGCCGGTGCCGCCGACCTGGTCCCGACCCCGGTGGTGATCGCGCTGGCCGCTGGCGCTGGCGCCACGCTCGCCGGGGTGCGGCTGGCCCGGCTGGCCTCCCGGCACTGCACCGATCCGGCACCGCGGGTGGCGGGCGTGTTGCTCGACGCGGCGGTGGTGGTGGCCGGTCTGACCGCCGTCGTGCTGCCCCTGTCCGACGGTGGGCACACCTCGGCCGTGCTGGTCGGGTCACTGCTCGTGGCGGCCCTCGCCGTGACCGGGCTGTGCCTGCTTCCCGGCCGGACGCGACCGTCGGCCGGGGTCCGGCTGCGCTGGCTGGTCGAGTCGACCGGCCCGGCCGTCGGGCTGGCTCTCGCCGGTTGGTTGCTGCTGCCCCGGGACGGCCCGCCGGTCACGGTCCGGCTGGTCGCCGCGTTGGCGCTGGGCGGGCTGGGTATGGCCGTGCTCAACGCCTTTGCGGGGCCACGGCGACGCTCTCCAGCGTCGGTATGTCGAGGCGGCGTCCTGCTCACCCTGGGTGGGCTGGTGTTGCTGGCCACACTGCCGTCGACGGCCGGGCGGGTGACCCTGCTGGCCGTACCCCCGCTGGTGTTCGGGATGCTGCTCGTCGCGGTGGGTGCGACCGACGCGGCGGAGGCGGGTGACCCGGGGCCGGCGGATCCGATCGCTCGGGCCTGGCCCCGGTCGGTGCTCCCGGCGGCGGTCCTACTGCTGGCGGCGGGTCTGCACCTGAGCGCCGGCCGCGCAACGGATCGGACGAGCGTGTTGTTGGCCCTGGCGGCGGTGCCGCCCCTGGTGCTGCGCGAACTGCTTCGGGCCGGTGACACGCCCGCCGCCGAACGGCGAGCCGCACATCGCCGACCCGCCGGCAGCGCCCTCCGGCACCGCCACGCGGCGCAACCGCGCTCGCTGGGCACGTCGGCTCCACCACTTGCGCAGCTCGCGCACGGCCAGCCCGGCCGTGGCGGTGACCTGTTCGGCCCGGTCACCGCCAACGGGCCCGGCTCGACCTGGTCGCCGGATGCCGGTGCCGGCTGGTCGGCGCACGACCGGCGGCCCGTCGCGGGCGGCGGTCCGCCCGGCGACCGGGCCGCACTGCTGGACGCCCTCGCCACGATCGGCGACGTGCCGGCGCCGTCCGGCGCGCTGCTGCTGGTGGACCTGCACGGCACCGACGGGATCGGCCCGACCGCTCGGGAGGACGTGCTGGCCGAGGCGGTGCACCGGGCCCGTGCGGTCGTCGCCTCCGACGACCTGGTCACCGGGTGCACGGGTGCCGGCTTCGCCGTGGTCACCGCCGCCGGCCCGGTGCTGGCGTACGCGCTGGGCAACCGGCTGCTGAGCGCGCTCGCCCCGCCCTACCAGCTCGCCGGGTCGGTGCTGCGCGTGCAGACCAGCATCGGGTTGGCCGAGGTGAGCGGGGACCGGCCGGCGGACGTGCTCCGTCAGGCCGAGCTGGCCCGACGACGGGCCGTGCAACTGGGCCGGGACCGGGTCGAGTGGTACGACGCGTTCCTGGAGGAACAGCTCGTTCGCCGGCTCGACCTGGAACGGGAACTGCCCGGTGCGGTGGCGCGTGGCGAGCTGGATCTGGTGTACCAGCCGGTGCTCGACCTGGCTGACGGGCAGCCGGTGGGCGCGGAGGCGTTGCTGCGTTGGCGGAGCCCGGTGCTCGGCACGGTGCTCCCGGCCGAGTTGCTGCCGGTCGCCGAGGACCTGGACCTGGTCGGCGAGCTGGAATGGTGGGTACTGGACCGGGCCTGCCGGCAGTTGTCCAACTGGTCGGCGGGCGTACGGGAGTTGTGGATGGCGGTCAACGTCACGACCCGCGAGTTGACCACCCCCGACTTCGTTCAGCGGGCCGCGGCGGTGCTGGCCGCGTACGGGGTGCCGCCGGAGCGGCTCGTGGTGGAGGTGAGCGAGCCGAGGGTCGCGGGTGACCTGCCGACCGTGGTGGCCCGACTGGCCGGGCTGCGGTCGCTGGGCGTACGCACCGCGTTGGACGACTTCCGGCCCGAGCACGCCTCGCTGGCGCAGCTCCGCCGCCTGCCGATCGACCTGCTCAAGGTCGGCCCGGAGTTGGTGGGCGCACGGCCGGACGGGCAGCCACCGCTGATCGACGTGGTGGTCAACGTCGGCGAGCGGTTGGGCGTCGAGATCGTCGCCGAGGAGCTGGAGTCGTCGACCCAGGTCGAGGGGGCACGCCGGGGTGGTTGCCGGTACGGGCAGGGGTTCGCACTGGCCCGCCCGGCGACGGCCGAGCGGGTCGAGGCGTACTTCGAGGAGTTTCCCTCGGCGTCCCGCTGAGCGGGAGAGATGAACCGGTTCACCTCTCCCGGGGCGGCGCGGTGCTGCCCCGGGGTGTGAGCTGTGGCGTCTCGTCCTGCACCCGGCTCGCCGGCTGCCCGGCGATGACGGCGAGCAGTTGCCGGGCGGCGTGCGCGCCGTACGCCGGGATGTCCCGGCCCAGCGCGGTCAGCGGCGGATGCACCAGGCGGCACAGCGGCGAGTCGTCCCAGGCCACGATGGACAGATCGCCGGGCACGGTGAGCCCCATCTCCTGGGCGACGGAGAGCCCGGCGATGGCCATCACGTCGTTGTCGTAGACGACCGCGGTGGGCCGGTGGGCCGAGCTGAGCAGTCGGCGGGTGGCCCGGCCACCCTCCTCGCCGGTGTAGTCCGACCAGACGGTGACCGCGTCGACCAGGCCGAGCCGCTGGCAGAGCGCGGCGAAGGCGTCGGTACGGATCTCGGTGTGCCGCAGGTCGGCCAGGCCCGCGACCCGGGCGATCCGCCGGTGCCCGAGCGCGACCAGGTATTCCACCGTCTCGGTCAACGCGGCCTCGTCGTCGGACCAGAGACTGCCCAGGTCACCCGTGCCACTGGGCCCGCCGATCACCACCGCCGGCAGTTGCAACTGCTCGAGTGCGGGGATGCGCCGGTCGTCGGTGCGCAGGTCGCAGACGAGCACCCCGTCCACCCGACGTTCGCCCCACCAGCGCCGGTAGACCGCGATCTCCGCGTCGGGGTCGGCCACCACCTGGAGGGTCAGCGCGTACGAGCGGGCGGAGAGTTCGGCCTCGACGCCACTGATCAGCGCCATGAAGAACGGCTCGATGCCGAGTATCCGGGCCGGTCGGCACAGGGCCAGACCGACCGCCCCGGCGGTGGCGGCGGACAGGGCGCGGGCAGCGCTGCTGCGGCTGAACCCGATCTCCGTGGCGATGGCCAGGATGCGCTGCCGGGTGGCCTCGGAGACCCCGGGCTGCCCGTTCAGCGCGTACGACACGGCACCCTTGGACACCCCGGCGTGCCGGGCGACGTCGGCGATGGTCGGCCGCTTCACCGGCGTGCTCCTTCGCTCTCTGGCCGTTGACCGTCCGGATTCCGAACCGTACGGTGGCTTAGCTTATCCGGTTCAGTCAACGTTTTTCGATGCATAAGGTGCGGTGAAGTGTTGAGCCGACAGGCACTCTACGACGGTTGGACCCTGCGTGCGGCACCCGGACCGCAGGTGCCGGCCGAGATTGCCGGGCAGGCCGTGGCGGCGACCGTGCCCGGCTGTGTGCACACCGACCTGCTCGACGCCGGGTTGATCCCCGACCCCTACCTCGACGACAACGAGGTGGCGCTGGCCTGGATCGGGCGCACCGACTGGCACTACCGGACGAGCTTCCGGCGCCCGACCGGGCACCACGACCGGGTCGACCTGGTCTGCGCCGGCCTGGACACCGTGGCCACGCTCACCGTCAACGGTGTCGAGGTCGGCCGCACCGAGAACATGCACCGCGGCTACCGGTTCGACGTCCGGTCGGTGCTGCGCGACGGCGACAACGAGCTGGCCATCACGTTCGACTCCGCGTACCGCTACGCCGAGGCGCAGCAGGAGCGGCTCGGTGACCGGCCCAACGCCTACCCGGAGCCGTTCCACTTCATCCGCAAGATGGCCTGCAACTTCGGCTGGGACTGGGGGCCGACCCTGGTCACCGCCGGCATCTGGCAGGACATCAGCCTGCACGCCTGGTCCACCGCCCGACTGGCCACCGTCCGCCCACTGGTCACGATGGACGGCCGCGACGGCCAGGTCGAGCTGCACGTCGAGGTCGAGCGGGCCGCGAACGTCCCGCTGACCGTCCGGGCGGACGTCGCCGGCGCCAGCGCCGACGTGGTCATCCCGGCCGGGCAGCGCACCGCCGTGCTGACCCTCACCGTCCGCGAGCCCGCGCTCTGGTGGCCCCGGGGGTACGGCGAGCAGATGCGCCACCCGATCGAGGTGACCCTGCACGGGCCGGACGGCGACGCCCTCGACGCCTGGTCGCACCGGATCGGCTTCCGCTCGGTGCGACTGGACACCACCGCGGACGAACACGGGACCCCGTTCGCGTTGTCGGTCAACGACGTTCCCGTCTTCGTCCGCGGGGTCAACTGGATCCCGGACGACGTGTTCCCCACCCGGATCACCCGGGACCGGCTGGCCGAGCGGTTCGACCAGGCCATCGCGGCCAACGTCAACATGCTGCGCGTCTGGGGCGGCGGCCGGTACGAGTCGGCCGACTTCTACGACCTCGCCGACGAGCGTGGGCTGCTCGTCCAGCAGGACTTCCTCTTCGCCTGCGCGGCCTACCCGGAGGAGGAACCGTTCGGCTCCGAGGTGGCCGCCGAGGCCGCCGAGCAGGTGACCCGGCTGGCGCCGTACCCGTCGTTGGTGCTCTGGACCGGCAACAACGAGAACATCTGGGGCTGGCACGACTGGGACTGGCAGCAGGACCTCGCGGGGCGTACCTGGGGGCGCGGCTACTACCTCGACGTGCTGCCCCGAATCGTCGGTGAACTCGACCCCACCCGCCCGTACTGGCCGGGCAGCCCCTGGTCGGGCTCCGAGGCGATCCACCCCAACGACCCGGCGCACGGCACCACCCACATCTGGGACGTGTGGAACACCGACGACTACACCAGGTACCGGGAGTACGTGCCGCGCTTCGTCGCCGAGTTCGGCTACCAGGCCCCACCGGCGTACGCGACCCTCCGCCGGACGCTCAGCGACGAACCCCTGGCGCACGACTCACCGGGCATGGCGCACCACCAGAAGGCGGCCGACGGCGACGCCAAGCTCCAGCGGGGCCTCGACGCGCACCTGCCCGCCCCGGCGGACTTCGACGACTGGCACTACCTGACGCAGCTCAACCAGGCCCGAGCGATCCAACTCGGGGTCGAGCACTTCCGCTCACACCGGGGCGTCTGCGCGGGCACCATCGTCTGGCAGCTCAACGACTGCTGGCCGGTCACCTCCTGGTCCGCCGTCGACGGCGACGGTCGTCGCAAACCCCTGTGGTACGCGCTGCGCCACGCGTACGCCGATCGGCTGCTCACCGTGCAGCCCCGCGACGGCGGCCTCGCCCTGGTCGCGGTCAACGAGACCGCCGAGGCATGGACCGCGCCGACTGCGGTCACCCGGTTCACGCTCACCGGGGAGCCGAGGGCGAAGACCTCGGTCGACCTCGACGTCCCGGCGTACTCCTCGGTGGTGCTGGCGCTGCCGGCTGACCTGGCGCGGCCGGACGAGGGGCGACGCGAGTTGCTGGTCGCGGAGGCCGGTGCCACCGCCCAGCGCGCCCTGTGGTTCTTCGCCGAGGACCGGGACGTGGACTGGCCGGCGGCGGCGTGGGACGCGACGGTCGAGCCGTTCGACGGTGGGCAGCGGGTCCGGGTCACGGCCGGCACGGTGCTGCGCGACCTGACGCTCTTCCCGGACCGGTTGGACCCGTCGGCGTCCGTCGACAAGGCCCTGGTCACCCTGCTGCCGGGCGAGTCGACGACGTTCATCGTGCAGGCCGACGAGTTGCTGGACGAGGCTGCGCTGACCGCCCGCCCGGTGCTGCGCTGCGTCAACGACGTCGGCTGAGATCGCGCACCACTCAGCGCGCGAGGTAAGCCTCGATCTTGCAGTTTCGGTTGTCGATATGGGTGGGATGCCCGTTGTGTCGGCACGGAAAGTGCAAGATCGTGGGGCCGGGTCGTACAACCCAACCTGGCGTGAGCTGCCGAAGACCCATGATCGCGCTCGAACATGAAAGTAGTGGCCTCCCCAGTCGGGAAGGCCACTACATCGTGGATCGAGCGCGATCAACGCGCCGGGAGCGCGACCGATCAGGCGCGGGCGGCGGCGAGCACCTGGCCGACCAGGGCCCCGGAGGTGCCCGACCGCTCGTACTCGGGGCGGTTCAGGCTGCCGCCCATCAGCGGTGCCGGGTTGCGGTGCACGGCCGGGCTGTCCGAGCTGACCAGAGCCGCGAAGTGGTACTCGTCGGCGCCCGTCGCCTCGACGATCCGGGCGATGTTGCGCGGGGTGATGCCGCCACCCGGCATGATGATGATCCGCCCGGCGGCCCGGCGCACCAGGTCGGCGATGAGCGGAGCACCCTCCAGCACGCTGACCTCCTGACCCGAGGTGAGCACCCGCTGCACACCCAACTCGATCAGCTGCTCCAGCGCCGCGTGCGGGTCACGGGTCATGTCGAACGCACGGTGGAAGGTGATGCTGGCGTCGCCGGCGGCGGCGATCAGCCGACGGGTGGTCGGTACGTCGACGTCACCCTCGGCGGTCAGCGCGCCGATCACGATGCCGTGCGCGCCGGCCGCCACCGCCGCCCGTACGTCCCGCTCCATCGCCTCGATCTCGAACGGCGAGAAGATGAAGTCGCCGGCCCGGGGCCGGACGATCACGTGCACCCGGATCCGGGTGACGGCGCGCAGGGTCGTCTCGATGGTGCCCAGGCTGGGGGTCAACCCGCCGTCGAAGAGCGCGGAGCACAGCTCCACCCGGTCGGCGCCGGCCTCCTCGGCGGCAACCGCCCCTTCGACGCTGTCGATGCAGATCTCGAATGTGTTCATGACTCTTCCTTTTCCGTGCGAGACGTGCGAGACGATGCCGCAGTCCAGTCGATGACGGCGGTGACGGCGCCGACCGGTACGCCGCCGCCGAGCACCGGCACCTGGCGCAGCGCGTCGGCCCCACCGACCGGTACGCCGACGGCGTCGAGGGCGGCGAGGGCGATGGCGGTGGTGGCGCGGGGTGAACCGTCGATCGCCTTCACCGCCACCGCGTGACCGTCCGGTGCGGCCACCGCGAGCACGCCCTCGGCTCCGCCCTTGGCGAGGACGCCGGGCAGCGCCCGCATCAGGTCGGTGTTGGGGTGCCCGTGCCAGCCGCCGACGTACTCCGGGTGTTGGCGCATGGCCTGCGCGACAAGCGCCTCGTCGCTGCCGGCAGGCGCGGTGACCAGCGCCTGGAACGTGCGGGCCAGGCCGGTCAGCGGCAGACCGAACAGCGGTGCGCCGCAGCCGTCGACCGCGTGGTGCGCGATCGGCGTGCCGGCCAGCCGGGCGACGGCGGCGGCGGTTTCCCGCTGGAGCGGGTGGTCCGGGTCGAGGTAGTCGTGGGTGTTCCAGGACTGCGCGACGCAGGCGACGAGCATCGCGGCGTGCTTGCCGGAGCAGTTCATTCGGATCCGGTCGCGCTGTCCGCCGGCGCGGATCAGCCGGTCCCGGGTCGCTTCGTCCTCCGGCCAGTCCACCGGGCAGCCGAGCGCGTCCTCGGTCAGACCGGCCCCGGCCAGCATCGCCCGGACGACCTCGACGTGCCGGTCGTCGCCGGTGTGGCTGCCGGCGGCGAGCGCCAGCGCCGGGCCGGTCAGCTCGTCACCCGCGGCGACCCGACAGGCCAACGCCTGCACCGGCTTCAGGGTGGAGCGGGGGAGCACCGGCTCGTCGGGTACGCCGGCGGCGAGGGCGACCTCGCCGTCCGGGGCGAGTACGACGACACTGCCGTAGTGCCTGCTTTCAACGAAGCCGTTGCGGACGACCCGAGCCAGCTCGGCGTAGCGGAAAATGGTCACCGGGTTCTTGTCCCTCGATTGTTGCGGGCTTGGAGTACGCGGGCGAACTTCGACAGCGAGGCGTTGACCACGAGGTAGATCAGCGCCACCACCAGGAACGTCTGGATCAGCAGGTGGGTGTACGAGGAGAGCACCTGCCCGCTGTAGAGCAGCTCGGTGTAGCTGACGACGAAGCCGAGCGAGGTGTCCTTGAGTAGCCCGACCAGCTGGCTGACCAGGGACGGGGCGAGTTGGAGCAGCGCCTGTGGCAGGACCACCAGCGCCATCACCTGCCCGCGGCGCAGCCCGATCGCGAGGCCCGCCTCGGTCTGCCCACGGTCCAGGGCCAGGATGCCGGACCGGAAGATCTCCGCGAACGCCGCCGAGTTGGAGACCACCAGCGGCACCACGAGCTTCCAGAAGAGCGGGAAGTTCATCCCGTACTGCGGCAGGGCGAACAGCGTCACGTAGATCAGCAGCAACGTGGGAACGGTCCGGAAGATCTCCACGTACGCGCCGGCCAGCCAGCGCAACGGTCGATGCGTCGACAGCCGGCCGAGCGCCAGCAGCAACCCGAGCGCGGAGCTGAGCACGGCTGTCGCGGCGGCGGCGCGCAGCGTGGCCCACAGGCCGTTGAGCAGGTACCGCCAGATGGGCCAGGTGGTGAACGGTTCCCACCGGGCGGCGGCCAACTCGCCGTGGCTGGCGAACTGGTAGACGGCCGCGACCAGGGCACCGGCCAGGAGAACGGCGCCCAGCACGGTGGCGATCCGGATCCGTCGCCGGGCACGGGGGCCGGGCTCGTCAAAGAGGATCTGTTGCGTCTTGTTCATCGGACGATCGCCAGCCTTCGTTCGAGCAGGCCGGTGACCTGACCGATGATCAGCGCCAGCAGCATGTAGGCGAGGCCCGCGCCGGTGAAGACGGCGATCGGCTGAGCCTCGACCAGGTTCACGTTGTTGGCCGCCTGGGTCAGCTCGACCACGCCGACGGCGGCGGCCAGTGAGGTGTTCATCAGCAGCGCGATGCAGATGTTGCCGATCGGCTGGATCACCGCCCGCAGTCCCTGCGGCAGGATCACGTGCCGCAGGGACTGCCCGAAGGTGAGCCCGATGGCCCGGGCCGCCTCGGCCTGGCCGACCCCGACGGTGTTGATCCCGGCGCGGATCGCCTCGGCCAGGTACGCCCCCTCGTAGACGGCGATGACGATCGCGGCGGAGGTGAACAACGGGAACGTGATGCCGATGGTCGGCAACGCGAAGACGAAGAGCACCAGGAGGGCCAGCAACGGCAGGTTCTGGAACACCTCGACGTACGCCGTGCCGATGGCGCGCAGCAGCGGTACGGGGGCGATTCGCAGGGTGGCCACGACGATGCCCAGCAGCATCGCGCCGACGGTGGTCACGACGGTCAGTTCGACCGTCGTGACCAGGCCGTGGCCAAACTCGCTCAGGTGGGCGGTGAGGGCGTCCATCGGTACGGGAGGTCGCTCAGGAGCCGTCGGCGGAACCGAGGGCTGGCGGGGTCGGCGCCCCACCCTCTACCACCGAGCCGAGGGTGCCCTCCCAGACCTTCGCCCACGTGCCGTCGGCCTGGATCTTCTTGAGCCAGTTGTTGACGAACTCCTTGAACTGCGTGTCCTCCCGGTTGAGGCCGATGCCGTACGCCTCGGTGGTGAACGGCTCGCCCACCACCTTCATCCCCGGGTTGGCCTTGGCGCCCGAGGCGAGCAGCGTGAAGTCCTGCACGTACGCGTCGCCGCGCTTCTGCAGCAGGGCCTGCAGCGCCTGCGGGTCGGTGCCGAAGGCGATCTGCTTCGAGCCGGGGGCGGCGGAGGGCAACGCGGTGACCGCAGGGGTGTTCGCCCCGACGATGACGGTCTTGCCGGCGAGGTCCTTGACGCTCTTGATCGCGGTGTCGTCCTTGCGGACCCCGACAGCCAGACCCGAGGTGAGGTACGGCCCGGCGAAGGCGATCTGGGTGGCCCGCTGCGGGGTGATCGTGTACGTCTGGAAGACCGCGTCCACCGACTTGGCCTGGAGCATGGCCTCCCGGGTCTGGGTGCCGATGGTCGTCGTCTTCACCTCGGGCTTGCCGATGATGTACTTCGCCAGCAGCTTCGCCATGTCGGCGTCGAAGCCCTCGATGGTGCCGCTGACCGGGTTCTGCTGGCCGAGCAGCGGCGCGTCCAGGGATCCGCCGATGTTCAGGTAGCCGCGCTTGCGGATCGCCTCCATGGTCGAGCCCGCCGGAATGTCCGCGTCGGTGGCGACCGGGGCGGCGTCGTACACCGACTGGGCGATGACGCCGTCGCCGCCCATACCGGGGTTGCCGGGCAGCGTCGGAGCGCTGCTGCCGCTGTCGCCGCCACAGCCGGTCGCGGCAAGGGCCACCGCCACGGCGGTGGCGGTGAGGGCGAGCGAGCGCCGCCCGGTGAAGTTCATCTTGAGGATTGACATGACACCCTCCCGTTGGGGGCTAGTGCTGGAGGATCTTGGAAAGGAAGTCGCGGGCCCGCTCGGTACGCGGAGCTGCGAAGAAGTCGTCGGGGGCACCGGATTCGACGATGCGGCCGTCGTCCATGAAGACGACCCGGTCGGCGGCGCGGCGGGCGAAGCCCATCTCGTGGGTGACCACGATCATGGTCATCCCCTCGGCGGCGAGGGAGACCATCACGTCGAGCACCTCGTTGACCATCTCCGGGTCGAGGGCCGAGGTCGGCTCGTCGAAGAGCAGCACCTTCGGTTGCATCGCCAGGGCCCGGGCGATTGCCGCCCGCTGCTGCTGCCCACCGGAGAGCTGGGCCGGGTGGTGGTTCGCCTTGTCGGCGATTCCGACGCGCTCCAGTAGGGCCATGGCCTGCTGACGCGCCTCGGGCCGGGCGACCCTGCGGACCCGGGTCGGGCCGAGGGTGATGTTGTCCAGCACCGTCTTGTGGCCGAAGAGGTTGAAGGACTGGAAGACCATGCCGACGTCGGCGCGCAGCCGGGCCAGCGCGCGGCCCTCGGCCGGCAGTGGCTCACCGTCGATCTCGATGCTGCCCTGTCCGGCCGTCTCCAGCCGGTTGAGGCAGCGGCACAGGGTTGACTTGCCCGAGCCGGACGGCCCGACCACGACGACCACCTCGCCCGCGGCCACCGTGAGGTCGATGTCCTTGAGCACGTGCAGCGGACCGAACCACTTGTGCAGGCCGCGTACCGACACCATCGGTCGGTCCGCACCCGTCGTCTCCGGTGCCACCAGGCGGCCTCACTTTCTTCGACTACAAAACTAAGCCAGCTTCATATCGAACCAACAGCGCCATCTAAAGGTAGCCAGCAAACTAAGTCAACCGGTTGCTTGAACAAACTCCGGGTGCTAAGAAGCTGACGTGACGATTGACGAGGCGCCACGCGATGTCCTCCGGGGCGGCCCCCGGGAGCTACTGCGCTGGGTGGCCACCGGTGCGGCCGTTAGTCGGGCCGACCTGTCCCGCCTCTCCGGTCTGTCCCCCTCGACGGTCTCCCAGCGAGTCGAGGCGTTGATCAACCAGGGGCTGCTGGAGGAGACCGGCGCCGGACGGTCCCGGGGTGGGCGACGACCCCGCCAACTGGCCGTGCCGACCGGCGGGGCCGTGGTCGGCGCCATCGACCTCGGCGCACATCACGCACGCGTCGGCACACTTGATCTCTCCGGACGGGTGGTCCAGGGCCGCACCCTGCCGGTCCGCATCGAGGACGGCCCGGAGCAGGTGCTCGGCGCGCTGCTGGCCGAGGTCGCCGCGTTGGCTGCCCCTTCCAGTGCCTCGACGGCCTCCGGCGTCGCCTCGCCATCGACCGGCTCGACGACGGCCGACGGCGCTGCGGGCGCGCTGCGAGGTCTCGGCATCGGCATTCCCGGTCCGGTGCAGCACGCCACCGGACGGATCGTCAGCCCGTCCCGAATGCCCGGCTGGAACGGCTTCGACGTCGCCGCGTTCTGCGCCGGCCGGGTCGACGTGCCGGTCATCGTGGACAACGACGCCAACCTGATGGCACTCGGCGCGCACCGCACCGCTCATTCCGAGTTGGACCACGCCGTCTACATCAAGGCTGGCACCGGGATCGGCTCCGGTGTGATCTCCAGTGGACGGTTGCACCGAGGCGCGCAGGGGGCGGCCGGGGACATCAGCCACTGCCGGGTCGTGGCGGACCCCGCGCCACCGTGCACCTGCGGCAACGCCGGTTGCCTGGAGGCGGTGGCCAGCGGCGCGGCCCTGGTCACCGCGCTACGCGACCAGGGCATACCGGTCTCCGACCTGACCGGTGTGATCCGCCTGATCGACGACGGCGACCGCCACGCCACGGCGCTCGCCCGACAGGCCGGCCGAGCCATCGGCGAGATCCTGGCCGTCGTGGTCAACTTCTTCAACCCGCAGGTGGTCGCCATCGGTGGTCGGCTCGCCGACTGTGAGCCGCTGCTGGCCAGCATGCGGGCCACCCTCTACGAGCGGTGCCTCCCGCTGGCCACCCAGACCCTGCTCATCGAGCGGGTCGCCACCGGCCAGGACATCGGCATCACCGGCGCCGCCCACCTGGTGATCGACCACGTCGTAGCGGCGCATTCATGATCGACACCATCTCGCCGATATAGCGGTATCCGCGCAGCTCGGACACCGCCACATCGGCGAACTCGTGATGTTCAGGCAGGGCCACTATCCGCGAAGCGCCAGCGCCAACCGCCAGACTGCGGTTGACGGGTTCGCGGCAGGCGGAGGGGGCAGCGTCTGCGCCCGTCCGATAGCGGCCTCGATGCCTTTGCGGAAGTCGTCGAAGTCGAGCTTGGTCTTGTCCCAGTGCGGAAGCTGCTTGCGAAGCAGGGCCTCCGCCCTCTTGGCGTCTTCCAGGTAACGGGTGCACAAGTCCAGGTGCAGGATGAGCCAGACCTCGAAGCAGGGGTTCGACCAGAGAAGAGTCACGGCATGGTGTCGCGCTTCTCGCTCTGAAAGCTCTGGTGGGTAGTGGTCGACGTCGCAGATGACGTAGGCCTGGTCGAAGTCGCTTTCGTCACGCCGTCGAGCAGCGCCTCGCACCGCGTCGATGGGCGAGCCTTTCTCCACCGCCACGACGAGGCGGTGCGCAAGCCACGGCACGCGCCGAAGCCCTTCAAGATAGTCCCGCTCAGTCGATTTATCGTTGGTGACAGCGAGGATGGTCTGCCGCTGCTCCCTGGTGGAGACCCTGCGACGAAGGTCGGTCACGCGGGTCGTGCCGCTCCTCGCCCGACCCTTGCGCTGCTGCTGGTCAGTCTGTCGCTTCGCCATCCACCGGTCCTCGTGCCGCGAGACACACCGTCTGGTTAAGACCGTGTCGGTCACCGTCACCGACCTGCGGCACCGGGTGGTGCACCTGGCCTGGCAGGCCGGCACACCCGAGGTCGCGCCGCTGGTCGCCACCCAACCCAACGGCCGGCCCGTCGTGCAGCTCCCGGACCGCTACCGGCTCGGCTCCTGGGCGGCAGTCCTCGGCGCGCGGCCCGAGGACCTCCGCGACGCCGACGGCGGGCACGACATCGACCGGGACCTACGCGACGGTTACGTCACCCTGCCCTGGGCCGGGGCCGACCCGGTGCGGGAATACGTGCGCCACGCCGGCCGGGGCACGGCGGCCGGCCGCCTGATCGTGGTGGCGGCACGTCCGGACGCGCCGCCGTTGCCCGAGCTGCTGCGGCTCGCTCTCGGCCTCGACCTGGCGCTTGTGGTGGCCGTCTGCGACCTGCGGCACAACGCCGCAGACCCACTGCTGGCCGACGGATTGCGCTGGTCGGTCGAGGTGCAGCCGCTTGACGCAACTGTCCGCCCCGACGACTTCCCCTACCGGCCGAGTCTGGCCGCCGCGCTCTCCTGGTGCGTCGAGTGCCTGACCGACGCTGTCGCCGGGGCCGCTCCAACCGACCCGAAGGCGCCTATCCCGGTGCCCTGCTCCGGGTCGCGTGACGTCGCCGATCCCGAGCCGGAACTGCTACGCCTGGCGGCCCAGCACCCCGGACAGGTGATCACCGTTCGCTTTACCCGCGCCGGCTGCGCCGTGCACCGACACGACTGCGACGGCGTACGCCTCCTCGCCAAAGGCCCCGACCTGCGCGACCTCCGACTTACCTGAGGCATGTCCGACAGCGTTGATCGAGACGAGATCGCCGATATCGCGGTGTCCACGTCGACTTGATGCCCCGATATCGGCGATCTCGTGTCGATCGAGCGAGCGCGGGCGGGCCCGCGTCGGCTACTCGGGGACGCGGCGGTAGGCGCCGTCGCTGGCCGAGGTGGCCATCGAGGCGTACGCGCGCAACGCCGCCGAGACCGGGCGCTGCCGGTCGGTCGGGGTGTACGGCTTGTCGCGTTTCTCCTCGGCCACCCGCCGCGCCTCCAACTCGTCGGCCGGCACGTTCAGCTCGATGGACCGACCGGGGATGTCGATGACGATCTCGTCGCCGTCGCGGACCAGGGCGATCAGCCCACCGGAGGCGGCCTCCGGGGAGACGTGCCCGATGGAGAGCCCGGAGGTGCCGCCGGAGAATCGGCCGTCGGTCAGCAGCGCACAGGAGCGGCCCAGCCCACGCCCCTTGAGGAACGAGGTGGGGTAGAGCATCTCCTGCATGCCGGGGCCGCCCTTCGGGCCCTCGTACCGGATCACCACGACGTCCCCGGCGACGACCTGCTTCGCGAGGATCGCGGTCACCGCGTCGTCCTGCGACTCGTAGACCTTCGCGGGGCCGCGGAAGGTCAGGCAGTCGTCCGGCACGCCGGCGGTCTTCACGACGGAGCCTTCCGGGGCCAGGTTGCCGTGCAGGATGGCCAGCCCGCCGTCGGCTGAGTATGCGTGCTCGCGGTCGCGGATGCAGCCGTCGGCGGCGTCGGTGTCCAGCGTGGACCACCGGTTGGTGGTGGAGAACGGTTCGGTGGTGCGCACCCCGCCCGGGGCGGCGTGGAACAGCTCGACCGCCGTCGGCGTCGGGGAACCGCCGCGCACGTCCCAGTCGGTCAGCCACTGGGCCAGCGAGGGGGAGTGCACGGCGTGCACGTCCCGGTTGAGCTGCCCGGCCCGATCCAGTTCGCCGAGGATCGCCGGGATGCCGCCGGCCCGGTGCACGTCCTCCATGTGGTAATTCGGCGAGTTCGGTGCGACCTTGGCCAGGCACGGCACCCGCCGGGAGATGGCGTCGATGTCGGTGACGCCGAAGTCCATCTCCGCCTCGCGGGCGGCGGCGAGCAGGTGCAGCACCGTGTTGGTGGAGCCGCCCATCGCCACGTCCAGGGCGACCGCGTTCTCGAACGCGGCCTTGGAGGCGACCGTGCGCGGCAGCACCGAGTCGTCGTCGCCCTCGTACCACCGCTTGGAGATCTCCACGACGGTGCGGCCCGCCTCGACGAAGAGGGACCGCCGCGCGGCGTGGGTGGCCAGCGTCGAACCGTTGCCGGGCAGCGCCAGGCCGATCGCCTCGGTGAGGCAGTTCATCGAGTTGGCGGTGAACATGCCGGAGCACGAGCCGCAGGTCGGGCAGGCGGAGCGTTCGATTTCGCCGAGCTGCTCGTCGGTGACCGCCTCGTTCGAGGAGGCGATCATCGCGTCGATCAGGTCGATCTTGCTGTGCACGACGCCCTCGATGGCCATCGTCTTACCGGCCTCCATGGGGCCACCGGAGACGAAGACGGTCGGGATGTTGAGGCGCAACGCGGCCAGCAGCATGCCGGGGGTGATCTTGTCGCAGTTGGAGATGCAGACCAGGGCGTCCGCGCAGTGCGCGTTGACCATGTACTCCACCGCGTCGGCGATCAACTCGCGGCTGGGCAGCGAGTAGAGCATGCCGCCATGGCCCATCGCGATGCCGTCGTCGACCGCGATCGTGTTGAACTCCCGGCCCACCCCGCCGGCCTCGGCGACCGCGTCGGCGACCAGGCCACCCATGTCCTTGAGGTGTACGTGACCAGGCACGAACTGGGTGAAACTGTTGGCGATGGCGACGATCGGCTTTCCGAAATCGTCGTCGGTCATCCCGGTGGCCCGCCAGAGGGCCCGGGCGCCGGCCATCGTCCGACCGTGTGTGGAAGTCCTCGATCGCAGCTCAGGCATACGTACCAGCATGACACCGCCGCCGCGCCAACCCTCCCCCGTATGCGCCGTGTCCCAACAGATGCACACCCAACCCCCCACGGCGCGCGCGCATCCGGCACTCTTGGAGCGTGCAACTCCCCCCGGGCATGGTCGCTGTCGCGGCGCTCAGCGGGCTCGTCGCCACTGCGGCCGCCGTCCTGCTGACCGTGGTCGCCCGGCGGCGCACGGGGCCGCGTCGGCCGGCACACGTGCTGCTCGCGGCGGCCGCCGGAGGTGCCCTGCTCAGCCTGCTCGTCGGGGTTGCCGCCGCGCTCAGCGCGAACGAGCACTGGGCCCACGAGCAGGGGCAGCGGACGGGCTGGGCGACCGCGGTGGCGATCGGCGCGGCGGTGAGCGGGCTGGCCTTCGCGGCCGGTCTGCTCCGGCTGCCCGGGGTGGCCGCCACCGCTGCGGGAACCTCACGTCTCGCCCTGGACGGCTTGGTCATGGCAGCCGCGCTGTGGTTCGTCGGCTGGGTGCTCTTCTCCGAGCCCACCCGGCTGCTCGGCGCGGCCACCCCGATGGCCTGTCCGGCGATCCTGGTGGCCACGGTGAGCGCCGCGCTCGGCGCCGGGCTCGCCGTGATCGTCATCTTCCGGGCCGCTAGCCCACGCGGACGGCTCGCGGCGCTCGGCTTCGGCATCAGCGCGGTGAGCTGCGGTGGGCTGGGTCTCAGCGCCGGGCTCTGTCAGGCCGGGCCGACCATGGCGCTGACCGGCGCGGCGGTGCTCGCCACCGGCCTGCTGACCGTCGCGCTCGCCGTGCACCGGGCCGACCGGCCAGGGCAGGTCGAGGTGGACCTCGTCGGTCGCGACGGCGAGTACGCGATCGCCCCGATGCTCGCGATGGCCGCCTCGGCGATGTACCACCTCGCCCAGGACGGCCGGTTCACCGCGGCGGGCATCCTGGCCGGCAGCGTCGAGGGCTTCGCCCTGGTGGCTCGGCAATACCTCACCCTCCGCGACGTCCGGGGGTACGCGGACCGCCTGGCCGAGCGGGAGGCGCACTTCCGCGAGCTGGCGCACACCGACCCGCTGACGTCGTTGGCCAACCGTCGCGGGCTGCTCCGCGCACTGCACAACAGCGCCGCGGCGGGGACCCCGTGCGTGCTGCTCGGTCTCGACCTGGACGGCTTCAAGAACGTCAACGACATGCGTGGCCACGACGTGGGCGACGCGGTGCTGGCCGAGGTGGGTCGGCGGCTGCGCGGCAACCTGCGCCCCGGCGACGTGGCCGCCCGACTGGGCGGTGACGAGTTCGCCGTACTCATGCAGGGCCGAGCAGCCGAGGCGGACCGGGTCGCCGAGCGGTTGCTCGGGGTGCTCAACCGGCCGTACGACGAGCCGGAGGGGCCGGTCTTCCTGTCGGTGAGCATCGGGGTGGCCGGGTGGACCGACGAGCCGGATGTGGAGCTGCTGCTGCGCCACGCCGACCTGGCCCTGCGCTACGCCAAGCAGCGCGGCAAGAACCGGATCGAACGCTACGACGCCGTGTACGACCAACTGCTGCGCCGACGTACGACGGTGGAGCACGAACTGCGTGGCGCCATCGACCGCGACGAGCTGCGGTTGGCTTTCCAACCGGTGGCGTCGCTGCCGTCGGTGCGGCCGGTTGGCGCTGAGGCGCTGCTGCGCTGGCACCACCCCGAGCTGGGCAACGTCGGTCCGGACGAGTTCATCCCGCTCGCCGAGGAGTGCGGGATGATCGCCCCGCTGGGCGCCTGGGTGCTGCATCAGGCCTGCTACCAGCTCTCCCGTTGGCTGGCGGACGGGCACGACGTCTGGGTGTCGGTGAACGTCTCCCCGCGTGAGCTGCACGCCCCGGAGTACGTGGTCCAGGTCGCCGAGGCGCTGCGCGCCCACCACGTGCCGCCGCAGCGGCTGGTGCTGGAGGTTACCGAGCACGCGGTCGCGACCGACCTGGACGAGCTGATCCGGCGGCTGACCGCGCTGCGGCTGACCGGTGTCCGGATCGCGCTTGACGACTTCGGGGCGGGCTACTCCTCGCTGGGGCAGTTGCGCCGGTTGCCGATCGACATTCTGAAGATCGACCACAGTCTGGTGGCCGAGCACGAGCCGGTCCGCCCGGTCGGACAGGACGGTCCGGCGTTCGCGCCGATGGTCGACATCGTCATGCGACTGGGCCATCAGCTGGGGCTGGAGGTGATCGCCGAGGGGGTGACCACGCCGACCGAGCTGGCTGCGGTGGTGGCCGCCGGCTGCCGGTTCGGCCAGGGCGCGCTCTTCGGCTGGGGGGTGCCGGCCGAGCACCTGGAGGCGATGCTGGAGGCGGCGACCTCGCCGGGCGCGCGACCCGCGTCACCGCCCGCGCCACGCCATGTTGCGCGCGGGTCTGGGCAGGTCACCCCGTCTGCCGAGGGCGCGTCGCGAGCCGACGCGCCGAACTCCGTTAACCAACATGTGGGATCAGTTGACTCATCGCGTGAGATGCGTCAGGCTTAGCCGCATGTCGTCGTACCGGTCGCTGCGAGTACTTACCTGAGCGCACTCTCCCTCATCGAGAGTGCGCTGGCCCCGTGCATCTGCACGAGGGCCGTTTTTATTGCCATCGGAACCTGGCGAGGCGGGCCCCGCCCGTGTCGCATCGCTTGACTAGCCACCAGCCACTCCAGCCGAAGGCCAGAACCGCCATGACGAGACCCACGCCAGAGACCCTCGCCCACACCGCCCGCCGGGCCCGCGCGGCCGCCGACCCGAGCGTCGACGTCGACCCGGCCGCCGCGCGCAGCGCGGCCACCCCGACCGTTCCGGCGGTACGGCCCTCCACTTCGGCCCAGGTCTCCGGGGCCGGCTCCCTCGTGCGGTCCCTTGAGGCGCTTGGTGTCGACGTCGTCTTCGGCATCCCGGGCGGCGCGATCCTGCCGGCCTACGACCCGCTCTACGACTCCACCGTCCGACACATCCTGGTGCGGCACGAGCAGGGTGCGGGGCACGCGGCGACCGGTTACGCGCAGGCCACCGGCAAGGTCGGTGTCTGCATGGCCACCTCCGGCCCGGGCGCGACGAACCTGGTCACCCCGATCGCCGACGCGTACATGGACTCGGTGGCGATGGTGGCGATCACCGGGCAGGTGGCTCGTCCGTCGATCGGTACGGACGCCTTCCAGGAGGCGGACATCCAGGGCATCACCCTGCCGATCACCAAGCACAACTTCCTCGTCCAGAGCCCCGAGGAGATCCCGCGGGTGCTGGCCGAGGCGTTCCACCTGGCGAGCAGCGGACGACCCGGCCCGGTGTTGGTCGACATTCCCAAGGACGTGCTCCAGGCGCCGACCACCTTCGCCTGGCCGCCCACCCTGGATCTGCCGGGCTACCGGCCCACCCTGCACCCGCACGGCAAGCAGATCCGGGAGGCGGCGCGGCTGATGGCCGCCGCCCGCCGACCGGTGCTGTACGTGGGCGGCGGGGTGCTCAAGGCCGGCGCCACCGACGGGCTGCGCCGGCTGGCCGAGCTGACCGGCATCCCGGTCGTCACCACGCTGATGGCGCTCGGCGCGTTCCCCGACTCGCATCAGCAGCACCTGGGAATGCCCGGCATGCACGGCACGGTCGCCGCGGTCTACGGCCTGCAGAAGGCCGACCTGATCGTGGCGCTGGGTGCGCGGTTCGACGATCGGGTCACCGGCAAGCTGGACTCGTTCGCCCCGGACGCGACGGTGGTCCACGCGGACATCGACCCGGCGGAGATCGGCAAGAACCGGCACGTGGACGTGCCGATCGTCGGGGACGCCAAGCACGTCATCGACGAGCTGATCGCCGCCGTGACGGTCGAACGGTCGGCGGGGCGTACCACCGATCTGGGCGACTGGTGGACTCAGCTGGACGACCTGCGCAACCGCTACCCGCTGGGCTACGACGAGCCGGCCGACGGCACGCTCTCCCCGCAGTACGTGATCAAGCGCCTGGGCGAGATCGTCGGCCCCGACGCGATCTTCGTCGCCGGGGTGGGCCAGCACCAGATGTGGGCGTCCCAGTTCATCTCCTACGAGAAGCCGTACACCTGGTTGAACTCCGGCGGCCTCGGCACGATGGGCTACGCGGTGCCGGCGGCGATGGGCGCCAAGGTCGGCAAGCCGGACACGGTGGTCTGGGCCGTGGACGGTGACGGCTGCTTCCAGATGACCAACCAGGAGTTGGCCACCTGCGCGTTGGAGGGCATCCCGGTCAAGATCGCCGTCATCAACAACGGCAATCTCGGCATGGTCCGGCAGTGGCAGACACTGTTCTACAACGAGCGCTACTCCAACACCGACCTCGGCACCCACAAGCACCGCATTCCTGATTTCGTGAAGCTCGCCGAGGCGCTGGGCTGCATCGGGCTGCGCTGCGAGAACGCGGCGGACGTGGACAAGACCATCGCCGCCGCCATGGAGATCAACGACGCCCCGGTGGTGATCGACTTCGTGGTCGGCAAGGACGCGATGGTCTGGCCGATGGTCGCCGCCGGCACCAGCAACGACGAGATCATGTTCGCCCGCGGCGTCCGCCCGACCTTCGACGAGGATGACATCTGACATGAGTGAGCGAAGCGAGGCCGTGGCATGACCATGCACACCCTGTCCGTGCTGGTGGAGAACAAACCGGGTGTCCTCGCCCGGGTCTCCGGCCTGTTCTCCCGGCGCGGGTTCAACATCGACAGTCTCGCCGTGGGCGAGACCGAGAACCCGGACGTCTCCCGGATCACCATCGTGGTCAACGCGGAGTCGTCCCCGTTGGAGCAGGTCACCAAGCAGCTGAACAAGCTGGTCAACGTGCTCAAGATCGTTGAGCTGGATCCGCAGGTCTCGGTCGCCCGGGAGTTGCTGCTGGTGAAGGTCCGCGCCGACCGGTCCGCCCGGTCCCAGGTGCTGGAGACCGTCAACCTGTTCCGCGCCCGGGTGGTCGACGTCGCACCGGACACGCTGACCATCGAGGCCACCGGCACCCCAGACAAGCTCGACGCGCTGCTACGCGACCTCGAGTCCTACGGCATCAAGGAAATGGTCCAGTCCGGGTTGGTGGCGATCGGGCGCGGCTCGCGTTCGATCACCGCCGGTCCCGCGCTCCGGGCCGCGTGAACCGACCCATCCGCACCAACCACGACGGGCCAACGGGCCGTCGTACCGAAAGGGAAGTTCTCATGAGCGTTGAGGTGTACTACGACGACGATGCCGACCTCGGCCTGATCCAGGCCAAGAAGGTCGCGGTGATCGGCTACGGCAGCCAGGGCCACGCCCACGCGCTGTCGCTGCGGGACTCCGGTGTCGACGTGGTGATCGGTCTGCCGGAGGGCTCGAAGAGCCGTCCCAAGGCCGAGGAGCAGGGCCTTCGGGTGGTCACGCCGGCGCAGGCCGCCGCCGAGGCCGACGTGATCATGGTGCTCGCGCCGGACACCGCCCAGCGCTCCATCTACACCGAGTCGATCGCCCCGCACCTCACTCCCGGCAAGGCGATCTTCTTCGGTCACGGCTTCAACATCCGCTACGGCCTCATCAAGCCGCCGGCCGAGGTGGACGTGGCGATGGTCGCGCCGAAGGGCCCCGGGCACCTGGTCCGCCGCCAGTACTCCGACGGCAAGGGCGTGCCCTGTCTCGTCGCCGTCGAGCAGGATGCCAGCGGCAACGCGCTCGCGCTCGCGCTGGCGTACGCCAAGGGGATCGGCGGCACCCGCGCCGGCGCCATCAAGACCACCTTCACCGAGGAGACCGAGACCGACCTCTTCGGCGAGCAGGCGGTGCTGTGCGGTGGTGCCTCGGCGCTGGTGCAGACCGGGTTCGAGGTGCTCACCGAGGCGGGCTACGCCCCGGAGGTCGCCTACTTCGAGTGCCTGCACGAGCTGAAGCTGATCGTCGACCTCATGTACGAGGGCGGCATCGCGAAGATGCGTTACAGCATCTCCGACACCGCCGAGTACGGAGACCTCTCCCGTGGCTCGCGCATCATCGACTCCCGGGTCAAGGACGAGATGCGAAAGATCCTGGGCGAGATCCAGTCCGGCGAGTTCGCCCGCGAGTGGGTCGCCGAGGACGAGGCCGGCCGGCCCAACTTCACCAAGTGGCAGGCCGAGGGCGCGGCGCACCCGATCGAGGAGACCGGCAAGAAGCTGCGCGGCATGATGAGCTGGGTCGACCGCCCGATCACCGAGACCGCCTGACGCATCCTGCGGCACCGTCCAGCCGTCCCCGACGGCTGGTGGTCCACCGGCGGCCGGTGACCCAGCGCTCTCCCCAGCGCGGGTCGCCGGCCGTTGGCCGTTGCGTTCCCTTGCCGCGGCGGTGCGCCGGGGGCACGAAAGCACGTCGGACTCTCACCTGGTGGGACCGGGTGACCAACGCCTCGGCCAGCTTCGGACCGAACCGCGGAAGATCGATCCGGGTCAGCCGTCGGAGCAGCGTGCTGCGCACGGCGAGCGACACGGGCGGCTCCTCCCGGAGGGGCTGTGCCTCCGGTGGTAGCCGGCGAGGGCAACCATGTCGGTCAGGTGAACGGCCGATGTCCGTCGGCCGACCCGGCGTGTGAGGGCCCTCACCCCGCAGACCGGAACATGCCGGCCAGCGAGGCCCCTACGATCGCGGGTAGGTGCGCAGCCGGCACCTGACGGCCACGGCACGGATCAGCGCAGGGCGCAGTGCGGCGCCCGGCCGCCCGCGCCGATCGCAAACACGACCTCTACGAGGACCGATGAATCCTGTCGTACTGATCGCCGAAGAACTCGCCCCCGCCGCCATCGAGGTGCTCGCCCACGACTTCGACGTCCGTCACGTCGACGGCACCGACCGTCCGGCCCTGCTCTCGGCGCTCTCCGAGGCCGACGCCGTCATCGTGCGCAGCGCGACCCAGATCGACGCCGAGGCGGTCGCCGCCGCGCCGCGACTCAAGGTGGTCGCCCGCGCGGGTGTCGGGCTGGACAACGTCGAGGTGCCGGCCGCCACCGCCCGGGGCGTGATGGTCGTCAACGCGCCCACCTCCAACATCGTCTCCGCCGCCGAGCAGGCCGTCGCACTGCTGCTCGCCGTGGCCCGTAACACCGCCAGCGCCAGCTCCGCGCTCAAGGCGGGGGAGTGGAAGCGGTCGAAGTACACAGGCGTCGAGGTGCAGGGCAAGACCGTCGGCGTGGTCGGGCTCGGTCGCATCGGGGTGCTCTTCGCGTCTCGCATCGCCGCGTTCGGCACCCGGCTGATCGCGTACGACCCGTACATCCAGCCGGCTCGTGCGGCGCAGCTCGGCGTACGCCTGGTGGGGCTGGAGGAGTTGCTGCGGGAGAGCGACTTCATCTCCATCCACCTGCCGAAGACGCCGGAGACGGTCGGCCTGATCGGTGCGAAGGAGCTGGCGATCGTCAAGCCCGGCGTTCGCATCATCAACGCCGCTCGTGGTGGGCTGGTCGACGAGCAGGCGCTCGCGGACGCGATCGCCGAGGGTCGGGTCGCCGGCGCCGGCGTCGACGTGTACAGCAAGGAGCCGTGCACGTCGTCGCCGCTGTTCGCCTTCGACAACGTGGTGGCCACCCCGCACCTCGGCGCCTCCACCCACGAGGCGCAGGACAAGGCCGGTCTCGCCGTGGCCAAGAGCGTCAAGCTCGCCCTGCAGGGCGAGTTCGTGCCGGATGCGGTCAACGTGCAGGCCGGCGGCGTGGTCGCCGAGGACGTCCGGCCGCTGCTGCCGCTGGCGGAGAAGCTGGGCCGGGCATTCACCGCGGTCGCCGGTGGGGTCGCCGCCAGCGTCTCGGTCGAGGTACGCGGTGAGATCGTCAGCCACGACGTGTCGGTGCTCAAGCTCGCCGCCACCAAGGGGCTGTTCAGCTCCGTGGTCGAGGAACAGGTCACCTACGTCAACGCCCCGCACCTGGCCGCCGAGCGTGGCGTCGAGGTCACCCTGGTGTCCCTGGCCGAGACGGCCGAGCAGCCCAGCCTGGTCACGGTGCGTGGCGCGCTGCCGGACGGCCGGACGGTCAGCGTCTCCGGCACGGTCACCCACTCCGGTGCACGGGACATCCTCAAGCTCACCGAGGTGGACGGCTTCGACGTGGAGATCGGCGCGGAGGGCATCCTGCTCTTCCTGCGCTACGTCGACCGGCCCGGTGTCGTCGGCACGGTCGGCACGCTGCTCGGCGAGTCGGGCATCAACATCGCCGCCATGCAGGTGGCCCGGCGTGAGGCGGGCGGCGAGACGTTGATGACCCTCACCGTCGACCAGGCGCTCGGCGCCGACCTGCTCACCTCGGCCGCCGATTCGATCGGTGCCACGGCGGCCAGCGCCGCCGACCTGCGCGACGAGTAGTCAACGGCAAGCACCATGGGGGCCCGGCGATCCGCTGGGCCCCTTGTCGTACGCCCGGGGTGGGGTCGATCCTGCGCTGGGCCGGGTCAGCCGGGCAGTCGGGCCGGGGGCGGGTAGACCGAGCCGTCCTGCGGGTCGAACAGCATCAGCCCGTGCTCGCCGGCCAGCCGCTCGATGTCCAGTAGCACCTGGTCCGCGCAGGTCGGGTGCAGGTTCAGCTCGACATGGTCGTGAGCGGCGTGCAGTGGTGCCACCGCCCACGGGCTGTCCGCCCCGGGGTGACGGTCCGGATAGGAGGCGGTGATCGCCCGGTAGAAGCTGACCACCCGCGGGTCCGGGTAACGGTCCACGTGTCGCCCCTGCCGGCAACCGTCGACCGCTGTCCGCACGTCCTCGGGCGTCGCCCCGTCCTCCAGGGCCCACACGCTCAGATCGAAAGTCACGGCGGATAGCGTGCCATCCGCCGTTCACCATGTCGAAACTGCCTCGCCGCCGGTCAACCGCCGATGTGCGCAGCTTCCGTTCGCGACGGTCCGCTGTAGAGACTCTTGCGTAGAGTTGCGTCGATTCGCTAGCGTACGCACTGCGGTCACTGGCCGAGTTCGAGGCGCCGGCCCGTCTTCGGGTGGCGCGGTCGACGTCCGGCCCGACCGGTCCGCACCCCTCGGTTGTGCGAGCCACGCGCACTCGTCGCTGACCGGCCCCCACGGTCGTTGCCGAGAGCGTGGGGGCCGATCGCATGTCCGCTGACCCGGGGGCTGCCGAGGGCGGAACCGGCCGGAGCGCGGCCGCGTGCCCGCCTCGCCGCGGCCAGGTCCCGCTCAGCGCCGGTGTGCGAAGAGCGCGCGATAGTCGGAGTTGCCCCTGAACCACGCCAGGCCGGTGGGCCCGGCGGCGTAGAGCGCGGTGGCGTAGGCGTCGGCGATCGTCAGGTCGGGCCCGACGACGGTCGCGGCGACGAGTTGGTCGGCCGGCTCGCCGGTGTGCGGGTCCACCACGTGCCCCTGCCGCCCGCTCACCCCGGAGGTGCCGACCGCGCCCGCGGTCATCTCCAGCACCAGCGGCGCGCGCTCGGGCGTGGTCGGGTGATGCACCGCGACCCGCCAGGGCCCGCCGTGCGGCGCACGACCGCGGACAACGAGGTCAGCGCCGGCGAGTACGGCGTAGTCGTGGATGCCGGCCGCCCGAAGCCTCTCGGCGACGCGTTCCACCGCCCAGCCACCGAGCAGGCCGCCCGGGTCGAAGCCGCCGGGCACCGCCCAGGCGTCGAACCACCCGTCGGTGGCCGCGCGCATCGCCGCGCAGCGGTCCACCAGGTCGGCGAGCGGTGGGTACGAGTCGGGGCCGATCTCGCCTCGACGCAGGCGGGAGACCAGGCTCTCCGGCCGGTTGGGGCCGTAGGTGAGGTCGATGGCACGCAGTTCCGCGACGCTGTCCCGCAGCGCCTCGCCCACGCCCCGGCGGCCGAGCCACTCGGGGGCGTTGAGCAGGAGTGTGTATTCGGCGGTCGCGGTGCGTACGGTGTGCTGCACCGCGATCCGGCCTTCGGTGGCGCCGGTCGGGTCGATGCGGTGCCGGCGACCGCCGAGTCGAAGGTCGGGCCGACGGTTGCGGAACGCGGACGGGTCCGGCCACCGGGTCCGCGGCTGCTCGTCGATGCGCATGGCATCTGCCCTCTCGCACTTGGCGCCGCGTCGTCGCGACCGGTCGTCAGCAGGCCGCCGTGACCCGCCGACCACCACGGTAGGCAGCCGAGATGACCACCTCATGAGTTCTAGCTGTGAGGGTGCTGTGCATTCGCTCATCCCAAATGTTGGACGTCGCGTACCGGGAGGCGGGACGGCGACGTACCGTTGCCCGGACGGAAACCGTTGAGCAGAGGAGTGCGGTCGTGGCGCGGATCGCGGTGGTGGCCGGGGACGGCATCGGGCCCGAGGTGGTCGCGCAGGCCCGCAAGGTCCTCGACGCGGTGCTACCCAATGTCGAGGCCACCGAGTATGACCTCGGTGCGGCCCGCTGGCACCGTACCGGAGAGGTCCTGCCCGACTCGGTCCTGGCCGAGCTGTCCGGGCACGACGCGATCCTGCTCGGTGCGGTCGGTGACCCCACCGTCCCGCCCGGTGTGCTGGAGCGGGGGTTGCTGCTCAAGCTTCGGTTCGCCTTCGACCAGTACGTCAACCTGCGCCCGTCCCGGCTCTGGCCCGGGGTCGCCGGCCCGCTGGGCAACGTGAAGCCGGGCGAGGTCGACCTCGTGGTGGTGCGCGAGGGCACCGAGGGGCTCTACGCCGGGGCTGGTGGTTCGCTGCACCGTGACACCCCGGCCGAGGTCGCCACCGAGGAGAGCCTGAACACCCGGCACGGCGTGGAACGCGTGATCCGCGACGCGTTCGCCCGCGCCGACCGCCGGGAGCGGCGCAAGGTCACCCTGGTGCACAAGACCAACGTGCTCACCCACGCCGGGTCGCTCTGGGCGCGCACCTTCGACGCGGTCGCCGCCGAGCACCCGGACATCGCCACCGAATACCAGCACGTCGACGCTGCCGCCATGTTCCTGGTCACGCAGCCGCAGCGCTACGACGTGGTGGTCACCGACAACCTCTTCGGCGACATCCTCACCGACATCGCCGCCGCCGTCACCGGCGGGATCGGGCTGGCCGCCAGCGGCTGCATCAACCCCGAGGGGGCGTACCCCTCGATGTTCGAGCCGGTGCACGGTTCGGCGCCCGACATCGCCGGGCAGGGCATCGCCGACCCGGTCGCCGCGGTGCTCTCCGCCGCGCTGCTGCTGGAGCAGCTCGGGCACCCGGAGGCCGCGGCCCGGGTCAACGCGGCGGTCGCCGCCGAGCTGGCCAGCCGGGTTCCGGGCGTAACGCTGCGTACCGAAGAGGTCGGCGACCGGCTCGCCGCCCACGCTGTAGCCTGATCGCCCCGGCGTCGGCCTGGCCGGGCATCCTTGTCTCCCCCGACCGGTGCTACCCGCTGAACGACCGTTCGGGGTAAGTTTCTGGCACAGCCAAATCGGTGTGCGGTCCCGCATACCGTTGTCCCGCAGGGAGGTCAGCGCGATGAGCGGTGGTGACAAGCTCGACTTCGAGATCCGTCCGAATCCCGCGCCGGTATCCGCCGCCGATCGGGCCGCCCTGCTGGCCAACCCCGGATTCGGCCGAGTCTTCACCGACCACATGGTCACGGTCCGCTACGCCGAGGGCAAGGGTTGGTACGACGCCCGGGTGGAGGCACGCGGACCGATCCCGATGGACCCGGCCAGCGCGGTGCTGCACTACGCGCAGGAGATCTTCGAGGGTCTGAAGGCGTACCGGACGGCCGATGGCGGCGTGACGATGTTCCGGCCGGACGCCAACGCTGCCCGGTTCGTCACCTCGGCGCAGCGGATGGCGATGCCGGAGCTGCCGCCCGAGGTGTTCGTCGACTCGCTGCACAAGCTCATCGAGATCGACCAGGAGTGGATTCCCACCGGCGAGGACGGCAGCCTCTACCTGCGGCCGTTCATGTTCGCCAGCGAGGTCTTCCTCGGCGTCCGCCCGGCCAACGAATACCTCTACATGGTGATCGCCTCACCTGTCGGGGCGTACTTCACCGGTGGGGTCAAGCCGGTCACCGTGTGGGTCTCTCCGGACTACACCCGTGCCGCGCCCGGCGGCACCGGCGCGGCCAAGTGCGGCGGCAACTACGCGACGTCGCTGGCGGCCCAGGCCGAGGCCATCGAGGCGGGCTGCGACCAGGTCGTCTTCCTGGACGCGGTGGAGCGCCGGTTCGTGGATGAGCTGGGCGGCATGAACGTCTTCTTCGTCTACGACGACAACACGATCGTCACCCCGCCGCTGACCGGCACGATCCTGCCGGGCATCACCCGCGACGCGATCCTCACGCTGGCCGGCGCGGCCGGGCACGTGGTCGAGGAGCGACCGGTCAGCTTCGCCGACTGGCAGGCCGACGCGGCAAGCGGTCGCCTCCGGGAGGTGTTCGCCTGCGGCACCGCCGCGGTGATCACCCCGATCGGCGGGGTCCGCTTCCCGGACGGTGAGTTCCTGATCGGTGGCGGCGAGCCCGGCCGGGTCACCATGAGCCTCCGCGAGCAGTTGGTGAACATCCAGCGCGGCAAGGCGGCCGACGAGTACGGCTGGGTGCAGCGGGTCCTCTGACCTCCGCCGCTGCGCCGGCCCGGCCAACCGGACGGCACTGTGGCTGCCTGCCATGTCGAT
>NZ_PYBV01000027.1:0-4748 GCF_003205615.1 Micromonospora arborensis | reverse complement strand
CCGCCGGCTGCCGGCTGCGCTCACAGTCCGGGCCAGGGTTAGGACTTACTCGTCTAGGCCTCGGTGGGCTCGTCGAGCAGGTGGTCGCGGAGGGCGGCGAGCTGCTCGTCGGTCACCCCGGCGTGCCGCAGGTACGCCTCGACGGAGCCGTGCCCCTCGCGCAGCTCGTCGAGGAAGATCTGCATCGCCTCGGCGGGTGAGGCCAGGAACGGTGCCGGCACGTCCGCGCCGTCCGGGGTGGTGGCCGCCAGCCAGGCGCTGTACCGGGCCGACGCCTCGCTGCTGAGCGCGTAGTCCGCGGCGACGTCCGCGTCGTCGACGCCGAGCACGGCGAGGGTCAGCGCGCAGACGATGCCGGTGCGGTCCTTCCCGGCGACGCAGTGCACCACCACCGGGGCGTTGGCGGAGTCGGCGATCAGCCCGACCGCCTCGGCCAGCCCGGCGGTGCCGGTCTGTGCCAGGTCGGCGTAACGGTCCGCGAGGTAGCGGGCCAGGCTGGCACCCTCCTCGTGCGGCGTAGCCTCCCAGTCAGCGTGCTCCGGGTGGATGTGCCGGTAGGTCAGCCCCTGGTACGCCGGCACCCGGCCGTCCCGCTCCACCTCGGTGGGTCGACGCAGGTCGATGACGGTGCGGATCCCGATCGCGGCGAACGCGTCCCGGTCCTGTTCGGTGAGGCGGTGCAGCGAGTCGGAGCGGTAGAGCCGGCCCCGGCGCACGGGTCGGTCGTCGTGGCCGAGACAGCCACCGACGTCGCGGAAGTTGAAGGTGGCGGGCAGCGAGATCTGGCGGTTGTCGTCGATGGCGTCCACGCTCACACCGTAACGGCCGGTGGGGCCACACCCCACCGGTCGTCGGGTCGAACAGCTACCTGGCCGTCCCCGGCGGGAGCGCACCGTACGTCTCGTCGTAGTAGCCGCCCAGCTGATCCCGGTAGGCCGGGTCGCTGTGGCTGGTCTCGTCGTACTCCGGGGCGGCCTTGATCTGGTCCCGGGTCCGGTCGATGGAAACAACGCGCTGGTCGTGGTCGACCTGGTTGACGGTGCCGGCTGGCAGCAGCACCTTCTTGCCGAAGATCCAGGTGCCGGTGTCCACCACCAGGTAGCTGCCGTCCACCTCGTGGCTGGCGCTGTCGATCTTGCCGATGCCACCGTCGGTCGCCTCGACCTTGTAGCCGACCAGGTCAGCATCCGCGACCCCGGCCTGATCCCGGTAGCGCCAGGGGTCGAATGTGCCGGCCGGCGCGCCGCCGGGCACGGTGCCCTGGTCGCCGGCGTGCAGCGGGTCCGGCCCGGCGTGGGTGGCGTGCGGATCGATCCTGTCCATGCCGTTCACTCCTGACTGTCGCCGATCGTCTCGGCGTAGGTGGGTGCGTCCCCGCAGGAGCTACCCGGCCGTCGGGGTCCGGAAACGGCAGGAGGCTGGGCCGTGGCGCGGCGGAAGACCGTGGCCGTGGCGCGGCGGAGGGCTGTGGCCGTGGTACGGCGGAGGGCTGTGGCCGTGGCGCGGCGGAGGGCTGTGCCCGTGGTACGGGGACGGGCCGACGCCGCGAGGTGCGGCATCGGCCCGTCGGGGCGTACGTGCTCAGGCCAGTGCGGCCTCGGCGTCCAGGGTGACCGCCGCGGCGTGCACCACGGCGGAGATCCGCAGGGCCTCGTGCACCTGCTCCCGGGTGAAGCCGCTGCCGCGCAGCGCCTTCTCGTGCGACTCCAGGCACACCCCGCAGCCGGTGATCGCCGACACGGCGAGGCACCAGAGCTCGAAGTCGCCCTTGTCCACACCAGGCCTCGCGATGATCTGCATCCGCAGCCGGGCCGGCATCGAGGCGTACTGCTCGTCGCCGATGAGGTGCTTGGCCCGGTAGTAGATGTTGTTCATCGCCATGATCGCCGCGGCGCCCTTGGCCGCCTCGACACCCTCCGGCCCGAGGTGCCCGAGTGCTTCGGCCGCGATCTCCCGCAGTACCAGCGGGTTGCGGGCTGCCACCGCGCAGGCCAACGCGGTGCCCCAGGTCTGCACCGGGGTCAGCGTCGACGTGCCGACCGTGGAGCCCAGGTTGAGCTTGATGTCCTTGGCGTACTCCGGCAGGGCCGCCTTGATCGCGTCCAGGCCCATGGTCAGACCCCGGCGCTGGCGAGGAGCGCGTTGGCGTCGAGGGTCTCGCCGCCCTTGTTCCAGTTGCACGGGCACAACTCGTCGGTCTGCAGAGCGTCGAGCACCCGCAGCACCTCGGAGACGTTACGGCCGACCGAGCCGGCGGTGACCATGGCGAACTGGATCTCGTTGTTCGGGTCGACGATGAAGGTGGCCCGCTGGGCCACGCCGTCCTCGCCGAGCACGCCGCAGGCGGCGGAGAGCTCGCGCTTGATGTCGCTGAGCATCGGGAACGGCAGCTCCCGAAGGTCCGGGTGATCCTTGCGCCACGCGTAGTGGACGAACTCGTTGTCCACGGACGCCCCGAGGACCTGTGCATCCCGGTCGGCGAACTCGCCGTTGAGCCGACCGAACTCGGCGATCTCCGTCGGGCAGATGAAGGTGAAGTCCTTCGGCCAGAAGAAGACCACCCGCCACTTGCCCTCGTGGGACTTGTGGTTGATCGTCTCGAACGCCTTGTTGGCGTCCAGCGATACGCAGGCGGTGAGTTCGTACTCGGGGAAGCGGTCACCGACAGTGAGCACAGGTCCTCCTTGTGAGCGGCACGGTGGCCGTTAACTGGATCCGTTCCAGATCCTTCCGTATCGCTGTTTTCGCCGGTCGGCGGTGTGGGTGCATGTGAAGCCGATCACCGGTGGCGGGGCCCGGCCAAGGCCCGACGGCCACCGGACCAAGAGCACTCTCCGTTACAGTCCCGCGATGTGGATTGTTTCTCCCAAACTGGACGGGGAGTGGCAGAGTGGTGAACGTGACCAGCACCGTCCTGATTATTGCGACCTAGCGCGCCGGCCCTCCCCTCCGCCGAGCGCGCAGACCTCCCGCATCCGCGGGGGGTTTTTTTGTTGCTCCGAGAAAGGATCCTGATGACGTTCCAGGTCTACGACACGACGTTGCGCGACGGCGCCCAGCGCGAGGGGCTCACCTACTCGGTGGTTGACAAACTGGCGGTGGCCCGGCTGCTCGACGAGTTCGGCGTCGGTTTCATCGAGGGTGGTTGGCCGGGCGCGGTGCCCAAGGACACCGAGTTCTTCCGCCGGGCGCGCACCGAACTGGACCTACGGCATGCCGTACTCGTCGCGTTCGGTGCCACCCGTAAGGCCGGTGTCGCGGTCGCCGACGACCCGCAGGTGCGCGCCCTGCTGGACGCGCAGACCCCGGCGGTGACGCTGGTCGCCAAGGCCGACAGCCGGCACGTCGAGCGCGCTCTGCGCACCACCGGCGCGGAGAACCTGGCGATGATCCACGACACTGTCAGCCATCTCGTGCGTGCGGGTCGACGGGTCTTCGTCGACGGTGAACACTTCTTCGACGGCTACCGGCACGACCCCGCGTACGGCGCGGCCGTGGTGCAGACCGCACTGGCTGCCGGCGCCGAGCGGATGGTGCTCTGCGACACCAACGGCGGGATGCTGCCATCCCAGGTGACCGCCGCCATCGCCGATCTGACCGACCGGCTGGGAATCGACGCCGGGCTGCTCGGCATGCACGCGCAGAACGACACCTCCTGCGCGGTGGCCAACACGATCGCCGCCGTGGAGGCGGGAGTGCGCCACGTCCAGGGCACCGCCAACGGGTACGGCGAACGTCCGGGCAACGCCGACATCTTCGCGGTCGCCGCCAACCTCCAACTCAAGCTGGGCATGCCGGTCCTACCGGAGGGCTGCCTGGCGCAGATGGTGCGGGTCTCGCACGCCATCGCCGAGATCGCCAACATCGCCCCCGACACCCACCAGGCGTACGCCGGGGCTGCCGCCTTCGCCCACAAGGCGGGGCTGCACGCGAGCGCGATCAAGGTCGACCCGTTGCTCTACAACCACGTGGACCCGTCGGTGGTGGGCAACGACATGCGGATCCTCATCACCGAGATGGCCGGCCGGGCCAGCGTCGAGCTCAAGAGTCGTGAGCTCGGTCTGGACCTGGCCGGCAGCCCGGAGGCGCTGACCCGGGTCACCAAGCGGGTCAAGGAGTTGGAGGCGGGCGGCTGGTCCTTCGAGGCCGCGGACGCCTCGTTCGAGCTGCTGGTCCGCTCCGAGTTGCCGGAGGGCAGCCCGCCCCGACCGTTCACTCTGGAGTCGTACCGGGTGTTGGTCGAGCACCGCGAGGACGGCGCGGTCGTTTCCGAGGCAACCGTGAAGATCCGGGTACGGGGGGAGCGGGTGATCGCCACCGCCGAGGGCAACGGCCCGGTCAACGCCCTCGACGAGGCGCTGCGAGTGGGATTGGCCCGGCACTACCCACAGCTGCGAGCATTCGAGTTGGCCGACTACAAGGTGCGCATCCTCGAGGGCAGCCACGGCACCGGCGCGGTGACCCGGGTGCTGTTGGAAACCGCCGACGGCACCGGCCGAGACTGGACCACGGTAGGTGTGCACCCCAATGTGGTCGAGGCCAGCTGGCACGCCCTGATCGACGCCCTCACCTACGGCCTGGCCCCCACAACGGTCTAACCCACCCCCCCTGCCCTCCCCACCCCCCACCCCCCACCCCCACCCCCACCCCCACCCCACCCCCACCCCTCAGCCCTCGCGATCTTGCACTTTGTGTCGTCGGTATGAGGCTTTTGGCCCTGTACGGCGGGGCAGAAAGTGCAAGATCGC
>NZ_PYBV01000026.1 GCF_003205615.1 Micromonospora arborensis | reverse complement strand
GCTCCGGAGTAGCCCAACCGGAGCTGGGGCGCTGCTGGAGCAGGCCCAGCGAGTCGTGGTCGTGCATGTCGCCGAGGTGGCCCAGGTTCTCCAGCTTCGACTCCTGCAGGCTCGTCGCGATCGAGATGACCGCGGCCCGCTCGGGCAGGCCGGCCTTCTTCGTGGCGGCGATGATCGCCTTGGCGTTGCCGATCTGCTCGTCGTCGAGGGTGATGTGGGACTGGTCGCCCTGGGTGCCGTGCGGGATCAGCTTGGCGGTGTCCGGCTTGTCAGCCTGCACCGCGACAGCGGCGGGCTTGGCGTCCACGGCCGGGTTGGCGTGGGCGGCGATCGGACCGGCGAAGACACCACCGGCGAACGCGAGACCCGCAACGGACAGGACGCTCTTACGCATGATCGTGTTCATGGGGGTAGCTCCTTCGGGGGTAAGGACACCCACACGCCAAAAAGGGGGAAGGCGTGCCGGTGTGAGCACCTCGTCCGGGCGCTGCACTAACCGGGAAAAGTCTGAAAGGGGTCGGCGTCTACAAGCGGGGGGCTCGTGCGCCGGGGGCGGCGGCCTGCAAGCGGGGGCTTGTGGCGCCAGGTCTGTGTGTAACGACCCGGGGACCGGGACGATTCCCGGGGGCGACCTACGAGCGGGGGGCTTGTGGCACCCGGTGCGGCGCTCACCTGCGGGGACTCGTGGCGCCGGGTCTGCGACCCGCGGTCCGGGGTCATTCCCCGGGGTGGGCCACGAGCGGGGGCTTGTGGCATCGGGTCTGTGTGTAACGACCCGGGGTCCGGGGTCATTCCGGGGGTGGCCCGTCCATCGGCACCTCGTAAAGGCGGCGGCCGGGCGGTCGTTCGTGGGGATCACAACGACCCGGTGGGGGTCGGCATTCCAACCCCGCGGCCAGCACCCCAACGCACGGGGCCAGTCGGTGGTGCTGCGATCGTCAGGGTGTGTAACGACCCCGGCCCGGCCATGATTCCGGGGCACGGATGCCACCGGTCACAGGCCAGCGGCGCCCTGGACCGGACAAAGCGCCCAGATTGGTCAGCGAGTGAGGCCTCAGGGCATCCGATTGAGCGTGATCCACTCCGTATCGCCGATGTTGGGGTATCCGTCGCCCCGGATACCCCAATACCGGCGACATGGAGTGGATCATGAACGTGATGCCCGGCCTGTGGCCCACGTAACCGGACAAAGCGCGCATTTGTCTCCAAGTCAGCCACCCGTGTCGGCGACCAGGCGGGTGCGCCGCGCTGGATACGCCGCCAGACTCGTCGAGGCGACCAAGTAACCGACGCTTGATTGGCAGCGCAAGGCGAATCGCCTCGAAACACACCTGGCCGCGCGCAACACTGACGGCCCAAGGCAGACCCCGCGAGGCAGATGACCGCACGACGGACAACCGCGCGAAACGCCTGACCGCGCGCGACGGCCAACCGGGCGCGACACCTGACGGCGCGAGACAAACTCAGGGGAAGAGACGGACTACCCGCGCGAGACGGATCGCCGCGTGTGTCACACGGGTCCGACTGGACCGGCCGTCACTTCGGGAGGCGGGAGCGCACCTTTGCGGCGCAGGCGTCCAGGACCGTCCGTGCGTCCAGCCCCAGACTCTCGATGGCCACCAACGCCGTGAAGGCTACGTCGGCCAGCTCCGCTGCGACGTCCTCGCGGGTGTGGGTGACGCCCTTGCGCGGATTCTGCCCGAGCAGGCCGATCCAGGCGGCTGACGCCTCTCCCGCCTCCTCGGTGAGCTTGAGGATGCGGCAGGTCAGTTCGGTCTGCCCAGTGCCGTTCGCCGCGTCCAACCAACTGCGCGACGCACGGGCCGCTTCCCAGATCGACTCGTCCACGCCGACAGTCAACCCGACCGGCCCGCCGGCCCACGCCCCGGGTGCGGTGGCGTCGAGGGAACGTTCACCCGACGGCTGTGGCCGCCGGTCGAGGCGTACGGGCTGGGCTGATCGGTCGGACAGTCGCGCTTGACTGGCCGGTCAGCGCAGCCATTGACACTGGTCGACGGCGGTTCTAGGTTCAGGTCGCTACCGGCCGGTAGGCAACCGTCCCGCCTGGTCGCCCCCGGGGCGACGTACGTCCGATGGGGAGCATCGATGCTGTCCGTACCCGTTCGTACCCTTCGTCGCCTACTCGCCGCCACCGCGACGTTGACCCTCGCGGTCGGGTTGGCCGGTGCCGCGCCGGCCAGCGCCACCGGGCACGGCCCGAGTGGCGGCCAGCCGCTGCCCGGGTACACCATCGAGAATCCGCCGTTGGCCCCACTGGTCGTGGGCGGCAACTCGACGACGGTACGCCAGGGTGTGCACCGCCACGCGGGGTACATCATCGAGGTCCCCGCCAGGTGGAACGGCGACCTGGTGCTGTGGGCGCACGGCTACCGCGGCCAGGGCACGGTGCTCTCGCCGGAACCGCCGGGCTTCGGGCTGCGCCAGCGTCTCCTTGAGCAGGGGTACGCCTGGGCGTCGTCCTCGTACGACCGCAACGGCTTCGACATTCGCTCCGGGGTGCTCGGGACCAAGGATCTGACGGACCACTTCGGACGGACGGTCCGCCGACCGCACCACACCTACATCGCCGGAGTGTCGATGGGCGGGTACGTCATCGGTCGCTCGCTGGAGCAGTATCCCGGCTACTACGACGGGGCGCTGCCGATGTGCGGGGTGCTCGGCGATCAGACGTTGCTCGACTTCTACCTGGACTACAACCTGGTCGCGCAGGCGGTCGCCGACGTGCCGGCCTACCCCACACCGACTGACTATCTCACCAACGCGGTGCCGCGCATCCAGGTGGCGCTCGGTCTGGCCGGGCTGACCCCCACCGGGCCGGACACCACCACCGACCGGGGCAAGCAGTTGCGGGCGATCACGGTGAACCGTTCGGGCGGGGCACGCCCGGGTGCGGACGCGGCGTTCGCGGTCTGGAAGGACTTCCTCTTCTCCATCACGGTGACGAGTGGCGGTGACTCCCCCGCCGAGCGGCCCGGTCAGCTCTCCACCAACCTGCTCACCCGCTACACCCCGAACAGCCCGGTCAACGTCAACGCCACCGTGCAGCGGGTCGCCCCGGAGAACGTCGTGCAACGGCTCCTGCCGACGCTGACCGAGGTACCGCGGATCGCCGGTCGGCCCACCGCGCCGGTGCTCAGCCTGCACGGCCTCGGCGACCTGTTCGTACCGTTCAGCATGGAGCAGGCGTACGCCACCGACGCCGCGCGCAACGGTCGCGGCAAGGTGGTGGTGCAGCGGGCCATCCGGACCACGCAGCACTGCGAGTTCAGCCCGGCCGAGGCCGGCGCCGCCTGGGACGACCTGGTGTCCTGGGTACGCACGGGCAAGCGCCCGGCCGGCGACACCGTCACCGATCCGGCGGTGGTGGCCCGGCCCGACTACGGCTGCCGGTTCAGCGACCGGGGCGCGTACGCCGCCGGTGTCGGCACCCGCCGGCTCTACCCCGCCTGCTGACACAACTCGGGTACGACGAAGCCGGCCGGCCCTCGAACGAGGGCCGGCCGGCGCGTGTCGCGGGTGTCACCAGATCTGCTGGACGATGTCCGCGGCCTGCTCCTCCCACTGCGCGTACGCGTACGGGAAGGCGGACACCTGAACGGTCTGCGCGGCGGCGGTCAGCGGCAGGTTCTGCCAGCCGTCGACGTTCTTGAGTGCCGTGAAGAACGCGGTGGCCGCGTACTCCGGGTCGGTGACCTGGTCGGGCGTGCCCCAACCGGACGACGGGCGCTGCTGGAACAGGCCCTGCGAGTCGTGGTCGTTGTACGCGCCGAGGTGGCCGAGGTTGTACAGCTTCGACTCCTGCAGCGAGGTGGCGACGCCGACCACCGCGCCCCGGTCACCGACGCCGGTCTTCTTGGCGGCGTCGACGATCGCCCGGGCGTTGGCCAGTTGCGCGTCGTCGAGCGGAACGCGTGACTGCGCGCCTTCGACGCCGTGCGGAATCAGCTCGTCTCGGCTGGGCTTTCCGGCCGGCGGCTTGCCGGTGGCGGAGCCGGTGGTCAGCCCCGACTCGATGGGCTGGTCCTCGTGGCGGGCCGGGGCGGCGGTCTTGCCGGCAGCCTTGCCTGCGGTCTTGCCGGCGGTCTTGCCTGCGGTCTTGCCGGTGGCGAGGTCGATGGCGGCGACGGCGCCCTGGTGCGGTCCGGTGGTGACCGGTGCGGCAGCCGCGGTCGGCGCGAGCGCCAGACCGCCAAGGGCGGCCACACCCACCACGCTCAGCGCGGTCTTGCGGTACGAGTCCTTAGCGATGGCGGGGAGCCATCGGGTGAAGTCGACCTTCACGATGGTGGCCCTCTCGATCGTGCGGAGCGCTCCGGGGTGAACGCTCCTCGGGAGATGACCGCGGAAAGGGTTTGGGCTCCGACGGTACGGGGGACACAACCGGGTTCACGTGTCGGGCATTCCGGAAATGCCGGTGCCCCGGCAAGGTGCGGCCCCGGCCACTCCCGGGAATCGGACAACGGGTCCGTCTCCTCACCGCCGACGCGGCGTGATCCACTCATATCGGCGAGCTGGGGGTATCTCGGCACTCAGATACCGCAACCTCGGCGATATGGAGTCGATCTCCCTCCGCGCGACCGCGGAAACGGACAATCCGTCGAGCGACCGCCGAATGGGACGGCCGACTCGGCCCGGGACATCCACGGTCAGATGCGGTACCGGACGAAGACGTGCCCGGGCTGCATGACGTAACGCAGCGGGCCGGCTCAAGCCTCGGTGTCACGCCCGGGGTGCGCGCCGTCCGACCCGGCCAGTTCGTCCGGCGTACGCAGCTCCTGGAAGACGGTGATCTGCAGGTCTGCGGGGGCGTCGAGGCGGGAGTTGAGCGACTGCCACGGCGTGCGCGTGGGCGGCGCGATCTCGTTCGCCCCGGCGGCGACCAGTCGGGCCGTCGTCGCCCTGGCGTCGTCCACCTCGAAGGCCACCCGGATGCGGGGCGCGACCTGACGACCCACCTCGACCTCGTCGATCATGCGCTTCTGTGCCGGGTTGGCGATCTCCAGGGTGGCGCGGCCGGCCTCCAGGATCACCACCCGGGCGTCCCCGTCGCCGCTGAACGCCGCCTCCTCGGGCAGGCCGAGCGCGTCGCGGAAGAACGCGACGGCGGCCTCGTGGTCGGCTGCCTCCACCACGAGGCGCAACTGGCGGACAACGGGGGCGGGAGAGTCGTCGACCATGGACGGGATCGTAGGGCCTGTTTCATAAGAACTGGCCGACCTGCGGCGGGCCCGGACGACGACCGGCGGCGTTAGGTTGGGACCGTCCAGGAGGGAGCAAACGGGTGGACGAGGTAGGTGGCGGCGACGGGTACGTGCTGCATCCGGTGGGGCGGGTGCTCTCGCCGCTGACCGACGCGGCGAGCGCGCCCCGGCAGGGCGACGAGGGTGCGCCGGCGGCGTGGCTGGTCTTCGACCCGCAGGTCGAACAGGCCCTGCGCGACCTGCGGGTCGGTGTGGAGTTGTTGGTGTTGACGTGGCTGGACCGCGCCCTGCGTGACGTGCTGGCGGTGCATCCCCGCGGCGACGAGAGCCGGCCGGAGACAGGGGTGTTCAGCACCCGGTCCCCGCACCGGCCCAACCCGATCGGGCTGCACCGGGTGCGGGTCCTGGCGGTGGATGGGCTGCGCGTCGAGGTGGCCGACCTGGAAGCGTTGGACGGCACCCCGATCCTGGACGTCAAACCGGTGCTGGGCGCGGCCGACGAGCGCTGAGCCCGTCGACCACGCCCAACCAGACCGCCACCCGCCACGAGGTACGCGCCGCAGGCCAACACGCGACAGGCGAACCCATCAGCAGAAGTCAGTGGCCCCGGGCCAGCCACTCCTGCAGATGCGGGGCCTCCGCGCCGATGGTCGTGTCGTCGCCGTGGCCGGTGTGCACGACCGTCTCCCCCGGCAGGGTGAGCAGGCAGGTCCGGATCGACCGGACGATGGTGTCGAAGTCGCTGTACGAGCGGCCGGTCGCACCGGGACCGCCGGCGAAGAGTGTGTCGCCGGTGAACACCACGCCCAGGTCCGGGGCGTGGAAGCTGCACGCGCCGGGGCTGTGGCCGGGGGTGTGCAGCACCCGCAGCGTGGTACCGGCCACCTCGATGATCTGCCCGTCGTGCAGCTCACCGTGCGGCGGCAGGTGCGGGTGGACCATGTCCCAGAGGACCCGGTCGGCGGTGTGCAGCAGCACGGGCGCGCCGGTGGCCTCGGCCAGCTCAGGTGCCACCCGCACGTGATCGTCGTGGGCGTGGGTGGCGAGGATCGCCCGGACCCGCCGGTCGCCCACCAGCGCGAGGATCGCGGCCACGTCGTGCGGCGCGTCCAGCACGACGCACTCGCTGTCGTCGCCGATCACCCAGACGTTGTTGTCCACGTCGAACGTCTGCCCGTCCAGGGAGAACGTGCCCGCGGTGACCGCGTGGTCGACCCGGGCGGTCATCAGAACACCACCACCGAGCGGAGCACGTCGCCGTGGTGCATCCGGTCGAACGCGTTCTCGACCTGGTCGAGCGCGATCTCCTCGGTGACGAACGCGTCCAGGTCGAGCCGGCCCTGCAGGTACAGCTCGGTGAGCATGGGGAAGTCTCGGCTGGGCAGGCAGTCGCCGTACCAGCTGGACTTGAGGGCGCCGCCGCGTCCGAAGACGTCGAGCAGCGGCAGCTCGATCTGCATCTGCGGGGTCGGTACGCCGACCAGCACCACCGTGCCGGCCAGGTCGCGGGCGTAGAACGCCTGCTTCCACGTCTCCGGTCGGCCCACCGCGTCGATCACGACATCGGCGCCGAAGCCGCCGGTGGCGGCACGGATCGCCTCGACCGGATCGGTTTCGGAGGCGTTCACAGTGTGCGTGGCGCCGAACTTGCGGGCCCAGTCCAGTTTGCGGCTGTCGGTGTCCACCGCGACGATCGTGGTGGCGCCGGCGAGGGCCGCGCCGGCGACCGCGGCGTCCCCGACTCCGCCGCAGCCGATCACCGCGACCGAGTCGCCGCGGGTGACGTTGCCGGTGTTCATCGCCGCGCCCAGCCCGGCCATCACCCCGCAACCGAGCAGGCCGACGGCGGCCGGACGGGCGGCCGGGTCCACCTTGGTGCACTGCCCGGCGTGCACCAGGGTCTTCTCGGCGAACGCGCCGATGCCCAGCGCCGGGGAGAGCTCGGTGCCGTCGGTCAGGGTCATCCGCTGCTTGGCGTTGTGGGTGTTGAAGCAGTACCACGGGCGACCCCGGCGGCAGGCCCGGCAGACGCCGCAGACGGCACGCCAGTTGAGGACCACGAAGTCACCCGGGGCGACGTCGGTGACGCCCTCGCCCACCTGCTCGACGATGCCCGCCGCCTCGTGACCGAGCAGGAACGGGTACTCGTCGTTGATGCCGCCCTCGCGGTAGTGCAGGTCGGTGTGGCAGACGCCGCAGGACTGGATCCGGACGATCGCCTCACCGGGACCAGGATCGGGCACCACGATGGTGGTGACCTCGACCGGCGCGCCCTTGCTGCGGGAGATGACTCCCCGGACTTCCTGGCTCACTTCGCCTCCTGCTGGTGGTGTGCGGCAGGGCCGGGCGCCGGGTGGGCAGGTGCGCCACGGGCTCGGCGGTGGGCCCCCGGCGAACCTACCGCGACCACCACGGCCAGCCCAGCCGGCCCGGCGGGTTATCGCGGGCAGTCCGGGGTACGCGGGCCCCATTCGACCACGGCCATCGGGAGTGACCATGAAGCTCGCGCACCTGCCGCTGCGGGTCAGCATCGGCGCGTACTTTCTCAACTCGGGTCTCGGCAAGCGCAGCCTGGAGGGTGCCGCCGCGGAGGGCATGCACGGGATGGCGGTCGCCGCCATGCCGCAACTCGCCCAACTGGACCCGCCGCGCTTCGCCAAGCTGCTGTCGTACTCGGAGATCGCGCTGGGGGCCGCGCTGCTCGCGCCGTTCGTCCCGGCGCCCCTGGTCGGGTTGGGCCTGACGGCGTTCGGCGCGGGCCTCGTGCAGCTGTACCTGAAGACACCGGGGCTGCGGGAGCACGGCAGCATTCGACCGACCCAGCAGGGCACCGGGATCGCCAAGGACGTCTGGCTGGTCGGCGCCGGGTTGACTCTGGTGTTGGAGGGGTTGACCCACGGCCGACGACGCCGGTGAGCCCAGCCTGAGGAGCTGCGTTGACCGCTTCGCGTTCGGTGCGGCCGTTCTACCGGCCGATGCGGCCCCGTCGCCGCGACGAGCCGCACCGCGCGGCCACCCCGTTGGAACTCTTCTTCGACCTGTGTTTCGTGGTGGCGGTGGCGCAGGCGGCGAGCAGTCTGCACCACGACGTCGCGGAGGGCCACCTCGGCCACGCCGCGGCCAGCTACGTCATGGTGTTCTTCGCGATCTGGTGGTCGTGGGTGAACTTCACCTGGTTCGCCTCGGCCTACGACACCGACGACGACGTCTACCGGATCACCACCCTGGTGCAGATCTCCGGGGCGTTGATCCTGGCGGCCGGGGTGCCGCGCGCCTTCGCCGACGGCGACTTCGCCGTCATCACCTACGGGTACGTGGTGATGCGGCTGGCTGCCGTCGTGAACTGGAGCCGGGCGGCCGCCGGCGACCCCCGGCATCGGGCTGCGGCGCGTCGCTACGCGATCGGCGTGACGGTGGTGCAGCTCGGCTGGCTGCTGCGGCTGTTGCTGCCCGGCGAGGGGGGTGTGGCGTCGTTCGTGCTGCTGGCGCTGGCCGACCTGCTGGTGCCGGCGGTGGCCGAACGCCCCGGGATGACCCCGTGGCACCCCCAGCACATCACCGAACGGTACGGGCTGTTCACCCTCATCGTGCTCGGCGAAGCGGTCCTGGCCATCTCGGTGGCGATCCAGACCGGGCTCGACGCCGGGGAGCACGGTCTCTGGTCGCTCGCGGCGGCCGGAGCGGTCATCGTGTTCGCGCTCTGGTGGCTCTACTTCGACCGGCCGATCGAGGCGCCCGCCCGGCTGCCGTACTCCCTGGTCTGGGGTTATGGCCACTATCTGATCTTCGCGGCGATCGCCGCGGTGGGTGCCGGCCTGGTGGTGGGGGTGGACGTCGAGCGGCACGTCGCGCACATCTCCGGGACCACCGCTGGGTACGCGGTGGCCACCCCGATCGCCGTCTTCCTGCTCACGGTCTGGGTGCTGCACGTACGCCGGCAGCACCACGGCGCGGTGGTCGTCGCCTTCCCGGTCGTCGCGTTGCTGGCGCTGCTCGCTCCGCTCGGCCCGGTCCCGGTGTACGTGCTCGCGGCGCTGCTGGTCGCTCTCGTGACGTTGACCGTGGTGTTGCGCCGCCGCGACGTCGGGCCGCGCACGACGGTGACCGGGACGGACCCGGCCTGATTCGGCGTCACAGCGGTGATTCGGCGTCGATCGTGCGGCCCGCCGTTGGGCGCGTCGGCCGGAAAGTGGGCAGAATTGCGCCATGCATCGCCGCCGATGGTTGCTGGCCGACCAACTCGGGCCACATTTCCTCGACGACCCCGACCAGCCGGTCCTGCTGGTGGAGATCCGGGAGCTGTTCCGCCGACGGCCGATGCACCGGCAGAAGGCGCACCTGCTCCTCTCCGCGCTGCGTCACCGGGCGGCCGAGCTGGGCGAGCGGGCGCTGCTGCTGCGCGCCGACACGTTCCGGGAGGCGCTCACGCGGGTCGACGAGCCGGTGGAGGTGTGCCATCCGCACTCCCGTGCGGCGTTGCGCTTCGCGCAGTCGGTGCCGGGGCTGACGGTGTTGCCGCCACGCGGCTTCATCACCAGCCAGGCCGACTTCGCCGGCTGGGCGGACCGCGCGCGGCGTGGCCCGCTGCGAATGGCCGACTTCTACCGGCACACCCGCCGCCGCCACGACGTGCTGACCGCCCCGGCCGGCGGGACCGGGTCGGGTCGCCGGGCCCGCGCCGACAGCCGGGCCGTGCCGGCGGCCCCACCGCCACCCCCACCGATCGTCGAGGACGACATCGACGCGGAGGTCCGTCGCGACCTGGACCGGTGGGCCGCCGACGGGGTGCGGTTCGTCGGCCGGGACGGCCCCCGGCAGCACCCGGCCACCCACACCGAGGCACAGGCCCGGCTGGCGCACTTCCTGACCCACCGGCTACCCGGGTACGGCCGCTACGCCGACGTGATGAGCGGCGACGACCCGCTGTTCGCGCACTCCGTGCTCTCGTCCTCGTTCAACCTCGGGCTGCTCGACCCGGAGCCGGCCGTACGCGCCGCCGAGCAGGCGTGGCGGGCCGGCACGGCCCCGCGTACGGCGGTGGAGCCTTTCATCCGAGGGCTGCTCGGCTGGCGGGAGTTCCTCTGGCAGTTGTACTGGTACTTCGAGCCACGGTTCCGGGGGGCGAACTGGTTGGCCGCGACCGAGCCGCTGCCGCAGTGGTTCGCCGAGTTGGACGCCGACGCCGTGGAGGCCCGCTGCCTGGCCGACGTCCTCGGCGCCGTCCGGGACCGGGCGTGGACGCACCACACGCCCCGACTGCTGGTGCTGGGAAACTACGCGTTGCAGCGCGGCTGGCGCCCCACCGAGGTAGTGGACTGGTTTCAGCGCTGCTTCGTGGACGGCACCGACTGGGTGATGAACGCGACGGTGATCGGCATGAGTCAGTACGCCGACCTGGCCCGGGTGGACACCCGCCCGTACGCGGTGGACGGCACCGACATCGACGAGATCAGCGACTACTGCGCCGGCTGCCGGTACATGCCCGAGCGGGCCCTCGGCGACCTGGCCTGCCCGTACACCGGGGGTTTCGAGAGCTTCCTGCACCGCAACCGGGACCGGCTGGTGGCCGATCCGCGGCTCGCCGCCGAACTGGCCCGCCGCGACGATCCGGAGCACCGCGAGGCGGTGCTGGCGCAGGAGGACAAGCGGGGCAGCACACCACCGTGACCGCGCCGCCGCTCACGCCACCTCCCGGGCCGGGTCGGCGGGGCGTTGCGTGGGCACGCCGGGGGTGGGCGGCGCCGGGCGGACGACGCCCCGGTTCAGGCCGGCGACCAGGACCCGGTTGTACGAGGCTGGCAGGACCCGGGCCAGCAGGTCCGGCAGCTTCGCCGACCAGCCGATCAGCACCCGGCCCCGACGCCGCTCGACACCGCGCAGGATCACCTCGGCGGCCCGAGCCGGCGCGATGGTGAGCAGCTTCTCGAACTGTGCCCGGCCGACCGCGTACTCCTCGGCCGAGACGCCACTGCCGATCCGCGCGTTCTCGGTGATCCGGGTGCGGATCCCGCCGGGGTGCACCGAGGTCACCCCGATGCCGTCGTCGACCAACTCGTGGCGCAGCGCCTCGGTGAAGCCGCGCACCGCGAACTTGCTCGCCGAGTAGGCCGTCTGCCCGGCCGGCGCGATAAGCCCGAACAGGCTGGAGATGTTCACCAGGTGCGCGCCCGGCTCCGCCCGCAGGGTGGGCAGCAGTGCGTGGGTCAGCTGCACCACAGCCCGGAAGTTGACGTCGATCACCCAGCTGAACTCGTCGAACGTCACCTGGTCGAACCGGCCGCCGAGGCCCACGCCGGCGTTGTTCACCAGCAGTCGTACCCGCGGGTGCCGCTGGCCGATCTCCGCGGCCACCTGGGCGGTGGCCGTCACGTCGGCGAGATCCACCAGGTACGTGTACACCTGGCGATCCGGGTGTTCGGCGCGGATCGCGGCGGTGACCGCGTCCAGCCGCTCGGCGTCGCGGTCCAGCAGAACCAGGTCGCTGCCCCGGCGGGCCAGCGCGTGCGCCAGCGCGGCACCGATGCCGCTGGCCGCCCCGGTGACCACGGCCGTCGCGCCGGTGAAGTCGAACCTCCGCACGATCGGTGCTCCTCTCCTGGCGGTTGCCGACGCTCGTTGCGACGCTCGCCGCGGTCAGTGACGGGCGGCCGGACTGGTCCGGGCGGGACGCTGCAAGCCGGCGGGCGCGGCCACCTCTCCGGCTCGGGAAAACCGCACACCCTTGTCGGTGAGCCGGCCGTGCCGCATCAGCAGCACGTCACGGGGATAGTTCTGGTGCAGCCGCCACGGCGCGGTCGCACCCTGCTTGGGCAGCGCGTCGACGGCGCGCAGCACGTAACCGGAGCGCAGGTCGATGAGCGGCACCCGCTCGGCGTCGGGCGGTGGGAGCGGGGTGACGATCTGCTGGTCGGTACGGTCCAGGTGGCGCAGCAGCCGGCAGACGTAACCGGCGACCAGGTCGGCCTTGAGCGTCCACGACGCGTTGGTGTAGCCGATGGTCAGGGCGAAGTTCGGCACGCCGGACACCATCATGCCCTTGTAGGCGACGGTGCTCGCGAGGTCGACGTCGACGCCGTCCACGCGCAGCGTCAGGCCACCGAGGGCGAGCAGGTTGAGCCCGGTCGCGGTCACCACGATGTCGGCGGGCAACTCCGCGCCGGAGGTCAACCGGACACCCTGCGCGGTGAAGGTGTCGACGGTGTCGGTGACCACCGACGCGGTGCCCTGCCGCACGGCCGCGAACAGGTCACCGTCGGGTGCCACGCAGAGCCGCTGGTCCCACGGGTCGTAGCGCGGCGAGAAGTGCCGGTCGAGGTCGTACCCCACCGGGAGGCGGCCCTGCGCAGCCCGGCGCAGCCTCCGCTTGACCAGGCCGGGCGCACGCCGGCTGAGCTGGAAGGTGACGGTGGACAGCAGCACGTTCTTCCAGCGCACCACCGGGTACGCGGCCTTCGCCGGCAGCCAGCGCCGCAGCGCGTCGGCCAGCCGGTCGCGCGAGGGCAACGCGATGACGTACGTCGGTGAGCGCTGCAGCATCGTCACGTGGGCGGCCCGCTGGGCCATCGCCGGCACCAGGGTGACCGCGGTGGCGCCACTGCCGATGACCACCACCCGCTTGCCGGTGTGGTCGAGGTCGGCGGGCCAGTGCTGCGGGTGCACCAGCCGCCCGGTGTACGCGTCGACACCGGGCAGGGATGGGGTGTAACCCTCGTCGTAGCGGTAGTAACCGGTGCAGGCGAAGAGGAACGAGCAGGTCAGCACCACCGCCTCGGTGGTGTCGGTGCGTTGCGCGTGCACCGTCCACCGGGCGGTGGCACTGTCCCAAACGGCCCGCAGCGCCCGGTGGCCGAAGCGGATGTGCCGCTGCACGTCGTACTCCCGGGCGGTTTCCCGGACGTACTCGCGGATGGTCGTGCCGTCGGCGATGGCCTTCGGGGCGGTCCACGGCTTGAACGAGTAGCCGAGGGTGAACATGTCCGAGTCGGAGCGGATGCCCGGGTAGCGGAACAGGTCCCAGGTGCCGCCGACGGCCTCGCGCGCCTCCAGCACCGCGTACGTCTTGTCGGGGCAGTCGCGGCTCAGGTGGCAGGCGGCCCCGATGCCAGACAGGCCGGCGCCGATGATCAGCACGTCGACGTGGTCGGAGGCCATCGGTTTCCTCCATCCGGGGGCGGTGGTCGGACATTAACACCGCCCCCGGATGGCCGGAAACTAGTCGGACACCCGGGTGGAGGTCATGATCCAGTTGGTTTCCCAGGTCTGCTCACCGTCGACGGAGAACGCCTGTTCCCAGCGCGCGGTGGTCGCGCTGATGTCCGACCAGATGAACCGGCACCGCACCGGCCGCCCCTCGTGCTGGTCGTCGGCGTAGAAGCGGCCGACCCCGTCGACGAAGCGGCCCACCATCGGTGGCTGCCCCAGCACGCCGTCGACGCTGCTCATCCAGTAGATCGACCACTCCTCGCGCGCCGGGTCGAAGATCCGGACCGTGGCACCCGCGGACCCCTTGGTCGGGAAGGTGATCTCGTCGAAGTTGCCGCCACCACCGAAGAAGCTGTGCGCGACCGAGACACCCGGAAACTCCTCCCACTCGTCGGAGCCGACCAGCCTCTTGCGCAGCCGCCGGTTCACCACGTTCCACGTGCCCACATAGAAGTCGAAGTCGCCCATCAGCGGCCCACCGGCCCTTCCGCTCGTGTGTCGTCCAGATATCCAGTCAGGTTGGGGTGGTCCGGCGCAAGCATGTGGTGGACCCAGGCGGACCGCTCGTGCTCCAGCACGGCCAACTCCCACACGCAGCCGACGGCGGGTCGACGTACCTCGACGAAGTGGGTCGGGTCGTCGTCCGGGCAGTTCAGCGCCGGTTGCCCGGCCGCGGCGACGCGGACCTCCAGCGCGTTGTCCCACACCCAGGTGTACGCCAGCAGATAGGCGCCGGTGTCCGCGCCCCGGTGCAGCACCACCCACCCGGCGGGCGGGGTTCCGTCGTCGACGACCTCGGCCAGCAGCGCGGGCAACATGTCGTACGCGGCCTTCTCCACCTCTGGTTCGAGCGGCTGTTCCGGCTGGTCCATGTGGTAGCGCTTGAGCTGCCGGCCGTCCACCAGCACCGGTCCGGGCGTTCGTAGTTCCTTGTCGCGAAATGCCATGCCGGGACGGTAGGACCGGTCCACTGACAACTAGTGTCAGTGAAGTGCGGGCTTCTCGACTTCTTTCCCTCCTCCTGCTGCTGCAGCAGCACGGCCGGCTGACCGCCACACAGCTCGCCGAGCGGTTGACCGTCTCCCCCCGCACGATCTACCGGGATGTGGAGGCACTGCACGCCGCCGGCATCCCCCTCTACGGAGAGGCCGGGCACGCCGGTGGCTACCAACTCGTCGACGGCTGGCGCACCAGACTGACCGGGCTGACCGCCGAGGAGGCCGATCGGCTGTTCCTGGCCGGTCTGCCCGGCCCCGCCGACGAGTTGGGCTACGGCGACGTGGTGGCCGCGCTGCAACTCAAGCTGCACGCCGCGCTCCCCGCGCCGATGCGCGACCGGGCGACCCAGCTCCAGCAACGCTTCCACCTGGACACCCCCGGGTGGTACGCCGACGGCGACGCCTCCCCCGAGCTGGCCCGCACCGCCGAAGCGGTCTGGCGGCAGCACCGCATCGAGGTGCGCTACCGCGGCTGGAACGGCGAGGTGACCCGGGTGCTGGAGCCGTACGGCCTGGTGCTCAAGGGTGGCCGCTGGTACGTGGTGGCCGACCAGCCCGGCCGTGGTGCGCCGGCGACCTACCGGGTCAACCAGATCCTCGCGCTGACCCCGCTGGCGCAGGAGTTCGACCGACCCGCCGACTTCGACCTGCCGGCGTGGTGGCGGGCGCACGTGGTGCAGTTCCGGGCCCGGCTGCACCGCGACGAGGCAACCGTCCGCCTCTCCCCCGCCGGCCGGGCACGACTGCGCGAGATCGGCAGCGACCCCGTGGTCAGCGCGATGGACGCCAGCGCCGGCCCACCGGACGCGCGGGGCTGGGTGACCGCGGTGCTGCCGATCGAGTCGCTCACCCATGCCCACGGCGACCTGCTGCGCCTCGGCGCCGACATCGAGGTGCTGACCCCGGTCGCGCTACGCGAGCGCCTGGCCGCCACGGCGACCGGGCTCGCCGCGCTCTACGGCGGATACCTGGACGGCCACGTCGACAACCCACCGGATCGGGCGTGACGTCTGTCGCTCGCGTTGGCCGCTGGCCCGGGTCTGGGAGACTCTGTGATCGTGGACGCGCTCTCGGTACGGGGACTGAGCCGTAACTTCGGCAACCTGGTCGTGCTCGACGACGTGAGCTTCACGCTCGCGCCGGGCAGGATCGCGGTGGTGCTGGGCCCCAACGGCAGTGGCAAGACCACCCTGCTGCGCTGTGTGGTCGGCGCCGACCGGCCGGACGCGGGCGAGGTGTTGGTGCAGGGCCGCCGGGCCGACGAGACCGACCCTCAGGTGCGGGCGCTGGTGGCGGCCGCCCTGGACGACATCGACTTCTTCCCCGACCTGTCCGTGGTCGAGCACCTGGAGCTGGTCGCGTACGCCCACGGGGGTAACGCCGAGCCGGTCGAGGAGGTCCTCGCCGAGTTGGGCCTGGAGCCGGCTCGCGATCAACTGCCGGTGACCCTGTCCAGCGGGCAGCGCCGCCGGCTGGCGCTGGCGTCGTGTTTCGTCCGGCCACGCCGGGTGCTGATCCTGGACGAGCCGGAGCAGCGCCTGGACGTACGCGGACGGCAGTGGCTCGCCGACCGGCTGCGCCGGGAACGGGACGCCGGCACCGCCGTGCTGCTGGCCTCGCACGACCCGGAGCTGATCGACGCGGTCGTCGACGAGCGCATCGAGATCGGCCGGTGACCGCCCCACCGGCCACGATCGCCGACCCGACGGCCGGGGTGCCCACCGCCCGGCAACTGCGTACGCACCTGCGCCGGGCCCGCAGCCGGCACCACGACCACTCGCTCAGCGATGTGCTGGGCGACGCGTACGTCATGGTCCTGTTCGTGGGCATGTACGGCTGGTTCGCGATCAGCGCCAGCCGCGACATGCTGGATTCCCCGACGGTGGGCCAGGCCGAGCCGGGCGTGCGGTGGTGGCTGGCGGTCGCCGCGTTGCTGGCCGGCGCCGGCCTCACCTGGCGTGGCCTGCGCGCCCTCGGCCCGCTGCTGGTCACACCGGCCACGCAGAGCTGGGCGACCAGCGCGCCGGTGGACCGGCGGGCCTGGTTGGCGCCGCGCTTCGTCCTCCTGCTCCTCGGCGCCGCCGTGGGCACCGCGGCGCTCGGGGTGGCCGTGGCGGCGCTCGGCGGTGTCAGCGACCCGGCCGCGCTGGGCTGGGCTGCCGCGGCCGGCGCGGGCTGGGGTGCCGCCGCGCTGGCGCTCAGCGTCGTCGCCCAGAGCAGCCGGGCGGGCCGACGGTGGCCGACGGTGGCCGGTGCGGTGCCGATGGTGGCGGCCGCAGTCCTCACCACCGTGGTGGTGCTCGTCGGTCACCTCGGCGACGGGTTGCCCCGGCCGGCGACGACGCCGACCGTCGCGCTGTTCGCCCTCGCGGTGCCCCTCGCCGGCCTGGGCACGATCCTCGCGGTACGCGCGCTGCCCCGGGTCGACCGGGCCACGCTGACCACCGGCGCCCAGTTCGCCAACGCTGCCGCCACGGCCACGATCCTGCTGGACCCGAGCCTGCTCGCCAGCCTGGTGGAGAGCCGACGCTGGCGGCGGATCGGCCGGGTCCGCAGTCACCGGTTCCTGCCCGGCCCCGGCTGGTGGGCGCTGTTGCAGGCCGACGTACGCCGGCTGCGCCGCCACCCGAGCGCCCTGCTGATCTGGGCGGCCCTCATCGGAGTCCAGTACGCTGCCGCGCTCGCCCTGCCCGGGCTGGCCGGCGCCGCACAGGTGGTGTTCGCCTACCTCGCCGCCAACCGGCTGACCGGCGGCCTACGGTCGATCAGCCGCTCAGCCGGGCTGCGCCGGGCGCTCGGCGGGAGTGACGCCCTGCTGCGCGGGATCCACGTGGTGGTGCCGGCGGTCGGCGCGGGCCTGTGGTGGTTGCTGACCCTGCCGACCGTCGACCCGGGGCCGGCCTCGCTGGCACCGACGCTGGCGCTCGGAGTGGTGCTCGCCGTGTTTCGGGCCGGCACCCGCCCACCGATCGACTACGGCGGCGCGACGGTCAACACGCCGTTCGGGATGATCCCGATCGACCTGCTCCGTCAGGGGTCACGGGGGCCGGCGCTGCTCGCCGTGCTGGTCCTGGTCCAGCTGTTCCTGGGCTGAGCGGCCCCGAGCCCGACCGCGCTCAACCGTCCAACCGTCGGCGGTCGGGCAGCGCGGCGGCGATCTCGGCGACGCCGTCCTCGATCTCGGTGGGCGTACGGGCGGCGTAGCCGAGCACGAGGCCCGGTCGGTACGGCCGCTGGCAGTGCCAGGACAGCGGTTGCACCTTCACCCCGCGTGCCAGCGTCGCCGCCGCCAGTTCGCTGTCGACCACGGCGTCGTCCAGCGTGATCATGAGGTGCAGACCGGCCGCGGCACCGTGCACGGTCGCGCCGGGCAGGTGCCGGGCCAGCGCGGCGATCATCGCGTCCCGCCGACGGATGTGCCGGCGACGCAATAGCCGCAGATGCCGCTCGAAGGCACCGGAGGTCATCAGCTCCGCCAGCACCAGTTGCGGCAGCACCGCGTTGCCCAGGTCGGCGTTGCGCTTGGCGACCACCACCGCCTCCCGCAGTCGGGCCGGCACGAGCAGCCAGCCGACCCGCAGCGCCGGGGCGAGCACCTTCGAGACGCTGCCGGCGTAGCAGACCTGCTCGGGCAGCAGGCCACGCAGCGCCGGCACCGGAGGGCGGTCGTAGCGGTGCTCGGCGTCGTAGTCGTCCTCGATGATCAGGCCGCCGGCCCGCGCCCAGGAGACGAGCTGGCGGCGGCGGTCGCCGTCGAGCACCACGCCGGTCGGGAACTGGTGTGCGGGGGTGAGCATCACGGCGGGTGCGCCGCTGGCGGCCAACTCGTCGACCCGCAGCCCGGCGTCGTCCACGGCGATGGGCGGGGTGTCCATCCGCCAGCTGTTCAGGTGCTGTCGCACGCCGAGCGAGCCCGGGTCCTCGACCGCGATGCGGTCGATGCCAACGGCGGCGAGGGCCTGGGTGAGCAGCGCGAGCGCCTGCGTCACGCCGGCCACGATGATCACCTCGACCGAGTCGACGGTGATGCCGCGGTTGCGGGCCAGCCAGGTGGCGACGGCCTGTCGCAGCGCGGGCGCGCCGCACGGGTCGCCGTAGCCGAAGTCGGCCGCGGCGAGGTGGCGCAGCACGGTCCGTTCGGCGCGCAGCCAGTCCGCGCGGGGAAAGGCGGTCAGGTCGGGTACGCCGGGCGACAGGTCGATGGTCGCGCGCGCCGCGCGTACCGCCTCGAAGATGTCGCTGCTCGGTGCCGGCGGGAAGAGCGCGGCCGGGGCCGGCGCGGCGGCCGGGGCGGGTGTGGGCGTGCCCGGCGCGGCGACGACCACCGTGCCGGCCCGGCCCCGACCGGTGACGTGCCCCTCCTCGGTCAGACGTTGGTACGCCTCGGTGACGACGCCCCGGGAGACACCGAGGTCGGCGGCGAGCACCCGGCTGGCGGGCAGTCGGTCACCGACCGGCAGTCGACCGTCGGCGATGGCCTGACGCAGCCGGCCGGCCAGCCAGTCCGCACGCCCACCTCGTGGCGCGTCGGCGATGGTCAGGTGCAGGAAGTCGGACCCGGCAGTTATGGACCTCTCCGATGGCGTGGGTTTGGCTCTGCCCATCGGGCCATTGTGGCAGCAGGGTGAGCAGGAGCGAGACCTGCCAACTCCCTCGGAGGACGATCGTGACCATTCCGTTCCTGATCACCACGCTGATCGTGGTGGTCACCCCCGGCACCGGGGTGATCTTCACCCTCTCCGCCGGCCTGTCCCGGGGCGCCCGAGCCGGGGTGCTGGCCGCGGTCGCCTGCACGCTGGGGACGGTGCCGCACCTGCTGGCGGCGATGACCGGGCTGGCCGCGCTGATGCAGACGAGCGCGGCGGCGTTCGAAACCGTTCGCTACCTCGGCGTCGGCTACCTGCTCTACCTGGCCTGGGCCACCGCACGGGATCGCAGCGCCTTCGCGGTGACGACCGACAGCCCGCCCCGCTCGGCCGTCCGGGTGATCCTCTCCGGGGTGCTGGTCAACCTGCTCAACCCGAAGCCGACGCTGTTCTTCGTGGCGTTCCTGCCGCAGTTCGTGGACACCGCCGCGCCCGGCTCGACCCGGGCGATGCTCGCCTGCGGCGCGGTGTTCATGCTGCTCACCTTCGTGATCTTCAGCGGCTACGGCATCTTCGCGGCCCGGGTACGCGACCGGGTGCTGACCCGACCCCGGGTCACCGACTGGCTGCGCCGATCCGCCGCCGGCACGTTCGTCGCGCTCGGCATCACACTCGCCCTCAGCGGACGATAGGAGCGCGTTCGGCGCACGGTCAGACGGTGTCGCCGGGCACGAGGTGGCGGTAGCCGGGGATCGTCTCGGTGAACCAGCCGGCGACGCTGGCCAGGCCACGCTCGTTGAGCTGCGCGTCGTGGATCGGGTACGCCGCCGCCGCGCCCACGGCACCAGCGAAACGGATCGCCTCGTCCAGGCGCAGCCACGACCCCTGGGCGGGGACGAGCAGGGTGTGCACCGGCTCGTCCGGCACGTGCAGCGCGTCGCCCGGGTGGTAGAGCCGCTCGCCGATCAGGTAGCCGAGGTTCGGGCAGTCGGGCTGTCCCGCATGGATCGGGGCGTGCCGGCCGCCGTGCGCGCTGACCGTGATGCCGGCCGCCGTGAACCGCTGCCCGGCGCGGACCCGGGTCACCGGCAGCGGGGCGAGATCCGGCAGTCGGGCGCCCTCGGGGGCGTACACGGGGACGCCGAGACCGGCGAGCCGCAACACGTCCACATGGTCGGAGTGCTCGTGAGTGACCAGGACGGCGTCCGCGCCGACCAGGGCGCCCGGCTCGCTCCACGTCCCCGGGTCGACGACCAGCACGCCGCCGTCCTGCTCGACGCGCACACACGAGTGGGTGAACCGGGTGATCCGCATCCGGCGACGGTACGCCGTCGGCAGCTCCCCGGGATCGGTCGGGACGGCGACGTCCGGGCCGGCGGCCGAAAGCCGGTGGGGATTGAGCCGGCCCGGCCGGGGTAGTGCGGGAGCATGCCGCAGCGATACGCGAACTACCCGAGGATCGCCATCGTCACCGGCGCGGATTCCGGCATCGGCAAGGCCTGCGCGGTCGTCCTGGCCGAGGCCGGCTTCGAGATCGGCATCACCTGGTACGGCGACCCCGACGGCGCCGAGCGGACGGCCACCGAGGTCCGCGCGACGGGCCGGCGCTGCGAGGTCGCCGAGGTGGACCTGACCCGGCTGCCGGGCGCGGCGGCGGTGGTGGACGAGCTGGCCGACCGGCTGGGCGGCATCGGGGTGCTGGTCAACAATGCCGGCACCGGCGGCTCGACGCCGTTCGTGGACACCGGGTGGGAGCAGTGGCGGGACGTGCTCGCGGTCGACCTGGACGCGCCGTTCCTGTGCTCCCAACAGGCCGCGCGACGGATGCGGGCCACCGGCGCCGGCGGACGGATCATCAACATCACCAGCGTGCACGAGCACGCACCCCGGGTGGGCTCCGCCGCGTACTGCGCCGCCAAGGGCGGGCTCGGACTCCTGAGCCGGGTGATGGCGCAAGAGTTGGCTGCCGACGGGATCACCGTCAACGCCGTCGCCCCGGGCGAGATCGCCACGCCGATGACCGGTCAGGAGGATGTCGACCCGTTCACCCAGGAACGGCCCGGCGTGCCGCTGGGGCGGCCCGGCGACGCCCGGGAGGTGGCCGCCGTGGTCGCGTTGCTCGCCTCCCCCGCCGCCGGCTACGTCACCGGCGCGTCCTGGCCGGTCGACGGTGGCATGCTGCTGATGGGTCCCCAGGCCGCGGCGTTGCCCAACGATGACTGGCGGGTGGTCTGAGCACCGCCAGCGGGCGGTCAGCCCCGCCGTCCGGCCGACATCCGGACGATGTACGCGAACTGCACACCGAACGCCACCAACGCGACGAGCACCCCGGCAAGGATCGTCAGCACGCCCCCGACCCCCGCCGCCGCGGCCACCAGGGCGATGCCGAGGCCGATCAGCACCGCGTTGACCGCACCCACGAGTGCGGCCGTGGTGAGCAGGAACTCCCACCGCCCCGGCGTCGTACCGACCAGGTTCCACGCCGTGCTCATGGGGTCGTCGGCCATCACCGCGTCGGCGAAGAAGTCGTGCTCGGCGGCGAACCGATGGTGGTAGTAGGCACGGATGCGCTGGATCCGCCGCAGGTCCAACGAGTTCTCCACGGTGGTCTCCACCAGCCGCAGGAACGTCAGCACCCCGGTGATCACCAGGGTGGGCAGCACCGCGGCCAGGTAGGGCCGGACCACCTTGTCGTTGGTGGCGACGAAGCCGAGGCCGATCAGTGCCGCCGACAGGACGGACAGGAAGATCGTGGCGCGGCCGGTGGCCTCGGCGATGGTGCCGGCCCGGGACGTCTCCAGGGCGTAGTGCTCGGTGGTCAGGGCGGCGAGGAGTGCCTTCTCCCGTTCACCGTCGTCCATCCCGCCCACCCTTCGCAGTCGCCCGACTCCGTTACCGTCACCCTATGAGCGGCGAGGACGGTCCGAACGGCGAACTGGCCGGTCCCGAACGGGACAGCGAGCGGCAAAGCGGGCACGTATCCTCCGAATTCCGGTGAGCACCTCGCGTCGGTGGCGCCGACCGACGGCGGAAGGAGACCGGATGCCCGGGTGGGCTGGTCGGGGCGGGCGGCAACGACGCGCCTTCGTCGTCGGAGGGGCGCTGCTCGCGATCGCCGCCCTCATGCTGCTGGCCGCCTGGCTCAGCACCGGCTTCCTCAGCGACCTCCTGCTCAACCTCGGTTCCAGCGTGGTGCTCGCGGCCATCTCGTACGTCATCTTCGACCCGCTGTTCGAGGAGGCCCGCAAGGCGCGGGTGCAGGAGCACCTCAGCTTCGACCAGCAGACGTTCGTGACGCGGCTGCACCGCTCCGGTCGCCGGGTGCGCATCCTCGACACCTGGACGATCCTGCTGGAGCAGCGGTACCGCGAGGAGACCCTGACCGCCATCCGGGCAGCGCTCGCCAACGGCGCCCAGGTGCAGTTGCTCCTGCTCGACCCGGACTGCACCGCCGCCCAGCAGCGCTCCGAGGAGTTGGAACGGCAACGGGTGGACGTCCCGCGCCAGATCCGTACCAACCTGCGCCACCTTGCCGCCTTCGCCGAGGCCCTCGACTCCCGGTTGCGGCACCGCTTGCAGGTCCGGCTCTACGACGCGTCCCCGTCGATCCAGCTCTACCAGTGGGACGGGCGTGCGTTGATCTCGTTCTTCCCGATCGGAAAGTTGTCGTTCAACGTGCCGCAGCTCGAGGTGGACATGGACAGCCCGTGGGGCGGGTTCGTGCACGCCCGGTTCGAGGAGCTCTGGGAGCACGAGCAGGCCACCCTGGTTCTGGAGCGATACTGGTCGGTCACGGTCACGTTGCGTCACGACGACTCGGACGTGGTCGAGGTGCGGGTGCCGTACGCGACGGTGGACGGGCAGCACTACGTCGACTGCCGGGGATTCCGGGTGACCGCACCGCTGACCATGCGAGCCGCGTTGCCACCCCGCGCACCCGGGGCGGCCCCCGCGGTTTTCACCCTCGCCGAGCCGACCGACGAGGACCGCACGCCCGCCGCCGCCGTGCAACGGCACTTCGACCAGAAGTACGGTCACGGCGACGGGGAGCGGGAGATCTACCGCTTGGTGTCGGTGCCGGGCGGCCCGCGTACCCCGGCACCCCGCACCTCGGCGGTCGGCGACGCGCACGGACGATGACGCTGGACCCGCCCGGTCGGCGCGACGCGGCGTAACATTCGAGGCCCATTCCGACTGCCAGGAGGACCTCCGCGTGTCGCCCGACCCCGCGTCGGCCCAGCTTCGCGCCGACTGCGGGCGCTGCTTCGGGCTGTGCTGCGTTGTGCCCGCCTTCGCCGCGTCGGCGGACTTCGCCATCGACAAGCCGGCCGGGCAGCCGTGCCCCAACCTGCGCCCGGACCACCGCTGCGGCATCCACGACGACCTGCGGCAACGCGGGTTCCCCGGCTGCACGGTGTTCGACTGTTTCGGTGCCGGTCAGCAGGTCGCCCAGGTCACCTTCGGCGGACGGGACTGGCGCGACGCGCCGGAGACCCTGCCGGCGATGGCGGAGGCGTTCGCCGTGTTGCGGCCGGTGCACGAGCTGCTCTGGTACCTCACCGCGGCGGTGGCGCTGCGGCTGCCGGTCGACCTGGGCGTCGAGTTGGAGCGGGCCCGCGCCGAGACCGCGGCGCTCGCCGAGGGTGACCCGGCGCAGCTCCGCACGCTGGACGTGGTCGCGCACCGGGACCGGCTCAATCCGCTGCTGTCCCGGGCCAGCGACGCGGTCCGCTCCCCCGGGGGTGCCGACCACCGGGGTGCCCACCTGTTCGGCGCGGACCTACGCCGGGTCGACCTGCGCCGGGCCAACCTGCGCGGGGCACTGCTGATCGGTGCCGACCTGCGCGGCGCCGACCTGAGCCTGGCCGACGTCACCGGCGCGGACCTGCGCGGGGCCGACCTGCGCTCCGCTGACCTGCGCACCACCCTCTTCCTGCACCAGGCCCAGCTGGACGCCGCCCGGGGTGACGCGCGAACCGAACTGCCGGCGACGCTCACCCGGCCGACGCACTGGACGGCGTTGCCGCTCACCCCGCTACGCCAACCGTCCCGGACCAACGCGTCCGCCCGCCGGAGCCGGCGCCGCTGAGCGCGAGGTTTCGGCCGTGACCACGCCGGGTAGCCAGCGCCGACGCGGACGGCATCGACGGGGGGCACGGCGTGGGCTACCGAAAGCGCGACGGTGAGCTGCCGGGCGACCCGCAGCACAGCGAGGACCAGGCCGGCCAGGTGCCGTTGGTGCAGGTCGAGGCGGACACCGAGGTCCCACCGCCGGAGGGCACCGACGTACGGCCGGACATCGTGACCGAGGACGACAACTCGGGTGTCGCCGGCGGTTCGTCCGGCAGCAGCGGCGGCGGATCCAGCATGCCGGGCCACCCGGACGCGACCCGCTGACGCAGGTTCAGCGGCGGGCCGGTACGGCCGAACGCGCCTCGGTCATGCCCTTGTTGGCCAGCCCGTCGGCCCGCTCGTTCTCCGGGTGCCCGTTGTGCCCCTTGACCCACAGCCAGGTGACCTGGTGGCGCTCGCAGGCCGCCTCCAGCCGCTGCCACAGGTCGGCGTTCTTCACCGGCTGCTTCGCGGCCGTCAGCCAGCCGTTGCGCTTCCACGACGCCAGCCAACTGGTGATGCCGTTGCGCACGTACGTGCTGTCGGTGTGCAACTCCACGGTGACCGGCCGGTTCAGGCTCTCCAACGCCTGGATGGCCGCCATCAACTCCATCCGGTTGTTGGTGGTCGGCGTTGCCTCGCCACCGCACAACTCCCGCTCGTGGTCGCCGTAGCGCAGCAGCGCACCCCAGCCACCCGGCCCGGGGTTGCCACTGCACGCCCCGTCGGTCCAGATCTGCACGCCCCTGCCGGCTGCCGCGTCCACCATGCCCGGCAACCTACCGGTCGGTGCCGCCACCCTCCGTGCTCGGGGGGCCGCCGCGCCGAGGCGTCGGCACCGCACACGGTGCCCCACTCCCGGGGCAGCTCTACAGGCGGCGCAGGAGACGACGCCGGTCAGGTCAGACGGGTGCTCCACCCGCGCCGGGCTCCGAGCCCAGCGGGTCGCCCACCACCGCGGGCGGAACGGCCGACGCCGGGCGGGTCGGGCGCAGCCGGTCGCGGACGCGGTGCGCCGCGTCGCCGGCGGTGGCGGCGATCATCGGCAGCAACCGGGTCGAGTTCATGATCGCGACCTCCTCGGCCGGGGTGGTGACGCCGTCGAGGAAGCGCAGCACCCGCTCGGCCGGGTTGCGGTCGAAGAGCCGGTCGAAGAACTCGGGACCGCCCACGCCGCCCCGGTCCAGTGCCCGCAGCGCCACCGCGTCCATCCAGCGGTGCCGGCGCGGGTACGCCGCCGCGGGCACCGGCGGTCGGCCCGCCGCGAGGGCGCGGGCCACCTGGTCGGCCTGGCGGTACATGGCGGAGAAGGTGAAGCCGGTGGACGGGCGGGTCGCGCCACCGGCCGTGCCGAGCCGGACCACGCGGGGCGAGGGCCGGGCCGGAAACGGCGCGTCGGTCATCGGAATCACGCCGTTCTCCACCTCGCGTACGCGCAGCCGGGCTGGGTCGAGCCCGAGCAGGTCCCGGTAGCCGGCCAGCGCGGAGTCGTACCCGGCATCGGTGAGCAGGACCGGCGAGAACTCGGTGTACTCGACAAGCGCGTCACGGTCGCTCACCGGCAGCACGTACCCGAAGGAGACGCCCCGGGGCGGTTGCGGGGTGCGGAAGTCCATCAGCACGGCACGTGCCGCGTCGAACGTGGGCCGGTCGGCCTCCAGCCACCAACCGCGGAAGTGCTGCAGCCAGGTCGTCCGCCCTGCCCGCGCCGGTGGGCGGGGGCGGGAGTCGAGCACCCAACCGGCCCGTACGGTCTGCCCGTCGCCGACGCGTATAACCACCCGGGTGCCGTCGTCGGTCAGCGTGTCGGCGGGAGCGACGATCCGGGTGACGTCCAGCCGGCGCTCGGCGACGGCCGCCCGGTCGTAGACCGGGCCGGAGCGGAGCATGGCGTACCGCAGCGGGGTCAGGTCAAGGACCCGGCGCCGCGCCGCCGTGGCCACCTCGACCTGCTGCCAGCTCGCGCTGAGCAGCGGGTCCAGGTCGTCGTCCGGGTGGCCCCAGAACGCCCAGGTGCGGTCCTGACCGCGCCGGCGCACCGGGTCGACGACGGCGATGCGCAGGTCGCGGACGCCGTGCCGGTCCAGTGCGGCGAGCAGCAACGACGCCGCGCCGCCGCCGCCGAGCAGCGCGAGGTCGACGTCGAGCGGCGCGGAATCGGTCACCGCCCCACGCTGCCACACCGTCGCGCGCCAGCACCGGACGGGCCGCAACGGGCGCTCAGGCCACCGGGGCGGGCGACTCGACCGGGCTCGGGTCGGCGTAGGCGCGCGCGACCGCGGCGCGGTTGAAGACCCGCCAGGTGGCGGCCGAGACGCCGATCGCCACCACCAACCCGACCCAGTACGGGGCGGTAATGCCGAATCGGGCGGCGAGCAGCCCGCCCAGTAGTGCGCCCACGCAGTTGCCGCCGGCCGCCACGAAGAGGTTGGTGCTGGCCACCCGGCCCTGCAGGTACGGTGGGGTGAGTCGTTGGCGCAGTGAGTTCGACACGATGTTCCACAGCCCGCCGTGCACGCTGAAGGCGAACAGCGCGAACCCGACCACGATGGTGCTGCGGGATGCGGCCAACGCCAGGTGCAGCCCCGCCTCGACGAGCAGACCGATCCGGATCGTCCAGGTGGCGCTGATCCGGGCGATGATCCGGTCGCCGAGGAGGGCGCCGAGCACCCCACCGGTGGCCATGCAGGTGAAGAGCAGGCCGTAGCCGACGGACCCGAGTCCCAGCCGCTCGCCGGCGAGCAGCACCAGCACCGCGAGCGCGGCGGTGAGGGTCACGTTGAGCAGACCGATCAGCACGGCCATCGTGCGCAGCAGAGGCTGGTTGGCCAGCCACCGCAGTCCTTCGACCATCTCGCCGCCCATCGAACGGGGACGGCGTGCGTGCGTGTCGTCGTCGGCAGCGGCCCGGAAGTCCCCGCCGATCAGTGCCACCAGCACGGCGCTGAGGGCGTACGTGACGGCGTTGACCAGGAACGGGCTGCCCGCCGAGAGCGCGAACAGGAAGCCGCCGAGCGGACCGGCGAGCATGCTGTGCATGAGGGTGGCGCCGCCGCTGAGCCAGCCGTTGGCACGCTCCAGGCGGTGCCGTGGCACCACGACCGGCACCATGGCCTGGCTCGCCGCGCGGAACACGATCTCACCGGTGTTGACCAGGAACAGCACTGCGAACAGCAGCGCCACCCCGCCTTGGCCGCTGAGGATCGCCGTGGCCAGGACGGCGAGTGCGACCACCCGGACCAGGTCGATGACGATCATCAGGCGGCGGCGGTCCATCCGGTCCACCAGCACCCCGCCGGGCAGGGCGAACAGCAACCACGGCAGCCAGGCCACGGCGGACGCCCCGGCGACCACGAGCGGATCATCGGTACGCGACGCGACGAAGAGCGGCGCGGCGACGGTGGCCAGACCGCTGCCCAGGGCGGAGAGGGTGGTCGCCGCCCAGAGTCGGCCGAACGCCGGTCCCAGACCAGCGCCCACGTTCGGTGTCACGGCGAGCGAACCTACCAGCGTCGCCCCCGGCCGCACCTCCCCCGCCGGCAAGGATGGCGAGCGGTCCAAGATCCGCGCAACTTCAGGGATGTAGGGGCCTCCAGAGCGCGCGAGGCACCTACATCCATGTTCTTGTGCGGATCTTGGATAGGGCGCGACGGCGAAATCACACTGGCCAGGTGGTGCATTTCCGCCGTCGTCGGCAATACCTCGCCATTGGGCCAGCGGCGACAGCCCGACCGGAGGGACATCGATCGGAGCACCGGTGCCGGTCGGGTCGTCCGGGCCTTTCCGCAGCTCTCCCCGCCTTCGGGTGGACACGTGACGGCAACGAGGATTTCTCATTTTCACCTGATCGGGGACCCAACCCACCTAGTGTTGGGCACACCGGTGCTAGTCACGGAGTTGGCCACCCGAACGACGTCCCACGCAGTCAGCGGACGAAAAGTGAGGGAAGACGCGTATGAAGGTCTCAACAGCACTCTGCTCGGCGGCGCTCGGCGTGGGCCTCGGCACGCTCCTGCTGCCAGGCGCCGCACTGGCCGACACCACCGTGTCACCAGCCACCACCCCGGTCGGTGGGACCGTCGTGCTCACCGCGACGACCTGCAACCCGAAGTCGGGTGACGCCATCTTCCGGGTCACCGGCCCCAACCGCGACGAGAACGTCCGATCCACCACGGCCGCCGCCGGCGGCGGACTGAGCGCCGAACTCTTCACCGCCGGGTTCACCCTGGGTACGTACACGGTGGCGGCGACCTGCGGCGACGGCAGTTCGGCCGGCAGCGCATCGTTCACCGTCACCCCGATCGGCGCCGCACCGGCCGGCTCCGGCGGCGACAGTCGCGACAACGGCGCCCTGGCCGCCGGCGGCACGCTGCTCGGCACCGCCCTCGCCGGCGCGGTGATCCTGATCCGCCGGCGACGTCCGGTGTCCACTGTCGCCTGATCGGCGACTGTTCCATCCCTGAGGACGGGTGCCCGCGCCGGTGACACCGGCGCGGGTACCCCGACGATCCCGTGCGGAGGTGCCCACGTGTGGTGGCGGCGGACCCTACCGGCCGTGGTCGCCCTGCTCGGCGTGACCGGGCTCGGCCTGATCACCGTCGGCCTCACCGCCGACCCGGCACAGCCTCCACGACCGCCGGCCGACGCGCCGCGGCGCACCCACCCCGCACCGGACCTGGCACCGCTGACGCGCGCCGCGCCGGTCCGGGTGCAGATCCCGACCATCGGCGTACGCGCGGAGGTCATCCCGGTCGGCGCGGACGCGGCCGGGGTGCTGGAGGTGCCACCACTGGATCGGCCCACCCTCGCCGGCTGGTACCGGCACGGGGTCAGCCCCGGCGAGACCGGCAACGCGGTCCTGGTGGGACACGTCGACTCCCCCGCCGGCCCGGCGGTCTTCTTCGACCTCGGTCGGCTGCGCGCCGGCGAGCAGATTCGGATCACCCGCGCCGACGCGCAGGTCACCACGTTCACCGTGGATGACGTCCGCGCGTACCCAAAGGACCGCTTTCCCACCGCGCTGGTCTACGGCCCGGCGGACGCCGCCGGACTGCGTCTGATCACCTGTGGTGGCCGGTTCGACGCCGCGACCGGCAACTACGTCGACAACGTCATCGTCTTCGCCACCCGCACCGCCTGAGTGGCCCGCCCGCCTGTCGGGAGCCGGACCCTGCTCGGCAGAATGCGGTGACACCGTCCCCGCGGGCACCGCGACCGGGGCGGTGCGGCGGCGACGGGGAGGCACGCGGTGGATCAGCGACCGGTACGGGACCGGACCGGTGGAGGCGTACGCGCACTGGCCCGTCGACTGCTCGGCCGGGTCGAGGGAGACTCCCCCACCCCGCGCCGGTCCAACCCGGACGCCGTCGTCGACTGCGCCGTCTACGTCAACGGCAGGCGCGAGCCCGGCCAGCGGCACTACGCCGACGCGTACGCCCGCGCGCGGCACGTCCGCGACGCGTTCGTGTGGCTGGGGTTGCACGACCCCGGCCCGGCCGTGCTCGCCGCGGTGGGCCGGACCTTCGGCCTGGACGAGTTGACCGTCGAACAGGCGCTCGCCGACGGGCACCGGCCCACCGTGCAGCGCCACGGGCCGGTCACGCTGCTGGTGCTGCGCACCGCCGGGTACGTGGAGCACGAGGAGCTGACCGACACCTCCGAGGTCATCGACACCGGGGACGTGATGGTGCTGATCGGTGACCGGTTCGCCATCACCGTGCGACACGGCGCCGCCGGGGCGCTGCGCAGCGTCCGCGCCGACATCGAGCGCCGCCCCACGCTGCTGGCCGCCGGACCGTGGGCGGTGGCGTACGCGGTCTGCAACCGGATGGTCGACTCCTACCTGGAGGTGGCCGGGCACGTGGAGCGGGACCTGGAACGGGTCGAGGAGGCCGTGTTCGCCCGCGACCGGAGGGCCGACATCCAGCACATCTACCAGCTCAAGCGGGAGGTGGTGGAGTTCAAACGGGCGGTCCTGCCGCTGCAGGCACCCATGCGTACGCTGCTCGACCCGGACGGCCCGCCCCGCACCCTGCACCGCTGGTTCGTCGACGTGGACGGCCGGCTGAGCCGGGCGGTCGACCGGGTGGCCGCGTACGACGACCTGCTCACCTCGATCGTCCAGTCGCGACTCGCCCAGCTCGCCGTGGAACAGAACAACGACATGCGCAAGATCGCCGCGTGGGCCGCCATCGCGGCCACCCAGACCGGCATCGCCGGCATCTACGGCATGAACTTCGACAACCTGCCCGGGCTGGCCTGGCGCTACGGCTACGCCTTTGCCCTCACCCTGATGGCCGCAACCGCCCTGGTCCTGCACCGCCTGTTCCGCCGCTCCGGCTGGCTATAGCTGCACGTCCGCGACGACCACGGCAGGTCAGCCGGAGCGTCACTGTGCTGCCCGCACGGTGGCCGGGAGCCCGTCGAGGCGCGACGGACATCAGATGTTCCATCAGAGGAAATTGCCAAGAGTCTATTCATGGATACACTGTCGGCGCCGGCAACGCCCGCAGGGGGTCACGTGTCCGCCAACAGATCCAGGTGGCCCCTGCTCTGCGCGCTGATCGGCGGCGCTCTCGTCGTCGCAGCCTGCGGTCCAGGCGACGCCGACGTCACGTACTGGAGTAACGCCGCCCGCCAGGACAAGGCCGTCGAGTCGTACGCGGGTGCCGAGCACTGCGGGTGGCAGGACGTGACCTTTCTGCACGTCGAGTGGCCGTTGCCCGGGCAGACCGGTGCGGCGGCGAACCGGCAGTACGTCAGGGATCCCACCGGACGGCTCGGCGCGGAGGTACGCGCCACCTACGTCCCGCGCGCCGACTTGCCGGCCGACGCCCGCACCACCGACTACACCGGGCCGGACGGGCAGCAACTGTGGTTGGCGCCGAGCAACTCCGACGACCTCGCGTACGTGGTCTACCCGGATCCCCAGCGAGTAGAGGCCTGGCCTCGCACGACACAAACCCTGGGCTGCGACTGAACCCCTACGGACGGGCGAGCGCGTCATCTCGTGCGCCTGGGAGGAGCGTCAACCCGACGGTCGGCGTCCAGGGCTGGCCGGTGGTGCGGCAGGATGGCGGGGTGGGTAAGGGTGCGGCACGCCGACGGGCGGACACGACGACGGGACGGGCCTGCCCGTGCGGCTCCGGCCGGGCGTACGCGGACTGCTGCGCCCCGCTGCACGACGGCGACGCGGCGGCACCGACGGCGGAGGCGTTGATGCGTTCCCGGTTCAGCGCCTTCGCCCTCGGCAACACCGGTTACCTGCTGCGCAGCTGGCACTCCTCGACCCGGCCCGCCCTCCTCGAACTGGACCCCGGGCAGCGGTGGACCCGACTGGAGATCATCGACACCGAGCGGGGTGGCCTGCTCGACACCGCCGGCACGGTGACGTTCCACGCTCACTACCGGGACGCGGGCCGGCCCGGCGCGTTGACCGAACACAGCCGGTTCGTTCGCGAGGACGGCCGATGGGTCTACCTCGACGGCGACCAGCCCTGACGGATCGTCGTCGGCTTCGACGCGGTCGGCGAGTCGAAGGCCCGGGTCAACGTCCTGCACGAGAAGCTGACCGGGGCCGCCACCCCGGACACCGCCACCAGCCGGGAGGTCATCGTGGGGCTGTCGGCGCAGAGCCGGGAACAGGTCGACGAGCTGGTCGACCGGGCGGCGGTCGCCGGTGGGGAGTCGCTCGGGCCGGGAACGGCCAACGGGCCGTTGTACATGCGCGGCTTCCGGGACCTCGACGGCCACCAGTGGTCGTTCCTGCACCTGTCCTCCTGAGCGCGCTCCCGGCGGCGGCCACACCGGCCGCCGCCGGGGCCCTGGTCAGTCGGGGGCGTTCGCGGCAACCGCGGCGACACCGGTGGGCGCCGCCGCGGTGCGCCGGCGGCGGGTCAGCACCACCAGCCCCACGACGAGGTACGGCCCGGCCGTCACCGCGAACGCCACCGCGTTGCCGGCCGCCGTGGCGAGCAGGCCATAGAAGGCGTACGTCCCGATGATCAGCGCGTCGGTGGCCATCCCCGCCATCGAGGTGACGGTGGCCCGGCTGCTGCCGGTGATCCGGGCCTGGAGCCGGGCGTCGGCCAGCACGGTGGCCAGTTGCGCGGCCCCGAACGCCACGGCGAGCAACACGAACCCGGCCGGGTGCGCAAGGAGCGCGCCCCCGGCCAGCGCGACGCCGACCAGGCCCAGCAGAGCGGCGTAGCCCCGCTGGCTCAGCCGCTCCCCCGCCGGGGCGAGCAGCCCGCCGACGGTCACCCCGGCCCAGAGCAGCAGGAGCAGCAGCGGCACAGCCTGCGCGCCGACGCCGACGTCCAGGGCCAACAGCGGGGTGAACTCGTCCAGAGCACCCCAGTCGGCGGCCACGACGGCGACCAGCAGCACGGCGGCCCGTACCGGCGGGCGGGTGCGAACCTGCGCCACCCCGGCCCGCAGCGTGTCCCACCAGCCCAGGTCGCCGTCGTCGTCCGGGTCGGCGGGTGCGGCGGTCCCGGGCGGGCGTTCCCCGGGCACGTCGGCGGCCGATGGGCGGTGCTCCGGAAACCGGGCGGCGACCACTGTGGCGAGCAGGCAGGCGAGCACGCTGGCCGCGCCGACCAGCGGGTACCCGCCGACGGCGAACACCGGGCCGGCGAGCACCCCGGAGCACACCACGCCCAGCACACCCGCCGTGCGCGCACGGCCGAGCACCCGGGCGTAGCGCCCGACCGCGCCGAGCCGGTCCAGCTCGGTCCAGACCAGCGCCTCCAGCGCGCCGGAGACCAACGCGCCGGCGGCGCCCCAGAGCAGGAAACCAACGGCGAACGCCGGGTACGACGGCACCAGCACCCACAGCGCGAAAGCGGCAGCGGTCACCAGCGGAGCGAGGCAGAGCAGCAGGCGGCGGGACACCACGTCGGCCCACGCGCCGGACGGCACCTCGAACAGGATGCCGGCGGCCGACCAGACGACGAAGAGCGACGAGATCTGCCCCACCGACAGCCCGGTGTCGGCGAAGAACACCACGTACAGCGGGTAGAGCAGGACGAGGTCACTGAGGAACGCGTACCCGTAGAGGGTGGCCGTCAGCCGGCGGACCGCCGGGTCGGGCACGCGCGAGGCGAGGTGAGTCATGAGGCCTTCCCGTGGGAGTGGAGACGGACACCGGTCGTGCGGTGCCCGTGGTGGCCCACGGGATCGGTCTACGCTGCGGGATCAATGTCGCCAGGTCATGCCGCGATGCTAGACGCGCGGCGTTGGCGCCGGCCAGCGTTTTCGACCTGCCGGACAGCGCGCGAACGGGGTGGGACCCCCGGAAGGGACCCCACCCCACTGATGGCGCAGCGGGTCAGCGCCGGTTCGGGTCGAACGGCGGGATGACGGTGGTGGCCTCGCTGTCGTCGCTGGTGCGCTGGCCCGGCACCGCGCCGCCGGCGCTCACCACCTGAGTCGTGTCGGCGTCGCCGCCCCGGCCGACCACCTGAGTCGTGTCGGCGTCGTGGCCGACCGGCCGGGTCACGACCTGGGTGGCCTCCGGGTCGGCAGGGCGGGTCACCACCTGGGTGGCCTCCGCGTCGACCGGCCGGGTCACCACCTTGGTGGCCTCCGGGTCGGCAGGGCGGGTCACGACCTGGGTGGCCTCGGGATCGGTGGCGACGGTCGACGGCCGGGTCGACTCAGCGGCCGGTCCGGTGGTGACCCGCGAGAGTCGGGCCTGCTCGGCCTCGGCGTCGCGGCGGCCGTCCCGGTAGGCGCGGGCGTGCGAGGCGACCACCTGTGACTCCTGCTCGGCGCGGGTCAGCCACCCCTCCCATCGGCTCTGCATCGGGCGGATCAGGCCACCGCCGACCCCGACGACGAGGATCCCGCCGACGGTGGCCAGCACGGCGACCAGCACGGGAGTGGTGACCGCGGTGGCCACGCCGATCTGGTTGAGCGCCGCGATGATGCCGAGGCCGAGGATGAACACCGAGGCGATGTTGGCCAGCACCCGGCCGTACGACAGGCCGCCGAGCGCACCGCTGATGATGTCCTTGACCGCGTTGGCGATGGCGGCGGCGACCACGACGATGACGATCGCGACGAAGGCGCGGGGCAGCCACGAGATCACCGCGGCGAGCAGGTCGGAGATCGGGTTGGGTCCCCAGATGCCGAAGGCGAGTTGGAGGGTGAACAGCAGCACGGCGTAGTAGACGAGCTTCGCGACGATGTCGCTGGCGTCGTACCGCGAGCGACTCAACGCCCGGCGGACGCCGCCGCGTTCGACGGCGCGGTCGAAGCCCACCCGCTCCAGGACCTTCTCCACGATCTTCAACACGGCCTTGGCGATCAGCCATCCGGCCACCAGGATCGCCAGGAAGGCGACGGCCTTGGGCACGAAGAGCATCACCGAGCGGAGGGCGTCGCCCACCGCGTCGCTGACGTTGTCACTCATGTGGTCATTCCTTTACGCGGGGCAGCCGGGATGGTCGTTCCCGGACCTACCCCCGACCCGGCGCGCGGAAACGCCGGCCGCGCACGGCCCGAATGATCAATTCGCGCGCCGGGCCCTCTAGCGCGCGGTCGAGTTTTGGCAATATCCTCCGGAGCACGTGCGGCCACTGGAGCTACTTTTCATCCCCGCCGTCGGCCGCAGGAGGAGATGTCAATGCACGTCGATCATTCCGAAGTGGATCGCCGGACGCTGCTGCGGGCCGGTCTCGGCGCCGCCACGGTCGCCGTCGTCGGGGGCCAGCTCGCCTTCCCGGGCGCGGCCCACGCCGCCCCGGGCACCGACCTGGACTGGATCATCAGCTGTGACGAGTGGGCCGCCCGCCCACCGAAGGACCCGCTGTCGGTCAGCACCACCGCCACCAACAAGATCATCGTGCACCACATGGCGTTCCCGAACGTCACCGACTACTCCCGCGAGCAGGCCGTCAAGCTGGCCCACGACTGCCAGGACCTGCACATCGACGGCAACGGCTGGTCGGACACCGGTCAGCACTTCACGGTGAGTCGGGGCGGCTACGTGCTGGAGGGCCGCCGGGGCAGCCTCGAACGACTCGAAGCCGGCGACCGGCAAATGGTCTCGGCGCACTGCCCGGGTGAGAACGGCCGGGCCATCGGCATCGAGAACGAGGGCACCTACGTCACCGAGACGCCGCCCAAGGCGCTGACCGACTCGCTGGTCAAGCTCTGCGTCACCATCTGCCGCCAGTACGGGCTGCACGCGCACGATATCTTCGGACACTGGGACTTCCGCACGACCGAGTGCCCGGGCGCCGCCTTCTACCGGCAGTTCCCGGACCTGCGGCGGCGGGTCCACGCGGCCCTCGGCACCAAGCTGGGCGACGTGCCGGCACGCCGTTGGCCGGACCTGTGGCGCTTCGTCAACTCCCCCTCGGTCCGGGTGGTGCAGCACCTGCTCGCCTACCGGGGCTACGCGGTGACGGTCAGCGGCACGTTCGACGCCGCGACCGTGACCGCCGTGCAGGACTGGCAGGCGCGCAACGGCATTCCGGTCGATGTGGACGCCACCCTCACCCCGCCGACCTGGGAGACGCTGGCACCGGAGTTGGACCAGCACGCCACCGGCGCCCCGGTCACCGCCGTGCAGGAGATGCTCGCCACCAAGGGGTACGCGGTCACCGTCACCGGGGCGTACGACCACGCCACCCGGGCCGCGGTGCAGGACCTGCAGGCGCTGCACGGCCTGCCCCGCAACGGCAAGCTCAGCACGAGCACGTGGTGCACGCTCGTCGGCGGGTCGGTCCGTCAGTCGTACCAGCACCGCTGATCCGACGAGGACGACGGCGGCGGTGCGGGGCGTACCCGCACCGCCGCGCGGCGTATCACCAGCGCAAACGGACGCGGGCCGGTTTGGCCGACACCGTGGGCGGAAAGAGTGCCGGGCATGAGATGGGCCCGTCGAACCGTACCCGCTGTCGCCGCCGCCGTCGCGGCGCTCGCCGCGCGGGATCTGATCCAGCGCGACCATGCGCTGCTGCGCAACTTTCCGGTGCTCGGCCGCGCGCGTTACCTGTTGGAGGCGATCGGGCCGGAGCTTCGGCAGTACATCGTGGCCGGCAACGACGAGGAACGACCGTTCACCCGCGACCAGCGCCGCTGGGTGTACGCGTCGGCCAAGCAGGAGAACAACTACTTCGGCTTCGGCACGGACAACGACATCGAGCACACCCCCGGGTACCCGATCATCAAGCACCGCACGTTCGGCCGGGCGGTGCCGCCGTCGACGCCGACCGCCGGGCACGACGTGCGGTTGCCCTGCGCGAAGGTGCTCGGCGCGGCCCGTCGGCGGCCCCGCGCGTTCCGGCCGGAGTCGGTGGTCAACATCTCCGGGATGAGCTTCGGCTCGCTCTCCGGCAACGCCATCGCCGCGCTGAACAGGGGGGCCGCGCTCGCCGGCTGCCTGCAGAACACCGGCGAGGGTGGCCTGTCGCCGTACCACCGCAACGGTGGTGACCTGGTCTTCCAGCTCGGGACGGCGTACTTCGGTTGCCGGGACGAGCAGGGTCGGTTCAGTCTGGACCGGCTGAAGGACCTGGTCGCCGGCTCACCGGTGAGGGCGTTGGAGATCAAGCTGAGCCAGGGCGCCAAGCCGAGCCTCGGTGGGCTGCTGCCCGGGGCGAAGGTGTCCGCCGAGATCGCCGCCACCCGGGGCATCCCGGCTGGACAGGACTGCGTCAGCCCGTCCCGGCACGCCGAGTTCTCCGACTGCGACAGCCTGCTCGACTGGGTGGAACTGCTGGCCGCCGAGACGGGCCTACCGGTCGGCATCAAGTCGGCGGTCGGTGACCTGGGCTTCTGGCAGGAGTTGGCCACCCTGATGCGGGACACGGGCCGGGGCATCGACTTCGTGACGATCGACGGCGGCGAGGGTGGCACCGGCGCCGCGCCGCTGATCTTCAGCGACTCCGTGTCGCTCCCGTTCCAGCAGGGCTTCTCCCGGGTGTACAAGGTCTTCGCCGAACACGACCTGCACGAGCAGGTGGTCTTCGTCGGCAGCGGCAAGCTCGGCCTGCCGGACAACGCCGTCGTGGCCTTCGCGCTCGGCTGCGACCTGGTCAACGTCGGTCGCGAGGCGATGCTGTCGATCGGCTGCATCCAGGCGCAGAAGTGCCACACCGACACCTGCCCCACCGGTGTCGCCACCCAGAACGCGTGGCTCACCCGGGGCCTGGACCCGACGTCGAAGTCGGTCCGGGCGGCCAACTACCTGCGGACGTTGCGCCGCGACCTGACCAAGGTCGCCGAGGCCTGCGGCGTGGAACATCCCGGCCTGATCGGCACCGACGCCGTGGAGATCCTGGACGGCCGCACCGGCTCCACCCCACTGCACGAGGTGTACGGCTACCGGCCGGAATGGGGGCTGCCCTCGCCGGCCGACCAGGCCGAGATCGTTCGACTGATGACCGCGCAGGCACCACGGGGCGGCAGCGCCCCACCGTCGGCCACCGCCGTCGGGTGAGAAGCTCGGCCGGGCGTGGCCGCGGGCCGGGGCCCTGCTGCCATGTTCCCGATGAGCGACACACCTCGGCGGCATATTCATGACTCAGAGGTATATCCATCTGATTCCGGCAGGTGGAACAGGGCCCTGCGACCCCTCCGCCCGTGGACCGAGCGGAGGGGTCGTGAGCTACAGGAGCCCGTGCCGGTCTGCCCAGCCGCGTACCGCCGCCGCGATCGCCTCCGGCTGGTCCTCGGGCGCGTGGTGCCCGGCGAGGCCAAGTTGCTCGATCTCGAGCTCGGCGACGTTCTCCGCGCACCAGTCGAGCAGCTCCGGTCCCATCATCGCCCCCGGGCCTGGTCGGAAGGCGAGGAGCAGCTTCGGCACGTCGACGCTCGCAGCCAGCCAGGCGTCGTACCGCTCGACCCGGGCCACCACGTCGGCGGGCTCACCGCCGAGCGGCATGGACCGTGGCCACTGGAGCAACGGCCGGCGGCTCTCCAGCGTCCGGTACGGCTCGAGGTACACCTTGAGATCGTCGTCGCCGAGGCCGCTGGCGACAGTGAACGGCAGCATCTGCGTGAGGAACAGGTTGTCTTCGAGGATCATGGTTTCACCGACGCCCGGCGTCTTGATCGACCGGAACAGGTCGCGGCCGCCCTCGGGGAACTCCTCCCACGCCATCGGCTTCACGATCGTCTCCATGAACGCCAGGCCCCGCACCCGCCCGGGGTGCCGCGCGGCCCAGTCGAACGCGAGCGCGCCACCCCAGTCGTGGCCGACCAGCACGATCTCGTCCAGGCCGAGCGCATCGAACCAGGCGTCCAGATATCGCGCGTGGTCGTCGAAGGTGTACGCGACGTCGGGCTTGCCGGACTCGCCCATGCCGATGAGGTCCGGTGCGAGCCGCCGACCGGAGCCGACGGCCGGCATGATGTGCCGCCACAGGTATGAGGAGGTGGGGTTGCCGTGCAGGAAGACGATCGGGCGCCCGGTGCCGAGCTCCCGGTGGAACATCGTCGAGTCGAGAACAGCAGTGGTGGGCATGACATGACCTTTCAGAGGTTGAGGCTGAGGATGCGGTCGACCGCGATCTCGATCACGACGCGGTCGGGTGGGGCGGGCGGCGCGGTCAGGTACCGGCTGCGGTAGCGGCGCGCACCCTCGGCGACCCGCGCCGCGTCGTTGGACATGGTCGCGGTGCCTTCGAGGGTGATCCAGCGGAATCCCTCGGCCTGACACACCGCGACGCGGTTGCCTGGGGAGCGCGCTACGTTGCGGGCCTTGCGACTGGAGGCGACGGTCAGTACCCGGGCCAGGTTGGTGGCCGGGTCCCAGGTGAACCGGACGGCCGTGACGTGCGGCGAGCCGTCCGGCCGCAGCGTCGTCAGCGTGCACTGGTGCGGCTCGGCGAGGAACGCCGCGGCCCGCGCCGTCAGCGACCCCACCGCCGCTTTGTTAGGGCCTCGAGCTGCGGGCGGCGTCATTTCTTCTTCGCGACGGCCTCGCGCCAGATGAGGCCCGCGATGCTCGGCCTGACCTGGGTGGTGATCACCGCCATCGCCCGCCGGACGAACCGGCGGTCGGTCAGCTGCGCCACCATGCTCGCCGCCAGATCCGCGCGCGCCGTGAACAACCCGTCTGCGACGTTCTCCTCAACGTGGTAGCGCGTGACGGTCGGGTGGTCCGCCTGCTCGCTGAGCTGGCGGCCGGTTGGGCCGGTGGCGCCGAAGACGACTGTGCGCATGTGTTCGCTCCTCGTTGCGGGGGTGGTGGTTTGACGGTGCCGCGGGAGGAGCACAATATTCAACTGTGCTGAATAAAACGCGGGGCCGGCCCCGCGGCAACCCCGACACCAAGGCCCGCATCGCCGAGGCCGCCCGCGAGCTGTTCCTGGAGCGCGGCTACAAGGGCACGACGGTCCGCGCGGTCGCCGCCGAGGCGGGCGTCGACTCGGCGCTCATCAGCTACCATTTCGGCTCCAAGCAGCGCCTTTTCGGCCAGTCGCTGAACCTGCTGTGCGTCGAGTCCACCGCCCTCGACCAAGCCCTGCAGGGTGACCAGGCCGGCCTCGCCGACCGGCTTCTCACCTCCGTCACGAGCCTGTGGGACGCCACCGCGCCCACCGAAAACCGCATGGCGTTGCAGGACGACGACACGATGCGCGCTTTCCGCGACTACCTGGAAAGTGAGCTACTCGTCCGTGTTGCTGAATTTCTCGGCGGCCCGGACGCGACGGAGCGCGCCACCGCGGCGGTCGGCGTGATCGGCGGCCTGATCTTCACCCGGTCCCTCAACCCGATCCGTTCCATCGCCGCCCTGCCCTCGGCCGAAGTGCGGCGCATCTTCGGGCCGGCCCTGCGGGCCGCCCTGCACGCCCGAGCCCGCCAGCACTGAGCCCGGTCAGCCCAGGGCGAGCGGGTGGGCCAGAACTCGCCCAACCACACTTCCGGGATCAGCCGGTGGGGCCAGAACTCGTTCCCCGATGGTGCCAACCAACTCTCACCTGCGAGGCCGTCCGGTGGCAAGCCGACCGAAGGTCGGCGCGGCAGACACTGGGACGCGAGTCCGGCGGGCCTGCGCGGCCTCTTGTCCCGGTTCGCCAGGCGGGCCGGTGCCCGGACGACATGCCGATCATGACGGACCGCAGCGCCGCGGCAGTCGATAAACACGTGGAGCCGACGCCGGGGCACGCCTTAGGGTGGCGCGGTGCTGATCAGACGCGAGACACCGGCCGACGTCGACGCCATCCGGGCGGTGCACGCCGCCGCCTTCGCCAAGGTGGACGGCGATGGCGTACCGGTCGAGGCGACCCTGGTCGACGCGCTGCGCGCCGACGAGGGCTGGCTGCCCGCGTACTCCCTGGTGGCGACCGATCCCGACGGCCAGGTGGTGGGGCACGTGGTGGCCACCCGCGCCCGGGTGGCGGGTGAGCCGGTGGCGCTCGGGCTGGGACCGCTCGGTGTGCTGCCCGAGTGGCAGCGGCGCGGGGTCGGCGAGGCCCTGATGCACGCGGTGCTCGGCGCGGCCGACGCCCGCGACGAGCCGCTGGTGGTGCTGCTGGGGCACCCCGACTACTACCCGCGGTTCGGGTTCCGGCCCGCCGTCGAGCTGGGCGTCACCCCGCCGCAGCCCTGGGGTCCCCAGCATTTCCAGGCCCGACCGCTGCACGCGTGGCGGGAGTCGATCCGCGGCGAGGTCCGTTACGCCCGCCCGTTCGAAGATCTGTGACCCAACCCCAGATCCGCCGGCGACGCGCCACCGACCTCGACGGCTGCGTCGCGGGGCTCGCGGAGGTTCACCGGGTCGACGGGTACCCCCTGAACTGGCCCGCCGACCCGCACCGGTGGCTACGCGAACCGCACCCGGCGCGCGCGTGGGTAGCCGTCGACGCCGACGCGACAATCGTCGGGCACGTCGCGGTGCACCGGGTGCCCGGCCCGCCGAACGGGCCGTTTGCCCGGCCGACCGCCGAGGTAGCTCGTCTCTTCGTGGTACCGGCCGCCCGGGGGTTGGCGCTGGGCAGCGCTCTGCTGGCCCGGGCCCGCCAATGGGCGAGTGCGCGGGGGACGGATCTGGTGCTCGAGGTGACCTCCGGCAACACCGCGGCAGCCGCCCTCTATGAGCGCACCGGTTGGCGGTGCACCGGCACCAGCACGGCACCGTGGACCGCCCCGGACGGCGGCCCGGTGTCGCTACGCCACTACACGCTGGGCGGTGACGGCGGCCCGGCCATCGCCGCGAGGCGGCGGGCGAGTTGGGCGGCGGCCTCGCGCAGCTCCGGTGGCTCCAGCACCTCCACGTCGTAAGTCAGGCGGGCGATGTGCGCGGCGACCCAGTCCAGGCTCTCCCCGCCGACGACCAGCACACACCACCCGTCGCGTTCGTCCTCTATTCGCCCCACCTGAGGCGGGACCAGGTCACGCACCCGGTCGGCCGGGGCGTGCACGCGTACCCGGGCGAGATGCCGGTACGGCGCCTCGGTCACCGACCGCTGCACGAAGGCGACCGGATCGGGGTGCACGCGCTCCCGGAAGCGCCACGTCGTCGCCACTGCCGCCCGCATCCGGTCCAGCCGGAACGTGCGCCAGTCGTCGCGGTCGACGTCCCAGGCCATCAGATACCAGCGGCGGCCCGTCGTGACCATCCGCACCGGCTCGACCGTCCGCTCGTGCTCCCCGCCGTCCCGGCCGGGGTAGTGGAACCGGACCCGGACAGCGTCTCGACAGGCCCGTGCGAGGGTCATCAGTAACTCCGCGTCGATCTCGGCCACCGGGCCGATGAGGGTCTCCGTCGAGCCGTGCACCGCCCGCACCTCGGCGCGCAGCCGCGACGGCATCACCTGATCCAGCTTCGCGAGAGCCCGCAGGGCCGCCTCGCCCGCTCCGGCGACCGTGCCCCCCGAGGCGAGTCGCAGGGAGATCGCGGTCGCGATGGCCTCCTCGTCGTCGAGGAGCAGGGGCGGCAGCCGGGTGCCCGCGCCGAGTCGATAGCCGCCGCCGACGCCCGCCGTGGCGTGCACGGGGTAGCCGAGCGCGCGCAGTCGCTGCACGTCGCGGCGGACGCAGCGGCCGGTGACCCCCAGCTCGGCGGCGAGCTCGGTGGCCGTGCAGGACGGTCGCCGCTGCAACAGCGCCAGCAACCGCAGCACCCGTTCGGTCGTCGCCTCGACAGTCACCGACCGATCGTTGCACGAATAGCGGAACGCCCCTGTCCGCGATTTCCGAGAGGGTGCAGATCATGACCGACCAGACCACGAAACAGGGAGCTGACATGGCCCGCAGCGTGCAGATCACGTTCGACTGCGCCGACCCTGCCGCGTTGGCGGCGTTCTGGACCGAGGCGCTCAACTACCAGGTGCAGGCCCCGCCCGGAGACTTCGAGTCCTGGGAGCAGGCACTGGAAGCGATGGGGGTGCCGCCGGAGAACCGTAACGACGCGTCGGCGGTGGTCGACCCCGAGGGTTCGGGCCCCCGCCTGTTCTTCCAACGGGTACCGGAGGGCAAGCAGGTGAAGAATCGCGTACACCTCGATGTGCGAGCCGCTCCGGGGCTGGAGGGCGACGAGCGGATGGCGGCCCTGGAGGCGGAGGCCGACCGGCTCGGCGCGTACGGCGCCACCCGGCTCGAACGCCATGAGCCCGCTCCCCCACTGGCGGCCGGTCACATCGTCATGGCCGACCCCGAGGGGAACGAGTTCTGCCTCGACTGATCGGGCTTGACAGCTGACCCACCCCCGAGCGGACCGAACGGGGTCACGGTGCGCAACGCCGCTGTCGGCGTTGCGCACCGAGTTGACACTTGCACTTGCTCATGCCAATAATAGTTGGCATGAGCCAAGGTGAGCTATGGGAGAGCTGAGCGGCGATCGACTGATCGAGGTCCTTGCCACTCTGGCCAGTCCGCACCGACTGCGAGTGCTCGCCGCACTGACCGGCGGTCGCGCCTACGTCTCACAGCTCGCCCGCGATCTGGGCATCAGCCGCGCGCTGCTGCAGGTGCACCTCAAGAAGCTGGAGAAGGCCGGGCTGGTCACCGCGCATCTGGAGTTGTCCGAGGACGGCAAGGCACTCAAGTACTACGAGGCCACGCCGTTCTCGCTGCACCTCACGCCCGACGTGGTGGCGGTCGCTGTCACGACCCTGAGCAACGCCGGTGACGGCGACGCCGTACCGAAAGGAAACAATTAGATGGACATCACCGCCTCGGTCTTCCTCGTAGTCGTCGCCGCCCTGCTCATCGCGGCCATCTGGTATGCGGCCGTCCGCACGCGGGTCGCCGTGTCGGCCGAAATGCAGCGGCAGTACGCCGAGCAGGCCGCCGAAACGCAGCGCCTGCTCGCCGACGTGAGCGCACAGCTGGCCGAACTGAACCGGCGCACCACGGACATGCAACGCATCCTCAAGGACGCCGAATGACCGCGCTCAGCCTCAGTCCGCCGGTCACGCTGGTCAACGTTCCCAACGCCATCACCGCCGTACGGACGGCCGTCTCCGTCGGGCTTGCCGTGACGGCGCTGACCCACCGCAGCGTTCATCTGCTCGTCGCCGCTTACCTGGTCTACTGGATCGGTGACATCCTCGACGGTGTCGCCGCCCGGGCCCTGGGCCAGGAGACGCGCACCGGCGCGGTCTTCGACATCGTCGCGGACCGGGCCTGCACATCGGCCTGCGCAGCCGCGCTGGTCGTGCTGCGCCCCGCCACGGCCCTGCCGATCGCGGTGTTTCTCGTCCAGTTCATGGTCATCGACCAGTTGCTGAGCCTGATGTTCCTGCGCTGGCCGCTGCTGAGCCCGAACTACTTCGCCCGCGTCGATCGACGCATCCACCTGTGGAACTGGTCGCCGCCGGCGAAGGCGCTGAACACCGCCGCGGTGGTGCTCCTGGCGATCGTCGCGCCGATGGCCGCGGCCCTCGCGTTCGCCCTCGGGGTCGCCGCGGTGAAGGTCGTCTCGTTGGTCTGCGCCGCCAGGTTGCCGGCGGGCCTGCCGCACACCCAGCCATGATCGCCGCCCTGGCGGCTGCGGCCGTCGGGCTCCTGTCGGCATTCCTGCCGTTCACCCCGGCCGAGCCGTACCTGATCGCGGCCGTGGCGACGACCGGCGCACCGCCCGTGGCGCTCGGCGTGGCCGCCGCCGCCGGTCAGACAGTCGGCAAGATCCTGATCTTCCTCGCTGCGCGTGGCGCGATCCGCTCGGCCTGGCTGCAACGCCGGCTCAGCCGACGCCCGCCCGCCGCGCCGCGGCGACCGGGCCGACCGGGCCTGCTGCTGGCGCGGCCGAAGGCGGCCGGTGCGCGACTCGTCGAGGTGCTGGAACGTCCTCGCCAGGCGACCGGGATGCTGCTGGTCAGCGCCGTCAGCGGGTTTCCGCCGCTGCTGGCCGCCAGCGTCTACCTGGGCCGCACACCCATGCGCCCGGTCGCCTTCGCGGCGACGTGCCTGCTCGGCCGAGCGATCCGCTTCGTAGCTGTCGCGCTGGCCCCGCAACTCGCCGGCTACTGAGCGGCGTCCACCGGCCCGGCCGCGACATCGGCGCTGTCCCCGTGCCGACACGACAGCTCGGTCCCCACCCAGCTCACTGCCGCTATGGCCACGCGTCATGCGAACATGTGTTCGTGTCGTCCGACGCCCACATCCTGCACGCCGACCTGGACGCGTTCTACGCGTCGGTCGAGCAGCGCGACGACCCGCGCCTACGCGGGCGGCCGGTGATCGTCGGTGGTGGCGTGGTCCTCGCGGCCAGCTACGAGGCCAAGGCGCGCGGCGTCCGCAGCGCGATGGGCGGCCAGCAGGCGCGTCGGCTGTGCCCGGACGCGATCGTGGTGCCGCCCCGGATGTCGGCGTACACGGCGGCGAGCCGCGCGGTCTTCGAGATCTTCCGGCAGACCACACCCCTGGTCGAGGGGCTCTCCATCGACGAGGCGTTCCTGGACGTGGGTGGCCTGCGGCGGCTGGTCGGGCCGCCGTCCGACATCGCCGACCGGCTGCGTCGGGAGGTCCGCCAACGGGTCCACCTGCCGATCACGGTGGGCGTAGCCCGCACGAAGTTCCTGGCGAAGGTGGCCAGCGGGGTGGCGAAGCCGGACGGGCTGCTGGTGGTCCCACCGGACGGCGAGGTGGCGTTCCTGCACCCGCTGCCGGTCGAGCGGCTGTGGGGCGTCGGCCCGGTCACCTCCGCGAAGCTACGGGAACACCGGATCCGTACCGTCGGGGAGGTGGCCCGGCTCGGCGAGGCCGCGCTGGTGTCGCTGCTCGGGGCGGGCGCCGGCCGGCACCTGCACGCTCTGGCCCACAATCGCGACCCCCGGGCGGTGCAGGTCGGCCGCCGTCGCGGTTCGATGGGCGCGCAACACGCGTTGAGCCGTACCCCGCATGCCCTGGTGGAGTTGGATGCCATCCTCGCGGGCCTGGTCGATCGGGTCAGCCGGCGGATGCGGGCAGCCGGGCGGGCCGGTCGCACGGTGCTGCTGCGGCTGCGCTTCGGCGACTACACCCGGGCGACCCGCTCGCACACCATCGGGAAGGCGACGGCCGACACGACGTCGCTGCTCGCCGCCGCGCGGGCGCTGCTGCGGGCCGCGCTGCCCGAGATCGATCGCCGTGGGGTGACCCTGATCGGTGTCTCGGTGGGCAACCTGGACGACAACCCGGTGCAGCCGGAGCTGCCGTTCCTCCGCAATCCGGGCGCGGAGCTGGACGCCGCGGTGGACGCGGTCCGCGACCGATTCGGATCCGCGGCGCTCACCCGGGCAGTGCTGCTCGGTCGGGATCCGGGCGTCGAGATGCCGCTCCTGCCTGATTGACCGATCCGTCAGCCACCTTCGGAGGCCGAACTGCGACGGGAGACACATCACAGCAGGTCGGCGGTTTAGCCGGCCACCGACGGGTGACCCTTGGGGTGCACAATCCGACAAGGGGGGACCCAGATGTCCGACGACACCAGCAATCGACCGAGCCGTCACGCCGAGCGCCCGCACGACGTCACCGACCCCCTGCTCTGGCAGCTGGCGATCGACGTGCTGAGCGCCCACGAGCCGGACGACGAGGGTCACTGCCGCAACCTCCAGTGCGCCGGGCAGTCCTGGCCGTGCGCGGCCCGCAACGGCGCCGAGCAGTCGCTGCGGTTGTCCCGCCGCACCCCCGCGTCGATCGAGGACGCCCACGACGAGACCGGCGCGGGCTGGCCTGGCGACAGCGCGGTGCCGGCGCCCCGCTGGGGCTGGAACGCCGGCCCGGTGGCGTCGCACCGGGGGCCGAGGACGTCCGCCTCAGCGGCGTGACGGCGGCCCGTCGGGGCACGGACAGGTGGGCTGATTCCCGCCACACCCGGTAACGCTCGGCCGGTGACCCGGCCGGGCGTTCAGCTGTCGTGGCGGAGCCAGGCGACGATGCGCCGCAGCAGCTCCACGTGCTCCGGCGACTCGTACGACCGGGCGTCGTGGCCGAGCGCGCTGTAGACGATCCGGCTGCTGCCGACGGTGCGCGCCCAGACGAGCGGGTGGGTGTCGCCGCCCTCGTCGTGGACGTAGAGCGGCTCGACGTCGACGCCGTCGATCAACTCCAGGTCGGTGTAGCGCTCGTCGAAGACCTCGAAGTCCCCGAGCCCGGTGCTGATCGGGTGCTCGACACCGCTGCGGCGCACGAGACTCGGGCCGATCGGCGGGTGGAAGCTCCGACCGTGTTCCCAGGCGGCGCCGATCGCCGATCGCCAGCTCGCCACCTGGGGGAACGCGAGCGTGGCGCTGTGGATGGCGAGCAGGCTGCCGCCACGGGCCAGGAAGCCGTCGAGGACGCGGGCGAAGGCCTCATCCTCGGGGATCGGGGTCGCCCGGTCGGCGCTGGCGTTCACCACCAGCAGACGTACGCCGTCGAGGGCGGTGTCGAGCTGGTCGACGGACGTCACGATCGTCACGGAGCCCGGGTCACCGATCAGCGTGGCCAGCGTGGCGCTGGTTTCGGCCAACGGGTGCCAGGGGTCGGAGTGCGGGCCTTCCCCGCTGAAGATCACAGTGTCGACAGGCATGACCGTGCTCCACTCATCATTTGGACGATTTTCGAAATCACGAATTGAAGGCTGACACCCTGGGCGTCGACGTCAAGCGCCACCGCCGCGCCCCACCCAGGGAGACGACCAACAAGACCAGGGACAGAAGCGGAAACCAGTCTCCCGTACGCGAATAGACCGTGCCCCACCCCGTCGTCGGAGCGGACGTGACAAGCAGCTCCGCGTCACCAGCGGTCGCCTCACCCATCATCCGGCCGCCGGGGTCGCTGACGGTCAGCCGGCCGAACGCGGCGGCGCGGACCACGGTGAGCCCGTTCTCCACGCCACGGACCAGGGCCATCCGGCCGTGCAGCCAGCCGTCGGACGTGAAGTCCAGGCCGGGGACCAGCAGCACCGTCGCGCCCTGCGCCCGATACCGCCGGACCAGGCCGGGATAGTCGAGATCCTTGCAGATCACGACGCCGAACCGCCCGTCCACGATCACATCGTCGGCACCCGGCGTCAGCCAGTCCTCCAGGCCCGGGACCAGATGCTGCTTCTCGTACGTCGTGATCGTCCCGTCCGGGTCCAGCACCAGCGCGACATTGCTCGCCGTGCCGGCCCGCCACAACACCGCGCCGACCACGACCCGGGCCGCGGTCTGCCGCAGCACGTCCACGAGCAGGGGCAGCGTCGAGTCGGTCACGGCGAACACCTTCTCCGGCAGCACGACGACCCGTGCCCCGCGGGCGACCAGGCCCGCGACCCGCGGAACGTAACGGGTGAGCAGGTCACGGCCGGACGGTTCGTCCAGCGGGAGCCCGTCCTCGGGCTGCCGCAGGGCGACAAGGCCGACGGTCAGGGGCTCGGCCGGGTCGGGGGAACGGCTCAGCGACCAGGCCGACCATCCGCCGGCACCGAGCAGGAGGGCGAGCAGGCAGGTGAGGGCACGCCGGGGGTCCACAAGGTGGGTCGGCGCGGTGGGTTGCAGGCTTCCGAGCAGGGCGGCGAGGGCGATGGGGACGGCGAGCAGCAGGTAGGTGACGCCCCAGACGCCGGTGAGCGCGGTCAGCTGGATGACCGGGCGGACGTCGGCCTGGGTGTAGGCGAGGCTCCACCACGCGCCATGCGGGAACAGCCGGGACGCGGCGTACTCGCCCAGCACCCACAGGGACGGCACGGTGAGGATCGCGGTCACGACCCGTCCGCGCAGCAGCAGCGCCCGGGCGAGCAGGACCGTGCCACCGGCCAGGCCGACGCCGAGCAGGACCAGGCCGGCGACCACGGGGACCGGTAGTCGCAGGGTGCCGAGGTAGTACCCCAACAGGCCGAGCTGACCGATCGACCAGGCGACGGCCGTCGCGTAGAGGGCGGTCCTCGGGCGTACCCGCAACGCGGCGAGGATCAGCGGGATCGGGGCGAGCCAGGTCAGCGCGGCCACCGGGTGCAGCCCGGAGCCACCGAACCAGAGCAGGCCACTCAGGAGCGTGGCGACGATCATCATCATGCGTCGATGGTGCGGTGCGGGCGGCCGGTGCGGATCGCCGTACGAACTGGGGTTGATCTGGTCCTGTGGAGGGAGGCGCGCAAGCGCCGTGCCGGACGATACTGCCGACGTGAAGCGGTACGTCAATCTCGCCGTCGCCGTGGCCGCCGTCGCGGCGACCGTGCTGCCCGCCCTGGCCGACGGCCCACGTGCCTGGTGGGTGCTGCCGCTGGCGGTCCTGTCGTCGGTTCCGGTGCTGTGGCGAGACCGCGCGCTGCTCCGGGTCGCGTTCGTCGTGGGCGTCGCCACGACCGTCTCCGCCTCGCTCGGAGCGCCTCCGCTGCTGCCGGTCGGCCCGCTCGTCTGCCTCTACACGTTCGCGGCGCGAGCCTCCCTGCCGATCCGCCTGCTGGGCATCGTGCTCACCGCCGCCGGCGTGTCGCTGTCGCTGCTCTATCCGCACCCGGACGTGGAGGTGCTGCGTTACCTGTCGGTCGCCTACGTCTTCGCGTACGCCCTGGGCACCAGCGCCCGCGCACGCCGCACCCAGGCCCTGGCCCTCGCCGAACGCGATCGTCGCGTCGTCGGTGAACGGGAGGCGGCGGTGCTGCGTGAGCGCACCCGCATCGCCCGCGACCTGCACGACATCCTCACCCACGCGGTCGGTGTCATGATCGTCCAAGCGGAGGCGGGCCCACTGCTGGTCCGCCCGCACCCGGACCGCGCCGACGCCACGTTCGCCACGATCGCCGCCACCGGCCGGGACGCGGTCGTCCAACTCCGCCGCGCGGTCGGCAGTCTGCACGAACCCGCCGACCAGCCACTCGACCAACCGGGCCTGGCCCACCTCGCCGTCCTCGTCGAACGCGTCCGCGCCACCGGCCTGGACGCCGTCCTCACCGTCTCGTCCCCACCGTCCGACGTAGTCCCCGGACCATTCGGGGGTGCCGCCCGGCCGCCGTGTGAACCGCCCGCGGATGTCGGGGTGGCGGCCTACCGGATCGTGCAGGAGTCCCTGACCAATGTGGTCCGGCATGCCGAGGCGGGATCGGTCCGCGTCCTGCTGGACTACACGGCGGAGTCTCTGACCGTCTCGATCATCGATGACGGCCGTGGCGACCGGGCCGCCGCCGTGCTGCCCGGATACGGGATCGTCGGGATGCGCGAGCGGGCCCAGGCCTGCGGCGGCACCCTGCACACCGGCCCGGCCTCGGACGGCTGCGGCTTCACCGTCACCGCCACTCTCCCGCTGCCGACACCGGCGATGCTCTGATGCTGCGCGTCGTGCTCGCCGACGATCAGGACCTGTTCCGGGCCGGGTTCGCCACGATCCTCGGTGCCGAGCCGGACATCGAGGTGGTCGCCGAGGCATCCGACGGCGCCTCCGCCGTGCAGGCCGCCCTCGAACACCGCCCCGACGTGGTCCTGATGGACATGCGTATGCCGATCCTCGATGGTGTCGCCGCGACCCGCGAGGTCTGCGCACGTACACCGAGCCGGGTCCTCGCCCTGACCATGTTCGACACCGACGACTACCTGTACGCGGCGCTGCGTGCGGGTGCCAGCGGCTTCCTGCTCAAGGACGCCCCACGAGCCGACCTGGTGAACGCGGTCCGCGTGGTCGCCGCCGGTGACGCGCTGCTCGCCCCCGGCGTCACCGCCCGGGTGATCGGCGAACTACACCGGCGCGGCCACCCGGACCCCGCCCTGGCTGCCGCGGTCACCGCGCTGACCGCCCGCGAGACGGACGTGCTGCGTCTGATCGCGGCTGGGCTGTCCAACGCCGAGATCGCCGCCCACCACCACCTCAGCGAGCACACGGTGAAAACCCACGTCGGCAACCTGCTCGGCAAACTCAACCTGCGCGACCGTGCGCAGGCAGTGATGGTCGCCTACGAATCCGGCCTGGTGATCCCCGGCCAGTGACCGGCCGGCGGGGCCCGAGAAGATCGGGCGGCCCGCCGGCCGGAACCGGGAACGCCTGCTAGAGGGTGCGCGCCAGCCGGTCGGCGAGCGTCCGGGTGAAGCGGGCCGGATCGGTCAGCTCACCGCCCTCGGCGAGCACCGCCAGGCCGTAGAGCAGCTCGGCGGTCTCGGTCAGGGCCGTCTGGTCGCTGCCCTGCTCGTGGGCCTTGCGCAGCCCGGAGACGAGCGGGTGACCGGGGTTGATCTCCAGGATCCGCTTGGTCGCGGGGATCTCGTGCCCCATCGCCCGGTACATCTTCTCCAGGGTCGGGGTGAGGTCGTGGGCGTCGCCGACGACGCAGGCCGGTGAGGTGGTCAGCCGGGACGACAGGCGGACCTCCCGGACACTGTCGGTCAGGGTGGTGCCCAGCCAGTCCAGCAGCGCGGCGAACTCCTGTCGCTGCTGCTCGCGCTCGGCCTCGGCCTGCTGCTTCTCCTCGTCGGTGTCCAGGTCGATCTCGCCCTTGGCGATCGAGCGCAGCGGTCGGCCGTCGTACGCGCCGACCCGCTCGACCCACACCTCGTCGACCTGGTCGGTGAGCAGCAGCACCTCGTGGCCCTTGGCCCGGAACGCCTCCAGGTGCGGAGAGTTCTCGATGGCGGCCCGCGACTCGCCGGTGGCGTACCAGATGTCGCTCTGGCCGTCCTTCATCCGTGACACGTAGCCGGCCAGGTCGGTGGGCTCGGCCGGGTCGTGGGTGGAGGCCACCGACAGGATGTCCAGCAGCGTGTCCCGGTTGTCGGTGTCGTCGATCAGCCCTTCCTTGACCACCGCGCCGAACTCGGTCCAGAAGGTGCGGTACCGCTCGGCGTGGTTGGCCTTCAGGTCCTTGACCGTGGCGAGGATCTTCTTCACCAGGCGGCGGCGAACGATCTGGATCTGCCGGTCCTGCTGCAGGATCTCGCGGGAGATGTTCAGCGACAGGTCGTGCGCGTCGACCACACCCTTGACGAAGCGCAGGTAGGTCGGGACCAGCGCCTCGCAGTCGTCCATGATGAAGACACGCTTGACGTAGAGCTGGACACCGCGGCGGCCCTGCGGGGAGAACAGGTCCAGCGGGGCGTGGCTGGGCAGGAACAGCAGCGCCTCGTACTCGAAGGTGCCCTCGCCCTTCATGTGCACGACCTCGAGCGGGTCGGCCCAGTCGTGGCTGACGTGCTTGTAGAACTCGTTGTACTCGGCGGCGTCGACCTCGTCGCGGGGCCGCGCCCAGAGCGCCTTCATCGAGTTGAGGGTCTGCACCTCGCTGGTGGCGGGGGCGTCGTCGGTGCCGGGGCGCTCGACGGTCATCCGGATCGGCCAGGCGATGAAGTCGGAGTATCGCTTGACGATCTCCCGGACGGTCCACTCGGCGGTGTAGTCGTGCAGGTTGTCCTCGGTGTCGGCCGGCTTGAGGTGCAGGGTCACCGTCGTGCCCTGCGGCGCCTCGTCGACTCCCTCGATCGAGTACGTGCCCTCGCCGGTGGACTCCCACCGGGTGCCGCCGGTCTCGCCGGCCTTGCGGGTCAACAGGGTGACCCGGTCGGCGACCATGAACGCGGCGTAGAAGCCGACGCCGAACTGGCCGATCAGGTCCTGCGAGGCGTGGGCGTCGGCGGATTCGCGCAGCTGGCGCAGCAGTTCGGCGGTGCCCGACTTGGCGATGGTGCCGATGAGCTGGACCACCTCGTCGCGGGTCATCCCGATGCCGTTGTCCCGGACGGTGAGGGTACGGGCGTCCCGGTCGACCTCCAGGGCGACGTGCAGGTCGTCGGTGTCGGCGACGAGGTCCTTGTCGACGAGCGTGGCCAGCCGTAGCTTGTCCAGCGCGTCGGATGCGTTCGAGATGAGTTCCCGCAGGAAGACGTCCTTGTTCGAATAGATCGAGTGGACCACCAACTGGAGGAGCTGACGCGCCTCGGCCTGGAACTCCAACGTCTCGGCCTGATTGCTCACACCGTCTCCCTTCTCGGCTCGTGCGGAGGTTCGCGGAAAGGATACGAGTCGTCATCAGCCGGCTGGTGACCGCGTCCGGGTCGTATTCCCGATCCGGGCGTGCCGTCCCCGTGACATAGCTGACTTTGGCATACAGAAGTCAGTCCGGATAGCGTCGCCGCCATGAAGATCGCTGGAAGCACCGCCCTCGTCACCGGGGCCAACCGCGGCTTCGGCCGGCACCTCGCCGCCGAACTCCTCGCCCGCGGCGCCACCGTCTACGCCGGTGCCCGCAACCCCGACAGCGTCGACCTGCCCGGCGTGACGCCGGTGAAGCTCGACATCACCGACCCCGCCTCGGTCGCCGCTGCCGCCAAGCTGGCCGGCGACGTGAACCTCCTGATCAACAACGCCGGCATCGATACCGGCACCGACCTGCTCGAGGGCGACCTGGACCTCGTCCGGCTGGAGCTGGAGACCCACTACCTCGGCACCCTGTCGATGGTCCGGGCGTTCACGCCGATCATCACCGGCAACGGCGGCGGGACGATCCTCAACGTGCTCTCCGTGCTCTCGTGGGTCAACTTCCCGCACCTCGGGGCGTACGGCGCCGCCAAGTCCGCCGAGTGGGCGATGACCAACGCTCTGCGCCTCCAGCTCGCCGAGCGGGGCGTTCGCGTCGCCGGCCTGCACGTCGGCTACATGGACACCGACATGACCGCCGGGGTCACCGCCCCGAAGTCCGACCCGGCGGTGATCGCCCGGATCGGGGTGGACGGCATCGAGGCCGACGCGTACGAGATCGTCACCGACGAGACCAGCCGCCAGGTGCAGGCCGGGCTGGCCGGCGGCGTCGCCGCGCTCTACCCGCAGCTCCCCTGACCCACGACGCGACGAGCCGCCGCCGGGCCGCACCGGCGGCGGCTCTACCTTCAGGTACGCGGGGCGTCAGCTCGCCCGCAACGTCACATCGTCGATCACGAAGCTGGTCTGCAGCGACGAGTCCTCGGTGCCGGTGAAGCGCAGAGGACGTAGAACCGGGAGCCGTTGAGCCCCTGCTCCTCGTCGGTCCACCAGGCGAACCGGATCCGCTCCCGCCACCGCTTCGACGGTAGGTACCGGCGTCGGCACAGGTGAGTAGAGGTGCCAGGATGGGTAGGTAACGCCAGCAGGGGTCGTCAGACCCGGAACGGGGGCTGCGATGGGGCCGGATCGAGCGTGACAGCACCCAGCGTCGACCTGTTCAGCGGCGGCGGTGACACCGGCCGGTTGATGGCGGAACTGGACTGGGCCCGCACCCCACTCGGCCCGGTGGCCGGTTGGCCGCAGAGCCTGCGCGTCGCGGTCCGGATGGTGCTCTCCTCCCGGTACCCCATGCTGCTGCTCTGGGGGGACAGCTACTCCCAGCTCTACAACGACGCGTACTCCCAGCTGATCGGCGACAAGCACCCGGCCGCGCTCGGTGACGACGTGCGGGTGACCCTGGCCGAGGGCTGGGACGTGCTCGCCCCACTGATCCAGCAGGCCACGACGACCGGAGTGGCCAGCTGGGTCCCCGCCCTGCGGCTGCTGCTGGAGCGGGCCGGCTACCGCGAGGAGGCGTACTTCAGCGTCTCGCACGCCCCGGCCCGCGACGATGACGGCCGCACCGTCGGCGTACTCACCGTCTGCAGCGAGGTCACCGAGCAGGTGGTCGGCGAACGCCGGTTGCGCCTGCTGCGTGACCTGTCCGTTCTCGGCGACGGGCGAACCGTCGACGTGCACGCCACCGGCGCTCGGCTCGTCGACGCGATCGACGGCCATCCGCTGGACGTGCCGTTCGCCACCATCTACCTGCGCGACGGCGCCCTCCTACGGCGCATCGCCTGCACCGGCGGCGACCAGGGGTACGCGCGAGCACTGCCGGACACCGTCGAGCTGGCCGACCCCGGCCCACTCGCGTACGGCTGGGGGCTGCCGGACGCCGCCCAGGGCCGACCGACCCAGGTGTCCGACGTCGCCGACCGGCTGCCACTGCCCGGTGGCCCGTGGGGCGATCCGGTCCACACCGCGCTGGCGCTCCCGCTGCCCTCGGGCGACGGGGACCAGCCGCTCGGCGTCCTGCTGGCCGGGGTCAGCCCCAGCCGGGGGCTCGACGAGGCGTACCGGTCCTTCGACCAACTCCTGGCCCAGCAGATCTCCGTGGCGCTGCGCAACGCCCAGGAGTACGAGCAAGAGAGGCGCCGGGTCGAGGCGCTGGCCGAACTGGACCGGGTGAAGACCGACTTCTTCGCCAACGTCAGCCACGAGTTCCGTACCCCGCTGACCCTCATCCTCGGTCCGTTGGCCGACGCCCTCACCGACGCCAGCGCGCCGCTGGCATTGGTGCAGCGGGAGCGGTTGGAGACCTCCTGGCGCAATGCCACCCGACTGTTGACCCTGGTCAACAGCCTGCTCACCTTCTCCAGCCTGGAGGCCGGGCGAGCCCGCAGCGACGCCCGGGTGGTCGACCTGGCCGCGCTCACAGCCGAGCTGGCCGGCGTGTTCCGGGCCGCCGTCGAGCGGGCCGGGCTGACCCTTGAGGTGAGCTGCCCGCCGCTGCCCCGGCCGGTCACCCTCGATCCGGTCAACTGGGAACGCATCGTCACGAACCTGCTGTCCAACGCTTTGAAATACACGTTCATCGGCCGTATCCGGGTCGCCCTGACCGCCGACGACGAGGAGGTGCGCCTCACCGTCGCGGACACCGGCATCGGCATCGCCGACACGGACCTGCCGAAACTCTTCGAACGCTTCCACCGGGTACGGGGTGCCCGCTCGCGCAGCCACGAGGGCACGGGCATCGGCCTGGCCCTGGTGTACGAGCTGGCCCGGTTGGAGGGCGGCGAGGTCCGGGTGGCGAGCCGAGTGGGCGTCGGTAGCACCTTCACCGTGGCGCTGCCCTGGTCGGCGGTGCACCGCACGGCGATGAGCGGGCCACCCGTGGACGGGCGGGGCGAGGCCGCCCGCGCCGCCGTGCAGGAGGCGATGGGCTGGCTCACCGAGCCGGACGGCGGTCTGACCGAGCCCGATCGCGCGTCCGGACCGACCACGGACGAACTGGCCGGGGCGCGGATCCTGGTCGCCGACGACAACACCGACATGCGGGCGTACCTCAGCCGGTTGCTCACCGGGCAGGGCTGGCGGGTGCGGGCCGTCACCGACGGCCAGCAGGCCCTCGACGAGGTCCACCGTGAACTGCCGGACCTCGTCCTCGCCGACGTGATGATGCCGGTGCTGGACGGCTTCGACCTGGTCCGCCGGCTACGCGCGGACCCGGCGACCCGGACGCTGCCGGTGCTGGTGCTCTCCGCCCGCGCCGGCGGGCAGGCCAGCGTGGAGGGCCTGAGCCTGGGGGCCGACGACTACCTGGTGAAGCCGTTCGCGGCGGCCGACCTGATCGCCCGGATCCGGGCCGCCATCCGGCGGGCCCGCCTCCACCCGGCCGGCGACGCCGCAGCGGTGCCGACGCGCCCCGGCCCGGTCACCACTGTCGCGCCCACCCCGGCGGTCAAGGCACCTCTGATCGCGACCGCGGGGATCGCCAATCCGGCTCACTCCGCGCGCCCAGCCGTCCCGGACGCGCCGGTGGTCGCGGAGCCCCGGACCGACCGGGAAGGGTTGGGCGACATCCTGGACGTCGGGTGGACGTACCCGTCCGCACCCACCTCGGCCGCGGCGATGCGTCGGGATGTCCGGCTGACGCTGAGCGACCTCGGTGTCGACGCGGACGTGCTGGAGGATCTTCTGCTCGCCGCGTCCGAGGCGATGAACAACGCCGTCGAGCACGCGCAGCGGCCCAGCCGTCCGGAGGTGCGGGTCCGGGTCCAGGTGGGCGGGGCGCTGATCCGGATCTCGGTGCGGGACTTCGGCACCTGGCGGGACCGCCGGCCGGCGATGGACCGGGGCCGGGGCGCGCTGCTGATGAACGCCTACGGCGACGTCCGCCTGGTCTCCAGCGCCGAGGGAACGACGGTGACCATCGAGCGGCAACTGGCCGACCCGGCCTGAGCGGGCACTGGCCGACCCGGCCTGAGCGGGCAGCCGTGCGTCAGAGTCGGCGGCCGTCGCCGTCGCGGGCGATGATGCCGTCGAGTCGCTCCCCCGGGGTCAGCTCGGTCGGGTCGAACCAGAAGATCACCACCTGCTTGTCGACACTCCACCGGGCCAGTCGGGCGTCGACCTGCCGACCGTCGACGGTGCCGATGATCCGCTGGGCGGGGCCGACGAAGTAGCCGAAGGTGGGCACCGGGTCGGCCGATGACCGCTCGTCGTAGCCGATCTGGTGGAACCCCGGGCTACGGTCGACTCCTCCGACGTCGTTGATCAGGATGTCCGTGGTCAGCGAGCCGTCCAGGGCCCGGCGACCGGCGGCGAGCCCGACGGACACTCTGGGGTGGCCGGGCACGGACACCCCGACGACGAAGTACACCCGCTGGTCGGTGCCGTGCCGCACACCGCTGTCGATCACCTGGCCCAGAGGCTTCGGGGTCGGTTCGTCACCTGTCGTCCCCGGCGGTGACGTGGGCTCCAGCGAGTTCGGCACCATCGGTGCGGCGCCGGTCGGAGGCGTGGCGACGGCGACCGGCGGCGGACGCTCGGCCGTCGATGGATCGTCCGGCCGGGCGCCGACCGCCATCACGACGACGACGGCGGTCAGGCCGGCCGCGAGCGTCGCCGCCCCGGCTCCGGCAACCCGTCGACGGGTACGCAGACGCCGCCCCTCACGCAGCACGGTGGCCAGGTCGAGTACGGCGTCGGGTCGCTCGGTCGCCCGCATGGCGTGGCGGAGCCGGTCCTCGCTCATCGACGCGCCTCCTGGTCAGCCGTCTGCGGCGCGGCGGTGCGCAGCTTCTCCAAGGCTCTCGAACTGGTGCTCTTGACCGTGCCGACGGAAACGGCGAGTTCCCGGGCCACCTGCGCCTCCGAAAGGTCGAAGTAGTAGCGCAGCACGACGATGGCCCGCTCGCGAGGGCTGAGCGCGCCGAGGATGGCGATCAACCAGCGCCGGGTGGCCACCTCGTCGGCCACGTCGCCATGCCGCTGCTGGGGCACCTCGTCGGTCGGATACTCCCGCATCGGTCGCCGCCACCCGTCGACCAGGTGGTTGACCAGGGTGCGGCGGGCGTACCCGTAGGCGTCGTCGTCGTGGATCCGCGACCACGACGCGTAGGTGCGGACCAGGGCGGTCTGCGCGGCGTCCTCAGCCTGGTGGTGGTCGCCGGTCATCAGGAACGCGGCGTGCACCAATCGCGCGGACGCCGCCCGCGCGAACTCGACGAACTCCGCGTCACCGCGCGCCACCGTGAACCCTCCCCCGTGCCACACCGTCAGGGACGGGCGAGACCGGCAAAAGGTTGAGCCAGATCACAACAACCTTCCGCCGCGGTCGCCCGTCTTCTTCTCCGCGCAGCCGCCGATCGGCGCGCGAGGGGAGAGACATGTCGACGAAGGTTACCCGCCGGTGGAGTACCGCCTCAGCGGCGTTGCTGCTGGTGGTGGCACTGCTCACCGGCTGCGGACTGCCGGCCGCAGGGCAACCTCCGACAGTTCCCGTCGGCGCCGGCCCGCTGCCCGACGGGCCACCCTCGGACGCCGCTTCCGCACGGCCGTCCCGAGGCGCCGGGAACGCCGGTGTCGCGTCCAGTTCCGCCCCTGCCATCCTGGTCAGCTACCCCGCCACCGGAGGTAACCGCTGGTCGGTGGCGCCCGCCGAGGCGGCACCCGAACGCGCGACCGGCGGGCAGTTGCTGCGCTACCGGGTGGCCGTGGAGCGCGACATCCGGGGCCTGCCGGCGGGTGACGTCGCCACGGCGGTGTCCGCGACGTTGAACGACCGACACGGGTGGACGGCCGGCGGGACGTGGCGGTTGCGGCGGGTGGGTGCCGGTGACCCGACCGACTTCACCATCTACCTGGCCACCCCCGGCACCCGCGACACGCTGTGCCAGGACCAGCCGGACGGCTACACCTCGTGTCGCAACGGTGACCGGGTGGTGCTCAACGTGGCGCGCTGGGTCAACGGAGTACCGGGCTACGGCGCGAGCGTGGCCACCTATCGGCAGTACATGGTCAACCACGAGGTGGGGCACCGGCTCGGGTTCGGTCATGAGCGGTGCCCGGGGCGGGGTGAGCCGGCGCCGGTGATGCAGCAGCAGACGCTGGGCCTGCACGGCTGCACCGCGAACGCCTGGCCGTACCCCGAGGGCAAGCGCCGCTACAGCGGGCCGGTCGGGGCTTACGACGATGAGATCCCGCGGCGCGCTGGTGCCTACCCGGCGCACTGAGCCGCGCCGCCGGCCGCCGCCTCAGGTGCGGCCGTCGCGCTCCTGGGTCAGCCGCTCGTCGAGCCGGCCCAGCTCGTAGGCGGCGTTGAGGCTGGTCGGCAGCCGGCTGACATTGTCCGGCACGGGGCCGGGAGATGGCGCGGGAGCGGGGGCCGGCGCGGGAGCGGGCGCCGGCGTCGGTGCGGCGGAGGCGCCCCGGCGGCGCACCAGCGCCAGTGCCAGCAGCGCCAGGACAGCCAGGACCAGCAGGTACGACACGGGCGGCCAGCTGCCGCGCGCGGGGCTGGCGAGCGTCGGCGGGGTACCCGGAGCCGGGGCGTCCCCGTTACGCAGGGGCACGGGGGCCTCGCGGATGCCCGTGTCGTCGCCGGCGGCGGGGCGACCGGGTACGACGGGTCTCGCCGGGGCGGGTGCACCCGCCGCCGACCCAACCGGCGTGGGGGGCGCAACAACGGGCACCGCCGGGCTGGGCTGCTCGGTGGCGACTGGCGGGCTCGGCGTGGACGCAGGAGTGGGCGTGCGGGTGGGGGTGGCGGTCGGCTCGCTGCCGCCGTTCAGCAGATCGTCGACGATCTGGCCGACACCACCGAGGAGGCTGCCGACCGGACCGGGGGTGGCCGACGGGGACGGTGCGGGCGCGAGGGCGAGAGTCAGCACGAGAGCGACGACGGCAGGCACGGTGGCCACCTCCGATGTGGCGATGTGCCAGGCACCGTACCGCATCGTGGGATCGCGTGGGTGACCCAACCGGGCCGGGAGCGGGGCCGCGCCGTGCTCCCGCTCCCGCCCCGGTTGCGCGTGTGGTCAAGCAGGCGGGTGGGCCGCCGAACTGGGACACCTGGCAGCCCTCGCGTCGCTCCTCGCCGACGGGTCTCCGGTGACAGCCGCACCGCTGGCCGCGATCAGCGCCTCGGCTGCGGTTGTGCGGGCATAGAGGACGAAGCGACCCACGCGATGGGTGCCCACCAGGCCGGCTTCGCGCAACGCTCCAAGGTGCTGTGACACCGTGCCCGGGGTCAGCCCGCAACGCTCGGCCAGTTCCAGGGTCGAGGTCGGCACGGCCAACTCGTGTAGCAGTGCCGCCCGGCTGCGACCCAGCACCCGGGCCAGCCCTCGCCGGTGCGGCGTCGGATCCCGTTCCCAGAGCGTGGCCACCGCCCGCGCCGGGAAACGCAGCACCGCCTGTCCGGGAGAGCCGAAGTTCGACCACACCCGACGGCCGCTGAACACCGACGGTACGAGCAGCAGACCCCGCCCGTCGAGTCGTACCGTGCCAGCCAGCACGATGTGCTCCACCGACAGCGTGTCGGCGTCCAGCCGGACGAAGGGGTCGAGTTGGTTGAGCAGGCCGTGCACCCCGTCGGCGGCCATGCGCTGTGCGCCGAGCAGCACCTCCCGCTCCAGCAGGGTGCGCATCCTGGGCCAGTAGGGATCGATCACCACACCGACGTACGCCCGGATCACCGTTGCCAGCCGGACGAGCTCGGCTGACGGGTCGGCATAGAGCGCGGCCAGGGACGACGAACGTGGCCCGGGCAGCGCGTCGAGACTGGCCCGTACCGCCTCGGAAGGGGTGGCGACGAGGGTCGCCAGTTCGACGTCGAGCGTGGGCTGTGACGTGGCCGGGGGCGGGCAGACGAAGGTGGGGATGACTGGTGTCGGCATCCGCACCAGATCCGCGAAGAGCCCCCAGTCCATCCCGGCCAGGCGTGGCCGGACCTGCTCGTACCAGGCCAGGTGCTCCGGGAACTGGTGCGGCCGCTTGATGATCCGGACGCTCGCCACCGCCTCCCACAGCGGCGACACCGCGAATCGGGTCATCGCCAGATCTCGCGCGTCCAGCCCGACCAGCATCATTGGTGCTCCCGATGGATTCGGTGAGAGTCAAATCTATCGGTCGCGGGCACTGGACCCGGCACCGTGGCTGGCATGACCACCACCCCGACGACCACCTTGGAACACCAGGCCGACACCTGGCCTCGTTCCTTCCGTCTGCTCTACACGGCCGCCCTCATCGACGGCGTCGGCTTCCACATCGGCCAGTTGGCCGTGCCTGTGTTGGCGGTGTCGCTGCTGGCGGCCAGCCCTGGTCAGGTGGGGCTGCTCGGTGCGTTGAGCACCGCCGCGTTCCTGCTGATCGGCCTGCCGGCCGGAGTCTGGGTCGACCGGCTGCCGCGCCGCGCCGTCCTGGTCACCGCCGATCTCACCCGCGCGGCGTTGGTGGCATCGGTGCCGGCGGCGTGGTGGGCCGGCTGGTTGAGCATGCCGCAGCTCTACGTTGTGGTGCTGCTGACCGGCGTCGGCACCGTCTTCGCCGACGTCTCCGCACAGAGCTATCTGCCGGAGCTGGTCGGCAGGGACCGGCTGGTAGCAGCGAACTCACTGCTGATGAGCACCAACGCGACCATGCAGATCGTCGGACGAGGGTTTGGCGGGCTCGTCGTGCAGGCACTCACGGCGCCGATCGCGATCGTGCTGGACGCGGTGACCTTCGTGGTCTCCGGGCTGCTCCTGGCCCGGATCCGTGCCGCAGCACCGCACCGACGCCCAGCACGGGCAGCAGGCGGTTTCGGTCGGCAGCTCGGCGCCGGCATCCGGCACGTGACCGGCAATCCCCTGCTCCGCCCGCTCGCCATCTCGACCGCGAGTATCAACCTGACCATGCAACTGACCACCACCATGCTGCCAGTGGTCTTCCTGCGCGAGCTCGGCCTGGGCGCCGCCGCCCTCGGCCTCTTCCTCGGTGTGGGCGGGATCGGCGCCCTGCTCGGCGCGGTGACCGCTCGCCCGCTCGCCGAGCGGATCGGTCACGGTCGCGCGTTGTGGCTGCCTGGCCTGCTCGTCGCGCCGCTCGGCGGGTTGGTCCCGCTGATCGACACCGGGCCGATGCTCTGGGTGGCGGCGCTCGGCTGGCTGGCACTGGCCTGGCGGACGGGGGTGGGCAACGTGATCGGGGTCAGCCTGCGCCAGGGCGCCACCCCGGACGCGCTGCTCGGGCGGATGAACGCCACCTTCCGGTTCCTGCTCACCGGGGCGCTCACGATCGGCGCGGCGCTCGCCGGCCTGCTCGGCCAGTACGTGAACGTCCGCACGACGCTGCTGGTCGGCGCGGTCGCCAACGCGTTGACGTGGCTTCCGGTGCTCTGCTCCCCGCTGCGCACGCTGAACCGTCCGCCCACCGCCGACTGACCCCCAGCCGCTGTTACGTGCCCGTTACGCCTCGGCGAAGCTGCGGTGGCCCTTCGGCGTGACGGTGACAGCAGAGGGCCACCGGCAACGCCGCCGCGACGTGGCCCCGCACATCGAACGGAGGAACCACGATGAGGATCAGGAGTGCACTGACCGCGTTGGCGGTCGTAGTCGCCGGGCTGGTCGCCGGCGCGGGGAGCAGCAGCGCGGCGGGTACCGCGACCGGGTCGCCCTACTGCGGGATCACCTGGGGCAGCGCGGAGAAGTCGGCCGGCGCGCTGAGCAGCGCCCCGCTCGTCGACGTACGGACCGGCCGGAACGACTGCTACGACCGGGTGGTGTTCGAGTTCGCCGGCCCGGTGGACGGTTACGCGGTCGGCTACGGCGAGACCTGGACCGAGGGCGAAGGGCTGGCGCTGTCGCCGTACACCGCCGGGGGCGCGCTGCTGCGGGTCTCGCTGCGGGCCCCCGCGTACGACGACGCCCACCAGGGCACCGTGCCGTACGCGGTCGGCGCGCACGTCGCGAACCTGCTGCGCTACCCGACGCTGCGCGACGTCGTCTTCGGCGGCAGCTTCGAGGGTTACAGCACCTTCGCGGTCGGCGTGCGTGCGCGGTTGCCGTTCCGCACCTTCGTGTTGGCCGGACCCGGCACACACAGCCGGATCGTGCTCGACGTCGCCCGCCAGTGGCAGGAGTGAGGCCGGGCGGACCTGGCCGGACGGTTGGCTGCCGTCCGGCCAGGCGAGCCTCAGCTGTTGGCGGCCTGTCGGGCCTGGTCCGGTGCCTCCGCGACCGTCTCGTCGGTCAGGTGCCAGATCTCCCGCATCGGGGCCCACCAGTCCCCCGACCCGGGCTCGGCGATCGACTCCTGGCACGGGTCGGTCAGCTTCCACCACTCCTGCGTCTGCGGGTCCGCGGCGATGAACCGCAGGTCGGCGTCGTAGTCCTCGCCCACGTACTCGTAGTAGCCGAAGAGCAGGTCGCCGTGCAGGAAGATGGTGTAGTTGCGGAAGTTCGCCTCGCGGAGCGTCTGCTCGACGCTCGGCCAGACCTCGGCGTGTAGCCGCAGATAGGTCTCCCGGTGTTCCGGGCGGAGTCGGATCACGCAGCCATGACGTTGCACGTCGGGCCCTTTCGTGTGAACTGGTCGAGGGGTGTCGAAATCATCTGACCGTAGCGGTTGGACGGTGCTTCGCAGAGGGGCTGCCTGGTCTCTGGGATCAACCGTTTCGCCAGGGCTGCGCAGCGTGGCGACGGGTCTACCCTCGGGTGATGGAGGGCCGTGTGCTGGTGGTCGAGGACGACACCTCCATCCGGGAGGTCACCGCCCTCGGTCTGCGCCGCGCCGGCTTCCGGGTCGACACCGCCGTCGACGGGCGGCAGGCCCTCGCGGCGTGGAGAGCCCACCCGGTCGATCTGATCGTCCTCGACGTCATGCTGCCCGGTCTGGACGGCCTGGAGGTCTGCCGGGAGATCCGGCGCACCAGTCAGGTACCGATCCTGATGCTGACCGCGCGCACCGACACGATCGACGTGGTGGTGGGGCTGGAGTGCGGCGCGGACGACTACCTGCGCAAGCCCTTCGACCTGCCGGAGCTGGTGGCCCGGGTCCGCTCGGTGCTGCGCAGGGTGAACGCGCCGGTCGCGTCGAAGATCATCGAGGTCGGCAGCCTGGAGATCGACCCGGGCAGTTTCGTGGTCCGCCGACACGGCCGGGAGGTGGCGCTGACCGCCACCGAGTTCCGCCTGTTACTGGAGCTGGCCCGCCGACCCGGCCAGGTCTTCACCCGGGAGCTGCTGCTGGACCTGGTCTGGAACCACAGCTTCCTCGGCGACTCCCGACTGGTCGACGTGGCGGTGCAGCGCCTGCGCGCCAAGATCGAGGACGACCCGGCACAGCCACGGCTGATCCACACGGTGCGTGGCGCCGGCTACAAGTTGTCCACGGGCTGACGGGAGGTCGGCGATGGCCGGACGCGCGGTGACCCCGGGCCGGCTGCGGCGCCGGCTGACGATCGCGTTCGTCCTGGTCGCCGGGGTCTCGGCCGGGCTGCTCGCCGGCGGGACCGGGCTGCTGCTGCGACAGTCCTGGTGGGACGCGTCGCTGCACGAGGCCGCCGCCGACGCCCGTTACCAACTCGTCCTCGCCGGGCAGTTCCTGCCGCTGACCGAGAAACGCAGCACGGAGTTGCTCACCAGCTTCGAGGCCAGCGGCCGGCACGTGGTGCTCGTCGACGGCCCGAGTCGTCCCTCGCACCCCGCGTACGCCCCGGTGCTGGGCCCCCGGTTGCGGGCCACGGTCGCGGCCGGGCAACTCGGCTATGAGCGCTCCGCGCCGACGCAACGTCCTCGACTGTTGGTCGTCGGCGGGCGCATTCCCGGTTCGACCGCCGAGCTGTACGTGCTCACCGTGGAGGACGACGTCGCCACCGACCTGGGTCAGCTACGCACCGCGCTGGTGGCCGGCTGGGTGCTCGTGGTGCTGCTCGCCGCCGGGGTGGGTCACGCGCTGGCCCGCCGCACGTTGGAGCCGGTGGGTCGCGCCAGCCGGGCGGCCCGAGCGCTCACCGAGGGTCTGCTCGCCACCCGCCTGCCGGTACGCGGGCACGACGAGTTCAGCGTCTGGGCGGCGTCGTTCAACGAGATGGCCGAGGCACTGGAGTCGAAGATCGCGGCGCTGTCGGCCGCGCAGGCCCGCGAGCGGCGGTTCACGGCCGACGTCGCGCACGAGCTGCGTACCCCGGTGACCGCACTGGTGGCTGCGGCGTCGCTGCTGCGTGAGCACCTCGACCAGTTGCCCGACGACGCTCGACCGGCCGCCCGACTGCTGGTCGGCGACGTGGTCCGGCTGCGCCGGCTAGTCGAGGACCTGATGGAGATTTCCCGACTGGACGCCGGACGCGAGCAGCCGGCGGTCGGGCCCGTCGACGCGGTGGCGCTGCTGCACGGGATCGTCAGCGCGCGCGGCTGGTCGCGACGGGTGCAGGTCAGCGGAGATCGGGTCACGCTCCGCACCGACCCGCGTCGCCTGGAGCGGGTGCTGGCGAACCTGGTCACCAACGCGATCGAGCATGGCGGCGGGGAGATCCGGGCCACCGTGACCGATGCGGACCCGCTGGTCGTCTTCGAGGTCAGCGACCAGGGGCCGGGCATCCCGGCGGAGCACCTGCAACGCGTGTTCGACCGGTTCCACAAGGTCGACCCGTCGCGCTCCGCACCGGGCAGTGGCCTCGGGCTGGCCATCGCGTGGGAACACACCACCCTGTTGGGTGGGGCGTTGAGCGTCCGCAGCGGGCCCGGCACCGGCACCCGTTTCCTCCTGGAGCTGCCGGCCGGTGGTCCCGCCGAACCACCGGGTGACGACGGCGAGCGGCGGGATCCCGGCGCCGGCCTGGCGACGGGCGGTGCGAGGTGAACCGGCGAGGTGCCGCCGGTGCGCTGGCGCCGGTGCTCGTCGCCGCGCTGCTCGTCAACGGGTGTGGCGGCCCCCGCTCCGGCGCGCTCGGCCCCGCACCCACCGCCGCGCCGTCGACCGCCGCGCCGTCCAGCGCCACACCGCCGAGCGCCACGCCATCCGGTCGTCCGGGTCCGACCTCCACGACACCCTCGGGCCCATCCCGGGCACCCACGACAACCCCGCCGTCGCCGGCCGGTACCACCCGCGACACCGTCACCGTCGAGCTGTGGTTCGTCCGCGCCGGGCAGCTCGTACCGACCAGGCGGGCGCGGCCGGCGACCCTGGCGACGTCCCGGCTGGCGCTGACCGAACTGGCCGCCGGACCCACGCCGGCGGAGGCCGCCACCGGGCTGACCACCCTCGTCCCGGCCGGCGTCGAGGTCACCCGCATCGCCGACGGCATGGCGACGCTGCGGGTCCCGTCCGCCGACGACCCGGCGCAGCGGCGGCTGCGCGAGGCGCAGGTGGTGTGGACGCTCACACAGTTCCCCACCGTGCGTGCGGTTCGCGTCGACGGCGACGCCCCGGTCGATCGGACGGACTACGCGGACCTGCTGCCGCCGATCGTGGTCACCGGCCCGATCCCCGGCGAGCGGGTCTCCACCCCTCTCGTCGTCACCGGTACCGCCGACGTGTTCGAGGCCACGGTGAGCGTCCGGGTGCTGGACGCCGCCGGCCGGGAGGTCGCCACCGGTTTCGGCACCGCCAGTTGCGGCAGCGGCTGCCGGGGCGGCTACCGGGTGACGGTCGGCTGGCGCACGGTCCGGGAGCAGAAAGGCACGGTCGAGGTGTACGAGGTGTCCGCCCGTGACGGCACGCGGATCAACACGATGGCCGTGCCGGTGCTCCTCGCGCCGGGTGGTTGACCACCAGGTTCACCTGTCGGACTCCCGATGGAAACGCAATCGTTTCGTCGACTCAGTGCGACGCAACTCACGAAAGCCTGCACGTTCGGACAACCGCGAACTAGGGTCGGTACGACATCGTTTCGCGGGGGGTTCGGGGATGCTGGGTGGTCAGCAGGTGGGCGCGGGTGCCGGGGTTCCGGCAGCCCGGGTGCCACGGTGCACCGACAGCGACCTGTTCGCCGTGGTCATCGACCTGCTGCGCGAGGTCGGCTTCGACCGGATGACCATCGACGCCGTCGCCGCCCGCGCCCACGTCAGCAAGGCCACCATCTACCGGCGCTGGGACGGCAAGGCCGAGTTGGTCGTCGCCGCCCTGCGTGACCGGCACGTGGGGGTGCACAACCCGCCCGACACCGGCTCCCTGCGCGGCGACCTGATCGAGCTGCTGCGCGCCACAGCCGCGATCTGTACGGCCGACTGCGACCTGATGCAGGCGCTGACCTTCGCCATGCGGACCAACCCCGAGCTGGAACGCCTGGTGCGCCACCAGGTGCTGCCGGCCGGGCGCGTGGCCAGCACCGCCATCCTGGTCCGTGCCGCCGCCCGGGGGGAGATCCCGCCGGAGGCCGGCGAACGAGTGCTGTTCCACGACCTGGCGCCCGCGCTCACCATGTCCCGCATCGTCGCGCACGGCCTACCCGCCGACGACGCGTTCCTCACCCAGGTCGTCGACCAGGTGCTGATCCCGGTACTCCGCTACCAGCCCGACCGCCCGTCTCAGGCCTGATTCACCGACATTCGCAACACGGAAGGCTTCACCATGCCCGGAACCACCTCGACCGTACCCGGCGCACCCGGCGCCGGGACGTCGACAGGCGCGCCGCACCCGCGGCGCTGGATCGCGCTGGCGGTCATCGCGGTCTCGCAGCTGATGGTCGTCCTGGACGCCACCATCGTGAACATCGCGCTGCCGAAGGCCCAGGTCGACCTGGGCATCACCGACGCGAACCGGCAGTGGGTCATCACCGCCTACACGCTGGCGTTCGGCGGTCTGCTGCTGCTCGGCGGCCGCATCGCCGACTACTGGGGGCGCAAGCGCACCTTCCTGGTCGGCATGACCGGTTTCGCGCTCGCCTCCGCGCTGGGTGGCCTCGCCACCACCGGCGGGACGCTGTTCGCCGCCCGCGCGCTGCAGGGCGCCTTCGGCGCGCTGCTCGCCCCGGCCGCGCTGGCGCTGCTCACCGTCCTGTTCACCGAGGCCACCGAGCGGGCCAAGGCCTTCGCGGTGTACGGCGCGATCGCCGGCGGTGGGTCGGCGGTCGGTCTGCTGCTCGGCGGGGTGCTCACCGAGTACGCCGACTGGCGCTGGTGCCTGCTGGTCAACATCCCGGTCGCGGCCATCGCCATCGCGTTCGCGCTCCCGCTGGTGCCGGAGAGCCGGGCACACGGCAACACCCGCTACGACGTGCCCGGCGCGATCGTGGTGACCGCCGGCCTGGTCTCCCTGGTGTACGGCTTCACCAAGGCCGCCGAGGACGGCTGGGACGCCGCCGCGACGCTCGGTTTCATCGCCGCTGGCGTGCTGCTGCTCGCCGCCTTCGTGGTGATCGAACTGCGCTCCAACCACCCGCTGCTGCCGCTGCGGATCATCCTGGACCGCAACCGGGGTGGGGCGTACCTCACGTCCACGCTGATCGGCGCCGGCCTCTTCGGCGCGTTCCTCTTCCTGACCTTCTACTTCCAGGTCGTGTTGCAGTACAAGCCGCTCGAAGCCGGCCTCGCGTCGCTGCCGGTCACCGCGGGTGTGCTGATCGCCGCGGGTGGCGCCAGCCAGCTGATGCCTCGGGTGGGCGCCAAACCGCTGATGGTCGGCGGCGCCGTTCTCGCCGCCGTGGGCATGCTGGTGCTGACCCAGATCGACGTGGACACCTCGTTCCTCACCCTCCTGCTGCCCGCCCAGGTCATCCTCGGCATGGGTCTGGGCTTCACCTTCGTGCCGCTGTCCAGCCTCGCCCTGGTGGGAGTGCCGGAGCACGACGCGGGCGCGGCCAGCGCCACGCTCAACGCCACCCAGCAGATCGGTGGCTCCCTGGGCACCGCGCTGTTGAACACCCTGTACACCAGCGCGGTCGCCGCGTACCTGGTCGGCCGGGCGCCGAACCCGGTCAACCAGGTCGAGGCGCTGGTGCACGGCTACCGTGTGGCGTTCGCCTGGGGCGCGGCACTGATCGTGCTCGCCGGACTGGCCACCCTGATCCTGGTCAGGGTGCGCAAGGAGGACATCCCGACCGGCAACGCCGTGCACATGGGCTGAGCTGACCGACGCGGCCGCCGGCCGGACCGCCCCGACCGCGGGGTGGGCCGGCCGGCGGCCGCTTTCCGGTAACGTCCCGACCATCGTCGAAAGTCCGATTGAGGAGATCCATGTCGACCCCTGCTGACCAGATCATCACAGCTCTGCGTGCGGGCCACGAGGAGCTCGCCGCGCTCGTGCGCGACCTCAAGGAAGATGACCTGCTCCGGCCTTCGGGGGCCAGCGAGTGGCAGGTGTCCCAGGTGTTGAGCCACCTGGGCAGCGGCGCCGAGATCAACCTGGCGTCGTTGGACGCCGCCCGCACCGGCGCGCCCGGCCCGGACGGGGACTTCAACCGCGGCGTCTGGGCGCGCTGGGACGCGATGCCCCCGGCCGAGCACGCCGCCGGGTTCCTCGCCGCCAACGAGCGGCTGGTCGAGGCGTACGAGTCGTTGGACGCCGAGACCCGGGCCTCGCTGCGGATCGACCTCGGTTTCCTGCCGGAACCGGTCGACGTGGCCACCGCGGGCCGGTTCCGGCTCAGCGAGTTCGCCCTGCACCAGTGGGATGCCGAGGTGGCGTTCAACCCGTTCGCGGCGGTGACGCCGGAGGCGGTGTCGCTCCTGCTCGACCAGGTCGGTGGCATGTTGGGCTGGACCAGCCGGCCGCAGGAGCTGGGCGGTCGCGAGGCCACCCTGCTGGTTCGGCTGCACGCGCCCGAGCGGACGTACGGGCTGCGGTTGGGCGAGAAGGTCGAGCTGGTCGACGTGCCGGAGCAGACCGACAGTGAGCTGACCGCACCCGCCGAGGCGTGGCTGCGTCTGGCGGCCGGTCGACTCGGGCCCGCGCACACCCCGGAGGCGGTGCGGGTGACCGGGCCGTTGACGCTGGACGACCTGCGTCGGGTCTTCGCCGGCTTCTGAGCCCGAGGCGGTGATCGACTCCATATCGCCGACCTGGGGGTACCCCAGAGCGGGCAAACCGCAATATCGGCGATATGGAGTCGACCAGGCGGCGGAGACGGTGATTGGCGACCGGGTCAGCCCTTCACGCACACCACCTGCTTGAGGTGCGCCACCACCTCGACCAGGTCCTCCTGCTGGGCCATCACCTCGGTGATGTCCTTGTACGCGCCGGGGATCTCGTCGACCACCCCGGCGTCCTTGCGGCACTCCACCCCGGCGGTCTGCGCGGCCAGGTCCTCCGTGCTGAACGTCCGCTTGGCCTGCGCCCGCGACATCCGCCGCCCGGCCCCGTGCGAGGCCGAGCAGTAGGCGTCCGGGTTACCCCGACCCCGCACGATGTACGAGCCGGTGCCCATCGACCCGGGGATGATGCCCAGGTCGCCCTGGCCGGCCCGGATCGCGCCCTTGCGGGTGACCAGCACGTCCACCCCGTCGTAGCTCTCCTCGGAGACGTAGTTGTGGTGGCAGGAGATCGGCTCGTCGTAGCCGACCTGCGGGAAGTGCTCGCGCACCACACCGCAGAGCAGCGCCAGCATCACGGCCCGGTTGCGCCGCGCGTACTCCTGCGCCCACCAGAGGTCCCGCCGGTACGCGTCCATCTCCGGCGTGCCGGTGAGGAACACCGCCAGGTCCCGGTCGGGCAGATCGACGTTGTGCGGCAGCTTCCGGGCCACGCCGATGTGCCGTTCGGCCAGCTCCTTGCCGATGTTGCGGGACCCGGAGTGCAGCATCAGCCAGACCCGGCCCGAGTCGGCGCCACCCTGCTCCAGGCAGACCTCGATGAAGTGGTTGCCCCCGCCGAGGGTCCCGAGCTGCCGACGCGCCCGCGTCTCCAGCTGCGCCACCCGCCGGTCCAGACCGGCGAACCGCCCCCAGAAGTCGTCCCAGCCGGCCTGCTCCAGGCCACGGATCCGACGTGTGTCGACCGAGTCCTCCCGCTGCGCGAAGCCGACCGGGATGGTGGCCTCGATCGCGGAGCGCAGCCCGGCCAGGTCGTCCGGCAGGTCGGCGGCGGTCAGCGACGTACGTACCGCCGACATTCCGCAGCCGATGTCGACACCGACCGCGGCCGGCGAGACGGCCTGCCGCATCGCGATCACCGAGCCGACCGTGGCGCCCTTGCCGAAGTGCACGTCGGGCATGACGGCGACACCCTGCACCCAGGGCAGCGCACCGATGTTGCGCAGTTGCCGGGCGGCCTGCGGCTCGATGGCGTACGGGTCGGTCCAGACCCGGACCGGCGCCCGGGTGCCGGCGAGAGGGGTGAATCCCATCGTGGTCTCCTCGTGAAGTGCCGTGGCCACCGCTGGACGGTGACCGTTAATGATCAGGTGCCGGCCGACCGGGCGGCGGTACGCGGATACGAAACGGCCGCCCGATCCCGGTGGGATGGGCGGCCGGCGGACGCGTCAGCGTCGGCGTCAGTCGCGCCACCCCGGATCGAGACTCCGCACTGGGCGGCAGGCACGGGTTTTGGCATTGGCGAGCACCGGGGCGCCGGCAGGGAGCAGGCGCAAGGCGGCGTCGGTGCGGACGCGTCGCGGCACGGCGTACTCCCTCGGGGTGTGGTCGGTCGACCTTGCACCGACGAGAGTAGGAGGGCCACGGCGCGTCCGCAATGGATATCGCCGTTACCGGCCGCCGACCCGACGGACGATCGCCAGCAGATACTCCTTGCGATCCAGCGGATCGTTGTCCCAGCGGGCCCGGACCGGGGCGGGACCACGCACCGGCCGGTAGCTGTCGAACTCGGTCTCCAACACGCCCTCGCCCCGGGTCAGCGCGGGCAGACGACGCTCCAACGCGTGCACCAGGCCCGCCGGGATCTCGCCCGACACCAGGTACGACGAACCCTGCCCGGTGGTGTCGGTCGGCACCGCGTCCAGTCGGGTGAGCGCGGGCAGCAGCGTGCCGAGGACGTCACCCGGCACCTCCAACCGGAAGCGGTGCACCGGCTCGTGGACCCGCGTACCGGCACGGGTGAGCGCGGTCATCAGCACCAGCGGGGTGAGATGGCGAAAGTCTCCCGCCGTGCTGGACATGCTCTTGTCGAAGGTGCCGTGCGAGTGGCTCTGCCGCGCCCAGTAGCCGGCGTGGGTCATCGTCACCTCGCAGTCGGGGATCTCCCACCCGCGCAGGCCCTGGCGCAGGGTCCGGCGCACGGTCTCCTCGACGGCGGCGAAGAAGGCCGGGGGCATCGAGCCCAGCTCGACACCGAGCCGGAAACTCACGCCGGCGCCGGTCGACGCCGGCGCGACCCGCAGCCCGACGGTGGCCAGGAACGGGTTGGGCGCCACCGCGATCACCTCGACCGCCTCGCCGACGCCGCACACCCGCTCCACGTGCACCGTGCTGGTCTCCCGGAACGTCACTCCCACGCCGAAGTCGTCGGCCAGGGTGGCCTGGATGACCTCCTTCTGCACCTCCCCGTAGAGCGAGACGGTGATCTCGTGCTGCCGGTCGTCCTGCCGCAGGTTGATCAGCGGGTCCTGCTCGGCGAGCTGGACCAGGGCGGCGTGCAGCGCGACCCGGTCGACGGAACGCGCCGGCACCACCACGGTCTCCAGCGTGGGTGGCGCGAAGTGGCGGTCCGCGCCGGCACGTGCGAGGGGTACGCCCACCGGGTCGCCGATCCGCGCGTCCGTGAGACCCCACAACCGGGCGATGTGGCCGGCTTCGACTGCCGACGCCACGACGTCGGCCCCGTGGGCGACGGCGCGTACCGCGGTGACCAGCACAGCGTCGGCCGCGCCGACGCGGACCCGGTCACGGACCCGGATCGTGCCGGCGAAGAGCCGCACCAGGGCGATCTTCTCTCCCGCCGGGCCGCGTTCGATGGCGAACACGGTGCCGGAGACCGGGGCGTCGGCGTCGCCCTGGACGGTGGGCAACAGTTCGGTGATCCCGGCGATCAGCGCGTCCACCCCGGCGCCGGTGATCGCCGAGCCGGCGAACACCGGTTGGACCAGCGCGCGGCTGGTCCACGCCGCCAACGCGCGGCGCAGCCGTGGGTACGACAGCGACGACGGGTCCGCCACCCAGTCGGCGAGCAGCGTGTCGTCCTGCCCGGCGAGCAGGTCGACCAGCCGGTCGGTGAAGGCGACGTCGGCGGGGCCGTACGGCGTGCAGTGGGCGCCACGGGTCCCCGCCGCCGCCACCGAGCCCATCGCCACGACGGCCTCGGTGAGCTTCTCCGCGACGGCCCGTACGACCCGCTCGGGGTCCGCCCCGGCCCGGTCGACCTTGTTGATGAAGATCAGCGTCGGGATGCGCAGCCGGCGAAGTGTCCGCATCAGCACCCGGGTCTGTGGCTGCACCCCCTCCACCGCGGAGATCACCAGCACCGCGCCGTCGAGCACGCCGAGCACCCGCTCGACCTCGGCGATGAAATCCGGGTGACCGGGCGTGTCGATCAGGTTGACGGTCACGTCGTCCAGCACGAAGGAGACGACGGCCGAGCGGATGGTGATCCCGCGTTGCCGTTCCAGGGCCAGGGTGTCGGTGCGGGTGCTGCCCGCGTCGACACTCCCGAGCTGGTCGGTCACACCGACGTCGTGCAGCAGCCGCTCGGTCAGGCTGGTCTTACCGGCATCGACGTGCGCCAGGATGCCGAGATTCAGGGTTTTCACGCAGCGTCAGGTCCTTCAGGTAGGCGACAGATCCCTTCTGGTCGGACATCGACGCAGCGCGCATTGTTGCTCCCTGGAGGTTGGTGGCGGTTTCGGGTAGTTCAGCAGGTCGCCGCGGGTGGGGCAACCGAATAACTGGCGCTCACGTTCACGATCCGGCCCGCTCCGCGACGCCCTCCGCTCACCTGACCCGGCTAAGTTCGCGCGGGCACTTTCCGCCCCCGTTCAGGGAGAACCACCATCATCGCCACCTGGCCGTTGCGCCGCGCCGGCACCATCGCCACCCCACCGGCCCTCCGTCCAGCGGACGCGAATCGGAAGGCGAGCGACACCCGGTCCGGATGGTCGGTGGCGAGTTGGCTAATCCCCGCGCTTGTCGCGCTGGTGCTGGGCCTGTGGCGGCTGACTGGTCCGGCGCTCTGGGCCGACGAGTTGGCCACCTGGGGCGCGGTCCGGTTGAGCTGGTCGCAGCTGTGGCGACTCGCCGGTTCGGTGGACGCGGTCCTGACGCCCTACTACCTCCTGATGAAGGCGTACGCGGCCGTGGCCGGCACGTCCACGGCCGCGTTGCGGCTGCCCTCGGTCGCCGCCATCGCCGTCGCCACGGTCGTGGTGACCGCGCTCGGGCGCCGGCTCGGCGGCACCGGGACGGGTCTGCTGGCCGGGCTGCTCTTCGCGATCCTGCCGGTCACCTCCCGGTACGCGCAGGAAGCCCGGTCCTACGCCCTGGTGATCCTCGGGGCCGCTGTCGCCGTGTGGTGCCTGGTCCGACTGCTGGAGGATCCCTCGCGCCGTCGACTGACCGGGTACGCCGCCGCCGTCGGATTCGTCGGGCTGCTGCATCCGCTCAACGGTCTGCTCATGCTCGCCGGTCACGCCGTCGCGGTCGGTTGGTGGCAGCTTCCCCATCGTGGCGCGGGTTGGCGGACCGCGCGCCGTTGGGTCGCGGCGTCCGGCGTGGGAGTGCTGCCGGCGCTGGCGCTGGCCGTCTGGGGCGCCGGTCAGACCGCCCAGGTGTCCTGGATCGCGCTGGTCAACCTGAGTGCCCTGCAGGCGTTCCCCGAGCGGCTCTTCCACTCCGCGGCCGTCGGCGGGCTCGTCCTCGTCCTCGCGGTTCTCGGCGTGCGCCGCGCCCCAGCGTACGTCTGCCTGGCCGGCGCGGCGTTCGTTCCGATGGCGCTGCTGTTGCTCGCCGGCACCCACCTGCACGTCTGGGTGGCCCGCTACGTGCTGGTCGTGCTGCCGGCGCTGGCCGTCCTCGCCGCGTCCGCCCTGGCCCACGTCGGACGATCATCGGCCGTCGTCGCGTTCTGCCTGGCGGTCGTCCTGGGCTTTCCCGCCCACGTCACCATCCGGGCCCACGCCGGTCACAGCCAGGATTCGTACCGCATCGCGTCGGTCATCGGCCCCCGCTACCAACCTGGCGACGTGGTGGTGTTTCCGGACAGCCACCCGAGCATCCCCTGGTCACCACGGGACATCTACGAGCGCTACCTGCCCGCCCCGCGACCCCCGGACGTGCTGCGCGTCGCCCCGCAGCGCACCGACGGCAGGTTCCTGGCCACCGAATGCCCCGACGCCACCTGCCTCGGCACGCCACCGCGCGTCTGGATCGTCGGGGCCGACCCCGTGGCCGACCCGCTGCGGGACATGACGCCGGGCAAACGACGGCGGATCAGCGACGGCTACCGGGTCGTGCAGCGCTGGCAGTACCCGCTGCTGAGCATCTGTCTCCTGGAGCGCACGGCCAGCCCGTAGCCGCCGTCATCCGTGCCGTCGCCGCCCGGTTCGGTCGGGCCGCTCAGGTGCCGTAGCTGCCCTGCCGGCGTCGGTGGTAGGCGTAGGCGACCGCGGCGAGCAGTGGTCCCCACAGCAGCAGCGGGAGGTAGCAGACATAGAAGATTGCGGCCTCCCACTCACCGCCCTGGGTGGGGAAGTCCGCAGGGAGCGGCTCGCCTCCCATGTTGACCCCGGCGAATATCCGGACGAAGGCGGTGGTCCACAGGACGGTCACGACGGCCGCGCCGAGCGTCGCGGGAATCAGGGCGGCCAGCGTCGGCACCTGGCGGCCAGCCAGTCCGGGGATCCAGCGCGGGACCCGCTCTCCCCAGCCGGCGACGAGCCCAACGGCGGTGAACGCGATCACCTCCGCCACGATCGAGAGGCAGACGAGGTACACCCGCCCGTCGAGCCCGACGCCGTCGCGGAACGCGACCGGTAGACGCCAGAGCCCCGACGGCAGCACGGTGAACGGGATGGCGTAAGCAGCAATTCGCGCCCACCGGGGCACTCCCGCCACCGGGGCGTGGGCAGTCCGCCACGCCGCACGTAGCCGTGATCCCCCTGTTCCGGCGACCACCGGGAGCGACGGCGTGACGCCGCCGAGCCGATCACGTGTTCTCATGCCGTTCACGCTAGGAACTGGCGCGTCGGACCACCTCCCCCCAGCGAGGGAATGCACCACGTGGAAGGTTGACCCGGGCCTGACCCGTCGATCTTGCAGTTTCGGTCGCCGTTTCGCGTGACATGCCCGTTACGTCGGGACAGAAAGTGCAAGATCGCGCCAACAACGGCGTTGCTTCTGGCTCAGGTGTCGTAGCAGCCGTCCCAGGGCGGATCGAACCCCAGGTCGTCGGGGAGGAATTCGGCGTGGTCCTCGCCGGCGTACTCCTCGGACCAGTCGACCAGCCCGAAGATGTGCCCGTCGACCTCGACCTGGAACAACCCGATGGCGATGTCGGCGAATTCTCGGCCGGGCAGCACGTCGAGCCATTCGACGAGCCGGGCCTCCGCCCGGTCGATGGAGGCCTGCTCGTCTTCGCTGGTGCCGGCGAACCAGGTATCCGAGTCGGTGTGCACGCCGTCGGCGTCGAACCGGTGCAGCACCGCGTACCACCGCTTGTGGCGGTACCAGTTGTCTTCGGCTCCGGCACCGTCCTCAAGTGTCGCGGTGACGGAGCCGAAGAACTGACCCTTGTCGTACCGCCCGATGAAGCGGGTGCGGTAGTCAGGCTCGTGCGCGATCGGCACGCGGTCGGGAATCGCCATGGCGGGAGGTTACCGGGGCGGGGCTACGCCTGGGGTACCAGCCGGAACGACTGCGCCGCAGTGCCGTTGCAGGTGTATTGGACGAGCTGGACGCTGTCCGCCGTGGACGCTCCCGGCACGTCGAGACACTTGCCGCTGAGGCGGTTGACCAGGCGGTAGTAGCCGCCGCCCTCCGATTCGGCCCGCCACTGCTGGTTGTTGCCGCCACTGTAGGACCAGAGCTGGATCGGCGCCGAGTTCGCGGTCGACACATTTGTCACGTCGAGCACCTGGGCACTGTTGTTGCGGTTGTTGACCCGCAGGTAGCCGCCGCTGGTCGGCACGAACTGGTACTGCTGGGCGGCGCTGCTGTTGCAGGCGTACTGCTGGATGGCGGTGCCGTTCGCGCTGGCGGCGGCCCGCGCGTCCACGCACTTGCCGCTACCCCGGTTGACCACGGTGTGCCAGGCGGTCGGCGAGATCGGGCCGGCCGTGGGGGTCGGCGTGGGCGTCGGGGTGGGGACGGTGCCGGCGCCGGCGAGCCAGTGCAGACCGTCGATCAGGAGCTGGTTCTGCTGCGCGCTGTCGAAGGTCGACGACAGCCCGGTGTTGGTGCTGTAGTTCATCGCGTTGTGGCCGAAGTTGGCGTAGAGCATCTTGTACTGCCGATTGCTCCACACCAACGGGTAGTAGCCGCCGTACCAGGACTGGTTGGGGTCGGTGCCGACCGGGAAACTGGACGGGTCGACCGAGGCGAGGATGTCGATGTTCGGGTTCTGCCGCAGGTCGTTGCTCCAGGAGTACCACTCGCTGATCGACGAGGGGAACGTCGCCGGGAGGTTCCGGGTGGCGGCGTGGGTGCGGTTGTCGGCGCGCATCGTGACCCGGGTGGGTCCCCAGGTGTTCGTCTGGAACGCGCCGGTGCCGAGGAAGGTGTTGTAGTACCAGCTCCAGCTCGACGGGTTGTCGGTCCACGCGCTGACGTGGAAGCCCAGCCACGCCCCGCCGTTCTGCATGTACTGCTGGAACGCGGCCCGCTGCCCGCTGGGCGGCGCGTCGTCCAGGAACATGATGACCTTGTACTGGGCCAGGTTGGCGGTGTTCAGCAGGCCCCAGTTGTTGGTGGCTTCCCAGGAGAAGCCGTACTGGGCCGCGGCCTGCGGGAACCAGGCCCGGGCGTCCTTGACGAAGTCGATGTGCGCGGCGTCCCAGGTGCCGTTGTAGAAGGCCAGGACCTTGAACGTCGGCGCGGCCTGCGCCTGCCGCGAGGCGTTGACCGCGAGGCCGGCGCTCAGCGCGACGAGCAGGGCGACGAACAACGACAGGATCCTTCTGGTACGGGAGGAGAGTTCTGCGATCACCTGATCGTCCCTTCGCTGGGGACGCGCCGCCGCGTCGACCGAAATCATCTGTTCACAAGGTTTACAGATAGACGAAAGGTTATGCCTTGCGTCGGGTGGCGTCAATCGTCGGCCAGCCGATCCGTGGGATTCCTGCGACAACGGGTACTCCGCGCCGGTGACCAGCCCGGATGTGGTGAACATCGACCAGCCGCTCGCGGTGGACGTACCCGCCGCGCCACACGACGCGAGCGGAGAGCGGGTGCCGACCCACGACCTGTCCAGCCTCGCGCCGCCGGCCAGGTCAGCACGCCGCTGGACCCCGGCCCGGGTGGTCGCCACCCCGGCCGCGCTCGAGCACCCGCACGGCCAGCGGATCGTCACACTGGTGCAGGCACAGGGCATCGAGGTGGAACACCTGCGCTCCAACCGACTGACCGGCGTACGCGGGCAAACCGACCGGGAGACGTACGCCCGGGCCAAGGCGACCATGGCGATCGTGGTGAGCCCACCGTCGCGACGCGCCCTGCAACCCATCGCGCCCAGCGCCGACTGGCGAGTCGACCTGGCCGAGGGCTGCCCGGCACACTGCCAGTACTGCTACCTCGCCGGATCGCTGTCCGGCCCGCCGGTGACCCGGGTGTACGCGGACCTGGAGGACATCCTGGGCGGGCTGGCCGAGTACGCCGGGCGCGGCACGGTGACCAGCCGCAACGCCCGGCGCGCCGACGAGGGCACCACCTTCGAGGCGTCCTGCTACACGGACCCGCTGGCGTTGGAGCATCTGACCGGTAGCTGGCGACGGGCGGTGGAACACTTCGCCGACTGGGACGCACCGGTGCAGTTGCGCTGGACCACCAAGTACGCCGACGTGGCGACATTCGTCGGGCTGCCGCACGCCGGTCGGACCCGGGTCCGGTTCAGCGTCAACTGCGCCCCCGTGAGCGTTCGGTTCGAGGGCGGCACCGCCCGGGTGCCGGACCGGCTGGCCGCGCTGCGCCGGCTCGCGCTCGACGGCTACCCGGTCGGGCTGACCATCGCGCCGATCATCGCGCTGCCCGACTGGCGGGAGCGCTACGGCGAGTTGCTCGACCAGGTGCGCGCGGCGGTCGACGGGGTGCCGGAGCTGGACCTGACCGCCGAGCTCATCACCCACCGGTTCACCCCGGGCAGCAAGGAGGTGCTGCTCGGTTGGTACCCGCGGACCCGCCTGGAGATGGACGAGGAGTCCCGCAGTCGCAAACACGGCAAGTTCGGCGCGGTGAAGTACGTCTACCCGCGCGACACCATGGCTGAGCTGCGCGAGTGGTTCCACGCCGAACTCGCGGCCCGCGTACCGGCCTGCCGGATCCTCTACTGGACCTGATCGACGGCGGGCACCTGACCGGCGGCCAGCGGTTGGCGACTCAGACGCCGACGGTGCCGTCGACGCCCTCGCGCAGGAAGTCGGCGTGACCGTTGTGCCGGGCGTACTCGTGGATCAGGTGCAGCATCACCAGCCGCAGCGACACGGTCTCGCCGGAGCGGACGTTGTGGCCCGTCACGTCCAGCGACGCCGCCGCCCGCTCGATTCGGCGGGCGTGCTCGACCTCGCGCTCCCAGGCGTCGAAGGCCTCGGCGCGGGTGGCCGACCTGGCGTCGTACGCCTGCTGGAAGTCGCCGGTCTCCGACCAGACCAACGGGATGTCCTCGCCGGCGATGACCCGCCGGAACCAGGCGCGTTCCACCTCCGCCATGTGCCGCACCAGGCCGAGCAGGGACAGCGTGGAGGGCGGCATGGACTGCCGGCGCAGTTCCTCGTCGGAGAGACCGTCGCACTTGAGAGCCAGCGTCGCGCGATGGAAATCGAGGAAGGCGCGCAGCGTCTCCCGCTCGTCGCCGGTGACCGGAGGGCCGATCCGTTCGGTGGTCATTGACGTGATCATGCCGGATGGCATCGGCGGCGGCGGTGCCGGGGCGCGCGTCAGCCGACCGAGGAGCGGGCGACCGGCGCGGTGAAGAACGTGTCCGGGTACGGCTCGTCGCGGAGGCTGTAGTGCCACCACTCGAGTTCGTAGTTGACGAATCCGGCGTCGGTCATCAGCCGCTGCAACAACCGACGGTTGTCTCGTGCCGTACCGGTGATGCGCGGGTCGGCGGTGTGCGCGCGGGCGTCGAAACAGTCGAAACCCGTCCCCATGTCGATGCTGTTGTCGGGGAACCGCTGCCCCCGTGGCGCGGTGCACGCGACCAGCGGTTGCCCGACCCGGTACGGTGGCTGGCTGGCGGCGGGCTCGTCGACCAGGGTCAGGTCCATGGTGCTGCCCCGACTGTGCGCGGTGGGCGCCCCGATGTAACCCTCGGCGAAGAGCCGGTTCTTGGCCACGTCCGGATAGAACTCGGCCTTCGTCTCCTGCTCGCCGGGGCGCTTGGCCCAGGCGACGAAGTCGTCCACCGCCGGCTGCGGGCGGTAGCAGTCGTACACCTTGAGGCTGTGCCCACCGGCCAGCGCGGCGTCCTGCACCCGGCGCAGCGCCTCGGCGGCCTGTCGGGTGAGCAGGCACAGCGGCTCCGGATACGCGGTGATCGGGCGGCCGACGAAGTTGTGCGCGGTGGCGTACCGGATGTCGGCGTGGATGCGCGGGTCGGCGTCGGTCAGCACCACGAACCCCGGCAGCCGGTCCGCGACGGGGACGGACGAGGCGGGGGTCGGACTGGGGACGGGGGTCGGCCGGGGGGTGGGGCTCACCGGCGTCGGTTGCGGCGCGGCCGGCGCGGGGCGGGGCTCCGGCCGCGAGCAGCCACCGAGCAGCGCGGTGAGCGCGAGCACGACGGCGAGGCGGTGGCGCACGACTCCTGTCTATCAGCCCCGCCCGGCACGGGGTGCCGGATCAGCCAGCCCCGCCCGGCCCAGCGTGCCGGATCAGCCAGCCCGGCACCCCGGGCCGGATCACGCCCCGGTCAGGTGTTCGCGTAGGAAGACCAGCGCGGCCTCGTCGTCGTCGATCCCGCCGGCCTCGTGGCCGTTGTACCGCCACACCGCCAACTCGGTGGGCCCGGCGTGGGCGTTGACCGCCGCGTAGACCGTCGACGGGGGCACGATGTCGTCCATCAACGCCACCGAGTACCGCGCCGGGCGGCGGCAGCGCCGGGCGAAGTTAACCCCGTCGATGTACGCCAGGGTGGTCAGCACCCGCTCCTCGGCGTTCCGGTGGATCGCCAGGTAGTCGCGGATCTCCCGGTAGGGGCGGGCGGCCGTGGTCACCACCGCGCGCGGGATGTCGCAGAGGAACGGCACGAACGCGACCACCGCCCGCACCCCGGGTGCCAACGTGCCGGCGGCGAGCGCCAACCCGCCGCCCTGGCTGTGCCCGAGCACCGCCACCCGGGTCGGGTCGACCACCGGCAGGGTCCGGACGGCGTCCACCGCCCGGACCGCGTCGGTGATCAGTCGCCGGTAGTAGTAGGTCTTCGGGTCGGCGATGCCCCGGGTCGTCACCCCGGGCGCCTCCGGGCCGGCTGCGCCGAGGTCCGGGGTGTCCCCCCGGCTCCATCCCGAGCCCTGCCCCCGGGTGTCCATCTGCAGGTGCGCGAACCCGGCGGACGCCCAGAGCAGGTTCTCCAACGGGTGCCCGCGCCCGCCGCCGTAGCCGGCGAACTGGACCACGGTCGGCAGCGCCGTGTCGGCGCCGCGGGGCACCCGCAGCCAGGCTCGCACCGGCTGGCCCGCGAAACCCGCGAAGGTCACATCGAGTACGTCGATGCTGGCCAGCCCGGTGTCGACCGGCTCGGCCCGGACCGGCCAGCCGGCACCCCGGGCCTCGGCCAGGGTGCCGGCCCAGAAGTCGTCGAAGTCCGCTGGTTCCCGGACCACCCCGCGGTAGTCGCGCAACTGTTCCTCAGGCAGATCGGTGTACATGCCGTCCCCAAGTCCGATGAACTTCCGGAAGATTTCCGCAACTTCGGCGAACGCTAGAACCGACCTGGCATGTCGTCAACCCGCATCGGTGGGGCAAGATGACGCGTGGAACGGGCACACCGTTTCGGGACACACGGTTGACGACGTGTTGTGGTCGTTCTTCCGGCTCGGTGAAGGAGACGCGGGTGGGCGCGGACGACGGACGCAGGGTGACCATCACCGCGATCGCACGGGAGGCCGGGGTGTCGGTGCCGACCGTGTCCCGGGTGCTCAACGGTCGCTCCGATGTGGCCCCGGACACCCGGGAGCGGGTCGAGGAGCTGCTGCGGCACCACGGCTACCGACGTCGCACCAGCCGCAGCGTCCGCCGCGCCGGCCTCGTCGACCTGGTCTTCAACGACCTGGACAGCCCGTGGGCCGTGGAAATCATCCGGGGCGTGGAGGATGTCGGGCACGGCGCGGGCGTCGGCACGGTGGTCTCGGCGATCCACCGCCAGCCCACCGCGGCCCGGCAGTGGTTGCAGAACCTGCGCACCCGGGCCACCGACGGCGTCATCTTCGTGACCTCGCACCTGAGCCCACCGCTGCACGCGCAGCTACGCCGCCTCAACGTGCCGGTGGTGGTCGTCGACCCGGCCGGTGTGCCGGCCATGGACGTGCCGACGATCGGCGCCACCAACTGGGCTGGCGGCCTCGCCGCGACCGAGCATCTGCTCGCGATCGGGCACCGGCGCATCGGCTTCGTGGCCGGGCCGACGAGTCTGCTGTGCAGCCGCGCGCGGCTCGACGGTTACCGGGCCGGGCTGGAGAGCGCCGGGGTGCCGGTGGACGACGTCCTGATCTACCCGGGCGACTTCTACCACGCCTCCGGTTTCGCCGGCGGGACCGCGCTGCTCGACCTCGCCGATCCGCCGACCGGCATCTTCGCCGCCAGTGACCAGATGGCCTTCGGCGTGTACGAGGCCATCCGGCGCCGAGGACTCCGCGTGCCGGACGACGTGAGCGTCGTCGGCTTCGACGACCTGCCGGAGGCCCGCTGGGCCTCACCACCGCTGACCACAGTGCGCCAACCGTTGGTCGAGATGGGACGGTTGGCGGCACGGACCGTGCTGCGCCTGGCCCAGGGTGAGGGCATCGACTCGCCGCGGGTCGAACTCGCCACGGAAATGGTCGTCCGCGACAGCACCGCCCCGCCGACCGGGTCGGCTGGCCCGTCGTGACGGCCGGAACTGGGTCGGTAACCGGTTGGACCAGTTCCGATCCGCTTCCGAAAATTCCGGGTGCCGGGCGTGCCCGCTGGGCGTTACCGAACCCGCTGGCGCGGTGAGCGACCGAGCGTCGCCCACCGCGCCACGCTCTCAGTGGTGGTGTGCGCGGACGGCCTTGCGGATGTCGACCGGCAGCGCGGGCGCGCCGTCGACCGGTGCCGGGTCCTCGGCGGTCGGCGCCACTCCCCCGGCGGCGATCCGGTCCAGCGTGGCCAGACCGGCCCCGTCGATCTCGCCGAAGATCGTGTAGTTGGGGCGCAGCGCGGAGTTCGCGTAGACCAGGAAGAACTGGCTGCCGTTGGTGTCCGGCCCGGCGTTGGCCATGGCCAGCACGCCCCGCGCGTACACCCGACGTTCCCCGGTGGGGTCGGTCGGTGCCGGCGGCAGGTCGGTCGGCAGTTCGTCGCGGTACCGGTACCCCGGGCCACCCTCGCCGGTGCCGGACGGGTCACCGCACTGCAGCACGCTCAGCGTGGGGTACGCGGTGAGCCGGTGGCACGAGGTGCGGTCGTAGAAGCGCTTGCCGACCAGGTGCAGGAAGCTCTGCACGGTGCACGGCGCGGCGGCCCGGTCGAGGGTCAACCCGATCGGCCCGTGGTTGGTCGCCAGGGTCACCCGGACGCTGCCCCGCGTCGGGGTGCGTCGCGGGTCGGGCGGCAGCGGCACCGGCCGGGCCGCGGGTTCGTCGGGCGTCTGCGTGTACGCGCACGGGCCGTGGGTGGTGCGCGGCGGTCGGGTGGCGGTGTCGACGGTGGCGGCCGACGCGGCGGACGCCGTCACCGCGTCGGCCGACGGGCCGGGCGCGGCGAGCGCGGTGGCGGACGCGCCGACGACCAGCGCACCGGCGAGCACGGTCACCCCCGCGAGGCGGGACAGGGCGCGCACCGGCCGACGGGGTGCCGCCACACCGGGGCACGGTTCGAGTTCACTCGACACTGGGATCCTCCTGGACTCGTGGTGCCAGAAAGACCGGAGTCTATGGACGTCAGCGCCCGATGTCGATCCGTCAGGGCAGCCGAGCGCGACGCCGCCACAGCAGCCCGCCCAACAGCACCAGCACCCCCGCGCCGCTCACCGCGACCACCGACCACAACCATCCCGAGCCGGTACGCGCCGGTCCGCTGGCCGCCGCCGGCCGGGGGCCACCGGGCGCCGCCAGCGCGGACGGCGACGCCGACGGCGTGGCGGTCAACTCGCCCGGCTCGACCAGCCGACCGACGGACGCGTCCCGGGGCAGCGTGAAGCCCCAGTCCAGCAGGGCCGCACCCTGCTCCCAGCCGCGCTTCGGCGCAGGTTCGGCGCCCAACAGGGTCACCACCAGCCGTCGCCCGCCGCGTTCGGCGGCGCCCACGTAGGTGTGCCGGGCCAGATCGGTGAAGCCGGTCTTGCCGCCGAGCGCACCCGGATACTTGAAGATGAGCTGGTTCTCGTTCTGGATCTGGAAACCCTTGGTGCGCTGTGCCGGCTGGGCGGGGATCGCCGTCTGCTTCGTCAGCGCGTACCTGCGGAAGGCCGGCTCGGCGAAGCAGGCCCGGGCGATCAGCGCCAGGTCGTACGCGCTGGTGAACTGTCCCTTGCCGTCCAGGCCCGACGGGGTGACCGCGTGTGTCTGGAGGGCGCCGAGCCGGTGCGCCTGCTCGTTCATGGCGCGTACGCCGTCGGCCGCGTCGGTCCCGCCGCTGCCGAGCCGGGCGAGCGCGTTGGCCGCCTCGTTGCCGGAGTTGAGCAGCAGCCCGAGCCAGATGGTCTCGATGGTGTAGCGACCGCCCTCGACCAGACCGACGGCGGAGGAGCCGGGCTCGATGTTCATGTCGTCCGCGGTGACGGTGACCGTCTGCTTCGGGTCCAGTCGGGGCAGCATCGTGGCGGCGAGCAGTAGCTTCTGCACGCTGGCCGGGGTGCCGTACTCGTGTGGGCCGCAGCCACCGAGCACCTGGCCGCTGTCCAGGTCGGCGACCAGCCACGACGTGGCCGTGATACCCGGTGGCGCGGCGGCGTCGGCCGGCACGACCAGCCCGGCCGTGTCCAGCGCCGCACCGCCGACGACCCGCTGCTCGGGCACGGCGGGCGGGGGCGTGGGCCGGGGCGGACGGGACATTTTCGGCGCCGGCACCCGGGGGCATCGGACGGTCGGACCGGCAGGCGCTCCCGCGGCGGCGACCGGCGCGGGAGCGAGCAGGATGACGGACGCCGTGGCGGCCAGCAGCGCAGCTCTCATGTGCCCGACCCTAGTCAACAAGATCGCCCGGCGGGACGGGATACCCCGGTCGGTCAATCCGCTTCGCCGCGAACGCGCAGGTAGTCGTGCAGCGCGGCGCTCCCCCGCAGCCGACGCAGGCTGCGGACGTGCAGCTCCTGCTCACGGCGGGCAAGCTCGGCGCGGACCCGCTGAGCGCTTCCGGCGCTCCGCAGTTCGCCCAGCACCGCCTCGATGATCTCGAACGGGTACGTGCCTCGGCGCAGCAACGCGATGACCTGTGCGGCGCGTAGCTCCGCCTCGTCGTACACCCGGTAGTTGGTGCCCGGGGTGCGGCCCGGCCGCAGCAGGTCGCGCTCCTCCCACAGCCGTAGCTGCGACGTCCGGACCCCGACCAGGGTGGCGACCGCGCCGATGCGGACGCCCCGGCGCGGTGCCGGCCGGGCCGGCGGTGAGCTGGCCAGCACGGTCTCGAAGGCGCCGAGCACCCGACGGATCTCGGCGCGCTCCCGGTCCAGCTCGGCGTGGCCGCCGTCGAGCGCCGCGAGGGCCGCCGGCAGGTCGCCCCCGTGCACCGCCGCCATGATCTCGCGGGTACGGCTCCAGCCGTGCCCCTCGGCCAACCGCCGCGCCACGGTCAGCGCCCGAGCGTGCTCGGTCGTGAAGATCCGGTACCCGCTCGCGGTGCGCCGCACCGGCGGCAGCACACCCAGCTCGACGTAGTTGCGCACCTGCTGCACCGAGATCCCGACGGTGGCCGCCAGGTCCACGGCGCGGAGCCGATCTTCCCGGGCGATGTTCACACGAGTCACCGTACTGCTTACCACGTGATTTGAGACTTTCCGGGGCGTCCTGTTGGAGCCTGCGCTTGGGTGTCGTCAGAAGTCTCTACAGGGGGATGAATGAGACAATGGAACCCGCCAGCGCCCGGCGGGAGGAACTCCCGCCATGACTCCGTGAAGGGTTCGCATGTCGCAGCCAGCATGGTCCGCCGCCGACAGTCACGACATGATCGAGGTACGCGGAGCGCGGGAGAACAATCTCGCCAGCGTCTCGGTCGACATCCCCAAGCGCCGGTTGACCGTCTTCACCGGTGTCTCCGGGTCGGGCAAGTCGTCACTGGTCTTCGGCACCATCGCCGCAGAGTCCCAGCGCATGATCAACGAGACCTACAGCGCGTTCCTCCAGTCGTTCATGCCGAACCTCAACCGGCCCGACGTCGACTCGCTGCGCAACCTCAGCGCGGCCATCGTCGTCGACCAGGAGCGGATGGGAGTCAACTCCCGCTCCACCGTCGGCACCGCCACCGACGCGTACGCCATGCTGCGGATCCTCTTCAGCCGGCTCGGCGTGCCATCGGTGGGCGGGTCGGGGGCGTTCAGCTTCAACCTGCCCGAGGGCATGTGCCCCACCTGCGAAGGGCTGGGCCGGGTCTCCGACCTCGACGTGAACGAGCTGGTGGACGTCGAGCGCTCCCTCAACGACGGCGCCATCACCGTGCCCAACTTCGCGGTCGACTCCTGGTACTGGCAGACCATCGTCGGCTCCGGCCTGTTCGACCCGGACGTCAAACTGCAGGACTTCACCCCGCAACAGTGGGAGGACTTCCTCCACAAACCGTCCACGAAGATCAAGGTGGGCAGCAACAACTGGACGTACGAGGGCCTGGCGGTCAAGGTCAAGCGGCTCTACCTGGCCAAGGACCGCGAGTCGATGCAACCGCACATCCGCGCCTTCGTCGACCGGGCCGTCACCTTCGCCAGCTGCGGCGACTGCGGCGGCACCCGACTCAACGCGGCGGCCCTGTCGTCGCGGATCGCCGGGCACAACATCGCCGACTGCTCGGCCATGCAGATCAACGACCTGGCCGCGTTCGTCCGGGGCGTCGACGACCCGGCGGTGGCACCGCTGATCGCCAACCTGCGGGAACTGCTGGAGTCGCTGGTCGAGATCGGGCTGGGCTACCTCAGCCTGGACCGTGAGTCGGCGACCCTGTCCGGCGGTGAGGCGCAACGGGTGAAAATGGTCCGACACCTCGGCTCCAGCCTCTCCGACGTCACGTACGTCTTCGACGAACCCACCGTCGGCCTGCACCCGCACGACATCGCCCGGATGAACGACCTGCTGCTGCGGCTGCGCGACAAGGGCAACACCGTGCTGGTGGTCGAGCACAAACCGGAGACCATCGCGATCGCCGACCACGTCGTCGACCTCGGCCCGGGTGCCGGCACCGACGGCGGCCGGATCTGCTTCACCGGCGACGTGCCCAGCCTGCGCCGCTCCGACACACTCACCGGCCGGCACCTGGACCACCGGGTGACCCTGCGCGATGCGGTACGCCAACCCACCGGACACCTCGCCATCCGCCAGGCCGACCTGCACAACCTGCGCGACGTGGACGTGGACATCCCCCTCGGGGTGCTCACCGTGGTCACCGGCGTCGCCGGCTCCGGCAAGAGCTCACTGATCCACGGGTCGCTGCGCGGCCGCTCCGGGGTCGTGATCGTCGACCAGTCCCCGATCCGCGGGTCACGACGGAGCAACCCGGCAACCTACAGCGGGCTGCTCGACCCGATCCGTACCGCGTTCGCCAAAGCCAACGGAGTCAAGGCGGCACTGTTCAGCGCCAACTCCGAGGGCGCCTGCCCCACCTGCAAGGGCATCGGGCTGATCTACACGGACCTGGCGATGATGGCCGGCGTCGCCAGCGTCTGCGAACGCTGCGAGGGGCGGCGGTTCACCGACGAGGTGCTCACGTACACGTTGCGCGGCAAGAACATCAGCGAAGTCCTGGCCATGTCGGTCACCGAGGCGTACGCCTTCTTTCCGCACGCCATTCTCGGTCGGCTGGTCGACGTCGGGCTGGGCTACCTCAGCCTCGGTCAGCCGCTGACCACCCTGTCCGGCGGGGAACGGCAGCGACTCAAGCTCGCCATCCACCTGGCGGAGAAGACCACCACGTACGTACTGGACGAGCCGACCACCGGCCTGCACCTGGCCGACGTGGACCAACTGCTGGCCCTGCTCGACCGGATGGTCGACGCCGGAAACACGGTGATCGTCATCGAGCACCACCAGGCGGTCATGGCCCACGCGGACTGGCTCATCGACCTCGGCCCGGGCGCCGGGCACGACGGCGGTCAGGTCGTCTTCACCGGCACCCCCGCCGAGCTGGTCACCCGCGGCGACACGCTCACCGCCCACCACCTACGCGAATACGTCAACGAACCGGCGCAGTAACGGCATTCCTGACGGCGGCTGTCAGGAGACGCGGCGCAGCCAGCGTCGCTGCCAGGGGGTTTCCACCGCCTTCGGGTGGTAGCCCGCCCGGACCCACGGCACCGCCCGCTCGACCGGCAGGCCGTCGAGGATCGCCAACGCGGCCAACGCCGTTCCGGTGCGCCCAACCCCACCCCGACAGGCAACCTCGACGCGCTCACCGTCCTGCGCCCGCCGCAACGCCGCCCGCAGCGCGTCGAGGGCATCCTCCCGATCGACCGGCACCCAGAAGTCGGGCCACCGGATCCGCCGAGACGGCCAGGCCGGCTCCGGGCCGGGCGCCAACAGCAGGGCGAAGTCGGCAGGCGAGGCAGCCGCACCGATTCGGCGTCCGCGCACCGCCGCCCCACCAGGAAGCACGAGTACGCCCGGCTGCTCGGACCAGGGCTGAGCATCAGTCACCCGAGCATTGTGCCGCCGCTGGCCGCCGCACGGTGGGCACAAACAGCGCCGCCCCCGGCCTTGTGGACCGGGGGCGGCGCTGGTGTCGGTGTGCAGGTCGCCTCTCGGCGAGTGGCGCGACGCGGCTCCAGCCGAACGGTATTCCGCGAAGGCGATATTAGGTGAGGCCCGGGGACACTGAGTCACACCGACACTGTCCACAACCAGCCCGACCCCCACGATGTTCCCGACCCCGCACCAGAAACCCATGACCGACACAGGCCCGGGTTGCCTGGGGCTGCCCGGGCACGGCTGCGGCACGGGCGGCGCTGGACGGGGCGGGGCGGGGCGGCGCTAGCGCGGGACGGGGCGGCGCTGGCGCGAGCGCGGGACGGGCGGCGGGCGCTGACGGCGGGTGCCGGCCCGCAGCGCCGACGCCTGTGCGGGGTGTGGATATGCCGGTGGCCGGCACCCCGGGGTTCGGGGTGCCGGCCACTGGTCGGGTCGTGCGGGGGGTGCGGGGGTCAGCTGTTC
>NZ_PYBV01000025.1:111079-111530 GCF_003205615.1 Micromonospora arborensis | reverse complement strand
CCCACTCACAGATCGGCGCGATGGGGGCACGGGGTGGCACGAACCACCCACGGCAGCGGTGTTGGTCACCCCCGAGGGGGTGGCGAACGGCCGCTGGGCTGGGCAGCATGGGTGGCATGGACTACGAATACGCGCCGCTGCGGCTGCCGCCGAACGTCGACCGGTTGACCGCCGCGGCGCAGTTGGCGATCCAGGCGGAGTTCTCCGGGTGGGAGTTGGCCCGGGTGCGGTTGTACCGCGACGGCACACGGCAGGTGGTGCTGCGTCGTCGGCGGGTCAACCAGCCGCAGCCGGGTCTGTCGTACTGAGGGCCGTTCGCCGCGGGCCGCGCGGGCCCCGGGCGTCGCGCTGCCTGGACGAGCGAGTCCTAACTCAAGATGGGGCTGCGGGCGCAGCGAAGGACGCTCGGCCTCCGCTTTGGCTGCCCGCCGTGTCGATGTGCTGTTGAGCG
>NZ_PYBV01000025.1:0-110984 GCF_003205615.1 Micromonospora arborensis | reverse complement strand
GTGACCGACGGTCACCGCCGACTGCCGGCTGCGCCCACAGCCCGGGCCAGGGTCAGGACCTACTCGTCTAGTGCTGGTGCCCGGCGTGGTCGTGGTCGTCGTCGTCGAGCTCCAGGAACGGGTGCTCGTCGAGCCGGCCGACCAGCCGGTCGTCGGCCGCCGGCTGGAACGGACCGACCGCGTCGTCGTCGTCGAACGACTCCAGGTCGACCGGGGTGCCCACCTCGCTGACCATGACCACCCCGTCGAGCGGTTCCAACTCGGGGACGTCCAGCGCGCCGAGCGAGCCGTCGCCGCTCTGCAGCAGCTCCAGCACCGCCTCGCCGACCCCCTCCACCGGTGCCGGCTCGTCGTCCTCCGGGGTGCCCTCGCGGCGGGCCACCTCGGCGACACGCAGCAGCGCGGCCACGCTCGGCACCCGGTAGTCACGGCGCTGCCGCACCGAGATCACCCGGGGGTGCGGGTCGCTGGCCTCGGCACCCTCGGCGCCGCCGAAACGCTCGTCGGCTTCGTCCGGGTCGATCGAGTCGACATCCCACGGCGTCACCTCGCCGAAGGCGTCGAGCAGCCGCTCGTCGTAGGCGAAGGAGGCGTTGTTCAACGCCACGTACGCCTGCCAGACGTCGTCGTCGTCGACGCGGCCCTGAGCGGCGCGTACGGCGGCCAGGTGGTGGCGAGCCGCTTCGATCACCCGCTCGAGAGCGGCGTCCAGCTCACCGTGCTGGTCGGTCATGTGGGGCAGTCCCTTCACGTTGGGGAGGTTGCGCGCCGGCGGCAACTGCCGGCCGCGGCTAGCAGGTGCGGAGGAACCGGTCGAGAACCCGCACGCCGAACTGTAGTCCGTCCACCGGAACGCGCTCGTCGATGCCGTGGAACAACGCCGAGAAGTTCAGGTCGGCGGGCAGCTGAAGCGGCGCGAACCCGAAACAGCGGATACCGAGCTGTGAGAACGCCTTGGCGTCGGTGCCGCCGGAGAGCATGTACGGCACCGGTCGCGCCCCCGGGTCCTCCGCTCGCAGGGCCGCCGACATGGCTTCGACGAGGTCCCCGTCGAAGGTGGTCTCCAGCGCCGGCTGGCGCTGCACGTACTCGATCGCGATGTCCGGGCCGACCAGCTCGCGCAGTTGCCGCTCCAGCAGCTCCGACTGGCCGGGCAGGCTGCGGCAGTCGATGGTGGCGGTGGCCCGGCCGGGGATGACGTTGTCCTTGTAGCCGGCGTCCAACCGGGTCGGATTGGCGGTGTTGCGGATGGTCGCGCCGATGATGTTGGCGATCGGGCCGAGCTTGGCGATGGCCGTCTCCGGGTCGTCCGGGTCCAGCTCGATGCCGAGCACGTCGGAGACCTCGGTCAGGAAGGCCCGCACGGTGTCGGTGACCACCACCGGGAAGCGGTGCCGGCCGATCCGGGCGACCGCCTCGGCGAGCGCGGTGACCGCGTTGTCGTCGTGCATCATCGAGCCGTGCCCGGGGCGGCCCTTGGCGTGCAGCCGCAGCCAGTCGATGCCCTTCTCGGCGGTCTCGATGAGGTAGAGCCGCTGGCTGTCGCTGACCGAGTACGAGAAGCCGCCGACCTCGCCGATCGCCTCGGTGCAGTCGTCGAAGAGGTCACGGTGGTGCTCGACCAGGAAACGTGCGCCGTAGTCGCTGCCCGCCTCCTCGTCGGCGGTGTACGCGAGCACGATGTCGCGCGGGGGTCGTACGCCGGTGCGCTGCCAGTGCCGCACCACGGCGAGCACCATCGCGTCGAAGTCCTTCATGTCGATCGCGCCCCGGCCCCACAGGTAACCGTCGCGCAGCTCACCGGAGAACGGGTGCACCGACCACTCGTCGGCGTCGGCGGGCACCACGTCCAGGTGACCGTGCACGAGCAGGGCGCCGCGGCTGGGGTCGGTGCCCGGGATGCGGGCCACCACGTTGGCCCGGCCCGGCGCGGACTCGTGCAGGACAGACTCCACGCCGACCTCGGCGAGCTTCTCCGCCACGTACTCGGCGGCGCGGCGCTCGCCGACGCTGGTGTCGTTGTCTCCCGTGTTGGTGGTGTCGATACGCAGCAGGTCGCGGCAGAGGTCCACGACCTCTGCGGTGGGGTCCGGTCGGGCGGAGGCCGCATCGCTCGTCATCGGCTCTTCATACCAGCCGGGGCTGGCCGCCCGCCCGGCGCACCGGTGCGGACGGGCCCGCGCGCCGGTGGCCGCGGACCGACCCATCGACGGGCCCGGTTTCGCCGGGAACCCGTTCGGGTACCGCCGCCCTTGACCGCACGTCCCTGCCGGAGCTTCCGCCCGCCAGTCGAGGAGGGCACCATGTCCGCCGTTCCCCTGCCGCCGCTGCCGCCCGCACCCGAACCCGCGGAGGGCTACCGGCCCGGTGGCCCCAACATCGCCGACATCGTCGACCAGGAGCACCGCCAACTGCTGGCGCTGCTGGACCAGCTGACCGGCCCGGACGCCACCGGGCAGGAAGGGCTGGCGGTGCTCACCGCCGCGCTGTCGCGGCACCTGTCGGCCGAGGAGCAGTACCTGCTGCCGGCGGTACGCGCCGCGCTGCCGCACGCGTCGGAGCGGGTGGACGCCGAGATCAACGCCGACGCCAGCCTGCTCAACGCCCTGAAGGGGTTGACGGACGAGGCGGTCACCGAGGTGGCCGAGCGGGTCCGCCGGCACGTCGACGGGGTGGGCTCGCTCGTCACCGAACTGCGCGCGGTCGCATCCGAGGAGGAGCTGATCCGGCTCGGCAACCGGCTGGAGATCGCCGAGGAGGCGGCCCCGACCCGGCCGCACCCGGGCACTCCGGCCACCCCTCCGTGGAACCGGATCGTGGAGCCGGCGGTCGGGGTGGTGGACAAGGTCCTCGACGCGGTGACCCGCCGGCCGACGTACCTGGCGGACCTGCCGGAGCCACCGCGCGACTGAGGGGCGGCGACGGCCGCCAGTGCATTCATTATCACCAATCCGCTCGGGCTATTCCGCCGGCTGACGCGTAGTCCTACCGTCACCCTATGAACCTGGAGCTGCGTCACCTGCGGGTGGTCTGCGCGATCGCGGAGACGGGGAGTGTGACGAAGGCGGCGTCGGCCCTCGGCCTGGCCCAGCCGGCGCTCACCGCCCAGCTCCAGCGCATCGAGCGGACACTGGGCGGCCCGCTGTTCGACCGGGACCGGCGCGGTGCCCGGCCCACCGCACTCGGTGAGCTGGTGCTGGCCCGGGCCCGGGTGCTGCTGCCGGCGATGAAGGGGCTGCAGGACGAGGCGGCCCGTCTGGCCGGGTCCGGCGACGCCCCGCCCTGTTATCGGCTCGGTGGAGTGAACAGCCCGATCCTGGGCCGGATGGTGCACCGGTTGGCGGCCGAGCAGCCCTCCGCCCAGATCACCACGTTCGCCTCCTGGTCGGTGGACGAGCTGGCGCAGTTGGTGGCCGGCGGGCGACTGGACTTCGCGCTCGCCGGTGTGTGCGGCGACGCCAGCCCGTCGGCCGGGTTCGGGTTGAGCTGGCAGGAGGTCGCCATCGACCCGGTGCTGGTGCTGCTGCCGGAGACGCACCCCCTCGCGGCGCACGACGAGGTGCGCCTGGACGACCTGCGCCACGAGCAGTGGGTCGCCGCGCCAGGCGACGGCTGCTTCGCCGACTGCTTCGCCGCCGCCTGCGCCCGCGCCGGCTTCACCCCGCGCAAGGTGTACGAGACCGACATCCGCGGCTGCGTCGACCTGGTGGAAGCCGGCGTGGCCGTGGCGCTGTGCCAGGCGACGTTCCGCCCGGTGGCCGGTCTGGTCACCCGTCGACTCGCCGGCATACCGTTGCGCTGGCGACTCCTGCTCGGCTGGCATCCGGACTCCCCCGCCGCCCGGGAGGCCGACCTGGTGTTGGAGACGGCCAAGGCAGCGTACGTCGACTCGTTGGCGCCGCACCCCGCGTACCTGGCCTGGCTGCCGCGCAACCCGGGGTTCGGCGTCCGGCAGACCAGCGGGGTCCGACCGGGCTGAACGGGGAGGTAACCCGGTCGGTGGCGGTGCGAACCGCCGCTGTCCGGGTATCTGGCGAACATGACCGATCTCTACCCGCCCGCCGACGACCGGGAGCTGCTCCGCCAGGCGGCCGCCGCGCACACCGCCGCCACCCGTGAGGTGGAGGCGTTCCTGCGCCGCCTGCCGACGGTGCCCGACCCGGCCGACGTCACCGAGTACGCGAATCTGCTCACCCGGGAGGACCAGACCCGTTCCGAACGGGACGCTGCCGCCGACGCGGCGGGGTTGACCATCGCCAGCCTGGAACCCGACCAGGGCCAGTAGCCGAACGCGACGGTGCCGTCCCCGCCCGGGACGGCACCGTCGTGCGTGGGACCGCTCAGCGTTCGACGAGCGGGTCGTGACCCAGGTCGAGCAGCGAGTGCCGCCACGTGTCGTCGGCGTTGCCGCGCGACGGCTTGGCGTCCATCAGCTCGCGGATCCGTTCGACCGCCTCCCGCATCACCTCGATGTCCTCCGGGGTGAGGTCGACCTTGCGCTTGTTCAACACCTTGAGAATCTCCCGGCCCGGCTGGGGCAGGTCGAGGTTCGGGTTCGGGCTGAACGAGTCCTCCCCGGACCCCCGGGTCAGCAGCCACGTCCGCAGCTGCTCCGACGGGACGTTGACCTCGGCGTGGAAGTCCTCCCAGAGCACTTCCACCTCGGGGTCGAGCCGCGCTTCGCGTACCATCAGGTCTCCTCTTCGGGCGGCGGCCCGGACGTCTCCGGGTCGTCCTGGTCGGTCTTCGGATGCAGGCCCTCCGCGGGCACCCGCGTCCTGCGGGGGTTCGCGGTGGGCGGCGCCAGGATCGGGTCGGGATGGTCGTCCTCGTCCCGGGGTTTCGCGGACTCCGCCGGCTCGTGCGGGTCCTCGTGTTCACCTCGTCGCGCCGGCCCGCTCATCGCGGGTGTGTCGTCGTGGCGGCGGTGTACCCCCGCTCGCCCGCGGTCACGTCGAAGCTGAGCGCGCCGTCGCGGACGTCCACGACGACCTTCTGGCCGGGTGAGATCGCCGACTCCAGCAGCATCCGCGACAGGTGGTTGTCCACCTCCCGCTGGATCACCCGGCGCAGCGGGCGGGCACCGAACTCCGGCTGGTAGCCGTGCTCGGCGAGCCAGTCGATGCCGGCGGTGGTGAACTCCACCTGCAGGTCCTGGGCGTGCATGCGGCGACGGGTGTCCTCCAGCAGCAGCGCGGTGATGTCGCGCAACTGCTCGGCCTCCAACCGGCGGAAGATGATGACCTCGTCGATGCGGTTGAGGAACTCCGGGCGGAAGTTCTCCTGCAGGCGGCGCATCAGCCGCTCCCGCAGCTCGTCGCTCTCCTGGTCGCTGCCCGGCGCCCCGGCGCCGAACCCGACGCTGCGCTGGCTGCCCGTGATCAGCTCGGAGCCGAGGTTGCTCGTCATGATCAGTACGGTGTTCTTGAAGTTCACCGTGCGGCCCTGACTGTCGGTCAACCGCCCGTCGTCGAGCACCTGGAGCAGGATGTTGAACACGTCCGGGTGGGCCTTCTCGATCTCGTCGAGCAGCACCACCGCGTACGGGCGGCGACGCACCGCCTCGGTGAGCTGGCCGGCCTCCTCGTAGCCGACGTACCCGGGTGGGGCGCCGACCAGCCGGCTGACCGTGTGTCGCTCCTGGAACTCGCTCATGTCCACCCGGACCATCCGGTCCGCCTCGCCGAACAGCGCCTCGGCGAGAGCGCGGGCCAGCTCGGTCTTGCCGACGCCGGTCGGGCCGAGGAACAGGAAGCTGCCCATCGGGCGCTCCGGGTCGGCCAGCCCGGCTCGGGAGCGGCGGACGGCCTCGGCGACCGCGGTGACCGCGTCGTCCTGGCCGACCACCTTCTGGTGCAGGTGACCCTCCAGACGCAGCAGCCGGTCGCGTTCCTCCTCGGTGAGCTGGCTGACCGGGATGCCGGTGGCCCGGGACACCACCTCGGCGATCTCCTGCGGACCCACCTCGGGCACCTGGGAGCTGGACGAGCCGTCCTCGCCGTTAGCGCGACGGATGTCCTCCTCCAACTCGGCGATCCGGTCGCGCAGCGCCGACGCGCGCTCGTACTGCTCGTCGGTGACGGCCTGTTCCTTGTCCCGACGTACCTCGTCGAGTTCCTGCTCCAGCTCCCGCACGTCGGAGGCGGGCGTACGGGTCCGCAACCGCACCCGCGCGCCGGCCTGGTCGATGAGGTCGATGGCCTTGTCCGGCAGGAACCGGTCGGTGACGTACCGGTCGGACAGCTCGGCGGCGCTGACCAACGCCTCGTCGGTGAAACGCACCTGGTGGTGTGCCTCGTAGCGGTCGCGCAGACCGCGCAAAATGGCGATGGTGTCGTCGACGCTGGGCTCGGGCACCAGCACCGGTTGGAAGCGCCGGGCCAGCGCGGCGTCCTTCTCGATGCTCTTGCGGTACTCGTCCAGCGTCGTCGCGCCGATCACCCGCAGCTCACCGCGGGCCAGCGCCGGTTTGAGCATGTTGGACGCGTCCATTCCGCCCTCGCTGCCGGCACCGCCGGCCCCGACCAGGGTGTGGATCTCGTCCATGAAGATGATCAGCTCGTCCCGGTGCGCCCGGATCTCGTCGATCACCTTCTTCAACCGTTCCTCGAAGTCACCCCGGTACCGGGTGCCGGCGACCAGGCCGGCGAGGTCGAGCTGGACGACCCGCTTGCCGAGCAGGGTCTGCGGAACGTCACCGTCGCAGATCCGTTCGGCCAACCCCTCGACGATGGCGGTCTTGCCGACGCCGGCCTCGCCGATCAGCACCGGGTTGTTCTTGGTACGCCGGGACAGGATCTCCACGGCCTGCTCGATCTCGTCGGCCCGTCCGATCACCGGGTCGATCTGATCGTTGCGGGCCAGGTCGGTGAGGTCCTGCCCGTACTGGTCGAGGGTGGGCGTGCCGCGATCCGGCTTCGGCCCGGTCATCGGCCCACGCTCGGCGTTGGCGGCCTGCAACGACTCGGGTTGGATCCGACCGGCGGCCAGCATCCGCCCGGCCGGCGACTCCGGGTTGAGCGGCAGCGCCATCAGGATGTGCTCGGGGCCGATGTAGTTGGCGCCCATCGCCCGGGACAACTGGTGGGCGTCGAGCAGCGCCCGCTTGGCGGCCGGGGTCAACGACAGGTTCGGCGGCACCTCCCCGCGCGGTGCCCCGTCGCCTTTTCCGCCGAGGGCGTTGAGCAGGGTGTCCGGGTCGGCGCCGGCCCGGCGTACCAGGTCACGCAGCGGTTCGCGCTGCAGCGCCGCCCAGAGCAGGTGGTCGGTGTCCAGGTCGCTGCTGTGGCGTTGGGCGGCCCGCCGGGCCGCGTCGGCCAGCATCTCCCGGGCGTCGGCCGTCATCAGGCGGGTGATGTCGACCCGGTGTGGCGGTCGGCGCCCTCCCTCGCCCCGGCCGAAGTACCTGGCCAGGAATTCGTCCCACGGGTCGGAGCCGGTCTCACCGGGTCCCATCATGTCTGTCCTCCGCAGTAGGGCGCGGCATGGTCGGCAGGGGCTACCCGGCGCGCGCCCCGACAAACGCCGCAGGAGGCGGGAGCACCGGCATTCCGGGAGTGGCGTCGGGCCCGCACCGGCCGTTGGTGGCAGGCTGACGGGATGAATGAGACCCCGCTGCTGATCGTGGATGGCGCCAACGTCGTGGGCTCCCGCCCGAACGGGTGGTGGCGCGACCGTGCCGGGGCCGCTGCCCGGTTACGCGACTCCCTCGCCCCGGTGGCGACCGTGGGGCTGCCGGCGCGTCTGCCCGCACCGGTGGAGGTGGTGCTGGTGGTCGAGGGGGCCGCGCGGGACGTGCCGGGCACCGAGGGCGTCCGGGTGGTCTCCGCCGCCGGCTCCGGGGACGACACGGTGGTCGAGCTGGTGGAGGGGGCGCCGCGCCGACGCCGGCTGGTGGTCACCGCCGACCGGGAGTTGCGCGGCCGCGTGACCGCGTTGGGCGCCGAGGTGTACGGCCCGCGGTGGCTGCGCGAAGCACCGACCAGTAACTGAGAAAATCTCGGACCGGGACTCCCACAGAACGGACTCCCGGCACTTCCGGGCCTCTTCCGGACAGGCGGGCAGGAACACCGACAGGGCGGATGTTCTTTCGCGACCGCCGATAGGCTCTAATGGAGATCTCCCCGCCCCCAGGAGGTTCCGCCGTGGCCAGCGTCGCTGAGCTGAAGGCTGCCATCGATGTCGCCCTCCAACAGATCGGCGACGGGCAGACAGCCGTACAGGCCGCCGGCGAGAAACTGGCCGAGGCGCAGCAGACCCTCGCCGGCGCCCTGGAGGGCAGCGGGCACGAGACGGTGGAGGCGGCCCAGGCGTCCCTGACCCAGGCCAGCCAGGAGCTGGAGGAGTGTCTCGCCGCGACACTTGTCGCGGTCGAGCAGGCGCAGCTCTACGTCGCCACCCTGTAGGCCGCCATGTCCATCATCGAGGACGTCGGTGGGCAGGTCCGTGCCGCCAGCGAAGAGTTTCCGGTCGCCCTGCTCGGGCAGGCGCTGGAGAAGTTCGGCCTGGCCACCGAGCGGCTGCGCTGGGTGCGCCAGGAGTCGGCCAACCCGATGGGTGTGCCCGAGTTGTCCGCCGCCACCGAGCACGCCGAGAGCGCCGGCTACGCGCTGCGGGTGGCGCAGGAACAGCTGTCGGCGTACCTGGCCGCGATCGGGCTCGCCGCGGACGGCGCCCCGGCCCCCCGCCCACAACAGCGCGAACCCCGGCACGACAGCCCACCGGCGGCCGGGCCGACCGAAGTGGCCCCGGAGCCGGCCGAGCAGGTCCGGCTGCGCCGCTGGTGGTCGGTGCGGGTCGCGGAGCTGACCGGCGGGCAGGACAGCGGCACCGACGAACCCGACGAGCACCTGGGTGACTCCCAGGAGCTGCTGCGCCGCGTGGTCGGCGGGGTGCGCGCCGGCGACCGGGACCGGCTGCGGAAAGAACTGCGCCGAGCCCCGGCCGACGTGGGGCTGGGCATGGCGGCGCTGACCCCACCGCTGCTGCGTGAGCTGGCCGGTGAGCTGTTGGGGCACCCACCGCGCGCCACCGACCTCGGGCGGCTGCGCGGGGAGTTGGGCGGGCGCGTACGCGACCTGTTGCCGGGGCTCCCGCCGCCGGTGCTGGAGACGCTGCTGACCCGGGTGTGCCGGATGCCGCCGCCACGGGCGTCCGGGGAACCGCCGCACGCCGCCGACTCCGCGGTGACCGCCGGTGTGGCGACCGGGCTGCTGCTCGCCCGCCTCGGTCGGGACCTGCCCTCCGGCGCCCGCCCGCCGGCCGGCGACGCGGGCCAGCCGGGCGGCGGGTCGCAGCCGGCGGGCGGAGGCCGGCCGCCGGGCACGGGACAGCCGGGCGACGTGGGCCAGCGGCCGGGTGGGTCCGGTACGCAGCGCTCCGCCGGGCAGCGCTCCGCCGGGTTGCCGCCGCGCTCGGGTAGCCCGTGGCAGGACGCGCCGACTCGTCGGGGCTCCGATGGCTGACCGGCGCGGGCAGTTGGCCCGCCGGGTCCGGGACACCCTCGCCGAGGCGTTGGGCGCCACCCGTACCCGCCTGTCCGCCGCCCAGGCTGAGCTGACCGCCGGGCGGGAACGGCTGGCCCGGGTGCAGCGGGCGGCGGCCGCCGTACCGGAGCGGGTCGGCGCCCAACGGGACCGCCGCATCGCCGAGATCGACGCCCGTTACTCCACTCGGATCGCCGAGCTGGCCCGACGCGCCGCCGACGCCGCCCGTGCCGAGGCCCCCGGTTGCGCGGGGGCCGACTGGGCGGGGTGGGCACCGACGCCGGCCCGCCGGGCGGAGCCGCCCGGCGCGCTGCGGGTCGGCACGGTCCGGATCGACGGCGTCGACCCGGTGCCCGCACTGGTGCCGCTGCTCGACGCCGGGCACGTACACCTCTCCGGCGACGATCGCGCCGGCTGCGACGCGGTGGTCTCCGCGTTGCTGCTGCGGGCCGCCGGCCGCGCCGACCCGGGGGCGGTCCGACTGATCGGGTACGACCCGGAGCAGCTCGGCGGCGGCCTGGCCGGGTTCGCCCCGCTCGGCACGGCGGGGTTGCTCACCTTCGTCGGCCCCGGCGGGCTGAGCCCACTCCTGGACGACCTGGTGGAGCAGATCCGCCGGATCAACGAGACGGTGCTCGCCGGCGAGTACGCCTCGTTGCGGGAACTGGCCGCGGCGACCGGCCGACGACCCGAACCGTGGCGGGTGGCGGTGCTGCTCGGCGGCGACGAGCTGAACCGGCACGAGCGTGGGCAACTGGACCGGATCGTGCGGGCCGGCGCGGCGTGCGGTGTGCACCTGGTGGTCCACGGTGTGCCGCTGCCCGACGATCCGACGGTGACCCGGGTGGTGGCCGGGGTGTCCGGCGCGCGGATCGGCGGGTCGGCCGGGCTGCCGGTCCGGTTGGACCCGCCGCCACCGGCGACGCTGGTCACCGAGACCTGCCGGGAGATCGCCGCCCGGGTGAACGCGGGCCCACCGCCGACGCCGTTCGGCGACCTGCTGCCCCCGCCCGAGCTGATGTGGCGGGAGGACTCCGCCGACGGGCTGACCGCGCCGATCGGTGAGGGTCCGCACGGCCGGCCGGTCCGGCTGACGCTGGGCGACTATCCCCCACACGCGCTGATCGGCGGGCCGTCCGGCACCGGCAAGACCAACCTGATCTTCGCGTGGATCGGTGCCCTCGCCGCCCGCTACTCCCCCGCCGAGCTGGAGTTCTACCTGCTGGACTTCAAGGAGGGGGTGTCCTTCGCGCGGTTCGCGCAGGGCCGGCGCGATCCGAGCTGGTTGCCGCACATGCGTCTGGTCGGCATCAACGTCAACACCGACCGGGAGTTCGGGCTGGCGCTGCTGCGCTTCCTCGCCGAGGAGCTGCGCCGGCGTGCCGACGCGGCGAAGAAACACGAGGTGACCAAGCTGGCCGAGCTGCGGGCGGTCGACCCGACCGGGCACTGGCCACGGATCGTCGCGGTGGTCGACGAGTTCCAGATGCTGCTGGCCGGCCGGGACGTGGTCGCCCGGGAGGCGGCCGACCTGCTGGAGGACCTGGCCCGCCGCGGCCGGTCGCAGGGCATCCACCTGGTGCTCGCCTCGCAGGACGTGCGGGGCATCGAGGCGCTGTGGGGCCGACCCGCGCTGGTCGCCCAGTTCACCCTGCGCATCGCGTTGCCGAAGGCACTGCGGATTCTCGCCGAACGTAACGACGCGGCGCAGTCGCTGCCCCGCTGGCACGCGGTGGTCAACGCCGAGTCGGGCATGGTGGAGGGCAACGAGATCGCCCGGATCCCGTCGGCCAGCGACTGGGAGACGTGGAGCGGGCTGCAGCACCGGCTGTGGCGGATGCGCCCGGCCGACGCGGCGCCGGCCCGACTCTTCGACGGCGACGCGATCCCCCGGCTGGCGGACGCACCGGATTTCCGGACGCTCGCCGTACCCCCGGACGGGACCGTGCCCCGCAACCCGGTCGCCCTGCTCGGCGAGATCATCGACGTGCAGTCCCGTTCGGCGGCGCTGCGGCTGCCGCGCGCTCCGGGGCGCAACCTGGCGGTCCTGGGCACCCGGGTGGACGAGGCGTGCGCGGTGCTGGACGCGGCTGCCCGGTCGCTGGCCCGCCAGCACCCGCCGGGCACCGCCCGGTTCTCCATCGCCTGCCTCGACCCGGACGCCGACCCGATGGCCCGCGCGCTCTACGACGACCTGGCCGACGACGCCGCCTGGTACGACGAGGAGACCGTGGGCGAGCTGATGGCCGAGACGGCCGACGGGCTGACCGGGCCGGGCACCCCGCACTACCTGCTGCTGTTCGCGGTCGATGCGGCAGCCGGCGCGCTGGCCGCCCGCGCGGGTCGGCGCACCGGCCTGGAGCAGCTACGCCGGATCATGCACGACGGGCCGGAACGCCGGACGCACGTGCTGGCCTGGTGGCGGGGGGTGGCCCGGATGCGCGCCGACCTGGGTGGGCCGGCCGCCCGCACCGACCAGATCGGCGCCTGGGTGGCGCTGGACGCGCACGGCGGTGAGCTGGGCGCTTCGCTCTACCCGGGCACGGGCGGCCCGGACTGGTATCCCCGCCCCTGGCGGGGGCTCTTCTTCGACCGGGCGGTCCACCGCACCGGCCAGGTCATCATCCCGTATGGACCGTCGCGATGAACGAACCAGTGGCCAGTGAGACGTACTCGGCGCAGTTGCGGCGGTTGGCCGACCTGACCGCGCGGGTGCGCGAGCAGCGCGCCGAGGCGCACACCTGGCACGAGCGGCAGTGCGCCGCAGCCGAACGGGCCGTGGCCGAGGCCGCCGAGCAGGTCCAGCACGCCGAGGAGGAGCTGGTCGCCGCGCGCGAGCAGCAGGAACGGGTCGACGCCGAGGTGGCGCACCTGTGGCAACAGGTACGCACCCGGCTGGGCGCCCGCCGCCTCGGCGGCCCGCCCGCCCCGGCGAACGGCACCGGGGCCACCGACCCGGTGCTGCTGCTCGGGCGGGCTCGGGACCTGCTCGACCGGGCCGGGCAGCCGGGTGAGCTGCCCGGCTCGGTCAACCCGCTGCTGGCGCTCTGCGGGGTGGCCGGTGCGGTACTGGCGTACGCGCTGGGAGCCGGCGCCCGCGCACTCGGCGTCGGGTACGGCGGCGACCTGGCGGTCGCGATGCCGGTGCTGGCGCTGGTGGTGACCCTGCTCGGGCCGTTGGTCGGCGTGGTGCCGGCGCGGGTGCTGGCCGACCGCCGGCACGCGGTGCTCGGTCCCCGGCCGATCAGCGTGGTGGTCGGCGCGGGGGTGCTCGCCACCGGGTTGCTGCTGGCACTCGGCCGATGACCGAACTGGTCGAATCAATCCACAAGGGGCTGTCGAATAGCCGACCGCCGGCGCGGCGAAAATCAGAGCGCGATCTTCGATACGGTACGTGAAATGGTCAGCTTCTTGCTCAGCTACCGCGCCGGCGACGACAACGTCGTCGCGCGCGTGCTCGATGACGCGCTGACCGGACGATTCGGCAGCGTCGTTCGCGACGATTCGATGGCGTTCGTGTCCTCCGCCGAGCTTCGGCACCGCCTGTCCGCCTCGGCGGCGTTCATCGTCGTGATCGAACCTCGTCTACTCGGCGCTCCGGCAGGCTGGTTGGAACGACTTCCGGGTAGCGCCCGCCGGACGATCGAAACCGCCTTCGAACAGCAGGTCCCGGTCATCCCGGTGCTGGTGGACGGCGCTTCTCTGCCACCCGAGGCGGACCTTCCCACCGCGCTCAAACCGCTTGCCCAGCAGCACTACCGGCGGGTCGGCACGCACACCGTCCAGGCGGACGTCCGGCACCTGGTCGACGACCTGGTAACCAATTTCGGCGCGGAGACCGACACTGCCGGGCCCGCGATCCCGGTGATCCTCAGCGTGGAGCCGGTGCGCTGGTTCATGCCGCCCCCCACGCACGGGCCGGCGGCGATCGTCTACTCGACCCGCCAGGGTGCTCTGGAGGTCGCCGGCAGTGGCCGGCCGATGGCGTGGTGGCACCCGGGGTTCGTAGCCCGCTACTCGACGCGCTACGAGGTGGACACCGGCAACCACTGGCTCGTCTACGACACTCGGCTGCCCACCAGAGGCGGCGCGTACGCCTTCGAGGCGTCGATCGCCGTCGGCTTCCGGGTGACCGACCCGGCGCAGATCGTCCGACGCGGGATCACGGACGCCGCGGCCCTGGTCCGCGATTTTCTGCTGGACGCCTGCCGGCCCATCACTTCGCAGTACGCCGTCGACGAGGTGGCCCAAGCGTCGACAGCCATCGACCGACGGCTCACTCAGGACACGTCCGCTCTCGGCGGCATCACGCTTCACCTGCGGGACACGCGGCTGTCCCTCGACGAACGAGCCAGTCACTACGTGCGCGAGCGCGAACTGGAGCGGCAACGACACGACCTGGAGGAACGAGCGTCGTACCGGCGGGGACGGATTCGGCCGGACCTGATCGCCCCTGAGGCTGACGCTTCGGAGTCCGCCGACGACCTCGACATGCCGGTGTTGCTCAGCAGGAGGGTGATAACGACGTATAACGGGCCGTCAACCACGTCCTTCCAGGGCGTCACCCGGGCACCGGAGCGGCTGCTGGTGGCGCGCGCGCCCACCCAGGTCCCGGCGGGTCGGGACCTGACCGTCGACGTCCGGCTCGTCACCGAAGGACGGCCGGTCCACCCGGACGCCGTGACCTCGCCGTTGGCGAACTTCCTGGTCAGCGACGACGGCACACCGGTGACGGTGACCGTCCACGCGCCGGCCGGCCTGCACGCCGAGGGCCCGCTCCAGCAGACCGTGCTGGTCCTGCCGGACGAGGATCCGAACCCGATCCGGTTTGGTTTCGGGGCGCGTACCCCCGGTCTGCATCGCATCGACGTGACGGCCTGGGCCGGCGGCACGTTCCTCGGCGAGGTTTCTGTGGAGGTCTCCGTCGCGGACGGTGGGCCGTTCCGCGACGGCCAGCCGAAGACGGCGCCGATGGGTGCCCCGCAGGCACGACCGGGCGAGGTCACCATGGAGGTGCGCTTCGACGGCAGCCGCTACACCTTCCAACTGCGCTCCGACGCGGCGCTGTTCGCGCCGGTCGTCGAGTCGATCACGAACACGCCGAACGCCGCGGTGGAGAATGCGATCAAGGAGTTGCAGCAGCTCGCCGGGGGTGGTTCCCGCTACAACGCGACGATGACCCGCGAGGTCATCCGGTCGGCGGGTATCCAACTGTGGTCGGAGATGGTGCCGGCCGACGTGCGGGACCAGTTCTGGCAGGTCGGCGCCGACATGAGCGCCTTCACGATCGCCACCGACCACGACGTGGTCCCGTGGGAGCTGCTCTATCCGCTCAGCGCGCAGCGGGATGCCGGTTTCCTCGTCGAGCAGGTCCCCGTGGTTCGCCGCACCTATGGTCAGCGCCGCAACGCGAAGGTCGGCCTGCGCAACCCGCGCTTCGTGGTGCCGCCGAAGGCTCCGACCGGCGCGCACGAGGAGATCGCCACCATCGGCGCGATCCTCGGCGCGGCCGCCAGCGAGCCCATCACCAGGGCCGACGAACTCCTCGCCCTGATCAACTCGGGGACGCTGGGTGCGACCCACTTCGCCTGCCACAACACGTTCTCGTCGGACGGCTCGTTCATCGACATGGATGGCGGCCGGTTCAAGCCGGCCCTGCTCGCCGAGGCCAGCATCCGGAAACTGCTGGCGGAGGCCGGCCCCCTCGTGTTCATCAACGCGTGCCGGAGTGCGGGCGTGGCACCGACGTACACGAAGATGCTCGGCTGGGCGCAGCAGTTCATGTCGTCCGGAGCGGGCGCGTTCGTCGGCACCCTCTGGGCGGTGCGTTCGGACAGCTCGGCCCGTTTCGCGACCGCGTTCTACCAGTCCCTCGCGGACGGCGCCACGCTCGGCGCGGCGGCCCTCGCCGCGCGGGTCGAGCAGCAGGACGATCCGCTCGACCCGACCTGGCTGGCCTACACCGTGTACGGCGACCCGTTCGCCACCGCGGCGGTCTGACCGGTCGGCAACTCAACTCGCGCAGAAGAGGTTGGTGCGGCATGGACGTGGTCGACTACAGCGTGCCGGTCGAGGAACTGGTGTCGGCGGTGAAGGACGCGGTGAAGCAGGCCGGCATCTCCACGACCGACAAGGGCCGGGACCTGCGGGTCGGCTCGGTTCAGCTGATCCTGAGCGCGGTCGTGACCACGAAGCTCGGCGGTGGCGTGGACTTCCGGGTCCCGGTGATCGGCTGGAAGGTCAAGGTGGGCGGCAGCCACTCCCGACAGAAGACCCACACGATCGACATCACCCTCGTCGCCGAGGATCTCCACGATCGGCACGAGCTGCGCCACGGCGCGGTCGAGGCGACCCTCGTCGACGCGATCACCACGATCCGCGCGGTGGTCGCCGCCGGCGCCGGGGGTGATGACCCGCTGGTGTTGAAGGCCAGCACCGTGGAACTCGTCTTCGGTGTCACCGACCAGGGCACGATCTCGGTCGGCGCGGAGGGTGAGCTGACCGACGAGGTCACCAACACGCTCCGGATCGAGCTGCTCGCGGCCCCGATCGGCTAGGTCAGGCCGGGACCAGGACGGCCTCGCGGAGCAGTCGACGGGCCAGGGTGATTCGGTCGGCGTCGTCGGGCAGCCCCGGCAGGTCACCGACCCGGGTGACCGTGCCGCTGAGCACGGCGCGGACCGCCGGCTCGCAGTCCGCGGGCAGGGTGATGGTGCGGTCGAACAGCCGAAGCGCCACCGTGTCCGAGCCGTGCGGCACGAGTTGCCAGCGCAGGCCCGAGCGCAGGGTGACCCGGGAGTCGGCGTCCACCGCGGCCAGCGCCTCCGCCTGGGCGAGCGGCCGGATGGGTGCCGGGCGGGCAGCCGGCCACGCGCGTTGCCGCAGTCGCGCGGCGACCGCGCTCGGGTCGGCGCGCAGCAGCCAGTCCCGCAACGCCTCCACCGTCTCGGTCAGCTCCGGCTCGATGGCGTCCGGGTCGGCCACGTCGGTGCCGAACGGCAGGCTGGCCCGCAGCCGCTGGTCCTCGGCGGCCAGCGTGAGCAGCTCCTCGACCAGGGCGTACCGGGTAAGGGCACGGATGCCCACGGTCAGGTGCAGCGAACTCGCGTCCTGCGCCTGCGCGCTGTGCAGCCAGCCCCGGGGCAGATAGAGGGCGTCGCCGGGGGCGAGCACCACGTCCAGGGCGGCCGGGCCCTGTGCGGTGGCGCCGACCTCGTCGGCGCGGCCACCCCACGGCTGCTTCTCCAACGGATCGGGCAGCACCGGCGGGTGGATCCGCCAGTGCTTACGGCCGTCGACCTGCAGGACGAACACGTCGTGCGTGTCGTAGTGGGTGGCGAATCCCTGGCTGCCGGCCGGCGTGAGGTAGGCGTTGATCTGCAACGGTTGGTTGAGCGCGAGGCCCAGGTCGCGGGCGAAGTCGACGAGCGGTGGCCAGATCCGGTGTAGACCCTGCAACACCAGCGTGGCGCCGGCGGCGTACTGCTCCAGGACCCGCTCGTCGAGCACCTGGTCGCCGATCTCGGCGCCGGCGCCGCCGCCGCCGGTCCAGCGCGCCGCGGGCACCAACTGGCCGTCCCTGGCGACGCGCAGGAAAGGGGTACGCAGACCGCGCCGGCTCAACAGTTCGTCGGCGTCGGCGGGGCTGAGCAGGTCGGTGAAGCCGGACGGGTCGGGCAGCTCGGCCGCGCGGGACAGCAGCGGAGTGTGTCCCCAGTGCGCGGCGGCGAACTTGGCCGGTTCGACCGAGACACAGCGCGCCAGGGCGGCGGTGGCGTGGGCGGACGAAACCGCCGGGCGGCCGTGGCCGCCCGGCGGGTCGAGGTGTGTCATGGTGTGCCGCTACCGTGCGCTGCCGTCGGCGCCACCGTCCTGCTGACCCGGCGTCGCACCGCCGTCGGCGGGACCTTCCGCGCCACCGTCAGCGCCACCGTCCTGGTGACCGGGCGTCGCGCCGCCGTCGGCCGGGCCCTCCGCGCCACCGTCAGCGCCACCGTCCTGGTGACCGGGCGTCGCGCCACCGTCGGCCGGGCCCTCCGCGCCACCGTCAGCGCCACCGTCCTGGTGACCCGGCGTCGCGCCACCGTCGGCCGGACCCTCCAGACCGCCGCCGCCCGTGGTCTGCATGTCGTCGTCGTTGAGTGCCATCGGTACTCCCTCGGGTGTGCCGCCCCGCCGTGCGCCGGGCTCCGTCGTGGTGCGGGTGGTACCCCACGCGCGATCTTCTCTAACCCTCACCGTAGACGCCGAACCGGAACGACACGGGCGGTTCGCGAGCGGCGGCGCAGAGTGCCAGGATGGGGTGGTGATCCTGGTGGGCACGTCCGGTTGGCAGTACCGGGACTGGCGAGGCCGCTTCTACCCGCAGCAGCTGCCGCAGCGACTCTGGCTGGAGCACTTCGCGGCCGGGTTCGCCACGGTCGAGGTCAACAACGCCTTCTACCGACTGCCGGAGCGGGACACCTTCGCCGCCTGGCGGGCACGGACTCCGGCCGATTTCTGTGTGGCGGTGAAGATGAGCCGCTATCTCACCCACATCAAGCGGCTGCGTGATCCGGCCGAGCCGGTGGCCCGGTTCCTCGGCCGCGCCACCGCACTCGGTGACCGGCTCGGTCCGGTGCTGCTGCAACTGCCACCGAACCTGCGCGCGGACGTCGAGGCGCTCGACGCGACCCTGCGATTGTTTCCGGCGGAGGTGCGGGTCGCGGTCGAGCCCCGGCACCCCTCCTGGTGGACCGACGCCACCCGGGCGGTGCTGGAACGGCGTCGGGCGGCGCTGGTCTGGGCCGACCGGTTGGGACGCCCGGTCGCCCCACGCTGGCGCACCACCGACTTCGGGTACCTGCGGCTGCACGAGGGCCGCGCCCGCCCCTGGCCCCGCTACGGCCGCGCCGCCCTCACGTCCTGGGTGGGCCGGCTGACCGACGCCTTCGGCGCGGACGAACCGGCGTACGTCTACTTCAACAATGATCCGGGCGGCGCCGCGATCGTGGACGCCATCGCGTTCGCGGCGTTGGTCGGTGCGGCTGGGCAGCCGGTGTCGCGGGTGCCGACCGCCGCCGAGGCGGACACGTCCGGCGGCTGAGCCCGCCCGACAGGTCGTCGGGCGGGCTCGGGGCGTCAGGCCGTCACGGCATCATCGTGGCCAGGTCGGCCGGCATGGTGTCCTTCACGTCCTGCCACTCGCCCTGGGTGACGTGGCGGCGCAGGGTGTCCAGCACCACCTGCGTCACCCGCTCCGGGCCGCCCTCCGCGTCATACGGGAAGCCCTGACGGACCTCGTACAGGAAGTCGTCCCGGTTGAGCTTGACCGGCACGTCGGACGGAACCCAGCCGTCGAAGTAGATCCCCCGGACCAGCACCGGCAACTGCTGGGCGAACTCCACGCTCTCGTCCACCGGCAGCCGGTCGCGCAGCAGGTGCAGCACCGTGCGCAGGGCCGCGTACGACTGGTTGCGCCGATCCTTCGGCCAGCCGTAGGCGTTCTCGATGTCCTTGAGAATGAGGTTCGTCTTGTCCAGCGAGGACTCGAACGCTGAGATCATCGCGTCAGCCATCGGTCGACCCCCGTTCCGTGCTGTCCCACCGTCGGTCGTCGGTGCGGCGCGGCGGCCCCACCGGGCCGCGTCGGGCCCGCACCGGGCTGCCCTGCGGGGCACTCCGGGCGTTGTCGGCCGTGCCGACCACGTGCAGGACGGCACCACGCCGTCGATCCGTCACCACTCGAACCGTCATCCCCCACCTCCGTGTCGTCTCCGGCGTCGGCCACCCTCGGGCGGCCGTACCCACCGCGTCCACCCTGCCGGCGGGTCGGGTGATCCGGCCCCACCCGGATCGGGTGAAGTCAGTCGACGGCGAGCAGACCTGCGAGGGTGGTGGCGTTGGTCTGCGCGTAGTCGCGGTAGCAGTTGTTCATGAGCACGTGGGTCTGGCCTGCCTCGTCGGCCAGCTCCCGCAGCTTCGGCGCCCAGTCGGCCAACTCCCGCTTGGAGTAGTGGTAGCCGAACTTCTCGTGGATGTCCTTGCTGGTCCACTTGTCGCTGTGACCGTGGAAGCGCATCACCGCGAGGTCCGCGGTGGCGGCCAGCACCGGGGGCAGCGACGAGCGGTGGCCCTGCGGCATGTCCACGCAGACGTACGGCAGTTCGTGCTCGCGGAGGAAGCCCAGGGTCTCCTCGGCGTTGTCGCCGTCGAACCAGGAGGCGTGCCGGAACTCGTAGACCGCGCGCAGCGGCGCGCAGCGCTTCGCCACCTCCAGCAGGTACTGCTTGTTGGCCCGCTTGATGGTGAACCAGGGCGGGAACTGGAACAGCAGCGCGCCCAGCTTGCCCGCCTCGACCAGCGGGTCCAGCGCGGACAGGAAACGCGTCCACACCTCCTCGTACGCCTGCGCGGGCAGGTCGTCGGGGTAGACGTTCTTCTTGTCGGTCTCTGGGCGAAGGTCCTTGTAGAGGGCGCTGACCCGGGTGGGATGCCCGGTCAGCAGGCTGAACGCCTTGATGTTGAAGGTGAAGCCGGCGGGGGTGCGCTCGGCCCACAGCCTCGCGGTCGCCTCGGCGGGCGGCGAATAATACGTCGCGTCCACCTCGACCAGCGGGAACTGCCGGGCGTAGTAGGCCAGCCGTTTCTCCGGGGTGTCCGCAGTCTGCGGATACCATCCCGAGTCCAGCAGTGTGCGGTCGGTCCAGGACGCGGTGCCCACCAGGATGTCACCCATGGGTGAAGTCCATCGCGTCGCGGACCGGCCGGCAACCGCTGGCGTCGCTCAGGCCGCCCGCCGTTCGCGGGTCTGCTTGCACGTCACGCAGGTGGTGGCGGACGGGAAGATCTCCAGCCGCTCCACCGGGATCGCCGCCGCGCAGCCCTCGCACCAGCCGTAGGTGCCCTCGTCGAGTCGGGCGAGGGCGTGCTCGTACTGGGCACGGCGGTCGAGGATGGTGCGCAACAGGGACTGCGCGGTGTCCCGCTCGGCCGTCTTGGTGCCGCTGTCGGCCTGGTCGTCGCCAGCGGTGTCACCGACCTCCACGAGGCGCAGCACCTGGCTCTGCAGCACGGCCTGGTCGTACTCGGCGGTCAGCTCGTCGTAGTGCGACTGGAGGGAGAGCTTGATCTGGTCGATCTCCGTCTGAGGACGGGTCGTACCGACCGTGTCGTGGGCGACCATCGCTGCCTGCCTTTCCTGGGCCTGAGGCTCAAGGTGAACCGGGTTCCGGCGGCGTCAGGCCCCGGTCACGGTCGCAGTGGGTGCGCGGGCGACCACCCGCGCTCTGTGAGCCGGGCGAGTACCCGCCGGATCAGCCGCACAAACCGGCGAGTTTTCGGCGATTGTCAGTCGTCGCCGTCGGGCTCCACGAGCGCGGGGCGGCGGGGGTCGTCGGCCCGCACCACCACGTCGGCGAAGCTCGCCGGGACGACCTCCTCGGCGTACCGGTCGAAGGCCGGCAGCGCCCATTTCTGGTCCGGTTCGGTACGCCGACGCAGCGCCGCCGGGGTCATCTCCAGGTGGACGGTGACGTCGAAGGGAAGGCCACCGCCGAGCAGCAACGAACCGCTGACCAGGACGACGCCCCCGGGTGGCAGGTCGACGTAACGGGCGCGGCTGGCCCGATCGGCGTCGGCGTCCCAGAGCGACGGGAGCAGCCGTCCGGTGCCGCCCGGGCCGGCCGGGTCGAGCACCTCCCGACGCAGCCCGGCCTCGTCGACCCAGTTCTCGTAGTAGGAGTCCGGATTGGTGCGGCCCAGCTCGAAGCGCAGCGACGCGGGGCGGAGGAAGTCGGTGGCGCGGATGTGCAGCACCGGGCGGCCCCGGGCACGCAACGGGTCGACGAGCGCGGCGGCCAGACTGTCGACGCCTGCCGCTGGAGCGCCGTCTACGGCCACCCGCAGCCGCGCGGGCCCGGCGGCGGCGCGGATCGCCGCGTCGGCCAGCCGGGCGGTCAGCTCGTCGACGAGCAGGTCGGGCGAGATGGGGCGGATACGCACCGGACCATCCTGCCCGGTGCCCGGTGGGGTCGGTGACGCCGGTCAGCCGGTGCGGTCGATGGTGACCCGGGCATCGTCGGCCAGCCGGTAGCCCACGCCGTAGACGGTGGTGACCAGGGGTACGTCGACACCGACCTTGCCGCGCAGCCGACGCACGTGCACGTCGACGGTGCGTACGCCGGCGTGCTCGTAGCCCCAGACGGCGTTGAGCAGTTGCAGCCGGGTGAACACGCGGCGCGGATGGGCGACCAGGTGCAGCAGCAGGTCGAATTCCAGCCGGGTCAGCGGCAGCGGCTCGTCGTCGCGCAGCACCGAGCGGGACGAGGCGAGGATGTGCAGGGCCGGGATGGTCGGGCTGAGCGCGCGGGTCGGCGACCGGTGGGTCGGCACCTGGTCGGGGCGGCGGTCGGCCGGCACGGCCCCGATGATCACGCCCTCACCTCGCTCGAGCATCTCGCGCGCGGCCTCCAGCAGTCGACGTGCCGCCGGGGTCAGCGACTCCTCACAGGCCAGCGGGATGGACAGCGTCACGGTGAGCATGGGCGCGGCGGTGTTCGCCGGGCGACGCTGACCGCCGGGAGGTCGACCGGGCACCGAAGGTTGGGACGTATGCCATCCGGCGCGCGACGAGGCGGGGCTGACCGACATGGTCCTCCTTGGGCTGGTCCGGGTATCTCCCCACGGCCCGGGACGCCGCTTCATCGATGTTTCCCGGCGCTCGGGCGAGGGTCAAGAGGCGGCCGCGTTGCAGGAATGTGACAATTGACGAACGCATCGGAGCCGGATGCTCGCTCTGCGTACGAGGTCTGATGATTACAGCAGAGCCCTCGAGATGCCCCGATACGGGGGTCCCCGTCCGGTTCACCTGGGCGTTCGCACGATCTCCGGGCCAGGGGTCAGCGGCTGTGGTCCACGCTGATCCGCGCCTCGTCGGCCAGTCGGTACCCGACCCCGTAGACGGTGGTGACCACCTCCGAGCCGGCCAGTTTGGCGCGCAGCCGACGGACGTGCACGTCCACCGTCCGGGCCACCGCGTGCTCGTAACCCCAGACGCTGGACAACAACTGCAGGCGCGTGAAGACGCGACGCGGCCGCTCGGCCAGGAACAGCAGCAACTCGTACTCGATGCGGGTCAGCGCGACGACCCGGTCGCCCCGGCGGACGATCCGCGAGCCGGCCAGGATGTGGACCTGGTCCGCGTCGGCGGACGGCTCGCCGACGGCCAGGCTCGGGGCCGGTCGCGGCCCCGGCGCGACGTCCCCGACGGTCCGCAGCTGCCCCTCCCCCGACTCGGCCAGCTCGCCGAGCAACTGCACCAGCCGGGCCAGCCGCGGGCTCAGTGGCCCCGGGACGAGGTCGAGGGTGATGGTCAGGGTCGGACCGGTGCGCGGGCGGGGTGGGCGTACCCCCGGGTGACGGCGGGTGGGAATGGCGACGACGGACATGGTGCCTCCTGAGTGGCGGTACGCCCGCCACGCCCGGTGGGGCGTGACGGTCAGCGGCGTGCCCACCCGGTGTTGACCGGGGGCGCGAGAGGGGGGGCGCGGTGCAGTGGGGTGGGGCCGAGGGCCGGGAGGCCGGCGATCCGCCAGGCGGCGAACCCGCCGATCACGTCGGTGGCCCGGTGCAGGCCGACGTCCTGCAGGGCGGCGGCGGCCAGCGACGAGGTGTAGCCCTCCTGACAGAGGATGATCACCGGTACGTCGTAGTCGACCGCCTGCGGCAGTCGGGCCGGACAGCGGGGGTCGAAGCGCCACTCCAGCACGTTGCGCTCGATCGCGAGCGAGCCCGGCACCACCCCGTGCGCGGCCCGCTGCGCGGCCGGCCGGATGTCGACAAGCAGTGCGCCGGCACGGCACGCCAGGTGCGCCCGTTCCGGGTCCAATCGGTGGAGCTGGGCGCGCGCGGCGGCCAGGATCTCGTCGATGCCCCGGGAACCCGGCGGCGGCACGGGGGCTGGACGGTGCTCGGCGGTTACCTGCATTCTCGGTTCCTTCCGGTGACAGGGGGTGGGTCGTTGCTCGCCGTGCTCACCAGGACCGGCCGGCTTCGGCGACCTCGGCGATTCGCAGCCGCCCGTCCACGAGGTGGTAGCGGGTCATCCGCAGCAGCGCCGGACGGTAGACGTGCACGCTGACCGCCGGTGTCGCGCCCTGGTTGGTCACCTGGTGCACGTGCCGGGGGCCGAAGCGGCGACCGGCGCCGGCGGGCAGCAGCCGTGGGCGTAGCCGACCGCCGGCGATCGTCTCCTCGGTGAGCGCGCCGGCGACGACTCGGAACGCCCCGGCGGAGCCGCCGTGGTCGTGCAGGTCGGTGCCCTGCCCGGGCAGCCAGCTCAGGGCCCACACCTCGTGGTCGTCGCCGCTGGCGAGGCGGGCGTACCAGCGCTCGGCGGGGTCGAAGCGCAGCGTGACCGGCCAGCAGGCCGGGTCGACCCATCGAGCGGCGACGGTGAGCAGGTCGGACTGGATCATGGCGGTTCCTCGCGGGTCGTTCGGCGGGGTGCCCCCGTACTCTAGACGGCAAACCCTATAGGTTTAGTAGGTAATTCCGCCTGTTGGGACACGGGCTGCCTTTCCGGCAACCGCGTGGGGTGCGGTTTTCCACACCCGGGCTGCTGTGGTCGGCCTGCGGAGGACGGCGGTCGACCTCATGGTCCGGACCGCGGTGAGTCCATAGCGTCGTCGGCATGATCCAGAAAGTCATCAGCATGGGCCGCGCGCCGTTCGCCGCCCGGATCGGCCGGTGGAGCGCCAACCATCCCTGGCTGGCGATCACGGCCTGGCTGTGCTTCGTGGTGGCCAGCGTGGTCGGTGGCAGCCTGGTCGGCACGGTGCAGGCCACCCCGCAGAACAGCCTGCACGGGGAGCTGGCCCGCGCGGACCGCATCGAACAGGCCGGCGCGTTTCCTGACACCCCGGCAGCGGAGAGCATTCTGATCACGGCGCGGGCGGGCGATCTCGATCTCCAACGTGCGCAGGCCGTGGCGATCGACCTGTCCGCGCGGATGCGCGTCCTGCCCGAGGTGGCGAAGGTCGCCGACCCGGTCACCTCCCCCGATCGCGACGCGGTGCTGGTCGAGGTGGAGATGACCGGTTCGGCGAACGACGCCGACGCACGCGTTGGACCGCGGCTGGAGGCCACCACGCAGGCGCAGCAGCGGTACCCCGACCTGTGGGTGGAACAGGTCGGGTCGGCATCCCTGGGGAAGGCGCTGACCGAGACGCTGGCGGCGGATTTCGTCCGGGCGGAGCTGATCAGCGTGCCGGTGGCGCTGCTGATCCTGCTGTTCAGCTTCGGCGCGTTGATCGCCGCCGGAGTGCCCGTCGTGCTGGCGTTGTCAGCAGTGGCCGGTGCGATGGGGCTGGCACAGTTCGCCTCACACATCTTCCCGGCCGGAGAGCTGGTCAGCAGCATCATCCTGCTGATCGGCATGGCGGTCGGCGTCGACTACTCGCTGTTCTACCTACGCCGCGAGCGGGAGGAACGAGCACGCGGGCATGACCATCGCAGCGCGGTCGAGATCGCGGCCGCCACCTCGGGGCACGCGGTACTGGTCTCCGGCGTCGCCGTCCTGGTCGCCATGGCCAGCCTGTTCCTGGTCGGCGACAACACGTTCAGCTCGATGGCGATTGGCTCGCTCCTGGTGGTCGGCGTCGCGGTGGTCGGCTCCCTCACCGTGCTGCCCGCGATCCTGGTCACCCTCGGGCGCTGGGTGGACCGGCCACGGGTGCCCTTCCTCGGTCGGCGAATCCACCGGGCGCAGCGGAGCCGCTTCTGGGCAGCGGCCCTGCGACCAGCGCTACGCGCGCCGCTGGTGACCCTCGTGATCTCCGTCGGAGCACTGGTCATCGTCGCCGTCCCGGCGCTGGACATGAACCTCAAGAAGCCGACCTCCACCGACCTGCCCCGCTCGATTCCGATCCTGCGCACCGTCGACCGCCTGGCGCAGGCGTTCCCGAGCAACGACCTGGGCACCAGCCACGTCGTCGCGGTCCGCACCAACGCCGCCGGCGGTCCGGCGGTGGAGCGGGAACTCACCGAGCTTTCCAGGCGGATCACGGGCGACAGCCGCTTCGCTCAGGACCGTCCCCCGACCGTACGCAGGTCCGCCGACCGAACCGTCTTCCTGGCCAGCGTCCACGTCTCGGGCGCCACGGACAGCGGCGCGGCGACGCAGTCGCTGCGACGGCTGCGCGGCGAGTTGCTGCCCCAGACCGTCGGCACCGTCGCCGACACAGAGTGGGCGGTCGCCGGACGTACCGCCAGCGACGCCGACTTCCGCGACCGGATGGCGGCGGCACTGCCGCTGGTTGTCGCGTTCGTGCTCGCCATGACGTTCCTGATCATGCTGGTCACGTTCCGGTCGGTGGTGGTGGCGCTGACCTCGATCCTGCTCAACACGATCTCCGTGGCCGCCTCGTACGGGCTGCTGGTGCTGGTGTTCCAGCACACCTGGGCCGAAGGCGTGCTCGGGTTCACCTCCAACGGCGCGGTCGTGTCCTGGCTGCCGCTGATGCTGTTCGTCATCCTCTTCGGGCTCTCGATGGACTACCACGTGTTCGTCGTGAGCCGCATCCGCGAGGCGGTCCAGGGCGGCGTACCCACCCGGCAGGCGATCGAGCAGGGCATCGTCTCGTCGGCGTCCACGGTCAGCAGCGCCGCGATCATCATGGTCGCCGTCTTCTGCGTCTTCGCCACGCTGTCGGTCGTCGAGTTCAAACAACTCGGCGTGGGGCTCGCCGCCGCGATCCTGATCGACGCCACCATCATCCGCGCGGTCGTCCTGCCGTCCCTCATGCGGCTGCTCGGCGAAGCGAACTGGTGGGCCCCCCGATTCCGCACCCGCCGCCCTGGGACCGCGGTCACACCCCGCGACGGTGACGCCGACACACAGGTCATCATGGCGGTCGTCGACCGGTAGTCAGGTGGGGTGGCGGCCGGGCACGCGGTACTCGTGACCGGCCGCCATTCGACCCGAGACGACACGAGCTACGGAGGGACGGCCTGATGGCAGAGCGCGCGGCGCACGGTCGGCGATCGTGGATCGCCGCCGTGGCCGGCCCGACGGCGGGCGTGGTGCTGGGCGTCCTCACCGCGGTGGCCGAGGTGCTGTTCCTGCTCCTCGCCGGGCTCGTCGTGGTCGTGGTCTCGCCGGCGCCGGCGGCCCGCCGCCGCATCGGCACCACCACCATCCGGTACGCCAGACGCATTGCCGAGTGGGAGCAGCACCGCCTGGCTGTCAGCGCCTCGCAGCCACCCCCTCCCCCGGTCCGGGCGAGTGGACCGCGCGTGCTCGGCTACCTCGCCGCCCGTCTCCTGCCGGCGGCGCTCGGTTTGCTCACCGCCGGCCTGCTCGTGGTCGGTGCCGTACTCGCCGCCATCGTGGTGCGCTCCTTCGTCGCGGGCACCATGACCGCGGCCGGCTTCCTGCTGCAGGGGCTCATCGGGGCGGCCCTGCTGCTGGTGAACCTGCAAGCGATCGCCAGCGTCGCCACGCTGGACCGGTGGCTGGCCCGCGGCCTGCTCGAATCCCACACCCGGGCGGCGCTGCACCAACGGATCAGCGAACTGACCGTCAGCCGGGCCCGCGTCCTCACCGCGGTCGACGCCGAACGCCAGCGCATCGAACGCGACCTCCACGACGGGCTACAGCAACGCCTCGTCGCGCTCGGCATGCTGCTGGGGCGCGCGCGCCGTAGCCGCGACCCGGACAAGGCGGGCGCGCTTCTCGTACAGGCGCATGAGGACGTTCAACGCGCCATCGACGAGCTGCGGGACGTGGCCTGGCGGGTCTACCCGTCCGCGCTCGACCACACCACCCTGGACGAAGTGCTGGCGATGGTGGCACAACGATCCGCCACCCCTGTCCAGATCAGCTATGACGTGCCGGTCCGGCCCGCCCGACCGATCGAGACCGTGCTCTACTTCGTGGCCTGCGAAGCGATCACCAACACCACCAAACACGCCCGAGCCACCCTGATCACCATCGAGATCGAGAAACGGGACGCGAGAATCGAGATGCGCGTACGCGACGACGGCACCGGCGGCGCCGACCCGCACGGCAGCGGCCTACAGGGGCTCGCCCGCCGGGTCACCGCGCTGGACGGGCAGTTCGACCTGCACAGCCCACCCGGCGGCCCGACGACGATCCGGGCGGTGCTGCCATGCGCATAGTCCTTGCCGAAGATTCCACCCTGCTCCGCGAAGGGCTGGCCCGCCTCCTCGCCGACGAGGGACACCAGGTGGTCGCCGCCGTCGCGGACGCCGACCAGCTCGTCACCGCCGTCGAGCAGCACCGCCCCGACGTCGTCGTCACCGACGTCCGCATGCCGCCCACCAACACCGACGACGGGCTACGGGCCGCGCTGGAGATCCGACGCCGCTGGCCCGACATCGCCGTGCTCGTCCTCTCCCAGTACGTCGAGAAGCGCTACGCCGCGAAACTCCTCGCCGACCGGTCCGAAGGCGTCGGCTACGTCCTGAAGGACCGGGTTGCCCAGGTCGAGGACTTCCTCGACGCGCTCGACCGCGTCGCCGCCGGCTCCACCGCCCTCGACCCCGAGGTCGTCCGGCAGCTCATCTCCGCGACCAGCCACACCGACCCGCTCAACCGTCTCACCCCACGGGAACGCGACGTGCTGCACCACATGGCTCAGGGGCACACCAACGCCGCCATCGCCGAGCGCCTGCACGTCTCGCAGAGCGCGGTCGAGAAACACGTCAACACCATCTTCGACAAGCTCGACCTCACCCACGCCACCGGCTACAGCCGCCGCATCCTCGCGATCCTGCAGTACCTCGGCTCCTAGACGAGCAGGTCCTAACTCACGACGGGGCTGGGGTCGCAGCGAAGGGCGCTCGTCATCCGCTTTGGCTGCCCGCCACGTCGATGTGCTGTTGAGCGGTATACCTCAGAGGTATGAATATGACTCTCAGGTATACCGGTCACTACCGCATCCAGCCCCACGGAGGTGACCGGCAGTCACCGTCGGCCGCTGGCGAGGAAAGCCGATCAGTGCAGGACCGGAGGGTCCACCCGGTAGCCGGGCAGGGACGGCCACCGCACTGTCAGCACCACCGACGCGCGCTCGGCGAACCAGGAGTGGTCCACCCCGCGGGCCCACACCACGTAGTCGCCCGGCGCGGCCAGCCGTACCGTCCGGTCCGGAAGCTCCACCCGAAAACACCCCTCGACGAGTACGAGCAGAGTGGTTCGCCGTTCCCCGGTCGCCCACCGCGACCGGGCCTGCCCAGGCGGATGCACGCCCCACTTCACCTCGACGTCGGTGCTGTGCCGGATCTCCCCCGGCGGCGCGAAGTGCCCGAGCAGCCAGCCGGCGTTGGTGGCACCGTCGACACCCGCGTTGCCCACGTACACCGTCTCACCCATCGGACCCTCCCCAGCGCACCGGCCGAGCAACCTATCAGGGCCGGTGCGACTAGCCTGGACCGGTGACCGACGACCTCGACGCCGAGACGCTGGCATTCGCGCACCGGATGTTCGACCTGGCCCGGGCCGGCTCCACAGCGGAGTTGGCCGCGCAACTCGACGCCGGCCTGCCGGTCAACCTCACCAACGACAAGGGCGACACGCTGCTGATCCTGGCCGCCTACCACTCTCACCCGGACACGGTGGTCGCCCTGCTCAGTCGGTGCGCCGACCACTCGCGGGCCAACGACCGGGGTCAGACCGCGCTGGCCGCCGCGGTGTTCCGCAGCAGCACCGAGGCGGTCCGCGCGCTCCTCGCCGCCGGGGCCGACCCGGCCCACGGCAACCCGTCGGCACTCGAGACCGCCCAGTTCTTCGACCTGGCGGAAATGGCGGAGCTGCTGCGCGCCGGCTGACACCGGCGCGGATCTGCCGGTATACAGGGTCGGTGGAAGATCCCCTGCCCGAGCAGATGCGCGCCGCCAGCACCACGCTGCTGGCCGCGCTCGACCCCGCCACCCGCGACAGCGCCGTGCACCCGTTCGACGACGAAGCAACCCGGCGTTGGCTGGAGTACCGGCCCCGACCTCGCCCCGGCGTCTGCCTCGCCGAGTTGGACGTCGCCGGCCGCAAGGCCGCCCACCGGCTGCTGGCCACCGCGCTCAGCCCCTCGGCGTACGCGCAGGCGATGGCGATCATCGCGCTGGAGGAGGTCCTCGATCGGGCCGAGGGCTGGCACCGTGGGCGGCACAGCGGCGACTACTGGGTGGCCGTCTTCGGCGATCCGGCGCGCGACGACCGCTGGGCGTGGCGGCTCGAAGGACACCACCTGTCGGTGAACATGACCGTGGTGGACGACCAGGTGTCCCCCGCGCCGATCTTCTTCGGTGCCAACCCGGCCGCGGTCCGGTACGCCGGCCGTCCGGTCTCCCGCCCCCTCGGTGTCGAGGAGGACCTGGCCCGGGCCCTGCTCGACGCGTTGGGGCCGGCCGAGCGGGCCGCCGCGATCATCGCCGACGAGGCGCCGGGAGACATCATCAGCGCCACCCGCGGGCGGGTCGACGGACCGCTGGAACCCCTCGGCGTGCCGGCGGATCGGTTGGGGCCGACCGGCCGCGCGTTGCTCGACCAGGTGGTCGCGCTCTACCTGGACCGGCTGCCGCCCGAGCTGGCCATCCGGGAGGCGACCCGGCTGGACGCCGGCCAACTGCACTTCGCCTGGGCCGGCCCCACCCACCCCGGGCAGCGGCACTACTACCGGGTGCAGGGCGACGACCTGCTGATCGAGTACGACAACACGACCGCGGACGGCAACCACGCGCACACCGTGCTGCGCCGCCCCGCGAGCGATTTCGGTTCCGACATCCTGGCGACCCACCACCAGACCCACCCCCACTGACCACCCACCCAACCCCGCTGCGCGGTCGATCATGAAGTCGTGGTGGGCGGCTTGCCTCGATCCGCGACTTCCGCGCGGCACCACAACTCCATGATCGACGCTCGCTCCGAAGTCAGGGGCGGGTGGCCTCGATGAGGAACCGTTGGGCGTGGGCCACGAAGGGGCCCTCGTCGGTGATCTGGCGGTGCAGGTCGCGCAGTTGTTCGCGATAGCGGTCGACCGTGAACCCGGGCACCGTCCAGATCACCTTGCGCAGGAACCAGACCACCGCCCCGATGTCGGAGAACTCCGCGCGCAGGGTGGCGTGGCGCAGGTCGACCACCCGCAGGCCAGCGGCTTCGGCGGCGGCTACCGCGTGCTCGGGGTGCCGCTGGGTCGGCGCCGGCAGTGGCCCGAGGATCGCCTCACTCAGCTCCCGCATGGTGCCCGCACCGATCTGCTGCGACAGGAACGTCCCACCGGGCCGCAGCACCCGGGCCGTCTGCGTCCAGTCGGTACGCACCGGATGCCGGCTGACCACCAGGTCGAAGGACGAGTCGCGGAACGGCAGCGGGCCGTCCGGGGCGACCGCCACCACCGTCGCGCCCACCCGGCGCAGGGTCCGCCGGGCGACCTCGACGTTCGGCGGCCAAGCCTCGGTGGCCGTCAACAGCCTCGGCGGGCGCGGCACCTCGGCGAGCACCTCCCCGCCGCCGGTGTCCACGTCCAGTGCCGCGTCGACGCGCGCCATCCGATCGGCGACCAACCGGGCGTAACCCCAGGGCGGGCGTTCCTCGGTGGCCCGGCCAGCCAGCCAGCCGAACCCCCAACCGTCGACCGGTGCGGCGGCCGCGTCCGCGATCAGGTCCTCGGCCACACGCTCAGCGTTCATGGCGGTCAGCCTCGCCGGCCGGCCGCACGGCCGGCAACTCATTTGCCGCCGGGCCGAAGCGGACCGCCGCAGACCCGGGCCCGCCGCTGACCCGGGCCGCCGCAGACCCGGGCCCGCCGCTGACCCGAGCCGCCGCAGACCCGGGCCCGCCGCTGACCCGAGCCGCCGCAGACCCGGGCCCGCCGCTGACCCGGGCCGCCGCAGACCAGGCCCGAAGCGGACCGGGGCCGAGCCGCGGAGCGCCGAGGCGGTGCAGCCCTGCCGCGGACGGAGCACCGCTAAGAAGCCAAGCCAAGCGGCCAAGCCAAGCAGCCAGGCCAAGCAGCCAGGCCAAGCGGACCGGCCCGGTTAACTCCCAAGGCTCGGGAGGGCCGGTGGTCCGGCGGCGTCGGCGAGCGTGCGCGCCTTTTGTGGGCAGCGGCAGTCTCAGCCGAGTCCCAGGTTGTGCTGTTCGAGGGCGGCCTGGAGGATGCCGAGGGCCTTCGGCCCCATGCCGTGCAGTTTCGCCAGGTCCGACCGGGGGACGCCGGCGAGTTGGCGCAGTGTGGTGTAACCGGCGCCGTGCAGGGCGCGCGTCGCCGGCGCACCGATCTTCGGAAGCGTGTCCAGGGGCGAAGTCATCCGCGGATGGTAGACCGGCCAGTTCAACCGGGGCTGACCCTGCACCCCAGGCCCGGTCGGATCAGGGGCGCGGGCGGACGATCTCGATGGTGGAGCCGGCGAGCGCGTCGAGGGTGCCGGCCTCGGCGCGGCCGGTGTCGAACTCGTGCATCAGCCGGGCGCCGAGGTGCACGCCGACCCCGCCGACGGCCAGCGCTACCAGCTCGGTGATCAGGATCGCGGCTGACGCGCCGCGTTGCGGGGACTGTGACCGGACCAGGCAGGTGAGCAGGAACATGGCGGCCATCACCGTGTTGACCAGGTTGAACGCGATCGCCGTACGGCGGGTGCGGTCACCTGGCACGTCCCACAGGTCGACCATTCCGGCCACGGCGGTCAGCGCGGCGGCGACGAGGGCGGCGACGCCCGTCCAGTAGCCGACCTCGCCCAGGAAGGCCGGCCCGCCGAGGACGTCGATGAGATCGAAGACGGTGGCGCTGACGAAGAGCCCGAGCGGGAACGTCACCAGCATCGGTTGGATTGGGTGCCCCTGCACCCGCAGGCGACTCTGCATCGGTCCTCCCCCGGGTCGACACACCGCACAGAGACCAGAGTGCTACCCGAGTGTGGTCCGGACGAAACGACGCCGCCCGACTCGCCGCCGACCGGGAGAACGGGCACCCAACCGCCCCAGACCCCAGGAACAGCAGGTGATCGACTCCATGTCGGCGAGGTGGGGGTGTCCCCGCGCCCGGATAGCCCCACATCGGCGACCTGGAGTCGATCAAACGGGCACGCGCCAAGCGGAGGCTCGATCGACTCCGTATCGGCGACGTGGCGGTATTCCAGCGCCCGGATACCCCCACATCGGCGACCTGGAGTCGATCAAACGGCGCCCACGCCCAGACGGGCCCACGCCAGACGGCCGGGCGGTCAGACGGCCGGGCGGTCAGACGGTCAGGCGGTCAGACGGTCAGGCGGGCGGTCAGACGGCCGGGCGGTCAGACGGTCAGGTGTCGCGCTGGCGGGAGACCGTCCGGACCAGTCGCTCGGCCACCTCGCGCAGCGGGATGTCCAACGACGACGCGGCGGCCCGCAGCACTTCCAGGGCCTCGACCGGTGGGCACCCGCGCTGCGTCATGATCACGCCGACGGCCTGGCCCACCACCCCGTCGTGCAGCAGCGAGGCGTCCCGTTCCCCGGCGAGAGCGGTTTGTCGACCTCGGTCGCGGACGGCGGCCAGCAGCAGGCCGGCGTGTTCGGCGAGCAGCATCGCGGTCAGCTGGTGTTGCGGGGTGAGCAGGTCCGGCGCACCGGCGTAGAGGTTGATCGCCCCGATCACCTGGTCGTCGATGTCGACGGGCGCGGAGATCACCCCGCGTACGCCGAGGTCGCGGGCGCGCGCCGTCCAGACCGGCCAGCGCGGCTCACCGGTCAGGTCGACGGCGAGGATCATCTCGCGGCGTCGGATCGCGCTCATCGCCGGCGAGTCCGGCCCGTGTCGCAGGTCGTCCAGCTCGGCCACCTGCTCGTCGGAGGCGGCCACGCCAGCCGGTTCGCCGGCGCGAAGGGCGGTGAACCCGCACCAGCGCACCCCGGCCACGGCGTCCCGGGTGACCCGGACCAGCGCGAGCAGCGCCTCATCGAAATCGGTCAGCGCGATCAGGCCGGCGGTCAGCTCGCGCAGCAGCGCGGCGGTTTCCAGGACGCCGAGGTTCTGTAGCACCGGTTCCCGCGTGTCGAGGTTCACCGGTCCGCAGCCTCCGTGCACCCTCGCGTCTGCCCATCGGGCATCGTCACCTGTGTCATCGTCTGCTCTCTCCCGACTTGACCGACCAGCCCTACTACCCTGCGAACACTGGGTCGAAACGGCGCAAATCAGGGCCCCTGCCGCACACGGACGCGCAACAGGGGCCCGACTGCACGCGTCAGCGCGAGGCGCCGCTGAGCCGCCGCCCGATGGACGCGATCAACCGGTCCAGCTCGGAGCCGAACGGGTTGTCGTGCACCAGGTACGTCCAGGTCGCGGTGGGCCGGACCAGGGTGCCGTCGTCCGGCTGCCAGTCCTCATCGAATTCGGTCTCGTTGAAGGTGGCGATGGTGCGGGCCTCGATCTCGGGGATCAGGTCGTTGAACGCGGGCACCGCCGCCCGGTGGAACTCGTCCAGCGGGTCGAGCCGGCCCAGCGCCCGCAGGTGCACGCCCTCGCGGACCTCCGACAGCTCGGCCAGGTGCTCGGCCCAGAGCCGGTCCAGGTGGTAGAGCGCGATCGACCGGGCCGCGCGGGCGAGCAGGTCCTCGTCCATCTCGCCGGCCTTCTCGGGCTCCTTCTCCAGCAGCATCACCGCAGCCACGTCGCTGGTCAGCAGCCGCTCCCGCCGTGCGGCGAGGGCCTTGCGCTGCTGCTCTATCACCACGCTGTAGCGCCAGGTGTTGCGGTGGATCTCGTGGTTGACGCCCTCGGCGACCCGCTGGGCGTGCTCCACCGCGTAGTCGACCTGCTCGTCGGTCACCAGGCCGTCGGCGTTCATCCGCGGCGACGGCGGCACCGCGTCGGCGGCGTGCCGGACGACCAGGTCGTCCTCCAGGCTGACCAGGAAGACCGAGCCGCCCGGGTCGCCCTGCCGGCCGGCCCGACCGCGCAGCTGGTCGTCCACCCGGCGGCTGTCGTGCCGGCCACTGCCGATCACGTAGAGGCCGCCAAGCTCGGCGACCCGCTCCCGGTCGCTCTGGTCGCTGCCGCCGAGCCGGATGTCGACGCCTCGGCCGGCCATCTGGGTGGAGACGGTCACCGCGCCGTACGCGCCGGCCTCGGCGATGATCGCCGCTTCCTCGTCGTCGTTCTTGGCGTTCAGCACGACGCAGGGCACCCCGGCCGCGTTCAGCCCGGCGGCCAGGCTCTCGGACTCCTTGACGTCCAGCGTGCCGATCAGCATCGGCCGCCCCTTGGCGTGCCAGCGCTGGATCTCGTCGATCAGCGCCTCGTCCTTCTCCGCCCGGGTGGCGTAGATCCGGTCCGGTTCGTCCTCGCGGATGCACGGGGTGTTCGGCGGGATCACCGCGACCTCGAGGTCGAAGAACTCCCGCAACTGGTCGCCGACCAGCACCGCCGTGGCGGTCATCCCGCAGACCTTCGGGTAGAGCGCGATGTACGCCTGCACGGCGATGGTGCCCAGCACCTCACCCTCGGCGGTGGCGTCGAGGCCCTCCTTGGCCTCGACCGCCGCCTGGAGCCCGTCCGGCCAGCGGCGGCGCTGGGCCACCCGGCCACGCATCTCGTCGACCAGCTCGACCGAGCCGTCCCGGACGATGTAGTCCACGTCCCGGTTGAGCAGCACCTGCGCGTGCAGCGCCACGTGGACCGCCGAGAGCTGCACGACGTGCTCCTCGTCGTACAGGTCGATGCCGAGCTTGGCCTCGATGGCGGCCAGGCCGGCGGCGGTGAACGCCACGCTCCGCCCGTCCTCGGCGACCGTGTAGTGCTTGCCCTTGCGCAGACCGCGGACGAGCGCGGCGGCGGCGTGCACCGGGTCCTGCTCGCCCGGCACCGCGCCGGCCAGGACCATTGGCACCCGGGCCTCGTCGATCATGATGGAGTCGGCCTCGTCAACGATCGCGGTGGACAGCGTGGGCTGCACCCGCTCGTCGACGTCGGTGACCAGCTGGTCGCGCAGGTAGTCGAAGCCCGCCTCGCTGACCGAGACGTAGGTGACGTCGCAGGCGTACGCGTCGCGCCGCTCCTGCGGGGTGGAGGCCTCGTTGACCCAGCCGACGGTGAGGCCGAGCAGGGTGTACACCGGCTCCATCCACTGCGCGTCGCGGCGGGCCAGGTAGTCGTTGATGGTGAGCACGTGCACCGGCCCGTTGCCGAGCCGGACGTGCCCGTACGCGGCGATCGTGGCTGTCAGTGTCTTGCCCTCACCGGTGGCCATCTCGGCGACCTTGCCCGAGAGCAGCGACATGGCGCCGAGCAGCTGCACGTCGTACGGCCGTTGGTCGAGCCCACGGCGGGCGGCCTCGCGGCCGATGGCGCAGATCTCCTCGTAGCCGACGGCGGCACCCGCGGCCTCGGTCAACTCGGCGTCGTCGAGGGCGGCGAGCTCATCGGCCCGCGCCTCGATCGCCGGCAGCAGCTTCTCCAGCGGAGCAAGATCCACGGTCGAGCCGGGGCGCTGGAGGAACCGCCGGAACTTGCTCTTGAACCGTTGCGACACACCCATGAGCGGCAACGGTACGCGATTCCGGGCGGCGTGCGCGGCCCGGCCGCCGGCAAGTTGGTCCCGACGCGCCGGAGTCAGCCGACGAGCAGCTGATGGGTGGCGAGTTCCCGGTAGAGCGGGTCGGTGGCGGTCAGCTCGGCGTGGGTGCCCACGGCCACCACCCGGCCACCGTCGAGGACGACGATCTGGTCGGCGTCGACCACGGTGGCGAGCCGGTGCGCCACGATCAACAGCGTTCGGCGGACGGCCACGGCGTCGATGGCGCGGCGCAGGGCGACCTCGTTGCGGGAGTCGAGGTTGCTGGTCGGCTCGTCGAGCAGCAGCACCGGTGGGCCGGCGAGCAGTGCGCGGGCGATGGCCAGCCGCTGCCGCTCGCCCCCGGAGAGCAGCACCCCGCCCTCCCCCACCTGGACGTCCAGGCCCTGCGGGGTGCGGTCGGCCAGGTGGCTCAGGTTGACCTCGTCGAGGACACCCCGCAACCGGTCGTCGGTGGCGTCGGGGGTGGTGATCAGCAGGTTTTCCCGCAGTGTGCCGGCCAGCACGGGGGCCTCCTGCTCGACGTAGCCGAGCCGGGCCCGCAGCGCGTCGCGGGGCAGGTCCCGTACGTCGCTGCCGTCGATCCGGACGGCCCCGGCGCTCACCTCGTAGAAGCGCTCGACCAGGGCGAGCAGCGTCGACTTGCCGGCGCCCGAGGGGCCGACCAGCGCGGTGCGGGTGCCGGTGGGCACCGAGAAGCTGACGTCGTGCAGCACCGGTTCCCCGCCCGGGTAGCCGAACCCCACCCGGTCGAACTCGATCATCGGGGTGGGGCCGCGCGGGGTCGCCGTCGCGCCCGCGGGCGCCGGCTGGTCCGCCGTATCCTCCGCCGGCACGGCGAGGATCTCCTCGATCCGCTGCAGGGCGCCCAGGCCGGACTGCAACTGGGTGTACGCCCGCAGCACCTGGCCCAGCGGCAGGGCCAGGAAGAACAGGTACATGACGAAGGCGACCAGGTCGCCGACGGTGATCGCCCCGGCGGCGACCCGCGCCCCGCCGACGCCGAGCACCAGCAGGAAGGCGCCCTGCACGGTGACCGAGCCGATCGGCCCGACCACCGCCTGCACCCGGGCCACCCGCAGCCCCGCCGCGTACGCCTCGCGGGCGCTGCCGGTGACGGTCTCGGTCTCCCGGGCCTCGGCGCGGCTGGCCCGGATGGTCCGGGCGGCGGAGATGGCCCGCTCCACCGCCGAGGTCATCTCGCCGATCCGCTCCTGGGCGGTGCGGGCCAGGGCCCGGACCCGGCGGGCGAAGGTGGCCGCGAAGCCCAGCCCCGACGCCACCCCGAGCAGGGTGACGCCGAACAGCAGCGGGTCGAGCAGCACCATCGCCGTTGCGGCGCCGACGACCATCACCGCCCCGGTGACCGTCTCGAAGAGCCCGGACGTGACGACCGCTCGCAGCAGCGTGGTGTCCGAGCCGACCCGGGAGAGCAGGTCGCCGGTACGCCGGCGGTCGTACTCGGCGATGGGCAGCCGCAGCAGGTGCCCGGCCAGCCATCGCCGGGTGCCCAGCACCAGCCCTTCGGCGGTGCGTTGCAGGAGGTAGTCGCGCAGCCCGCCGATCGCCGCGCCGAGCACCACGAGCGCCACCAGCACCGCCACCAGGTCGGACACCGGGTGGTCGGCGCCGATCCGGTCGAGCACCGACCGGGTGAGCAGCGGCTGCGCCAGCGACGCTGCCGCGCCGACCAGCGACAGCGCACCCACCACGGCCAGGGTGCCGCGGTGCTCCCGCAGGTACGGCAGCAGCGCGGCCAGACCGACGGGCCGGCCCTTCGGGGTGCTCATGCCGGGAACGGTAACCCGCCCCGTCGACCGGCGAGCGCGCTCCGCCCGAGGTCAGGCGGACAGCACCACCTGAAGCTCCTGGCGGCGACGCTCGGCCAGGTCGGTGAGCAGGGTGGGCGCCTCCTCGAACGGCACCACCGCCGAGACGAGGTGCTTGCGGATCACGTCCCCGTACGTGCGGAGCAGGTCGACGGTCTCGGCGGAGAGCCGCTCGCGGTCCCAGGTGGGGGCGAGCCCGCGCGGCACCCGGCCGATCTGCGCGCAGCGCAGCGACAGCCCGTTGTGGTGGAACTCCTCACCGAGCCGGACCGCCTCCGCGCCGCCCTGGTAGAAGGCCAGGTCGATGACGGTGCCCTGGGGTCGTAGCAGCCGCAGGGCGAGCTGCAACGCCCACGCCTGCCCCCGGCACTGGAACACCACGTCGGCGCCCCGGTCACCGGCGGTGTGCGCCCAGCGGGTCTTGAGCACGACGGCCGGGTCGTCGACGTCCGGGTCGAGGGTTTCCAGGCCGAGCGCCTCGGCGACGTCACGGCGTTGCGGGGTGGGGTCGAGCACCACCACCGAGGCGGCGCCGTTGCGTCGGGCGAGCAGCGCCGTCAGCAGCGCCACCACACCGGCGCCGACCACGGCGACCCGTCGGCCGCGTACCCCGTCGCCGAGCGCGCGCACGTCGACGCCGTGCAGGTCGGCGGCGGCGTGCAGCAGACCGTTGGCGCAGATCGGGCCCATGTGCGCGACGTAGACGCCGAGCAGCGGGTCCAGGTCGTCGGGCAGCGCCACGAACCGCTCGGCGACCGGGTCGGCCAGCCAGCCGGTGCGGTGCCCGTACGTCATCGCGCCGACCGTGCCCACCGCGACGGCCGGGGTGTCGCTCTCCACCACCCGACCGACCTGCATGTAGCCGAGGCGGGTCACCGGGTACGGCGTGCTCGCCGCGCCCGGCTGGAACAGCCCCAGGTCGGCGTTCCAGGTGACGTTCAGGTAGGGATTGGTGCCCTTGACGTAGCTCAGCTCGGTGCCGGCGGAGACGCCACTGAACAGCGTCTCGACCCGGAACGTGCCGGGGCGCAGCGGCGCGGCGTCCTGCTCGACCACCTCGACCCGGCCGGGCCCGGTGACCACCACGACCTTGTCACGCATCGACGGCCACCCCCGTGCTCAGCACCGCCGGGCCGGTCGCGGTGGCGAGCCGCACGGTCGCGCCGCTGCGGGCCGAGTCGGCCACCGCGAGGGCCAGCCGTTGGGTGGCCAGCGCCTCGGCGTACGGGACACGCACGTCGTCGCCGATGCCGCGTACGACGTCGATGAAGGCGCGGTCCACCGCCACCCGGGCGGCTTCCGGGTCGGCGGGGATGTGTCGTTCACCGTCGGCGTCCCGGATCGACAGGCCGTCCTCGGTGAGGGCGAGGGCCAGCCCGTCGGCGAGGATCTCCAGGCCGGCGCGGTGCTTCCAGCCGAGCACGCAGGCCGCGCTGAGCGTGCCCACGGCACCGTCGGCGAAGCGCAGCGCGGCGGTGGTCACCGAGTCGATGTCGGCACCGTCGACCGGCGGCGGAGTGCCGTTGCCGTACGCGGTGACCTCGGTGACCTCACCGGCCAGCACGCGGATCAGGTCCAGCACGTGGGCGGCCTGCTCGACCACCGGGCCGCCCGAGCGGTCCCGCCGCGCCCACCACGCCACCGGGGGCACCTTGTCCAGCCAGGCGCCGCTGACCATCCGCACCGGGCGGCCGGCGAGCAGTTCGCGGGCCTCGTCGAGCACGCTCAGGTAGCGCCAGTGGTGCCCGACGGCGGTACGCAGCCCGGTGCGGGCGACCAGGTCGGCGATCCGCTCGGCGGTGCCCAGGTCGACGGCGACGGGTTTCTCCACGAACATCGGCACCCCGGCCTCGATGACCGCTTCCTCGGCGGGGCCGTGCGCGAACGGCGGAACGCAGACGTACACCGCGTCCGGGCCGGTGGCCAGCAGTTCGGCGACGTCGGCGCAGGCCCGCGCGCCGTGCGGTGCGGCCAGCGCGGACGCCGCCTCCGGCGCGACGTCGGTGACCCCGACCAGCTCGACGTCGTCGAACCCGGTCAGCACCCGCGCGTGACGTTGTGCCACTCCGCCGGCTCCGACCAGACCCACCCGGCATGCACGCATCCGACACCCCTCCACAGACGTTTCCTATGTGATGGGAGCAGTCCCCTGGGGTGTGCGCAATCAAACGTTCATCCCCCGGGAACGCGGCAGCGTCACCCCCGTGATCAAGCTGTTGCCAAGAAAGCGGTTAGCGCGCGCTGAGGAATGGGAACAACCAATTTCGGTTTTTCCACGCTCGAACGGAGGGGTGCCCGTGCGGGATACGACACCGAGCGTGTCACCGGTGGTGGAGGCCTGGGCCACGTACCGGACGACGTCTGCTGCGGACTGGCCGGCACGCCGGCTGCTGCGTGCCAAGGGAGGGACCCGGGTCAGCGTGGTGCTGCCGGCACGCAACGAGGAGGCCACCGTCGGCGCGATCGTGTCGACCATCCGGGAGCACCTGATGGATCGGGTCGCCCTGGTCGACGAGCTGATCGTGGTGGATTCCCGCTCGACCGACCGCACCGCCCAGGTGGCCCGTGCCGCCGGCGCGGAGGTGGTCAGCCAGGACGCGATGACCCGCGGGCTGCCCCGGCTGACCGGCAAGGGCGACGCGCTCTGGGCCGGTCTGGCCGCCGCCGAGGGTGACGTGGTGGCGTTCATCGACGCCGACCTGCGGGAGTTCCGGCCGCATTTCGTGAGCGGGCTCCTCGGCCCGCTGTTGACCGACCCGTCGGTCGACTTCGTGAAGGGCTTCTACCACCGGCCGCTGGTGGGCACCGCCAACGTGGAGCAGGACGGCGGGGGCCGGGTGACCGAGTTGATGGCCCGACCGCTGCTCAATCTCTTCTGGCCCGAACTGGCCGGCTTCGTGCAGCCCCTCGCCGGCGAGTACGCGGGGCGCCGCGACGTGTTGGCCCAGGTGCCGTTCGTCTCCGGGTACGGCGTGGAGACGGCCATGATGATCGACCTGCTCGACCTGGTGGGCCTGGACGCGATGGCGCAGGTCGACCTCGGTGAGCGCAAGCACCGGCACCAGGACACGGCGGCCCTCGGCCGGATGTCCGCGCAGATCATGTTGACCGCCTGGTCCCGGTTGCAGCGGCGCGGGTGGGCGACCCCCGGGCTGGCGCCGGAGGCGATGCTGACCCAGTTCCGTCGCGGTGGCTCGGACACGTTGCCGAACCTCGACCGCGAGATCGTGGTGAGTGACGTGTCCATCGAGGAGCGCCCGCCGCTGGCCGAGCTGCGCCACCGGGTGCCCCGCCGGCGGGTGGCCGCCGCGTGACCGCGAGGAGTGAGTCGATCTCGCGAGCCCCGCAGTCGCGAACCGGAGGCACCGTGACCGCGAGGAGTGAGCCGATCCTGCGAGCCCCGCAGTCGCGAACCGGGCGCACAGTAAGCGGCCGGAAGGGACGGGCGGAATGAGCCTGACCGTGCTGATGAACGCCGGCCCGTGGCTGTCGGTGCCACCGCCCGGCTACGGCGGCATCGAGAACGTGATCGCCACGCTGGTGCCGGAGCTGCGGCGACTCGGTGTACGGGTGGTGCTCGCCTCGGTGGGCAGCAGCACCCTGCCGGTGGACGAGCAGGTGTCGGTCTTCGCGGACGGGCAGTTCGCGGCCCTGCAGCGGCCGTACAACCAGGTCTGCGGGATCGCCCAGGCGCACCTCGCCGGGGTGGTTCGTGAGCTGCACTCCCGCGACGACATCGACCTGGTGCACGACCACGTGGAGGCGGTCGGGTTGGCCACCCTCGCCGCGATGGGACCGGCCGGCCCGCCGACCCTGCACACCCTGCACTGGGACCTGGCCAAGCACCCGGCGCTCTACGGCAGCCTGGACGGCGGCGACCGGGTCCGGGTCAACGGCGTCTCCGCGTCGCAGCTGGCCCGGGCCCCCCTGGCGCTGCGGGAGCACTCGGTGGGGCACGTGCACCTGTCCACCCCGCTCGCCCTGGACGCCGACCGGCGGCCCCGACCGGACAAGGGCGAGCACCTGCTCATCCTGGGCCGGATCAACCCGGGCAAGGGGCAGGACGTGGGTGCCCGTCTCGCGCATCGGGTCGGGTTGCCGCTGGTGCTGGCGGGGCCGGTCGGCCCGTACCATCGGCCGGCCGATCTGGCGGCGGCCGGCGACGAGGCGCGGCAGAACCCGGACGTGCGGTTCTTCCTCGACGAGGTGGCGCCGCACGTCGACGGTGACCTGGTTCGCTGGGTCGGCACGGTGGCCGGTCAGGAGCGCGACGACCTGTTGGCCGCTGCCCGCGCGTCGCTGTTCCCGCTGCGGTGGGAGGAGCCGGGCGGCACGGCGGTCGTCGAGTCCCTCGCCCTGGGAACCCCGGTGGTGGCCACCAGCCGGGGCTGCCTGCCGGAGCTGATCGAGCACGGCCGCACCGGGCTGCTCACCACCGACGAGGAGGAACTGGACGATCTCGTACTCTCCGCCGAGTTGCTCGACCCCGACGAGTGCCGGCGGGTGGCCGCGCAGCGGTTCACCCCCGAGGTGATGGCGCAGCGCTACGTCGAGCTGTACGAGCGGGTCCGCCAAGGGACCAGCGCGGCACGGCTGCTCCCGGCCTGACCGTCGGCCCGGCCTGAGCGTCGGCGGCGGTTTGTCGGTGGCGGCAGCGGGTAGCCCGGCAGCGCTCATGCCCGCCGCCCAGCGAGGAGCCGGTGATGGTCGGACCGATGGCGCACTCCCGGGCCCGCCCCAACCCGGCCGACGGCAAACCGCCGGTCCGCCGCGCGGCGGCGTCGGTGGGGGTGCTGTTCCTGTTGGTCGGCGCGCTCGGCTTCGTGCCGGGGATCACCACCGGGATGGACGCCCTGCGCTTCGCCGGCCACGGCTCCGGCGCGTACCTGTTCGGCGTCTTCCAGGTGTCGGTGCTGCACAACCTGGTGCACCTGGCGTTCGGGGTGGCGGGTCTGGTGCTGGCGCGGACGGTCACCGGCGCTCGGGCGTTCCTGATCGGCGGCGGCGCCGTCTACCTGGTGTTGTGGCTGTACGGGCTGGCGGTGGACCACGACACCGCGGCGAACGTCCTACCGGTCAACGACGCCGACGGCTGGCTGCACCTGGGCCTCGGCGTCGGCATGATCGCGTTGGGTCTCCTCACCGGGCGGCCCCGTCGGTGACCTGCCGAGGCGGGCCGTGACCTGCCTCGCTCCGCCGTCGGCCCGGTTTGGTGTCGCGTGGCCTCGGGTAGTTGGCAGATCCCGACCCAGCAGCGAATCGAGGGCGCCGATGTCCAGCCGGATCACCTGCGACGTGCGCGCCACGGCACCGGTGGCGGTCGTCCGGCTCCGTGGCGCACTGGACCTGGGCACCATGCGGTCGGTGCACCAGGCGCTCAACGGCGCTCTCGTCGAAGGGACCGAGGCGCTCGTGGTCGACCTGGCCGAGGTCGACGTTCGGGACCGGCTGGCGCTGTCGGTCTTCGCCGCGACCGCCCGCCGGGCCGAGGAGTGGCCGGCCGTGCCGGTCGTGCTCTGCTCACCCTCGCCGGTGGCCGCGCGGTGGCTGGCCGAGTCGACCACCTGCCGGGTGGTCCCGGTGTCGTCGGACTGCGCCGAGGCGACCCGGGCGGCCGGCGCGACGTCCGCGTTGCGGATGCGGGCTCGGTTGGATCCGGTGGCCGGGGCCTGCCGGCGGGCCCGGGACCTGGTCACCGACGCGTGCGCGCGGTGGAACCTGCCCGACGCGGCCGGCCCGGCCGCTCTGGTGCTCAGCGAACTGGTCGGCAACGTGGTCCGGCACGCCGGCACGCCGATGCAGGTGACGGTGACCCTGCGCCGGCCGTACCTGCACCTCGCGGTGGTGGACGGCAGCAGCGCCCAGGCCCGCGCGGGCGGGACGGATCTGTACGCCGAGGGTGGCCGGGGCCTGCTGCTGGTGCGGGAGCTGACCCAGCGCTGGGGCAGCGTGCCGGCGGGTCCGGGTAAGGCCGTCTGGGCGATGCTGCCGGCGACCTGACCGTTCGAGCCGCTCGCGCCGGTACTGGCGATCTGACCGAAATTCCCGCTCTGGGCTGGTTACATGGTGAGAGGGTCGGGTAGGCACGCCCGTCCTTTCTGCCGTCACGACGGGGTGAGCAGCCATGCCCAAGCGGGTAACCACGGAACCCGGTCGCGATCGGGGCCCGGCGATCCTGGCACCGGCCCGCTTCGGGGGGTTCCCCGGAGCGGTACGGGCACCGGTCCCCGGCAGCTCGTTGATCAAGTTCCTCGCGACCACCGACCACAAACAGATCGGCCTGCTGTACCTGCTGACGTCCTTCGGGTTCTTCCTGCTGGCCGGGCTACAGGCGATGCTGATGCGCGCCGAACTGGCCCGCCCGGGGATGCAGTTCCTCTCCTCCGAGCAGTACAACCAGCTCTTCACCTCGCACGGCGCGGTGATGCTGCTGCTGTTCGCCACGCCCGCGGCGTTCGGGTTCGCCAACTTCATCGTGCCGATCCAGATCGGCGCACCGGACGTGTCGTTCCCCCGCCTCAACGCGCTGGCCTACTGGCTGTACCTGTTCGGTGGGCTGATGGTGGTCGGCGGGTTCCTCGCCCCCGGCGGCTCGGCGGACTTCGGGTGGACCGCGTACAACCCGCTCAGCAGCGTCGAGAACAGCCCCGGGGTGGGCGCGAACATGTGGGTGGTCGGCCTGGTCATCTCCGGGCTCGGCACCATCCTCGGCGCGGTCAACCTGATCACCACGATCCTCACCCTGCGCGCCCCCGGGATGACCATGTTCCGGATGCCGATCTTCACCTGGAACATGCTGTTCACCAGCGTGCTGGTGATCCTCGTCTTCCCGCTGCTGGCCGCCGCGCTGCTGGCGCTGTCCGCCGACCGGCTGCTCAACGCGCACGTGTACGACGCGGCCACCGGTGGCCCGATGCTCTGGCAGCACCTGTTCTGGTTCTTCGGCCACCCCGAGGTATACATCATCGCGTTGCCGTTCTTCGGCATCATCACCGAGATCATCCCGGTCTTCTCCCGCAAGCCGCTCTTCGGCTACACCGGGATCGTGCTGGCCACCATCGCGATCACCGTGCTGTCCATGACGGTCTGGGCGCACCACATGTTCGCCACCGGCCAGGTGCTGCTGCCGTTCTTCAGCATCCTCAGCTACCTGATCGCGGTGCCCACCGGCGTGAAGTTCTTCAACTGGATCGGCACCATGTGGAAGGGGCAGCTCACCTTCGAGACACCGATGCTGTTCGCCATCGGCTTCCTGGTCACCTTCCTGCTCGGCGGTCTCACCGGGGTGCTGCTGGCCAGCCCGCCGGTCGACTGGCACACCCACGACAGCTACTTCGTGGTGGCGCACTTCCACTACGTGGTGTTCGGCACCGTGGTCTTCGCGCTCTTCGGCGGGTACTACTTCTGGTGGCCCAAGATGACCGGACGACTGCTCGACGAACGACTCGGCAAGGCGCACTTCTGGACCATGTTCATCGGCTTCCACGGCACCTTCCTGGTGCACCACTGGCTGGGCAACGAGGGCATGCCCCGCCGGTACGCCGACTACCTGCCCAGCGACGGATTCACCACGCTCAACACCATCTCCAGCATCTTCGCCTTCATCCTCGGCCTGTCCACGCTCTTCTTCATCTACAACGCCTGGAAGTCCTGGCGTTACGGCGCGATGGTGACAGTGGACGACCCGTGGGGCTTCGGCAACTCCCTCGAATGGGCCACCAGCTGCCCGCCGCCGCTGCGCAACTTCGACCGGATGCCCCGGATCCGGTCCGAACGCCCCGCGTTCGACCTGAAGTACGGCCCGCTCGTCGCCGATCTGGGCCGGGACCTGCCCCAGCGCACCACCAAGCCGCCGCAACACTTCGCCGAGGAGTTTCGGTTGGAACACCACGCCCCGGAGTCGCCGGCCGCCGAGGGCGCGCACGGCGCCCAGGACGCGACCGACTACCAGCCGGCGCCGCGCTCCGGTGCCCGGCCGGTGGATGTGCCGGAGCCCGAGGGCGTCCGCCGGCCGAGCTTCGAGCAGAGCGACGCGCCCAAGGACGCCGAGGACGCGCCGAAGCCGCACGAACGCTGGCGCCACCCGCACAGCGACGGCAACCCCGAGGAACACTGACCGGGGTACGCCGTGAGGGCCGACACCCGCTGGGTGTCGGCCCTCATCGTGTCGACGTGCCTGCCGTGGCCTCGGACGGCGTCGGCGGCGGTTCAGTCCCGGGCGGCCGCCAGGCCTGCGGCGGTGAGTGAGCGGCGTACCGCGGGCTGGACCCGGGTCAGTCGCAGCGGCACCCCGGTCCGCTCCGCCGCCTCGTGCCCGGCCATCAGCGCGGCGATCCCACCGGCGTCGAACCCACCCGCGCCGACCAGGTCGACGACCACCTCGCTGGGCTGACCGGTGACCGCCTCCAGCATGGCCCGGCGCAACTGGTCCGCGCCGTCGCGGTCGATCTCGCCGCCGACCTCGACGACCACCCGGTCGCCGTTCTGCTTCACCGAGATCCGGGTCTTGCCCGGGTCGGGTTCGGCGGCGCCGTTCTGCCACGGCGGCGGCGCGTCAGCGAGCATCGCCTGGCGCAGCCAGGTGAGCGCCCGCGACAGCAGCCGGGACACGTGCATCTGCGAGATGCCGAACCGGGCGGCGATCTCCGCCTGGGTCTGGTTGCCGTAGAAGCGCATCGCCAGGATCCGCCGCTCACGCCAGGGCAACCGGTGCAGCAGACCGCTCACCGTCACCCGGTCGTCGACCGATTCCAACGCGTTGTCCGACTCGCCGACGAGGTCACCGAACTCCGCGGAGCTCTCCCCGCCCACCGGTGCGTTGAGCGAGGCCGGGCTGTAGCCGGCCGCCGACTCCAACGCGGCGAGGATCTCCTCCTCCGGCGTCTCCAGGCGGGCCGACAGCTCGGCCACCGACGGCGCGCGGGACAACTCGCTGGTCAGTGCGGCGGTGGCCTGCCCCACCTCGAGGATCAGGTCACGCAGCCGGCGGGGCACGTGTACGCCCCAGGTGCGGTCCCGGAAATGCCGTTTGATCTCCCCCACGATGGTGATCGCGGCGTACGCGGTGAACGAGCCCCGTTCCGGGTCATACCGGTCGACGGCGTTGACCAGCCCCAGCCGGGCCACCTGCTCCAGGTCCTCCAGCGGCTCCCCACGTCCCCGGTACCGGCGGGCCAGCCGCCCGGCGAACGGCAGCGCGAAGCGCACCAGGTCGTCCCGGGCCTCCCCCCGCCGCTCCGGCGGGAGCCCGGCGATCCGGGCCGCGTACGCCAGTGCCGCCGCGTCGAGGTCCTCCAGACCCCGATCGTTGGGCGGTGGTGTGGTCGTGGTCGTGCTCGTCTGTCCGAACATCCGCGCCTCCCTCAGGAAGGTCCCCCGCCCGGATCGGGAAACCGGTCGTGCGCGTGGTCGAGCCACGCACCGGGCCGGAAAAGTGGGTCAGTGACTGGGATGCCAGCGGGCGACACCGCCTCTGCGCAGCGCAATCAGGCCGTCGCAGCCAGCGATGTTCCCGCTCCGTAGGTACTCAATCACGGGACCCCGGGTTCGCGAGGAAGTTTCGACGTGCTTCGCCTCAGGAGACCAGCAACCCCTGGTGGCCGCCGCTGTCGCGGAGCACGGCCAACGCCTCGGCGACCCCCAGCGGGGGCGGCGCGGGCAGGTCGTACGGCTGGGCACGCAAAACCTCGGTGGCCCGGCGGGTGGGCACCGAGGTGACCGGGTAGCCCCGCGCGGTGGTCCGGTCCAACGCCCGACGCCGCCGTCCGAACCCGGCCACCGCCAGCCACTGCGGCAGCCCGGCCAGGGCGGGCGAGCGCACCCCGGGCGGTTCGGGCAGCACGTCCACCGAGCTGAACGCCTCGCTGCCGGCCAGCCACCACTCGGCCTCGTCGACACTGCGCCGGGTGGCGTTCTCACACCAGTACGGCACCAGCCCCGCCCGCACCACCTGCCACGGATCGAGCAACCGGCCGCACTCCACCACCAGCCGGTCACCGGTCTTGCCGGCGCGGCGCAGCCACCGCCGGTACAGGTCGGCCACGCCCGCGCTCAGCGCCGCGGGCCCTGGCACCAGCACCCGGTGCAGCGGGTGCTCGTGCCGTGCCGACCAGTCCCGCGCGGCCAGCTCGAAGCCCGAGTCGACGCCGTGCTCGGCGTAACCCGACGGCACGGACACCTCGGGTGGCTCCCACCGGGCCGCGTCGCCACCCACGGAGCGCAGCACCTGCCGCAGCGCGTGGCTGTCCGGGTGGAAGTCGACCGGGTCGAGCCCACTGGCCGGGCAGCCGACCTGGAAGCTGTGGCCGGGGCCGCGCTCCAGCACCGGCCAGGTGCGCGCGTCCCGGACCAGCAGCACCGGGGCGCCCGGGACCAGCCGGTCGGCCAGAAACTGCGCGTACGCGGCCGGTAGGGCCCTCCACGCGGCGGTCAGCGACACGGTCGCCCCGGTCAGCGGGCCACGGCTGGCTGGGCAGTGCACCTGGCGCAGGTGCAGGTCGGCGTTGCCGGCGAGCAGCCGGGTGGCGAGTGCCGCGCCGTGCTCCAGGGCGTCCGCCGGGCGGTCCACCGCGCCGTCGGACCAGTGCACGGTCATCTCGAAGCCGGCGGGCAACCACGGCACGCCGAGCGCCACCGCGAGGTGTGCGGCCGCACCGTGCGGCGAACCGATGAGCACCCCGGGGTAGCGCCGACGGGGGTACTGGTCGACGAACCAGCGGGCCACCCGGGCGGCGTCCACCTCGTCGACCTGGGCCACGGTGAGCGCGACCCGACCGGCGGCCCGGCTGACCGCGGCGCGGCGTACCGGCTCCGGAGCGCCCGGGAACCTGGACGTCGGCCCGGTGTGCCCGAGGTCGGCGCAGTCCACCCCACGCAGCGCCCGGGCGGTGGCGGCGACCAGCACCCGGGCGGCGCTGCCCGCGGCCACGACCCGGTCGCCGGCAAGACCGGCGCCATCGGCCGTGAGCCCCTCGTGCACCTTGTGCACCGGCCCCACCTTGCCTCGTTCGCTCACCACGCGGCCCGGCTTCCCGTACCGATGGGGTTCAAACGGGGCATCACCCACCCGGCAGCACATTCCGCTGGTCAGCGGGGTGCCCCGGTCATCACCGGCGTTCGGCGACGATCGGCCGCCGGCGGTCGGAGCGGCTTGACCGGGGGCGATCGCCCCGCGACGGCGGCACGGGTTTCGCCGGGGCCAGGGCGGGCACTTCCGGGGCCATGCGCACCGACGACACCAGCGAGCCCGCCGCCGCCACGATCACCCCCTACGAGGACGGACCGTTGCTGGTCCGCGGCGACTTCGACCTGGTCACCCCGGGCGGCGAACGCATCGACGCGCGCCGGGGCACGGTGGCGCTGTGCCGGTGCGGGAAGTCGGCGCTGAAGCCGTTCTGCGACGGCACCCACAAGGTGGTCAACTTCCGCGCGGGCACCACCCGCGAGGGCTGACCCGGTCAGGCGACGGCGGGCTCGGCCGGCGGCGCCAAAGCCGCCGACGCCGTCGTGGCGATAGGCACGCTCGGCAGCACTGCGGACGGCTGGGGTGGCGGGGCGGGCGACCGCAGCGAGCTGCGGCCGGCGGCCCACCTGTCCAGGAGGTGCCCGGCGAACAGCCGGTCCACCGCGAGCCCGGCCGCCGCGCCGAAGAGCACGTCGGGGGCGAGGGCCGGTTCGACGCGGACCAGGCCGCCGCACAGGTCGTGGGCGGCGATCTGCTCGTGCACCGCGTCGGCCTCGACGTGCTCGTCGTAGAAGCGGGTGGCCACCTCGTCGAAGCCGAGCCGGCGCAGCCCGTTGCCGTAGCGCCGGTTCGGCAGCGAGGAGGTCATCTCGAACGCGGCCAGGTGCCCGAGCAGCGCGCCGCGCAGCCGTCGGTGCAGCCCGAACAGCGACATCAGGTTGTTGGTCGCCAGGGTCACCGCGGGCACCTCGTCCAGGTGGGCGCCGTAGGTGATGTCCAGGCCCAGCCGCTGCAGGGTGCACCGGAACAGCTCGGCGTGCATCCGGTCCAGCCGACCGTTGCCGTACTCGTCGGTCTGGATCTCTACGAGGGCGGCCTTGGCCGGGCCGCCGAGGCGGGGCAGGGCCCAGCTGTGCGGGTCCGCCTCGCGCAGGTGGTAGACGGAGCGATGGGTGACGAACTCGCGGAACTGGGTGAGGTCGGCGCGGCGTTGCAGCGTCGCGGCCAGCGGCGGCCCGTCGTCGGCCGCGACCAGCTCGGCGAGGCCGGCCGCCACCCCGGCGGCGGGCACCGACGGCGAGCCGACCAGCCGGCGCAACGCCGCCTCGAACGGTCGTTCGGCGTGGGCCCGCAGCGCGAGCATCGTCGGTTGCCACTCCCACGCCTCGTCCACCCCCCGCCAGCCCCGGTAGTGCAGCTCGTAGCAGAGGAACAGGGTCAGCTGGAGGTCCTCGTCCGTGATCGGGTCCGCCGGGTCGAGGTCGACGCCGAGATCTGGCGGCAGGTCGTGCGGCGGGCGCCGCAGAGCGCCGAGCACCGCCGCGGAGATCGGGCCGCGGGGCCGCGGCAGGGGCGCGGGGCCGTAGCGGCGGTCAGCGGGCTCGGACATCGGACCTCCAGCGTCGTCGGGCCGCTACTGATGCCCGAGGCCAGGGCGGCTAAACGAGATCTTCGGCGTTCGCGGTGACCTCCACCTGTTCGCGGACCTTCCGGGCGGGAGCACCGTCGGCGTACAGGTCCCGCAGGTCGGCGAACGCCGGCTCCGGCGGCGCCAGCGACACCGCCGGGTCGACGACGGCCTCCAGTACGCAGGGACGGTCCGCTGCCAACGCCTCGTCCCAGGCCGCGCCGACCAGCTCCGGGCGGTCCACCCGCACACCGTGCAGCCCGAGCAGGCGGGCCCAGCCGGCGTACGGCACGTCGGGGCGGCGCTGGCTCGGGTCGGAGGACATCTCCCGGCCGCCGCCCATGCCGCTCTGATCCCGGTTGTTGAGCACCAGCACCACCAGCCGCGGATCACCCCACCTCTGCCAGTGGTGCGACACGGTGATCAGCTCGGCGAGCCCGTTGAGCTGCATCGCCCCGTCCCCGAGCAAGGCGATCACCGGCTGGTCGGGGGCGGCGAGCTTGGCGGCCACCGCGTACGGCAGCGCGCAGCCCATCGAGCCGAGGGTGCCGCACAGCTGCGCGTTCACCCCGGGTGGCAGGGTGAGGTGCCGGGCGTACCAGTAGAGGACCGACCCGACGTCGACCGCGACCGAGCCGGTGCCCGGCATCCGGGCGGACAGCTCCTGGAGTACGAGCTGCGGGTTGACCGGGTCGGCGGGCGCGGCGGCCCGGTCGGCGGCGACCTGACGCCACCGGTCCACCGAACCTTCCACAGTGCTACGCCACCGCTGCTCCGGCCGGCCGCGCAGACGGGTCAGCAGCGCCCGCAGCGTCTCGGCGGCGTCCCCGACCAGCGGCACGTCGGCCGGGTAGCGGGTGCCGATCCGTCGGCCGTCGATGTCGATCTGCACCGTGCGGGCCTGCTCGGGCATCGGGAAGTAGTCGGTCCACGGGTCGTTGGTGCCGACCATCAGCAACGTGTCGCAGCCACCCATCAGCTCGGCGGCGGCCGGGGTGCCGACCTCGCCGAGCACCCCGGTGTGAAACGGCAACCGCTCGTCGAGAATCGGCTTGCCCAGCAGTGAGGTGGCCACGCCGGCGCCGAGCCGATCGGCCAGCTCGACGATCTCGACGGCCGCGTCACGACCGCCCTGGCCCACCAGGATCGCGACGCGCTGGCCACCACTGAGCAGTTGGGCGGCGGCGTCGAGGTCCACCTCGTGCGGCAGCACCCGGGCCAGCGGCTCACCCGGGGTCGCCGTGACCACCCCGACGGCGGACGCCTGCAGGTCGGGCACCAGGGCCTCCTGCAACTGCCGGGGCAACACGACGCAGGTCGGGCTGCGCGTCGCCGCCGCCGTGCGGAACGCCTGGTCCAGCAGCGCCGCCACGTGCTCGGGGCTGCGGCCGTACCGGACGAACTGGTTGCAGACGTCGCCGAAGAGCCGACTCAACCCGATCTCCTGGTGCGCGTCGCCGAGCGGCCCGGAGATGTCCTCCCCGACGATCGCCACCACCGGCTTGCTGTCCAGCTTGGCGTCGTACAGCCCATTGAGGAGCTGGACGGCGCTGGGACCCTGGGTGGCCAGGCAGACCCCGATGCCGCCGGTGAACTTGGCGTGCCCGGTGGCCATGAACGAGGCGGTCTCCTCGTGCCGGGCCGGGATGAACGCCGGATCGCCGCCGGTACGGTCCAACGCGTCGACCAGCGGGGCGATCGCCTCCCCCGGGTAGCCGAAGACGCGGGGCACCCGCCAGGCCAGGAGCCGTTGCACCACGAGGTCCGCCACGCGGCGCTCAGCCATTGCCGCGCCCCGGCGTGCTCCGGTCGACGTAGCGCAGCACCGCGCCGACGCCGTCGGTCAGCTCGGGCGCCTCGTCCGCGCCCAGCACGGTCAACGCGGCGTCGGTGCCGACGAGTGCGCGGACCAGCGCCGCGTCGGCGCGTACCCGTTGCGGGTCGTCCACCGACATCGCGGCCAACTGCCCCGGGTCGACGGCGATCTCGGTCGCCTCCGAGCCGATCCACAACTCGCCGTCGGCCGACGGGTCGTCCACGATCAGCATGGTGTCCACCTGGTTACGTTGCAGGGCCGAGACGACCGCGTCGAGGCCGGCGCCCACGTCCTCCTGCACGCCGAACTTGTCCAGGGCGGCGCTGATCCGCTGGTCGGCGATCTCCGCGATGGTCTGCACGGTGAGGTCGTCCAGCATCGTCTGGTCGGCGCCGCCGGCTCGTGATCCGGCGTCGGTACGGACCACCAGGTCCTGCCAGCGCTCCGGCATCTGCGCGGCGATCATTCCGGTGGCCCGGACGTCACCGGCGACCACCACCACGTCCGCCCCGACCCGGTCGGCCAGCTCCACCGTGGCGGCGGTGACGTCACCGGCGTTCTGGTGCCAGGCCTCCATGGCCGCCCTCTGGTAGCGCGACTGCGACCAGCCGCCGGGCTTCGCCCGCCGCAGCGGGTACGCGTCGCGCCCAGCGACGTGCGCCCGCCGGGGCACCCCGCCGGCGCTGACCGCCATCGCGTCGGCGCCGACCCGGTCGGCGATCACCCGCACCCAGGCCACCTGTTCGCCCCGTTGGGCGAGCAGCGGCATCACGTGTGGCAGCGGCGCGAAACTGGCCAGATCGCGCAGTGGCGGCGCGGACAGGTACTCGGAGAGCACCACTCGACCGTGACTGGCGAAGACCGCCAGGCCATAGTCGCCGACCATCGGGTCGTGCCCACGGATCACCCGGTCCAGCGCGGCGATGCTCGCCTCGTCGGCTCTCTGTTCGATGAGGCGCCGCTCCAGGGCTCGCCAGCGCAGGTCCAGTGCGGCGTGGGCATCCTCCGTGTCCGCGGAGGCATCCAGATACACCGAGCACCACGGCCCGGGACGGTCGTAGAGCGGGCGCAGGAAGGACAGCTGCATGCTCGACCCCTTTCCAGCTCGGCCCCCCGCTTACCCTCCTCGCCCGGGATGTCACCTCGCCGCCGTGAGCCCGTGACCAGTTTTCATTCACGTCGTTCAACCCAGGACGTCGATACGATCTGTGAACACAAGCGGACTCTCGGTGGTGGGAATGGACAGCGGACTCGATACCCGACGGATCGTGCACCCGACGGAACGGATCGTCACCGGGCGGCTGGTCCGCCTACTCGACGGCTACACCCGGGAGGTACGCATCGGTCAGCCGGTGCTGGTGGCGGTGCTCGCCGCGGCGGCGTTCGCCCGGCTACCCGCACTGCTGCTGCGCTCGCTCTTCTCCTTCGGCGGTGGCGGCACGCGTCGACGCTGGAAGGAGCTGAAGCAGGGCCCGGAGTACCTGGTCGTCCCGGTGCGCCTGCGCAACACCGCCGGCCAGCTCTGCGAGGTGGAGCTGCACGGTCACCTGCCGCAGAGCGCCCTGCACCCGGCCGACCAGGTGCAGCTCACCCTGCGCCCGCAACGGGATCCGGAGCTGCCGCCCCGCATCGAGCGGATCGTCAACCTCACCACCGGGCAGTTGCTCACGCCACGTACCGCGACGCTCTGGTCGCATCTCGGGCCGCCACTGCTGTTGCAGGCGTTCCTGGGCGCGCTGCTGCTGGCCGGCGTCACGGCCTGCGCCGCGCTGACCTGATCGGTCGGGCAGGCGGTCAGCGGGGTCAGCCGACCGGGATGAACCGACCCGTTCAGCCGACCGAGGCGGGCTCGCGGGCCGGTTGGCGGTCGACGCCGAGCATCCCCCGGCGACGGGCCCAACGCTCGTAGGCCAGGGTGGCGAACGGCGGCACCGCACTGACCAGGGCCACCGCCGTGGCCAGCAGGCTCCACCGGTGCAGCCGGGCCACGGCCAGCACCAGCAGGACGTACGCGATGAACAGGCCGCCATGGATCGGCCCGAAGATCTGCACGCCCACCTCGTTGCCCGGCGGCCCGTACTTGACCACCATGCCGACCAGTAGGGCCAGCCAGGAGCAGGCCTCGGCGATCGCCGCCGCGACGAACAACCCGGTCACCTTCTCGCGCATCCCCACGCCACCACCTCTCGGACCGCAATGCTATCGGGGCGGGTCGAAGGGCCTAGCAGGGCGGGCAACTGGGTAGGAATGGGCCATCGGGTCTTCCCCCGCCCGCCGATCACATGCGAGGTTAGGGGGACCAGCGGTGACAGGGTGGTGACCATGGGCGAGGACGTCGGCGTACGAACCTTCAGCCGGGAGGATCGGGCCCGCTATCGCGACAAGGTCCGCCGCTGCCTGGACGTCTTCGCCGAGATGCTGCGCGAGTCGCGTTTCGACGTCGACCGGCCGATGACCGGCGTGGAGATCGAGCTGAACCTGGTCGACGAGGCGTCGAACCCGGCCATGCGCAACGCCGACGTGCTGGCGGCCATCGCCGACGAGAGTTTCCAGACCGAGCTGGGCCAGTTCAACATCGAGATCAACGTGCCACCGCGCCGGCTGACCGGCACCGGCACCGCCGACTTCGAGGAGGGCGTCCGGGCCAGCCTCAACGCCGCCGAGGTGAAGGCCCGCGCGATCGGCGCGCACATGGTCATGATCGGCATCCTGCCGACGTTGCGCCCCGAGCACCTGACCGCCGAGACGCTCTCGGCCAACCCCCGCTACCGGCTGCTCAACGAGCAGATCTTCGCCGCCCGCGGTGAGGATCTGCCGATCGCCATCAGTGGCGTGGAACGGTTGGCGGTCACCGCCGACACGATCACCCCGGAGGCGGCCTGCACCAGCACGCAGTTCCACCTGCAGGTCAGCCCGGCCCAGTTCGCCGACTACTGGAACGCCGCCCAGGCGGTCGCCGGCATCCAGGTCGCGGTCGGCGCGAACTCGCCGCTCTTCTTCGGGCGTGAGCTGTGGCGCGAGACCCGCATCCCGCTGTTCCAGCAGGCCACCGACACCCGATCGGAAGAGATCAAAGCCCAGGGGGTACGCCCCAGAGTCTGGTTCGGCGAACGCTGGATCACCAGCGTGTTCGACCTGTTCGAGGAGAACGTGCGGTACTTCCCGGCGCTGTTGCCGGTCTGCGACCCGGAGGACCCGACGCAGGCCCTCGCCGCCGGCGAGGTGCCCAACCTGGCCGAGCTGCGCCTGCACAACGGCACCGTCTACCGGTGGAACCGCCCGGTGTACGACGTGTCGCGCGGCCGACCGCACCTGCGGGTGGAGAATCGGGTGCTGCCCGCCGGCCCGACCGTGTTGGACACCATCGCCAACGGCGCCTTCTACTTCGGGCTGGTCCGCGCCCTGGCCGAGTCGGACCGACCACTGTGGTCGCAGATGTCGTTCAGCGCCGCCGAGGAGAACTTCACCAACTGCGCCCGGCACGGCATCGACGCGCAGGTCTTCTGGCCCGGCCTCGGCTACCTGCCGGTCACCGAGTTGGTGCTGCGCCGGCTGCTCCCGCTGGCGCACCACGGCCTGGACCGGTGGGGGCTCGACCCGGGCGAACGCGACCGACTGCTCGGCGTGATCGAGCAGCGCTGCCTGACCGGCCGCAACGGCGCGACCTGGCAGGTGGAGACGCTGCACCGGCTGGAGTCCGCCGACCACCTGGACCGGCCTGCGGCGCTGCGCGAGGTGGTCCGCCACTATGTGGACCTCATGCACAGCAACCGGCCGGTGCACGAGTGGCCCATCCCGTGAGCACCCCGGGGCTCAGCCTCGTGGGGTCGGAACGCCGAAGAGATCGGTGATGCCGCCGGGAAGCTGGGCGAGCAGGTCGTGTCGCTCGTCGTCATCGAGCGCCTCGGCGACGGTACGCAACACCGCCTGGGCGTGTTGACGCACCTGGTCGGCGTTCGCGACCTGCTCGCGGTCCCCGACGTTCTTCAGGAACTCGCCGACGTCCCAGCGGCGGCCCTCCGGATTGCGGGTGACGGACCCGTTCAACCGTTCCGGTAGCTGTGCCGCCAGGTGGTCGGCCTCCTGTCCGGCGAGCCGTTCACCGAGCACCGACAGGACGGCCTGGACGGACCGTACGGCCTCGTTCTCACCGAGACCCGCGCGCTGTCGTACCGTGGCGATCATCTGCTCGTACTCCATGCTCCGCTCCTTCGGTCTCCTCGACATGCCGTCGGGCCTGCCTGCGGACGAACGGGCCGAGTTCCCACGCTCCCTGGCGACAAACGGGGTCGCGCGCGGACCCGGACTTTCCCGCCGTCGGCGGGCGGGGCACCACAAGCCGCCGTGAACCGGGCACGCCACTCGGGCTGCCTGCTGAGCCAGGTCACGCCGTGCGGGAAGTCCGCCCGTTGCCACCGATGTCCTTTGTGGACCCCGCGTGGCATTCATGTTTGTCGTAGGCTGTGGCGGCTCGTAGATCGTCTGATCACGATGAGGGGACGCCCGTGGCCACTTCTGGAACAGACCCAGCCTCGACCCAGGGGTCCGCGCGGGTGCCCCTGTCCCGTCGGCACATGCTGCGGATGGGAGCGGCGGCTGCCGGCGGCGCGGTGCTCGTCGGCACTGCCGAGGCGGCGTCCGCGCAGGCTGCGCCGAGTGGCGCGAGACGCGCGCTGCGGGCTCCGGCGTTGGCACCCGGGGACCGGGTCCGGGTCGTGTCGCCCGGCAGCACCCCTGACCCCACGAACATGGCCCGTGGCATCGAGATCCTGCGGAGCTGGGGCCTGCAGGTCGAGCTGGGCACGCACGTCTTCGCCAAGTACGGCTACCTGGCCGGCACCGACGCGCAGCGGCTGGCCGACCTGAACGCCGCGCTCAACGATCCGGGGATCCGCGCGGTCTTCGCCGCCCGCGGCGGTTACGGCACCCAGCGGATCGTCGATCGCATCGACGTTTCCGGTGTTCGCCGGGATCCCCGGGTGGTGGTCGGCTTCAGCGACATCACCAGCATCCACGGCAAGCTCTGGCGCGAGACGGGCCTGGTCACCTTCTACGGCCCCATGGTCAACTGGTCCGACGATCGCACCGGCCCCGACTCGGCCGAGGCGCTTCGCCGGGCGGTGATGACCACCGCACCGGTGACGATCACCCGGGACCCGGCCGAGACGGCGGCCCCCGTGCTGGTGCCGGGGCGCGCATCGGGCCCCCTGCTCGGCGGCTGCCTCACCCTGCTCTCCACCTCCCTGGGCGCGGGTGACATCCCCAAGTTCGACGACGCCATTCTCTTCTTCGAGGATGTCGACGAGGCTCCGTACAGCTACGACATGATGCTGACCGAGCTGCGCCGGGTGGGCGTGCTGTCGAGGGTTGCCGGGGTGGTCATCGGCCAGATCACCAACAGCGTCGGTGAGCCGGGCGAGTGGGACGCGGCGGCGGTGCTGAAGGACCGCCTGTACGACCTTGGCGTGCCGGTGCTGGGCGGGCTACGGCTGGGGCATGGCAACGGGCAGCTCACCGTTCCGCTCGGCGCGCGGGCCACGATCGATGCCGCCGCGGGGACCCTGACGGTGGAGCCGGGAGTCCGCCCGCGCTAGGGCCTGTCAAAGCCCCTGGCCGGCCTGCGGCGGGCCCAGACGACGACCGGCCGCGTTGGAAATTCGTCTGGGTACAACACCGGTATCCAGACGGATTTCCGCCTTGCCGGACCGCCACCTGGACTCCGCCTCGGCTCGACCGATGGCTTTGACGCAGGCCCTAGCCTCCCGTCGCCGCAGCCCAGGGGGACGGGTCGTCGCGCAGCCGACTGTAGAGGTATCCGTCGCGCCACTGACCAGCCCGAAACTCGCTGGCCCGCACGATCCCCTCGAGCTGGAAGCCGGCCTTCTCCAGCGCCCGTTGCTCGGCCACGTTCTCTGGGTGGGTGCCGGCCTGGATGCGCTGCGCCGGGGTGTGGTGGAACAGGTAGTCGCAGAGCAGCGCCTGCGCGCGCCAGCCAATGCCCCTCCCCCGCCACGGCGGCAACAGGACGATCCCGATCTCCCAGTACGACGCCCGCCCGGCGTAGCGCCCGGACGTGTAGCTGACGAGACCGGCGGCGGCACCTTCCTGTTCCACCTCGACGATGAGCCGCCCGTCGTCCTCGCCGAGATAGCCGTCGACCGCGAACCGCCGAGCCGGCGCCTCAGCGTCGCGGAAGCCGGCCCAGTCCAGCCCGATCAGCTCCGGCTCGACGCAGAGCCGGCGGAACATCGCCAGGTCGGGCTCGGTGACCGGCCGCAGCGCAACGGTGAGATCTGCCGTCCCGGGCATCGATGTGTCACCACCATGCATGGCGACACGTTAGCCGGCAACCAACAGGAGGCGCGGCCGGAGGTCGCGGAGCGCGTCGCCGGCCGGAGGCTGAGGTCCGAGGCTGAGGTTCGAGATCAACGCAGGGTCGGCGACGTGGCGGTAACCCGTCGAGCGGATACCGCCAGGTCGCCGATCTGGAGTCGATCATCGCCGCCGTCCCGGCAGGTGGGAGACGCTGACCGAATGTTGGCGGGTCGGCCCGGTCAGACGGTGAGCAACACCTTCGTACAGTCGTCCTGCTTCTTCTGGAAGATCTTGTAGCCCTTCGGGGCGTCGCGCAGCGGCATCCGGTGGCTGACGACGAAGCTCGGGTCGATCTCGCCGCGTTGGATCCGTTCCAGCAGCGGCCGGGTGTAGCGCTGGACGTGGCACTGGCCGGTCCGCATGATCAGCGACCGGTTCATGAACGCGCCCATCGGGAACTTGTCGACGAAACCGCCGTACGCCCCGACGACCGAGATCACCCCTCCCGAGCGGCAGGCGAGGATCGCCTGGCGCAGCGCGAACGGCCGTTCCGTCTCGACCCGGGTGGCCTGCTTGGCCCGGTCGTACGCGTACATGGCGGCGTTGCCGTGGTGTCCCTCCAGGCCGACCGCGTCGATGCACGCGTCGGGCCCCCGGCCGGCGGTCATCTCGTTGAGCGTGTCCAGCACGTCAGCCTGTTCATAGTTGATCGTCTCGGCACCGAGGTGTTCCTCGGCCAGCCGCAGCCGGTACGGGAACCGGTCGATGACGATCACCCGCTCCGCGCCGAGCAGGCGGGCGCTGGCCGCGGCGAACAGTCCGACCGGTCCGGCGCCCCAGACGGCGATCACCTGCCCGGGTTTGATGTCGCACATCTCGGCGCCCATGTAGCCGGTCGGGAACACGTCGGCGAGCATGACCGCCTGGTCGTCGCGGACCTCGTCGGGCACCTTGACCGGGCCGACGTCGGCGAACGGCACCCGGGCGTACTCGGCCTGACCGCCCGCGTACCCGCCGAGCAGGTGGGAGTAGCCGAAGATGCCGGCCGGCGAGTGGCCCATGATCTTCTCGGCGATGCCGGCGTTGGGGTTGGAGTTCTCGCAGACCGAGTAGAGGCCGCGCTGGCAGGACGAGCAGTGCCCGCAGGAGATCGGGAAGGGCACCACCACCCGGTCACCGGGCTTGAGGTTGCGCACCTGCGGGCCCACCTCCACCACCTCGCCCATGAACTCGTGGCCGAGGATGTCGCCCTTGCGCATCGCGGGGATGTAGCCGTGGTAGAGGTGCAGGTCGGAGCCGCAGATCGCGGTGGTGCAGATCCGGACGATCGCGTCCCGGGCGTTCATGATCTTCGGATCGGGTACGTCGATCACCTTGACGGTGTCGGTGCCCATCCAGGCGGTGGCCTTCATTGTCGGTCCCTTTCGGAGCGGGGGCGGTCAGCGGCGGGACGCCGGCAGCGGCTGGGCGGGACGCTGCATGGCCTGCTGGCGTACGGAGATGCCGTTGGGGCTGCCCTCGGACCGGACCACCTCGCCGGTCTCCAGCACCTGCTTGAACCGGCGCAGGTCGTCACGGACCTGTTGCTCGGGTTCCTCGCCGAAGAGCTTCGCCACCGCCCGGCCGAGCGTGCCGGCGGGCGGGGCGTAACGCAGTTCCACCCGGACCTCGGTGCCCCGGTCACCGGGGGCGGGCACGAACTGGACGCGCCCGACGTTGGGCACCCGGGTCCCCGGCAGCGAACGCCAGGTGATCGACTTGTTCGGCTGGTCATCGATGATCTCGGCGTCCCACTCGACGCGGTGCCCGGCTGGGCCACGGGCGATCCAGTGCGAGCGGCGCAGGTCGTCGGCGCGTACGGACTCCAGGTGCGCCATGAACCGGGGCAGGTTCTCGACGTCCCGCCAGAACCGGTACGCCTCGGCGGGTGACCGGTTCACGGTCACCCCGACGTCCATCCGGATCATCCGCGCCCGGGCCCGTTGGGCTCGCCGGATCCGTACGGCGGCGAGCACGTCGACGGCGGCGATGCCGGCGATCGCGGCGGTGGTCAGTGCCAGCCGGCGGCGTCGTTCACCGCCGCGGTCCGCGAGGGCTCGGCCGAGCAGGGTCAGGTCCATGGCGTCGCCGGCCACCCGGCTCCACGCCCAGCCGGCCGGGCGTCGGCCGCTGAGCAGGCCGACGGCACTGCCCAACTCGCGCAGGCCGACGGCCGGGATCACCCCGCGCGCGGCCGCGGAGTCGTCCACCCCGGTCAGTCGCGCGAGGCGACCGGGCGCGACCAGGGCGCCGACACCCAGGGCCAGGCTCAGCAGGCCCAGCGTGCTCGGCAGCGTCGCCGGCACCGGCCCGTCCAACTCGGGCAGGAGCACACTGTCGACACGGTCCATGTCCGGTCCCTTCGGGTGGGCGTGACGGGCGGCGCCGCCGCCACCGTGACGCTATGCGGTGCGCCCACCCAATGCGCCCGGTTCGCTGCGAAAGGTCCGATGCGCCTACCGCGCCCAATGGATCACGGTGACCAGGCCGACAACGGCCAGAGCCACCGCGATCAGCCCGATCACCGCCCCCACCAGGCAGGGCCCGTAGCTCAAGGTCATCGGGGTACGCGGCGTTCAGACCTGCCCGGCCCGTTGGTGGGTGTCATGGAGAGTCTGCGCGTACCTGGAGAATGTAGGTCGCCGTGAGCGCGACCGCACGGTCGTCGTCCTGTGCGAGGTCGACGAGGGCACGCGCGGCCGTGCGTCCCGGAATGTCCGCCAACGCCTGCGCCAGCCGACGCCGGACGGACGACCCGACGGGCCCGTGGGCGAGGCGTTCGACGAGCGTGGTCGCGATCTGCTCCGCCAACGCGGGATCACTCGCCAGCGCGCTCAACGCGTCGGCGGCGTCGACGTCATTCGCCTCCTCGACGACCATGTCGACGAGCGTCGGGACCGCCTCGGCCACGCCCCGTGGCCCGAGCGTCAGGGCCGCACACCTGCGGACCGCGATGTCGGGGTTCGCGAGGGCGTCCTGCAGCAGCGCTGTCCCGTTCGCGGTCGGGATCTCGGCGATGGCCCGAACGGCACGTTCCCGTACCTCGGCCACCGGTGCGCCGAGGCCGTCCGCCAGCAGCGCCAACCCGTCGTCGCCCGACTGCGCCAGAGCCCAGCGAAGGGCCCCGGCGACGTTCGGATCCGTCTCGTTGAGCGCCGCCTCGACCAGCGCCCCCACCGGCACCGGGGCCTCGTCGACCGAGGACAGGGCCGCGCGCAGGCGCCTCCCCGCGCTCGCCGACCCCAACGCCCGCAGGAGTGCGACGATCTGGAGGACGTCCGCCCAGTCGGCGGGTTCCGCCGCACCGATCCGACGGAGTCGCGTGAGCAACTCCAGCTCACCCGCGATCCGTCGTCGCGTCTGGCTGATCAGGTCAGCGACGAGCCCCGAGGGGGTGAAGGCGGGATCATCGAGCGCGCGCTGGACGTCGCGCAGCGACAGCCCCAGTGACCGCAGGCTCTCGACCTGGAAGATCAGCCGGAGGTCCTCGCTGGAATACTCCCGGTAGCCGGCGCCGGTACGGCCGGTTGGCCGCACCAGGCCGAGCGATTCGTAGTGCCGGAGCATGCGCGCGCTGACCCCGGACTGTCGTGCCACCTCACCGATCAGCACTGCCCATCACCCGTCCGCACTGATTCCGCCGAGAGCCACGACGCGCTTCGCCTCCTCGATCGCGAACTCGAAGCCGGCGTCCGGGTCGACCAGCAGCCGTTGCGTGGCGAGCGCGTGCGCGCGTACGCGCGGGTCGAGATCCGTCGTCGCCGCGCGCAGGATCGGCACGATCACCTCGCCGAGCGCGATCAGCGCCCGGCTGAGGCTCAACTGCGTCGCACGCTCACCCCGCCCGAACTGTGTCGACAACACGTCGGCCAGGGTGGCCTCCGCGCCTTCCGGAACGAGGACGACCGCCGCCCGCCAGGCGCTGCGTGCCACCTCGTCGTCGGGGTCGGTCAGATGCGCCCGGGTGATCGCCGGCCACGCCTCCCGATCCCCGATCTTGGACAACGTGTGCAATGCCTGGCTCCGCGCCTGCGTACGCCCCGACCGGAGCTCGGCGACGAGCTTCGGAACCGTCAGTGACTTTGGGTGGCGCAGGAGTGCCCAGGTCAGCATTTCGCGCACCGAGAATTCTGGCTCGATCGCGCATCGCTCGACGAGCGTGTCGATCAACAGCGGATCAGGGGTCGTGCCGACCGCCAGCGCTGCTCGCAGCCGCACCGACGAGTCGGCGTTCTCCAGCCCCTGGAGAGCCCGCATCGTGTTCGTGCCGTTTCTCGGCATGGTCATCGGAACCACCTCATCGCCCCACTGAAGACCTTGCCACTGTGTCAAGGTCAAGCGAGCGTGAGGTGGTAGATCGACAGGACGCCGAGGAAGACGATCGCGGCGAGGGAGACCGCGGTGTGGTGCAGGCGACCGGGCAGGGTCCACCAACCCCGACGCCAGGCCGCCACCGTCCCGGTGATGGTGGCCGCCGCGGTGACCAGCGCCGTGGTCGACAACGCCAGGACGGTGATCACCAGTGGCGACCTGCCGAGCACGATGCTCTCCAGCAGCCGATTGCCGTCGGAGAACACCACAGCGAGGCCGGTGGTGAACGCCGCGGCGAGGGCGGCGGTGACCCACGCCGCGAGCCGCGCGGTGGTGCTCCATCGGGTGCCGGCCGATGGGCTGCCGCGGCGTAGCCGGCGGACCAGCGCGGCGATCGGGTAGTAGAGCAGCGTGAGGAGCAGGACCGTCAGCGCGCCGACCAGGAGCAGTTGGTGCAGGGTGGGTGACTGCCACCAGGCCAGTCGTTGGTAGGCGATGGTCGGGTTGGTGGTGTCGAAGAGCGCGATGACCTGCCCATCGCCGTCGACGCGGAAGCCCAGTTGGTCCTGGCCGCCGCGTTCCTGGAACAACCGTGGCCCGATCGGCGTCCAGTGCTGGGTGGCCTTGTCCGGGTCCGCCGAGAGCGGCCCTCGGGTGGTGAGGGTGTTGTCGGGGCCGACCTCGACCGACACCGAGGACATCAGCGCCGCCGCCTTGGTGAGATCCTCCGCGGTACGGGTCACCCGGTAGGCACCCTCGTACTGGTCGAGGTCGCCGGCGATTTCCGGGTTCCGGCCGGCGGCGCCCCCCGCGGTGCCACTGCCGGGAAAGAACGTGTCCACGAACTCGTCGACGACCTCCTTGTTGGCCCAGGAGGCGGTGCCGTCCACGCCGTCACCGTTGGTGACGACGAAGATGCCGATGCCCTTGTCGGGCAGCAGTGCCGCGTTGCTGTGGAAGCCCGGAACATCGCCATCCTTGTCGAGGACGTGCTGCCCGTCGCGGGGGTGTTCCTGCCAGCCGAAGGCCATGCCGGGGAACTGCGGATCGTGGCTGAACTGTCGCGTCTGCATCTGGCGGAGCGCGGCCGGACCGAGCAGGTGTGACCGGCTCGCGGAGGCACTCGTACGGAGTTGGTCGCTGAGGAAGCGACCCATGTCGGTGGCGGTGGAGACCACACCGGCGCCGGTCGGCACCATCGGCCCGTGCTGGCCCTGCACTCGTACCTGCCTGTCGTCCTGCGGCCGGTAGCCACGCGCGAGGGTGGCCTGGACGGCGGCGGCGGGTGGTTGACTGGCGGTCGAGCCGGACATACCGAGCGGTTGCAGGATGTGCGTGGCCACGTACTCGTCGAACGGCTCCCCGGAGACGACCTGCACGAGGTAGCCGGCGAGGGTGAACCCGTAGTTGTCGTACGAGGCGAGCGTGCCGGGGCGCCGGACCCGTTCGGGCTGATGCTCGGCCAGGTATTCGGCCAGCGGCGGCGCGTCGGCCGGGTCGCGGACGGCCACCCCCACGATCTCGTCGACGAACCCGGACGTGTGGGTGAGCAGGTGCGCGATGGTCACCGGCTGACCCGGATAGGTGTCGCGAACCCTGAAGGCGGTGAGGTAGTTGTTCACGTCCGTGTTCAGGTCCAGCTTGCCCTGCTCCACCAGTTGCAGCACCGCGGTCGTGGTCCACAGCTTCGCGTTCGAGGCGATGAAGAAGCCGGTCCTGTCCGGCGACACCGGTACGCGGGCGTCCACGTCCGCCAGGCCGTATCCCCGGGCGAACAGTGGGTGCTGGCCGTCGACGACGACGACCGCGGCACCGGGAATCCGGTACTTCGCCAACTGCGCGGGCACCAGGTCGTCGAAGAACGCCTCGTAACCCGTGGCCGGCACTGCCGCCTGGGCAGTGGTCGGCACTGCCGCGACGGCGACCAGGGCCACCATCGACGCCAGCAGTGTGCGCGTCATGCGGATGGCCACGTCGTACTCCCTGCTCGGATTTTCGGCTGTCGGGCCCGCCCGACGTGATCCGACGTTATGGCGGACCAGAGAGGCTTTCGAGCCGGTCCACCCCCGACCGGACGTCGGGTTAGCCCTACCGGCGGCGCGTGCGCGGATGGCTCCGGCCGCTGCTCAGTAGGGTGCAGGCATGGTTGATCGGCGCCAGGTGATGAACTTCCGCGTCCGTGCCCAGCAGCTCGACCGGGACCAGGGCACGCTCGCCGACACCGCCGTCCTGGACATCGGGGTGCAGAACACCGGACCGGACGGTGCCCGGTGGGCGCTGGCGGTACGCGGGGTCGACGTGACCGCGTTGTCCGCCAAGGATCTGATCCTGCTCTGGACCATCCGCGGTGCCCCCCACCTCTATCGTCGAGCCGACGTCGGGAAGGTGGTGGCGGCGGTCGAGCCCTTCTCCGACGCCGACGCGGGCAAGCGCATCTACGACGCCTCCAAGCCGTTGAAGGCGGCGGGGATCGAGAACCTCGCCGCCCTCGACGAGGTGGCCGCTCACCTGCGGGCCATCGTCACCAAGCCGACGGTCAAGGGAGACGTCTCGGGCCGCCTGGCCGAGGTGATGCCCGAGCCGTACCTGCGGTTCTGCCGGCCGTGCGACGCCACCCACGTCTACGAGATGCCGTTCCGGTTGGCCACAACGCGGGCCGGGCTGGAGTTGCAGCTCGACACCTCGCCTCCGGTCCTGCAGCGCATCACCGGGTTCAGGAGGGCGGCCGCCCCGGGCGACCGGTTCGACCTCATCCGCGCGTACCTTCGCCTGTTCGGCCCGGCCACCCCGAAACAGGTGGCCGACTATCTCGACGCACCGGTCAAGGACGTGAAGGCGCTCTGGCCCGACGATGTGCTCGAGGTGACCGTCGACGGGGAAGTGCGCTCGCTGCTGGCCGCCGACGAGGAGGCGTTGGAGTCGGCCGACGGTAGGTCGACCCGCCTCCTCGGCCCGTTCGACCTGTTCCTCCAGGCCAAGGACCGGGCAACTCTGGTGCCGGATGCCGCCCACGCCAAGGATTTGTGGCCGGCGCTGGGTCGCCCCGGCGGCGTCCTGGTCGACGGCGAGTTGGTCGGCACCTGGCGCCCCCGCAAGTCCGGCACCACCTTCACGGTCGCCGTTCAGCCCTGGCGCAAGCTGCCCGGCCCCACGCGCACGGCCATCACCGACCAAGCCGAACGCCTCGCCGCGTACCGCGCCGTCTCGCTCACCGGCGTCGACTTCGCCTGATTGCGTTGCTCCGCCGACGCGGGCACGCGCATCCACGACGCCGCCAGGCCGTTGAAGGCGGCGGGCATCGGCAACTCGGGGGACTCTCCATTTTGAACCGGAGTGCAGATGCTTGCGTCGTACAGCCGGGGCGTCGGAGTCGAACGCCCACCTGCCGGCAGGGCTGCCACCTGTGGCCTTGGGCCGGTGTTACGCGGTGCATTCAACAGAGAGGTTGGATCATGGGTATCAGCCAGGCAATCAAGAGGACGGCGACAGGAGTTGCCGCGGCGGGCATGCTCACGGCGGCGACGCTGGCCGTATCGACCGGGCCGGCCGCTGCGGCGATGGGCAAGGGGCGTGTGCAGCTCTGCTCCCAGGGCAACTACGGTTCCTACCTCGAATTCTGGGGCAACGGAGCGTCCACCGTTCTCGTTCCACCGGGCACCTGCCTCAAGACCAACATCCCTTCTGGCACGCAGCACATTGAGGTGCTTGGCGCCTTCAACAGCTCTGGTATCGCGTTCTACCTCGGAACCTTCACGGCAAGCGCTTCGGACGACCCGGGGTGGAAGGTCTTCACGACGGGAACCACAGCAAACGCAGGTGCCGGTGCGGGTTGGTACGCCACCAGGAACTGATCCATCGCATCTCCTGTGCGGCCAACCCCCTGGCCGTAACAGGTGATTGGACCCTCCACCTCGCCCCAGGTCATCTCCGGGGCAGGACGAAACGCGGTGCACCCCCGACGCCGCCAGTCCAGGTTGGAGAGGGTCCATCGTCCGCCGGCGCTGCCTTCGGCGGCGCCGGCGGACACCATGATCCTGGACACGCGCGGCTCTGCTTCCTGGGAGATCCGCCAGCGCCTGTGCCAGCCGACGGCGGGCCGACGATTCGACCGGCCCGCCGGCGAGGCGGTCGACGATCCTGGTCACGGCAAAACACGATCACAGTACGGTCACCGACGGCATCGACTGGTAGAAATTAGGCAACCCCCTCACCCCCGGGAGATCTCCGTGGCACGTGCCCAACTGTCCCGCCGTTCACTGCTGACCGCCGGTAGTGCCGCCGCCGTCGCAATTGGAGCGACCGCGGCAAGCCCGTCCGCCGCCGCCGTTGCCAAGCCGACCGACGACACGGTCGGTACGCCGGCCGAGGCGCTGCGTCGGCTGCAAGCTGGCAACCTGCGGTTCACCTCCGGCCACGGCCGGCACCCGCACCAGGGTCTGGACGACCTGCACCGGCTCGCCGCCGGCCAGCACCCGTTCGCGGTCACCGTCGGCTGCGCGGATTCCCGGGTTGCCCCGGAGGTGCTCTTCGACCAGGGGCTCGGGGACCTGTTCGACAACCGCGTGGCCGGCAACATCGTCGACGACCTGCTGCTGGGCAGCGTCGAGTTCGCCGTGGAGGAGTTCGGTTGCCTGCTGATCGTCGTCCTCGGCCACGAGCGCTGCGGTGCGATCACCGCCACCATCGACGCCATCCAGAGCGGCGGCACCGCGCCGGGGCACATCGGCACCATCGTGGACAGCCTGCGCCCGGTGGTCGAGCCGCTGCTGAACCAACCCGGCGACCTGGTGGAGAACGCGGTGTGCGCCAACATCGCCGCGCAGGTGCGGGCGCTCAGTACGCGCAGCACGATCATCGCGGAGAAGGTGCACCAGGGCGCGTTGCGCGTCGTCGGCGCCCGCTACGACCTGGACACTGGGCGAGTTTCGCTGGTGGCCTGACGGCCGTCGCGACGACCCACAGCACCTGACAGAGGTCAGGTCAGCACGGCAGACGGGTGCGGCGGTAGTAGGACCAACCGGCCAGCGGCAGCGCGATCGTCCAGGCCAGAAGGAGCGGAAGGCCGATCAGGACACCCGTCGGGGTGAAGATGTCCTGTGGGCTGGACTCCGCGAGGTCGGCTGCGAACTGCCAGGGCAGGGTCGCCGAATAGCCGATCATCAGGGCGGATCCCAACACCGTTGGTGTCAACGGCAACCACGGTGGCACTCGGCGTCCGCGCAGCCACGGCACCCACCGGGGGAAGGTCACTCCCCAATCACCGATGAGCCCAAGCGCCAATACCCCACCGAGCGCGGCGAGGACACACAGGAGGCTCAGATAGAACGCGCCGGCCGGCATGCCCAGGACACCGTCGACCGGATGATCGCCGACACCGGGCCCGCGACCGTGGTACCACTCGTCGAACGGCCCGGCGTTGGCGAACATCGGAATACCGAGGATCCATGGAATGTGCAGCGGGATGAACCCCAGCACGGGGGCAAGCCACGCCACGTGACCGGCTCGGCGTGCCCATGGCGGTGGTGGGGGCGTACGAGGTGTCATCGATGCTGTGGCGGGCCGGGTCTGCGCATGTGGTGGTCGAGTCACGGGTGGCTTCTCCGTATCGGCGGCGAGCGTCGGAATGTCCGAGATCACTCTGACCGAGCGGCACGACCGGCGAATCCCCGAGCGGAGGGAGTCGCCCACCCGTACGCGGGAAGGGCCGTTTCCGCCGTCCTCGCCGGGCTCGTCTTTTCGTCATAACCCGAGTCAGGCCTGCTCGTCCTGCGGGATGCGTACGGTGAAGGTGGTGCCCTCACCCGGCACCGAGCTCACCTCGGCCGTGCCACCGTGCGCCTCGGCGATCGCCGCGACGATGGCAAGGCCGATACCGGAGCCCTCCCGCTGCCGGCTGCGCGAGGTCGCGCTGCGGTAGAAGCGTTCGAAGACCCGTCCGCTGTCCTCCTCGGTCAGGCCCGGGCCGTTGTCGGCCACCTCGATCACCGCGGCGCCGTTCGAGGTAAAGATCCGGACCTCGGCGGCGGTCCCCGGCGGAGTGTGCCGACGTACGTTGGACAACAAGTTGGCCAGCAACTGCCGCAGACGCAACTCGTCGCCGGAGACCACGAGCGAGGCCGGCGCCTGCACGCTCAGCGGGCGGTCGGGCGCGATGGCCCGGGCGTCCGCCGCCGCTTCGGTGGCCAGATGGGTCAAATCCACCTGGTCCCGGTCCAACGGGCGGCCCTCGTCCAGCTTCACCAGCACCAACAGTTCGTTGACCAGTTGGCCCATCCGGGTCGCCTCGGACTCGATGCGCCGCATCGCGACCTCAAGGTCGGCCGGACGGGCACCGGCACCGTGCCGGAACAGCTCGGCATACCCGCGGATGGTCGCCACCGGGGTGTTGAGCTCGTGCGACGCGTCGGCGACGAACCGGCGCAGCCGCTCCTCCGAAATCTGCCGTTCCTTGAAGGCGGTCTGGATCTGCACCAGCATCGCGTTGAGCGCCGCGCTGAGCCGCCCGATCTCGGTGTTCGGCCGGGCCGGGCGCACCCGGCGGTCCAGGTGCCCGGCGCCGATGTCCGCGGCCACCTCGGCGATCCGGTCCAACGGGCGGGTGCCCAGGCCGATCAGCCACCAGGCGATCAGCAGCATGGCGGCCAGGATGACCGCCGAGGCAGCCGCCTGGGTACGGATGAGCTGGCGGTTCGCCACGTCGTAGTGGGTGAGCGGGAGGCCGACCTGCAGGATCGTCTGCCTGTCGGGCAGCCAGCCGGATCGCACCCGCCACTGCTCCGGCTGCCGATCCGTCAGCGTGACGGTCGCGTACACCGCGCCGTCCGGTCTGCTCGTGCTGGGATCCTTCGGCCGCAGCCGGATCGCGGATGCCTGCCCGCCCGGATCTTGCAGGTCCAGCATCGGGGTGCCGTCCGCGGACAGGATCCGCAGGAGCACGAACGGCTGACCGCCCGCGCTGGCCAGCCGGCCGCTGCCGGCGCCGGGCGGGCTCAGCCCGTCGCCGTTGTTCGTCTGCGCCACGAACGCCGTGCTCAGCTGATCGAGTTGGGTGTCGGTGCGGGTGACCAGGAAATACCGCAGCGCGGCCAGGGTGGCCAGCGCGGCCACGCTCATCCCGGCCGCCAGCAGCACCGCGACCAGGACGATGAGCCGGCCCCGCAGGCTCATCCCGCTCACTCGGCCGGCAGGCGCAGCGTGTAGCCGACCCGGGGGACGGTCTGGATCAGCGGCGGATCGAACTGGTCGATCTTGCGGCGCAGATAGCTGATGTACGTCGAAACCACGCCGTGGTTGCCACCGAAGTCGTACTCCCACACCTGGTCGACTATCTGCTGCTTGGACATCACTCGGCCGGCGTTCTGCACCAGATAGCGCAGCAGGTTGAACTCGGTGGGGCTCAGGTCGATCACCACGTTCTGCCGGCGCACCACGTGTGCCTCCTGGTCGATCACCAGGTCGGCGTAGCGCAACCCGCCGGTCTCCCCCGGCGGGGGCGCGGGCGCGGCCAACTGCGACCGGCGCAGGATCGCCCGGGCCCGGGCGACCAGCTCGTCCAGGCTGAACGGCTTGGTCAGGTAGTCGTCGCCGCCGACGCTCAGCCCCTCGATCTTGTCGGCGACCGTCCGCCGCGCGGTCAGGAAGATCACCGGGGCGAGGACGCCGTTCTCCCGTAGCCGCCGGCACAGGTCGATGCCGGAGCCGTCCGGCAGCAGCACGTCCAGGATGATCAGATCGGGCCGTTCCCGCGCCACGGTGGCCTCCGCCTCCGCGCAGTCCCCGGCCGTGGTCGAGGCGAAACCCGCGTAGCGCAGCGCGGAAGCGACCAGGTCCGCCAGGAAGAGTTCGTCATCGACGACCAGGACCCGTGGTGCGGGGTCGGTGGACGCGGAGCCGTCGACCGTCCGATCCGGCGTTATCACAACTCGTCCCCCTGAGCGGTTCATTCGCGCAGCGCTGGCACGACCCCATTCTGCCCGCGTCGTGCGTCGCCGAGACCCTGCGCCGTTGTGAGTTCGTTGGGAAAACCTTGTGAATCCACCAAGGATGACGTGCGCGTACCCGGATCGCCGGCTGATCCGCCGCGCGAGCCGCACCCGAACTCGCACAGAACCTGAAAGGCCATCACACGGCCGCTTCAACTCCGCGTGATCGGCTGAAGCACGCACCGGCAGACGAGGTGGTGGCCGGCCGAGTGGTGGAGAAGGACGAGACTGATGTACGCAACGTTGGCACGAGGTGTGGTCCGTCATCCATGGTGGACGATCAGTGCCTGGCTGGCCGTCGCGGCCATCGTAGGGTTTTTCGGACCGGGTCTGTCCGCCAGCGGTGATCAGGCCGACTTCCTGCCCTCCCACTACGAGTCCGTCCAGGCCGGCAAGGTGCAGGAGACCGCCTTCGCGGAGAGCGGGGGCGGCAGCGCCGCGACGTTCGTGGTGCGCCGCCGCGACGGCGCCGCGCTGACCGGCGCCGACCAGCAGCTCGTCGAGCAGGTCGCCGGACAGCTTCGGGACAAGGCGATCCCGCACGTCAGCGAGGTGCAGGCGAGCAAGGCGACGGTGTCGGAGAACGGCCTCGTCCAGCTCCTCCAGGTCACCGTCGACCGTCCGCAGAGCGATCCCGGCACCGAGGAGGCCGGCCGGGCGTTGCGGGCCGCCGCCGGGCTGTTGTTCGAGAACACCGATCTGACAGCGGGCATGACCGGCGACGTCGGCATCGTGATCGACGCGCAGGACGCCTTCGCCTCGGCCGAGCAGGTCATCGCCCTGGCGACGGTCGTCCTGATCATCGTGCTACAGCTGCTGATCTTCCGGAGCCCGGTTGCCGCACTGCTTCCCATGGTGACCATCGGTGTCCTGGTCTTCGTCTCGGTGAAGCTGATCGGCATCGCCCAGCGGATCTTCGACCTGACCGCGGAGCAGTCGGTCACGGTGTGGGTGACCGTCGTACTGTTCGGCGTCGGCACCGACTACATCCTCTTCTTGCTCTTCCGATACCGGGAACAGTTGCGCACCGGCGAGGACCCGCGTACAGCGCTGATCCACGCGACCGCCCGGGTGGCCAAGGTGATCACCTCAGCCGGCGCGGCGATCGTGATCGCGTTCAGCACCCTGGCGTTCTCCTCGTTCGGCTCGTTCAAGGCGCAGGGTCCGGCACTGGCCATCGCGGTCGCCGCCACGGTGGTCACCGCGCTCACCCTGATCCCGGCGATCGTCTCGCTGCTCGGGCCGAAGGTGTTCTGGCCGTCCACAAGCTGGCAGCGGCAGCCCCGGGCGCGGGCGTCGGCCAAGCTCAGTGACCTGATCGTGAACCGTGCCGGCGTGCTGGCCGCCGCCGCGGTCGTCGTCCTCGCGCTGCTCTCCCTGGGCGCGCTGCGCTTCCAGGCCAGCTACGACTACAACGCCGGTCTCCCGCAGGACACCGAGTCGGCGATCGCCCTGCGGGACCTGCAGCGCGGCTTCCCGGTCGGCGCCCTCAACCCGACCTCCGTGCTGCTGGTCAGCGACACCGGGCAGCCGCTCGACGAGGCAGGCGTCGACAGCTTCCGGTCGCAGTTGTCCGGCGTCGACGGGGTCGGCCAGGCCGGCCCCGCGTCGTACAGCCCGGACCGCACCATCGCCAAGATCAGCATGTTGCTCGACCACGACTCCGGCAGCCCCGAGGCGGTGGACACGGTCGCCGACACGCTGCGGCCGACCGCGCACAACGCGGCTCCGGCCGGCACCCACGCCCTGGTGGGCGGCCCGACCGCGACCTTCGCCGACATCCGCAGCGCGGTCAACCAGGACTACTCGCTGGTCTTCCCGCTCGCCGCCGGGCTCACCGCGCTCGTTCTGCTCGCCCTGCTGCGCAGCATCGTCGCCGCGGTGCTGCTGATGGTCCTGGTCGGGCTCAGCTATCTGGCCACGCTCGGCGCATCGGTGTTCGTGATGCAGGACGGGCTGGGCAAGGACGGCATCATCTTCAACGTCCCCATCTTCATGTACCTGTTCGTGGTCGCCATCGGCACCGACTACAACATCCTGATGGTGGACCGGCTGCGCGAGGAGACGCGCGCGGGCCACGCCCCCGCCGGGGCCGCGCGCCTGGCCATCCGGCACACCGGCCCGACGGCGGTGGCCGCGGCCGTCATCCTGGCCGGCACGTTCTCGTCGCTCACGCTCGCCGGTGTCGCCCTGCTCGCCGAGATGGGCTTCGCGGTCGCCGCCGGCATCCTGATCTCCGCACTGCTGGTGTCGTCGCTTCTGGTGCCGACGCTTACGGTGCTGATGGGCCGTGGGTTCTGGTGGCCCGCCCGGCTCACCCCGGCCGGACGTCCGCAGCCGATGGCGGGCTCTGACCCGGACGGCCCGCCCGAGCCGGCCGCCGACCGGCCGGGAGACGAGTCCACGGTGGGCTCCGGGGACGCCCGGGACCGCCGATGATCCAGCTCTCGCACCTGACGAAACGGTACGGCGACCGGATCGTGGTGGACGACCTCAGCTTCTCCGCGCAGCCCGGCACCGTCCAGCCGATGGTGAGAGAGCGCCCCCGAGCGCTGGAGCCTACGTGCCCGCGTCGCAGTGATTCGGCATCTGCCAGCGGCCGCCGGGAACACCCGATCTCCCGGTGCGGCCGAGTACGGCATGGAAGACTGCGAAGTGCCCCCGGCCGTCGACACCGGCCAGCGAGCCCCCTCTCACATTCGGATGCGGGAGGAGCCGGCCGCCCAGCGTGCGGAAGGGGCGGGATGCAACCAACCTGGCTCTTGGCGCTGTCGTGGGCGTCGCTCGCGGTCGGAGTCGTCAGCTTCGCGATCGTCGTTGCCGACACCTATCTTCGCGGACACCGTCAGCCGGTCCGGGTCATGGAGATCGTCTGGCTGGTCACCGTCCTCTACATCGGCCCGGCAGCCGTCCGCCTCTACTGGAACTGGGGTAGGCCCGAGGCATTCTCTCGACGGCGGCAGGAGGGCCAGCCCCGACGACCCCGGCGGGGCATCGTCGTCACCCACGTCTCCCGCTGCGGCGCCCACTGCGCCCTCGGCTTCGTCGTCGCCGAGGTCGCCCTGTACGTGGTCAGATCAGACCCGGCCCAGGAGTCACTGTGGGTCGACTACGCCGGCGACTATCTGACGGCGGTGACGATAGCTGTTCTCTTTCGGTACTTCGGCGCACCTGGTCGCAGCGTGACGAAGGTCTGGCACGCGCTGTCGACCGTCGTCAGGGTCGAACTGCTGACCATCACCGCCTTCGAGGTCGCGCTGTTCGTGTGGCTGACGCTCGCGCATCGCGTGGTCCTTCCGGAACCACCCTTGCGACCCGACAGCCCGACGTTCTGGTTCGCGGGTCAGCTGGGCCTGATAACTGGCTTCCTCGCGGCGTGGCCCACCGCCTCCTGGCAGCTCGGTCGAGGGCTGAGACTCGAACCGCGCCGACTCCCCTACGACTGAACGGTCGCATTGTGGAGACCGGAATCGGCGTCAGGGCGGGCGGTAGCCTGGTAGGCCTGCCAGCAACCCCAGCCGAGGCGACAGGCAAGGTCCCAGCACGGGCCCCGGCGCCCGTCCGCGCTTCTACGGCGCGGCGAGGTTGTCGTACGTCGTCTGGTGGCGGCGGATCTCGGCGTGGTGGTCGGCGGATCAGGCCGCCAGGGGCGAGGACGGTGGAGAGCAGTGACGTGTCAGCGGCTGAGGCGCGTCAACGGCCGGCGTTGTCCACCCCTTCCACGGCGTGGTCCACTCCACTTCGCCGACATGGCGGTATCCGAGCCGCCTCGAAACCCCAACCTCGCCGACATGGTGTGGATCATGCGGAAAGGGTGCGGCGTTGCCCCGAATCGTGGCGACGCTGAGTCTGGCGACGTGCACAGGACTACTCTCCCGACCGAGACGACCACCTCACCGGGAGTAGGGCATGGGACTCATCCACATCGAACTGTTCGCGACCCTCGACCTCGTCGCGCAGGCGCCCGGCGGCCCCGACGAGGACCCGGCGGGGTTCTCGTTCGGCGGCTGGCAGGCGCCCCTGCTGGACGAGGTCGCCGGGTCGCAGGTTCTCGCCGCGTACGAGGGCACCGACGCCCTCCTGCTCGGCCGCCGCACGTACGACATCTTCGCCGCGCACTGGCCGCACCAGGAGGGTGGTGAGGACAACGAGATCGCCACGCTCTTCAACCGCATCCCGAAGTACGTGGCCTCCCACGGCAACCCCGACCTCTCGTGGGCCGGGTCCACCCAGCTCGGCCCGGACCTGGCCGGCGCGGTGCGCGAGATCCGGGACCGACACGAGCACATCAAGGTCGTCGGCAGCCTCAACCTGGTGCAGACCCTCCTGCGCGAGAAGCTCTTCGACCGCCTCGACCTGTGGCTGCATCCGATCGTGCTCGGCGTCGGCAAGAAGGTGTTCGACGGTGGCGAGGTGCCCACGAACCTCACCCTCCTCGAACCGCCGGTGGCCAGCTCGAAGGGCACCGTCTACCTGCGCTACGGGCTCGCCGACGGCACCCCCGCGACAGGCGACATGACCGCACCCGATCGCGGTGCCGGGCACGACGACTGAAGCTGGCCCGCGAGGCTCATCGGGGCGGTGTGAGCCCGCTTTCATAGGCGGTCACGATCGCGTCCAGGAGGCGGGGAAAGCGGGTTTCAAGGTCTTCGCCACGCAACGCGGTCCACCGGCGGTTGCCGTCCTCGCGTTGGCGGATGACTCCGGCCTCGCGGAGAACCCGGAAGTGGTGGGTGAGCGTGGAGGGCGCGACGTCCACGGGGAAGGTGCCGCAGGCGCGTTCGGGTGCGGCGCGCAATGTCTGCACGATCGTCATCCGGGTTGGGTCGGACAGTGCGTGCAGGATGTCCAGCACGTCGAACTCGTTCGGCTCCGGATGGACGAGCGTCGGGCGGCGGCGCTGTGATCTTGGCATCTCACACCTCTCATTCGACAGTCATCGTACAACAAGGTACGGTTTTCGTCGTACGACGAACTTCGAAGGAGTTGCCATGCACGCGTTGATGATGGTCGGGCCGTCGCAAGGGGTGGACCGCACGGAGGTGCGCGAGGTCGAGGAACCTCGGCCGGGGCCGGGTGAGGTGACGATCGACGTGGCGTACGCCGGGATCAACTTCCTCGACGTGATGGCCCGCCGCGGTGACGCCGGCTATGTCGGTGCCTGGCCGTACGCGCCGGGCCTGGAGGTGTCCGGAGCGGTCCGGGAGATCGGCCCCGATGTCACGGGCCTGGCCGTGGGCCAGCGGGTGGCCGCGTTCACCGCGGGCGGCGGCCTCGGCGACGTGGTGCGGGTGCGGGCCGAGTTCGTGGTGCCGGTGCCCGACAAGGTCCCGTCACCGGTCGCGGCGGCGGCCCCGCTCATGCTCACGACCGCGCTGCTCCTCCTGGAGGACGCCGCCCGGTTCCGTCCGGGCGAAACCGTGCTGATGCATTCGGCCAGCGGAGGCGTCGGAAGCGCCGTCGCCCAGCTGGTGCCGGCGCTCGGCGGAGGGCTGCGCATCGGCACCGTGGGCCGCCCCGACAAGGTCGCCTCGGCGCTCAAGAGCGGGTATGACGTGGCGGTGCCGCGCAGTGAGGACCTGACCGAGGCGGTGCGGGCAGCGACCGGTGGCGCCGGGGTGGACATCGTGCTCGATCCGTTGGGTACCACCATGCTCGAGACTGATCTGGGAGTCACCGCTCCCGGCGGCCGGATCGTCCTGTTCGGCAACGCGGGCGGTGGGGACCAGGCCGCGCTGCCACCGGCAGGACGGCTGATCGGCGGCAATCTCGCCATCAGCGGCTTCAGCATCAGCCGCCTGTGGGCCACAGCGCCGCACCGCGCCGCCGCCGGCCTGCGCAGGGTCCTTGATCTGATCGCCGAAGGTCGACTGGACATCGCGATCACCGAAGTCGGCTCGCTCGCGGACGTGCCCGCGGTCCACCAGTTGCTCGCCGAAGGCCGCGGCGACGGCAAGTACGTCGCTCACCTCCAGGGATGACGGTCACCTCGTCGCCGGCCGTCGATCAGGAATTCCAGCGGTTGGAGAAGGCGTTCCAGGGTGACGCTCAATCCCCCACGCTCTTGCCGAGGGAGAAGCCGGCGGCGGCGTAGCCGTGCCGACTGTAGAAGCGCACCGCATCGACGTTGCGGTGGTGGATGCCGGCAGACAGGTACCGGATCCCGCGGCTGGTCGCCCACCGTTCGGCCGCCCGCAACAACGCTGCTCCCACCCCAAGTCCCCTGGCGTCGGGCAGCACCACTGTGTGCACCTGGGCCGAAGGCCCAGGTGCACACAGGATCTGATGCTCCGGCGGATCGGGGTGCCGTAACACCTCAATCATCCCGACCACCCGGCCGCCATCGCTCTCTGCGACGAGAACGCCGTCGCGACCCGCGTCCTCGGCCAGCATGGCCGCGAAGTGGCGGATCACCGCCTCGCGCTGCGGAACGCGGTAGATGTCGGCATCAAGAGCGATGTGCGCCTCGGCATTGGCCAGCCGCAACTCCACCAAGGAAGGGACATCCGCCAAACTCGCTGGCCGAACCGTCAGCCGTGCCTCCTGCATCGTCCCGATCCTAAGGTCCTGGGGGCACGGACGTTGCCCGCCGGTGGCATCATCGCCTCATGAACGTTCGTCGATTGGCTGCCGTCGACATGTACGGCACCCAGGGAACCCGCCGTCGACGGCTCATCATTCTGGCCGAGTTCCTCGTCGGCGTGGTTGCCATGGTGACGTTGGGCAGCTGGCTGCTGGCGTCATCGGACGGCCTCGGCGGCCGAGCAATCGGCCTGTGGTTCATCGGCGCGGGTCTCAACTACGCTCCGCTGTCCGGCTACGCGATCAAGCTGATGCGCCCCGGCGCCCTCGACGCCGAGTTGGCCGGCGTCGACGTTGGCCGGGAACTGGGCCGCTACACCGTGCTTCAGCTGTGGGTCTTCGTGCCGCTCTCGCTTGTCGTCTTCGACCTTCGCGACGCGCTCAGCCGACGTCGGGCGCGGACGACACCTCGTTGACCACCGCTCCTACTCGGCTCGCCGACTCGGAGCGCGCGAGCCGTACGCCGGGCCGAACACCACCAGTAGCGCCAGGTCCTCGGTCACCTCGACGAACCGGTGTTCCTCGCCGGCCGGCACGAAGATCACCGAACCCGGGCCCACCTCGGCCGCGCCGTCCGGGGTCACGATCCGGGCCCGCCCCGCGGTGACCACGTAGATCTCATCCTCGGTGTGCGGGCTCTGCTCGTCGAGACCACCCGCCGGGATGCAGTACGTGCCCACCGACAGGTCCGGCACTCTCAACTGCTCGACCCAGTCGTTGGCATCCCCGGCGGGTGCCGTCCACCGGCCCGCGCCTTCGATGATCTGCATGGCGGAAGCCTAGATGTTCTGCCCGACGAGGTCGGGGACACGGCAGGCGGGTGCGGTCGCTCTGGGCCGAAGATTTCGGAGGGCGTCGCGCCGCCGATGTTAGGTTCGCTGCCATGACTGCGCAGATCACGGCCGCGCAGTTCCACGCGGCCGACGGTGTCGAGGACTGGCGCTCCCTCTACCACCTGGTCTCGACCCATTTCCCGACCGGCTCGCTGACCAAGGGCATCGCGCTCGTCGATGAGATCGGCCGGCTCACCGACGAGACCCAGGAGCAGTACCTCACCGTCGACCTGCGCGGCACCGGCGTCACGGTGAGCCTGAGTCGGCGCGACATCTCGTTGGCCCGACGCATCTCGGCCGCCGCCAAGGACCTGGGCATCCCCGCCGACCCGACCGCCGTACAACTCATCAACGTCACCCTCGACGCACTCGCCGGCGCGGACGTACTGCCGTTCTGGCAGGCGCTGCTCGGCTATCGGCAGATCGGCGACGACTACCTGTTCGACCCGTCGCGCCGCGGCCCCGGCTTCGGTTTGCAGCCGATGGACGAGTCGCGCCCACAGCGCAACCGCATGCACCTCGACATAGCTGTCCCACACGATCAGGCAGAGGCTCGCATCGCCACCGCCCTGGCCGCCGGCGGCACCCTGGTCTCCGACGCGCACGCGCCCAGGTGGTGGGTCCTGGCCGACGCCGAAGGCAATGAGGCGTGCGTCGCCACCTGGCTGGGCCGCGAATGACAGACCCCGCAGGAGACCACCGCCGTACGACGCGAGTGTCAGCCGGGCGGGGGCGGACACTCCAGGACCGCGATCGAGTTTCCGGCGAACAGCCCCAGGTGCGGGTGCCCGGAGAAGATCTGAACCGCCTCGTCGTGCGAGTCCGCTTCCACGATGGTGTATGCGGTCAGGGCGTCGGTGAAGTCCTCGACACCCCGCGCCGTGACCAGCTTCTTCGCGTTCAGCGGAGCGCCGGGGTCGACGATGGCCTTCTCGTTGGCCTGCGCCCATGCTGCCCACGCCTTGAGAAACTCGGTCTGCCGCTGTTCGGTGAGTTCGGCCTTGCCGACCTCGTCAGCCGCGCCGTTGAAGAGCGCAAGGAACCTGCTCATCCCGGCATCGTAGCGGCGGCCTGCTCAGGCCGCCGCGATCCCCAACAGGCCACCGCCCGGGAGATCCTGGCCCGGCTGGGCACCTGATCTGCTCTGGTCCTGAAGTTCTTCAGCCCTTGGCCCGGCTGCGACGGACCCGCCGACGGGGGGTGTCGTCGCCGCCGGCAAGCCGGGTGAAGGTGAGCATGTTCGCCAGCGCCACGACGACGATCGCGACGCCGACCTGGATCGCGAGCACGACCCAGTCCCAGCGCAGCACCCACACCTCCACGCTGGCCCCGTCGTCGATGTCAAGCGCCCTGGCGACCACTGTGCCCAGCACCGCCGAGCCGACCCCGATGACGAACGTGGCGAAGAAGCCGATCCGTTGCCTCCCCGGCAGGATGAGTCGGCCGAGCAGGCCGACGAGAGCACCGATGAGCACCGCGCCGAGATAACCGGTTACCAGCATTGCCGCCTCTCCCCTCCAGCAGTGCCGAAATACATGCCCGAATCTCACGTTCCCGGAAACCCCGCCCCGGCCATCCGCCGGCTCATCGCCCAATCCGGCAACCCTGAGAGCGCGTGATCACGTTCTGTGCGATGAGCAGTCCCACCGTTCGGGCCAGCGACTGGGGGCGTACGCGCTGATCGGCCCCGCCGCGGGTCTGATCTGGTTGATCAAACCCGGGCGGGGCCGGATGTGCGGTGCTTCTGGCGGCTGCCGCCAGGCTCCCGCTATCTGTGGTTGGGGTCAGCCGAAGCAGTTGGGAACGGGTTGGTCGCTGCCGGTGCAGTTGGTGGGTCGGTTCTTGATGATGAGTGAGTTCTGATCCACCGTGACCAGGTTGTTGGTGGTGAAGATCCCGCCGGGCGGCAGGGTGGAATCGTTCTGGACGACCTTGGATTCCGTGAGGCTGAGCGTGCCGCGGTTGTAGATTCCACCGCCCTGCGAGTTCGGGCCTACGGCCTTGTTCCGTTCGACCTGGCTCCGCAGCAGCACGACAGTGCCGGTGCCAACATAGATGCCGCCGCCGTGCTCGTATCGGACGATGTTCTCGCTGATTTTGCTGTCCTCGATGACGATCTGGCCAATCTGGTTGTAGATGCCGCCGCCGCGTTGGAAGACCGAGTTGCGGTCAACCTTGCTGTGCTTGAGGTGGAATTCGCCGTCGCTGAAGATGCCGCCACCCTCGTTGCTGGCCGTGTTGTCGCTGATATCAGCGTTCGTGACCTTGGTGGTGGAGTTGAGTCCACCTACGACACCGCCACCGCGGAAGTCCGCGAGGTTGTGGTCGAGGCGCACATCGTTGAGCACGGCGACGCGGCTGTTCGACACCCCGCCGCCGTTACCGGTGATCCCAATGCCGCCGGAGTTGCGTACGACGTTGTAGCTCAGTCGGGTGTTTTCCATGGTGAGGTAGCCGTTGTTGTGGATGCCTCCGCCACTGATCACGCCGGCGTTGTTGCTGATCGTGGTCTCGTTGCCTTCGTACTCGCCCTTGCCCTTGTCGTCCCAGTTCTTACCCGTGCCGGCGTTCTCCGCAGACGGCTCCGCCGCACCGCCCTGACCATCCGGCGCCTGCGCCGCCGGCCCGTTGCTGGGCGCCTCGGCGTTCGGCGCCTGGGCGTTGGGCGCCTCGGCGTTCGGCGCACCGTTCTTGGGGGGGCCACTCGTGGCCGAGTCCTTGCCGTGCTCGGTCTTGCCGCTGATCTTGGTGATGCCGTAGTTGGCGATCCCACCACCGGCGCCGGCGGCCCGGTTGTTGACCACGTTGATGTGCTCGAGGGTGGCCTCGCCACCGGTGCTGACCCGGATCCCGCCACCACCGGAAACGGTCGCTGAACCGCCCTTGATGGTGACATCGCGGAGCCTCAGGTTTCCGCCGACCCCGACCTCCAGGATCCGGAACGGTTCGGCGTTCGCCGCCCGGACGATGGTGGCGCCTTCGCCCTTGATGGTGATGGGTTTGGTGATGACCGGAAGGCCGTTGGGGCCGCTGGTCCCGGGCGGTGTGACGATCGGAGCGAACGCGGTGAGGGTGTACGTGCATCGCTCGGCGAGTTTGAGGGTCGCCCCGTTTCCGGCGTTGGCGTGCACGAGCGCGGCGATCAGCTCATCGGGATCACAGGGCACCGCCCGCTCGTCGCCCTTGTGATCCGTGCCGTTGTCACCGCCCGGGGCCTGTCCGCCGGGGTCCTGTCCGCCGTTGTCGTCGCCGGTTACTCGACCGCGTTCGACGATGAACTGCTGCGCGGCCTTTTCGAGGCGGTCGTTGACGCCGGCAAACGCGGACGCTCCGGTGACGCCGACGGCGCCGCTGACGGCGGCCAGTCCGGTCACTCCGGTCAGCCCGACCACAAGCCAGCGTGCCCGCCGGCGCCGTCCCGGCGGCCCTGGTTGAGCTGCTGCTTGGCTGACAGTTCGGTGTTGCGGTAGATGATCGGACATTAGCGGAACCTCACCCTTCTCCGTGCACAACAGGTCCGCACCGCCGTTGCGGTGCCGATAGCGATCAAATGGGGACATAGCTATCAGAACGGAACGTAGCAGAGGTTTCCTCACATCGGACACAGACGCGAGAAACAGACATGTTCGGGGCCAACGGACATCAAGGCCGATGAGCGACCTCACCACCCAAGCCCGCTGACGATCTCCCAAAAGGCCCGCCAACCTCATGACCACGGGGGTGCGGCAGGCGGCGGGAGTCGTCCACGCTGCGCGGCGGGGCTGCCGCGGTGCTGCGCGGCCTCCATCACCACGAGCACGATCTTAAGAAAATTAAGATCAACCTCTTGAAAGTTAAAGATCCTTGAGTTATAAATTAGGTATGACAGATCAGGCGATGGACTGGCAGGAACTCACCAGCCTGACGCGAGGGCAGCCGTTCATCGTCGAGCGGGTACGCCTGGCGAGCAACGGCGTCGCGATCGAGGGCGAGTTCGAGCCACCGCAACTGGCGCAGCTCAACGTCGAGGATCAGGTCTTCGTTACGGCGTTCGTGCGCTGCCACGGTTCGATCAAGGAGATGGAACGCATCTTCGGGGTGAGCTACCCGACGATCAAGTCACGACTCAACCGGATCACGCAGATGCTCGACTTCGTCGAGACCGACCCGGCGCCGTCGCGAGCCGACATCATCGACCGGTTACGCCGCGGTGAGATCACCGCACAGCAGGCGTTGGCCGAGCTGGACGGCCGGACGTGATGCCGCAGTTGGTGACCGTCAAGGTCAACCGCCCGGACCACCGGCCCATCCGCGTCTGGGTTCCGGTGCTCCCCGTGGTGCTCGTGCTCTTCCCGGTCGTGGTCCTGGTCGTGCTGGCGGCGATCGTGGCCTGCGTCGTGTTCCGCATCGGTGTGGTGCGGGCACTCGGCTCCGCTTGGCGCGTCATCTCCGCGCTGCCCGGCGCCCACTTCGACATCGAGCAGGGCCGCACGGCCGTGCTCGTGGCTATCCGATAGGAGAGGTTCGAATGACCGAACAACGCAAGGACATCCTCGACATGCTTGCCGCCGGCAAGATCACCGCCGAGGAGGCGGAGCAGCTCATCGCCGCACTCGAACGGGACCAGGCACCGGCGACGGCGAGTCACGACTCCCGACCGAAGGGCAAGGTGAAGTACCTGCGGGTGGTGGTGGACGCCACCGACAACGGCGAGCCGTCGCGGGTCAACGTGCGGGTGCCACTGCAACTGCTGCGCGCTGGCGTACGGCTGGCGGCGCTGGTCCCGCCGCAGGCCCTGGTCAAGGCCAATGCCTCACTCAGCGACTCGGGTGTGCCGATCGACCTGACGCAGCTCAAGCCCGAGCAGTTGGAGGCGCTCGTGGAGCACCTCGACGAGGTGACCGTGGAGGTGGACTCACCCGATGCCACCGTGCGGGTCTTCTGCGAGTAGGCGCCGTCCAAGAGGACGGCCCCTCGAGAGGGTGCGGGAACACCCTCCCGAGGCTGCGCTCGTCGCATCGGAGCACAGGTGAACTGCCAACCTGAAGTTTAGCCACTCACCAGCACGCCGCCGGAGGGACCACTCGCACGGGTGGTCCCTCCGCGCCGTCCCGCCGCCTGCACCAGACCTCAGCTGGCGCGACACGGTCCGCGTCCACCACGGCGGCGGACGCCGATCGCCCAGAGCCGTACCTGCCGTACTGACGCACCGGCGGACGAGACGGTCCCGCCGCGTTGGGGCACGGTACATCGATGCCTGCCCGAATTCCCCTAAGATCGGCGGCGACAGATGTCGTCTGTGGACACACGGGGGTTTCGATGAGGATTCGACCAGGCATAGCCGAGGTGATGGCTCTGGCGTCGGTGGTGGCCGGCGTGACCGCTCTGCCGTCGGCCGCCTCGGCGACGGGCGTGGCGCAGGCGGCCACGCGGACGGCCGAGGTGGGGCCGCCCTGCGTCCGTGAGGACCTGCGGCTGCCCGCCGGGGCGTGGCAGCGAATCACTGTCAGCCACGCCGACCCCAGCGGTCGGTTCCAGATCGCGTACGGGACGGACACCTCGTGGCGCGACCACGTCATCCGGTGGGACAAGGGTGTGCCGACCAACCTCGGCTCGCCGGCTGGCATGCTGGAGGAGGTCAACGAGCAGGGCGACTTCGTTGGCAACACCTTCTCCAAGGACGGGCTCTACCGCAGCATCGCGTGGCGATACTCTGCCGGCCAGGTGACCACGTTGCCGGGCCTACCAGGCAGCGTGCAGACCAGCGCGAGCGCCATCGCCGCGGACGGCACCGTGGCCGGGTGGGTGCGGTCCGCCGACGGGCAGTCGACGGCGGTGACCTGGGCGGCGGACAACACCGTTCGTGCCCTGCCCGGTTCCGGCGACAGCCGGGCGATCGACGTCGACGCCGACGGCACCGTCATCGGTTACCTGGCCGAGAAGCCGGTGCGTTGGGCGCCCAACGCCCAGCCAGAGTTGCTGCCCGGCTACGCGGCCGGTCCGGACACCGTCTGGGAGTTGACCGGGATCAGCGCGGGAGTGGTGGTGGGCCAGGAACACACCGGGTCCAGCCAGTTCGTCCTCTCGTGGGTGCCCGGAGCGGCCCCGACCCTGCTGACTGAGGGGGCGGTGGCGCACGCGGTCAACGCGCGTGGCTCGGTCGCCTACGAGCAGACGTACGAGAACCAGCAGTGGCTCCGGCAGGACGGCATCGACCGGGCGCTGCCGTTCGGTCCGTCTCCGTACTCGATCGCCGACATCACCGGGCTGACCGACGGCGACATCGCGTACGGCAACCACTACTCGACCCCGGTCCGGTGGATCTGCGGCTGACCCGGTCGGCACTCGTCACAGCGGTGGCCCAGGTCGGACGTCCGGCCTGGGCCACCGTCGCGCACGACCCGATCCCGCGCGGCCTCGATCGACGCTCACGAGGCGCGCCCACAGCGCAACCGCATGCACCTCGACATAGCTGTCCCGCACGATCAGGCAGAGGCGCGCATCGCCGCCGCCCTGGCCGCCGGCGGCACCCTGGTCTCCGACGCGCACGCACCCAGGTGGTGGGTCCTGGCCGACGCCGAGGGCAACGAGGCGTGCGTCGCCACCTGCGTCGGCCGCGAATAGCAGGACGGCGAGCCTTCACCTGGTGAGGCCGACCAGCGTCGCCAGTCGCGCCACGCCGGCCGGCGCCGGCTGCGCGCGGGCGACATCGGCGATCACGGTACGCGCCAACGGCCGGCACCGAACCTCCGCCGGCGCGGCGCTGTCCGCGTCCACAAGCGCGAGATCTCGCCCCCAGCGTGGCCCCCGACCGCTGGGTGGCTCCGTCGCGGTCCTCCAGCCTGACGGCCGAATGATCGAGTCTGAACGTTCTTGAACGTCTAGGTCCGTTTGCTGGCATCTCTAGATCCGGATGGCATAAATATGATTCGATGCGATCGGACGGTGACGTGCCACCTCTGGACACCGCAGGTCGGCGAGCCCGAGGCGTCGCCTGCCACACCTTGACCGGTTGACTGGAGATCTCATGACCAGCCCTCGATCCGCTCCGCCTCGGCAGACTCCGGGAGTAGCCCGCCCGCGCCGTGCCCGCGTCAGGCCCACCGCGCTGAGCATGCTGTCGGTCGCAGCGCTTGCCCTGGCGTACGTGGTAGCCATGCCGGTCGCATCCACGCCAGTGGGCCTGACCATGGAAGTAGCCGCCACCTACGTCAAACTGGGCAACCGGACCACCGGCAAGTTCATCGACGGCATGGGCCGGACCACCAACGGCGCCGCAGTCGGCCAGTACTCCTCGTCGTCCAGCGACAACCAGCAGTGGACGATCGATGCCGTCGGCGACTACGTCCGGATCAGGAATCGGGCCACCGGCCTGTACCTGGACGGGATGGGCCGCACGACGGGCGGATCCATCTGCGGCCAGTGGAGTGACAGCGGCAGCACCAACCAGCAGTGGACCCGGGAGGACTCCGGCGGGTACGCCAAGTTCAGGAACCGGGCCAACGGGCTGTACCTGGATGGCGGGGGCAGCACGTCCGACGGCGCCAACCTCGTCCAGTACGCGAACAGCGGCAGCACCAACCAGCAGTGGATCGTCACTGACGTGTCGACTCCGGGATCGGGCACGATCACGGTGGACGGCAACAACATCCGCGCCGGCAACGTCAACGGCCTGACGTTCAAGGGCTTCGGTGCGCTCAGCGCCAACAGCACCAGCGAGTTGCTGATGGATTACAAGGCCCAGAGCCCGACCGCGTACGCGCAGCTGCTGCGGGTCCTCTTCGGTGGGGAGAGTCCAGTCTTCACCAACGTGAAGATCGAGATGGGCAACGACCGCAACAACTCCACCGGACCGGACCCCTCGACCATGCGTTGGGAGTCCGAGACCCCCAACGTCAAGCGTGCGCAGGGCTTCCAACTCGCGGCCGACGCGAAGAAGGTCAACCCCAACGTCAAGGTGTCCCTGCTGCGCTGGAACTCGCCCGGCTGGGTGAACAGCAACGACAAGGTCTACACCTGGTTCAAGAAGACCATCCTGAGCGCGTACCGGACCTACGGGTTCATGGTCGACTACGTCAACCCGGGCCTCAACGAGCGCGGGGCGGACCTGAACTGGACCAAGACCTATGCCAACCGGGTCAGGACCGACAGTGCCGACTTCGCCAACTCGACAGAGCAATCCCGGTACAACCAGCTCAAGGTCGTCATCTCCGACGAGGTCGGTGTCGGGTCGTTCGGCGGCAGCATGATCAGCGACGCTGGCCTGCGCGACGTGGTGGCGGCGGCCGGCTACCACTACAGCCCCGACGACGACAGCGCCGGCAACTTCAAGCGCCTGGCGATGGACTACGACAAGGAGATCTGGAACAGCGAAGCACAGGCGACCTTCGGCAACTCCGCCTTGCGCCCCAACAACAACATGCGGTCCCCGTCGGTGCTCGGAACCGGCATCGGCGGCACCAACAGCGCCCTGGAGATGGGAAACACCATCATCAAGGGATTCGTCAACTCGCGCCGGACCAACTTCATCTACCAACCGGCCATCGGGTCCTTCTACGAGGGTGGGCAGTACTCCTACAAGGAGGTCGTCAGCGCCCGTGATCCCTGGTCGGGCTGGCTGCACTACGACGCCGCCATCGACGTGCTGCGGCACTTCAGCTGGTTCGCCAAGACCGGCTGGGAGAACTCCAGCAACACGGCCGGTATCTGGCGCGCCGTCCCCGAATCCAGCTATACCGGAGCGACCGGGACGAACCCGGTGGTCGGCCGCAACGGCACGCCCAGCTATCTCACGCTCGCCGCGCCCGACAGGCGCAACTTCTCCACGGTCTTCATGAACGACAGCGAGTACACCCAGTCGTACCGCCTCCAGCCGGTGAACATGGCCTACTCCGGCACTCCGGCCCTACAGCTGTGGGAAACCCGCGCGGCCGACCCCGGCCAGGCGTTCAACGCCAACTACCTGAAGCACCTCGGCAGCGTCCCGGCCGGTGACGGCGGGGTGTACACCGTGACGGTCCGGCCGAACTCGGTCGTCACCGTGACGACGCTGGCCAACCACACCAAGCCCGAGTACCTGGAACCCCTGCCGGTGGAGGGCCAGCGCACCGTGCTGGACACCGACATCTCCGGCGACGTGCAGAGCACCAGCGACAACATCCTCTACGCCGACGGCTTCGACTACACCGGCAAGACGGTCCCGGTGATCGGCAGTGGCGGCACCATCACGGGCACGGAGGACTTCATCACGTCGCGTGGCGGCACCAGGAGCGTCATCCCGCGCTACGCCAGCGACCGCAACGGCGCCTTCGAGGCGTACCAGCCGGACGGATCGACCAATTACGTGCTGCGCCAGCAGCTGGACGGCCCGAGCCAGGGCCTGGGCGGTGCGTGGAACGGGGGCGACGCGGTCACCAGGATCGGTGACAGCCGGTGGCTCAACTACAAGGCCAGTGTCGACGTCTCCTTCGAGAACAGCAGCACCCAGAACGGCGCCAACCACGCCCGGCTGGGCATCCGCGAGCAGCACGGTGACAACGGTGCGCCGTACTCGGTGAGGTTCACCTTCGACGGGGGTTGGCAGTTGCTGGTCAACAACAGCGCGGTAGCCAGCGGCAACGTGGTCAGCGGCGCCGGCGGCGTGCGGATCGGTGGGTTCAACACCGCGCACAACGCGTGGCACAACATCGCGCTGAAGGGCGCCGGAAGCACGGTGACCGCCTACCTCGACGGCGTCACACTGGCCACCTACACCGACCCGAATCCCAAGCTGTCCGGCCGGATCACGCTGGGCAGCGGCTACTACTTCACCCGGTTTGACAACCTCAAGGTGGAGACGGTCGACGGAAGCCCGCCGTACTACTCCGAGGTGCTGGACAACCTGGAGATGTCCGACCTGGCCAACCCGCCCGCCCGGAAGCTGGTGTACGGCGGGTCCTGGGCGCACGAAAACGGTAAGGGCATGTACAACGTTCAGCGGAGCCTGTCTACCAGCCAGGGAAGCGGCTCGACGCTGACCTACACGTTCGCCGGCACCGGACTGGACATCATCGGGCCGAACAACGGCTCGGCCGTCCTGCAGGTCACGGTGGACGGCACGGTGGTCAACTCCGCAGCGAGCACGCTCGCCTCTCCCGAGTTCTCCCAGACGTACGCCCTGCGCAACCTCGGCGCCGGCACGCACACCGTGCAGATCATGGTGCGCAGCGGCAGTCTCGTCGTGGATGCCGTCGGGGCCGTCCGGCCGTGATGCCGGTCGCGCCCGACGACCAATAGGACCTGCATCGTCCCGTCCCCGTCCCCCAACAGAAAGGACGACGCATATGCGACCTGCCATGTTCAGCCGCCCCCTGTCGCGAATGGCCAGGCTCGTGGCCACCAGTGCGGTGATGGCGACCACGGCTGCCGCGGCGGCAATCGCCATCACCGCTACCGCCGGCCCAGCCGCTGCCGCCACCAGCCAGTTCAGAGGCATGAACTGGGCTCAGCTGGGTGACAACTTCAGCACCAGCCCGCTCGTCGTGCAGGGCCTGAGCCAATCCGACAGCTACGCGACAGTGCAGGCCAAGGCCAACGCCCTCTACGACGACATGGCCTCCACCATGGGGATCAACACCGTCCGGCTGCCCATCAACACTCAGACAGTGGCCAACACCACCTGGTGGAACGCCTACCGGGGCGCCATTGACGCCGCTACCGCCCGCGGATTCAAGGTCATCCTCACCTTTTGGACGGACCATAACTCCGGCGCGAGGATCGCGAACCTCGCCGCGTGGAACACGATGTGGTCCAGCGTGACCAGCGCCTACGGCTCGAACACCAACGTGTACTTCGAGCCAATGAACGAGCCGGGCGGTTACAGCTCGGCACAGTGGCGCGACATCGCAGCCACCTGGCTCAGCACCCACTACTCGGCCGTGCCCAGCCGGGTGCTCATCGGCGGCACTGGCGCAAGCCAGGACCTGCGCGACATCTGCAACGACAGCCGCTTCAACGGCACGCTGCTGTCCTTCCACCACTACGCATTCTTCTACGGCTCGATGACCTACGACGCCTGGCGAAGTCACATACAGACGCGTCTGGGCAACTGTGCCTCCCGGGCGGTCGCGACCGAGTTCGGCGGGCCCATGGACAACGGCCTCAACTACGCCGACGCGAACAGCACCGACAACTTCGTGCGCCACATCCGCGCCATGGCTCAGGTCATGCGTGACAACCAGATGGGCGGCACCTACTGGCCCGCCCTCGGCGGCAAGAACTCCGGCTCCGGTCACGACTGGTATTCGATGTTCGCCCTCAGTGGCAGCGGCACCAATCTCAACTTGACCATCCGCAACACTTCTGGCGCCGACCGGATCCGCTATGCCTATGGCGACAATATCGGCGGCGGCTCCACGACGCCCCCGCCCTCGGGAACCCATTACCGGATCAACAACGTCAACAGCGGCAAGGTGATGGACGTGATCGGGCAGTCCACGGCCGACAGCGCCGAGATCAAGCAATGGAGCTACGTGGGCGGCAGCAACCAGAAATGGCGCTTCGAGGACGCCGGTAGCGGCTACTTCCGCATTGTGAACCAGAACAGCGGCAAGTGCCTCGACGTCGCCTCGGCCTCCACCGCAGACGGCGCGAACATCGTCCAGTGGACGTGCGGCAACGGCCAAAACCAGCAGTGGCAATGGCAATCCCAGGGTAGCAACTTCCGGCTCGTGGCCCGGCACAGCGGCAAGTGTCTGGACGTGTACCAGTCAGGAACCGCAGACGGCGTGGACATCCAGCAGTGGACCTGCGGAAGCGCCAACAACCAGCGCTGGACAAGAACCGCGGTCTGACCGGGGCTCACCGAGGCGGGGTGGCAGACCGTGCGGCGCACGGTCTGCCACCCCGATTGTTTACTCCAACGTCACTTGGCTGCGGCGTTTGGCGTGGCGTGGGCATGAAGACCGGTGGCGGGTCGTCCTGGACGAGGCGGTGACGCGTGGCGTTCGCTGTGAGTCGAAACGACGGGCTGACGACGACTCGTCACGGGTCCCGTTGGACGAGGTCCGGTCAACGGGTGAGGCCGACAGGCGTCGCCAGTCGCGCCACGCCGGCCGGCGCCGGCTGCGCGCGGGCAACCTCGGCGATCACGGTACGCGCCAACGGCCGGCACCGAACCTCAGCCGGCGCGACACTGTCCGCCTCCACCAGCGCCCGTGCCGCACCGCGCAGGTCACCCACCTGGAGGTACGCCCGCGCGACGTCAACGAGGTGCGCGCCCCGATACTCGACCGGCAACCGCCGCCACCCCTCCCGCCGCACCGCGAGCACCTGCGGTCGGACCGTCCGAGACAGCTCAATGACCCGACCGGACTCGCCCTGCTCGGCCGCAATGGACATCTCCCACAGCCCGACATTGGTTGGTCCGAACCCACAGCCGTTGAAGCCCGCGCCGGCGGCCGGATCCCCGAGTGTCGCCGCCTCGGGAGCCGCCTCGACAAGGTGATCGCGAGCTACGTCGAAACGACCGCTGACTGTCGACGTCAACGCGGCCGAGAGATGGAGCTGTCCGAGCATCTGTCGCACCCGCTCGTCGGCGGCATCAGCTTGCAACTCGGTCAGCGATCGGTCGGCGGCACGCGCTGCGACCGATGCGGACTCGATCGGCAGGCTTCGCGCACAGGCGAAACGGGAGGCTGCAATCCACGCCGAGTCGCGACAGCGGCCACCCCGGCGGACCCCCGTTCAGAGCACTAGAAAGGGGGGTTGTCGTAGGTGCCCTGCTGCGGCTCGTAGGCCAGCTCCGCGGACTCCGTCCGAGGAAGGTCGTGCTCACCCCAGTAACGCAGGTTGAGCACCGCGGTTTCGGTGTGACGCCAGTGCGGGTCGGCGGCGATGGCGGCTCGGACGCGGGCGGACAGGACCGCGCGGTGCGGGGTGAGTTCGGGTGCGGAGGCCAGGTTCACGGCGGCGATGAGGGCGGCGTCGCGCACGTTCTCGTCGGGATCGTCGAGGCAGGCGGTGACCACGGCGTAGAGTCGCGGGCGGAGCGGGCCGCCGATGTTCTCGCCGCCGGCGGCGTCATCGCCGAACCACTCCCGCCACTGGACACCCATCGCGTATCCGAGCCGGGACAGCCAGACCAGCAGTGCGGCACGCAGCGGTCCGTCACCGTATTCGCGGGTGGGGCCGGGCTCTGCCCGGACCCGCGGGTCGGCCAGCGCCACGGCGACGAACCGGGCCGCCGCGGGTGTCGCATCGTAGATGGTGCCCTGGTGAAACAACTCCTCCCACAGATGGGAGAGAGCCCGCCGCGCGTCGTCACGGTCACCGGTCAGTAACCCCGTCAGGAGTCGCGGCGTCTCCGGCCAGGCTGGCCCGTGGCTGTGTGCCAGTGCCCGCCAGTCGGTCTGTTCGAGAACGCACATCGTCGCTATGGTCGGTGTCGTGGAGACACTGGGCCGACTTGCCGGAGTCACGGTCGACTGCCGGGATCCGCAGCGACTGGCTGACTTCTGGTCCGTGGTGCTCGGAGGACGCGTGACGGAGTCTCTTCCCGGCTGGCGGCGCGTCACTGTCGCCGGGGGCGGCCCGGTGCTGACATTCCAGCCGGTCCCGGAGCCCAAGGCCGGCAAGACGCGACTACACCTCGACATCGCCGTTACCGACGTTGACGAAGCGGTCGATCGGATCGGGATGTTGGGCGGGCGGTGGACAGGTGAACGGCATGACTACCAAGAGGGCGCAGTCCTCGTCATGACCGACCCGGAGGACAACGAGTTCTGCGTCGTGCAGTACTACCGGGTGTGATCTGGTTAGACTTTCGACCGAGCATCCGAGACCTGCTGATGGCGTCGTACGCACCGTCGTCGTTGCACACTGATCACAAGCGGCCGCGAGAGCGTGGAGCCGTCGACACACTCTTCTGCCGCGAGGCGCGCTACGCAGTGTCCCGCCGAGCTGGCCTGAGTGCCGTCCGGACGTGCCGATGACCGGACGTTGCGGTTTTGCGTAGGGCCACCATGGTCGTCACAACGAGGTACGGTCGCAGCGACCAGTTTCAGGGTGCGTACCCAGTCGCTCAGTCCAGGCAACGAAGGACGACTCTATGTCCACTTTGTATGAGTTCGCCGGCGGCGACGAGTCGCTGCATCGTCTGGAGGAACTGTTCTATACCAAGGTGCTGGACGACCCCGTGCTGCGCAGCGTGTTCCCCGCTCGCCAACCGAGCCATGTCGAACACCTCACGTGGTTCACCGCCGAGTCCTTCGGCGGCCCCGACAGGTTCACCACCGGACTGGGATTTCAGTACATCATTGACGTCCATCGCCATCTGAAGATCACCGACGAGCAGCGGGAGCGGTTCGTCGCCCTTTACCTCGAAGCGATCGATGAAGCCGGCCTACCGAACGATGACGCTTTCCGCGCGGCCGTGCGCGAACACCTCGAGTTCGGCGCCCGCGTGGCACAGCAGAACTCGCATGCCGAGAGCGACGACCAACTGCATCCGATCCGTGAGGTTCCCGCTTGGACGTGGCCGCGACAGTCTGAAAACTGACGGGAATCCGCGAACCCTGACGTCCGCAAGGCTCCCTCCGGCCGGCTGCCACGGACGTCCGCACATGCCGCGATCCGCTCCCTACACAGCGTCATGGCCAGGAGTTGGCCGGCGTGCTGTCAAGCGCCGGCGAGTGCCGCTCGATGTTGCCGACTTGGCCTATCCTCGTGTGCGTGGTTGAGCGCATGTGGCACCAGAGCCCCGATGTTTCCCTGGTCATCCGTACCGACTTTGCTCATTCGCGGGAATGGATAGAGATTCAGGAAGCGATCGTTGAACCACAGACAGACGGCGGGTTCACTGCGTTCGTAACGTTCGTCGATGACCATGCGTACGACGGAATTACGCCGGCGCAACTGCTGGAGACGGTGCCCGCAGACGTTCACCATGCCGTTGCCTTCCTCGTCGATGCGAAGGCGCTAACGCACCCTGACCGGCCGATTCTCGCAGTCAACCTCTATGACTACGTGGAAGATCTGGAGGATCCGGGCAAGGGGCCCCAGTACGGTGCCACGTTCCGAGTCGTGCCATCCGAGATGTGGTCGGTTCAGAATAACCTCACGATCTCGAACATGGACTGGGAAGAGTTCGCCGGCAATGTGGATGCCGACGGTGTCTTCCGCGGCTTCGAGTAGCGCGTATCCCGGCGTACGGATTTGCCGCGATCCGGTCGCTACGCAGCATCACGGTGTGCAGCGACGCCCCCGGCTCACGGACATGCCGAGAAGAGGGCATCCGCATCCAACCACTCAGAGCCCGGTTGTGACGGTTTCGGCCGTCCGGCGCCGGACGGTGTGACCCCGATATGCGGACCCGTGTTTCCCGCTCGCGATCGTGATTAGACGAGCCCGCAGACGATGTTGGCTACCTGGTCAGGCATCGACAGGAACGGCGAGTGTGATGCGTCGAGTCCTAGCACGTGCGTTGGGTTGCCGGGGAAGGCCGCATCGGCGTCGGCGATGAACCGTTCCTGCACGGCGGGAGGGATCACTACGTCCCTGTCGGTCTTGATGTAGGTGCGCGGGACTGAGCCCCAGCCGTGTGCGGTGAGCATGGTCGAGCCCAGGGCGATGCCGATTGGGGCATCGGGACTCAGTAGCGAGATCGCCGCGTCGACCAGCATCGGGGCGACGTCGCCGTAGAAGATGTCGCGCAACGCCTGGCGGTAGTCGGGATCGGGCGAGCCGACGTCGAGGCGCAGTGCCCCGACTGCCGCCGGATCGGCCCGCAGCGCTTGAGACAGTTCCGGGGTATGCGCGTGCGCGAGCGCCGGGGTGCCAGACGCCGGCATGAAGGCGGCCAGGTATACCGCGTGGGAGACGAGTTCCGGCGCCTGTTGTGCCGCTCGGGTGAGCACCGTTCCTCCCATGCTGTGCGCGACCACGGTGACCGGACGCCCGCCGCCCAGGTGCTTCATCTGCTCCACCAGGAAGTCGCTGGCCTCGTCGAGGTCGATGCCGGCGACGGGGGACGACGCGTTGACCAGCGCCTGCGAGTCGAAGGGTCGGGCGGTCGCTGCGGCTGGGCGGCGGGCGCGCAGGCCGTGGCCGGGTAGGTCGATGGCGGACCCGACGCGTCCGGCACGGGCCACGTGGGCGAGGACCTCAGTCCAGCACCACGCGGCGTGCCAGAAGCCGTGCACGAACAGGATGGGGGTGGCGGTCATAGGAACTCCTTGTAGCGACGGAAACACCTCCAATCTGACACCTACAGTTGTACCTGTCAAGCTGGAGGTGTCAGACTGGCGGCATGTCGTTGCGCCATGCCCTGCTCGGATTGCTGGACGACGGTCCCGCCAGCGGCTACGACCTGACCGCACGCTTCGAGAAGTCGCTGCACAAATACGTCTGGACCGCCCGGCAAAGCCACGTCTACCCGGAATTGAACCGAATGGCCGACGACGACCTCATCGCCGTCGGCGAGCAGGGCGCCCGTGGTCGCCGGACCTATACGATCACCGATCTGGGCCGGGCGGAACTCCGCGCCTGGCTGCTGGCCCCCGCCTCCGCCCGCGCCGTGCGCGACGAGCAAGTGCTGCGCATGTCGCTGCTGTCCACTCTCACCACCGACGAGGCACGCCAGCTCGTTCGCGGCTACCTCGCCGACGCCGAGACAGGGCACGCCGAACTCATCGACATCGCCGCCGCGGCCGACGCCGAAGCGCACCCACGCGGACGGCTTCGCTTCGGCCGACTGGCCATCGAATACGGCATCCGTAGCTACCAAACACAGCAGGAATGGGCCCGCTGGGCCCTAGAGCAACTGGAAGCATCCGCCACAGGCGACTAAGCGCACCGGCTGTACCCATGTCGGTCTTGCCGCTGATATGGCACACCGACCGTTCGGGCTGTCACGTACCGTGGCCGACTCCCGCCGCGGTTCAGCGTCCGGAACTAGCCGATGAGAGCATGCCGGTCGGCGGGTTTGGCGGATCTTTTCCGAACCCTGGTGGGATCTTGGCCCGTGAGAAGGACCTAACCGACGACAGGCGTAAGGACCGTGGCGTCTGTCGCCTCGGTATTGCTGAGAACCACGATGCGGCGACGTGATTCCAGGATGTTCGCGGCGAACGCGATGAAGCCCGCGTTGTGGCCATCGTGGTGCCACCACTGCCGGCCCTGGACCTGTCCGACGAAGACGCCGTAGCCGTAACCGCTCGTTTCCGGCCCCCTGCCGGTGCGCACCTGTTCGGTCAACATCAGCGTCCGATACGGCTCACTCAGCAGGCGGCCGTCCTGAAGGACATCGAGCCGGACGAGCAGGTCACTCGCCGTCGACCAGACATCGCCCGCGCCCATCCCGACCGCCTCCAGTTCCCAGGTTGGCAGCGGCTCACCCGCAGCGTCGTGGCCCCGCGCCACATCTAGCCGTCCGCCAGGTGCGCCAGCGAACGTCTTGTCCAAGCCGAGGGGATCGAAGATTCGGTCGGCGAGGAATGTGTGGTACGGCGTTCCGGCCGCCCGTTCTACGGCCTGAGCCAACAGCACGTACGCCGGGCTGCTGTAGCTCCAGCCTGCGCCAGGTGGGTGCCGGAGCGGCACACGGTGGAAGGTCTCCCGGAGTTGGTCCGGCTTGACCCACTCAGCCAGGTTGATCATCGGGTAGTCCCGCCAGTGGCCGAGGCCCGACGTGTGAGTGAGCAAATGGTGCAGCGTTATGCCCTGCCACTCGTTCGGGCAGTCATCAATCCAACGGCCGACGGGGTCGTCGAGGCCCAGCGTGCCGTCCTCGACCAGCAGCAAGACGGCGGCGGGGGTGAACTGTTTGCTCACAGACGCAAGCTGATACCGGGTCTGCGTTGTCGCATCCACGATGAGAGCATCATCTTGCCGCACCAGGATCTCTGCGCGCACCATGGCATCGACCCTAGAGACCCTCGTGGGGTCACGGCTAGGCTGAGTCGACCAACATCCGGATCTGCCGCCGAGCGGGCGCCCGTTCCGTGCCGTCGGGGGGTGGGGCGGACGCCCGGCCGATGAGCGTATGTTGGGAGCAGCGAAGGGCGGATCGCCGTGATCCCGACACTGATCATGTTCGGCCTTATATTCGGACGCTGGTGGCGGTTGTCGCTCATCGCCGCCGCTCTGGGGTGGCCAGTCCTGCTCGCCGCCGACGACGTGATGAGTGTCGGGCCGGGGTTGCTCGGCGCGTCTGGGCTCGCCATAGCCAACACCGGCGTCGGCGTGTTGATTCATCAGGGCATCCTGCGAATGATGCGCGTGCTGAGAACCGAGCAGGACCGTTAACGAGGCAGTCCGGTCGGTGATGCGGCTGTCTGGGCCGCCAGAGGTCAGCCGGTCGGTGCGGCACCGGTCCGGTCCGGTCCCGCAGAACGCCTCCACGGGCAACGACCCCGAGAACGCACGCCTCTGCCGCAATCCGCGTGCCACCGCCACTGAACGACGCCCGTCACGAGCGGCTCGGCCTGGCCGCCCGGCTGCTCGGCGCATCCCTCGGCGCCGCACCCCCGTCACCCGGTCCACCGTGACGCCCCGGCGTGACCCTTCGCCGTCGCCGTGCGCCGGAGCAGTCGGCCAGTCACCGAGTAAGGCCGACAAGCGTCGCCAGTCGCGCCACGCCGGCCGGCGCCGGCTGCGCGCGCGCAACATCGGCGATCACGGTACGCGCCAACGGCCGACACCGAACCTCAGCCGGCGCAACACTGTCCGCCTCCACCAGCGCGCGGGCAGCGCCACGCAGGTCCCCCACCTGGAGGTACGCCCGCGCGACGTCCACCAGGTACGCGCCCCGACACTCGACCGGCAACCGCCGCCACCCCTCCCGCCGAATCACTGTCGAGTGCCTGTGCAGCGCCTCGTCTGCGTCACCCCATTGCGCCACCACCACCCGAGCCAGGTCGACGGCGATCGACCCGAAGCTGGTGCGGTGCGTGTCGTCGTACCCCCGAAGGTGTGCGGCAACGCCCGCGGCCCGGTCAATCAACTCGTCGGCCCGCCGGTGCTCCCCACACCCGCCGGCGGCGAGCGCGGCCTGCACCAACAAAGCCCCACCCACCGCCCTCCCCCGGCCCTCTCCCCCGTGATCAAGAGGTTTGCGGGCGGTTTGATCTCCGAAACTGACGCAAACCTCTTGATCACCGGAGCGGGTTGCGGGTGGAAGGACACGGTTGGCGGCGGGGAGCAGGGCGGCCAGGGCCAGGCGGTCGCGGTCCTGGGCGCGCAGCGCCCAGGACCGCGATGGTGGCCGTTGCCGACAGGATCTGGTTGTCTCCGGCGGTGGTCATCGCGCGGTCGGCGGCCAGCCAGGCCAGGTCGGCCTCGCCGAGCTTTACCAGCAGCGACGAGGTGATCCGGTAGGCCTGCACCAGCAACTCCGGTGACTGCGCGGCCTGGGCGGCGTCGAGCAGACCCGGCAACAGCCGCACCAACTGCCCGTAGTGCGCGTGCTGGTAGGTCAACCAGGCGTACCCGACCTCCCGTCGCAGCTCCTCTGGCGGCTGGACCGCGGCATGCGGGGTGTCGTAGCGGGCGAGAGCGGCCCGGATGTCGTCCACCCCTGCTGGCGCGCCGGCCGGGGTGCTCGGCTGCTGGCCGAGCAGCACCTCCGGGTCGATTCGCAGGACGTGGGCCAGCTCCTGGATCACGGAGTACCGGTCCAGGGTGCGCACGCCCCGCTCCACCTTGTCCACCCAGCTCTTCGACCTACGCAGCCGGTCGGCAAGCATCTGCTGCGTCATAGACCGCCGCACCCGCCACCGGGCCACCCGGCGGCCGATCGGGACGTCATCGCTGGTCACGCCGCCACCGCCGGTCCGGGACCGCGCGGGTCGTGTCGTCCACGGGTACGCGCTCCGCCTCGGCCTGAGCGAGGAGGCGCTGCTTGGCAGCCTCCCGCTCGGCCGCCTCACCCTTGTTATCCGGAGCGTTGTCGTCCTGCCCGCTCATCCCCGCCTCCTCTGTCAGAGGCCCAGGAGGCTCGCTATCAACCGCCGCCGTCCCAGGCCGTCAGGACGTGCTCACGTCCCAAACCGGACAGTAGGGCGAATTGGTGACGCGGTGATTACCGCCAGTTATGCGGCCAGGGTGATGCCGATGCGGCTGGCGAGCAGGCGCAGCTCGTCGGGGATGGCTCGGCGCTGGGCGCGCTGGGCCAGGGTCAACACGGCGTCGCGGGCGAGAGGGTTGATGGAGAACGGGATCGGCGCAGCCCGCTCGGCCTGCACGAATGCCGCGAGGGCCTCAACGTCTCGGCGGCCCCCGTCGGCCAAGGCGCGACCGAGGTCGAGCCAGTAGGACTGCTGGCGGATCGATGCTGCGAGCACCTGCGGCCGGACCGTCCGAGACAGCTCGAGGACCCGGCCGGACTCGCCCTGCTCGGCGGCGATGGACATCTCCCACAGTCCGACGTTGGTTGGTCCGAACCCACAGCCGTTGAATCCAGCCCCGTCGGCCGGATCCCCGAGGGTGGCAGCCTCCCGTGCAGCCGCCGCAAGGTGATCGCGGCTGACGTCCAGGCGACCGCTTACGGCCGAGGTCAGCGCGGCAGAGAGGTGGAGTTGGCCGAGCATCTGCCGGACCCGCTCGTCGGCGGCGCCGGTCTGCAACTCGGCCAGCGACCGATCGGCGGCACGGGCCGCGACCGATGCGGACTCGATCGGCAGGCTTTGCGCGTATGCGAAGCGGGACGCCCCGATCCAAGCTGGGTCTTCGGTGTCCTTCGCGACCGACACAGCGAGACGGGCGGCATTGAGAGCCAGGTGGCGGTATCCGAGGTTCCGCAGGCAGGTGGAGGCTTGGTAGGCGACCTGGACGAGCACGTTGCCTCCCACGGCAGCGGCTTCGAGCAGGAGGCTGGGCAGCATGCGAGCCATCGCCGGGAAGTTGCACGAGGTACGGAGCTGCTCGGCGCGGGCAATCTCGGTCGTCAGCCGTTCCGTTGTGTAGGTCGACGGGCGGCGCTGGCCGTCCTCGATCTCGATCAGGGCCGACCAGATCACCGGCACGCACTCGGCGGCGGTCTCGCGGGCCGGATCACCAGACTCGGTGCCCTGGCCGAGCAGGTCGGCCACCGTGACCTGGAGCGCGGCAGCAAGCGCGACCAGAGTGGAGCGACGGTCGATGGTCTTCCGACCCGACTCGACCTGCGACACGTACGACTGGGTGACGCCGGCGAACCCGGCGAGGACGGCTTGCGTCATGCCGCCCCGGCGCATCCGCCAGTACCGGATCCTGGCGCCGATGGTGTCCGGCCTATGCAACCTGCCTCCGTCCGGTCAGGTAGAGGACGGGATAGCGGCCTGGACCGCTACACCCACTCGATTGGACGGTACACCGGCAAAGTGTCCGATCGCGACGGTGAGCCCCTGCCGCAACGTCGCCCTGCCCTACCTAGCACCGCGTGCCGATGCGCAAAATCCATCTACCGTCGCACGCGCGGCATTGACCGCTCTGCCACGTGGTGAGCCAGCCTTGTCACTCTTGGCGCACTGCCGCATGGATGCTTGCGCAGGGTCTTGACTCCCGAGACAATCCGTGTCGTGAGCCGGACTATAGGCACGTTGTTACGTGGACCGCAGACCGCAGACCGCAGAGTGCGTGATCATGAACCAACGGGTGCGGGCGCGCAAGCTGTCCCGGTCCTGGCGCCGGCAGGCGTGAGCTCCGACCTTGACGCTCTTCACGCGGAGGCCTTGGCACTCCTTATCGATTTCACCCACAACACTTTGCAACGTAAGAGGAGCCGATGCGTCGTGATTTGATGTTCACATTCCAAGGTGCTCTGACCGTTCTAGGAAAACACGACCGAAGTGGACTTGACCGCCTCGACACACTGCTGGGAGGCGCAATCATGGCGAGTGGTCTCGCCGTGGGCGGCGCTGCCTTGGCGCTGGTCGATCCAAAGAATGAGGCAATCAAGCTTCTCGGGCGACTACTTGACCGGATCGACCAGAAGATCGTTGGCACGACTGGGCATACTCGACACGAGTTGATCATCGCCGCACACACAATACTTGCCGTCTCCTCATTCTTTGACGCGCTACGATATGAGCTCGGCGAAGATTATCCTCCCCTAGAACTGACAGCCGGAGAGATGGAAGATCTCACCATCCCGAAACCAAAAGGGCTTGGGCTACAGCATCTTTCGCTGGTTGAGCAATTGATTGACGGGCAGGTCGAATCACCATCCGCCGTCCTGGGCTTCAAAGAGAATTCCGAGCGCAACGTCAGACCGTATCTAGCCCATCTCAGCAGGCGCACCATACGCTTTCTTGAGGGCCTGGCTGCATGGCAATCAGCTCGACAAAGATTAGGAGATCTCGACCGCCGATTAGCAGGCCAAGCGCTAGGCCGATACCAAGACGGCTACCTTCGCCTGGCCGCCGAGGTACCTGAGTTTTATATGTGGGCAACGGTGGGTGAACATGCCGCCACTCGTTTCGAGGTGCGTGGCCTCCGTGATGATCTGCGTGCCATCGCCATGAACCACTCGCAGGCCCTCAGCGCGGTCAGTGGCCTCTTACGGATAATAAATACCAATGACCCCCCGCCGGCCACTGGCCAGATATTTAAACTCGCTCGCAGCACAAAGAAGGTGTTGGAACGCCCGCTGTTCACCTCCGACCACAGCCTGTCGTACGCACCGCTGAGATTTCCCCGTGTGGTGGACGGATTTGTAACGCCACGCTTCCGCCTCGCCGTGTACACAGAGGGCGCACAGCCCGCGGTCGAGGGGTGGTGGGCACGTCACCCAGTCCGCACTGACCTAGATGCATTTTTGTCAGCACAACTGGCCAGCCCGACAAGCACGGAACGACCAATGCTAGTCCTCGGCCACCCAGGATCAGGAAAATCTCTCCTGACGGAAGTCTTGGCCGCGCGACTTCCGCCAAACGCATATACAACGCTTCGAGTGCCGCTGCGAGATGTATCGTCTGACGCCCCCATTCACCTGCAGATCGAGGAAGCGGTCGGCCGAATTATCCACGAGCGAGTGGAGTGGTCCTCCCTGTCTCGCGGCGCGCCGGGCACCACACCGGTAGTATTGCTTGATGGATTTGATGAACTGATCCAGGCGACCGGAGCCTCTCGGTCGGACTATCTGCTTCAACTTGCCGATTTTCAGCGACGTCAAATCGAATGGGATCAGCCCGTTGCTATCCTGGTGACGACTCGAACATTAGTGTCAGACCGTGCAGAAATCCCACCCGGCAGCCTCTTAGTCAAACTTGAGGATTTCGATGAAGATCAAATCGATATTTGGTTGAATGCGTGGAACGCAGCTAATGCTTCGACGCCAGAATATCGCAGCTTAGACAGATCGACACTCGCACGACATGCTGATCTAGCACGGCAGCCACTACTGCTCACGATGCTCGCCCTGTACGTCGCGGACCCTGACGCATTAGACCTCTCGGATAAATGCCTGTCGCAAGCTCAACTCTATCAGCGACTACTTGACGTTTTCGTTCGCCGGGAAGTTCGCAAGTTGAGCTCCGGGAAATTCTCAAGCCACAATGAGGATCTCGCTTCACGCCGTCGAAACCTCGCCATCACCGCCTTCGCCATGTTCAACCGCGGTCAATTGCACGTGACAGGGCAGCAACTTGAAGCTGACTTCGTGGCTCTATTAGATTCAGACGCTGAGGCGTTTCGCCCAACGGCCTATCATCGCGCCGAATCATTAGTCGGCCAGTTCTTTTTCGTTCACACCTCAACCGCTGACGAACATGAAAGAACGCGCAGGCGTCGAACTTACGAATTCCTGCACGCCACGTTTGGCGAATACCTGATCGCGGAGCACCTCCTCATCCTCATGTCCGAAGTATCATCTGATCATGCAAGATCCCTTCAGGCCCTGCTGTCCAAGGACGCTTTAGCCAAGCGGGGACCAATCCTCGAGTTCGCTCGTGACCTTTTTTCCACGACCACTCAGACTGGCCGAGAGAATGCCTTAGGCCAACTGGCCTCACTAATACGAGAGTCGCGCAAGCCGAGCCAACTGGGAATCCGTCACGAGAGCTACATACCTGCTCGGAGAGACTTACTTGGTCAACTCGCGGCACTGATGGCAAACCTGATCGTACTACGCGTTGCTTTAGACCCCGCCCCCGTCCCATTGCTTAGTCTAACCCCATCGGGCGAAGAGGCCTTGCCTTGGTGGCGGTCGACGGTCCGCCTCTGGCATGCCGGCCTAGATGTGGAGGGATGGCAGTCAACAGTCCGATTCATATCTATCACACCCGAGCACCAACTCATTCGACGAGGCGCATTTTCTCCGGTCGCGTCGAATTACCGCCAGCCGGGCGGCATTAATGTCGACCCTTATATCGCGGAAGCAGAGCTGGTGGTCGAGCCAGAACTCGAATCATGGCTGCGGACCGGCAAGCTAGCCACGGATACAGGGCGGCGGCGTCCATAAATTCGTCGCACTTGACGTCAGCCGGCGCGAACGTTGCTGTCTTGCGTGTCGAACCGCCGCCGATTTGCAAGACGTCGGGAGGGCCTTCGCCATCACGAGGCGACTGCTTTCACGGGATAAACATGCCGAGGACTATGGGGGTCTACGACTCATAACGCCACTATCGCCGCCGTCTCCGCCGGCAACTGGATCCGGTCCCGCATAACGGTGACCCCCTCCCCCGTAGCCAGCAACACCCGCCGAGCCACCCCAGGCAGGCTCACCCCCTGCCCCCGCCCAGCCAGGTTCGCGACAACCAGCGTCTCCCCCCGCCGCATCACCAAAAACTGGTCCCCATGCTGCACAGAAACAGCGTGCAACCGAGGATCAGACAGGTCCGGCAGAGACCGCCGCAGCCCAATCAACCGCTGGTAGAACGCCAACATCTCCCGATGCTCAGGCTTGTCCAGCTCCGCCCAGTCCAACCGCGACCGCACGAACGTCTCCGGGTCCTGCGGATCAGGCACGTCGCCCTCAGCCCACCCGTGCGAAGCAAACTCCCGCCGCCGCCCCAGCGCCACCGCCGTAGCCAGCTCCGGCTCCGGGTGCGAGGTGAAGAACTGCCAAGGCGTAGAAGCCGCCCACTCCTCCCCCATGAACAACATGGGCGTGAACGGCGCGGTCAACAGCAACGTGGCACCAACCCGCAGCAGCGAAGGCGACAAAGAAGCCGAGATCCGATCCCCAGTAGCCCGGTTCCCAATCTGATCATGGTTCTGCAAGTACGCCACGAACCGGTGCCCCGGCACCCGAGGATCAACAGGCCGCCCATGGTGCCGGTTCCGGAAGCTCGACCAGGTCCCCGCGTGGAAGAACCCCCCAGTCAGCACGTCAGACAGCGTCTCCAGTGACCCGAAGTCCCCGTAGTACCCCTGCCGCTCGCCGGTAAGGAGCGTATGCAGCGCGTGGTGCGCATCGTCGTTCCACTGCGCGTGCAGCCCGAACCCACCAGCCTCGCGCGGCGTGATCAACCGTGGATCGTTGAGGTCAGATTCGGCGATGAGCGACAACGGCCGCCCCAGGTGCGTCGACAACGACTCGACGGAAACAGCCAGCTCTTCCAAAAGCGGAACAGCGCGGGTGTCGGGCAGCGCGTGCACCGCATCCAAACGCAGCCCGTCGACGTGGTAGTCGCGCAGCCACATGAGCACGCTGTCGGTGATGTAGCGGCGTACCTCGTCGGATTGCGGCCCGTCCAAGTTGACCGAGCGGCCCCAGGTGTTGCTCTGCTCGGCAAGGTAGGGGCCGAACCGCGGCGCGTAGGCCCCGGAGGGCCCGAAATGGTTGTAGACGACGTCGAGGATCACCCCCAGGCCGCGAGCGTGGGCGGCGTCGACGAACCGTTTCAGGCCGTCGGGGCCGCCGTAGGGCTGGTGCGGTGCGTACCAGCAGACGCCGTCGTACCCCCAGTTGTGGTCGCCGTTGAAGGCGTTGACCGGGAGCAGTTCGATCAGGTCGACGCCCAGCGACACCAGGTGGTCGAGGCGGTCGATGGCCGCGTCGAAGGTGCCTTCCGGGGTGAAGGTGCCGATGTGCAGCTCGTAGAGGATGCTGCCGGGCAGTTGCCGGCCGGTCCACGAACTGTCGGACCACGCGAAGGCGGCGTGGTCGTAGCGGCGGCTCGGCCCGTGCACTCCCGCAGGCTGCCACGGTGACCGGGGGTCGGGCAGTGGGGTTTCGTCGTCGTTCAGCAGAAAGGAGTAGTCGAGGCCGGCGTCGGGTACGTCGACCCGCCACCAGCCGTCGGCGGCGGCGCGCATCTCGTGGTCGGCGTCGCCGGTCAGGCGCAGCCGGACGCGGGTGGCGTCCGGTGCCCACACGGAGAATTCGGTCATGAAGCAGCCTCCACGGAAGCGGTGGGAGGAGCCAGCAGTGCCACGGGGTAGTCGGCCAGGAGGTCGTCCAGAGGCGTCTCCCCGCCACTGTAGACCCGGCCAGTGAACAGGTCCTTCACCTCGTTAACGGGAAGCGACAGGTTTGTGTCACACCACCCACCAGCGCGGGTCAGACCGAGCGGCAGGCGGGTCGCCACGGTGATCGCGCCGCCCCGGTCGAACGCCACCACGTGTCGGCCCACCGGCCCGTGTGCGGGCACCGGCCGGTAGCCGGTGAACAGTTCCGGGTGTGACCGCCGCAACCGCAGGGTCCGCGACACGACGAGCAGCTTCGCCGCGCCGTCTGTGTCGATCGGGGGACGCCAGCCGCCGTCGAGCCGTGCCAGCATCTCTCGGCGTACGTCGAAGTCGACCGGGCGGCGGTTGTCCGGGTCGACGAGGCTGTTGTCCCACAGCTCAGTGCCCTGGTAGGTGTCCGGCACACCGGGCATGGTGAGCTGCACGAGCTTCTGCCCGAGCGAGTTGGACCAGCCGGCCGGGGCGATCGCCGCGGCGAATTCGGTCAGTTCGTCGTGCAGGCTCGGGTCGTCGTACATGAGGTCGATCACGGCGTGCATCGCCTGCTCGAAGGCCTGGTCGGGGTCGGACCAACTGGTCGAGGCCGCGGCCTCCCGCGCGGCCTTCTCGGCGTACGCGTGCAGCCGCTCCCGCTCGATCGGCCACGCGCCGACGGCGGTCTGCCACAGCAGGTGGGCGAACGACTTGTCGGGCAGTGGGGCGTACTCCATCCAGGTTTTGACCTGCTCGGCCCACTGGCCGGGCAGTTCGCTGAGCACGGCGAGGCGGGCGCGGACGTCCTCGCCGCGTTTCGTGTCGTGGGTGGAGACGGTGGTCATGCTGGCCGGCCAGCGGACGTGCCGGGCGGCGGCGAAGCGGTGGAACTCCGCCGGCGGCACCCCGAAGTGGGCGGGGCTGCCGCCGACCTCGTTGAGCGCCAGGAACCGGGTCCAGCGGTAGAACGCGGTGTCCTCCACCCCCTTGGCCATCACCGCGCCGGTCAACTGGGGAAACCGTTGGGCCAGCTCGTCGTGGGGGTCGCGCAGCCGGCGGGTGACCGCGTCCAGGGCGCCGACCAGGTCGGGGCGGCGGCGGCCGGCCTCGGAGCGGGCGGCGGCGAGGTGCCGGGCGCCGTGCGGCGGGTAGCCCCGGTAGACCGCGAACGCGGCGGCCAGCTCGGCGAGCGCGGCCCGTGCCGCCTCGGCCGGCACCTCGGGGGCGAGCGCGGCGAGGCGGGTCAGCTCGGCGGCGAGCAGCTTCGTGGCGGCCGCGAGCTTGGTGTCGTGGGTCAGGTTCTCCCAGGAGGTGTGGTGGCCGGCCAGTTGGGTGTCCAGCACCGTGAAGTCGCCCTCGGCGTCGGTGTCGACGAAGAGCCCGTTGACCGCGGCCAGGGCGTCGTAGCCGGTGGTGCCGTCGACCGGCCAGTCCGGCAGCTCCTCGCCGTACTCCAGGATCTTCTCCACCACGAGCCAGGCCTGCGGCGCGGCGGCCCGCAACCGGGTGAGGTAGCCGGCGGGGTCGCGCAGCCCGTCCGGGTGGTCGACGCGGATGCCGTCGACCTCACCGGCGGCGGCCCAGCGCAGGATCAGCTCGTGGGTGGCGGCGAACACCGCCGGGTCCTCTACCCGCAGACCGGCCAGGCCGGAAACCGCGAAGAACCGGCGGTACGTCAGCTCGGCGTCACCCCGACGCCAGGAGACCAACTCGTAGTGCTGCCGGTCGTGCACCTCCCGCGCGGTGCCGTCGCCGGTGCCGTCGGCGACCGGGAAACGGTGCTCGTGGTAGCGCAGCTCGGAGTCGACCAGCTTGAGGTCGTCCAGGGCGGCCGGGTCGTCGGCCAGCACCGGCAGCAGCAGCCGGCCCCGGTCCCAGTCGATGTCGAACCAGTCGGCGTACGCCGAGTCGCGCCCCCGGCGCAGCACGTCCCACCACGCCGGGTTGGCCGCCGCGACGGCGACGCCGGCGTGGTTGGGCACGATGTCGACGACCAGGCCGAGCTGCTTGTCGCGCAGCGCGTACAGCAGCCGCTGCCGGGCCGCCTCGCCGCCCAGCTCGGGGTTGACCGCCCGGTGGTCGACCACGTCGTAGCCATGCGCCGAGCCGGGCGTCGCGGTGAGCAGCGGGGCGGTGTAGAGGTGGCTGACGCCCAGGTCGGCGAGGTAGTCGACGATCTCGGCGGTGGCGTCCAGGTCGAAGCCGGGCCGGACCTGGATCCGGTAGGTGGCCTTGGGAGGGGTGGCCGCCATGTCAGTTCATCCTCTCCAGCACGACAAGGGAACGGTCCGGCACCCGGATGGTGCCGCCCGCGCTGATCACCGTGGCGTCGTCCGGTTCGGGTTCGGCCGTGCTGATCACCCGTTCCCATTTCTGGCCGTACTCGCTGCCGGGCATGGTGAAGTCCAGCGGTGCGTCGTGGGCGTTGAAGCAGAGCAGGAACGAGGTGTCGTGGTGGCGCTGGCCGTACTGGCCGCGCTCGCGGATGCCCTCGCCGTTGACGAAGAGCGCCACCGAGCGGCCGAAGTCGTTGCCCCAATCTTCGCCGGTCATCTCCCGCCCGTCCGGGGTGTGCCAGGCCAGGTCGGGTAGCGGCTCGTCGATGCCGCGGCCACCGACGGGCAGGCCGGTGAAGAACCGGCGGCGGCGGAACACCTGGTGGCGTTTGCGGAACGCGGTCAACGTCTGGACGAACTCCAGCAGCTGTTCGTCGACGTTGTCCCAGTCGACCCAGGCCAACTCGCTGTCCTGGCAGTAGACGTTGTTGTTGCCGTGCTGGGTGCGGCCCAACTCGTCGCCGTGGCCGATCATCGGCACCCCCTGCGACAGCATCAACGTGGCCAGGAAGTTACGCCGCTGCTTGGCCCGCAGGGCGAGCACCGCCTCGTCGTCGGTGTCCCCCTCGACCCCACAGTTCCAAGATCGGTTGTGGCTCTCGCCGTCCCGGTTGTCCTCGCCGTTGGCCTCGTTGTGCTTGTCGTTGTACGACACCAGGTCGTTGAGCGTGAACCCGTCGTGCACGGTGACGAAGTTGATGCTGTGGAACGGGCGGCGGCCGTCGTCCTGGTAGAGGTCGGCGGAACCGGAGATCCGGGACGCGAACTCGGCGAGGGTGGCCGGCTCACCGCGCCAGAAGTCGCGCACGGTGTCGCGGTACTTGCCGTTCCACTCCGTCCACAGCGGCGGGAAGTTGCCCACCTGGTAGCCGCCGGGGCCGACGTCCCACGGTTCGGCGATCAGCTTGACCTGGCTGACCACCGGGTCCTGCTGCACCACCTCGAAGAAGGTGGACAGGCGGTCGACCTCGTAGAACTCGCGGGCCAGGGTGGCGGCCAGGTCGAAGCGGAAACCGTCGACGTGCATCTCGGTCACCCAGTAGCGCAGCGAATCCATGATCAGTTGCAGGGAGTGCGGGTTGCGTACGTTGAGGCTGTTGCCGGTGCCCGTGTAGTCGACGAAGTAGCGGCGGTCCTCCTCACTGAGCCGGTAGTAGCTGGGCGCGTCCACGCCCTTGAAGCTCAGCGCCGGGCCGAGGTGGTTGCCCTCGGCGGTGTGGTTGTAGACCACGTCGAGAATGACCTCGATGCCGGCCGCGTGCAGGGCCTTGACCATGCCCCGGAACTCCTGCACCTGCTGGCCGAGCCGGCCCAGCGCGGAGTAGCCGTGGTGCGGGGCGAAGAAGCCGATGGTGTTGTAACCCCAGTAGTTCTTCAGCCCCAGATCCACCAGACGGTTGTCGTGGATGAACTGGTGCACCGGCATCAACTCGATCGCGGTCACCCCGAGTTGGGTCAGATATTCGATCATCGGCGGGGAGGCGATGCCCGCGTACGTGCCGCGCAACTCCTCGGGGATGTCCGGGTGGCGCATGGTCAGCCCGCGTACGTGCGCCTCGTAGATGACCGAGTGGTGGTAAGGGGTGCGCGGCGGCTTGTCGTTGCCCCAGTCGAAGTACGGGTTGACGACCACCGACTTCGGCATGAACGGTGCCGAGTCGGTCTCCGACATCCGCTCCGGCTCCGCCAGGTCGTAGTCGTAGACCGCCGGGTCCCACGTGACGTCACCGTCGATGGCCTTCGCGTACGGGTCGATCAGCAGCTTGTGCGGGTTGCAGCGCAGCCCGTTCGCCTGGTCGTACGGGCCGTACACCCGGTAGCCGTACCGCTGCCCCGGCTCGATGCCCGGCAGGTACGCGTGCCACACGTAGGCGTCCACCTCGCGCAACTCGACGCGACGCTCCGCGCCGGTGTCCCACTCGTCGAACAGGCAGAGCTCGATGCGTTCGGCCACCTCGGAGAAGATGGCGAAGTTGGTGCCCATCCCGTCGTAGGTGGCCCCCAGGGGGTACCGCTCGCCCGGCCAGACCTGCATGTCGCTCCTTCAAACCATGGTCATGTGCGCGCCCGCGCCACGAACGCGCCGGCAGAGGCCGCCGGCGCGCACGCGGGTATTGCCCCCCGCTCCGGCGCGCCAATCCATCCTTTCAGGCGGTGACCGGAAACCACCTGTCTGATGCGCGCTACACCCTTCGGGTGTCCTCCGTCACGATGGCCCTTTTCGAGGTGCGTTCTTGGGCTCGATGCACTTTCCTTGACCGGGGACAAGCGTCCGCGCGTGTCCCGCCAGGCCCTCGGCCACCCCTTACACCTCTCACTCCGCCGCCACTGACGCCGGCGCGCACCACCATGCATGGACGGAGATTGATGTGACGACCCTGCGGGTCGACGAGCAGCTCGCTGCCACCAAGGACCGGGCCCACCGGCCCACGCTGACCTCCCGCCCCCAGCTCCCTGCGCAGCCCGGTCCCGGTCTGGGCGTGCAGCCCGGCACGCCCGCGCCGACGCAGTCCGGCCCCGGGGTGCCCCCGCAGACCCGCCGCATCCTCATGCTGTCCTGGGAGTACCCGCCGGTGCTCGTCGGCGGCCTCGGCCGACACGTGCACGCCCTCTCCGTCGCCCTCGCCGCCGCCGGCCACGAGGTCACCGTCGTCACCCGCCACACCGAAGGCGCACCCCTGGAGGAGTACGCCGACGGCGTCCGCATCCTGCGCGCCCCCGAAGACCCGGTCACCTTCCCCCTCGCCACCGACTCCCTGCTGGCCTGGACCATGGCCTTCAACCACACCCTCACCCGCACCGCCCTGCGCGCCACCCAGGCCGGCACCTACGACGTCATCCACGCCCACGACTGGCTCGTCGCGCACACCGCGATGACGTTGCGCGACCACCTGGACATCCCGCTGGTCAGCACGATCCACGCCACCGAGGCCGGTCGGCACCAGGGCTGGCTGCCCGAGGAGATGAACCGCACCATCCACGGCGTCGAGCAGTGGCTCAGCAACGAGTCCGGCCGCGTCATCGTCTGCTCCGGTTACATGCGCGACGAGGTGAACGCGCTGTTCGGCGTACCGGCCGGACGGGTCGACGTGGTCGCCAACGGCGTGGAGCCGCACCGCTGGCGCGCGCCGGCAAGCGCCGTGGCCGCCGCCCGCGCCCGGTTCGCCGGGGACGGCCCGCTGGTCACCTTCGCCGGCCGACTCGTGTACGAGAAGGGCGTCCAGCACCTGATCGCCGCGCTCCCCCGGCTGCGCGAGCGGCACCCCGGCCTGCGTGCCGTGATCGCCGGCGACGGCCCGTACCGTGCCGAACTGGAAGCCGAGGTGCACCGCCGCGGACTGGGCGGCATGGTCACCATGCCCGGCTTCCTGGGCGGCGACGACCTGCCGGCCCTGATGGCCGCGTCCGACTGCTTCGCGGTGCCGAGCATCTACGAGCCGTTCGGCATGGTGGCCCTGGAAGGTGCCGCCGCCGGCGCACCCCTCGCCGTCGCCGCCACCGGCGGCCTCGCGGAGATCGTCGAGCCGGGCGCGACCGGAATGACCTTCCGCCCGCACGACCCCGACGGGCTGACCGACGCCGTGGACGCGCTGCTGTCGGATCCCGACGGTGCCCGCGACATGGCCCGCCGTGCCCGCCGGATGGTCAACGACCAGTACGGCTGGGCGGCGATCGCCCAACGCACCGCCGCCAGCTACGCCGCCGCCATCGCCACCGACGCCACGTTCACCGCCCAGCGCGCCGAGCAGCGCATGGCCCAGGGCCGTACCCTCCCGGCGCTCCCCGAGGGCAACCTGCTCGCCGCCGCCGGGCTGCGCTGATCGACCGGGATCCCGCGCAGGACCGACCCGCCGCCAGGCTGCGCTGATCGACCAGGATCCCGCGTAGGACCGGCCCGCCGCCGGCTGCGCTGATCGACCGTGAGTCCGCGTAGGAACGGCCCGCCGCTTGATCGACTCCATGTCGCCGATGTTGCGGTTTCCCCGCGCGGCGGTTTCAAGCGGCGG
>NZ_PYBV01000203.1 GCF_003205615.1 Micromonospora arborensis | reverse complement strand
GGCTGGATCGGGCTGGTCGCGGACGAAGGCGGCGAGCGCGATCCGCTGGCCGCCGACATCGTCGACGAACAACACCTTCACCGCGGTCACCGGTACATCCATTCGGGGGATGTCTCCCCGGCGCTGCGCGGCCAACAGGAGTTCGGAAAGCTGGCGGACATAGCCGCTGTCCTGACCGACGACGCCGCGTGGTGGTGACTGGAGGAGTTTGTCCGACCAGGCCACCACGGGTGCGCTGGATTCGGTCGAGTCTGCCGGTGGTGGTTGGGTGGTCCGGCCCGGGTCGGCGATCGCGAAGGCCGCTCCGCCCACCGAGACCACCAGGGCCAGGGCCAGCCCGCCGAGCCGGCGCTGCCGGCTCCGTCGGTAACGCGCCCTGGCTCGACCGTACGGATCCGGCTGTGGGGTCAGGGTGCCGCTCAGCTCGGCCAGGGCCCGGCTCAGTTCCTCGTCGACAGTCATGGTGTTGCCCCCGTCATCGTCGTCGTCCCGGTCGGTGCTGGTCTGGCTGCCGCTGAGGCCGGAACCGGTGGCGGCGCATCCGACGCCAGTGCGAGACGCAGGCGTGCCAAGCCTCTCGACGCACGGCTCTTGACCGACCCGACGGAGCAGCCCAGGGTGGCCGCGACCGCCGCCTCCGGCAGATCGACCACGTACCGGAGCACGATCACGGCCCGGGTGCGGGGCGTCAGCTCCCGCATCGCCTCGTAGAGGGCGTGCCGTTCCGCCACGGCCTCTGTCATGTCTCGGGTGGACGACCGGTCCGGCAGGATCGCCGTCACCACCTCGTGCACCCGTTGGCGACGCCAGGTGCTGATGTGCTGGTTGATCATGACCCGCCGCAGGTACGCCATGGGATCGTCGACCCGTCGCCACCGGCGCATCACCTTCACCAGGGCCGCCTGCACCAGATCCTCGGCGTCCTGCGCCGACCCGGTGAGGTGGTACGCCACGCGCAGAAGATCCATGTAGCGCGTATCGACGAACTCGCGGAAATGCTCGTCGTCAACTGCCATCAGCCCCCGCCTCGATTGGTTACCCATCACGACTCCGCCGAGGCTCGAAAGGTTGAAAGCCGGCAGCAGTTGCGTCAGCTCGACCCCGGATTTCGGGCTCCGGTCATCAAGTCGTTCGAGAACCAGGACGGCTCACGGGTGGCATCGAGCTTCTGCTTGACCGGCAGCAACAACGGTGTGTTCGGAACCACTCCCGACGGCGCTTCACTCGAAATCTTCGGTACGGCTGTCTGGGGGTACGCGAGGACGGCATGCTGGTGTCGAACCGTGTCGAGCGCAACGCGTTCGAGGTATACCAGCAGCTCACCGGCCGCGCACGGTAAGCGCAACGAGTCAAGGCCCCTCCGTGGAGGGGCCTTGACCTTCACTTACCTCTGGTCGGGGTGGCCGGATTCGAACCGACGACCTCTTCGTCCCGAACGAAGCGCGCTACCAAGCTGCGCCACACCCCGAGGCGTGCCGACAAATAGTAGCCCACCCGCCCCGATGGTCAAACTCGGTACCCCCGCCGCCTGGACCAGGTCCGGAGCAGCCAAGATCCGCACAACTTCCGGGATGTTGCTGCCTCACGACGCGCCGAGGCAGCAACATCCCCGATGGTGCGCGGATCTTGAAGCGGGAAGCGAGGCAGG
>NZ_PYBV01000024.1 GCF_003205615.1 Micromonospora arborensis | reverse complement strand
GGCGATATGGAGTCGATCACACGCCGGACCGGCCCCCGCCGGACCGCCCGGGCCACGGGACCACAGCGCGCCACGCCGAGCCGCAGCGGGCCACGCCCGACCATGCGCCGTGCCGCGTGCGCCGTCCGTGTCCCGCGTGCGCCGTGCATGTCATGCGCCCGCGTCCACGCGGCGTGCGGCCCGCACCAACCAGACGGCGCGTGATCGACTCCATATCCGCGACATTGCGGCATCCGAGCAGCCGGACACCGCCTCATCGGCGATACCGAGTCGATCACGCGCCGGACCGAACCCGACGGCCCGGCCCTGTTGGGCCGGGCCGTCGCTGCGGCGCGCTGGTTGGAGGTGGAGCGCCGGTCGGGTCAGGCGGCCCGATTGCGGTTGTACAGGGCTTTGGACCAGAGGAAGCAGACCACGGTGATGACGGCGCACCAGGCGACCGCGATGATTCCGTTGGCGCCGATCCCGCTGCCGAGCAGTAGGCCGCGGAGGGTTTCCATGACGGGTGTGAAGGGCTGGTAGTCGGCGAAGAGGCGCACCGGTGTCGGCATGGAGTCGGTGGGGACGAAGCCGCTGCCGAGGAATGGCAGGAGGATCAGCGGCATGGGCAGGTTGCTGGCTGTCTCGACACTGTCGCTGACCAGGCCGAGGGCCACCGACAGCCAGGTGAGCGCAAAGGTGATCATGGCGAGGACGCCGGCTGCGGCGAGCCACTCGATCGGGTTGGCCGTGGGCCGGAACCCGACGAGCAGCGCCACGCCGGTGACGGCCGCGAGGCTGAGCATGGTCTGGATCAGGCTGCCCAGTACGTGCCCGGTGAGCACCGACGGTCGGAAGATCGCCATGGTTCGGAACCGGGCGATGATGCCTTCGGTCATGTCCATCGCCACCGAGATGGCGGTGCCCTGCGCCGCGCTGACCACCGTGATGAGCAGGATGCCGGGGGTGACGTAATTGGCGTACTGGGCGCGTCCGCCGGACGGCCCGAGGCCGGCGCCGAGCGTGCCACCGAAGACGTAGACGAAGAGCAACAGGATGATGACCGGGATGCCGATGAGCAGGAGGGTCATCGACGGGTAGCGCCGCATGTGCAGGAGGTTGCGCCGCAGCATCGTGCCTGAGTCGTGGACGGCAAGGGAGAGGGTGCTCATCGCGCCGGGGCCCTTTCGTGGTCGGGTCGACCGGCCCGGGTGTCGGGTTGGCCGGTGAGGGTGAGGAAGACGTCGTCGAGATCGGGCGTGTGCACGGAGAGGCCGGCCACGTCGATCGAGGCGCGGTCGAGCTGGTCGAGCAGGGAGCGCAGCGACCCGACTCCGCCGTCGCTGGGCACCTGGAGGGTGAGCGCCGCGTCGTCGCGGGTGGAGGCCGCGAAGGTACGGGCCGCCGAGTCGAGCCCGTCCTGGTGGGCGAACTGCAGCACGATGTGGCCTCCCGGAATGAGGCGCTTGAGTTCGTGCGGAGTGCCTTCGGCGATCAGTCGGCCGTGGTCGAGGAACGCGACGCGGTCGGCGAGCTGGTCGGCCTCCTCCAGGTACTGGGTGGTGAGCAGGATGGTGACGCCCTCGGCGGCGAGAGCGCGGATGATCTGCCACATGGCGCGGCGGCTGCGCGGGTCGAGGCCGGTGGTCGGCTCGTCGAGGAAGATGACGCGGGGCTGGCCGACCAGGGTCATGGCGAGGTCGAGCCGGCGGCGCATGCCACCGGAGTACGTCGACACCGGCTTGCCCGCCGCCTCTACCAGGTCGAACTGGTCGAGCAGATCGGTGATCCGTCGCCGACCGGTGGCCTTGTCCAGGTGACACAGGTCGGCCATCAGGTTGAGGTTTTCCCGGCCGGTGAGCAGGTTGTCGACGGCGGAGAACTGGCCGGTGACGCCGATCAGTTCGCGTACGGCGTCGGGCTCTCGGGTCAGGTCGTGGCCGAAGATGCGGGCGGCGCCTCCGTCGGCGTTGATCAGGGTGGAGAGGATCTGCACGGTGGTGGTCTTGCCGGCACCGTTGGGGCCGAGCAGCGCGAAGATCGTGCCTTCGGTGATCATCAGGTCGATGCCGTCGAGCACGACCTTGTCGCCGTAGGACTTCCGCAGGTCGGTGGCGACGATCGCGGGTTTCCTGGGGCTGGTCATGGTCTCCTCCTTCGTGTTCGGTGTGCTGCCGGTTCAGGCGCGGCGGATGGCGACGTCGCCGTAGGAGGTGTGCGCCCGGACCTCGACCGTCTCGTCGGTCTGCGCCGGGCTGTCGGTCGTGTCGAGCGCGTTGTGCACCCGGCCGTGCTTGGAACTGACGTCGAGCCAGGCGGCGGTGCCGCGCCGGATGCCGACCTCGATCGCGCCGTAGGAGGTCTGCAATTCGATCGACCCGCGTACGACCTCGCCCAGCCGGACGTTGCCGTACGCGGTGCGCGCGTTCACCGATGCCGCCGGGGCGTCGACGGTGATGTCGCCGTAGGCGGTGTTGACCCGGACGTTTCCGCCGCTCTGGCCGATCCAGCAGTCGCCGGAGGAGTTCTTGACCTCTGCGGTGCCGTCGACCGCGCCGATGCGCACCTTGCCGGATGAGGACTTGATCCGGGCGGGACCGGCGACGCGCTCGACCGCGACCTCGCCGTGGCTGGTGTCGATGTCCAGCGGCCCGGTCTCCTCGAGCCGGATCCCGCCGCCGGTCTTGAGGCGGCACTCGCCGAGCCGACCCTCGCAGCGGAACGCCGTCCACGCCGCCTCGGCGTGCACCCGTGAACCGGTCGGCACCTCGATCAGGACGTCGACCGAGGGGCCGGTGCCGAAGAAGCCGTAGCGGCGCCAGTTCTTCGGTGCTCTGATCAGCAGTTTGCCGGCGGCGTACTCGACGGTGGTCTGTTCCGCGCCGCTCACGTCGGCCTTGCTCGACGGGTCGCGGGGCCGCACCGTCACCACCGTGTCGGCGCGGTCACTCGCGGCGATCCAGGCGTCCCCGACGGGCAATTCGATCTGGACGGTGATCGGTTCTGGTGTGTCGAAAACAGGCATGGTGGTCTCCCGGACGGTGGTCGGCGAAGGTCGCCGCTGGTCAGCGGCGCGAGGGAAGGAAGGGGTACGGGGAGTTAGCGGGCCCAGCCGGTGAAGTGCTGGCCGGAGCGCGGCTCCACCCGTCGGGGCGGACGACGCTCCGTCTCGCCCGCCCCGACGGCGCCGGCGACAGCTCGCACCAGCCAGGCGTTGACCGAGAGCCCGGCGCGGCCCGCGGCCTCCTCGACGCTGGCCTTGAGGTGGTCGGGAAGCCGGAGGTTGATCCGCGAAGTGCCGCCGTCGTCACCCTCGGGCGGCGCGAGCGGTGGCACCGACGGCGTCGGTGGGCCGCTGGCCTGGCCCGCCTCATCGGTCGGCGGGCTGGCCGGTGCCACCACGAAATCGGGTTCACGGCCGCGCAGCCGGACGTGCACCGAACCGGGCGCAAGCTCGCGGGTGATCTCGTCGGCCGCGTCGGACAGGGCCTCGAGCAAGGTGAGACGGGTGGCCGCCTCCAACTGGGCGAAGAGCCGTTCGGCCAGCACCCGGGCCTCCGGATCGACGCCCTCCGCGGCCACGGCGAACTCGTTACGCAGGTTCTCGACGTATGACCTCAGCTCCATGGCACCATCATGGCACCATTTTGGCTCAGGATGCAACAGTCATGGCTCACTGCGATGCCATCGATCAGTCCCGGTGTGGGTTGGCCGGCACTCGCAAGTCGCCGAACATGCCCCGGACCAGGTGATTCGCCTGCTCCTGAGTCAGCCCGGTGGCCACCAGCAGGTCGCTGACCGTCGTCCGGACCTGTGCCACCACCACCGCACCCGAGAAGCCGACGCCATCCCGGTAGGCACGACCGGCCGCCTGGACCGCCCGCAACGCCTGCTCCCTTGCCCGGTTCGGCTCGGCACCGGCGGCAAACTGCCGCTTGAGCAACCGGACGGCCTCGGCGAGATCGGCCACCGCATCCGGCAGCGATTCCGGAACCGGTTCGTCGTCCTCGATCAACGTCACCGCCCGACGGATCAAGGTTCCGCTGTTGCGCATCGCCCGGTCGATCGGCTCGGCCGCCCGCGCGTACCGGCCCACTGGCCCGCGCCGTTCGCGCCAGTGCACCGGCGACAGGGTGCTGGCTTCCCGGGCGCCCTGGGTCGCCTCGACGAACGCATTCAGCTGGCCCTTGTTCTGCCGCAACTCACCCCGGGCGGTGCGGGCACGAGCGGCGTCACGGTCGGCCAGCGCGCCGGCGGTGGCGTCGAGCTGGGCGGCGAGGAGATCCAACACGGGCCGTGCGGCCCGGTTGAGCACCCGCAGCGGGTTCAGTGGCAGCAACACGGCGGTGACCAGCAGTGCCGTCCCTCCCCCGACGAGCGCGTCCACGAACCGGGGGATCTCCAGATCCCGGGTGGACGGGCTGAGCGTGCAGATGAGCACCGCCGTCGCCCCGGCCTGGATCACCACCGCCGCACTGCCCGCGAGGAACAGCGCGACCATGATCGCCAGCACGACGATCAGGGCGAGTTGCCACCACCCGGTGCCGATCACCACGAGCAGCAGGTCGCCGATCAGCACCCCGACGGTGACACCGATGATCAGTTCGACGGTACGGCGCAGCCGTTGGCCGAGAGACGCGGCGAGGGTGGAGACGGCGGAGATCGGTGCGAAGACCGGCTGCGAGATGTTCAACAGCTCGTGCGCCACTACCCAGGACAGTGCCGCGGCCAGGCCAGCCTGCACAGCGAGACCGCCGATGGCGCGTACCCGACGGAACCGGTCGCGCACCGTGACCACCGCGCGTTCCCAGAGTCGGACGACCGCCGGAGCGCCCGCGTCCGCTCCGCGCCGACCGGCAGCGACCATGGCGGCACCTACCCCGCCCCGACCAGATCAATCCACCGCCGTCTGATCGGCATTCCGCCCGAGCGCGGGCCGCACAGACCGAGGTACGCGGACCGGCGACGACCGCCGGTCGGGGCGGCGACTGAGGGGTGGCGCCTCGGGACTTGCCGCGATTGAGGCCGTCCGGTTCGGGTAGACCGCGGTCTGCCACCGTCGGGGTGGCGCCCCCGGGCACACGGTGCGTGCGGGGCTGGCCTCAGGTGGATCGTGTGACGAGGGGCTGCCGAGGCGCCTCGGGGGGACGTCGGATGGATCAGCGCGGTTGAGCGGGCCGGACATCTCCGGCGACGTCGTGGAGTTGCGGGTACACGGAGTCTCCGGCGCGAACGCCGAAGAGGTGCTGAACCTGCAGCAGACCGCGCAGGTGGCGGGTGACCGCAGCGGAGGCTTCTACCGGCCGCGCCCCCGGTACCCGGACGCCACCAACCCGCCTGGGGTGACGCTGGAGGCGTACCGCTGGGGTGACCTGCCCTCCGGGACCGTGGCCCGTGCCCTCGGGCTGGTTTTCCTGCTGCCGTTCATGTTGGTCAACGTGGCGATCTGGATGCGCCCCGCGCACCCTGGCTCCGAGGCGCTGGTCAGGTCCCTGTGCCGGTTGCTGGCGCTCACTCTCACCGTGCTCTACGTGCTCGCCATCGCCGGTGTCACCCTGGATCTGGTCGGCTGGAAGTGTCTGAACTCGCCGCAGTGCCTCACTGGGCGCAGTTGGCTGTCCTGGTTGAGCGGGCGGCCGGTCGGGCTGCGACTGGCGGTGCTCGCGCTGGTCCCGGCCATCGCGATCAGCCTGATCTGGCGGGTCAGCAATCGACCGGGGCGCACGTTCGAGGCGTTTCGCGCGCCCGAGCAGCTCTCCGGGCATCGGCTCGGCGCGGTCGGTCAGTGGGACGCCGAACCGCTCGTCGGTCGGCTGCGCTCCATCCACGTCGCCGCCGCGTTCGCGACGCTGGACCTCACCCTGCTCCTGGCCCGAGCCGCGACCGGCGCCACGGCCGCCACCGGCGCGCTGACGGTGGCCACCGCGGTGGTGCTGACGGCCTGCGTGGGCTGCCTCTGCACGCCCCCGCTGATCGACCGGGCCGCCGCCGACCGGCGGCTCGACAGGGTCACCAGCGCGCTTCGGACCACCGCCGTCGCCCTGACCGTCGTCGTCGTGGCCTACGTGCTGGCGAGTCCGCAGCCGTGGGACGGGCGACGCGAACTTCCCGGCTACGACACGACCCTGGCCGGGCTGTTCGTCGCACAGACGACCCTGCTGGCCGCCCTGGGCGTGGTGCTGCTCCAACGCCGGGACCAGCCGCGAGGCGCCACCCCACTGTTCGGGCTGGGAGCCCTGGCGATCGCCGCCACCGGCATCAGCGTGGCGGTGGCGTACGCCGCCGAACTGGTCTATCGGACGGCGGATTTCCTCGATCGTGACGTGCCCACCGGTGCGGGCATCGCCACCGGCCCACCCCGCGCGTACACCTGGGTGATCTTCGGCTTCCTTCGCGCGGTCCTGATCACGCTGATCGTCGCCGGTCTGGTGGTCGTGATCTCCCGCCGCGGCCGGCGTCGCGCTGCGGCGGCAATCGTCGCCCACGACTACCCGAACCCGCCGGCGGAGGCGGGTTCCCGGCTGCGGCAGGTGCGCGATGCGATAGCCCGGGCTCGGTTCACCGAGAAACTGGTGCCGCTGGCCGTGCTCTACGGCTGCCTCGCCGGGCTCGCCACGGCCACCACCACCGTCGGCCTGTTGGGGCAGTTCCCGAACGACGTCGTCGAGCGAAACGCCGGGTTGCCCGCGGACGCGGTCACCTTCGGCATCGCGTTCGGCAGTTGGCTGATCGCGGCGATCATCGTCGGTCTGATCCTCGGCAGCATCTTCGCCTACCGGACCGTCCCGTTCCGGCGGCACATCGGCGTCCTCTGGGACCTCGGCACCTTCTGGCCCCGGGCCGCCCACCCCTTCGCACCGCCCTGCTACGCCGAACGCGCCATACCGGAGCTGACCCGCCGAATCACGTACCTCGTCGAAACTGGCCACGCGGTGCTGCTCACCGGGCACAGCCACGGCTCGGTCCTGCTCGCCGCTACTGTGCTCCAGTTGCCACCGGAGGTCGGCAGCCGGGTCGCCCTGCTCACCCACGGGTCACCGCTGCGCCGCCTCTACGCGCGGCTCTTCCCCGCCTACATCGACGAGGCGGCGCTGCAGGACATCGGCCGCCGGGTCGACTGGCGCTGGGTGAATCTGTGGCGTGACACCGACCCGATCGGTGGCTGGGTGTTCTCCGCCCACCGGCCAGCCCCGGCGGCCACGACCAGCGACCCGGCATCCGCCGTGGATCGCCGACAACGCGATCCCCGCGGCGTGGTGACGCCGGCCAGCGACAGCGTCTCCCCGCCCATCCACGGGCACTGGCCGGATGAGACGGACGAGTCGTTCGTCGCGGCGGTGCGGGAGTTGGTGCAGCGCCTCGACGGGCGGACGGATCCACCCGGGCCCACGTGACGGACTGGGTCACTTTCCGCGGGTTGCCCGCGTACGCCAGTCGTCGAGGCGCGTACCGGCGATGCGGGCGCCGTCGCCGGGGAGGAGCGAGCGCTCGCCCAGCCTGGTGCCGAAGTACCGGGCGTCGGGGTCTGCCACCACCGACCGCGGGTCCTGCTGTGCCACGAGGACGGTTCGCCCCAGCTCGTCGAGCCGGAACTGCTCCGGGCCACCGACCTCGACCACAGCGTTCGTGGGCGCGCTGAGGGCGACCTCGGCCACCTCGGCCGCGACGTCGTCCGCCGCCATCGGCTGGATGAGCACCGGCGCGAGGCGCACGGTGTCGCCGTCCGTGGCGGCGTCGATGATCCCCTGGATGAACTCGAAGAACTGCGTGGCGTGCACCAGCGAGTACGGGATTCCGGACGCGACGATGAGCTTCTCCTGGGCGACCTTGGCCCGCAGGTAGCCGCTGTCCGGATGTCGGTCGGAGCCCACGACGGAGAGCGCCACGTAGTGGCCCACCCCGGCGTCCGTCGCGGCGGCGAGGAGATGCCGGGTGGAGGTCTCGAAGAAATTCAGTACGGCGGAGTCCTCGAACGACGGCGAGTTCGACACGTCGACGACGACGTCGGCACCGACGAGCGCCGCCGCCACTCCGTCGCCGGTCAGCGTGTTCACACCGGTCTTCGGCGATGCCGGCACCGCCTCGTGACCCTGGGCACCGAGGCTCCGCACGAGCTTGGAGCCGATGAGGCCGCTGCCACCGATGACGACGATCTTCATGGTCGAACCACGTCCCGTCTGCGCTCGGTTGAATCGCCTGCCAACCAGTAAGACGGAAACCGTGTGCCGGTGCAGGACAATCGCCGGAGAACAGCGATACGGAGATCACCTCACCGCTGGAGGTCAACATGGCCGCGGTATCGCACCCGGTGTTCGCCCGGGTCTACGAGCGGCTCAGTGTCGCCATGGACCGCGCGGGCACGGCCGAGTTCCGGCGGGACCTGGCCGCCGGCCTCTCCGGCCGGGTGATCGAGATCGGCGCGGGCAACGGCCGCATGTTCTCCCACTATCCGCTCGGGGTGACCGAGGTGGTGGCGGTGGAGCCGGAACGACGTCTGCGGACCGCTGCCCAGCGGGCGGCATCGACCGCGCGGGTGCCGGTCACGGTCGTCGACGGTCTGGCCGAGGCACTGCCCGGCGGTGACGGCGAGTTCGACGCGGCCGTGGTCGCGTTGGTGTTGTGCACCGTGCCGGATCAGGCGAGCGCACTCGCCGAGGCCCGCCGAGTGCTGCGCCCCGGCGGCGAGTTGCGCTTCTTCGAGCACGTCGCCGCCGAGAGGCACAGCCGGCTGCAACGAGCCCAACGGCTGGTCGACGCGACACTGTGGCCGACGCTGTTCGCCGGCTGCCACACCAACCGCGACACCGTCGCCGCCATCGAGGCCGCGGGGTTCGTGATCGAGGAGCTGCGCCGGTTCCGTTTCCCGGCCGCCAGCAACAGTCCATCCTCACCCTGTGTCCACGGCCGGGCGATCAAGCCCGGAGCGGTCAACCAGCACCGAGCATGATCGCGGGGCTGCGCAGATACACGAAAGCCACGCTGCTGTCGGCCCCCTTGACGCGCACTGTCGGCACGTCCGGCCAGGCCGCAGTCAATCACTGTGCGTAATAACAGGAACATGAAGGTGAATGGGTATTGAGCACCGGGGCGTACCCATTATTCCGTTTTGTGGGCATACGCGCCCATGACGTGATGTGGTGGTCAGCGCACTTAGCGTGCCCATCCAGGCCGTTTCGCGCAGGGCGTGGCTCACCAGGCACCCCTGCGAAGTAGTACCCACGGAGGGTGTTCCTGTGACAGCAAAACCCAATCATCTTCGTCTTCGACGAAGGCTACTGCCAGCACTCGCGGCGTCCGCAGCGGCCGTCCTCGCAGCCAGCCTTCTACTGCTCAGCTCGAACCCGGCCAATGCGGCGGATGCACCCGTGAACTTGGGGACAGCCGGTGACTACTCCGTCCTCGCCGGAGCCGAGCCGACCAACACCGGCCCGAGCTTCCTGGCTCAAAACCTCGGACGATTCCCGGGCAACACCGCGACGGGCTTCGACGAGGCAACCATCGGCGGCGAGATCCACCTCGGCGACGCCGAGGCTCTCCAGGCGCAGAGTGACCTCACCATCGCCTACAACGACGCCGCCGGACGAACGCCCTTCACCATCCTTCCCGCAGAACTCGGCGGCAACACGCTCAACCCCGGTGTCTACCGCATCGGGGCCGCGCAACTGACCGGGGCGTTGACACTGAACGGCCAGGGCAACCCCGCGGCCGTGTTCATCTTCCAGATCGATTCCTCGCTGACGACCGCGGCGGAAAGCAGCGTCGTCCCGATCAACGGCGCTTCGGCCTGCAACGTCTTCTGGCAGATCGGCAGCTCGGCGACGATTGGCACGGGCACCACCTTCGTGGGCACCATCATGGCCCAGGCGGCGATCACGATGGCCACGGGCGCGACCCTCCAGGGACGCGCGCTGGCGCGCACCGCGGCTGTCACCCTCGACACCAACACCATCACCGCTCCGGTCTGCGCCGGACCGACGGGCCCACCCGGACCCTCCGGCCCACCCGGGCCATCCGGTCCACCCGGGCCATCCGGTCCGCCCGGCAGCCCCGGCGTACCGGGTAGCCCCGGCGCACCTGGCAGTCCTGGCGCACCTGGCAGCCCCGGCGCACCCGGTAGCCCCGGCGCACCTGGCAGTCCTGGCGCACCCGGTAGCCCCGGCGCACCCGGTAGCCCCGGCGCACCCGGTAGCCCCGGCGCACCTGGCAGCCCCGGCGCACCCGGTAGCCCCGGCGCACCCGGTAGCCCTGGAGCACCCGGTAGCCCTGGAGCACCCGGAGCACCTGGCAGCCCTGGAGCACCCGGCAGCCCGGGTGGCAAGAAGCCCATCTTGCCCGTGACCGGTGGCGGCGTGGTCCCGGCCATGACGGGCATCGGAAGCGCGATGGTCGTACTGGGCGCGTTCGCGTTCCTCCTCGCGCGGCGTCGACGCCAGGAGTCCTGACCGGTGAGTCCGGCCGGTGATCTGCCGGCCGGGCCACCCCAGCACTCACCATCCTGTCCGCCGTCGGGCCCGCTCCCAGTTGGGGGCGGGCCCGACGACGGGTACGCCAGGCGGTGTGCGGCACAAGGAGCCGTCGCCGTGCGGCCCTCTCAGTCCAGGTCGAGGCGGCGACGCAGAACGTCCGCTGCGTAGTCGGGTCGCGCAACCTACGTAGCGACTACCGACGATTGGCGGCTGGCTGGCCGGTGCAATGGATGCATGACCAGCAACGAGGCCTCGAAGGCCAGCAACCCGGACAGCGCCGAGGCGATCGCCCGGCCTACCACCCCACCGATCACACCGCCGCAGCGGAGCACCCCGGACGACGCGCCCGCCAAGGCGGACACCGCCGCACCCGCGCCGCCGCCGGTCCGCGCACCCGAGCAGGCCCGCCAGACCGAGCAGGCGCAGCGCGCGGACGGACCGCCCGCCACGTCGGCTCCGGTCGTCAAGGGTGACGCCCAGGCGGCTCCGACGACGCCGACCCCGTCGCCGCCGACGACCATCACCGCGGACACTGTGGCCGCGCGGGCCGTCGTCCTCGACGGTGCCGACAACGGCCTGGTGCTCACCAACTTCAAGACCCGCGCGTACACCATCGGGATGAACGGCGGCACCAGCACCATCAGCCTGGCGAACGACAAACGCGCCTACACCACGGTCCTGGACGGGCAGAACGGCAACCTGTGGGCAGCCAACAATGTCAACAGCCGCAGCCTCAGCGCGAACCAGGTCGACCTGGACGGCCCGAACAACCACGTCAAGTTCTGCCACAGCAAGACCCGCACGTACACCATCGGTATCGACGGTGAGAAGAGCTCGATGGCGTTCGCCCACCCGGACACCCGGCAGTACAAGCTGCTACTCAACGGCACCACCGGTGACCTGTGGGCAGCCAACAACCTGAACAGCCCCAGCGTCACCGCGACCAACATGTCCGCGACCAACGCCGTCAGCTCGAAGATCGTCGCCGCGAACCAGGTCGACCTCGACGGCACGAGCAACCACATCAAGTTCTGCCACAGCAAGACCCGCACGTACACCGTCGCGATCAGTGGCGACCAGAGCTCGATGTCCTTCGCCAACCCGGACACCCGGGCGTACACCGTGGTCATCGACGGTGTGCACGGCGACATCTCGCTCAGCAACGCCGACCTGGCCGAGGAGTTCGACGTCGCCGACGGTCACCTGACCGCGGCAATTCCCGGCGCGGTGCTGGTCATCGGCGAGACCGGTGCGCTGGAACTGGCCGACAAGCCGTACGACAGCGCGGTGGCCGGCGTGGTCTCCGGAGCGGGCAGCTTCGCCCCGGCGATGGTCCTGGACCGCCAGCCGGACAGCGACAAGCGGCGGCCGCTGGCCCTGGCCGGCAAGGTGTACTGCCTGGTCGACGCGACACACGGTGCGGTTCGCCCCGGCGACCTGTTGACCACCTCCCCCACCCGGGGGCACGCCATGCGGGTGGCCGACCCGCTCAAGGCGGTCGGGGCGGTCCTGGGCAAGGCGCTGGGTCCGCTGCCGACCGGTCGGGCGCTGCTCCCGATTTTGGTGACCACGTCATGACCAGCCTGCGTCAAGCGGCTGGGAAGTATCTCCGGTTCGAGGCGCCGATGACGATGCGGGAGGTCGGCGGCGAAATCGGCCACCCCACCGGGTCCAGCCGACGGCTGCTGGTGCAACTGGACCAGACGTCGAGCGAGTGGTTCTCCGGCAGCCTGTTGCCCTCCAGCGTGAAGGGCAGCGCGTGGCTGCGGTTGTTCAGCGACGGCCACTACATGTTCGAGGGCCACGTGCACGAGAACGGGGCGGTCTCGCACAGTTGGTCGTTCGTGGCCACGCCGGCCTTCGTGGACGCTGACGGCAACGCCTTCGTCTTCTCCGCCAGCGGCAAGGTGTCGGACAACAGCAGCAGTGACGACTTCGCCGAGCTCGGCCAGGATCCGCGGATCGGGCAGTACTGGGAGCAGCTCAGCAACGCCACGGTGAACTTCCGGCTGAGCGTGTCGATGAACGTGGGCCAACTGATCGGCAACATCCTGAAGTGGATTCCGCTGGTCATCGTCGGTGCGGTGGTCGCCGGGTGGGTCGCGTTCTTCGGTCAGCCGGGCAAGGTCCACGCCTACAAGGACGAGAACGGCACCGTGCACATGTGGAAGTCGAGGGAGTGACGGCGTGACCAGCGTCCGTACGGCCGCCGCTCAGTATCTCGACATTCGGGCACCGCTGACCCTGCGCCAGGTCGGCGCACAGGTCGGGCATCCGGGCGGATCGACCCGGACGGCGATGGACCGGCTGGAGCAGGAGTGGAGCAACACGTTCTCCGGCAGCCTGTTGCCGTCGAGCGTCAAGGGCACCGCGTGGTTGCGGATGGCCAGCGACGGCCACTACTGGTTCCAGGGCCACGTCCACGAGAACGGGCTTCTCAGCCACAGCTGGAGTTTCGCCGCCGCGCCGAACGTGGTGGACCAGAACAAGAACGTGTTCGTGGCCGTCGCGAGTGGTCGGGTGACCGACGAGCACAGCAGCGACGACTTCAGCATCACTGGTCACGACCCGCGCATCGCGGAGCTGTGGGAGCAGATCCGGTACGCGTCGGTCACGTTCCGGTTGGACGTCACCGCCAACTTTGCGGAGTTGGCCAAGAGAGTGGGCCTGGGGATCCTGACCGGCTTCGGGTTGACCGTCCTGGCCGGCACGATAAACGTTCTCGGCGCCAAGGGGGCGGAGTGCCACGAGGACTCCAACGGACAGGTCACCTGCTACACGAGGAGCACCTAGCGGTTCCCGGACGGGTGACGTCCGCGGTGCGTCGTGCGCCGCGGTCGTCACCCGGCCCCTCAGCCGACCAGGCGTAACGCGTCGGACAGTTCACGCCGGGAGGTCACCGCGAGTTTGCGGTACGCCCGACCCAGATGCGTCTGCACCGTACGCACCGACAGCACCAACTGGTCGGCGATCTCCCGGTCGGACAGGCCACGGGCGGCGAACCCGGCGATCTGCGTCTCCCGCGCGGTCAGCCCCGCCGCCACCGCCGGGTCGCCCGGTGCCGCAGCCCGGAGTCGGGTGCGCAGGGCGACGAAGAGCCGCGTGCTGTCGGACGTGCCGGCATGCCGAGTGACCTCGTCGACCAGTTTCAGCGCCTCGCCGGTCATGTTCACGTCGAGCAGGCGGTGGGCGTGCTCAAGCAGCACCGACGGGTTTCGACCGGCCAGCGCGATCACCGCCCGGCCGGCGGTGACGAGCCGTTCGGCGTCCACGTGCCCGAGGGCTTCGGCGATGCGGTCCGCGTACCTGGACGGGCCGGCGACCGGATCGAGGTGCGCGGCGTAGATGAGGTAACCCAGTTCCACCAGCCAGCACCCGGACGCATGAGCGATGACGATCGCCTCGTCCATCAGGCGAGCCGCCCGGGACCGCTGGCCGGCCGCGGCGGCTACCGCGGCCGTCGCCCAGGGCCGCAGGCCCGGCACCAGCGTGACCGCGTCGACGGGGTGTTCCCGGAGCACGGCTTCGGCCTCGTCCGGGTGGCCGTCCTCGGCCAGGGTGATGGCGAGCCATCCGGCGGCCTCGGAGCGGAACAGTCCCTCCCCGTCGGCCTGCTGTGCGACGGCGTCGCGGAGCCGGCTGATCGCCCCGGCCCGGTCACCGCTGATCCGCTGGGCGTACCCGTCGAAGACCGGCCACGCGGTGTGGGACAGACCGGAGACCAGCGGGTCGTTGGGCATCGGCCACCGTCCCGCGGCCGGGTCCGTCACCGGACCGGTCGGGGTGGGCTCCCGCCACAGTTCGGCGAACGCCAGCGCCGCCCCGGCCATGCCACGGGCCAACGGCAGTGCCGACGAGCCGGCCCGCTCCACCGCCGCGACGGCCGCACGGCCCACCCGTGCCGCCTCCGCTGTGCGCCCGGTCAGCACCAGCGCGGCCACCGACGCCAACGTGACCCGCAGTTGGCCGGCGGGCGGAGGCGACTCGGCCAGCAACTCGCGGGCACCGTGCAGCGCCCTCGCGGCCTGCCCGCTGAAGAGTTGGACCACCACGGCGGCGGACGCCGCCTCCGCCCGCCCGGCCGTGTCACCGGCCGCCTCGGCGTCCGCGTGAATCCGCAGCAGGTCGTCGTACGCCTGCCGGGGCTCACGCCCCACCCAGGCGCGGTGCCTGGCCAGCGCCACCCGGACGGTCACCTGGGCACCACGATCATCGGCGGCCTCGGCGGCACGTTGTGCCGCGACCAGCGCCTCGTACGCCTCAGCGGTCCGACCCTGCTCGACGAGGGCGGCGGCGAGCGCTACCGCTGCCGGTGCTCCGCCACCGCGCTCCCGGGCCCGCCGGGCCAGCTGTTCCGAGGCGGCCGGATCCGCGTACAGGCAGAGGCTGGCCGACCTGATCAGCTCGGCCGACCCGACCGGTTGACCGGCGTGCACCGCCCACAGCGCGCTGGCCATCGCGTGTGGTCCTCGGGTCGCGGCCGGTGGCGCGCTGGCCAACAGCGCGGCGGACACCCGGCGGCGGCGCGCGGGCGACATCCGGCGGCGTACCGCGGCCCCGAGCATGGGGTGGCGCAGCCGGACCAGGATCTGATCGTCGCTCTGCTCGCTGCGGACCATGCCGAGCTGTTCGAGATCGGCGATCAACTCCGGTGACGCGGCCGCCTCCACGACGGACAGCGGCAAGGGCCCGCCGAGGGCCATCGCGGCCAGGGCGTCCTCGCCGGGGCGGCCAACCCGGTCCAGTTCCCGGTCGAGCAGGTCGGCGACCTGCGCCGGCACCGCGAGTGGGGCCCTCCACCGCCACTGGTCGGTGTCGCGCACCAGCGAACCGACCTCCCGCCCGTGGTCGATCAACGCGACCACCAGTTGCGGCAGCCCACCCGTCCACTGCCACAGCAACTGTGTCGTGGTGCGGCTGACCGGGCCGGACAACCGTTGCTCGGCCAGTGCGCCGACCGCGTCCTCGGTGAGGGCCGGCACGAACAGCCGGGACAGCTCGACGTCCTTCCACAGTGCGACGACCGCGTCCGGGGCCGGGACCCCGGACCGGGCGGTGACCAGCGCGCGGACCACACGGGCCTGGACGAGACCGAGCAGCACGCCGGCGGACGGCCCGTCGAGCAGGTGGGCGTCGTCGACGACCAGGACCGGGGTACGCCCACGGCCGCACCGCTCGTGCAGGGCGGCCAGCACGGTGTGGTGCACCAGAGCTGGGTGCAGGGATGGGTGACCACCGTTGAGGAGTCGGCCGAGCGCGCCAAACGGCACCTCTTTGCTCGCTTCGGTCGCCGTGATCCAAGCTTCGCCGAACAGTCGGGACGGCAGGTCTGCGACGACGGCGCGGGCGAGTGCGGTTCGCCCGACACCTGCCGGGCCGACCAACACGACGCCGGACGCCCGCACCAGCGCGGTGCGGGCCTCCGCGAGCAGGCCGTCACGCCCTGTCAGCATGTTCGGATAGTGACCTGGCCGCTGGCCAGCGGCGATCAGTCATCCGACAACTGTCGCGCTACCGTCAGTGCCGCTGAAAATCGTTTGCCGTACGCGACGGGCTCCGCGAGAGTGACGTCCATGACGTACTGACGGATCCACCCCTGCTCCGCCCCCGGTGACGCCTCCCGGAGGGCGTCACGTCGTCCGTTCCTGCGTCTCAGCGAACAGTGAGCTTCCTTGTCCCAGAACCACTCCCCTCGGGAGTCCCTGCCCTCGTCCACCCCGGCCACCGTCACGGTGTTCGCCTCACCCGCGAGCTGGATCGAGTCCGATGCGCTGGCGCAGTGCCAGCAGGTCGCCGCCCTCGACGGCATGGTCCACGTTGCGGCGATGCCGGACCTGCATCCCGGCAAGGGTGCGCCGATCGGTGCGGCCATGGCGTCGACCGTGCTCTACCCGTTCCTGGTGGGCTCCGACATCGGCAGCGGCATCGCTGTGTTCCCCATCAAGCTCAAGCGTGCCGTGCCGGAGCGGCTGGCCTCCCGGTTTCCCGACCTCGACCGTGCGTTGGACCCGGAGCAGGACGCCGACGACCCGGCCTGGGGCGTCGTTGCGGGTGACGTCCCAGCCGGTCACCTGGACGGTCTCGGGACAGTCGGACGAGGCAACCACTTCGTCGAGTTGGCCCGCGTCGACACCCTCCTCGACACGAGCCACGCGACCCGCCTCGGGCTGAACGCCGGCGACCTCGTGCTCATCGTCCACAGCGGTTCCCGTGGTCTGGGCGAGCGGATCCTCCGGGCGCACACCGAGGTCCACGGCGCCGGCGCCGCCCCCGATCCTGCCGCCTACCTGACGAGGCACGACGAGGCCGTGCGCTGGGGTTCGCTCAACCGCCGGGTGCTGGCGGCCCGGGTCGCGTACGCGCTGGGGGCCGAGCCCTGCGAACCGATCGTCGACGAGTGCCACAACCTGGTCGAGGTCCGCGACGGGGTCTACCTGCACCGCAAGGGCGCGGCGCCCGGTGACGGCCGTGACGTTCTCGTCGCCGGTTCGCGGGGCACGGCGTCCTACCTGGTGGCCGCCCACGCCGGGCCGGAGGCCAACCACTCGGTGGCGCATGGCGCCGGCCGCAAGATGTCGCGCGCCGACGCCCTGCGGCGGGGCCGCGCCAAGCACACGGTCGAGGAGCTACGCCGGACGCCGGTGGGCTCGCTGGTGGTGTGCGGCGAGCGCCAACTGCTCTTCGAGGAGGCGCCCACCGCGTACAAGCGCATCGAGCAGGTGATCGCCGACCTTGTCGAGCACGCCCTGGCCACGCCGGTGGTCAGCACGATTCCCGTGGTTACCTACAAGACGCCCGATCTCGGATCGACGGCACGGTCGGACCGGCGGGGCCGCCGCGGCTCGCGAGGCCGGTCGTGAGCGCGCTCCTGCTGCTGTCCGCCGGGCGCGGCCCGCAGGAGTGCGCCTGGGCACTCGCCCAGTTGCTGCACCGTCTGAACGCGGACGGCACCGGTCGGGGTCTGACGATCCAGCAGGTCCAGGCCGTGCCCGGTGACCGGCACGGCACCTACCGATCGGTGCTCATCCAGATCTCCGGTGGCGGTGCCGAAGCGTTCGCCGCCTCCTGGACCGGCACGCTGTGCTGGCAGGCGCCCAGCCCGTACCGGACGAGCGCCGGTCGAAAGAACTGGTACGTCACCGCCCAGCCGCCGCACCGCGACGCCCCGCCGACGACCTTCGTGGAGGCGGACGTCGACATCGTCGCCTGCCGTACCGGTGGTCCGGGTGGTCAGCACCGCAACAAGGCCAGCACTGCGGTACGAGCGACACACCGTCCGTCCGGCATCGTCGTCGTGGTGGATGAGGAGCGGCAGTTCAGCCTCAACCGCCGCATCGCCCTGCAACTGCTGCGGCAGCGCATCGAGCACGGCGACGAGGCGGCGCGGCGTGCCGTCACCACCGCCCGCTGGCGCATCCATGACGAGTTGGTACGCGGCGACCCCGTACGGGTGGAACGTCCGGAGCCGCAGCGACCGGGCCGCAGCGGGTAGCGGGGGGCGGGTCAGACCTCCAGCACGGCGTCCGCGAATGCCTGGGGCGCCTCCTGGGGCAGGTTGTGCCCGACACCGCCGCCGACGGTCCGGTGCTCGTACTGCCCGGCGAACTGTTTGCCGTAGACGCTGGGCTCCAGGTGGGGAGCGCCGTTGGCATCGCCTTCCAGGGAGATGCTGGGCACCGTGATCTTCGGCTTCGCGGCCAGGCGCTTCTCCACCTCGTCGTACTGCGACTCGCCGGAGGCCAGGGCCAGCCGCCACCGGTAGTTGTGGATCACGACGTCGACGTGGTCGGGGTTGTCGAACGCGGCCGCGCTGCGCTCGAAGGTGGCATCGTCGAACGACCACTTCGGGGACGCGGTCTGCCAGATCAGCCGGGCGAAGTCACGCCGGTTCTTGTCGTACCCGTCCCGGCCGCGTTCGGTGGCGAAGTAGTACTGATACCACCACGCCAGCTCCGCCTTTGGCGGCAGCGGCACCTTGCCCGACGCCTGACCGTCGATCAGGTAGCCACTCACCGAAACCAACCCACGGCAGCGCTCGGGCCACAGGGCGGCCACGACGTCGGCCGTACGCGCACCCCAGTCGAACCCGGCGAGCTTCGCAGTGTCGATCTTCAGGGCGTCCATGAGGGCGATGAGGTCGAGCCCCACGGCCGCCGGCTCGCCGTTGCGCATGGTGTCGTCGGAGAGGAATCGGGTCGTGCCGTAGCCACGTAGGTACGGCACCACGACCCGGTGGCCGGCGGCGGTGAGCACCGGCACGACGTCGACGAAGCTGTGGATGTCGTACGGCCAGCCGTGCAGGAGGATCACGGCGGCGCCGTCGGCCGGCCCGGCGTCGACGTACCCGATGTTCAGGACCCCGGCGTCGACTTGTCGCACGTCGCCGAACGGCGCCTTCGCTTGCGCCCCCGCCATTGACCTTCTCCTCGCGCCCCAACCTCTCGGATGTGCTGGCTACGCCCAATGTAGGGAGCCGCAGCGCTGCCGATCGCGGTTTGCACGTGATCGGCACCGCGCGATCCCGAGCTGGCTAGGATGCGTTCCGCCGGTCAGGTCACTACCCCGCCCTCTACGACTCACGGCGGGCAACGCCCGTAGGGTGATGGCATGGCTGAGCGACCTCTGACCTTGATGGCGGTGCACGCCCACCCGGACGACGAGGCGACGAGCACCGGTGGCGTCCTTGCCCGCTATGCGGCGGAGGGGATCACGACGGTGCTGGTGACCTGCACCGACGGGCGGTGCGGCGACGGCCCCGGCGGGGTCAAGCCGGGTGACCCGGGGCACGACCCGGCCGCTGTCGTGGCCATGCGTCAGGCCGAGTTGGAGGCCAGCTGCGCGGTGTTGAAGGTCAGCCACCTGGAAACCCTGGGGTACGCCGACTCCGGGATGATGGGTTGGCCGACCAACGACCAGCCCGGCGCGTTCTGGACGACGCCGGTGGCGGAGGCGGCGGGCCGCCTCGCGGAGCTGATCCGGCAGTACCGACCGGATGTGGTCGTCACGTACGACGAGAATGGTTTCTACGGCCACCCGGACCACATCCAGGCTCATCGGATCACCATGGCCGCGGTCGAGCAGACGGACATCCCGGCGAAGGTCTACTGGACCACCGTGCCGCGCACCGCGTTCGAGCAGTTCGGGCAGATCATGAAGGAGCTTGGCGTCGACTGGGCCGAGCCCGACGCGACGGCGGAGCCGCAGCCGCTGCTCGGCCTACCCGATGATGAGATCACCACCTGGGTCGACACGAACAGCTACGGCGGGCAGAAATTCGACGCGCTGGCCACCCATGCCAGTCAGACCGAGAACATCTTCTTCCTGCAACTGGGCCGGGAGCGGTTCACCGAGCTGATGGGTGTGGAGACCTTCGTTCGGGTTCAGGACCGGACCGGCGCGCCGACACCCGAGGACGACCTCTTCGCCGGCCTGCGATGATCGATCTGGATCAGTCTCCGTAGCGGCGCCAGGCGTCGTCGGCGACCGTGTCGACGATGTCGCCGGCGACGGCGAGGTCGGCTGCGGTGAACTGTTCGGACTCCCCCGCACGCCAGCGGACTGCTCGTTGCGCCAGAGCGGCGTACTCGGGGAAGAGCTGCCCAAGGTACGTCCCCGCGGCCGACTTCGAGATGATGTCGCTGTGGGCGAGCGTGTAGTGCAGGCGCGGTGGCCCGAGCACGAACCAGCAGACCGTTTCGGCGTCCATGACCTCGTCCGGGGCGACACCGGCGAGCGCTGACGGAAACGTCGCGACCGCCGACTGCCAGTATTCCCGCAGGTTTGTCAGGTTGTAGCGCCGCAGCGCCTCCGGATCGACGCGCACACCCAGCGCGGCCGTGGCTGGACCGCGTACGGGGATGCCGTACCGCTGCAAGGTCAACCACAGCACCGGGTTGAGCTCTCCGCAGGGCCTGGCCGTCCTGAACTCACCGTTGACGACGAACGGTACGACTTGTTTGTCGCTCGGCCAGGATCGCGCCATCGCCGGTTCCAGGTAGACCCCGTCTAGGTGGGGTGACGCCGGCATCCTGGCGTGGACCGCCGCGAGTGCGGCGAGGTCGTCGATGCTGGCCGGCCGTGACGTCAGGATCACCGTGTCGACGTCGCTCACGTTGGGCTGCCACGCGCCGAGTGCGGCGGACCCCACCACATACAGGGCGGTCACGTAGCCGGGCAGCGCCCTGTCGACCGCCTCAAGGTAGGCCTGCGTGCGCTGCTCGATCATGCGCGCCACGGTATCGGGTCGACCTGGAAGGCGGCAGCAGGCTGCGGGGCTTCGAAAGTTTCGGGCGCGCAACGCGTGGGGCTACCCAGCTCACAGGAGCAATTTCCGGAAGTTTTCCCCATTGACGCCCAGACATCGACGGCCTTAACGTTTCGAGCAAGTTTCCGGTTCCGGCCGGAACTACCAGCGCCACGGACGAGCAGACCAAACCCGGGCGCCACACTCCGCTCCCACCCGCCAGCAGCCGGACCCGCACCTTCTTGATCGACTAACGTCTATCGATGATGTGAAAGGTAGGCAGATGAAGCTGAGACAGTGGACGACCGTCGGGGTGGTCGCCGTCGCGACCGTCGCGGCGCTGAACACTGTGCCGGCCACCGCGAGCCGACCGTACGACCCCACGGCGCAGAGCCTCGCCGCCCTCGGCCTGCGCCACGGCCTCCAGGTCGGCACCGCGGTGAGCATTGATGCCCTCAACGACGCCAGCGACCCGCAGTACCGCAGGCTGGCCGCCTCCGAGTTTTCCTCGGTCACCGCCGAGAACGCGATGAAGTGGGAGAGTCTGGAGCCCACCCGCGGCGCCTACAACTGGGCGCCGGCCGACCAAACTGTCGAGTTCGCCAAGCGCAACCGGCAGAGCGTGCGCGGCCACGTGCTGGTCTGGCACAACCAGCTGCCCGGCTGGCTGACCAGTGGCGTCGCCGACGGGTCCATCAGCAAGCAGGAGCTGCGCGACCTGCTGCGCAAGCACATCACCACCGTCGTCAACCGCTACAAGGGCAAGATCTGGCAGTGGGACGTGGTCAACGAGGCGGTCAGCGACCCGTGGGACACCCCGTCGACCCTGCACTACAAGGGCTTCTGGGCGGAGAATCTCGGACCCGGCTACATCGCCGACGCGTTCCGGTGGGCCCGAGCCGCCGACCCGAAGGCACTGCTGTTCTACAACGACTACAACATCGAGGCATTCGGCTCGGGCAACCCGGCCGACGACAAGACCCAGTTCGTCTACGACATGACCAAGGGCCTGCGCGCCCAGGGTGTCCCGATCGACGGCGTCGGCTCCCAGGGCCACCTGGGCACCCAGTACGGCAACTACGACACCCTCCAGGTGACCGCCGCGCTGAAGAAGTTCAGTGGGCTCGGCGTCGCCACCGCGTTCACCGAGGTCGACGTCCGCAGTCAGATGACGGCGGCGGTCCAGGCCGGCAACTCGGAGGAGATCAACCCCCGGTTGCAGGCGTCGGCCGCCAACTTCAGCGTGCTGATGAAGGCGTGCCTCGCCGTCCGCAGCTGCCTGTCGTACACGGTCTGGGGGTTCAGCGACAACCACTCCTGGGTGCCGGGCTGGTTCGACGACCCACTGGAGGGCCTGGCCACGATCTACGACGAGAACTACCAGCCCAAGCGGGCGTACCACGAACTGAAGTCCGACCTGATCTTCGCTGGGCCGCCGTACGTCCTGCCGCGGATCACCCCCAAACCCCGCCGCTGACCAGTGGACTCGGCTGATCCGGCGGCGCGGATTCAGCCGTGCGGCCGTGTGGGGCTTCGCGAGGCCCCACACGGCCGGTCCGCCACCACGGACGTCGAAGAATTGCTCACGTTCGGTCGTCCCGGTCAGCCATACGGACGCCATTGGAGTATTGATGCCGGTTCTACCGGCTTATCGATGGTGTTGGTGTAACGATAGGACGCGTGGGAACTGCGAAAACTGCCATGCCTGCGATCTCGCCGCTCACCGGCGATCCAATCAAGCGGGCCGATGCCGAGCGACTTGCGGGAGTGCTGAAGGCATTCGCCGACCCGGCTCGACTGCGTCTGCTCAGCCTGATCCAGTCCGCGCCGGAAGGTGAGGCATCCGTCAGTGACCTCACCGGGGCGCTCAACCTCTCCCAGCCGACGGTGAGTCATCACCTTCGAATTCTCACCGAGGCTGGCCTACTCGAACGCGACAAGCGGGGGGTCTGGGCGTACTACCGCCTGGTGCCGGCCGCGATCGCACAGATCGCCGACCTGTTGACGCCGCCCCGAAAGCGGGCGACGAAGAAGACCCGCTGATCCTGCGCAGCAGCAGCCAACTCGCCGCACCTCGTCCGGGCGGATGCTGGCGGCTCGATGCGCCGACCGTAGGCGCGACCGCGATCCCGTGGGTCCGGTCGGCGTCCGGCGCTGCGCATTGTCGTTTGGGCCGGCTCACCACAGGGAACCTCTCGAATATCGACGAGAGGTGATCATGAGCCGATACGCACCGCCACAGCCCGCCCGTATGCGAAACCTGCTGGTGCTGGTCCCGCTGCTGGGCACCATCGCTGTCGCCACCGCCTGCACCGCTACCTCGGACCCGTCCGACTCGGCCTCGTCGACCCCGGCGCCGACGACCGCGGCGGCAGCGGTGGATCCGACCGGGTCACCGTCGCCGAGCGCGAGCACCCCGGCGACAATCCCGACGTCAGCCTTCATCGAGTTGCCGTCCGAGCTACGGAAGTCTCCACGACGTGCGACGGCCGTCGAGGAGGCCCTGCCGAAGCTGTGTGCCAACGAGTTCGGCAGCGGAGGCCGACAGGTGACCGCGAGCGCCGCGATGACCGTCACCTACAAGAAGCCCGGCGACAACGAGGGCAATACGCCGCAGGGGATGATCCACCAAACCATCTTCACCTTCGACGGTGACGGCGCCTCGGCGTACCTGGCACGCGTCCGCACCGCCGTGGAGGCGTGTCCCTCCTACACGCAACTCGAGAACTCCACCACCGTCAAGAGTCAAACCCTGCCCGGCGTCGGCGACGAGGCGCTGCTGGTGACCCGGACGTGGCCCTATGCGAACCTGAACGGGACACGCACCGGCGGCAACGGGTCCAGCCAGATCGCGGTGGCGCGTGTCGGCAACGCCGTGACGGTCTTCGACGACCAGGGGTGGGAGGGCAGCAGCGGCGATCCCACCCTCCTGGACCGGATTGTCCGCGACGGTGCAAAGACCCTCGACGCCTGGCAGCGGTAGGAGGCGGCGGTGTACGGGGGTCCATCGAACGGCCCAGTCTTGGGTCGGATCAAGGACAGCAGGACACCGGGCGCGCGCACACCCGCAGACTGAGTTATCAGTCCAGGTGGGAGGCGATCATGTCGGACGGTCAGACGGCGAAGGCACCGTGGCTCCCGCCGCGTTGGTTCATCCGCCTGGCCTGGTCGGTGCACCGGGGCCTGTACAAGGTCTCCGGCAGTCGGGTCGGGCTGTGGCAGCCACGCAGTAATCGCTGGGGTGCGCTGCGGCTGACCACTACCGGTCGTCGGACCGGGCAGCAGCGAAGCGTCATCGTCGCGTACTTCGAGGATGGCCCGAACCTGGTCACCGTGGCGATGAACGGGTGGGGTGAGGGCCAGCCCGCCTGGTGGCTCAACCTGCAGGCGCATCCGGACGCGTCCGTCGACGTGGTCGGCGGGCCGCGGCTGGTCCGCGGTCGCGCCGCCACCGACGACGAGCGGTTGCGACTGTGGCCACGGTGGAGCGAGTCCGACGCGAACTTCGACGCCCACGCGGCGCGAAGGTCGTCCGAAACCACGGTGGTGGTGCTGGAGCCCAGACCGGGTGGTGCCTCGGCGGTGCAATGATGCGGCTCGTGATCTCCTCGCCCGCAGAGCCGCTCGACTTCCGCGGTGTGCGACGTGCCTACGACACGGTGGCCGAGGCCTACGCCAACAAACTGCCGGACACGCGCGCCGAGGCACCCCTCGACCTCGCCATGATCGACGCCTTTGTTGAGGCGGTGACGTCCAGAGGCGACGCCCGAGTCCTCGATGCGGGGTGCGGCCCCGGCCGGATGAGCAGGTACCTCGCCCAGCGCGGGTGTCAGGTGCAGGGCCTCGATCTGTCTCCGGGCATGATCGCCATGGCCCGACGCGACCACCCGGACCTGATGTGCACGGTGGGCTCGTTGACCGCCCTCCCCTACCCGGACGACCAGTTCGCCGGCGTGCTCCTGTGGTATTCCACCATCCACACACCTCCCGCCGGGCAGGCCCGCATCTTCGCGGAGGCGGCCCGGGTCCTACGCCCAACCGGCCACCTGCTCGTCGGATTCCAGGCCGGCGAGGGTACGCGTGACCTGTCGGCGGCGTACCGCCGCTTCGGCCACGAGATCCACCTTGAGCGACACCATTACGCCGTGGACCAGGTCGCCGCCGAAATCGCGGCCGCCGGTCTGCGGGAGGAGTGCCGCCTGGTGCGACGGGCTCGGGGCACCGAGCGCGACGATCAGGCGTTCCTGCTGGCCAGAGCCGGTTGAGTCAGCGGTTGAAGGCGAGGTACAGGCCGAGGCCGAAGTTGACCACCAGGATGATCGCGCCGACGACGGCGAACCAGCGCTGCCACGCCGTCCATCGGACCGTCCTCTGGGACTCGACGTTGTCCGCCTCCTCCACCCGGACCTCCGCGATCCTGTCCCGTTCCTTTGCGTCCCGGCGATCCGCGACCACACCGGCACTGAACAGGGTGACGTTGGCGCGAAGCTCCTCGGTGAGACTTCGCAACGCCTGGGTCATCGATTCGATCGAACCATTGATATGCCGGAGGTGCTCATCGTGCCCCTGCAGACGTTGCTCGATCCGGCCCGCGTCGAGACCGCGGTTGTAGGCGGCTGCCTTCTCCTCGGTGTTCTCCGGGCCCGTCACGACGGTCTCGCCGGCCGATCCGGGGATCTGGTGCTGGAGAGACGCACGGCCCTACCTCCTACTGACCACCGCAGCTGCCGAATGGTCGATGCTCCAGTCGTACCACTCCCAGCCGGAGAAAGCCACTGCTCGGATCCGACAAAACCGCAGGTCAGAGCAGTGTTTCCGGCCAGTGGAGGGGCAGCTCGAGGCTCGGGATGACAACTTCGGCAGTACGACGCCCAGGACGCGTACAGCCCTGGTGGTAGACGCGGAGTCAACTCCGGCAGGACGACCAACGTGCACTCCGATACCTACGCTGCCGGCTGTACCCGTCAGACGACCGAAGGGGAAACGCCATGTCCATCTGTCACCTGCTCACCACCGCCGTAGCCGCCCCGCTCGGGGGGATCGACCTGGCCGCACCGGCAGCCGCACACGCCTCCGTCCAACCGGCCGCCGCAGCTGTTCTCGCCATGAGCTCCGGGCGACTCGGTGCCAGCGTGGCCGCCCTGCTCGGGCTGGTCGGCGCGGTCATCGGCGGGCTGGCACTGGCCCGCCCCGCCAGTCGCGTCGGCACCGGCACCGGGCGGCTCGGCGCCGTCCTGGCCCTGGCAGCAGGGCTGACCGCCATGGCGCTCGGCGGTGTGGTGGTGGCCACCTCCGACAGTGGCATCGGCACGGGCAACGGGCGTGGTGGGGCCTTCGTGGCCCTGGCGGTCGGGCTGGTCAGCGTGGTCCTCGGTGGGCTGGCACTGGGCCGCTCCCGCCGCGCCGGCCGGTTGCCCGCCTGAGGTGGTCAGGGTCGGGCGAGCCAACCAGGAACGGTCAGGCCGGACTCGTAGGCGAGGATCACCAGCTGGGCGCGATCCCGGACCTGCGCCTTGGTCATGATCCGGCTGACATGCGTCTTGGCGGTCGCTGGACTCAGCACCAGCCGCGCCGCGATCTCGTCATTCGAGAGGCCGGCGGCGACCAGCGTCAGCACCTCACGCTCCCGCTCGGTGAGCGCGCTCAGTCGCGGCGCGGGGTCCGGATGCATGACCCGGGCGGTGAACTCGGCGATCAACCGACGGGTGATCGCCGGCGCGATCAGCGCGTCGCCACGGGCGACCACCCGCACCCCGTGGATCAGCTCGGCCGGCTCGGTGTCCTTCACCAGGAAGCCGCTCGCACCGGCCCGCAGGGCACGGTAGACATAATCGTCCAGGTCGAACGTGGTCAGGATGATCACGCGGGCAGCGCAGCTCGCGACGATCTTCGCGGTGGCAGCGAGGCCATCCAGCACCGGCATCTGGATGTCCATGAGGACGACATCCGGTCGCAGCTGCCCGGCGAGCCGCACCGCCTCGGCGCCGTCGGCGGCCTCGCCGACCACCTCGATGCCGTCCTCACCCTCCAGGATGGACCGGAAGCCGGCACGTACCAGGGTCTGGTCATCGACGAGCAGCAGCCGGATCACGCCAGCTCCCCCGCCGGCAGCGGCAGGCGAGCGCAGACCCGAAAGCCGCCCTCCGGCTGGGCGCCCGTGGTCAGCGAACCGCCAAGCGCCCGGGCACGCTCGCGCATGCCGAGGATCCCGCTGCCGGGCATGCCTGGTGTGCTGGTGCCGTCGTCCTCCACCTCCACCACCACGTCGTCGTGGTCAGGCCGGATCCGGACCACCGCGGCGGTGGCGCCCGCGTGCCGGGCCACGTTGGTGAGCGCCTCCTGGACGATCCGGTACACCGCGAGGTCGACCTCCGGCGGCAGCGACCGGGTCTCGGCGAGCTCGGTGCGGATCGTCAACTCGGATCGCCCGGCCGCCGTGATCAGATCGCCGAGGCGGTTCAGGCCCGGCCTGGGCACCAACGGCTCCGCACCCTCCTGCCGTAGCACGCCGAGCGTCGTACGCAACTCCCGCAACGTCTCCTTGCTGGTCTGTTTGATCGCGGTGAGCGCCTGCTCGGACCGGGTCGGGTCCGGCCGGTGCAACGCCGCGCTGGCCTGCACATTGATCAGCGAGAGGTGGTGACCGAGCGCGTCGTGCAGCTCGCGGGCGATGCGCAACCGCTCCTCGGTGGCACGCCGCCGGGCCTCCTCCTCCATCCGCTGCTCGGCGACGATCGCGCGGGCCTGTGCTTCGGCAAGGTAGGCCCGACGGTTGCGGGTCACACCGACGATGACCGCGATCAGCCAACCAGCGTGCAGCAGCGTCGCCCCATTCATCGTGTCCGGGGATCGGTTGTAGCTGTCGGCGACGGCGAAGGCCAGCACCGAGGCGAGACCGAGCCCGACGGCGACCCGGAGATATCCCTCGTCGACAACGGTGTAGAGCGCCACGACGAACACCAGCATGATCGGGCCGGGCTTGTGTAGCAACGCCCCGTACGCGCCGATGCCGGCCAGCGCCACCACGCCGACCGGCACCGGATGGCGGCGGCGGACGCAGAGCGCAGCGGAGGAACCGAGCACCACCACCAGCGCCGTCCATTCGGCGGTGGTGTCGATGCCACTTGACTGCACCACCAGGCCGACGAGGGCGACCAGACCGACGGCGAGCACCAGGGCCGTGTCCGCCGTCCGGCCACGCCACCGCGACCCTGACATAGGCCGAAGCCTAACCCGCGTTTCGTCGGAGGCTCGTGCCATGATGCGGCGCACCTCGAGGCAAGGAGCTTGGCGGGATGGCCACGGCGATCGTGCGGGACGAGACAGCGACCGGGAGAGCCATCGACCAGTGGCCGTTGACCGGGTTGCCGGAGCGCATCTCTGCCCGGGAGTTGGTCCGCCTGCGGGTGCGCGAGGAGGTCGCCCGATTCAACGCCCACCGCCCGGAGCACTTCCGCGGGCTGGTGCAGCCGACCGACACGGAGGCCACGTTGAACGGCTACCGGGTCGCCCGGGGCAGGCGTCTCGACTGGGAGCACCAGGCAGACGCCGCCTGCGCCGCCTTCGCCCGTAACGGTTTCCTGCTGCTGGTCGGCAACCGCCAGATCGATGACCTCGACGAGGAGATCGACCTGCTCGCCGACCTGGATGTGGCCTTCGTGCGGCTCGTTGCGCTGGTGGGTGGTTGACGTGGGCGACTGGACGGAGTTCCTTCCCGACCTGAGCGATGCGGATCGACGGCAGGTGGAGATCGGCCTTGCCGAGGCCGATGCTCAGGTCAGGGCTGTTCTGCACGTCGCACGGACGTACCACTGGAGGCACTCGATAATCAACGTGCCGGAGTGGGCCGCGGTCGAGTCGTGGCCGGTCGAGGTGCGCCGCAGCGCCGCGCTGGCCATGCATCTGGAGTCGTCGACCAGTTCGACTCCGACCGCGCTCAACGATGTCGTGCGGAGTCTGGCCGACGGAGACCTGCCCTGGACGCGGGCGGACCTCGTGTGGTGCCTGGAGGTCGTGGCACGCGGGGAGTCCTATGACAACGGCGCACACCTGGAGCTGCCGGCGGTGATCGCCACGCGCCTGGCGCCTGCCGAGCTGGCCGACCTGGCACAGGTCCTCGACGCCTTCCTCAGCGAGCTGGTGAGCGACTATTTCGTCGCGGCGGAGCCGCGACGACGCTTTATCACGCTGATCGGCGACGCCCTCGATCGCGCCACCGGCCGTCGCGTGCCGTCGTGGCTGCTCCACGACGGAGACGGGTTCGGGCCGCTCGTTCGCGCCGAGATGACTGCTGTCCTCGCCGCGCCGGGCGTGCCGGAGGTGTTGGCGCACTGCGCCTCTCTGGAAAGACCGGCAGCGCCGGCGAAATGGCAGCGGCGCCTCGACGAGCTGCTCGCCGCCACACCGGGCGGCGCTCAGGTCGTTCGGTCGGTCCTCGAAGCGTTCGCCGCCTACGGGCGGCCCCTGCACGACGACTCGGACCGCCTCGTTCGAGGCCTGGTCTGGGCGCTGTCGCGGCAGCCCGACGAGCCGGCGACAGACCTGTTGGCACGGGTCACCGCAGCCGCCGCGACGGCGCCACGGCAGTCCTCGGGTTTCCCCCACGCCCAGCGGACTGCTGTCGCGGCCGTGCAACTGCTCGAGGGCCGGAAAGGCGAGGTGCCGGTACGCACGCTGGCGAGGCTGGCCGGTACGGTCAAGAACAAGGCGCTGCAGAAGCGGATCCAGACCGCGCTGACCCGCATCGGCGCGCTGCGGGGATGGTCGCTCAGCGAGGTGGTGGAGCTCGCCGTCGACGACCACGGGCTCGGCCTCGACGGGCGACTACGCACACCGGTCGGGCCGTACGAAGCGACGGTCGACGTCCTGGGCGAGAAGGCACGCCTGACCTTCGCTCGTGACGGTGTCCCGCTCAAGGGCGTCCCGGTTCAGGTCAAGCAGGCGTACGGCGACGAGCTGAAGCAGTTACGTGACCTCGTCAAACGCGTTGGCGCGACCCTGGCCGCCGAGCGCCTGCGGGTGGAAGGGCTGCTGTCCGAGGAGCGCATCTGGTCGTACCCGCAATGGTCGTCCCGATTCCTCGTACACCCGATCACCGGTGCCTACGGACGGCGGCTGTTGTGGGAGACCAGCACCGACGGACGAACGTGGACGGCGGGCCTGCCCCGACGCGACGGCGACGATTGGACGATCGCCGGCCTGGACGGCCAGGACGTTCCTCGCGGCCAGGTCAGGCTGTGGCATCCCGCCCGAGCGACGACCGACGAGGTCCTCGCCTGGCGTGAGCACGTGGTCGCCGCCGGTCTGGCACAGCCGTTCAAGCAGGCCTTCCGAGAGGTCTACCTCCTTACGCCCGCCGAGGAGAGGACGCTCGTCTACTCCAACCGGTTCGCCGCTCACATCCTGCGGTACCGGCAGGCGAACGCCCTCATGCGCGCCCGGGGCTGGCAGGCCGGATACCTCGGCACCTGGGATGGCGGTTATGACAGCGACGCCACCAAGCTCTTCGGCGGCGGTGCGTGGCGGGCGTCGTTCCGCCACCAACTGGTCGACAACCCGGATCCGCACAGCTACGACGTCGAATACTGCTCCACCGACCAGGTGCGTTTCGCCCGCCGCGACGGGGCGACGTGGCAGCAGGTGCCGGTCGTCGACGTGCCACCACTGGTCTTCACCGAGGCCATGCGTGACGTGGACCTGTTCGTCGGCGTCACGTCGATCGCCACCGACCCGCAGTGGGCCGACCGCGGCGAGGACCAGCTGCACACCTATTGGCGCAGCACCGTCAGCGCCGCGCTGACCCCCTCTGCGGAGGTACGTCGAGACGCGCTGGCCCGGCTGCTACCGCGTACGAACATCGCCGGTCGGGTGGCCCTCTCCGACCGGTACCTGCACGTCCGCGGGAACGTCCGCACCTATCGGATACACCTCGGCTCCGGCAACATCCTGACGGAGCCCGACGATTCGTACCTGTGCATCGTCCCGGCCCGCGACCGCACCGGCCGGCTTCACCTGCCCTTCGACGACGACCCCATGCTGTCGACGATCCTGTCCAAGGCGATCATGCTCGCCGCCGACGACACGATCACCGACACCACGGTGCTCCGACAGCTCAGCAGATGACGGACGGAGCCCTTGGAGATCATTTCTCGCCTAGGGCGTCGAGGTGCACTCTGAGCGCCGCTGCGATCTCGCCCGCCACGAGGACCTGATCCGGCGTCAGGGCGTCGACGAAGAGTTCGCGAATGGCACGCAGGTGCGGAAACGTGGCTCCCCGGAACGCCTCGGCTCCGGCCGGGGTGAGCAGCACCTCCGCGCCCCGGGGCACAGTCGCGCACTCCTGCCGGCGAATGAGGCCACGCCGCTCCATCCGCCCCAGGTGGTGGGAGAGCCGACTGCGCTCCCAGCCGATGTGCGCCGCGAGTGCGGAGGAACGCATCGCCTGCCCCTCGGCCTCGCTGAGAGCGAGCAGGACGGCGTAGTCCCCCGTCGAGAGCGAGGAGTCGTTCTGTAGGCGGGACTCGAGCCGGGAGCTCAGCGCCGCCGTCGTCTCGATGAAGTCCCGCCAGATCCGTAGCTCGTCCGAGGTGGGGAGTTGGCGTCCTCCCCGTCGGGCGGGTGTGGCCTCCGTCATCTCACTCTCCTGGAATTGACGTGTCAATCGCCAAGTTAGCATCATTGACACGTCAACCGGTAGGTCCGCTCCCGCGGGTCGCCGGCCCGGAGCACCGAGGAGCACACGATGACAGCTGCAGGTTTCGAACTGGGGCTCAACTCGTTCGGGGAGGTGGCCACCGACGGCGACCGGGTCCTGAGCGACGCCGAGACCGTCCGGCTCCTCGTGGACGAGGCACGACTCGCCGAGTCGGTCGGACTCGACGTGTTCAGCCTCGGCGAGCACTACCGCGAGGGCCACAACGACTCGGCGACACCGGTGTTGCTCGCGGCAGCCGCGACCGCGACCGAGCGGATTCGCCTCGGCACCTCGGTCACGGTGCTCAGCACCAACGATCCGGTACGCCTCTACCACGAGTTCGCCACCCTCGACGCCGTCTCCAACGGCCGCGCTCAGATGGTCCTCGGACGCGCATCGGCGACCGAGTCGTTTCCGCTGTTCGGCTACGACCTGGCCGACTACGAGCGGTTGTTCGAGGAGAAGCTGGACCTCTTCCTGCGGCTTCAGCGGGACGAACCCGTCACCTGGTCCGGCACCGTGCGAAGCCCCCTGACCGGGCAGCGCCTCCATCCGCGGATGCAGCCCGGGGGCATCCCGACGTGGATCGGCGTCGGAGGGAGCCCGAACTCGGTCGTCCGCGCCGCCCGGCACGGACTTCCGCTCATGCTCGCGATCATCGGTGGGCGCCCTCAGCGCTTCGCCAGCCACGTCGACCTCTACACCAGGGCGCTCGAACAATTCGGGCATACCCTGCAGCCGATCGGGCAGCACTCACTCGGCCTTGTCGCGGACACCGACGAAGAGGCGGTGGAGACGTGGTGGCGGTACTGGCAGCCGGTCGTGGCGGCGCTCGCCGCGGAACGCGGCTTCTACAAACCGGACCGCGCACGCTACGAGGCGGAAATCGACCAGGGCGCGCTCTTCGTCGGATCACCCGAGACGGTGGCGCAGAAGATCGCCACAGTCGCCCGTGACCTGCGGCTGAGCCGCTTCGACCTGAAGTACGACATCATGCACCTGCCCCGCGAGGCACGCGCACGCACCATCCAACTGCTCGGCAGTGAGGTCGCGCCGCGGGTCCGGGAGCTGCTGGCGAAGGAGCCCACCCATGTCTGACCTCATGTTCGGCCTCGACACGTTCGGCGACGTACCGGAGGACGACGCCGGCAAGCTCGTGTCGCACGCCGCGGCGATCCGGCAGGTCGTCGACGAGGCGGTGCTCGCCGACGACCTCGGCGTCGACGTCATCGCGCTCGGCGAGCACCATCGGCCGGAGTACTCGGTGTCGACGCCGGAGACGGTGCTCGCGGGGATCGCCACCCGTACGTCGCGGATCCGGCTGGCGTCCGGGGTGACCGTGCTGAGTTCGGACGACCCGGTCCGGGTGTTCCAGCGTTTCGCCACGGTCGACGCGCTGTCGCACGGCCGGGCCGAGGTCATCCTCGGTCGCGGCTCGTTCACCGAGTCGTTTCCCCTCTTCGGCTACGACCTGCGCGACTACGACACGCTGTTCGAGGAGAAGATCGACCTGTTCGTCAAGCTCCTCGACGAGAAGCCGGTCACCTGGAGCGGCACCCTGCGTGCCCCGCTGGACAACGCCGACGTCTTCCCGAAGACGGAGTCGGGGCACCTGAGCACCTGGGTCGGCGTGGGCGGCTCACCGCAGTCGGTCGTGCGGACCGCCCAGTACGGGCTTCCGCTGATGCTCGCCATCATCGGCGGCGCCCCCGAGCGGTTCGCGCCCTACCTGGACCTCTATCGGAGAGCCGCCGAGCAACTCGGTACGACCGCACACCCGGTCGGCATGCACTCGCCAGGCTTCATCGCCGACACCGACGAGGAGGCGAAGGAGATTTACTGGCCGCACTACCGCGTCATGCGTAACCGGATCGGCGCGCTGCGGGGCTGGCCACCGATCCGTCGCCAGGAGTTCGACTCCGAGGTGGAGGGTGGTTCCCTGTACATCGGCTCGCCGGAGACCGTGGCCCGGCGGATGGCCCGCGCGATCCGCAGCCTCGGCGTCGGCCGGTTCGACCTCATCTACTCGGCCGGCGCGCAACCGGTCAGCGCCCGGATGCGTGCCGTGGAACTGTACGGCTCCAGGGTGATCCCCATGGTCCGCGACATCCTGGCCAGCTGACCAGCACTCCCGAAGGCACGGAATACCGAAAGGACGACATGAACGACAACGACCGGAGCCGGCCTGTGACCCTCGGCATCCTCGGGGCCGGCAAGGTGGGTACGGTGCTCGCCCGGCTCGCCGTCGCCGCCGGCTACCGGGTGCTGGTCGCCGGCTCCGGCGACCCGGCGAAGATCGCACTCACCGTCGAGGTGCTCGCTCCCGGGGCGGCAGCCACCACGGCTGTCGACGCGGTGGCCGGCGCGGACATCGTCATCCTCGCCCTTCCGCTGGGCAAGTACCGCAGCGTTCCCGCCGAGGCGCTGCACGGCAAGCTTGTCGTCGATGCCATGAACTACTGGTGGGAGATCGACGGCATTCGGGACGACCTCACCAACCCGCGTACCTCGTCGAGCGAGATCGTCCAGGCGTTCCTGTCCGGGTCCCGTGTCGTCAAGGCGTTCAACCACATGGGCTACCACGATCTTGAGGACGAGGCTCGACCAGTGGGGACACCTGGCCGCAAGGCCATCGTGATCGCCGGCGACAGCGCCACTGACCTCACCACGGTCGCCGGACTGGTGGACGCGTTGGGGTTCGATCCGGTCGTCGCCGGTCCCCTCGCCGAGGGCGTACGGCTCGAGCCGGGCAGCGAGTTGTTCGGCGCCAACGTGAGCGCCGACGAGGTGCGTGCCATGCTCGACCGGTTCCCTGAGTCGGAGCGTGGGCGGACCATCGCCGCTGCCCGAGCCTCGACGTCGAACGAGGCCGCTTAGCGCGACCGGCAATAGGTGTCACCTGAGTCTGCGGGTGGTGGGCCAGGCGTCCGCTGCACGCCTCGGAGGTATCGCGCAGCAGTGGCGAGTCGTGCCGGTCGGCCGGGGCGCCGGCCATTCCCAGTGGGATGCCGTAGCCGTCCACGCCGGTCGAGCGTTTCTTAGCGGGCCCGAGTTGTGCCGTGCGCGGCGAACGACGTGCGGTCACCCTGCCAGGACTCGCGGGGCACAGCCAGGTCCAAGTCCGCCAAGTTCTGTTCGGAAAGTTGCACGTCGGCGGCTGCGGCGTTCTCTGCGAGCCGCGCCCGGCTGCGGGTGCCAGGGATCGGCACCACGTCCGGTCCCTGCGCTAGCAGCCAGGCCAGAGCCAGCTGCCCCGGAGTGACGCCGTGCTCGTCGGCCAGCTTGGTCAGGGTCTGCACCAGGTTGAGGTTGCTGGCCAGGTTCTGAGCGGCGAAGCGGGGATCGGTGCGCCGGAAGTCGCCCTCCGGGAACGGGCCGGCTGACAGCGCACCGGTCAGCAGTCCACGGCCGAGCGGGCTGTACGGCACCAGGCCCACCCCCAGCTGGCGGGCGGCCGGCACCACGTCGTCCTCAGGCTCGCGCCAGGCCAGCGACCACTCGAACTGGACGGCGGCGATCGGGTGCACCGTGACCGCCTGCTCCAGCTGGGCAGGGTTGACCTCGGAGACGCCCAGGTGTCGCACCTTCCCGGCGGTCACCAGTTCGCCCATCGCGCCGATCGTCTCGGTCACTGGCACCTCGGGGTCGACGCGGTGCAGGTAGTACAGATCGATGGTGTCGACGCCGAGCCGCTCGAGCGAGGCGTCACAGTAGCCGCGCACGTTTTCCGGGCGGCCATCGAGGCGTACGCCGTCGGCGTCGCGCACGATGCCGAACTTGGTGGCCAGCACGACGTCGTCACGCCGGCCGGCGATCGCGCGGGCGACGAGCCGCTCGTTGTGTCCTCGGCCGTAGCTCATCGCCGTATCAATCATGGTGATGCCGGTGTCCAGGGCGTCGTGCAGCACGGCGAGCGATTCGTCGTCATCGGCTGGCCCGTACGCCTGAGAGAAGCCCATGCAGCCGAGCCCGATCGCGGACGTCGTTACGCCGGCGGTGCCGAGAATCCGTTGGTCCATGCGTTGTTGTGCCATGCCATCAGCCTTCCGCTGCTTCTTTGATATGTCCAAGTCAGGTTTGTGCTGACACTCATCTCGATCCAAGATAGGCCGATGGAGTTGCGCCAGTTGCGATATTTCGAGGCCGTCGCCCGCCACGGCGGGTTCACCAGGGCCGCCGAACACCTGCGTGTCGCCCAGTCGGCGATCTCCGCCCAGGTACGAGCCCTGGAGACCGACATCGGCGCCGAGCTGTTCGCCCGGACCACCCGGCGGGTCTCGCTAACCGCGGCCGGCGAGCTGCTGCTGCACCGGGTACGGCGGGTGCTGAACGAACTCGACGGCGCCCGAGGCGACCTGGCGGATCTGGCCGCCGTCCTCAGTGGCCAAGTGACGATCGGCGCGACCGCAGTGGTCGGCGGCTTCGACTTGCCGGCGGCGCTCGCCAGCTTCCACTCCCGCCATCCGGGTGTCGCGCTCACGCTGCGATCCGGGCTGATCGCGCCGCTGCTCGCCGATCTGGACGCGGGCTCGCTGGATTTCGTGGTCGGCCCGGTGCACAACGACCTGCCATCGCGCTTCTCGGCACGCCGGGTCGGCCGGGAGGAGGTGGTGCTGATCCTCCCGTCCGGCCACCGGCTTGCCGGCTCGCGCCCGATCCCATTCGCCGACCTGCGTGACGAGTCCTTCGTGTGCCTGCCGGCCGGCAGCGGCCTGCGCGCCATCCTGGACGGGGCCGCGCACCGGGCCGGGTTCGAGCCCAGGGTGCCGTTCGAAACGCACGGCCCGGCTAGCATCCGCGAGCTGGTGAGCGCGGGCCTCGGCGTGGCGCTGCTGGCCCGCACAGCTGCTGTGGCGGCCGGGCCGCCGGTGGCTGTGCAGCCAGCGGACCGGGCACCCGCGCACCCACAGATCGGCCTCATCCACCACCGGGACCGCCGGCTCAGCGCTGCGGCCCAAGCGTGTCGCCGCCAGTTTGTTGAACGAGCGGCGACCGGCCCGACCTGACCGGTCCGGCCTCGAACGGGCCGGGCCGGACCCCTTAGGGGACGCCGGCTCCGCGGACCGATCAGGAATCAAGAAGCTCGGGGGCGTCGTCCCGGCTTAGCCTTTTCCCAGGTCGCCGGCAGCACGCCGGGCCTGGACGACGAGAGGGAGCCCGAGCATGTCCGCGAAGACCACCACGACCACGTCCGATGGTTTCAGCCCGGAAGAGCGGGCCGCGATGAAGGAACGCGCCTCCGAACTGCGCGCCGAGGGCAAGAAGGGTGCAAAGAAGGCCGACGGGCTGCAGGCGATCCTCGACCGGATCGCGCAGATGGCGCCGGAGGATCGCGCGCTCGCCGAGCGCGTCCACGTGACGGTGACCGCCGCCGCCCCGGATCTGATGCCGAAGACCTGGTACGGCATGCCCGCCTACGCGAACGCGGACGGCAAGATCGTCGTGTTCTTCCAGGACTCCGGCAAGTTCAACTACCGGTACTCGACCCTGGGCTTCCAGGACACGGCCAACCTCGACGACGGCGACCTGTGGCCGGTGTCGTACGCGCTGCAGAAGTGGACCCCGGCGGTGGAGAAGAGGGTCATCGAGCTGGTGAAGGCCGCCGTGTCCTGACCGCCGCCCGCGCCGACGGTCAGGGGCTGGCGTCGGGTGCCTATGGTTCGAGCATGTCGATCACCGACCATGCGCTGGCCATCGAGGCGGCGGAAGCCGGAGCTGCCGTCGTCCGCTCCCACTACGGATCAGCGCTGACGCGCTTCCTGAAGACTGCGGGCGACTTCGCCACCACCGCCGACGTCGAGGCGGAGAAGGCAATCCTCGGTGTCCTGCGGGCCAAGCGTCCCCACGACGTCGTGTTGGCGGAGGAGAGCGGGCGCACCGGCACCGACGGAAACGGACGTACGTGGCTGGTCGACCCGTTGTGCGGAACGTTGAACTATGCCGTGGGTAACCTGCTGACCTCGGTCAGCGTCGCTCTGCGGTCAGGGGCAGACGGCACGGTGGCCGCCTCGGCCGACCCGTTCACCGATGAGGTGTTCTGGACCGACGGCACCGCCGCGTTCGTGCGCCATGGTGGCATCGACGAGCGACTCACCCCGTCGGCCGAGTCGAGTCTGGTCGACGTCAATCTCGACCCGCCATTTCCCAACAAGCACGTTTTCCTGGCGGCCCGGATGCTCGCTGACGATGGCTTCATCGAACAGTTCCGCCCGCGCGTCGTCTCCACCACCCTGGCCGTGGCATGGGTCGCTGCCGGTCGCCGCGCGGCCTACGTCACGGACGGTCGCCACCTGCGCGACAGCGTTCACTTCGCGGCCGGGATCGCCCTCTGCCAGGCGGCCGGTTGCGTGGTCACCGGGATCGACGGTCAGCCGGTGCACGCCGGTGGCAACGGTCTCCTCGTCGCCGCGGACGAGCCGACACACGCCGCCCTGTTGACTCTCATTCAGAATCAGCGCCCCCACAGGGACTGAGGCCCGAGCGCGCCAACCACCTGGTGGGCAGGTGACCAGGACCGGGATACTGGCCGCTGTGACGACCAGAGCGCTGATTCTCGACTTCGACGGCCTGCTGATGGACACGGAGACGACCCTGCTCGAGAGTTGGCGTTGGGAGTGGGCGCGGCATGGCCTGCAACTCGACCCACAGGGCTTCTTCGCCGACCATGGCGGGGATGCGAACGCGGCCCGCTACACGGCGCTCGAAGCGGCAGTCGGGTCCGCCTACGACCGCACGTCCAGCCACGTGCTGCGGATGGCGTACCGAGCAGAGCTGAATGCGGCGCTGAAGCCCGCGCCCGGCATCATCGAGTGGCTGGACCAGGCCGCAGAGCTGGGGCTGCGGCTCGCCGTGGCGAGCAGTTCCCCGCTCACCCACGTGGGTGCCCTGCTGGATCAGGCAGGGCTGCGGGCGCGGTTCGAGGTGCTGGCGACCGGCGACGAGGTCCCCGCGCACAAGCCGGATCCGGCTGTCTACCTGCTGGCACTCGAACGGCTCGGGCTGCCCGCGGAGCAGGCGGTCGCGTTCGAGGACACCGCGCACGGCGTGACGGCGGCACTCGCCGCTGGGCTCCGCTGCGTCGCCGTGCCGAACCCACACGCGGACCACGCCCGCTTCACGGCGGCAGACCTGGTGCTATCCAGCGCCGCGGACCTCTCCCTGGACGCACTCCTGGCCCGGCTGGCACTGCGCGTGAACAGCGTCCCGGTGGCGTGAGTCGGCACCCACCGGCCAACGGCGCACTCTTGACATGAAGCTCGGTTGAGGTTCTAGCGTTCGCCATCCAACACCCGTTGTCGAAAGGGATCCGGATGTACCTGCCACGCCTACTCCGTCCGCGCGTCGTCGTGAGCGCGCACTGCGACCTCCCCTGCGGCGTGTACGACCCCGCGCAGGCCCGCATCGAGGCTGAGTCGATCAAGGCGATCTCCGAGAAGTACCAGGCCAGCGACGATCCAGAGTTCCGGACTCGATCGCTGATCATCAAGGAGCAGCGCGCCGAACTGGTCAAGCACCACCTCTGGGTCCTGTGGACCGACTACTTCAAGGCACCACACTTCGAGAAGTACCCGCACCTGCACGGCCTCTTCAACGAGGCCACCAAGCTGGCCGGCGCCGGCGGGGCTAAGGGAGTCGCCGACCCGGCGGTCGCGGAGCAACTCCTTGCGAAGATCGAGGAGATCTCGAAGATCTTCTGGGAGACCAAGCAGAGCTGATCCACCCCGGAGCGATCACCGCGCGGTCCAGCGGGTCAAGATCCGCACAACAGCACTGAAACTGCTGCCTCAGCATGCCCGGAGGCAGCAGTTTCAGTGAATCTGTGCGGATCTTGATCTCGCCGCGAGGCGAGACCGCTCGTCGTGACGGGTGCTCACGCGGGCGGGAGCGACGGTGCCCGCCGCTTCCGCCCGCGCCGACCTGACAACGCACTACTGGCTGGCGTACGTCTCGAACTCGCCGACCCGTGGCGTACCGCTCGAGCTGTTGATCTTGAAGGTGATCTTGCTCAGTGACGTCGCGGAGAAACTGATGGACCCCGCGCCGCTGCCGGAGGCCAGGACAGCCCCGGTGTCGTGGTCGATGAGCTGCCACGACCCGATGGAGCCCTGCGTCCCCGATGGCTCGCGGATGATCGCCCGGGACACCCGGGTGGCCGAGCCCCACTTGATCGAGATGGAGCCGGTCGATCCGGCCGGCGACCAGTACGTGCTGATGTTGCCGTCCCGCACGTTGCCGTAGCTCGTCCCGCTGGCCTTGCTGGAGCCGTCGGCACCGGCACCGAGGCTGAGGTTGGTCCCGCTGGTCGGCGGCGGGGTGCTCGGCGCAGGCGTGGTGGGCGGCGGCGTGGTCGGCGCAGGTGTGCTGGGCGGCGGGGTCTGCGGCGAGCAACTACCGTCCGACACCCGCAGACCCGTGTTGGCACCCACCGTCTGACGGACGATGTCCGGCACGCAGCTCGCCCCGTCGAGGCGGTACGGGTACGGGATGCTGATCGTGGTGTTCGACGTCGGGTTGGGGCCGGCGGGGTAGTTCTGGCTGCCGGCGCTGGACCAGGTCACGTTGTCGAAGACGTTGCCACTCACCTGCCAGTAGCCGCGTTCGTCGGTGTAGAAGGTGCCCAGAACGTCCTTGGAGTCGCGGAAGTAGTTGTTGTCCACTTTGGCCCTGGCCCCGGCTCGGGAGTTGATGCCGGACTCGTGGAGGCCCACGTAGTGGTTGTTGTAGATGTGGGCGGTGCCGCCACGCAGCAACGGCGTCCGGGAGTCGATGTTCTCGTACAGGTTGTGGTGGTACGTGATGAAGCCGTTCGAGAGGTCGCTCTCGCTGGACCCGACGAGGCCGCCGCGACCGGAGTTGCGCAGGATGCTGTAGGACAGCGTGACGTACTGGGTGTTGTCCTTCATGTCGAAGAGTCCGTCGTACCCCTCCGACTCCCCGCCGGAGGCCTCCAGGGTGACGTGGTCGACCCAGACGTTGCGCACCGTGCTCTCCATGCCGATGGCGTCTCCGCCGTTGGAGGTGGGCGAACCGGACTTCTTGACGTTCCGGACGGTCACGTTCTGGATGATGATGTTGCTGGAGTCGCGGATGTGGATGCCGAGCTGGTCGAAGACGGCTCCGCTGCCGACTCCGATGATGGTGACGTTGCTGATCTGCTTGAGCTCGATCACGTCCGCCGCGGTGTCGCAACTCGAACCGGACACCTTGCTGGTGTTGCCGTGGTTGATGGTCCCCGTGACCTCGATGGTGATCGGGGTGCTGCTGCTGGCCCGACCACACAGCGCCGCGTGGATCGCGGTCCCCGTGGTGGCCCGTACCGTCTGCCCGCCAGCACCGCCGGTGGTCCCGCCGTTCTGCGTGGCGTAGCCGGTCGCGCTACCGACCGCCGCCGACGCCTGGGGGGTCGACAGGGCCACCCCGATCGCGATCCCGACGGCCAGCGTGGCCAGTGCTGCCTGAAGTCGCAATGCGACTGGTCGTCTCATCTCGCCTCACTTCGCATTCGTTTGGTCTTCGCCGAGGCGGGCGCGGCCCTCGCGATCGGCCGGCACCTCGCAACCTCCTGCACATTGGCGTCTGTTAATTGCTGGACGGATCTAGCCATCCCTGCCGCCCAGGTGGACGCGGATAGGCGTCGCGCCATCGCCGCCCACTGGCAGCACTGGGCAAAATGCGAATCGCCCGACCCAGGAATGAAACATCGATGTGACTCAATCGTAGGAAAGCGATTTCCCTGAAGGCAAGGGTTGACGCTTGCAGGTTTGTTGCAGCGCCAAGGGGAGGCCTCGCGCCGAGCCGGGTCAGGCCGATGGCCGCCTCGACGGGCGTTCGTTGCGCGGGGTGCCCGGTATTGACACGGCAGGGCCTGCCGTCGATGCTCTGCTAAATCAGTTTAGCGACCGTTCCCGTCCCGCTCTGTGGGGTCGCTACTGAGCGCACCGCCGAAGAGAAAGGACTCGCATGCGACTGCGAAAAGGACTGGCTCCGCTCATCGCCACCCTCGTGCTGGCTGGCGCCTCGGGCACGGCATACGGCAGCACGAGCGGCAGCCGGGGCCCCGATGGCGGCATCCGCAGCATCACCCCGATCACCACCGTCTACACGTACGGCCAGAAGGTCTCCGCGGTGGCGATCGAGTACGACGCGGCGGTCAATCCCGGCACCCTCGACACCGGCACGTTCTCGGTCACCGACACCATCTACAACTTCCGTTTCAACCCGATCGAGGACCTGCCGAAGCTGGCCGACCGGACCATCACCCACACCTACACCAACAGCGTGGCGGGCACCCGTACCGACCACCGGTCGTCGCCGGGCAGGTACGTCATCGTCGAGCTCGACCCGGCGGACACGGGCGGGTCGACGGTCATCGTCTCCAAATGCCCGACCTTCCTCTGCACCGTGAAGGTCAATCCCGAGCTGCCCACCCGGGTGGTGCAACGCAAGGACGTGCATGCCCAGCCCGGCCGCGGATCCGGCAAGGGGCCGGTGCTCGCCCGGGCCACCCCGCGCGAATCTCGTCCGGTCACCGAGAAGCCGGTCAACCAGGTGGTCGACGAGTTCACCTACGGCTCGTTCCTCAGTGGCGGGATGGTAGTGCCGTACCACTACCACCTGCCGAAGAACTACCAGCCCGGTCGCAGGTATCCCCTGATGGTCGTCCTGCCCGGTCACGGGATGGGTTGGGACGGCGACAACCTCGGCGTCCAACTCGCCGCCGACATCCCGGCGACCGCGTGGCTGCAGCCAGAGTGGACCGGCAGCTCCGAGGACGTGATCGTCCTGGCCCCGCAGCACCAGCGGGTGGGTGGGGCCGCCGAGGCTGATCTGCTGGTCAAACTGCTCGACCAGTTCGTCGGCCAGTTCTCCGTGGACACCCGCCGGGTCTATGCGACCACCGTGTCCTACGGCTCCCAACTGCTGTGGGAGGCGTTCGCCAAGCGACCGGACCTGTTCGCCGGTGGGCTGGTGACCGGCGGCTTCCCGGTCAACGCCGCGCAGGCCACCGCGATCGCGACGGCCGAGGTCCCGGTCTGGATCACGCACGGCGAGCACGACCACCTGCTCAACGTCTCGGGCGCGCGGAACTCCACGGCGATGCTGCGGCAGGCGTACGAGGCCCGGGGCAAGAGCCCGGAGCAGGCCGCCGACGTCGTTCGCTACACCGAGTACGCCGACGCGGCCTTCGCACTGCCGGACTACCACGCGTCGTTCGGCCCGACCTACGAGGACGCCAGCATTCTCCGTTGGCTGCTCGCCCAGACCAAGCCCGCCGGCGCGGGCGGCTGACGGTGCGAGCCCGGGCGACGTTTCGCCACGATCGGCCGGCGCGGTCTCATCGCACCGGCCGTTACCGGCGAGCGTCGTCCGGGTCGGGCTCGGCACGGGAAGGAGCGCCACCGACGAGCACCGACTCCTGACCCTCCTGCCGACCCTCCTGCCGTGCCCGGTCCAGTAGCCCGGCCAGCCGACGCCGACGGTGACGGGCCGCCGCCCGCGCGCCGATGAGCAGTACGACGAGGAGACACAGCAGCCCGAGCTGCGCCCACGGCACGACCCAGGTGGTGACGGTGGCGGTGACCGGTCGGAGGTCGGCACCTGCCTGGCCGTCGCCGAGCAGGGCCGGAGACGTGGTGACGGTCGTGCGGAGGCGTCCCAGCGCCCAGACGCCGTCGGCCCGGGTCTCCACCTGACGGCTACCGCCCGGGAGCAACTCCTCGACCGCGCTTGTGGCGTCGTGGTCGGTAACGCCGAGGAGGTCGGACACCGCCACGCGGCTGGTTCCGCTGACCCAGACGTTGCCGTCGTTGACGACGGTGTAGCGGACCCGGGCGGTGCCCGCGGCGAAGGGATTCCACGACGGGGTGTACGTCGTGGTGAGGCCCTGGATGGGCAGCGCCGCCCGGACGGACCCGTTGACCCGCACCATGACGCGGAACCCCACTCGGCTCTCGACGTTGACCGTGCCACCGGTGCTGGTGACGGTCGCGGCGATGCCGGCCGGGTGGTCGCCCGGGGTGGCGTCCTTGGGCACCGTGATCGTGAACGGCACCACCTTCGTCTCGTCGGGGCCGACGGTGACCCTCTCCTGCACGTCGATCCAGGTGCCACCGTCGACCGAGGGTCGGTCGGACGACAGCATGTTGAAGCGGCCCTTGTCGGTGAGGTAGCCGTCGGCCGCCTTCAACGAGAAGACGACAGCGTTGCGGCTGAAGTTGCGGACCGCCAGGTGCTCGGTCACGACCTTCCCCGGGTCGAGGCTGGCATTGATCCACCGACGTTCGTCCGGCCCGCTCGCGGTGGCCGGCTGGACCGTCCAGGTGAGGGCTTTCGGGTCCGGTTCCGCCGCCGCCACGGCCGGCGCGGCCGCAACCGTGAAGGTGGCGACGGCGAGGACGGTGAGCGCCCGGCGCAGCGGGGAGACGGTCATGACGGCGGCCCTTCGGCACGGGGTGTGGCGGGGGCCGAAGAAGGCCCCCGCCCTACCACTATTCGAACAGTGAGAGCGTGAGCGTGGAGCTGTACTCGCCGGCGGCGACCTCCGCCGGGGTCCGCAGATACAGGTCGGCGTTGACGGAGTACGAGTCGCTGGCGACGGCCTCGGAGTCGAAGGCCGAGACCAACAGCTCCTGGTCGACGAGGCCGACGTTGTTGCCCGGCAGGGTCTCCTCGTCGAGCGCGGTCACGACCTCCTCGCCTTCGGTGACCAGGCCGGTCTCCCCGCCGTCGAGCAGGCGGGGCTTCCAGCCGAGGTGGTCGGCGGTGATGGGCGCCTGGCCGGAACTGCCCGCGAAGTCGCTCGCGCTGCCGAGCACCGCCCAGGCCGCACCATCGGGAACCTCGTCGGCGACCCGGGTGTCGGTGACCGTCACGGTCGGCAGCGTACCGACGAACTGGCGAACCAGCAGGGTCGAGCCGTCCTCGGACAGCGCGACGGCGTCGCCGGCGATCGACAGGGCGAGAACGCCCGGTTCCCTGATCTCGTCGATGTCGACCGTGACCCGCACGCTGGCGTCGTCGCCCGGCTCGGCCATGGCGGGCGACGGCAGCACCGCGGCCCCGGCCAGAACGGCGCCGACGGCGCTGGCCGCGAGCATCTGCCGCCGTTTGTATGTGTTCATGTGATCTCCGTTCTCATCCATGAGGGTTATCCGCCGCAGGTGCTGGCGGGGTATTGCACGGTGCGAACGGTCGTCACGTCCTGTCCGCCGGTCGTCCCGGTCACCCGGACCGTCGCCGAACCCGCTGGAACCGAGGCGGCACGGGTGTTGAACGACTGGTAGGCGTTCGCACCCGCCGCGACGGCCGTGAACGACCGCTGGCCGTACGAGGTCTCCAGGGCGATACCCACCGGCGCGTCGTGGTCGTTGCGTGCCTGCACCGCCACGTACGCCTTGCCGCCCACACACCGCGTCTCGGCGGTGACCGTGACGGGCAGCTCCGGCTGGCCCGTCGCGGCGGCGAAGGCCCAGGAGTCGAGCTCGAAGAGGTCAGCGCCCGCCGGGCCGGTGTAGGTGAAGTACACGTCGTGCACGCCGGTGACGCCCTCGAGCTCGGCGGTCACCTCGGCCCACTGACCCGACGCCGTGTCGACCGGGATCGTCTTGACAACGGGACCGTTGACGTCGTCCAGGCGCACCTGGATCTGCGCGCCGGCGGCGAGCGCTCGCACCCGCGCCGTGACGCTCCGCGCGCCGTTGTCGCCGAAGTTCACCGACGACAGGGCGGTCCAGTCGCCATTGTCGATGTCACGCACCACCAGGTTCGGTGCCGCGCCGCCGAACTGGGGTGAGCTGCCGTCGACCTTCGTGGTCGCGACGCCCTTGCTCCAGCCGAAGGTCTCGGCCTCGAAGACGCGGTACGGATCGAAGTTCCGGACCTGGTTGACGCCGGCGTACGTGCCGACCACCTGCTGGATCGTGCCGTCCGGGTTGAACGCCAGTTCCTGGATGTGCGGGCTGCGGTACCCCTGGGTCGTGTTGCCGTTGATGCGCTTGTTCAACGTCGGGGCGTGGTAGGTGAAGTAGTACTTGCCCTCGAACTCGAACACCGACTGGTGGTTGTTGCCACCGGTGCCCGAGCCGAAGAACTGCGACTGGTTCGGGAAGAGCACGCCGGCGTAGGCCTCCTTCGGCCACGACATCGGGCTGTCGGAGATCATGTAGCCGATCTGGCCGCCCCCGGGGTAACCGGGGAGCGGTTGCTGGTTGCCACCGAAGTCGTTCCCGCCGAAGTGCGAGGAGTACGAGAAGTAGTACTTGCCCTCGCGCTTGAAGACGTGGCCCGCCTCGAAGGCGACCGGAGCGTCGACCACCGCGGCGGAACCCTCGGTCGAGACCATGTCGTCACCGAGTTCGATCGACCGGATGTTCTTCGGGTTGTTGAAACGCTCGGCCGGCGGCATGCTCGTCGCCGCGGGACCGCCACCGAAGATGAGGTACGGCTCGCCGTCGTCGTCCACGAACGGAGCCGGGTCGAACTTCCACGCGACGGTCTCGGCGCCGGGGGTCCGGCCGTCGATCAGCGTGCTCGTGCGCTCGCTGGTCCACGGACCGAGCGGCGACGCACCCGTGATCACGTTGCTGGAACCGCCGCCGTTGGCGTAGTAGAGGAAGAACTTCTCCACGCCGTTCACCACCTTCTTGGTGATGCCCGGAGCCCACGAGTTGCCGGTAAACGGCGCCACCCCGTTCGGGCCGGCGACCTGGATCTCGCCGTGGTCGGTCCAGTTCACGAGGTCCTCCGAGGAGATCACCGTGATCTGGTTGATGTTGCCGTAGTTGATCCCGGGCGAGACGCCCGTGACGGGGTCGGGCGCATAGCCCTGGGTGTCGTTGGTCATGTACATGTACACCCGGCCGTCGTGCACGAAGCCGAAGCCGTCGGCGCCGAACTTGTGCCCGATCAACGGGTTGTGCTCACCGGGCAGCTTGCCGACGACCTCGATCGTCTTCGACGCCGGCGCGGGCGGCGCCGCGCCGACCACCGACACGTCGTCGAGCTTGAAGTCCATCAGGTGCAGGTCCGGGTCCGTGGACGGCGTGGCCGTCCACGGGGTCTCGAAGAACAGGCGTGCCGTCGAGACGCTCTGCCCCGTCGGGATGGTGAACGTCCCGTTGAACTGCGCCCACTGGCCCTTCGTCGCCGTCACGCTGACGAGGTTGGTGTAGGTGCCACCGCCGTAGTGCATGGTGGCGAAGAACTGCTTCGTGGCCGGCCCGTTCGGGTTCTCGTACTTGATGCGGGCCGTTAGGGCGTAGGCCTGGCCGGCCTGCACCTTGCCGCTGAGGTCCTGCATCGGTCCGGATCCGGTCGTCGTCCGGCTGGTGACGAGCGCGGCACCGGAGCCGGAGTAGGCGTCCGACGTGGCCGACAGCTGGGCGCCGTCGGTGGCGTTCCCGTTGTTGACGAACCAGTTGGCGAGGCCCGCCTCGAAACCGCCGTTGACGACGAGATTCGTGTCGGCGGCCTGGACGGGTGCCGCCCCGGCGCCGAACCCTGCGGCCAGCATCAGGCCAACCGTCGCGAGCGCCGCGACCCGTCCTCGGGTCGCCCGTCGCATTCGTTGTCTCACGAGACATCCTCCTTCAACTCTGACGTGCGGTCATCGGTGTACGGGGGATCGTTGGGTGTGCTTCCGTGGGTGGTCCGGACATCAGGGGTCGACTGCCGCCACCGGCTCGCCCGCGGCCGGCGACGCGGAACAGGTCCGCTGTTCCGCGCCGCCCGGCCGGTCGCCGGTGGTGCTGGTCGGTGAGCCGAGGGCTCGTGGTGGGTTATCCGCCGCAGGTGATGGCGGGGTGCTGCGCGGTGCGTACGGTGGTCACGTCCCGGCCACCGATCACCCCGGTGACCCGGACCGTCGCCGAACCGGCCTGCACCGATGCCGCACGCGTGTTGAGCGACTGGTAGACGTTCGCCCCCGGCGCCACGGCCGCGAACGACCGGTTTCCGTACGGGGTTTCCACGGTGATCCCGACCGGCCCGTCGTGGTCGTTGCGGGCCTGCACTGCCACGTACGCCTTCCCGGCCAGGCACCGCACCCCGGCGGTGACCGTGACGGGCAGTGCGGCGAGCACACCGAGCTGGGCCAGTTGGTAGCTGAGCGCCCGCTCGGGGGCGTCGATCTGGTTCTGGGTGCCGAACCGTCCGGCCCGTGCTGCCGTCGCCGCCGCGAGTGCGGACTGCGTCGCGGCCCAGGCGTCGGCCGGGTAGTGGCGCGGGTCGAGCGTCTCGGCGTGCGCGATGGCCGCGTCGAGGGCACTGGTGTCCAGCGGCCGGGCCTGCGCGGTCAGTGTGTCGCTGAGCAGGTAGTGGTCGAAGTCGACGCTCCCGCCGGTCTCCTGGGTCGCGTAGTTGAACAGACCGACCCGGTGACCCATGAAGTGCGCGAGGCTGCCGTCGAGCGCCTGCGGGCCGACGCGGTTGCCCAGGCGGGTCCACTCCAACCCGTCCAGGCTGTAGTAGAACGTCGTCCACAACTGGCCGACCGGCGAGGAAAAGTCGAGGTCCGCCTTCACGTGCACCTCGGTCGCGTCACCCAACGACACCGTCGTGCCCGACACGAAGTTCTCCAGCGTCGACTGGTCGAGGTCGACCGCGAACGGCTGCGACCGGTTGACGACCCCCAGGGTGTTGACCCCACCGACGCGCTTGACCGCCACGTACGAGAACCCGCGGTTGTAGGCCGCCAGGCCGGCGACGTCCCCGTTCTTCATCGCGGAGATGTCCATCCGGGTCTCCACCGACTGCCGTGGCCCGAACGTCCGCTGCGAGAGCGTGTTGCGGGCTTCCTCGAACCAGGCCAGCTCGGCCCGGTTGGACAGCTTCGTGTAGACGTACTGGCCGGTGACCACCTTGCCGGCCGTCAACCGCAGCCAACCCTCGCGGTCGGTGAGCGACCAGTACCGGTTGTCCGGGGCGTGGTTCCATTCCCACGCCAGGTCCAGCCGTGACCCGTTGGGGGCGATCTCCGCCGGGTCGAGCGGCGCCGGGACCGTCCACTGCTCGTCCTGGTACGCCTTGTGTGGCGCGTCGTTGGCGAAGTCGTCCGAGGCGACGATGCTCTTCTGCCGCTCGAAGACCTCCTCGGCCGGGCTGAGCTGGATTGGCTTGTCGAACAGGCCGTTGACCGGCACGACCCCGTTGGTGCCGAAGGTCGGCCACCCGTCCTGCCAGGTGGCGGGAATGAGCGCCGGGATCCGACCGATCGGGAACGTGTCGCGGAAGAACATGCCGTGCCAGTCGGTCCGGCCGCCCTCGCGGCTGATCGGCACCAGGCTGCCCTGTGCGAAGCCGTTCGAGTTGAGCACTCCGCGCGCCTCGTAGGTGTTGACTCCGCCGACCGAGGTGTAGCGCCCGAGCAGGTCCTTCGACCGGAACATGACGACCTGGCGCCCCTGACCGGACGGCCAGGTGATGATGACGGCGTAGTACCAGCCGTCGATGTGGTAGACCTGCGCGCCCTCGAACAGGCCGCCGATGAACGGCTGCCCGGCGTAGTTGCTGGCCGTGAAGATGTTCGGGTAGTCCTGCGCGATGGCCGTCAGGCCGGCGTTGAGGCGTACGGCGCTGGTGCCACCGGAGCCGTAGAAGATGTACGGCGTGCCGTCGACGTCGAAGAAGAGCGACGGGTCGTGCAGACCACGGCCGAGGGCGGTGCGCTGCCACGCCCCGTTCTCGATGTCGTCGGTGCGGTAGAGGTACGCCCCGCTGAGGTTGTTGGTGTTGAAGACGGCGTAGAACATGCCGTCGTGGTAACGCAGCGATGAGGCCCACTGGCCCTGGCCGTACGAGTTCTGGCCGTTGCGCAGCGAGAAGGCGTCGCCGATGCTCGCCCGGTCGAAGACGTAGTTGACGATCTCCCAGTTGACGAGGTCGTACGACTTCATGATCGGCGCGCCCGGGCTCAGGTGCATCGTCGTGCTGATCATGTAGTAGACGTCCCGGCCCTCGTCGTTCTCGGCGGCCGGCACGCGCTCGACGCTGATGTCCGGCACGTCGGCGTTGAGCAGTGGCACCGAGTAGGTGCCCGCGCCGGTGTCGGTCGAGGTGTACGACGGGCGCGGCGACCATGCCTCGGCGGCGTGCGCGACTGCGGGTGTGGTCACGAGGCTGGCACCCAGCAGGACGGCGACCAATGCGAGCGCGCACATCGCGTTGGGCCGACGCGGTTGCACCGTGGAGGGAAACCCCTTCAATGCCCCGACGACGCGGCGGATGGCGTTGTTCCGGCTGGTGGGACCGAGCGACTGGGAGGAGCTAGGGACACGCGAGCGGATCGACACGGCCAAGGTGAGCTCCAAGCGCGAGGGCGGCGTGAAGGCCATCGTGTTATCGCTAACAAGGACTGTCAAGACCTTCGATGAAACGCGCCCGAAGTGTCCCCGTAACACCGTGGACTCACCAGTATGGACCGAGGTGCCACCCGTGGGAGCGCGACCATGAAACAGCAGGCAGACGGGGCTGACACGGAGGCAGCTCCGACTCGGCCTCGCCGGCTCCCCTGCGCCGTCCTGACGACACCGGGGAGCCGAACGCGAGCCGTTTGTCTCAGGCGTCGAGGCAGGAGCGCACAGCCGCGGTGAGCCGGTTGGCCCGCTCGTCGCCCATGCCGCGCATCTGGTTGATCACGTAACCGAATCCCACCTGGTGCTGGGCGTCGGCGAAGGCCAGGTTCCCACCGGCGCCATCGTGGCCGAAGCTGCGCTCGCCCAGAAGGGGTCGGGCCGGCGGTGAGTGCAGCAGAAAGCCGGTGCCCCAGCGCTGCCCGGTGTCCGGCGGGCCGTGTCGCTGCTGGCCACGTGCACGGACGACGACCGCGTCATCCACCGACGTGGCCGCGAGCAGGGGTCCATGCTGGACGTCGGACACGCAGGCCGCGTAGAGACGCGCCAGGCCCTCCGCGGTGCTCACCGCGCCCGCACCGGGAATGCCTGCGGCCCGGATGGCGGGGTCGTTGAAGCTCACCAGTCCGTCAGCGTCGGCAGGGAAGGCGAAGGCGCCACCCATGGTGATTCCCCGCTCGGCGACCGGGTCCACGAACGGGTCGGCGTCCGGAGGCGGCGCCAGCCCCCAGGCGACGCTGTCGTTCTCGCCGACGGGAAGCCCGAGCCAGGTGTGCAGGCCGAGCGGCTCCGCGACGGTGTCGGAGAAGAACGCGCCGGGAAGCTGGCCGGTGCTGCGGCGAATCACCTCCCCGACCAACCAGCCGTAGGTCATCGAGTGGTAGCCGTGCGCCGTGCCCGGCTGCCACAACGGGGCCTGCGCCTCGATCGCCTTGATGACCGGATCCCAGGCCAGAACCTCGTCGAGGGTCAGCGGGCGGTCCAGCGCGGAAAGGCCGGCCTGGTGGGTGAGCAGCCAACGCACCGGGATGTCCGCCTTGCCGTGCTGTCCGAACTCCGGCCAGTAGCGCGTCACCGGAGCGTCGAGATCGAGCCGGCCCTGCTGAACCAACAGGTAGGCGCAGATCGCCAGGATTCCCTTGGTGCAGGAGAAGACGACGACCGGAGTGTGCGCGTCCCAGGGCCGCCCGGTCCGGGAGTCGGCCACCCCGCCGTACAGGTCGACGACCTTGCGACCCCGTACGTAGACGGTGACCGCGGCGCCGACCTCACCGTGGGAGGCGAAGTTGTCGCGGAAGATGTCGGCGACGCGGCCGTAGCGTTCGTCGACGTCGCCGTGGATCTGCGGCTGTGTGACCACTGCCTACCCCTTCACTGATCCCTGGATCAGGGCCTTGATGAACTGTCGCTGGAAGATCAGGAACACGATGAGGGTGGGGGTGAGAATCAGCAGCGACCCGGCGCACAGCAGCACCAGGTCGGTGCCCCACTGACCCTGGAACGCCCCGAGCGCCCCGGCCATGGTGCGTTTGGTGGCGTCATCGACGAGGACGATGGCGAGCAGGAACTGGTTCCACGTCCAGAGGAACAGGAGGATCGTCAGCGAGGCGATCGCCGGCCGGGCGAGTGGCACCTGGACCCGCCAGAACAGCTGCCACGTGCTGCTGCCGTCCACCCGGGCCGCCTCGGACAGCTCGACCGGCACGTTGGTGAAGTGCGCGCGCATCCAGAACACCGCGAACGGCATGTACAGGCCGATCAGCGGCAGGATGATGGCCCAGCGGGTGTTGAGCAGGCCGAGATCCTGCATCTGGTAATAGAGCGGGGTGACCACGGCCTCGAAGGGCAGGGTCAGACCGAGCAGGAGAAGACCGAAGACGAGTCGGCCGCCGGGCACCCGCAGCTGACCGAGCCCGAACCCGGCCATGGTGGCGATGAGCACGGACACCGGCACGACACCCGCGACGATGAGCAGGCTGGAGCGCAGCAGTGCGCCCATGTTGGCGGCCGTGAAGGCGTCGGCGAAGTTTCCCCACTGCGGGTCGGACGGCCAGGCCAGACCGGTCGGCACGGTGCCGCGGGGCTGCAGCGCCGCCGAGAGCATGCTCACGAACGGCAGCAGGGTGACGAGGATCAGCGCGATCAGGAAGACCCGGCCGGTCATCTGTTCACGTCGGCTCAGGTTCACGGCTTCTCCCCTCGGGTGAGTCGCTGGATCGGCAGCACACAGGCCAGCACCAGCACCATGAGCACGACAGCGAGCGCCGAGGCGAGCCCGACCTGACGCTGCGAGAAGGCCAGCCGGTAGATCTCCAGGCCGGGAACGGTGGTCTGCAGGCCCGGACCGCCGCTGGTGGAGATGTAGACGATGTCGAAGCTGGCCAGAGCCGCGATGATCGTCACGGTGAGGCAGACGCCGATCTCCTGGCGCAGGCTGGGCAGCGTCACCGCGAGGAACTCCCGTACCGGCCCGGCACCGTCCAGGCGGGCCGCCTCGTAGAGCGCCGGATCGATCTTGCTCATGCCGGTGACCAACAGGATCGTGCAGAGTCCGAGCAGGACCCAGGCCCCGATCACACCGACCGCAGGTAGCGCCGTGTCGAAGTCGCCGAGCCACGCGCGGGCGACGCCGCCCAGGCCCACCGCGCGCAGCGCCTGGTTGAGCAGGCCGTTCGACGAGAGCAGCCAGCTCCACGCGATGCCAGCCGCCACCAGAGGGATGACCTGCGGCAGGAACAGGATGGTCCGGACCACGGTCCCGAACGCGCCGGTGGTGATCCGGCGAACCATGCTCGCCACCAACAGCCCGAGCGCGACGGGAATGAAGCTGAAGAAGACGATCAGGATGACCGCGTTGCCGATGATTTTCAGCAGATCGCTGTCGGTGAACACGGTGAGGTAGTTGTCCAGGCCCGCCCAGCGGGCCACCCCGATCCCGTTCCAGTCGTAGAGCGAGTACTGGATGGTCAGGGCGAGCGGGCGTAGGACGAACACCGCGTACATCACCAGGGCGGGCAGGACGTACAACCAGCCTGTCCCGGCCGCGCGGGCCCACCGAAGTCGGTGAGCCCGCGTGGGGGTGGGACGGGCGCGACGAACGTCCCGCCCGGTTGGTGCGCTGCCGAGGGCAGACGTCATCGGGACAGTTCCTTCGCGTACTCGGCCTGGACCGCCTTCACGTACCCCTCGGGCGTCTGCTGGCCGGCGACCAGCTTCTGCAGCTCCGGCGTGATCGCGGCGGCGAAGATGCCGCCGGTCGCGTTCGCGGTGAAGTCCACCGCGCCGTTCTCGGCACCGAGCTGCTGGGACGCCTTCAGGGTCTCGGCCAGGACCGTGTTGGCGGCGGCGGCGGGCACCGGCAGGTCACTCGGGCCACCGGGGCTGGAGCCCCCGACCTTGACCGCGATCTCGCGCGCCGTGGCGTTGGTGTGCACCCAGTTCAGGAAGTAGGCGGCAGCATCCGGGTTCTTGGCCTTGGCGGAGACACCGAAGGTATTGGGGGCGGACATCGCCACGTGCTTGCCACCGGCGGTCTCGGCGGGAAAGAGGAAGAAGCCCGCGTTGCCGGGCATCCCCTTGTCGAGGTTGGCCGACTCCCAGTCACCGTTGAACATGAACAGGCCGTTGCCCTTCTGGAACTCCCCCACCATGCCCGCGTAGTCCAGCGCGTTGGCGTCCTTCGGGAAGTAGCCGGCCTGCGCCCACTTCTGAATGGCCTGGGTGGCCTTGAGGGCGGCCGGCGTGTCGAATGTGGCCCCCGGCTTCTGGAAGATCCAGTCGGCGACCTGGGTCGGATCGCCGAACTGGTTCTGCAGTGCCTGGTGCGGGAAGTTGATGCCCGCGGTGTTCTTGTTGAACTGCATGATCGGCTGGACACCAGCGGTCTTCGCCTTCGCCAGCAGCTGCTCGAACTCGACGACGGTGGCCGGCGGCTGGGTCATGCCGATCTGACTGGCCAGCTTCTTGTTGTAGAAGACGCCGGTGACGCTGTAACCGAGCCCCATCCCGTACAGCGAGCCGGTGCCCCGGGTGCCGACACCGACGCGCAACTGCATCAACTGCGAGGCCGGGAACTTGTCCCAGCCGTACGCGGTGAAGTACGGGTCGAGGTTCTTGAGCAGGTCGTCCTTGACCAGGTCGACCATGGTGGGGAGTCGGATGATGTCGGGTGAGTTGTCCGACGCCAGCACACGCGGAGCGTTCTCCACGATCACCGTGAACTGGTCCTCGCGGATGTTGAACTTGACGTTCGAGTGCTGCTTGGAGAACTCGTCGGCCAGCGCCTTGGCCAGCGGGAAGCCGGTCTCGGCGTACATCTCCAGGGTGATCGGGTCGGTCCCCAGCTCCGTCTTGACGGCGGCATCGGGCTTCGTGTTCGACGACCGGTCCTCCCCGGGCGCGCTGCAGGCCGTCGCGGTCATCCCGATCGCCAGCAGCGACGTGAGGAGCACAGTTCTCCGTCGCGGGAACCTTGTCAGCAATTCTGCCATTTCCTGACTCCTTGACATCTCCGCGCGTCCCGCAGCCCATGGCTGCGCGACGGCTCCACCGGGACCACCGCGACCGGGGTGCCGGCCACGCCGCGCACGTCGTGACCAGTCGCCCCAGCGCAGCACCCGTACCGTCATCACAAAGAACCCGGCAAAGCCCACCGAAGGCGCCTCTGGATGCGCCAGAAGTGGTCGCTAAACTGATTTAGCAGAGCATGCGCGTGGCACGGGAAGCTGTCAAGGACAACTTGGCAACGGTGCGGAAACGGCGCGTTCACACCACGCCCGGCATGACCGGCGCTGGCCCTCCGGCGGCGACGCATCATGATGGGCAGGAGCGGCGCCTGAGGCACCGCGCCTGATTCGGAGGACTGATGGGCCGCAACAGAGCAACCCTGGCCGATGTCGCGCGCAGAGCCGGGCTGTCCAAGACCGCCGCGTCGATGGTGCTCAACGGCAGAGAGGGCACCCGGCTCTCGGCCGAGGCGCACCAGCGCGTGTTCGCCGCCGCCGAGGAACTCGGCTACCGGCCCAACCTCGCCGCGCGCAGCCTGCGTACCCGCAAGACGGCCACCATCGCGTTCGTCTCCGACATCGTCGCCACCACCCGCTTCGCCGGTGACCTCATCCGCGGCGCCCTCGACGCGGCCCGCGAACGGGACCACGTGCTACTCATCACCGAGACGCAGGGCGACGCCACCTTCGAGCAGTACGCCATCGAGGCGGTACTGGACCGGCAGGTCGACGGGGTGATCTACGCGGCGATGGCCACCCGACGGCTGACGGTGCCCCCGGCCATCCTCGGCGGCCCGGTGGTGCTGCTCAACGCCACGAGTTCCGACGGCCTGCCCAGCGTGCTTCCCGACGACGAGCGGGCCGGCCTCTCGGTCGCCAGCGCCCTTCTCGAACTGGGGCACCGCGACGCGATCGCGCTCATCGGCCGCAACCGGCTCAAGGAGGACGACCCGGAGGTGTCGCTCGCGGCCCGGGCGCGACTGCACGGCATCCAGCAGGCACTGGGCGAGGCGGACGTCTCCCTGCTGGCCGAGTGTTTCTGCACCGAGTGGCTGCCCGAGCACGGCTACGCGGCCATGCGTACTCTCCTGAACCGGTCGAAGCGACCCAGCGCGATCATCTGCATGAACGACCGGCTGGCGTTCGGCGCGTACCAGGCGCTCGGCGAGGCGGGGCTGAGCGTCCCGGAGGACATCTCGGTGATCTCGTTCGACGACGACCCGATCGCCGCCTGGCTCCGTCCCAGCCTGGCCACGACGGCGCTGCCGCACGAACAGATGGGACGACGTGCTGTCGAACTGCTCCTGGACGGCGGCGTCGCCGAGTCGCCGCTCGTCCCGATGCCTCTGCGCCGACGCAGGTCCCTGGCGCCTCCGGCCGGCTGACCACGACTGCGGGATCGGCACCGCAGCCGAACCTTGTCCGGCGCTAAAACGGACACGGCGCGGGCGCTCACCACGACGTGACGGCACAGGTCCGGGCTGAGGCGTGTCGCCCCAGCCCGGACCGCTCGGTGCCCCGCTGTCAGGTCAGCTCCGCACCTGCCACTGCTGGTTCGTGCCGCCGCTGCAGGACCAGAGGATCAACTTCGTGCCGTTCGCCGTCGCGGCGCTGTTCGCGTCGAGACAGAGACCCGACTGCACGCCCGTGATCGTGCCGTTGGCATTGATGTTCCACTGCTGGTTGGTACCGCCGTTGCAGTCCCAGATCACCACCTGGGTGCCGTTGCTGGTGCCCTGCCCGGAGGCGTCCAGGCACTTGGTGCCGTAGACCATGAGCTGCCGGCTCGCGGTGTGGGTCCACCGCTGGTTGGCGGCACCACTGATGCAGTCCCAGATCTGGGCCTGCGTGCCGTTGGTCGTGCTGGAATTGCCGATCTCGGCACAGCGCCCCGACTGGACGCCCACGATCTGCACGTTCTGCGGGTTGGTGCTGCCGCCACTCTGCACGCCGGCCGCGTTGATCACCGTCTGCGCGCCGGACGGCCAGTTGCCGTTGCTGACCGTGACGTTGCTGTTGACGACGTTGCCGCGGTCACCGTTCGTCACGTTCGTGCTGCCGTTGGTCGACCAGTTGTTGGTGACGGTGAAGTTGCCCATGTTCTCCGCGTAGTAGTAGTTGGCGGTGGCCCAGGTGCCGGTGGAGGAGAACACGTTGTTGCGGGCGGTGTAGTAGCGCGAGCCCTCGTCGAAGTAGAGCCCGAACCAGCCGTTGGTCCGCAGGCAGTAGTTCTCGTTGATCGTCCCGCCCGGGTTCGCCGACAGGGAGTAGATGCAGCCACCGTCGGTCATCTGCTGCATGACGTCGTGGATGTAGTTGCCGATGACCTGGTTGTTCGCCGCCGTCGTCGCCGTGGTGTACCGCGGCTGGTAGTTGTACAGACCACGGTTGGCGTAGTGCTGGCTGCCACCGGCATCGTTGGCGCCCCAGCCGTAACCGACCGACAGGCCGGTGTACGGCATGTTGTAGACCTCGTTGTGCGAGACCAGCGCCGTGTTCACGTAGGTCGTCAGGATCGAGACCACGCCGCGGTACTCCAGGCCGAGATCGTGCACCCGGTTGTTGCTGATGGTGATGTTGCGGTTGACCATCCGCTGGTCGCTCGGGTGGTGGGCGTCGGCGCGGACACCGCCCACCACGATGCCACCGGCGGAGTTGCGGGCGATCTCGGAGCGGGTGACGGTGATGTTGCTGGCACCCAGGCCGACGCCGCTGGCGTGGGCGTTGGCGTCGTTGCCGATGCCGATGGCCGTCTGCCCCAGGTTGACGAACTGCGAGTCGCTGAAGGAGATGGTGTTGGCGGCGGAGACCTGCACGGCGGCGGGCATCTGGGCCCAGCTCGGGCGGGTGGCCTCGAACAGCGGGCAGCCCTCCTGGCAGGAGGTCAGCGCGTCGGACGGGCGGGCCCAGGAGCCGACGATGTGCGCGCCGGTCTGCTGGTCGGCGAAGCCGTTGCTGCTGCTCGGGCCGAGCCAGCTGGTGCCGGTGAAGGTGATCCCGCTGAACGAGATGTGGTGCGCGGGCGTGGCGAGGGTGCCGCCGACGTTGACCAGGGACTGCAACTGCGGCAGCTCCACGCTGACGGTGCTCATGTTCTGCCCGGCGAGCGGGATGTAGTTGAGCTGGCCGCTGCTGGGGTTGAGATACCACTCCCCCGCCGAGTCCAGGAACTCGTACGCGTTGGCCAGGTAGAACGGGCCGGCCCGGTGCGGGCGGGACAACGTGTCGAACCCGAAGGTGTTGTTGTTCCAGGCGGGCTGCTGCATCGTCAGGAAGTTGCCGCTGATGCTCTGCACCGGCGAGTACCGGTCGGTGAACGAACCGACGCTCTCCACCTCGACCCGGTTCTGGTTGCCGAGGTTGTTGAGGTAGTTCAGCGCGCTGTTGCTGAACCGCATACCGGAGGTGGTGAAGGTGAAGTCGGACCGGTTCACGGCGGTACGCGCCCGGGTGGCGACGGCCCCGTTGACGTAGAGCTGACGGCTGTCGAGCCCGGCGGGCACGTTGGCCCGCCAGATGTTCTTCCCGGAGTCGACGAGCGACCAACCGGTGACCGCGCGAGCGCCGGTGATCGTCGGACGTGCGCCTGCGGCCGCCCGCCAGATCACCTGGTAGCCGTTGTTGCCCGAGTCGGCCGCGGTGAACCGCAGCGGCGACGAGAGCCGGTACGCGCCGTTGGCCAACTCGACGACGATGTCACCGGACATCGAGCTGTTGATCGCCCGCACCGCGGTCTGCGCGGCACTCAGCGAACACGGTTGGCTGGCGGAACAACTGGTGCCGGTGCCGGAGGGCGACGCGTAGAGGGTGGTGGTGGCCGCGAGTGCCGGGGACGCCGAGGCGGTTACCGCGACCAGGGCGGTCACCGCTGTCGCGGCGGCGCCGGCCAGCATTCGCCGCAGCGGTGGAATGGACGAGACGGACACGGGACGGTGCTCCTCACGTGAGGGGGGCGGCGGACGGATCCCCGGAACGGGGCGGTGGGTGAGCGGGGGCGGTCACCCGAGGATCTCCCGCAGATAGCGCAGGCCGTCCGTGGCGAGACGGTCCTGCGAGGGGGCCAGCGGACGCCAGATCGCCGCGGCGACCGCGATGGCCTCGTTCTCCGCCGTGAACGACTCGATGCAGATCGCACCCTGGTAACCGGTGTCCCGCAGGACGGCGAAGAAGCGGGGCCAGTCGAAGTGGTCCGCACCGGGAGCGCCCCGGTTGCTGCCGCTGACCTGCACGTGCTTGATGTGCGGGCCAGCGGCAGCGAGAGCCGCGTAGGGGTCGGCCTCCTCGATGTTCATGTGATACGTATCGATCATGATGCCGACGTTCGGCGGGAGCCCGTCAATCAACTCGACCGTCTGCTCGATCGTGTTGACGACGCTGGTCTCGTAGCGGTTCAACGCCTCGACACCGATGCTCACGCCCAACTCGCCGGCCTGCTCGGCAACCGGCGCCAGGGCCCTCCGGAAATCCGCGTAGCAGGCCGCGCGAGCCATCGGTGTCATCCGCCAGGTGCGCCCGACCGAGGCGTACACGGGACCGCCGACGCACGGCGCTCCGACGGCCGCGGCGGCCGCCACGCACCCGTTGAGGTACGCGACTGTCGACTCCACCACGGCCGGCTCGGCGTCGACCAGCTCCCGCCCCGGCGAGAAGGCCGCGCAGACGCCGGCCGCGACGAGGCCGTGTTCGGCCAGCAGGTCCCGGGTACGGACCGGGTCCCAGTCGCCGGGCTGCTCGATCGGCAACTCGACCGCGTCGAAGCCGAACGAGGCGATCCGCGGGATCAATTCGGCCAGGGCCTTGTCGTCGACCGGCGAGGCCCACACCCAGGGGTTGACACCGATGGCGTACATCGCGACCTACTTCCAGCGCTGCGGGTAACCGGGCAGGTCGGTGCAGCCGCACATCGCGTAGTGCAGCGGCGGCATGCTCGCGTCGAGGTACCGGTCCAGGTTGTCCTGGGTGACGGTCGGCTGCGGCAGCTTCCACGGGTTGGACACCTGCTCGCCGTCGAGGATCCGCAGCGCCGCGATGACCGGCGTACGCCACTGGTAGGTCGGGTAGGTCGGCGCGATCGCGGTGAGGTTCTTGTCCTTCCAGATCTTCAGGAAGTCGAGCTGGTCCTCGCCGTTCATCGGCGGAACGGGCTTGCCCGCGTCCTGGAACGCCTCGACCGCCGCGACGGCCACCGCTCCGGCGTCCATCCAGACGCCGTCGATCGTGCCGTACCGCTGGATGTAGTCGTCGACGATCTTCTTGGTCTTGGCCGGATCGCCATCGGTGAACTCGACGCCAACGACGTCGACCTTCGCCTTGTCGAACGCCATCTTCGCCGCCGACCAGCGGGTTTCCAGCACGTCGACGCCGGGCAGGATCCGCAGGGCGAGGACCTTCCCGCCGGGCTTCATCTTCTGACTGACGAACTCGGCTCCGACGTGGCCGAAGCCGTAACCACCGATGGGGTTGATGAACGTCACCGGGCACTTGGTGTTGACACCACGGTCGAAGACGACGACCGGCAACCCGGCCTGGCAGGCCGCCTCGACGGCCGGCGTGAGCGTGGCAGTGGTGTTCGGCGAGACGATCAACGCGTCACAGCTCTTACCGAGCAGGTCGTTGATGTCCGCGATCTGCTTCTGGTCCTTGCCTTCGGCGTCGACGTGCACGAACTCCTTGATGCGACTCTTCTGCGCCTCCACCTCGGCCTGCATGGTCTTGAACCCGACCTGCCGCCAGGGGTTGTTCAGCGCGGCGTTCGAGAAGCAGATCTTGTGCGGACCCTTCTTCTTGAACTTGGCGGTGTCCACCATCTTCGGGTTGAGCACCTGCTCCCACGGCTTGTCGGCGGGACCCGTCGGGGTCGCGGTCAACAGCGCAAGCTCGGCGTCATAGTCGGCCTGCACGAAGAACTTCGACTGCTCCCCGGTGCCCGACCCGGCGGGCGCGCTGCCCGACGGGCTCGCGGCCGGCTCGTCGGTGGCACAGGCCGTGAGGGACAGCAGGGTGACAGCGGCCAGAACCGCCATGGAACGTCGCACTATGGTTCCCCTTTATCTCGACGAAGAACGTGTTGCCGAGACCGCCACGGCGAGCAGGATGATCGCGCCTTGGACGGTCGACCTGAGGGCGCCGGAGACGCCGTAGAAATTCATGAGGGCGAAGAGCAGTTCGAGGGTCAGCGCCCCGAGCATCGCGCCGACGACCGAGCCGCGACCCCCGCCCAGCGCGACACCACCGAGGACGACCGCGGTGATCGCGCCGAACTCCAGGCCGGCACCGGCCTGGAACGAGACGCCGCTGTAGCCGCCCAGGAGGATCGCCGCGAACGCCGCCGCGAGCCCGCTGAGGATGAAGGCGATCGTTCGGGTACGCCAGACGCGCACCCCGCTCAACTCGGCGGTGCGCGGATTGTCGCCGACGGCGACAAGCGTCCGGCCGAAGTCGGACCGCATCAGCAGCACGGCCACCACGGCCAGAGCCAGAAGGACCAACAGCGCGTACGGCACACGACCGAGCAGCGGCACGTCCTCGAAGGCCCGCCGACCGAACCGCCGGAACTCCTCGGAGAGCCCACCCTTCGGGGCGCCGTCGGACCACAGGTAGACCGCGCCGACGAGGATCAGGAACATGCCGAGGGTGGTGATGAACGACGGCACCCGCAGCCGCGTCGTGATCAGACCGTTGACCAACCCCACGAACGCGCCGAAGGCGAGCAGGAGCAGCACCACGGGCCAGGTACGCGCCGGGTCGCCGTCGATGAGCCGGGCGGCCACGACCACCTGCGCGGTGACCAGGGAACCGACCGAGAGGTCGAACTCGCCGGAGACGATCACGAAGTACTGGCCGGCGGCGAGCAGGATGATCGGCGCCGAACGGCCGAGGAACGACATCAGCGACGGCGGGGAGAGGAAGTCGGGCTGCCGGATGCCGACGAGCACCACCAGCACGGCGAGAATCGCGAGGATCGGCAGGAGACCGCCGGGGCGGACCCGCGGGAGACGCAGCGGCAGCGTACGACGCTGAACGGTCTGCATGGCTAGGCAGCCGCCTTTCGCATGGCCCTGCGGGCGTAGACGGCGACCGCGGCGATGATGATCGCGCCCCGGATCACCTGCTTGAAGAAGGCGTCGACCTCGAGCTGGTTGAAGATCGCGTCGATGCTGGCGAGCAGCAGCACGCCCCCAACCGTGCCGATGACACCGCCGCGCCCACCGGCCAGGGCGGTTCCACCGATGACCACCGCGGCGATCGACTCCAGGTCGTAGAGGCCCTCGGTGCCCACCCGGGGCGCGCCCGAGCCGAGCCGACTGGCGAGGTAGATGCCGGCGAGGCCGGCACACATCGAGCACAGCACGTGGGCGGTGACGAGGATCCGGTCGTTGCGGACCCCGGAGAGCCGGGCCACCTCCGGGTCCCCACCGACGGCGACCAGATGGTGGCCGAAGCGGGTCTTCGAGAGCGCGAACCAGGCCGCCGCGGTCACCGCGACCAGCAGCAGGAACGACACCGGCACCGGGCCGATCCGCTGGTAGCCGAGGGACTGCACGAGCGTGGGTGAGGTGGTGCCGGCCGGGCCGTCGTAGCCGTTGTCGAGGTAGCCCTTCAGCAGCAGCCCGACGCCGAGTGTCGCGATGAACGCGTTGACCCGGAGCTTGGTCACGAGGAGCCCGTTGAGCAGCCCGATACCAGCGCTGACCGCGAGCGCCAGGCCGACCGCCGGCAACAGCGCACCGTCACTGCCGTTCATCGTCTCGGCCGCGACGAGAGTGCTGAGGCTGATCACGTACGCCACGGAGAGGTCGAGCGAACCGCCCAGGATGACCAGGGTCTGGCCGACAGCCACAAGCCCGAGGCCGGCCGCGACGTGCAGGAGACTCACCGTCGTGGACTGGTTGAAGAGTTGGCCACCGTCCAGGAGGACAACCAGCCAGCCGATCGCCAGGGTGAGCGTCAGGGCCACGAACACACCCGGTACGGGTCGTCGGGCCGGCAGCAGCGACAGAGCGCTCACTGGGCCATCTCCCGTGTGGTCCCGACCGCCAACGCGACGACCTCCTCCTCGGTCGCGCCGGCGGGCAGCTCACCCGCGACGTGGCCGTCCCGCATGACGACGATCCGGTCACTCATCCCCAACAGCTCCGGTAGATCGGACGAGATCATCAGCACCGCCGCGCCATCACGGGCGAGGCGGCGGACGAGGTCGTGAATGGCTGACTTCGCACCCACGTCGATGCCTCGGGTCGGCTCGTCGAAGAGCAGGATCCGCGGGTTGAGGGCGAGCCATCGGGCCAGCACGACCTTCTGCTGGTTACCCCCGGACAGAAAACGGATCTCCTGGTCGTCGCCGGCGCCGCGGACCTCCACGGCGGCGAGCAACTCGCGCACCCGGACGGTCCGGGCCGCGCGGCCGGACCGGGCGGCGAAGACGGCTCGGCTGGCGAGCAGCGCGTTGTCGAGCACCGACTGCCGACCGACGATGCCCTCGCCCTTGCGGTCCTCGGTGACGTAGGCGATGCCGGCCCGCATCGCGGTGCGGGGTGAGCGCAGTCGGACCGGCCGGTCGTCGAGCGTGACGTCGCCGGTCGTGAAGGGCGACACCCCGAAGATCGCGCGGGCCAGCGCGGACCGTCCGGAGCCCTGCAGGCCGCCGATGCCGAGCACCTCGCCGGCGCGCAACTGGAGGTTGACGTCGCGCAGCTTCCGGTTTCCCACGTCGCGCAGGTTGAGCCGAACCGGACCCCGGTCCTCGGGTGCGGCCCGGTCCGGGTAGTAGCTGGACAGTTCCCGGCCGACCATGTGTCGTACCAACTCGTCGGCGGAGGTGTCCGCGGTGTCCACCGTGGTCACCCGACGGCCGTCCTTGAGGACCGTGATCCGGCTCGACAGGTCGAAGACCTCCTTGAGCCGGTGCGAGACGTACAGCAGGCCGATGCCCCGCTCCTGGAGTCGGCGCACCAACCCGTAGAGCAGCTCGACCTCGTGGTCGGCCAGCGCGGCGGTCGGCTCGTCCATGATGAGCAGCCGCGCGTCCAGGGCGAGAGCCTTGGCGATCTCGACGACCTGCTGCTGTGCGACGCCGAGCTGCCCCACCCGGGCGTCGGCCGGCAACGCGGTCTCCCCGATCGAGTCGAGCAGTCGCCTGGTGCGCTCGAGCATTTCCCGACGGTCGACCAGACCGCGACGGACCGGCTCGTGGCCCAGGTAGACGTTCTCCGCGACGGTGCGCTCCGGGAGCAGGTTGAACTCCTGGTGGATGATGCCGACCCCGGCCCGCTGCGCGTCGCGTGGGCCACGGAACGTGCGCGGTTCACCGGCGAACTCGACGGTGCCCCCGTCCGGGGCGTACCCACCCGAGACGATCTTCATGAGGGTCGACTTCCCGGCGCCGTTCTCACCGACCACGGCGTGCACCTCACCGGGCGCGACGTCGAGGTCGACACCGTCGAGTACGCGGACTCCGAGGAAGGACTTGCCGATGCCCCGAAGGGTGAGCAGCGGCGTCGGCGGCGGATCTGACATCCCGAAAGCCCTCACAGATAGTAGTTATCGACTGGATCCAGCCCCGCGTTCCGGCGGTTCTGTGGCACCGCACTGCGAACTTTCGTAGCTATCGACGAAGGCTTATGTTTGCGTGTAGCGAACATTCCCTTGACATCGACGAAACATCACACGTATGAAGATAGATGTTTGGTTGCGGGTCCGCAATCCTCGACCGGGGCTGATTGCCAGGGCCATCACCCGATCGACAGCGGCGCCGCAGCGAGGGAGCCGCGCACGACCGTCGTCACTTGGGCAGGACGTCGGACGTCGTCGTATTAATTGACAGAGGTCGATCTCTAGCTCATCCTGACCTCGTGGATCACCGGACGAGATCTACAGCGGTCATCACGCTGTGTGACGTCCTACGGGTCTGACTGCCGTTTCGGCGAACGGCACGAGGACCGACCACCGCACCCCGTGCACCCCTGCGCGTCCAGGCACAACCTGACGAGCCGTGGCGCCCGTGGTGGCAATCGGAGTTGCCCGCCCAACCTAGGAGACGGCATGCGTCGCAACACATTGCTCATCTCAGTGATCGCCGGCCTGTTGCTGGCGCTCGGACTCGCCCCACCCGCGTCGGCGGCCCCGGCCTTCCGCGCCCTGCTGTTCACCAAGACCGCCGGCTACCGGCACGACTCGATCCCCGCCGGGATCTCCATGTTCCAGCAGCAGGCAGCGGCGAACAACTTCGAGCTGGTGGCAACCGAGGACTCGAGTGTCTTCACCCCTGCCAACCTCGCGACCTTCGACGTCATCATCATGTTCCAGACCTCCGGCATGGTCTGGACCTCGGCCGCCCAGCGCCAGGCAGTGGAGGGTTACCTCGCCAGCGGCAAGGGCATCGTCGGCATCCACAACGCCACCGACATGGGTATCGAGTCCGAGTACCCGTGGTGGGACCAGACCATCAACGGCGGCGCCCACATGCCGGAGCACTCCCCCGGCGTGCTGCCCGGCACCGCGATCGTCGCCGACAAGCAGCACCCGTCGACGGCCGGTCTGCCGGATCGCTGGAACCGCAGCGAGGAGTGGTACAACTTCGACTCCAACCCGCGCGGCAAGGTGCACGTCCTGGTGACCGCCGACGAGCGGACGTACAACCCGGGGTCCCGCGCGATGGGCCCGGACCACCCGATCTCCTGGTGTCGCAACACCGCCGGCGGGCGGGTGTGGGCCACCGCGATGGGCCACGCGATCGACTCCTACAGCGAGACGAACTTCCGCAACCACGTGCTCGGTGGCGTGAAGTGGGCCGCCGGTAACGTCGCCGGCGACTGCGGTGGCACCGTCTGGAGCAACTTCGAGAAGCGCACCCTGGACGACAACACCGTCGACCCGATGGCGATGGCGGTAGCCCCGGACGGACGGGTGTTCTATGCCCAGCGCGGCGGGCAGTTGAAGATCTTCAAGCCCTCCACCAACAGCACCGTGACCGCCGGGACGCTGAGTGTCTACACCGGCGGCGAGGACGGCCTCACCGGCATGGCGCTGGACCCCAACTTCGCCACCAACGGGTACGTGTACCTCTACCACTCCCCGGCGAGCAGCTCGACCGACGTCAACCGCGTCTCCCGCTACACCGTCAGCGGTGACACGCTGAACATGTCCAGCGGCGTGACGATCATCGACATCCCGGCGTACCGGGACCGGACGTTCCCGGAGCCCGGTCACACCGGCGGCTACATCGAGTTCGGTCCGGACGGCAACCTCTTCATCGGCACCGGCGACGACACGCCCCCGAACCTCGACCCCAACTGGCAGGGCTACGCCCCGCTGGACTGGCGCTCGGGCAAGTCCAACCTGGACGCCGCCCGCAGCGCGGGCAACACCAACGACCTGCGCGGCAAGCTGCTGCGCATCCGCCCCGGAGCCAGCGGTGGCTACACCGTCCCGAGCGGCAACCTCTACCCCCAGGGCACCGCGCAGACCAAGCCGGAAATCTACGCCATGGGCTTCCGCAACCCGTTCCGGTTCTCGATCGACCCCGCCAACGGCTGGGTCTACCTGGCCGACTACGGGCCGGACCGCAACCCGCCGACCACCAACCGTGGCCCGGAGGGCCTGGTCGAGCTGAACGTGATCAAGACGCCCGGCAACTACGGCTGGCCGTTCTGCCACGGCAACAACCAGCCCTACGCTCCGTACAACCCGGACACCGGCGTGGTCGGCGCGAAGTTCAACTGCTCGGCACCGGTCAACAACTCGCCGAACAACACCGGTCTGGTCAACCTGAAGCCGGTCGTCATGCCCAACATCTGGTATGGCTACCCCGCCTCGACGACCTTCCCGGAGCTCGGCTCCGGCGGCTCCGCGCCGATGGGCGGCCCGGTCTACCGCTACGACGCGTCGAACCCCTCCCAGACGAAGTTCCCCGCCTACTACGACGGCGTGCACTTCTTCTACGAGTGGGCGCGCAACTACGTCAAGGAGGTGCACTTCGACTCCTCCTCGGCGGTGACCCGCACCAACTCGTTCCTGCCGGGCGTTGGCTTCAACAAGCCGATGGACATGGAGTTCGGCAAGGACGGCTCGCTCTACCTGCTGGAGTGGGGCACCAACTTCGGCGGCGGCAACAGCGACTCCGGGCTCTACCGGATCGACTACATCCAGGGCGGCCGGTCCCCGATCGTCAAGGCCACCGGCACGCCCACCAGCGGCAAGTCGCCGCTGACCGTCCAGTTCAGCAGTGCGGGCACGTCCGACCCGGACGGCAACACGCTGAGCTACCAGTGGACGTTCGGCGACGGCACCACCTCCACGGCGGCCAACCCGTCGAAGACGTACACCGCCAACGGCAACTACACGGCCCAGCTGAAGGTCACCGACAGCACCGGCAAGACGGGCTTCGCCAACGTCCAGATCACCGTCGGCAACAGCGCACCGGTGCTCACCATCACCACACCGGGCAACGGCGGCATGCTCACCTTCGGTGACAAGGTGCCATACCAGATCACCGTCACCGATCCGGACGGCGGCACTGTCGACTGCTCGAAGGTGTTCCTCAACCCGGCGCTGGGTCACGACGACCACGCCCACGAGACCACCGAGTACCCGGGCTGCTCGGGCACCATCTCCACCGACCTGCTCGGTGGGCACCCCGACGGCGCCAACCTGTTCTACGTGCTGAACGCCCGGTACACCGACAGCGGCGGTGCGGGGGGCGCGGCCCCGCTCACCGGGACCGCCCAGGCGATCCTCCAGCCGAAGCACAAGCAGTCCGAGTACTTCAGCAGCCAGTCCGGCATCCGGGTCGTCGACCAGGCGGCGGCGGAGAGCACCAAGCGGGTCGGCGACATCTCCACCAACGACTGGATCGCGTTCAGCCCGATGAGCCTGTCGGGCATCTCGACGGTCAGCTACCGGGTGTCGTCGCCCTCCGGTGGCGGTTCGATCGAGCTGCGCGCCGGCTCGCCGACCGGCACCCTGCTGGCCACCACCACGGTGCCCAATACGGGCGGCTGGGACAACTACCAGTCCACGACTCCGGTGAGCGTCGCCGCGCTCAGCGGGACACAGACGCTCTACATGGTGTTCAAGAACAGCAGCAACTCGTTCGATCTGGACTCGCACACCTTCGGCGGGAACGGCGTCGGGACACCCGGCACCGGCACCGGCGGTGGCCTGGCGGGGAAGACCTACACGGTCACGGCGCAGCACAGCAACAAGCTGATGGACGTCAGCGGTGTCTCCACCGCCGACGGCGCCCAGATCACCCAGTGGGCGTCCACCGGTGCCAACAACCAGAGGTGGCAGGCCGTCGACGCCGGTAATGGCGCGCTCTACCTCAAGGCGGTGCACAGCGGCAAGTGCGTCGAGGTGGTCGGTAGTTCGACTGCGGCGGGTGCCTTCCTCCAGCAGGCCACCTGCAACAACGGCAACCAGCAGAAGTTCACCGCCACGGCGACGGGAACCTCCGGCGTGTACACGGTGAAGAGTGTGCTGAGCGGCCTCTGCGTCGACGTCAACGGCGCGGCCACCACCGACGGCGCCCGACTGTTGCAGTGGACCTGCCACAGCGCGGCCAACCAGCAGTGGCGGTTCACCGCGGTGTGACCTGTCGCGGTAACAGATGACGTCCCGGTCGGGACCGGTGTCCGGAAATCGGAGCCGGTCCCGGCCGGGACGTCTGTGTCAGTTCGGTTGGACTGCGGAGTCCGGACCGGGCGGTGCGGTGAGCAGCCCGGCCGTGGCCAGGGCGTCCCACAGCTCCCCGGGTACGGCGACCTCGGACCGTCGCACCGTCTCGGCCACCTGCGCCTCGTTGCGGACGCCGACCACCGTCGACACCACGGCCGGATGCCGGCGGACGAAGGCGAGTGCCGCCTGCGGCAGGGTCACCCCGTACGTCTCGCAGACCGCGGCGATCCGCCGCGCCCGCTCGATCACCTCGGGTGGGGCCTGCTGGTAGTTGTAGACGGCATCGGCCGGCGGCCGATCCTGCGACAGCAGCCCCGAGTTGTAGACGCCCGCGATGACCACGCCCACCCCCCGGTTCTCGGCGACCGGCAGCAGGTCGTCGGCCGCACCCTGCTCAAGCAGGGTGTACCGCCCGGCGCACATCATGACGTCGACGTCGGTCTCCCGCACGAACCGCGCCAGCATCGCCGACTGGTTCATGCCAGCGCCGATAGCACCCACGACGCCCTGGTCCCGCAGGTCGATCAGGGCGGGTACGGCCTCGTGTGCGGCCTGCTCCCAGTGGTCGTCCGGGTCGTGCAGGTAGGCGATGTCGATCCGGTCCAGCCCGGTCCGGTCCAGGCTGGCCTCGATGGAGCGGAGGATGCCGTCGCGGCTGAAGTCCCACACTCGCCGGTGGCTCGCGGGGACATCGAATCCGTCGGAGTCCCGCCGGTGCGCGTCCTGAGGCGACGGCACCAGAAGTCGCCCGACCTTCGTCGACACCACGTACTCGTCGCGCGGCCGTTGCCGCAACGCCGCGCCGAGTCGGCGCTCGGACAGGCCGAGGCCGTAGTGCGGCGCGGTGTCGAAGTATCGGACGCCCGCCTCCCACGCCGCGTCGACCGCCGAGGCGAACTCCTCGTCTGCCGTCGTCCGGTAGAGGTTGCCACCCTGGGCCGCGCCGAAGCCCAGCTCGGTGAGGAGCACCTCCGGGCGACGCGGCAGTGCGCGCTCCCTCATCGGCCCAGCCAGCCGCCGTCGACGGGCAGCACGATGCCGTTGACGTAGTCCGACGCGGTCGACGCCAGGAACACCGTGGCACCGCCGAGATCGTCGGCGCGACCCCACCGGCTGGCCGGGATCCGGGCGAGGATCGCCTGGTTGCGGTCTGGGTCGTCGCGCAACGCCTGGGTGTTGTCGGTGGCGATGTAGCCGGGGGCGATGGCGTTGACGTTCACCCCGTGGGCAGCCCACTCGTTCGCCAGCGCCTTGGTGAGGCCAGCCACGCCCGACTTCGAAGCGGCGTAACCGGGGACGGTGATGCCACCCTGGAAGCTCAACAGCGAGGCCGTGAAAATGATCTTCCCACGGCCACGCTCGACCATCGTCCGGCCGATCTCCCGGCTCAGGACGAACTGGCTGCTGAGGTTCACCTCGATCACGTGGTCCCACATCTCGTCCGGGTGCTCCGTGGCCGGGGTCCGGGCGATCGTGCCGCCGTTGTTCACCAGGATGTCGACCGGTCCGAGAGCGGTGATGTCGCGGGCCAACCGGTGTACGGCGGCGCGGTCGCCGAGGTCCGCCCGCAGCGCGGTGAACCGCCGACCGGCGGCCCGCACCCGACGTTCGACCTCGCTGCCCTCCGCCTCGAGCTGGGCGGAGACACCCACGATGTCGGCACCGGCCAGGGCCAGGGCCTCGGCCATGGCCAGGCCGATGCCACGTCGGGCCCCGGTCACGACGGCGGTACGTCCGGACAGATCGAACAACGCGGTCACTTGTTGCCCTCCCGCACATCGAGCAGCACCTTCATCACGCCGCCACCCTCCAACGCGGCGAAGGCGGCGCTGGCCGCCTCGACCGGCTCGACCCGGGAGATGAGCTGCCGTGCCGGGATCTCACCCGCGGCGACCAGCCGGATCGCCTCCACCATGTCGTCGCGCTGGTAGAGCCGGGCTCCGAGCAGTTCCAACTCGCGCCAGAAGAACCGGTGCAGGTTGACCTCCCGGGGCTGGGGATGGATCGCCACCATGACCAGCCGGCCGCGGGTGGTGAGGACGTCGACCGCCGTGGTGACGCCGGCGGCGGAGCCGGACACCTCGAAGGCGATGTCGGCGCCCGCGCCATCGGTACGGTCGTTGACCAGTGCCACGACATCGGTCGATCGCGGATCGACGGTGTCGATACCGATTCCCTCCGCCACCTCACGGCGGAACGGGTCCGGCTCGACGAGGAGCACCCGCGCGCCGCGGCCCCGCGCGACGGTGGCGATGAGGACCCCGACCGGGCCACCGCCGACCACGACCACCTGGTCGTCGGCGGTCACGTTCCCTCGACGTACGTCGTGCACGGCGACCGCGACGGGCTCGACAAGCGCGGCGTGGTCGAGGGGCAGCTCCTCCGGAAGCGGCAGGACCAACTCCGCCGGCACGTTCCAGTAGGACTGCATGGCACCCGCCGAGTCGATGCCCAGGAAGTTCATCGCGTGGCAGACGTGGGAGTTCCCACGCTTGCAGGCTGCGCACCGTCCGCAGGGCCGGGTCGGCATCACGGTGACTGCCTGACCGACGTTCCAGCCGGTCACGTCCTCGCCGATGGCCGCGATCCGCCCGGACATCTCGTGCCCGATGATCGCGGAGTCACCGACCCGGGCGTCCATGTCGCCGTGGTAGATGTGCAGATCCGTGCCGCAGATGCCGGTGTACGCCACCTCGATCCGTACCTGGCCGCGACCCGGTGCCTCCGGGTCACGGTCCTCGATTCCGAGGTTTCGCGCCCCCCGGTAGACGACTGCCTTCATCGTTCCTCCGTCTCGACGGTCGGTACGTCGGTCGTGCCGACCGGGCATGGTCGTGGGTGCACCGCCGTGGCGATGCACCCACGCCTTCCTGTTCTGGTTGGCAGCTCAGTGTCGTACGGTCGGCGACACCTCGTTGCGCGAGTTCAGCGGCAAGACGGGCACCTGGCGGGCGGGGATCACGCCGTCCACCCCGGCCAGCAGCCGCCGTCCGGCCCGCTCCGGCCGGACGTTGGGGCTGTCGGCCGTCTGTGCCTGCGGGCGGCGGTTGGCCGCCCGGATCTGCTCCTCGTCCACCCGGACCCCCAGCCCGGGTGAGTCGCCGAGGATGAAGGCGCCATCCTCGACGTGCAGGTCGATGGAGACACCGACCGGTGGGTGCAGGTCCTGCAATTCGCTGGTCAGGTGGTTCGGCACCGAGGTCGCGGCGTGCAGGAGCCCGAACGGGCTGTTGCCGATCGGGCTGACCGGCAGGTCGTGGGCGTGGGCCAGGGCGGCCGTCCGCAGGAAGTGGGTGACCCCCCAGACGGCCGCCATCTGGACGACGTCGACCGCGCCAGCGGCGATCAGCGGACGGTACTGTTCGAGCCCGGTGAGGTTCTCGCCGGTAGCGACCGACGCGCACACTCCTCGGCTGACCGCGGCAAGGCCCTCGGCGTCCCAGCGCCGGACCGGCTCCTCGATCCAGATGAGGTCCAGGGTGCGTTCCAGTTCGCAGACGTGCCGGACGGCCTGCTTGCGGGTCCACACCTCGTTGACGTCGAGCATCAGACCCGGCCGTCGGCCGTGCCCGGCCTCGGTCAGGACGTCCTTGACCAGGCCGAGGCGGTGCCGGTCGCTCTCGATGTCGAGGCCGCCCTTGAGCTTGGCCGCCCGCAAGCCGTGGCTCGCGTAGACCTCGTACTCGGCGACGAGTTCGTCGTCGGTGAGCCCGATGTCCAGACCGGACGCGTAGGCGTTGACCCGCCGGTCACGTCCGCCCAGCAGCCGCCACAGCGGCTCACCGGCAGCCTGCGCCTTGATGTCCCAGAGTGCGGTGTCCAGAGCGCCGATGGTGCCGAACACCGGCCCTGCGTGGCCCGCCTTGAAGGTGTGCCGCAGCATGCGGTCGTACAGGGACGTCACGGCACGGGGGTCTTCGCCCTCGATGGCTGCGAAGATCCGCTCGATCTCGACGTGCGGGCCGATGCCGACCCCCGAGATGCCCTCGTCGGTGTCGACGACGACGAGCGAGACCGGGACCACCCCGTCGGCGAAGACCCCGTTGGCATCGCCGACGGGTCGCCCCCATTCCTGGACCGTGGTGAGCGTCCGATATCCCGTGATCCGCATGTCAACCCTTCGTGGAACCGGCGGCGACGCCGTCGGCAATTTGGCGCTGGAGGAACAGGTAAACCAACAGAACGGGTATCGCGGCGATCAGCACTCCGGAGGCGAAGCTAGGGATGTTGTCGGAGTACTGCCCGCGCAACGAGGTCACGCCGACCATGAGCGTCCGGTGCTCGGCCGAGGGCATCATCACCAGCGCCATGAGGACGTCGTTCCAGCAGAACAGGGCGTTGAGGATGCCCACCGACAGCAGCGCCGGGGTGCCCAGGGGCAGCATGATCCGGCGATACACGCCGTACACGGTGCTGCCGTCGATCCGCGCGGCGTCGACGATCTCCGGCGGGATGCCCTTGTAGTAACTCGTCATGAGGAAGACCGTGAAGGGCAGGAACTGGGCAACGTAGGTCAGGATCAGGCCGGGGTACGTGTCGATGAGCGCGGTGTCGGCCATGATCCGGGCGAGCGGCACCATGACCACCTGGAACGGGATGAAGAGCCCCGCGAGGCAGCCCAGGAACAACGCCGACGAGCCACGGAACCGCAGTTGGCTCAGGGCGAAGCCGGCCATCGACCCGAGCAACAGCAGCAGGAACACCGATGCCATCACCACGAACAGCGAGTTGGCGAAGTAGCGGCCCATGCCGACGCTGTTCCAGGCCGTGCTGATGTTTTCCCAGCGCAGCGCGTCGGTCAGGCCGAACCGGTCGAGGATGTAGTCCCGCCGGGTCTTCATCGCGACGTTGGCGGTGAACAGCAGGGGGTAGATCGTCGCCAGGGCGAGCAGCGACATGGGGATGGCGATCAACCACCGTCCCAGGCGGAGGCGAGACATCAGTCCTCCTTTCCGGATCGTTCGAGCAGCTTGATCTGCAGAAGCCCCACGACGAGCATGATCATGAAGAGGATCGTCGAGGCGGCCGACGCGAGAGCCGGACGGTTCATCTGGCCCTGCTGCTTCCAGATGTAGAACTCCGGCAGGTACGTCGACCCCTCCGGCCCACCGCTGGTCATGATGTAGAGCAACCCGAACATCGAGGTCAGCATCCCGATCATCGTGGTCACGAAGACGAACTGGATGGTGCGCGAGAGGGCCGGGATGATCACGTGCCAGACGACCTGGCGGAGCGTCGCCCCGTCCACCCGGGCGGCGTCCAGGAGCGCGGCGTCCAGGGTGGCGAAGCCAGCGAGGAACACCACCAGGGCCATCCCGAAGGTGGCCCAGATGTGCACGCCCACCACCATGTACATCGCGAGGTCCGGGTCACCGAGCCAGTCCACCGGGCCAACACCGACCGATCCGAGGACGGCGTTGAGGGGGCCGTCGAAGGCGAGCAGCATGTTGAAGATCGCACCGACGATGACCGGCGACAGCACCGCGGGGAAGAAGTAGACGCTGCGGTAGAAACGGTGACCGGGCACCCGCAGGTAGATGAACGTCGCGAGCAGACCGGGGATCGCCACCGCCACCGGAAGCAACAGCACCAGCAGCCCGACATTGCGCAGCGCGGTCTGGAACAGGGGGTCTGCGAACAGCTCACGATAGTTGCCGAATCCGACCGCCGTCCCGTTCTGCTCACCGTCACCGGTGAAGGAGAAGTTGACCCCGAGCAGCAGCGGGTAGAGGCGCAGCACCACGATGATCAGGACGGCCGGAGCGACCAGGATGTAGGGGGCGTAGCGCTCGGCCCGCAGGCCGCCCCCGGCGCGACGGGGGCGCGCGCCTTTCCGATGTGCGGAGGAGGTGACCGCCGCCCCGCCGGCCCGTCCGGCCTGAGCCGAACGGACCGACGGTTGCGTGTTTCCGATCGGCACGAGGTCAGCCCGCCTGGTCGGAAGCGGCCAACTGCTTCACCACCTCGTCGACGGTGATCGAACCGCTGAGCAGCTGCTGGGAGAGGCGCCCCATCAGGTCCAGCGTCTTCGAGGAGAGCGCCACGTGCAGAGCGGGCTTGCCGCTCTTCAGCTCGCTGACGAGCGTGGCGGCGGCCGGACCGGCCGCGGACACGTCGATGGTGGTGTCGGCGGCGATCGCGCCGGCGTCGGCGTAGAAGGCCTTCAACGCGTCGGCCGAGCTCAGGGAGCGCGCCAGGTCGGCGGCCACCTTCGGGTCCTTGGTCCACTTGGCGACCGCGTAGCCGATGCCACCGTCGTACGGCAGGCTCGGGGTGGTGCCGGCGGTGATGATCGGGGCCTTCATGACGCCGAGCTTCTCCGGGGTCAGGAACTCGTTGAAGTCCTGCCAGTGCCCCACGTCCGACATCAGACCCATGACGTGCGCGGCCTTACCGGACTGGAAGAGCGCGAAGGAGTCGTTGAACATCGCGGTCGAGTTGGCCCCGTCGCTGTTCATCTTCTTGTCGCCGGCCTCCTTCCAGAGCTGGAAGAGCCGCTTGACGTTGGGCGACTGCCAGTCGCGCTTGCCGGCGATCCAGGCGTCGTACTCGGCAGCGGTGAGGGTGGTCGACCCGAGGCTCGAGAGCCAGAACTGGATGCCGACGCCCTCCTTGTTGCCGAGGGCGAAGCACTTGGCGCCAGCCCTGGCGATGGCGGCGCAGTCGGCGGAGAACTTGTCCCACGTGGTGGCGGGGCTCGCCGGGTCGAGGTTCGCCTTCTGGTAGATCGCCTTGTTGTAGTAGATGGGGTAACCCTGCAACGTCACCGGGCTGGCGTAGATCTTGCTGTCCTTGGTGAACGCTTCCCAGCCGGCCAGCCGCTGCTTGTCCTCGGCCACGTAGTCGTCCAGTGGCACCAGCGCGTCCACCCGGTCGCGGATCTGGCCGCCACCGTTGAACAGCATGACGTCCGGGCCCTTGCCGGACTGGATCGCCGCACCGAGCAGCGTGTAGTACTGGTCGAAGGGCTGTGCGACGAATTCGACCTCGACGTCGGAGTGCTTTTTCTTGAAGTCGGCCTTGACCTTCTCCAGATAGGATTTGGCGAACGGCTCGCCGGACTTCCAGTCCCACACCACCAGCTTGCCATCCGAGCTGGTCGATTTGCCCGAATCACTAGCACTTCCACAACCGGCCAGGGCCAGGCCCACGACGAGGACGGCCGACCACATTGCGCGCTGTCTCATCAGTTGTCACCTCTATATGGGGGGTGGCCGGCGGGTGTCCCGCGAGCCAATGTTGACCGGAAGGTAACTCGTATGACGTGTGACGTCAACACTCGGCCGTACACTGAGCCAGACGTCGTGCCACGGCGAGCCATTCGGAGGGGACATGACGCCACCGCAGGAGACGGCCCTGAACAGCCCGGCAACCCCGGCGTGGGTGCGTCGGCCGACCAACCTCGCCAGGGCGGTCACCGCCGAACTGGTGGAACGCATCGTCCGTGGCGTACACCCGTCCGGGACATCGTTGCCCCCCGAGCCGATCCTCTGCGAGACCTTCGGCGTGAGCCGGACCGTCGTCCGGGAAGCAGTGAAGATCCTTCAGGAGAAGGGGCTGGTGCAGGTCCGCCAGGGCGCCGGCACGATGGTCACCCCGCCGTCACACTGGGACATGCTCGACGAGCTCGTTCTCGCGGCCACCATCGCGGTGGACGACAGCCTCGCCATCCTCGATGACCTGGTCGTCACCCGGCGCGTCCTGGAATCCGACATGGCGAATGTCGCCGCCCGCCTCGCCGACGCCGAGACCGTCGATCGACTGCGGGCCATGGTGGACCGGATGGACGAGCTCGTCGACGACCACGTCACCTACCACGACCACGACCGGGCCTTCCATGACACGATCATGCAGGCATCGGGGAACCGCATCGCTCGTGGTGTGGTGCGCGCGCTGGAGAGCCAGGTCATCAACACCGCCCGCTACATGGGCCGGACCGAACGCGCGTTGTGCGTGGCGTCCAACCAGGGCCACCGACGCATCTACGAGCGCATCGCCGCCCGCGACTCCAACGGCGCCGCGGAGGCGATGTTCACCCACATCACCGAGGCCTGGCTGGTCCGTCGCAGTGGCTCGGGCAAGCCGGTTCGTCTGCAGCGCTGACGGACGACCGACGAGGCGGCGCCCACCCCCGGGGTACGGGAGCAGGCGCCGCCAGCTGAGACCGACCGGTCCTACGAGAACTGGGCGAAGAACCTCCAGATCTCACCCTTGGTCCAGGTCGTGATGCCACTCTCGGCGTAGGTGCCGTCCACCGGGCCGGGCATGTGACCGTTGTCGTACGCGGCCCACTGCACCGGGTACCCGGACCGGCAACCGGAGTAGGCGGTCGTGATGTGCGCACGACTGCCGCCTGCCGGCTCGGGCGGGTTCTGGGCGGTGCAACCGTTGTTGCGGACGAAGGTGTCGCGCAGCGCCCTTCCCCCGGAGATGTTCAGGACGTTGTCCGAGATGCCGTGCAGCCCGAAGTACGCGATGGGCTGCGTACCGCCGCTGCACCCGCTGATCTGCCCGCCGGAGATGACCGCGACGGCCCGGAAGACGGTGGCCCGTGCGCAGGCGATGGCGTAGCTCATGCCGCCACCCCAGCTGAAGCCGAGGGCGAAGCGCTGTCGCGGGTTGACGCAGAGGCTGCTCTCGATCCGGCTGATCATGTCATCCACGAAGGTGATGTCCTCACCGCCGGAGTTGCCCCAGCCATTGCCGAGCCCCTGAGGCGCGACCAGGATCGCGCTGTTGTTCGACTGCTCCTGCTGCCCGTAGTAGGACCACGGGGTCCCGCTGGTGCCGCCGGAGGAGATCTCCTGCATGGTGCCGCCCCGCCAGTGGAACGCGAAGATCAGCCGGTAGGGATTGCTGTTGTTGTAGTTGGCGGGTACCCGCAGGATGAAGGAGCGGCTCTTGCCGTTGCTCTGAATCGTGTACGTGCCGCTGGACAGCGTCGGGGCCTTGCCGCACCCGCTACCACCCGTCGGTGGTGGGTTGCCGCCGCCGACGGGAACGAGTTGCCACTGCTGGTTGGTGCCGCCCCAGTCGGCGTACTGCACGACGTTTGCACCGTCGGCGGTGGACGCGCCCTGCACCTCGACGGCCTTGTTGCTGTTGCGGTTGAGCAGCCGGACGTAGCCACCGTCCGAGTCGGCCAGCCGGAACTGCTGGTTCGTCCCGTTGAGGTCGGACCACTGCACGATCGCACCGCCGTCGGCGGTGGAGAAGTTGCTGACATCGAGCACCTTGCCCGAGTGCCGCGACTTGATCCGGTAGTAGCCACCCCCGGAGTCCACGAACTGCCACTGCTGGTTGACGCCGTTGTTGCGCGTCCACTGGCTGATTCGCGCCCCGTCGTTGGTGGCTGAGGCGTACACGTCCAGCGCCTTGCCGCTGTTCCGATTCAGCAACACGTACCAGGCACTGGTGTCCACTCCGGAGCCCGGCGGGGGCGTGGTGGGCGGGGTGGAGCCGCCGTTGAGGGCGTCCAGGACGGCGGTGTACGCGGCCTTCTTGTTGCCGTTGCAGTCGAACAGCAGGGCGTTGTCGGACCCGCGCCAGGAGTCGCAGTCGCGCACGCCCCACGTGGTGATGCCGGTGCAGCGCGAGACGGCCATGCAGGCCCGGGTGACGGCACCGAAGATGTTGGCCTGGTTGCCGCCGGTCATCACGTCCAGCTCGGTGATCTGCACATCCACACCGAGATCGGCGAAACGCTGCAGATTCGCCTGGTAGTCACTGGCCAACGAGGTGCCCAGGTGCGACTGGAACCCCACACAGTCGATCGGCACGCCACGGGACCGGAAGTCCCG
>NZ_PYBV01000202.1 GCF_003205615.1 Micromonospora arborensis | reverse complement strand
CACCGGCGGCCACCACCAGGCCGAACGCCTCGGCCAACGTGGCGGACTTCTGCCGCCACCGGAACCGGCGCGGCCCCTCCTGCACGATCACCACGTCCGGCGTCGCGGCCCGGACCACCGCCGCCAGCGCGGCGGTGTCGTCGCGCTGGCTGTGGATGTTGTACGACACCACGCGCAGCGGCACGCCCGCACCCTGGCCCATCCCGGACCGCTTCAGATCCTGCGGGCCAGGTCGGCGGCGCCGATCACC
>NZ_PYBV01000201.1 GCF_003205615.1 Micromonospora arborensis | reverse complement strand
GGTGAGCGCCTTGACGATCTCCACGCGCTGCTGGATGCCGACCGGCAGGTCCTCGATCACCGCGTCGGGGTCGACCTGCAGGTTGTAGCGCTCGGACACCTCGGTGACCTCGCGCCGGGCACGACGGCGGTCCAGGAAGCCGGCGATGCCGCCCTTGACCTGCTCGGCGCCGAGCATGATGTTCTCGGCGACGGTGAAGACCGGCACCAGCATGAAGTGCTGGTGCACCATGCCGATCCCGGCCCCGATCGCGTCGGACGGG
>NZ_PYBV01000200.1 GCF_003205615.1 Micromonospora arborensis | reverse complement strand
GCCGCCCAGTCCGGTCACCCGTTCCCGCATGCCGCGCAGGCCCACACCGGGTGTCATCGGCCGGGCCGGTGACGCCTGACCGTCGTCGGTGACCGAGACGGTGAGCTGGGCCGGGGCGTACTCGACGTGGATGTGCGCGGTGGCCAGGCCCGCGTGGCGGGCCACGTTGGTCAGCGCCTCCTGGACGACGCGATACCCGGCCTCGTCGACCTCGGCGCGCAGGTCCCGGGGCGGACCGCTGACGGTCAGGTGCACCGGCACCCCGGCCGCCCGGGT
>NZ_PYBV01000199.1 GCF_003205615.1 Micromonospora arborensis | reverse complement strand
TGGGCGGTGTGTCCAACCCGGACGCGGTTGACCGATCGGTACGCCCGTCGGAGGCGATGCCGTCGGCGGCCGGGCCACTGGCGGAGAGGGCGGGGGCCCCGGTCGCCGCCGACCCCACGCTGTCGTCGGCGGCGACCGATCCGAGTCTCTCGTCGGTGGCGGCCGATCCGCGGCTTTCGTCGGTGGCGGCGGATCCGGGGCTCTCGTCGGCGGCGGCCGATCCGGGGCCTTCGTCGGCGGCGGCGGATCCGCGGCTCTCGTCGGTGTCTGCTGATCCGCGGCTTTCGTCGGTGTCCGCGCCGGCGTCGGTGGTCGGGGCCA
>NZ_PYBV01000198.1 GCF_003205615.1 Micromonospora arborensis | reverse complement strand
TGCTCGCGCCCCAGCTTCTCGCTGAGTTGCCTCAGCCGCTCGATCCGCTCGGCCACGTCGTCGAGTGGCTCGCCCCAGAAGAGTTGGACGTCGGCCTCGGTGGCTGCCACCTCCTCGGCGGCGGCCGAGGCGCCGCCGAAGTACAGCGGCGGGTGTTTCCGCTCGCCGCGGACGACCGGTCGGGCCGCCAGGGTGGGGTCGGTGACGCTGAAGTGCTCGCCACGGTAGGTGACGGTGTCGTCGGTCCACAACCTGCGAACGATCTGGAGGAACTCTCTGGTCCGGGCGTAGCGGGCGGCCTGGTCGCC
>NZ_PYBV01000197.1 GCF_003205615.1 Micromonospora arborensis | reverse complement strand
GAGCACCCGAACCGGCCCGTTGGCGTGGGACTCCTCGTCCAACGGCTGGTACAGCGCGAGCGCCCGCTCGACCGGCCGCTCGGAGAGCCGCACGGTCGCCGGGCCGCTGAGTCGGGCCAGCGGATCGGGTGGGAAGGTCAGCTCGGCGGGGGGCCTGCTGCACCGGGTCGGCGGGGGGGGGGTCCGGCGGCGGGGGCCGGGTCCACCGGGGGGCGGGGGGGGGGGGGGGGGGGGGGGGGAGGGCGTGTGGGGGGGGGGGGGCGCGGGCGGGGGGGGGGGGGTTCGCGCGGGTGTCGAGGCGGTGCTCGCCGCGCGCGCCCGCGGCCACGACAACGTCTCGTGAGGGCGCGCCGAGCGGGCGCGCCGTGC
>NZ_PYBV01000196.1 GCF_003205615.1 Micromonospora arborensis | reverse complement strand
GACCGTACGCTCCATCGCGCCGCGCAGCCCCACCATCCCGGCCGGATCGATGGCGGCGGTGGACAGCAGCGGCACGCCGGTCAGCCCGTCCGCGTCGAGTAGTCGGCGCAGGTCGTCCAGGACCCGGGGCAACTCGGCCGGGGTGAGCCGGTCGGCCTGGTTGAGCACGACGACTGTGACGTCGCGGTGCCGGTGGAACTCGCGCA
>NZ_PYBV01000023.1 GCF_003205615.1 Micromonospora arborensis | reverse complement strand
CCCCACCCCCACCCCACCCCCACCCCCACCCCTGTTGATCAAGAGGTTTGCGTCACCGCAAGCCTGATTCTTGACGCAAACCTCTTGATCAACGCTCTGAGCTCGGACTTTTGTGGCGTGTCAGGGCTGTGACAGGCGCGTGGCAGGAGGCGGCGCGAATCTTTGCGACATGGAGAACACGCTCACCCGCACCGCTGCCACGAAGGCCACCCGCCCGAACCGCTTGGTCGAACTGCTGCTCGCCGACCGTCACTCGCTTCCGCTGTCGATCGCACTGCACCTCGTGCCCGGTGCCCTGATCGTCGCGGCCTACCTGTTCCTCGCCGAGCCGTTCGTCAAGGCGATCGACTACCCGATCTTCTTCGCCTGGGCAATCGCCCTGGTCATCGTGCTCGCACCGCTGCTGTTCGGCCTGCTGTGGTTGGGCCGCAAACGCACCGGCCGCTACACACTGCGCACAGTGGCGTCCTACCGGGACAGGCCCATCGGACGCGGGAAGATCATCGCCATCATCGCCGGCCTCATCGTGTGGATGACTGTGGTGTCACTCGCGCTCGTCCCACTGGACAACCTCGTCTTCGACAACTTCTTCACCTGGTTCCCCTTCGAGGGCGCAGGCGGCAGCGCCACCACCTACATCGACGGTTACGCACACTCCCGGGTGGTCGTCACGATGCTGATCTGCCTGCCGCTGACCGGCTTCACCCTCCCCCTCATCGAGGAGTACTACTTCCGCGGCTTCCTGCTGCCCCGCATCTCCCACCTGCGCTGGGGAGCACCCGTGCTCAACACGGTCCTGTTCTCGGTCTACCACTTCTGGGCGCCATGGACCGTGCTGTCGAAGATGATCTTCTTGTTCCCGGCCGTCTGGCTCGTCTGGCGCAAGCAGGACATCCGGATCTCGATCGGTATGCACCCCGGCACCTGCCTGCTCATGGCCACGGTCGGCACCATCGCCATCATCCTGGGCGTCACGCCGTAACAGCCACACGACCGACCACCGGTCCTTCAGGTCACGGTGCGCGTCTGATCAGACGGCCTACCGGTCCTCATATGCCTTGCGGCTCCCGCACACTGATGCTTTCGAGCAGACGTTGCGGGAGCCGTCCGCGTCGAGACGGACCGTCACCGCGTCGCGGGGGACACTGTGGCCGACCACCCGGCCGTCGCCCTCGGGCGTGGAGACCCGACTGCCGACCGCCGGGGCGGTCTCCTGAAAGCGTTGGTACAGCGGGTGCTCGTACTTCAGGCAGCACATCAACCGACCACACGCACCGGAGATGCGCAGCGGGTTCAGTGGAAGGTCCTGGTCCTTCGCCATCCGGATGGTCACCGGTTCGAAGTCGGTGAGGAACGTCGCGCAGCACAGGTCCCGACCGCAGGAGCCGATGCCGCCCTGCACGCGTGCCGAGTCGCGTGCGGACAACTGGCGCAGCTCGACCCGGCAGTGCAGGGTGGCACCCAGGTCGCGGACCAGGGAGCGGAAGTCCACCCGGTGCGGGGCGGTGAAGTAGACGGTGGTGCGTTCACCCCCGCCGTCGGCGGCGCCGAGCACGTGGTCGACGGCCACCACCTTCATCGGCAGGCCGTGCGAGCGGATCAGCCGTTTCGCGGCCACCTTGGCCTCGGCCTTACGGCGACGCAGCGCCTCGTCCCGGTGCAGGTCGTCGTCGCCGGCCAGCCCCACCAGCCGGGGAAAGCCGTCGGTTTCCTCGGTCACCCACTGCGCGGCCCACACGCACTCCGCCACCTCGGGCCCGTCGTCGGTGGGCACCAGCACCTTGTCGCCCACCTGCGGACGCAACTCACCCGGGTCGAGGTAGTAGAGGCGCCCGTACCGGTTGAAGCTGACCGCACAGAGCATCCCCATCCCCCCACCCTACGACGGTCCACGGCCGGAAGGTGCGTCGGTCGTCGTCGGATGACTACGCCCCGCTGCCATTCATGACCGTCGACTCGACCTATTGCCGGGCGGCCCGTCGTGCCGTTGCTCCTCGCCCGGACGGTTGAATCCGGCCCCGGACAGGAGACAAAGTGCGCCCCGGCGGCGTTGAGTGAAGGCAGACCTGCGGGGGGTGCAGGGGAAAGACCACGGCGTCGCCGTGGGTGCCGGCTCCGGTCCGACACCCGCGAGCGACGCCGTGGCCCGTCCGAGCGGCATCCACCGCCAGCCGAGGGCGGCAGGAGACGCTCCGGCCGGCTACCAGCCGACCCGGGTCGGCTGGTCGTAGCGGGGTCGACCATCCATCGGCGGCCGCCACGCGGTCTCGGCGAGACTCGGGGCCCACTGACGCAGCAACGTCTCCGCGCCGTCGTACGCGACGCAGAGCACCGCCAGCACCCGCGCGCCGATCTCAGCCGCGTCGGCCACACCCGGCCCGACCGGCCCGAGGCGCGTCGACACACCGGTGGCGGTGGCGGCGACCACGGCGACCGCCTCGGCCGAGCGGAGCACATCGGCCAACGTACGGGCCAACGCGAGGCGGCTGCCCTCCACCCAGTCGGCGAGCGCGTCAGCGTAGCCGGCGGTGGATTCGAGCCGCCCGACCAGACTGTCCGGCCCCTCGTCGAGGTGGCGCAGCAGCGCGGCCCGCTGTTGCCCGTACGCCGTCGCCGCCGGGCCGGACCAGAGCACCGAGTCGGTGAGCGCGGCGGAGACGTCGTCGTACCCCCGGACCAGCCGGCGCACCGCGTGCCCGGCGGTGGCGAGCGGCGCGGGGTGGAGGTCGAGGAAGCCGCGGACCGCGTCGCCCGGCAGCACCTGCATCCGGCGCAGCAGCGGCCAGACCCGGTGCCCCTCCGGGACGCCGGCGGCGATCAGCCTGTCCACCCGGCGCAGCAGGTCGAGGCCGGGCTCGGCGAGGCGGTCCAGTGCGTCCATCAGGGCTCCCCGGCGAGCCGGCGGCGGGCCGCCTGGTCGACCTCGGCGTAGCGGTCGGCGGCCTCCCGCACGGCCGAGGCGGCGGCGGCCAGCCGACCGGCGGCGGTGCGGGCCTCCCGGGCCCGGTCGTCGGTGGCGGCGGTCCACTGCCGGTGCAGCGCGCGACCGATCTCGCCGGGACGGCCCGGGGCGTCGGCACCGAACGCGGCATGAGCGGGATCGCTGGCGGTGACATTGTGGGCGATGGCGGTGAGCGTGGCGCTCGCCTCGTCCAGCCGGGCGGAGAGGGCGCGCAGTGTGTCCATCTCAGGCCCCCGCGAGCGGTCGGTAGGCGGCGAACGTCTCGTTGTGCAGCTTTTCCCGCGCCCACTCGGCGGCGTCGGCCGCCGCGGTGACCGCGGCCTGCACCGAGCCGGCCACGTCCCGTGGGCTGCGGCTGTGCAGTGGGCCGAGGAACCGGACGTCGGTGATCCGCCCACCGGCGGTGACCACCACCTCGACCAGACCGTCCGGCGACCGGACGGTCACCTCGACGGTGGACACCGCCTGGTCGAACTCGGCCTGGAGCGACTCAATCCGGCGGTAGCGCCGCACCGCCTCCTCGATCCAGGCTTCGTCGATCTCCCCCCGCGGCATCGGCCGACTCCTCCCGGATGAGCCATCACTGAGTGTGCCGTCGCCGTCACCACGGCACACCGGACCGTACCGCACCGCAATCGGGCCTGTCGATGGCTGTGGACAACCGCCGGAAGCTGCGGGTCAGCCCTTCCAGAGGGCGAGCATCATCGCCTCGACCGCGATCCGCGGCTTGACGTTCGCCTCTATCGCCGCCCGGCAGGCGAGCACGGCTTCCAGCCGGCGCAGCGCCCCCTCGGCGTCCCACTTCTGCGCGCCCGCACCGGCCAGTGCGGCGGTGTCGGTGTGCACCGGGGCGACGGGCGCGCCCAGCGCCATGGTGAGCGCGTCCCGGTAGAACCCCGCCAGGTCGACCAGCGCCCGGTCCAGCGCGTCCCGCTGGGCCCGGGTGGCGCGGGACTTCTGCCGCTTCTCCAGCTCCTTGAGCTGCCCGGCGGCGCCCCGCATCGCGCCGGCCGCGCCCCGGCCGGTGCCGCCCGCGCCGAGGGCGGTCTCCAGTGCCGCCCGCTCGGCCGTGTCGGCCTCGGTGACCGACGCCGCGGCCTCCGCCTCCGCTGCCTCGATCAGCGCGGACGCCGCGTCGAACGCCGCGCCGATACCGGTCAACCGGCGCGGCACCGCGAGCACCGCCTCGCGCCGTTTGCGGGCCTCCGGGTCGCGGGCCAGCCTGCGGGCCCGACCCACATGCCCCTGCGCGGCTGCCGCCGCCCACTGCGCCACGTCCGGCGCGATGCCGTCCCGACGAGCCAGCACCTCGGCCACCGCGTCGGCCGGCGGCTGCCGCAGGGGTACGACCCGACACCGCGACCGGATGGTCACCGAGATGTCGTCCGGGTGGGTGGAGGGGGCGCAGAGCAGGAAGACCGTACGCGGTGGAGGCTCCTCGATCGCCTTCAGCAGCGCGTTGCCGGCGGCCTCGGTGAGCCGGTCGGCGTCCTCGATGACCACCACCTGCCAGCGCCCGCCCGAGGGGGTGCTGGCCGCCCGGAGCACCAGCGCGCGCATCTCGCTGACACCGATGGAGAGCCCTTCCGGCACCACCAGCCGGACGTCGGCGTGGGTGCCGCCCATCGTGGTACGGCAGCCGGGGCACTCGCCGCAGCCGGTGCCGTGCACGCACTGCAGGGCGGCGGCGAACGCCCGCGCGGCGACCGAACGCCCGGAGCCGGGTGGCCCGGTGAAGATCCAGGCGTGCGTCATTCCGGCGGCCGGGTCCAGCCCGCCGGTCGCGGCGTCGTCGGCCGTGGACTCGTTACCGCTGGCTGGGCCGGCGGTGACCAACGCGGCCGCGCCAGCACGCAGCACGGCGGCTGCCGCGGCGGCGGCCCGGCGCAGCTCGGCCACCGCCTCGTCCTGACCGACCAGGTCGGCGAAGACGTCCGGCATCAGGTCTTGTGCTCCATCGTCACCAACTCCGCGTCGGATAACTCAGGCTGCACCGAGGTGTCCGGGCCCTGCGCCGGCCGCGGGTGCACGATGCCTCCCGGCTTGCCGAGCATCTCCTCGACCCGGCGGACCACCTGCCGGTTGATCTCCTCGACCGACCGGGACGCGTCGAGCACCAGGTAGCGCTTCGGGTCGGCGGCGGCGAGGTCCAGGAACGCGTACCGGACCCGCTCGTGGAAGGCGACCGACTCGGCCTCCAGACGGTCGGTGCCGGTGTTGCGCGAGGCCACCCGGGACAGGCCGGTCTTCGGCTCGACGTCCAGCAGCACCACCAGGTCGGGTTTGAGCCCACCGGTGGCCCAGGAGGAGAGCCAGGAGACCTCGTCGACGGGCAGTGTCCGGCCGGCGCCCTGGTACGCCAGGGACGAGTCGACGTACCGGTCACTGATCACCACGCTGCCCCGGACCAGTGCGGGCCGGACGACGGTGGCCACGTGGTGTGCCCGGTCGGCGGCATAGAGCAGCGCCTCGGCGCGCGGTGACGGCGCGTCGTCGCCGGAGGTGTCCAGCACGAGCGACCGGATCCGTCGACCGACACCTGTCGCCCCCGGCTCGCGGGTGACCACGACCTCGCGTCCGTGATCGCGCAGCCGCTCGGCGAGCGCGGTGAGTTGGGTGGACTTGCCCGCGCCCTCGCCACCCTCGAAGACCACGAAGAGCCCGGCGGAGACGAACGGCTCGGCCGGCATCAGCGGACGGCCCCGGATGGACCCCCAGAGGTCGGCGAGGACCGGCACGCCCTTCTTGTCGTCCATCTGACCGAAGGCGCTGATCCCGGCGAAGATGCCGGCGGCACCGGCGGCGAGCAGCAGCAGACGGGTGGAGGAGACGGAGATGCCGAGGTCGGCGATGGTCAGCTTGCGGGAGCCGCCGACGCCGACCAGCAGGCTGCTCAGCCCGATGGCCAGGATCAGCACCAGCCGGGTACCGATCTGCACCACCGCGAAGACCCGACCGCGTACCTCGTCCTTGATCTCGCCGCCGAGCAGGGTGGTGCCGGCCAGGAAGGCCATTCCGGCACCGGCGCCGACCAGGATCGCGCCGACGATCGCCATGGACAGGTGGATGGCGAAGGCGAGGGTCATCACCGCGGCGCTCGCCAGCACGATGCTCATGCCGAACCACCGGCGCCGGGACATCTCCTTGACGACCATCGGGCCGAGACCGATGCCGAGGGCCAGGCCGATGAAGATGGCGCCGAAGAGCAGGAAGAAGGCGGCGTCGCCGGCGCCGAGCGAGGCGGCGAAGAACTTGGCCGTGCCGATCACGATGCCGCCGCCGGCGAACGCGCCGAAGATGCCGAGCACCAGGCCGCGGACGAGCCGGGTCTGGCCGATGTACTTCCAGCCCTCGGCGAACTGACGCCCCATGCCCTGCTCGGTGCGCTGCCGTTCGCCGGTCTGCGCCTGGCTGATCTCCTTGATCCCGAACGCCACCACGAGGGCGGTGGCCAGCCGGGAGAAGGAGTTGACCCAGAGCGCGAGCTGGGCGGGCTCCGCCCAGCCGAGGTCGCCGCCGGCGACGATGGCCCGGACGCTGCGGTCGAGCGCCGCGGCCACCAGCGCCGCGAGGATCGGGGTGAGGCCGTACGTGGTGATCAGCGTGAGCTGGTTGGCCGCCTCCAGCCGGGCGCGCGGGATCAGGTTGGGGACCGCGGCCTCCTTGGCCGGGATCCAGATCAGGGTGATCGACTCGATCAGGAAGGTGGCGACGGTCGCCCACAGGACCACCAGTCCGCCATTGGCGCCGGCCAGCGCCACGATCGGGATCGAGGCGAAGAGCACGAACCGGAGCAGGTCGCAGATGACCATCGTCCAGCGCCGGTCGAACCGGTCGGCCAGCACACCGGCGATCGGCCCGAGCACCAGCGCGGGCAGCAGCCGGATCGCGATGACGCCGCCGAAGGCCGCACCCTTCGCGGTGCTGCCCTGGACCTGGGACGCGGCGAAGACCGACGTGGCCAGCAGGCCGAGCCAGTCGCCGAAGGAGGCGGCACCGAGCACGATCCAGAGCCGCCGGAACGGCTGGATGCGCAACACGGACCGGATGGCGGCGTAACCGGACGGATCAACCTGGCCGGAGCTGGGCTGCTTGGCGGCGTTGTCCGACTGGTCTCCCGAGCGCGACTCGCCGGGCGACTCGCCGCTGTTCTGGCTTTCGATGGCCGTACCTCCACGTGCCGGCCCATCGCTGGGCACCCCCGGTGAAACACTCTAGACCCGGTGGGGGGCCGCCCCACCGGCGACATTCTCCTGCTCGCTGAGCCTAGGCCGCTGGAGCCACCGGCCGCAGCCCGGACGTACGCGAGGGTGTTTCGCATTTCCCGTCGGACAGTTAGCGTGCACACGTGGCCATCGAAAGCGACAAACTTCGCGAGCGCCTTGATCGGGCGACCGACCACCTCGACCCGCCGTACGCCGTGGTCGACCTCACCGCCTTCGACGCCAACTCGGCGGCCCTGGCCGATCGCGCCGCCGGCAAGCCCGTCCGGCTGGCCAGCAAGTCGGTCCGCGCCCGGGAGCTGATCAGCCGAGCCCTCGCCCGACCGGGCTGGCAGGGCGTGATGGCGTTCACTCTGCCCGAGGCGATCTGGCTGGTCCGGGCCGGTGTGAGCGACGACGTGCTGGTCGCCTACCCGAGCGTGGACCGCGCGGCGCTGGCCGAGCTGGCCGCCGACCCGACGCTCGCCACCGCGATCACCCTGATGGTCGACAGCACCGGGCAACTCGACCTGATCGACGACGTCCGCGCCCCCGGGCAGCGCGCCGAGCTGCGGCTCTGTCTGGATCTGGACGCCTCCTGGCGACCGTTGCGGGGGCGGGTGCACGTCGGCGTCCGCCGCTCACCGGTGCACAGCGCACGGGCCGCCGGTGCGCTCGCCGCCACCATCGCCGGCCGGGCCGGCTTCCGGCTGGTCGGGCTCATGTCGTACGAGGCGCAGATCGCCGGCCTGGGCGACGCGCCGCCGGGGCGGACGCTGCTGGCGGGCGCGATCAGGCTGACCCAGCGCGGGTCGTACCGCGAGTTGCTGGCCCGCCGGGGTGCGGCGGTGGCCGCGGTACGCGAGCACGCCGACCTGGAGTTCGTCAACGGCGGCGGCACCGGCAGCGTGGCCGCGACCAGCGCCGATCCCGCGGTCACCGAGGTCACCGCGGGATCGGGCCTGTACGGGCCGACGCTGTTCGACGCGTACCGCGCCTGGCGGCCCACCCCGGCGGCGTTCTTCGCCTGCGCGGTGGTCCGCCGGCCGACGCCGGAGTTGGCGACGGTGCTCGGCGGCGGCTGGATCGCCTCCGGTCCGGCGGCCGACAGCCGACTGCCCCGGCCGTGGCTACCGGCCGGGCTCAAGCTGGTCGGCACCGAGGGCGCCGGTGAGGTGCAGACTCCGTTGTCCGGCGCGGCGGCGGCCACCCTGCGCGTCGGCGACCGGGTGTGGTTCCGGCACGCCAAGGCTGGTGAGCTGTGCGAACGGGTCAACGAGCTGCACCTGGTCGATGGGGACACGGTCGTGGCGACCGTCCCCACCTACCGGGGTGAGGGGCAGGCCTTCCTCTGACGCGCCGCCCACCCCGAGCCGCGAGCGCGACTCAGGCTGGCTGGGTCGCCTCGGTCTGCCCGGCGGTGGACCGCGCACTGTCCGGGCCGTCGACCTGGCGGTGCAGGTACTCCCGGATCAGTGCCTTGGCCTCCAACAGCACCCGCTCGTCACCGTCGGACTTCCGCCGGAACGCGAGCTTGATCAGCGCGTCCGCCGCCTCGACCGCGATCTCCAGGACGAACCGCAGCTTCGGTACGTCGGTGAGCCCGAAACGCTCGGTGAGCACCTGGGCCAACTGGTCGGCGATCACGCCGTTGTTGTCCCGTTGCTCGTCGAGCAGGTGCAGGTCGACCACGTCGCCGAAGTGCAGGGTACGGAAGCCGGGGACGGTGCGGTGCATGGTGATGTACTCGTCGATCCCCGCGTCGACGCCGTCCCACCAGTGGGTCATCTCGTCGGAGGCGAACCGCTCGTCGAGGCGCTGGAGGTAGGACTCCATCGTGCGCAGGGTCAACGCCTGCACGATTGCCCGCTTGTCCGGGAAGAACTGGTAGACCGACCCGATCGCCACTTCGGCTCGCTCGGCGAGCAGGGTCGTGGTCAATCCCTCGTACCCCACCTCGTCGACGAGTTCGGCGCAGGCATCCAACATGCGCTGCACCCGCGCGACACTTCGACCCTGCACCGGAACGCGGCGCAGCGGCCCGGTCGTGGCGGCTGGTGTAGACACTCGGCGCCACCCCCCTTCGACGGATGAACATATCTATACGTCACGAGTCCGTGACTACCGGTACAACGAGCGGATCGCAATTGCGGTATTTACCAGGTAGAACGTTCCTGATATGAAGTCACTTCATATTCATGAATGAGGGAGCGCGCATGGCCGGCACCGCACCGCTCACCCCCGGGTGGTCCAACTGGGCCGGCAACCAGCGTGGCAGCGCCACCGCGATCCTGCGCCCCGGCTCGCCGACGGACGTCGCAGAAGCGGTCCGATCCACCGCAGCCGCCAGCGGTCGGATCCGTGTGACCGGCAGCGGCCACTCGTTCACCGCCGTCGCTCTCGCCGACGACCGCCGGATGGAGCTGTCCGATCTGACCACCACGGTCAGCGTCGACGTCGCGCAGCGGCTGGTCACCGTACCGGCGGGAATGACCCTGCACGCACTCAACGGCCTGCTCGCACGGCACGGCCTCGCGCTGCCCAACCTCGGCGACATCGACGCGCAGACCGTCGCCGGCGCGATCTCCACGGGCACCCACGGCACCGGCGCCGGCTACGGGTGCCTGTCCACCTTCGTCGAGGCGATCACCCTGGTCACCGGCACCGGTGAGGTGCTGCGCTGCTCCGCCGACGAGCATCCCGACGTCCTCGCCGCCGCCCAGGTGTCGCTCGGCGCTCTCGGCGTCCTGGTCGAGGTGACCCTGCGCTGCGTGGACGCCTTCGTGCTGCACGCCCATGAACGCCCGGCCGAGCTGGCCGACGTGCTCGGCGACCTGCCCGCGCTGATCGGCGGGCACGACCACCTCGAGTTCTACTGGTTCCCCTACACCACGCGGGTCCAGGTCAAGACCAACGATCGAGTACCCGCGAACGACCGTCCGCTGTCCCGCTGGCGCGGCTGGCTGGACGACGAATTCCTCGCCAACACCGTCTTCGCGGGCGCCTGCCGACTCGGCCGGGTCGTCCCCGCGCTGGCCCCGGGGATCAGTGCGGTCTCCGCTCGCGCCCTCACCGAGCGTCGGTACACCGGCCGCTCCGACCGGGTGTTCTGTACCCCGCGCCGGGTCCGCTTCGTGGAGATGGAGTACGGCCTGCCCCGCGAGGCGCTGCCCGAGGCGCTCGCCGCGCTCCAGCGGATCGTCAACGGGCTGCCGTTCAAGGTGCTCTTCCCGGTGGAGGTGCGATTCACCGCCGCCGACGACATCTGGCTCTCGCACGGCTACGGGCGGGACAACGCCTACATCGCCGTGCACCAGTACGTCGGTATGCCGTACGAGCCGTACTTCCGGGCCTTCGAGGAGGTGGCCACCGGGCTGGGTGGCCGCCCGCACTGGGGCAAGCTGCACTACCGAGATGCCGCCTCGTTGGCTGCGGCCTACCCCCGCTTTGCGGACTTCCAGGCCGTTCGCGACCGTCTGGACCCCGATCGCGTCTTCAGCAACCCCCACCTGACCCACGTCCTCGGCGCCTGACGGCTTCTGTAGTAGATCTTGGAGGGAAAGCGCCCCTGGAGGGGCCGCTTTCCTTCCAAGATCAGCCTAGCCAGCCTGCGGCTCGCAGGGCGGCGCGGAGTTGGGTGAGGACCTCGTCCGGTTTCGCCCGGAGGGCCCAGGCCGGGAAGCGCAACAGGCGATCACCATCGACCCAGAGCGCGTTCTGACGGCACATGTCAGCCCACCAGGCACGCGGATCGAGATGCTGCCCACCGTCGATCTCGACGTGCACCCTCCACTGCTCGAAGTAGGCGTCCAGGTAGCGACGTCGCCCGGTCGAGTCGTAACGGATTTTCTGCCGCGTCGGCTCGGGGAGCCCCGCGCGACGGATCAGGCCCAGGAAGTCCAGCTCCGCCACCGAGTGAGACCCACCTGCGGCGTCCGACGCCGTGGCCAGGATCAGCCGGCGACGGCGGACCCGGGGTAGGCGGTCGACGATCTGGTGCAGATCGTCGGAGGCCACGAGCCGTTGTTGGAATGCAGCGGCGACGATCCCCCGCGCCTCCTGGTCACCGGGTGCCCACTGGGCGGCGTCAACGATCGACCGAGCCGGCATGGTCCGCCGGGGCTGCCCGACGGCCAGCACGTCCTGATCCCGCAGTGTCACCGTCCGGTGCACCAACACACCGGGTGGCAACGACCCACGCCGGCAGGAAGCGGGCAGCAGAATGTGGACCGGGCGACCCGGGAAACCCCGGAGCCCTCCGGCCTGTGCTGCGGTCAGACCACCGAGGAGCGCCTGCGGCCCCGCGGCGAGGACAGCCGCCCACCGGAGCTGGTCGGCGCTGACCGGCCCGTTGTGGGCGACGAATACTGCCCGGTGAACCTGTCGCCACATCCCGGCCGCCACGCGATGTCGGATGGCCTTGGCTGACAGGTGCCGCCGCGCCTGGTCGAGGCTCAGCACGTCATCCTGGTGGAAAAGCAGCCAGGTCAGCTCATCCGCGTCATCGCTCGGCAGCCGGCGACCCCAGGCAGCCGTCGACGACGTCCTCCGGAGACTCATAACCGTCAAGTCTCCGCACGACCACCCAAGCCGGCCGCCCCTGTGGATAAGCGCCGAGATCTTGGAAGGAAAGTGCCCCTGGAGGGGCGGATTCCTTCCAAGATCTCGTTGGGTCGGGGCTACTCCGTGCTCGACGCGGCCTTGCGGGGGGCGGCCTTCTTGGCTGGCGTCGTCTTGGCTGTTGTGGTCTTCTTCGCGGCGGTGGACTTGGCGGCAGCGGCCGTCTTCTTGGTCGCCGCGGCCGTCTTCTTGGTCGCCGCGGCCGTCTTCTTCGTGGCTGCGGCCTTCTTCGCGGGAGCCTTCTTCGCCGCCGCCTTCTTCCGCGGCGCCGGCCCCTTCGCCCGCTTCTCGGCCAACATCTCGGAGGCTTCCTCGATGGTCAACGCCTCCGGGGTCTGCCCGCGCCGCAACGACGCGTTGACCTCCCCGTCGGTGACGTACGGGCCGAACCGGCCATCCTTGATCACCAGTGGCTTCTCGGTCGCCGGGTCGACGCCCATCTCGCGCAGCGGCGGTGCCGCAGCCCGCCGTCCCCGGGCCTTCGGGGCGGCCAGCAGCGCCAGCGCCTCGTCCAGGCCGACCGTGAACATCTGGTCTTCGGACTCGAGCGAACGGAACTCCTCGCCCCGCTTGACGTACGGGCCGTAGCGGCCGTTGTTGGCGAAGACCTCGACGCCGTCCGGCGCGACACCGACCAACCGGGGAAGGCTGAGCAGCTTGAGCGCCTCCTCCAGGGTCAGCGAGTCCGGTGTCTGCGTACGCAGCAACGACGACTTCCGCTCGCCACTGGACACGTACGGGCCGAACCGGCCGGACTTGAGCACGATCGGCTCGCCGGTCGCGGGGTCGTCGCCGAGCTTGCGCTCGCCGCTGCCGCCGAGGAACAGCTCGTGCACCTTCTCCGGGGTCAACTCGTCCGGCGCAAGGCCCTCGGGGATCGGTGCCCGGTCACCCTGGGCGCCGCCCTCCTCGCCCTCGGCAGCCGGTGCCGGCTGCTCGCCGCCGGGCAGCTCCCGCTGCAGGTACGGCCCGTACCGGCCGACCCGCACGACGACCTCGCGGCCGTCGTCGTCAGTGAAGAGCGGGATGGAGTTGACGCTGCGGGCGTCGATGTCGCTGAGGTTCTCGGTGACCAGCTTCTTGAGCCCGCCGGAACGGGCGATGTCCTGGTCGCCGGCACCGTTGGAGCTGCCGAAGTAGAACGCGGTGAGGAAGTCGACCGCGGCGTGGTCGCCGCCGGCGATCTCGTCCAGCTCGTTCTCCATGGTGGCGGTGAAGTCGTAGTCGATCAGGCGCGGGTAGTGCCGCTCCATCAGCCCGATCACCGCGAAGGCCAGGAAGGTCGGGATCATCGCCTGGCCGCGCTTGGTGACGTACCCCCGGTCCTGGATCGTCTGCATGATCGACGCGTAGGTGGACGGCCGACCGATGCCCAGCTCCTCCAGGGCCTTGACCAGCGACGCCTCGGTGTAGCGCGACGGCGGCTGGGTGTGGTGGCCCTGCGCGGCAAGCTCGTCGGCGGTCAGCGGCTGGTCCTTGACCAGGGTCGGCAGCCGGCGCTCGGCGTCCTCGGCCTCGGCGTTCTCGTCGTCGCTGGACTCGACGTACGCGCGCAGGAAGCCCGGGTCCGTGATGGTCTTGCCGGTGGCGCCGAAGTCGGCCTCCTCCGCGGAGGTGGAGACCGCGCGGATGCGGACCGACACGCTGGAGCCGACCGCGTCGGTCATCTGCGAGGCGATGGTGCGCCGCCAGATCAGCTCGTAGAGCTTGAACTCCTCGGCGGACAACTCCTTGGCCACCTCGCCCGGGGTGCGGAAGTTGTCTCCCGCCGGACGGATCGCCTCGTGCGCCTCCTGCGCGTTCTTCACCTTGCCGGTGTAGCGGCGCGGCTCCGGCGGCACACTGCGCTCGCCGTACAGCTCGACGATCTGCCGACGGGCCGCCGAGATGGCGGTCTCCGACAGGTTCACCGAGTCGGTACGCATATAGGTGATGTAGCCGTTCTCGTACAGGCGCTGCGCGGTGCGCATCGTCTGCTGCGACGACAGGCGCAGCTTGCGGGCCGCCTCCTGCTGCAGGGTCGAGGTGATGAACGGCGCGTACGGGCGGCGGCGGTAGGGCTTCTCCTCGACCCGGGTGACCGTGAACGGCCGTCCCTCGAGTCGGGCCGCGAGACCCCGGGCACCGTTCTCGTCCAGGTGCACGACACCGGCACCGGGCTTCACCCGGCCGGTGGTCGGTTCGAAGTCCTTACCGGTGGCGATCCGGTCGCCGTTCAGGGCGATCAGGGTGGCGTTGAACGCCCGCGGGCCCTCGCCGGCGTTGGCGACCGCGAGAGTGGCCAGGATGTCCCAGTACTCGGCGGTGCGGAAGGCCATCCGTTGCCGCTCCCGCTCGACCACGATGCGGGTCGCCACGGACTGCACCCGGCCGGCCGAGAGCCTCGGCATGACCTTCTTCCACAGCACCGGGGAGACCTCGTAGCCGTAGAGCCGGTCGAGGATCCGGCGGGCCTCCTGGGCGTCGACCAGGTCGCGGTCGATCTCCCGGGGGTTGGCGACGGCCGCCTGGATCGCCGGCTTGGTGATCTCGTGGAAGACCATCCGCTTGACCGGGACCTTCGGCTTGAGCGTCTCGACCAGGTGCCAGGCGATCGCCTCGCCCTCGCGGTCCTCATCCGTCGCCAGGAAGATCTCGTCGACCTCCTTGGCCAGCTTCACCAGCTTGCTGATCTGCTGCTTACGGTCGGCGGAGACGACGTAGAGCGCGTGGAAGCCGTTGTCCACGTCCACCCCGAGGCGGGCCCAGGGTTCCTTCTTGTACTTGGCCGGCACGTCGGCGGCGTTGCGCGGCAGGTCGCGGACGTGACCGAAGCTGGCCTCCACGACGTACCCCGGGCCCAGGTAGCCCGAGATCGTCTTGGCCTTCGCCGGTGACTCGACGATGACCAGACGGGTGGTTCCAGCGTTGCTCGGCACGTCTCTCCCCGACCTCACTCCTGCTCGTGGCCTGCCGGCGCCCGGACAGCGACGGTTTTCGACCCCCGCCGTCGCACCGGCGGTCCGGATGTCCAACGTAACGCGCCGCCCGCGTTTCGGGTTTCGCGGGCGGCAAACCGCCCCGGCGCGATGGTCGACTCTCGCCCCGCCGCGCTCGGAGTGCCGGACGGCGCCACCGTACACCGTGAGTAGGGCTCGAAGCGGGTCACTGTGACGATGGCGGACCCACGGCCGAGGTCCGACCCGCCCGTTTTCCGCCTGGATCGTCCCGCCGGCTGTCCGGCACCGGACACCGGCCGTCGTCCCGACCGGGTCGGCAAACTGGGCGAAATGACCGGTTCAGGGTGGCGTCGGCCACGTGTCGGCAGGCGCTGCGGGAGGCGCCCCGCCGACCAACTCGGCGAGCCGACCCAACCGTCGGCGGCCGGTGATCCGGTACGCCGGGCCGCCCTCACCTGGGCTGACCAGCGTGCCCGCGAGCCCGGCCGCCGCGAGCGCGACCCCGATCGGTTCCCAGCACTCCGCGTCGTCCGGGCCGAGCCGCAACAGGAAGCCGCCCGGTGGTTCCGGCGTCCCGGCGGCGGCGAGCCACAGCCGCAGCCGCCGGCCGGTCAGGTGAAAGGTGGCCGGCGGGCGTTTCGCCTGCCCGTGCAGCCACGCCGCCGCGAGTGGCTTCAACACCCGCGTGTACGACGTGCGGACGGCGTGTCGCTCACCCTCGGTCGGCTCCCAGCTCGCCGACAGCCCTCGCGACGCCAGCTCGGCGACGAGCACGTGCACCCGCCACGCGGCGTCCACCTGCACCGAGAGACGGGCGGTGCCGCCCATCCGCACCACCTCGCCCGGCCCGGCGAGCAGCCCGGCCAGGTCGGCAACGGCCGGTTCGGCCGCCTCCGCGCCGAAGAAGACAAGCTGTCGGCCCGCGTCTTCGGTCTGCGCGGGGCCGGGCTGAGTCGACCCGCCGCGTCGGCGCGAGGTGCCGGAGGCCGACGTTCCCGGTGCCGGATCGCCGGGCTCGGGGGCGGGGAACAGCGCCGGCGGCTGCGCCGCCGGGGAATCGCCGAGCCCGCTCAGCGACACTCCGGCACCTCGTCGAAGGCCTGTTTCAACTCCTCGGAGTTGAGCTTGCTGGTGTCCAGGGCACTCGCGTCGTACTCCGCGTTGAGGGTCTCCACCGCGGCCCGCACGCCGTCATAGAAGACGGTCGGCTCGCCGATGCCCAAGCCGTCGATGGTGTCCCGGGCACGGCCGTAGGCGTCCCGCATCTTCCCCAGTGAGCTGCGGAAACCGGCGGAGATGGCCTCGCCGTTGTCGGTCTCCGGGACGCCAGCCTTCTCCACCTTGCGGCGCGCGGCCTCGCTCGCCTGCTCCGCCCCGGCGAAGAGCCGCACCAGGTTCTCCTTGGCCTGCGCCGGCGTGGTCTGCGCGGTCATCTGCTCATCCGTGCTGCTGGTCAACTTGCTGATCTCGGAGCGCCACGGGGTGAGCGCCCCGCAGACCGAGGCCGCCCAGGCCCGTGGGCTGGGGCCTCCGCCGCAGCCGGCAAGGACGACGACAACCGTGGCCAGGACCACCGTGAGCTTTCCGGCGGCAGACGCCCGGCACGTACGCATGCGTTGCAGCGTACGGCCTTTGGGGAGGTGTGGCACCGGTCCGGACGGCCGGGGTCCCCGGTCGACGCGGACGTCGACCGGGGACCTGTGCCGGTGCCGGGTCAGGCGTTGACCGTCTCCGGCCGGTGGTCGGTGCTGCCCGCGCCGGTGTTGCCATCGACGTCGGAGTCGGACATCGCGATGCCCTTGCGCTTGCTGAACACCACCGACGCCACGATGATCAGCGTCGCGACCAGGGCGATGCCGACCCGCAGGCCGACGTTGCGGTCGTCGCCGACGCTCCACGCCACCACGGCGGGCGCGATCAGCAGCGAGACCAGGTTCATCACCTTGATCAGCGGGTTGATCGCCGGGCCGGCGGTGTCCTTGAACGGGTCACCGACGGTGTCGCCGATGACCGTGGCGGCGTGCGCCTCGGAGCCCTTGCCGCCGTACGCGCCGTCCTCGACCATCTTCTTGGCGTTGTCCCAGGCTCCACCGGAGTTGGACAGGAAGACCGCCATCAGCGTGCCGGCGCCGATCGCACCGGCCAGGTACGCCGCGAGCGCGCCGGGCCCGAGGCCGAAGCCGACCGCGATCGGCGCCAGGATGGCGAGCAGGCCGGGGGTCATCAGCTCGCGCTGCGCGTCCCGGGTGCAGATGTCGACGACCTTGCCGTACTCCGGGCGCTGGGTGCCGTCCATGATGCCGGGCAGCTCACGGAACTGCCGGCGAACCTCCATCACCACGGCACCCGCCGAGCGGGACACCGCGTTGATGGCGAGCCCGGAGAAGAGGAAGACCACCGCCGCACCGATGATCAGGCCGACCAGGTTGCGCGGGTTCGCCACGTTCAGCGAGTTGAGGATCTCCGTCCCGACATCGCCCACGCCAGCGTCCGCGTACGCGGTGGTGAGCGTGTCGGTGTACGAGCCGAACAGCGCGGTCGCGGCGAGCACCGCCGTGGCGATCGCGATGCCCTTGGTGATCGCCTTGGTGGTGTTGCCCACCGCGTCCAGCTCGGTGAGCGTACGAGCGCCGTGCTCGTCGATGTCGCCGGACATCTCGGCGATGCCCTGGGCGTTGTCGGAGATCGGCCCGAAGGTGTCCATCGCGACGATCACGCCGACCGTGGTGAGCAGACCGGTACCGGCCAGTGCCACCGCGAACAGCGACAGCGTGATGGAGCTGCCGCCGAGGAGGAACGCCCCGAAGACACCGGCGCCGATCAGCAACGCCGAGTAGACCGCCGACTCCAGACCGATGCTGATGCCGGCCAGGATCACGGTCGCCGCGCCGGTCTGCGAGCTCTTGCCGATGTCCTGCACCGGTCGCCGGTTGGTCTCGGTGAAGTAGCCGGTCAGCGCCTGGATCGCGGCGGCCAGCACGATGCCGATCACCACCGCGCCGATGGCCACCAGCCGCGGGTTGCCGGAGGCGTCGGTGAGGCCGTCGTCGAACTCGCCGAAGGTGGCCGGCAGGTACGCGTAGGCGGCGATCGCCACCAGCACCGCGGAGAGCACGGCCGAGAGGTAGAACGCCCGGTTGATCGCGGTCAGGCCGCTCCGGTCGGACGCGCGCAGCCGGGTGATGAAGACGCCGACGATCGCGATCAGCACGCCGATGGTGGAGATGATCAGCGGGAAGACCAGGCCCTCCTCGCCGAACGCGGCGCGGCCGAGGATCAGCGCGGCGACCAGCGTCACCGCGTACGACTCGAACAGGTCGGCGGCCATGCCGGCGCAGTCACCGACGTTGTCGCCGACGTTGTCGGCGATGGTGGCGGCGTTGCGCGGGTCGTCCTCGGGGATGCCCTGCTCGACCTTTCCGACCAGGTCGGCGCCGACGTCGGCGGCCTTGGTGAAGATGCCGCCGCCGACCCGCATGAACATCGCGAGCAGCGCGGCACCGAAGCCGAAGCCCTCCAGCACGGTCGGCGCGTCACCCCGGTAGACCAGGACGACCAGCGCCGCACCGAAGAGGCCGAGGCCGACGGTGAGGAAGCCGACGACGCCGCCGGTCCGGAACGCGATCTTCATGGCCGTCTCGCGACCACCTTCCCGCTCCCTCGCGGCGGCGGCCACGCGCAGGTTGGCGCGGGTGGCCAGCCACATGCCGGCACCGCCGATGAACGCGCTGAACAGGGCGCCCAGCACGAAGAAGAGGGAACGACCGATCTTCACCGCGGTCACGTTGCCATCGGTGTCGTGCACCGGCAGCAGGAAGAGCAGCACCACGGCGATGACGACGAAGATCGCCAGAGTACGGAATTGGCGGAGCAGGTAGGCCGAGGCGCCCTCCTGGACCGCCCCCGAGATCTCCTGCATTTTGTTGGTGCCCTTGCCGGCGGCCAGCACCGTCTTTGTGAGGGCGGCAGCGAAACCGAGCGCCACCAGCGCGACAACCGCGGCGATGACGACGTAGGTGACATTGCTTCCGGTAAGGGAAAGCCCGCCGCCGTCGGCGGCCAAGGTCTCGGACATCTGTGTCCTCCTGTTACCGAACACTCGCGCCGGTGAGTGGAGACGCACCGACCGACGCCTGGATGCGGACTCGCAAGCGCGCGCCAACCCACCCCAGCGGACCAGCGATGAACACCCATACCCGCTGGCTGCGGGATGGGTCACTTGCTGACAACCCGGGTACTGTAGCCCTCCGCAGTGTCGGAGGTCACACGCAGGTGCCACCGTGTCGCGATGATCTTCGTCGCTGTGTTATGAAACGAAATCTGATATAGGGACCGGTCCATGCAAACAAGGCCGCACCCCCAATCGGGGATGCGGCCTACGAACAGGCTCGGGTCAGCGGCCGACCGGCCACACCATCCGCACCTCGGTGCCGATGCCCACGTCGACCGGACGCACCTGCAGGTCCTCGACGAAGCCGGCGAGCAGCGCGAACCCGACGCCAGTGGTCAGCGCCTCATCGGTGAGCGACTCGTTGGCCAACTCGTCCGGCGGCAGCGCGGTCAGACCGATGCCAGCCTCGATCGGCGCGCGGTCCACCACCCGCACCGCGTACGAACCGCCGTCGGACATCTCCACCAGCACCTGGTCGGCCAGGCCGTACTGCCGGTGCAGGGCGACCGCCCGGGTGCACGCCTCGCCGATGGCCAGGCGCACCTCGTCCAGCAGGTCCTCCCGGACCCCGGCACGCCGGGCGACGGCAACGCCGACCAGGCGGGCGGTGCGAACGTGCACCGGCGCGGGCGAGAACGAGAGCCTGACGGTCGCCATCACGCGTCGGCGCCCGCCGAGTCGGCGCTGATCGCCGCGTCGACCGTCGGGTGCAGTGGGAACACCTGGTCCAGTGCGGTGATCCGGAAGATCTTGAGCAGTGGCTCCTTGTCGCAGACCAGGGCGAACGAACCGCCGGCCGAGCGGAGCCGCTTGAGCGCGCCGACCAGCACGCCCAACCCGGTGGAGTCGAGGAAGTCCACCCGACCGAGGTCGACCACCACGTGACGGGCGCCACCATCGATCAACTCGAGGAGTCGTTCACGGAGTCGGGGCGCGGTGTAGACGTCCACCTCACCACCGACCTCGAGCACCGTGTGCTCGACCACGGTGCGGGTCGCCAGCGACAGCTCCATCGGTCCTCCTCGCCAGAGCCGTAAACTCTCGTGGGCATCTAACCACTACCGCCGGTGCGGCCTGCGGACGCCAGCGAAGCTTCCCCTTACCCCCGGGCCCGACTTTTCATCTCCGAACACCAGTGCGAGAGTGCAGGGCGTGACCACCAACGACTTCAGCTCGGCGCGGCGCACGCCGCACCCAGACCTGGAGTCGTCGCCCGCCGCAACCGTATCCGCTGGTCCCGGCCCCGGGCCATCGCCTGCGGACCTGCTGCGCCGGCTGCGCGCCCGGGGTGCCGGCGACCCGGTCACCCACGTCGAGCGGGTGCCGGCCCGCGCCGGGGTGCCCGCGCCGTGGCCGTCGTGGGCGCCGGTGGAGCTGCGCGCGGCGTTCGCCCGACGCGGGGTCGTCGCGCCCTGGCAACACCAGGCCGAGGCAGCCAACCTGGCGTACGGTGGCGAGCACGTGGTGGTCGCCACCGGCACCGCGTCGGGCAAGTCACTGGCGTACCAACTCCCGGCGCTGGCCACCCTGCTCGCCGACCCCCGGGCCACCGTGCTGTACCTGGCGCCGACCAAGGCGCTCGCCGCCGACCAGCTGCGGGCCGTCGCCGCGCTGGACCTGGAGGGGGTACGCCCAGCCTGCTACGACGGCGACACTCCGCGTGCCGAGCGGGAGTGGATCCGCCGGCACTCCCGGTTCGTGCTGACCAACCCCGACATGCTGCATCACGGCATCCTGCCCGGGCACGCCCAGTGGGCCGGTTTCCTGCGTCGCCTCGCGTACGTGGTGATCGACGAGTGCCACACCTACCGGGGGGTGTTCGGCTCGCACGTGGCGCACGTGCTGCGTCGGCTGCGCCGACAGTGCGCCCGGTTCGGGGCCACTCCGGTGTTCGTGCTCGCCTCGGCGACCTCCGGTGACCCGGCGACCGCCGCCGGGCGGCTGACCGGCCTGCCGGTGACGGCGGTCACCGAGGACGCCTCACCGCGCGGCGGGGTGACCTTCGCCCTCTGGGAGCCGCCGCTGTTGCCGCCCGACTCGGGCTCCCCCACCCCGGTGCCTCCGCAGGCGACGGGCGACCACGACGACCTCCACCAGGTCCGCCGGTCGGCGCTGCGCGAGACCGCGGACCTGCTCGCCGACACGGTCGCCGAGGGGGTACGCACGCTCGCGTTCGTCCGCTCCCGCAAGGGCGCCGAGGTCGTGGCGGCCAACGCACGCCGGTCGCTGGACGACGCGGTGCCGGGGCTCGGCGACCGGGTCGCCGCCTACCGGGGCGGTTACCTGCGTGAGGAGCGGCGTGAGCTGGAACGGGCGCTGCTGCACGGCGACCTGCTCGGCCTGGCCTCCACCAACGCGTTGGAGCTCGGCGTGGACCTGGTCGGGCTGGACGCGGTGCTGATCTGCGGTTACCCGGGCACCCGGGCGTCACTGTGGCAGCAGGCGGGCCGCGCCGGGCGTTCCGGGCAGGAGGCTCTCGCCGTGCTGGTCGCCCGGGACGACCCGCTGGACACCTACCTGGTGCACCACCCGGAGGCGATCTTCGGCGCCCCGGTGGAGGCGACGGTGCTCGACCCGGCCAACCCGTACGTGCTGGCACCGCAGCTCGCCTGCGCCGCCGTCGAGGCACCCCTCACACCGGCCGACCTGGCGCTCTTCGGCGACGGGGCGAAGGAGGCGATCGACGAGCTGGTGGCGGCGGGGGCGCTGCGGCAGCGGCCCACCGGCTGGTACTGGCGGCACCGGGAGCGGCCCGAGGTGGACCTGCGCGGCGAGGGCGGCGCCCCGGTCGCCGTCGTGGAATCGGCCACGGGGCGACTACTCGGCACGGTCGACGGCGGTTCCTCGCACTTCCTGCTCCATCCCGGCGCGGTCTACCTGCACCAGGGAGTCTCGTACGTGGTCGACGACCTCGACCTCGCCGACGGCTGCGCGCTGGTGCACACCGAGGAACCGGACTGGTCCACCCACGCCCGTGACGTCACTGACCTGTCGGTGGTGTCGGTGCGTTCCTACGTGGACGCCGGACCGGTCGGCATGTTCCTCGGCGAGGTGGACGTGACCAGTCAGGTGGTGTCGTACCAGCGGCGGCGGATCGCCACCGGCGAGGTGATCGACACCCGGCCGCTCGACCTGCCCACCCGGGAGCTGCGGACGGTGGCGGTCTGGTTCACCCTGTCACCGCAGTCGTTGGCTGCCGCCGGGGTCCAGGCGGCGGACGTGCCGGGTGCGCTGCACGCTGCCGAACACGCGGCGATCGGCCTGCTGCCGCTGATGGCCACCTGCGACCGGTGGGACATCGGCGGGCTCTCCACAGCGGTTCACCAGGACACCGAGGCGCCGACCGTCTTCGTCTACGACGGGCACCCGGGCGGCGCCGGGTTCGCCGAGCGGGCGTACCGGACGGCCTCGGCGTGGCTGCGGGCCACCCGGGACGCGATCGCCGAGTGCGGCTGCGAGACCGGCTGCCCGTCCTGTGTGCAGTCGCCGAAATGCGGCAACGGCAACAACCCGCTCTCCAAACCGGACGCCGTCCGGGTGCTCGACGTGGTGTTGGCGAACCTGCCCGAGTGAGCAGGTGGTTGCATGAATCGGCACGGCACAGGGCACAATGTGTGGGAGCGCTTCCATCGATCCCTCTATTGCTGATCGCCCCCCCCGTGCCCGAGGAGGAGCCGTGGCCGACACCATTGCCGAGACCGTCGACCTGCTCTATAGCATCGACCAGGATCAACTCACCCTCGACCAGCAGATCGCGCTCGGGTCCGCGCTGGCCAACCTGGCTCAGGCCGAACGCCTGGAGCAGATCAACGAACGGCTGCGCGTCATCCACCAGGTCCTCAACACCTGGGCGCTGCGCGCCGCGACCACCACCGACGGGCGCTGATCCACCCCTTTTCACCAGCACGGGCAACGGGATGCTGGGGTAGTCGTCCGGCGGTCCACCGACGGCTACCCAGCATCTTGCGATCGTCGATGGCAGGGAGCGCGACAGTTGTCGGGCTGTGCGAGACTCCGGCGGACCAACCCCCTGAGGAGTTCAGATGCAGTTCGACAATGTGCAGAGCCAGACCCAGTTCTTTGTCCGCCAGCGCCTGCGCATGATGGTCAACCAGTACGAGGTCCGGGCGGTCTCCCCGGACGGCACGGAGGGTGAGCTGCTCGCGTTCGCCCAGCAGAAGCGGCTCGCCTTCAAGGAGCAGGTGACGATCTACACGGACGACTCCAAGCAGCAGCCGCTACTCGGCTTCAAGGCCCGTCAGCGCCTCGACCTCGGCGCCACGTACGACGTGACCGACGCGGCCGGTAACCCGATCGGCCTGTTCCGCAAGGACTTCGCCCAGTCGTTGCTCCGGTCCACCTGGCACGTCGAGCAGAACGGCCTGCCGCAGGTGACGGGTCAGGAGCGCAGCCTGCCGGTGGCTCTGCTGCGCCGGTTCGTCGACTCGCTGTCCTGGCTGCCGTACCACTTCGACTTCACCGCCGGCGGCCAGCCGGTCTTCACCGTGGTCAAGAAGTGGGGCCTGCGCGACAAGTACATCGTCGAGGTGCAGCACCCGCAGATCGACCGCCGCCTGGTCATCGCGATGGCCGTCGCCCTCGACGCGCTCCAGGCCCGCTGACAAACCGACCCGCCCCTCGGCCGCTGGCAGGACTACCCGCGAGCCGTGGCCGTTTCGGCCCGGCCCGTGAGCTGTTCACCCCGCCCACGACCCGGAGCAAGATCCCCGCAACTACAGGGAAAGTGCTGTCTCCAGGACGCCCGAGGCAGCACTTTCCCTGATGTTGTGCGGATCAGGAGTTGGGCGAGGCGGTCGGGCGGCGGAAGTGCTTGGCGGGGTTCCCTGGCCTCGTAGGATCTCCGCCATGGCTGCCGGACGCACCAATCTGTCGATGCGGCAGCGAGCCCTGTTGGATCGATGGCTTCCCGGCGCGCACGTCGAGAAGGACCACAGCTGGGGCCTGGTGCAGACGACGGTTCTGGAGATGACGTACGCCGGTTCACGATTCATCGTCAAAGCCGGCGGTGCCGATGACCACCACGTCGAACGCGAACTGCACGCCCATCTCAACTGGCTGAGGCCCTGGACCAGCCTGGGCCGCGCCCCGGTGCTGGAGTACGGCGACTCGGAGGCGAAGCTCCTCGTCACGAGATACCTGCCGGGTGAGCTGGTGCTCGGCAGCGAGCACGCCAACGTTCCCGCGACCTACCGGGAGGCAGGCGAACTCCTCGCGCTGCTCCACGCGCAGACCCGCATCGTCGACGCCGACTACGAGCAGCGGGAGAACGAAAAGTCATTGACCTTTCTGAGCGGACCACACCGAATCGCTACGAGCACGGTGGAACGGTTGCGCGCCGAAATAACCGGCTGGCCGACGCCGGAAGCACTGCTCGTGCCGACGCACGGAGACTGGCAGCCCCGGAACTGGCTGATCCACAACACCATCGTCGGCATCATCGACTTCGGTCGCGCGTCGATGCGTCCCGCCTACACGGACTTCACCCGGCTGTCCGCCCAGGATTTTCACCGCGACTCGAAGCTGGAGAGAGCGTTCCTCGACGGGTACGGGGTCGATCCGCGCCAGACGCCCGCGTGGTACCGCACTCGAGTCCGGGAGGCAGTCGGCACGGCAGCCTGGGCCTACCGCGTAGGCGACGAAGCGTTCGAAGCCCAAGGGCACCGAATGATCGCTGAGGTACTCGCGCCGTCCTGACGCGCACCGGGCTGCCTACTCAGCCACGCACCGGCCCGGCGCGGCGCGGCCTCCTCAGCCACGCACCGGCCCGGCGCGGCCTACTCAGCCACGCACCGGCCCCGCGCGGGCCGTTGACGCCGCGATCCGAGTCAGGCCGGGCAGTGGCGTGACTGCCACCTCGACGGTCACGAGCAGGTCCAGCCCGTCGAGACGACAGTCGACCAGCCGTCCACCGTTGCGGGCGGCGATGTCGGCAGCGAACGTGCAGGCCGCCGAGTCGCCGTCGAACGCTTTGCCGGCCCCGGCCAGTGCTCCCAGGTCAGCAGCGACCGCCGCTCGCTGAGCCGCCATCGCGGCCCCGACGACAGCGGCACCGAATGTCCCTACCAGCACGAACACCATCCCCACTGCCAGCAGAACGACGGTCGCCCCACCTTGCTGGCTGTCCAGCCGGCGACCCTCGGGCCACGTGGCGTCCGACCGGCTGCCGTTGGGGTGCCCGGTGTTCGATCCGCGGCGGTAGCGGGACGATCGGGCCTCAGGTCGCCGCATCACGGAACCCTCTCCCCGACGCGGGGTTCGAGTGCCGCGACGGCGGTGGCGACCACGGTGATCCGTGGTAACCGGCCGCCCAGGGCGCGCACGGGTGCCCGTACCGTCGCCTGCGCGCGGTCCCCGTCGATCGACACCGACACTTCCGCCCCCGGCGGCGCCGCGCCCCCGCCATCCGCCTTGTCGGCGTCGCCCCGGGCGGCGGCCAGCGCCGCTTCCCGGGCCGCGTGCAGGCAACTCGCCCGGGTGCTGACGGCGTTGACCGCAGCCAGGCCGGCGAGCAGGAGTAGGAGCAGCGCCGGCAGGCCGGCCGCCAGTTCGGCGGTGAAGGACCCCCGGTCTCCACCGGCGGCGGTCTTCCGCCCGCGACCGGGCGCCCGACCGGACCTCCGCCCGTCACCGGGCACCGGCTCGACGAGACCGAACCCCCACCTGCCGGTGGACGCACGTCCGGCGAACTCGGACCTCCGAGCACGGCCGGCCTGCCGGCGCCCGCTCACTTCAGCGCCCGGTCGATGACGGCGGTCAGCGCCGACTGGACGTTTCCGGAGGTCAGCACCTTCAGCAGGATCCCGGCGAAGGCGACTGCGGCGAGCGTGCCGACGGCGTACTCGGCCGTGTTCATTCCGGCGTCGCCGCGCAGGCGGGCGATGAGTTTGCGCATGGCTGTTTCCCTTCTCGATGGATCAGAGCACGTCGCCGAGAACGGCGACGATCACCGGCACCAGGCCGGCGAGAATGAACGCCGGCAGGAAGCAGAGCCCCAGCGGCAGGACGATGAGCACACCCGCCCGGCGGGCCGACGCCTCGGCGGCGGTGGCCCGGTCGGCGCGCAGGTCGTCAGCGAGCCGGGTCAGTGCACCGGCCAGGGCAGCACCACTGTTGGCCGACCGCATGGCCGCGGCGGTCAAGCGCTCCGCGCCGGGCACCCCGTCCAGCGCGGACCACGCCTCCGCTGGGCCACCGCCGAGCAGCAGCGTGCGGCCGACGCGGGCCAACCGGCCGGCGAGGGGCCCGTCCAACGCCTCGGCGACGGCCAGCACCGAGCGATCCACCGGGGCGCCCGCCCGCATCGCGGCGGCCAACAGGTCGACAGCGAGGGGAAGGTCGACGGCCTCCTGAAGCCGCCGTCTGCGGACAGCCGGCGATTCGATCCGCCGCAGCAGGAAATCCAGCAGGAACGCGGCCGGGATCGCCCCGAGCAGCCCGAGCCAGCCCTCGACGACCACGGCCACAGCGAGCCCGCCCAATGCTGCGGCGAGCCGGATCGCGTCCGGCCGCCGCCCACCGACTGGTCGCCGCCCACCGGCTGGCGGCCTCCCATCGGCCGGTCGCCGCCCACCGGCTGGCGGGCTCCCATCGGCTGGGCTACGTCGGTTGGCTGGACCCCGGGGCATCATCCGGCCCGCCCCGGCGTCGCACCCAGCCGTTCCGCCCACAGCAGGCCCACGACCTGCAGGGCGACCGCGAGAACCGCGCACGCTCCGCCGACCGTGCTGTGCAGGAGCACCGCCACGGGGTCGACGCCGATCGCGTACCCGAGGCCGATCCCGCCGATCGGCAGCGCCGCCAGCAACCAGGCCGTGGCCCGGGCGCCGGCCGCCTGGGCCGCTGCGGCGGCCAGACCCCGATCGGTCGCCCGAGCGTCCGCCTCGATCCGCTCGACGAGCTCGGCCAGCGGTGCGCCGGTCCGGTCGGCCAGCCGCACCGCGGCCGAGGTCAGTTGGCGCAGCCGATCCGACCCGTCCCGCCCAGCGGCGGCGGCCTCGATCGCCTGCTGGACGGGCAGGCCGGCCCGGAGGTCCGCCGCGAGGCCACAGAGCTGGTCCAGCCCGTGTCGTCGGCTCCGTTCGGCGGTCCGGTGCAGTCGCCACCGCAGCACGGCCCGTACGGCCAGTGCGCCGTATCCGCCTACCGCGACCGCAGCCACCGGGCCACCGACGACGGCACCGACTCCGCCTCCCAGGACACCGACCAGCGGCAGCACACGCCTCGTCGACCGCGAGACCCGTCCCGACGAACTCACGCTCGGCACCGCGGCCGTCAGCTCGGCACCGCCGACAGACCGGTCGGCACCGCCGACAGACCGGTCGGCACCGCGAACGACGTCCCCGCATGCCTCGGCCGTTGCCACGCCGGACGTGTCGCCCCGACCGTCCACCTCGACGCCGCCGCCGTCGATCACTGTCGCGGCCACGGATGTGCCACCCCGCGGTCCTGCGTCCATGGTCATGGCGTCCGGCCGGGCGGTACCGGCCGGACGCCGGGGATCCCGGCGGATCGGCGGGCGCGTCGGGCCGGGCGGGCGGGTCGACACCACCGACCCGCCCGCCACCCCGAGCCAGTTCGGGCCGCCGGTGACGTCCCGGCTGGGCCAGCCGAGCGCCGTCCGACTCCCGATCGAACCCGCACTGGTTCGCGGCTGGTCCGCGACGCCGGACGGATGACCCCGGGTCGGCAGGTCGCCGGAGCCGTCGACCGGTCCGTCCGGCGTGCGGTTCAGGTCCCGAATCCACTCCACCAGCGCGTCATCGGGGTCGGCCACACCGCCCTCGGGTCCCGTCGCCAGCACCCGACGTCGGCGGGCACGGATGGTCTGCACGGGCCATGCCACCAGAGCGGCAGCCGCCAGGAGCAGCGCCGCCACCAGGATCGTCCCGCCGGTCATGCCGGGCCTGCCGATCCGGGCCACGGCTCGCTGAGGACTGGCGGCACCGCCACCCCACGCTGCCGTAGCAACGCCCCGAGTGCGCGGGCGGCCAGCCCGAGCCCGCTGCCGCGTACCCAGGCGGGCACCACGGTCACCAGCCGTTCGGGCCCTTCGGGTAGCAGCAGGCAGACCGATTCCAGGACCCGCCCCCGGTCGCCACGTCGGACGTGGAACAGCACCTGCAACGCGGCGGCCACCTGGGCGTGCAGGGCGGCGCGGGGCAGCCCACCCAGCATGCCCAACGCCTCCAGCCGGGCCGGCACGTCGGACGGGGCGTTGGCGTGCAGGGTGCCGGCACCCCCGTCGTGACCGGTGTTGAGCGCGGCCAACAGGTCGACCACCTCACCGCCCCGGCACTCCCCGACCACCAGCCGGTCCGGGCGCATCCGCAACGCCTGCCGGACCAGATCGCCGAGGTTGACCACCCCCGACCCCTCGACATTGGCGGTACGCGCCTGCAGCCCCACCACGTGCGGGTGCCCCGGACGCAGCTCGGCAGCGTCCTCCACCAGCACGATCCGCTCGGTGGCCGGCACCATCCCCAGCAGCGTGTTGAGCAGGGTCGTCTTGCCCGACCCCGTGCCCCCGGTCACCAGATACGCCAGTCGGGCAGCGACGACAGCGGTGAGCAGCGGTGCCACCGGCCGCGGCACGGTCCCGTGCCGCACCAACTCGTCGAGGGTGAACGGCCGGTGCCGGAAGGTCCGCAGGGACAGGTAGGGGCCCTCGGTCGCCACCGGCGGCAGCACAGCGTGCAGCCGGGTGCCGTCGGGGAGCCGGGCGTCCGCGTACGGGGAGCCGTCGTCGAGCCGCCGGCCGGCGCTCGCGATCAGTCGCTGCGCCAGCCGGCGCACGTCCTCCATCGAGCCCACCGGGACCGCGACCTGCTGCAGCCCCGCACCACGGTCGACCCAGACCCGGGTCCCGTTGACGAGGACGTCGGTGACCTCCGGGTCGGCGAGCAGCGGGGCCAGCGGCCCGGCGCCGACGAGGTCGTCGTGCACCCGGTCGGCGATCCGCAGCACGGCGGTGTCACCGAGCACCGCGGCGGTTGGCTCGGCTCGTACCGCGGAGACGATCGCCGCCGGTGTCACCGGGGTCGTGGCGGCGGCGATCCGCTGCCGCACCCGGGCGGCGAGGGTGCCGTCCTGCGGACGGCTGGTCATGCCGCACCCGTCGCGGGTACGCCGGTCAGGTCGGTGACGATTCGTTGGCAGAGGGCCGCCAGTGGGCCCTTGCCCGCGGCGGCCGGCGCCTCGCCTCGTTCGAGCCCACGGCAGAGCCCCGGCTCGGGGCGCAGCGTGCCGGCCAGCGGAAGCCCGAGCGCCCGTGCCACTTCGGTGGCGCGCAGCCGGCCCGGGGCGGGCCCGCGCACCACGACCGACAGCGCAGCGCAGTGCGGGGCCGCCGCGGCCACCACCCGAGCCGCCGCAGCGGTGGCGCGCAACTCGGCGGGGACGACGACGAACGCCTGGTCGGCCGCCTGCAACGCCACCACTGCCGCGTCGTCCAACTGGCGCGGCAGGTCGACCACCACGAAGTCCCGCCCACGCCGGGCGGCGTCGACCGTTGCCGCCATCGCCGCCGCCGGCAACGGCAGCATCTCGCCGCGATCCCAGGAGAGGACCACGAGGTCACCCCGGCTGGGCAGGGCCTGCACCAGCGCCGGCGCGTCCACCCGCCCGTCGGCACCGGTGAGCGACGGCCAACGCAAACCTTCCAGCTGCTCCCAACCGAGCACGAGGTCGAGGCCACCACCGAGCGGGTCGGCGTCGACCAGCAGAGTGCGCAACCGGGCTCGGGCGGCGGTCACGGCGAGACCGCCGGCGAGCACACTCGCGCCCGCACCGCCCCGACCACCGAACACCGCGACGAACCGGGCGCCGACACCGTCCAGACAGTCCGGGCCGTGCTCGGCGAACCGATCCACCAGCCACGGCTCGGCGGCGGGCAGCATGGCGACGTGCTCGGCCCCGATCAGCTCGGCGATCTGCCAGCCAGGGTCGAACTGACCAGCTCGGCCGACCAGCACCAGCCGGGGCCGCTGCGGCATCCGGGCACGCAGACACGACTGCGCCTGGTCGGCGCCGAGCAGCACCAGTGGCGCGGGCTGCCAACGGGTACGGGCGGCCGCCGGGTCGGCCGCGAGCTCCACCTCGGTGCCGCCGGCAGCGGCGAGCCGGAGCACATCGTCGAGCAGATCGTCGTCGCCGGTGACGACCAGCGGAAGCCGGCGGATCGGCGGAACCGAGGTACGGGATGGCATCGCGGCCTCCAGCGGGTCGGGCTCTGGTATGCCGCCGACCCTGCTCGGAAACCGCCCCGCAAGCCGCCCCGACGGCGCCGCCTGTGGACAACTCGGCGGGCTGTGGACAACGCCCGCCGAGACAGTTGATCTGCTACGAGTGCGGGCAACTCCGCAGCTACTGCCGCTGCCCAAAACCCAGCGGGGCCGCTCCGGGAAAGGAGCGACCCCACAAGTCGGCGGTCAGCCGACCCGGTCGGTCCGGGCGGCATCGAGGATCACCGTGTACGAGCTGATCCGCACGGGCGACAGCGTCAACAGCTCATTGGCGAGCAATTCGCCCGTCTTCGGATCGAAGACCAGAAGAGATTGCTGGTCGTGTTCGCGGTCGTCGAAGGTGACGGCGATTCCGTTCCGGCCGGCGCGGTCCGTAACCTGCCCCCGCCATCGGAAGCCGGGCACGTCGGCGAGGACCCGCAGGACCGCCGCTCGGGTCGCACGTGGCACGACGTACCGCTCGTAGAGCGTGCTGACCCACTTGCTCGCCGCCCCGGCGCCGTACTCGACCTTCAGCCGCTCCCGGAGCTCGGACGGGTCGGCCGACAGCGGCCTGAGCTCCTCGGGCGGCAGCGGAATGACGTCCGGTGCGGGGGTGCCGGTGGCTGCTGGTCGCCCAACCCTCTCGCGCTGCCAGTAGTCCCGAGACTCCTGGTCGGGGTACTGCGGCTCCAGTTGGATCCTGATTTGGTTACCGGTCCCGTCGGCGGCCTGCCAGAGCTTCGTCTCGCTGGCGAAGGCCACGTGGTGGCGGCCGTCGGCGGAGGTCATCACCGGATCGCCCCACACCTTCGTGTGGTGATACATGTAGCGTCCGCTCTGGTGGTCGTACGCCGCGTCTTTGATCTTGTCGGCCAGCATGCGCAGTTGGGGGCCGGCGGCCGGCGGATCCGCGTCGAACTGGTACGCGACCGGCACGAGCACCAATCCCGCTGCCGCCGCCGGTTCGCCCGGAGTGTCCGGTGCGCCCTCGCCGAACGGCTGGAGCACCGCCACGGCACCGGCCGCGACCGCCAGCGTCCCGGCCGTCAGGACCAGCCGGCGCGTCGGGTGTGCGCGACGACGCCCGGCGACCGTCTCCGTAGCGCCGGCGCGGTCGATCAGCTCACGCGCCGAGACCAGCGGTGGCTCGACGGCGGCGGTTCGGGCCGGGTCGGCCGGGCCGAGAAGAGTACGGGTGCGCTCTGCTCCGAACATCACAGATCCTCTCGAATGGTCACCAACACCGGTCGACGCCGGGTCTGCGCGGGCCGGTCCAACATTGCTTCGGCAAGACGACGGCGGGCGCGATGCAGCCGCACTGCGGCGGTCGCCCCGGTGCAGCCGAGAACCTTGGCCGCCTCGGACACTGTCAGCTCCTCCCAGCCGATCAGCCGGAGGATTTCCTGGTCGAGGTCGTTGAGGTTGGCCAGAGCAGCCCAGATGTCGGTAACTCCGACGCTCGTATCGGCACCCGACGATCCGGCTAGTCGCTCGAGGTCGACATCAGTGATCGGGAGGAGGTCCGGGGCGGCACGTCGCGACCGCCACTGGTTCGCCAGGAGGCGCCGGGCCACCCCGTACAGCCAGGGCAGGCTGCGGTCCGGGACCTCGACACGACGACGCCAGGCGACGACGAAGACCTCCTGGGCCAGTTCCGCCGAGGCGTCGGAGTCCGCGAGTCGGCGCAGGCCGTACCTCACGATGTGCGAATACTCGGCGGCGTAGAGGCTGGTGAACCAGCCCTCGTCCCGCTTTCCTGGTGGACCCACCCGAACCCCCATTGCCTCGGCGACTCTCACCCTGGCTTGTGTCACGGCGGGGCCGATGATTACCGAGGGAACGGTCCTGGTGGTCGGGCACGGGCGCAGACGGCTTCATCGGTGCGAGCGACCGCTGGCTGGCGGGCTCCAGTCGATGGATTCTCTACCATGCATCCCGTGGCCAGTCGGATGTTCGTTGACGACATCGGCATCAGCCTGGCGGAAGTAGCCGGCACAGTGCTACATCGATGGCCCGAGATAGCCGAGGTCTCCGTGCAAGCTTGGCTGCTGCCGCCGGAGAATCAGCGGTTCGTGGAGATGGACATCAGCCATGTCTCGGGTGATTTCGTCACGGCCGACGAGTTGTTTGAGGGCTTCTACGACGCGGTGACCGCCGTCGCGGCACAGGCTGGTGCCCGGCTCCCTGACTTGTCGGCCCTGGATCCCTCGGACGGCGTCGTGCAAATCTATCCCTAAGCAGGGCACGGGCCCGCCGCGTCGCCCGATGCCGGCCGGATGCGGCCAGCAGGCCGAGCCCGGCGAGCCCGCGCCGCGCTCGCGCGGCGCCTTGATCCAAAAGAGAACGTTTCGGCAGTGTTGTCGTTTGCACACGTTCGCGCGCTTGCGCTTGGGCACGTCGACACCACCGGCGGCGCGCAGAGTATCTCCACCTCGGCGCATTAGTTCGTCCGAGGCTCACGCGCCTCTATGCTGCCTCCGACCGCAGAAACGCCGTCCGTGGACGGTCTCGACGGGCCGGAGGACGACCTGTGAGCTGCGGTGGCACGCTCCCACGGGAAAGGGACGACCCCCGTCGGGGGGAAAGTGACCTGACGTAGTAGCGAATGTGATCAAGTGCCGTACCGCGTGGTCAGACATACCGGTAGTGCTGTCGAGCATGATCGGGAGTCGCCACGTGGTACGGCGTTCGCTGACGATCCGCTGACTTTCGGATGACGCGCTGCGGGTGCCCGAGGACGGCCGGAGGCCGCCCGCAGGGCAGTCCGCAAGCGCCACATTCCGGACCCCTGCTTTGCAAAGATCAAGACTGCTGTCGTCCGGCGTCGGCTACTACGGCCGACGTGCTCATCCCGTCTGCTCGCGTCGGCTCATGACCAGGCCAGTCGGCCGGCTTGGCTGTACGGATGGCTGTACAGCCACCTCCTGATGCGTAACCTCAGCGGGGTTGTCCGGAACCGTTTGGCACGGGCTTCCCTCACTGGCCTGATGCCTGCTAGGTCCGAGCCTGCGTTCCGGTGTTGTTGCTGCCAACCGTCGCTGTCATCTCTTGTTGCTCGGCATCTAGACCGTCGGCGCGGGGATTGGGCACCAGCCTGGCCTCGGCAGACTTTGGTCCGTAGTCAACGGGCTCTAGGAGAATGGTTCTCGGGATGCGAGCCTGAGAACCGATCACATACATCAATCCCAAGGTCAGCCAAATTACGGCAACCGGGCTCGCCGCTGATAGTAAGGATTCGCCACCGAAGACCTGTCGGGATCGGACCTCCTTCGCGAACTTCTCCTGTCCTTTCGCAGAGCTCAGATTGTGTTTCGATACATCAACTAGTGCCGGCTTCTTCGCTTTTTGCAGCTCCTCGAATAACTGGTACCCAAAAAACCCCGTTGCCAGAACCACTTGGACGCACGCGGCAATGAACACAATCCGAGTTGTGCGCCGACCCAGAATAAACTTCCTAAAGCGGCGGTGTCGGGATTGCTCGAGGAGAGCTTCAAAGGCGTGCGGTCCCAGTGAGACTCCACTTGATCGTCCTGCGAGTGATGCTCCCGGAATAGTGCCCGATACGATTGGCCTTTCGGTTCCCTGATGAATCAACTCGATTGTTCCGCCGTCCTTTGCATCCAGGAATTTGAAGTCAATGGAGACGACACGGCCATCTGACGTTAGGCTCGCCCGAAACTCGTTCTGTCGGCGACTACGCGTCAAAGTCTTGAGTTGAAGCACTTTCCCATTCTCGCCCACGTCGACTCGCAACGGATCTGTGTCCAGTATTTCGTTGCCCCTTACCGCATCCCCACGAGCGTTCCAAATCGCCAAGCGCGTACGACTGATGCTTGTCACCGGATATCCCTCGGACGTGACTACTAAACCTTCTCCGAGTACGCCGTGGTGTGGATCGATAAGGACGTCGTGATCGAGAACGTAACGCAACTCGGGCCTTTGACGGCCACGTCTAGCGAGAATGAAAGTGATCGGAATGCCAATGACAGAGACTGCAAGTCCTGCGATACCTAGAATGTCTCCGATACTCACTGCAGGTCCATTCTATGAAGATCAAGGTGAGGGCAGTAAAACCCTACTTGGCCCCTAGGCCGCAATGCTGAACCGACGCGCCGATCCTGCGACAACGCTCGATCTCGGCATTTCCGGACACAACGATCACTCGCGCCACGAGCAGGGCTCTCGTCCCGGCATGGTTTGTGACCGGCACCAAGAAAGGGGTTGGGGACGCCGCGATCATGGCGAGTCCTGCGGATCTCCTCGTCGGGCAGTTGTAGACCTACCAGCCTCCCTGGACGGGGACAAGGTGGAGCGCCCTACTGGACGAGTCTCAATGACAGTTGTCAAGCGCGGGCGCCGGCGCCGGGGGCGGCCTGGGGATTAGAAGAAGATCGCGGAGGGCTGGTCGAGTGACTGCGCACCTGGTCAGCCCGTCCCTCGTTGTCGGATGGCGTCGGCGTCAGCAGGTGGCCTTGGCTGTACGGATGGCTGTACAGCTACAGGCCGGAGTCCTCGCCTCGCAGCACTTGGACAGCGGCCACGACGTCCGTAACGGTGCGGTCGGGCGGGGTGAGTTCCGTTGGCCAGTCCTTCCCTCGGCTGACCCACAGGGTGGCAAGCCCTGCCGCGCGGCCACCCTCGACATCAAGCACAGGGCTGTCACCGATCGCCCAGCCCCCGCCCCGCAGATCGAGGCCGCACTCATGGGCCGCTGCCTCGAAGATCTCGCGTGCTGGCTTCCGGATGCCCAACTCCCCGGACACTGCCCAGGCATCGACGCACTGGTCCAGCCCGGTACGCCTGATTTTCCCTAGCTGGTTGTCGGCCTGGCCGTTGGTCACGATCGCGACCGTCCAGCCCTCGTCGCGCAGTAGTCTCAGCGACGCCCGCACTTCTTGAGGACATCTCACCAGTTCCGGCATCCGATGTCGGTACTGCCTCCATGCTTCATCCACCGAGGCTGCCAGGCCGAAACGCTCGGTCACCTCGCCGAAGAACCAGTCGCGGGGCACGGCCCCGTCCTGATCCGTAGCGATCAGCCAGGCCAACGCGTCGTCCGGCAGTTCGCGATCGGCGCAGAACTCGACCGCCCAACGTCGGAATGCCTCCGAACGGTCCACGAGCGTGTTGTCGAGATCGAAGAGCGCCAACCGCTGCATGGTCAACAACCGTACCGGGCGGGTAAAGCGGATCTCCTCGTCGGGCAGTCGTCAGACCGTCCAGGTCTCGGTAGTTGGTGATCGTGATCGTCACGGTCGGATTGTGCCTGGCTGTCGGCGGTTCACGCGCCCCTGCGGTTAGGGGTCTCCTCGGTCGGGCAGGCTCGCCCCTGCCCGAGGTTCTCGGTCGGGTCAAGGCTCGCCGGAGGCGACCGCGTAGCGGCTTGGCCTTGACCCGACCGGGGTTCTCGGGCAGCCCTGTGGATGCCCGACCGAGGAGAGCCCGGTTGGTGGTCTCCGAGGGAGGGTCGGGTGCGGGGCAGCGCCCCGCCGGCCAGGTCCGGCAGGTCGAACGTTTCATCGGTGAGTTAGACGGGCGCTGGTGGCGGTGGTTGGAGTTGGAAGCAGCGATTGTCGCGCAGCAGCGCCCACAGCACGTCGACGCGGCGACGGGCGAGGGCGATCAACGCCTGCTGGTGTTTGCGCCCCTCAGCGCGTTTGCGCTGGTAGTAGTCCCGGTTCGGGCCGTTCATCCGCAGCGTGCTCAGCGAGGACATGTAGAACACGTGGCGCAGCCGCCGGTTGTAACGCTGCGGCCGGCGTAGGTTGGCGACCCGCTTGCCAGAGTCACGGGCCACCGGCGCCAGGCCCGCGTAGGCGGCCAGGTGATCAGGGCTGGCGAAGGTCGACAGGTCCCCGACCGCGACGATGAACTCCGCCGCCGCCAACGCCCCCATGCCGGGCAGGCTGCGAATGATGCCGGCCTGCGGGTGAGTGCCAAACGCCTGTTCAATGGCCTTGTCGGTGTTCTTCATGCGCTGGTGCAGGTGCAGCAGATGACTGGCCAGCTCACCAGCGAGCGCAGCAGCGGTGTCCTGTCCCGGCAGGGTGAGATCCTGCTCAGCCGCGGCTGCCAACGCCTGATCGGCGACCCTGACGGCGTTCACCGCCCGATGCCGGCGCAGATGAGCGATGAGCTGGTCGCGACCAGCGGCGCGGATCTGCTCGGGCGTCTGATAGGCGCTGATCAGAATCAGCGTCGCGACGTTGGTGAAGGTCAACGCGCGTTCCAACACCGGGGAGATTCCGAGCATCAGGCGGCGCAGCCGATTCACGGTGCGGACCCAGTCCTCGACCAGGTCGGCGCGGTGCGCCACCAACAGCGCCAGCTTGGCGATCAGCTCCGTCGGTGTCTCCACCGGCAGAAAGTCACGCCGCATCCTGGCGGTGTTCGCGATGACCACCGCGTCACGGGCGTCGGTCTTGGCCTCGCCGGCGAACCCGGCAGCCATCGTCTTGACCGTGCGGCCTGGGATATACACCGTCTGCTGCCCGGCCAGCGCCAACATCGCCCGCAGCAGCGCGGTCTCGCAGCCGACCAGGTCGACCGCCCACACCACCTCGTCATCCGCGCCGACCCGCCCGATCAAGTCCGCGATCGCCTGCTGATCATTGGCCACCCGCGTCGACCACAGCACCCGCCCGGCCACGTCCACCGCCGCTGCGTGGTGAGCCTGCTTGCCCGCGTCCACGCCTATCCATACCTGCACCAAGCCGTCCTCCCGAAGCACCCAGATCCAGGTCACCTCGGACGACCCCGCCGGCAGTTCCTTAGCAAGCGACGACTCGCAGATCTCAATCAGCGGCCAAGGGCGCCCTGGGCTGGCTGGGCGGCCGCTCGTCCATAGCCACCTGACGGCAAACGACCTTGAGCCACACCCAACCAACCCGGCGGCCCGGAACACCATCCAGACAAAACAACCCTAAGGAACGACCTTGGCCCCGTCCGGGGAGGCTGGTAGCCCTTGTGGTGCCCGGCGAGGGGATCCGACCCGGCTGATCTCCGAGGAGGGTCGGGGTTCGGGGCGGAGCCCCGAGGTCCTAATGGTCCTGGTCGTTCTTCAACATGGCCGGCCGGCCCGGCCGATGCCGGCCGGACGTCGCCAGCAGGCCGGGGCCGGGCCGGCGCGGCCCGCTTTGCGGGCCGCCTTGATCCTGATGAGAACGTTTCGGCAGTCAGATCGCAGATCAACTGTCAAAGCGCATGTTGCCTGCTGAGGGCCTGGCCGACGGCCCATCCGACGATGAGGGTCGGTACAACCACGATCAGCGGCTGCAGCCAACCCAACAGCGAAGCTCCGATCCGCAGGTGCGCGTCGACCCACCATCAATAACACAAGGGTCGGCCACAATCAGGCTCGCGCCATCTGGGAGGGTGCCTGGGTCCCTCATGGCTGACTGCCGCTAAAGGCGGCTTAGATCGTCCCCGCGGAGGCCTTATCGGCGAGATAGCACCGCCTCCCCTGTGCTTACGTCGTTGGTGCTTGGTTGCCGACGTCTGAGGCTTCAGCCTCACCCTCGCTGCCGCTCGTTGAGCTCTCCACCCAGGAGGCTTGCCGCGACGCCTGGCTGGGCAATTGTGCAGTAGCGTCGAGGTAATAGTTCGCCGGAGGTGCCATGCTCACAGCTCTATCCAGGTCGCTCGAATCAACACGGCTATTCAGTACAAGGGCTTCCCGAACTACAACCCATGCATCTGGCCACTCAGAACCCAAGGCGGCGCCCCCGACCTGACAGTCGACAAATTCTGGAGGAACAGCAAAGCTGGCTCCATCAAACACCGTTTCGCCAGCGAAAATAACCTTGTGGCACCTGAATTCAGCCCGGAAAGCCGCCCGAGAAAAAGATGCAATATCCCTGAATTCTGTTGATGCGAAAAAGACTTGCCGCTGGAACCTTGCCCCCGTAAATTGGCAAAGCTCGTGGAAAACGACGCCGCCGAATGCAACGGACCCCTTGAACCTAGCGCCTCCAAAGCCCACATACTTGCCGAATTCACACTTGTCGAATCGTACATGCTTCAGGAAGATCGCCCGAGAGAACAAGGCGTTGCCGTAGAAACGAACATCGCAGAATCGTGTTCGCTGTTCAAACCTCGAATATCGAAAGTCTACCTCCTCATGAAAAGTGGCACCAATGAGGTCCAGGTTCTTGGCGAAGGTCGACTTTCGAAAGTTCGCCGGACCAAACACCTTCGTGGCACGGACATCAACCTTTGCCCAGAAGTCAGCACCATCGAAATGAGCATCGGACTCAAAGGTTGCATTTCGTAAGCAAGCTTCATCCCCGAATGTTGCGCGAGAGAATGCTGCAACTAGTGCGAAGGTGGAACGAGCAAAAACCGCCGGCCCTTCGAATACGGCATCCGAGAAGTACGTCCGCCTTCCGAATGAGACCCTGGCGAAGTTTGACCATTCGGCGAAATGGGCACGGTCGAAACCTATTGATTTGACCACGATAGCGTTCGAGAAGTCGGCACCGGCAGCGAATCGGACGTCACCGAAGTGCGCCCCTCCATTGAAGATTGCGCCCCTAAAGTCTGCGCGCGCGTTGAAGACCGCACCACCGAATCGAGCCTTTCCGGTAAACAAGACTCCACGCATGGCGATGTCGCCTTCGAACACCGCCTCCGTGAATTCCACGTCATCCTCGACGACCATCTTGCTACAGTCGGCGCCCTCTAAGAATACGGCTCTATCGAATCGGGCCTTTCGCACCTGACAGGCACTCAAATTGAACCCGCGCAGGGTCGCCTGCCGCAAGTCCAAATCAATGCCGGCCCAGAATTGCGGATTCGGCATAGCCTCTCCCGCCTCATCCTCCCACTGAGGTCGCAAGTGGTCGATCAGTATCCGCTGAGCGGTGAGCCTTACCTCCCGCTCAGCAGCGGCGTCTTGTCGCGAAGCCCTCTCGATCTCGGAAATCACCACCTCTCTCGAAATAGCTTCGCCGCCCCCCTGCACTTCCTCGCTTCGATCTTCGTAGACTCGCCCAGCCTGAGGCATCCGTATATAGGCGCAAATAACGTTGACGATCGTTTGGCGATGTATCGGGTTATCCTGGGCAACCCGCTCCAAGGAATAGAGGCCAGCAAGCCGGACTGGAGCCTTATCAGATCCGAGCTGATCGGCGGCCTTGACGTAGAGTTCCGTAACTCGTTTTTCACTCGCATCATACTCAACTGCCTGCTGCGTTCTCTCCGCAACCTGTTGCCTGCGAAACGCCAGCAGCAGGCCAAGAGCACCAACCGTGCCGGCTCCAACCGCAAGCCCCGTACGGGCCGCGTCTACACGAAGGCGTGCTAGGTCTACCGATGATCCGGATTTTGGAACGGCACTAAGTAGCAGCTCTAAAGCTATCCAGGTCACCGCAGCGAAGACGAGTATTGCAACTGGCAGAACCCAGGTCGGTATGGCTCGTAACGGCCGACTTGGCGCGGTAGGGGCAGAAGACCGGTCAACCGACTGTCTTGATCGAAGAACTAGCACGGCGGCAGCGATGGTGTAGGCAAGTCCGGCTACAGCGACAAATGCTGCCAGATGTACTAGGCCGACCCGCCCCTCTCTGAGGCTCGTCCACCAGACCGGAATCTTCGGCGCGGCCCAGATGCTTGCTGCCGCCACAAAAATCGCGCCCGCGACCTTCACATGCAGTCTCGTTCGTCGGTCCACGTGGACATAGTGGACCACATGTGCCACTCGTGCGCTGATGACTCGGTTTCCCTAGGCTGTCACCGCAACTCCAGGGTTCCTCGGAGATCAACCAAGCAGCACCTAGCGTGAACGCTGCCGTCCCGTCCTGCCGTCGGCCAGCCCGCCGGTGGGGCCGGCCGACGTCCAGCCGGCCATGGCTGTCCGCGCCATCCGCCGGACGATCGGTGCGGTCCCGGCCCTGGCCCAAACGCAGAGGAGCCGGGCTGTGCGCTTTCACGGAGGCGCGTGTGGCCCTCTTGTCGGGCGCCTTGGAAACGTAAAGTCATTCGGCGCGGTCGGCGCTACCGCACGCTTTCCGAAGTCGCTCGACCGCAACGAAAATGTGCTGTTCGGGACCAGGCCGGCTCGGCCGCCACTCAGCAAGTAGGGGGCGGACGGCACTGAACAGTTCGCCAAGTTCCTCCTTAGTGGTCGGATCGGGTACGGCGTCAAGCGCCGCGACTCCGGCCATGGTCGCCTGGTAACGGTGGGCGTTCGTCGGTGTGTCCTGCCACGCGGACGAGTCGCGCCACTCCTGCACGCGCTGGCGCACTTCGGCTGCAGCGGCTCGGATTACGGCCGCCTGCTGGCGAGGTGTGAGTTCGGCGCGAGCGCGGAAATGGTCGGCGGGTTCCTGCGGCGGCGTGTCGGCGTCGCGCATGGCGGCGATCGTACCGCCACCATGATCAGAACTGCTCGCGCTCGTACTGAACGACCAGGGCCACTCAACCGGCGGTGTCGTTCCACTCCGGGGCAAGGATCGAGTAGAGCTGGGAGTCACGCCAGGCACCGTTGGTGAAGACGTGATCGCGCAGCCGGCCTTCGTACTGCATCCCGAGCCGCTTGGCGACGCCGATGGAGGAAGCGTTGTCGGGGCCGATAGCTGCGGTGATGCGGTGAAGCTTCAGCTCTCGAAAGCCGTAGTCGATGATGGTTCGGGCTGCGTCGGTGGCGTAGCCGTGGCCCCAGTGTTCCGCTCCGATGGCGTAGCCGAGCTTGGCGGCCTGGTGCCCGGTGAGTCCGAGGCGGGCGAAGCCGATCATGCGATCGGAGGTGTTTGCGACCGCTAGGTAGTACTCGATGCGAGGGTCGATCTGCGCACGGCTTACAGCTCCCTCAACCATGGCGACAGTGGCGGCCTGGTCGCGGCTGTCGAACGAGAGCCACTGCGTCACCCGGTCGTCACCGACGATCGCCAAAGCGTCGGCCGCGTCATCGGGTCGCAGTTCGCGAAGAGTGATGACGCGGCCGGGGATGGTAATCGGGTACATGTGCTGATGGTGCCTTAGCGAGGAAGGGCGTTGGCAGGCGTGTGCGTGAAGTGCTCGATCCCATCGATGAGGTCACGGGCGTCATTGGCGTGGCCGGCCCGGGTAATGGCCTGGTGGACACGACGAACCGAGTGGATGACGCCGTTGATGCGCTGGTCGGCGGGAAGATCGAGCACGGGGGCGAGGGCATCAGCGGCGGCATCGAGCTCTCCGCTGGCGACGCGAGCAATGGCGAGGTTGGTGTGGGAGCCGGCCTGGTCGCCGAACGCCCACGCCGGGTCGTAGCGGTCGGAGTACGCCTGGACGGCACGCAGGGCGTAGCGCTCGGTGGAGTCGGCCTCGCCAGGCAGCCAGGCGAGGGCGTCGCTGGCGTAGTAGAGCGAGCGGGGCTGGTTGAAGGTGCAGATGCCGCCGATCTCGTCCATCTCGTCGGGGCGTACCCGTGACCAGGTGTCCTCAGCCTCGGTGATGGCGGCCTTGGCCTGTTCCGCGTTACCGAGCGCGGCGTAGGCGCGTGCGGCGCTGACGGGCAGCCAGACGGCCGAGGTTCCGCCCGCTTGGGTCGCGTACTCGCGTCCCGCCTCGGCGTAGCGGACCGCTTCGGCGTACCGGCCGGCCCAGTAGGCCACCAGCGATTGAAGTCCGCGGAGCCAGGCTTGCAGCCCGGGGTGGCCAGACTGGTCGGCACAGAGGACGGCGGTTCGCGCTTGCAGCATGGCGGAGTGCGGGTCGGCCATGTCGTGCGAGACCTTGGCGAGTAGGCCGCTGGTAATGCCAGCGAGGAAATGCAGGTCACGCGACTGGGTCGGCTGTTGGCGACGTTCGAGCAGCGTGAACAGGGTGTCCTGAGTTTCGGCCAGGTCCGGCAGGATCTGGCTGACCGGTCGCTGCGGGTAGGCGAGGGCGAGGCGCTGCACGTCCTCGGTGAGCTGGTCGATGGCTGCCGGGGAGGTGGCTTCGGCGGCGAGCATTGCGTACTGGCGGGCGCGTTGTGCGGCCATGGCGAGGAGGTTCCTTTCCGGGCCGGCGCCGGTGGGCTCGACGATGAGCTGTCGGGCCGGCGCAGGGGTCAACTGGTGGGATGCCCAGGGGCGCTGCAACTCATCGACAGGCTTGCCGAACATGGCCTGCAGAGCCCGCCGTGTAGCGGGGGTTGATGAGGCCAGGTCCCGTTCGCCACGAGCCAGCCGACCGAGGTGCCGCGCGCTGATCGCCGCGCGCGGGTCCATGCGGCTGAACTCGTCGGCCAGTTCCTCGTACGTACGGTCGCTGCACTGGATCAGGTACTCCAGGACCGTTCGGGGTTCGCGGCGATCTCGGGCCATCGTCGACGCCTTCCTGATGGGCTATCTCCACGCTCACTTACGTGAGGTCCTGAGCACAACGCAGGTCCTCATGGTGTCCGCCCGAGGTCCGTCAGAGGTGCTGTTTCGGTCCTCGATCGGTCTCCGCAACCGGGTGTTCTATCTCCACCATGGACGTCTCACCCACCGCAATTGTGCATGTACTGGTCGCTGAGATGCATGTGTCAAAATGGCACCGAACCGCTCGTGCCCGCGTCGATCCGGCTGCGGAGGTAGCCGGGGGCGGTATCCGGGTCCTCAAGTGCGTGGGCGAGGGGCGATCGGGTGGGGCGACGCACCACGCTTCACGGGCCGACGCTTCCTGCTCGGGTTGCGAGGGGCGTGGATGGAAGATGGCCAGCCCTCGGCGGTCGCTTCGCGCGCCGAGTGATCCGGACCGGCTGCAACGGCGGGACTGCCCTGACTGCGCCGGCACCGGCCGGCACCTGCGATCAGCGGCATTTGTCGTAGCGGTTGCGTCCTGAGCAGGGCACCGGAGCAGGTGCAGGCAGGCGATTCGCGGTGTCGGCCGTGGCCACAGCCCGCCTGCTTCGGTGCCCATCCACTAAGCGAGGGCGGGCGGTGATGTTTCCAAAGCCGGGCGACGTTCTGCACGTCGGCGAAGGTGCGTCGGTGCAGTTCAGCAGGGATCGCTCGCTGATCTTCCGAGTCATCAAAGTCTGCGACCGACCGACGTACGACGGCTGGGTCTGGCTGACCGGCTACTCACTCGACCGCGCGGGCAATGCCGTCGATCGGCGAGAGGTCTTCGTGCAGCGCGCCGGCTTGCGACTGATCACTCCGACTGCTGCTCCCGCCGCCGCGCGCGCACTCCCCGCTCCCCCCGGTCACGCCGGGCGGAGCGGGGCGAGGCGGAAGGCCGGCACGACAGTTTCAACTTCGAGGAGGTTGCGGTGACCATGCATTCGGTTGGCGTCTTCCGGGCAGCGTCACGCTTGGCCCGGCTTTGCCCGGAGCAGGTGAAGCGAATCCGGTTCCGTCGCACCAACTTCGGGCGACGCGGCTTGGCCGAGGAACAGGTCTATGGGTTTCTCCGTGCCGTCGTCGACGAGCTGACCGCGCGGGATGGCGTAGAAGCTGGCCTCCGAGCGGAGAATGCCCGCTTGAAGACCGCTCTGAGTCAGTGGCAGAGCAGCTTCGCCCCGAGGCCAACTCGGATGGCCAACGCGGGACGTTGGACAGAACCTGAGCAGCGCAGATAGCCTGTTGACAAGCTGAGTTGTCGTCTGGGGTGAAACGGTGCCGATCGAAGTTGCGCCGCCGAAGTACGTCGTGATCGTCAATGCGGTGCAGCAACGCATCCAGGACGGCACGTACCCGCCAGGCTCAATGCTGCCCAGCGAAACAGAGTTGGTCCGCGAGTTCGGTGCCTCTCGACCGGTCGTCGTGCGAGCCCTGGACCTACTGCGTCAAGACGGATGGATCGACAGCCGGCAGGGAAAAGGCCGATTCGTCCTCGGTCGACCCACTGGCGCCGACCAGCGACAGAGAGAGCGCCGCTATGCGGTTTTGGAAGACGATGAGCGTGTCGGCTCCACACTGCTCGCTGCGGGCGTGGTGCCTGCCCCTCCTCGTGCAGCTGTAGCCCTGGGCTTGGAGCCCGGCACGCCGGTCGTCGCGCGCCGCCGCGTGATTGCCATCGATGGTCTCGGCCCAGTTGAACTCGGCACGGCCTACCTGCGGCCCGAGCTGGCCGGCGGGACAGGGGTGGGCAGTGCCGACGTTCTTCCCGAAGGGTTGCTGCGGCACGTGGCGTCTCGCAAGCGCGTCCGCTTCGACCATGTCAGCGAGCGGATATCGGCCCGTCTTCCTGACGCCGAAGAAGCGCAGCTTTTGCAGGTCGGTGAGCACGACCCGGTGCTGACAGTGCTGCTGTCCGTCTGCGATCGGACAGGCAGGCCGCTACTGGCGGTGGATCTTCTCCTGCCGGCCCGTCGGCACGATCTCGAAGACGTGTACCCGCTCGACTAATCCAGGCAAATACTTCACTTGACAAGTCAAGTCAGCCGCGCCTACTTTTGATCCAACTTAACAAGTCAACTAGTTGAGTTGGCGATTCTGATGGAGGTTTCGAAGTGGTTCCGATGACGTTGAAGGTGCCGGTTCCGTCCGAGTACGTCTTCCCCGCCGGGGCGTTGTGCCTCGGTGTCTCGCCACAGATCGATTTTGAGCGGCGTGGTGAGGCGGATAACCAGGCGCGGGACAAGGAAACCGGGGAGCGGGTCTGGGTGGTGCGGGTGATGGACCTGGACCCGGAGGCCGGGAAGTTCGGCCGGTCGACTGAGGTGAAGGTGAAGGTGGTTGCGCCGCAGCAGCCGGTGCCACCGCCGTCGACAGTGCCGGGTTACCCGCCGGCTGTGGAGTTCGAAGGCTTGACCTTGACCCCGTATGTGGATTCGCAGCGGTGCAAGCCGGGCCGGTCTTCGGGTGACTGCCGCTCCCGCATGGCGTACTCGCTGCGGGCTGCGGCTATCCGTCCGGCCTCGGTGATGCCGGGTTCGGTGGCTGCCTGACCGGTCGCTGTTTGGCGCGCGGGGCGGGTCGTTTCCCCGCCAAGAGTCCCGGCCCGCTCCCGCGCTCTCCCATCCCTCGTCCGATGAAGGAGGGCGTGATGCCCACCGTAGTTCACCCTGCCCTGATCATCGCCCTGCCGCTGCTGGTCGGCGCGCTGCTGATGGTCTTACGCCCTCACCTGGCCGGCCTGCGGCACGCCTACCGGGAGGCGGAAGCGGCGATCCGTTCGGCGCTTCGGCTGCCGCCTGCTCTCGGCTCGGTCTCGGCAATCCGTTGCCCGCGTTGCTGCCGGTGGGTGAAGCCGCGCCGGTTCGACCTGCGCCGGATGTCGTGCCGGTCCTGCGTCTCGACGCTGGGCCGTGGCCGTCGCGGTCAGGGCGGTGACCTGTGCCTCTGATCAACATCATCCCGGGGGACAAAATCCCCGTCGCGCCGATGAACGTGCGTCTGCCCGCGTGGCGGGTTCCGGGCTGGCTGCTGGTGTTCTGGTGGCTGGGTCGGGGTCTGTTCCGTCTCGCTGTGCTGGCGGCCCGTTACTGGTGGATCACCGCGCCTGCGGGCCTCGCGCTTTGGGTGCGGGTCGAGTTCGGTGGCCTCGTCTTGGCCGGCGTCGTCGCGGCGGTTGCCGCCGGTTGCGTGGTCTGGTGGCGGTGGCACCCGTTGTCGTGGCTGCGATTCGGCTGGTACCCGCTCGTTGCCCGAGTCCGCGCCCTGGTGGTCTACCGGCCCCGGTGGGCGTCGGTCATGGCCACCTGCGGATTGGCGACCGTGTTCGGCGGTGACCGGTACGTGCCCCGCCTGCTGCGGGTGCGCTGCGACCGCTACGGCGATGAGCTGACCGTGCGGATGCTGCCGGGCCAAATCCCCGACGACTGGGGGCAGGCCGCGGAACGCCTCGCCTACGCATTTCGCCTGCCCACCGGTCAGGCCCGCTCGACGGACCGGCCGGATCGGGTGGTGGTCCGCTTGATGCGCCGCGACCCGCTTGCCGGCATCGTCGCGCCACTACCGGTCGGCGACGTTCCGGAACTGGACGGGCTGCCGCTCGGCGTCCAGGAGGACGGGCAGGCGTACCGGTTGCGGCTGACCGGTTCGCACGTCCTCATCGCGGGCGTCCCGGCCGAACACCGGGGAATCGTTTGCGCCGCCGCTGGGGCGGGACTGCGGTGGGGTGAGTGCGCGGGCCTGCCGTGGGAGGCGGTCGACCTTGACCGAGGGCTCTTGTACGTCGCCCAGGTGGCCGTGGAGACCCACGGCGGGATCGTGCTGCGGGCGTACCCGAAGAGTCGGGCCGGCGTGCGGGCGGTACCCATGCCACCGTTCCTCGTCGACGAGCTGCGCCAGCGGCGCGGCGCCGCCTCCCCGGACGGCCGGGCGCTGGTCTTCGCGGACCGGGACGGCGGGCCGCAGCGGCGGTCGAACTTCCGGCGGCGGATCTGGCTACCGTCGTTGGTGCGGGCCGGCCTGCTCGGTCGGGTCACCGAAGGGGCACCGGGCCGATGGCTGGCGGTGTGGCCGGACCGGGACGGCCGGGAGCAGCGGGCGGAGTTCCCGACGCAGGCGGCGGCGGTAGCGCACGCGGCGGCATCTGCAGTCGGCGGGCTGCGGTTCCACGACCTTCGGCACTCGTACATCACCTGGCTGGTGACCGACGGCGTGCCGGTCAACGTGGTGCAGCGGGTGGTCGGGCACGAGAAGGCGTCGACGACGCTGGACCGGTACACGCACACGCCCGAGGACTACGCCGACCGGGTCCGGCTGACCTTCGCTGACAATTCGCTGACTTTCCGTCCGTCGCCTCGACCGACCGACCCGGAAGACACGCCTTCACCTGGCCGGGAGCGCTCCCCGCAAAGGGACGACCCCCGTCGGGGGGAGACGGGGGTCGTCGAAGGTTCGGCTCCGGGGGGGTCGAGCCGAACCACTCAGCGGCCACGGGGGGTGCAACCGCTGAGAGTCTGTCTGTTTCGAGGATGTGAAGGCTCGTCGTACGGACAAGTCTGCCTGAGCGGGCCCGTCACGTCGAGTGGTGCCGACTCCACTCACTGCGAAAATCTCCTCGCAGAGTGTGATCGCGATCACACGGAGCGGAGTTGGTGGTGCCAGCCCGCAGGTCCGAGGGGTGGCTTGACCCCGGGCACCCGCCGACGATAGACCATCCGGCTAGACTTTCGCGCCGTGGGCCGAAGTGCCGCTTTCTTCGATCTAGACAAGACCGTCATCGCCAAGTCGAGCGCCCTGGCGTTTGGTCGGCCGTTCTACCGGGACGGGCTGATCACCCGGCGTGACGTGGTCAAGTCGGCGTACGCGCAGCTGATGTTCCGGCTGGGCGGCACCGACGAGCAGACCATGGCCCGAACACGGGACTACCTGGCTGCGCTCTGCAAGGGCTGGCAGGTGGAGCAGGTCCGCCAGATCGTGGCGGAGACACTGCACGAGCTGATCAACCCCTACGTGTACGCCGAAGCCGCCGCCCTGATCGAGGAGCACCAGGCGGCCGGGCGGGACGTGGTGCTGGTCTCGGCGTCCGGCGAGGAGATGGTCCGGCCGATCGGCGAACTGCTCGGGGTGACCGACGTGATCGCCACCCGGATGACGGTGCAGGACGGCCGGTACAGCGGCGAGGTCGAGTTCTACGCGGCCGGTCCGAGCAAGGTCGAGGCGGTCGGCGAGTTGGCTGCCGCCCGGGGCTACGACCTGGCCGACTCGTACGCCTACTCCGACTCGTACAGTGATCGCCCGCTCTTGGAGTGTGTCGGCCACCCGAGCGTGGTCAACCCGGACCGGCAGCTGCGCAAGCTGGCCTCGGAGAACGCCTGGCCGGTGCTGGAGTTCCGGCATCCGATCCCGCTGGGCCGTCGCCTGCGGGAGCGGCCCGCCGTTCCGGTGGCCGCAGCCGCGCTGGGGGTCGGGGTGGGCGTGGCCATCGGCATCGCGTGGTACGGGCGGCACCGTCGCACCCGCGCCGCCGCCAGCGCGTGACCTGCGCCGCCGCCAGCGCGTGACCTGCGCCGCCGCCAGCGCGTGACCCGCGCCGTCAGGCGGCGAGGATCTCGTCGCCGATGGCGGTGAGTTGGTCGGCACCCACTTCGACGGCGGCCATGTAGTGGCGTAGCCAGGAGCGCAGCCCGTCCGGGGTGCCGGTGGCGAAGGCGCCGGCCGAGCCGACGTACTCGGGCTCCCGCTCGCGGTGGCCGACGTCGACGGCGAGCAGGCCCCGCGGGTCGAGGCCGCTGGCGAGCAGCACCAGACGGGCGGCCCCGCGGGCCACCACGCCGGACGGCCCGGCGAACGGGCGTAGGTTCAGCAACTCCCCGTGTACGACGGCGGCGAGCACCAGTGGGGAGACCTTCGTGCCGCCGGCGACCAGCCCGGCCAGCCCATCGAGGCGGGTGGCGACCACCGGGTCGGCTACCGGGCGGCCCAGCTCGGCTTCCGGCACCAGTTCCCGGGCGGCGAGCACGTGCAGTTTCGCGAGCGCCTGCCGGGGGGCCTTCGGCCAGAGTTCACTCAGGCCGGGCAGCGCCCCGGCGACCCGCAGCGCCCCCTGGAGCACCGGATCGGTGACGGTGCCGGCGCGGACCGCCTCGCGTTCGTGCACCGCCCCCTCCAGGGCGGCGCTGGCCACCGCTGAACGGAGGCTGACCTCGGCCGCGACCTGTCCGCCGTTCCGGCGCAGCGCACGGTGCCCGAGTGCCTGGTCGAACCGCTCGCGGGCACGCTCGACGGTGGCGGAGATGTCGGCGAGCGCGAGCAGGGGCGCGAGCGGGTCGGTGGTCACCCCGCCACGCTAGCGACCCGACTCCGCCGCCCGGGCCGCACCCGCCCGCATCGCGGCTCCCGCCACCAACCGCACCACCTCACCCGACGATCCGGGCAAGGTCAACACGAGGTCGCCGAACTGGGGGTATCCCACCGCCTCGATACCGCCACATCGCCGACCTCGTGTCGATCAAGCGCGGGCGGCAGGCGCGCGGGGCAAGGGCGACCGCAGGCGCGTGGGGCAGGGGCGCGGGGCAGGGGCGGGGGGCAGGGGCGCGGCGTGAGCGCGGGCAGGTGCGCGACCGCAAGCACGCGGGGCAGGGGCGCGACCGCAAGCACGCGGGGCAGGGGCGCGACCGCAAGCACGCGGGGCAGGGGCGCGACCACAGGGGCGCCAGGCAGGCAGGCCGCGCAGGGGCGTGGCGTGAGCGCGGGGCTGGGTACGGGGTGCGACGGCCGTCGGGCGCGTGGCGGGGGCCGCTCGGCGCGACGGCGTGGGCAGCCGTCGCCGGTCGAGGGCCCCGCGACTACCCTCGTGCCATCGAGACGCAGGTCACCCCGAGGACGAGGAGTCACGGCATGAGCGAGGCATTGGCCAATCTGCTGAGTGAGACGCGCCAGTTCCCGCCGCCGGCCGAACTCGCCGCGCACGCCAACGTCACCGTCGACGCGTACGCCGAGGCCGAGGCCGACCGGCTCGCCTTCTGGGCGAAGCAGGCCGATCGTCTGACTTGGTCGAAGAAGTGGGACGAGGTGCTCGACTGGTCGAACCCACCGTTCGCGAAGTGGTTCGTCGGCGGGCAGCTCAACGTGGCGTACAACTGCCTGGACCGGCATGTCGAGGCGGGCCGCGGCGACAAGGTGGCGATTCACTGGGAGGGCGAGCCGGGCGACACCCGCACCATCACGTACGCGGATCTGCACGAGTTGACCTGTCGCGCGGCGAACGCGCTCACCGACCTGGGCGTTACCGCCGGCGACCGGGTCGCCATCTACCTGCCGATGATCCCGGAGGCGGCGGTGGCCATGTTGGCCTGCGCCCGGATCGGCGCCGCGCACAGCGTGGTCTTCGGCGGCTTCTCGGCCGACTCGCTGAGCAACCGGATCCAGGACGCCAGCGCCAAGGTGGTGATCACGGCCGATGGTGGTTACCGGCGGGGCAAGCCGTCGGCGCTGAAGCCGACCGTCGACGAGGCGGTGGCGAACTGCCCGTCGGTGGACCACGTGCTGGTGGTGCGCCGCACCGGTGCGGAGGTGGCGTGGTCGGAGAAGGACCTCTGGTGGCACGAGACGGTCGAGACCGCGTCGGCCGAGCACACCGCGCAGCCGTTCGACGCCGAGCACCCGCTGTTCATCCTCTACACCAGCGGCACCACGGCCCGGCCGAAGGGCATCCTGCACACCACGGGCGGCTACCTCACGCAGGCGTCGTACACCGCGAACGCGGTCTTCGACCTGAAGCCGGAGACGGACGTCTACTGGTGCACGGCCGACATCGGTTGGGTCACCGGTCACTCCTACATCGTGTACGGCCCGCTCTCCAACGGGGTCACGCAGGTGATGTACGAGGGCACCCCGGACACCCCGCACAAGGGTCGCTTCTGGGACATCGTCGAGAAGTACCGGGTGAGCATCCTCTACACCGCGCCGACGTTGATCCGCACGATGATGAAGTGGGGCGAGGACATCCCTGCCAGCCACGACCTCTCGTCGCTGCGGCTGCTCGGCAGCGTTGGTGAGCCGATCAACCCCGAGGCCTGGATGTGGTACAGGGAGCACATCGGCGGCGGGGCACTGCCCGTCGTGGACACCTGGTGGCAGACCGAGACGGGCGCCATCATGATCTCCCCGTTGCCGGGTGTGACCGCGGCCAAGCCGGGTTCGGCGATGACTCCGCTGCCGGGCATCGTGGCGGACGTGGTGGACGACCAGGGTCAGTCGGTGCCGAACGGTGGTGGCGGCTACCTGGTGTTGCGGGAGCCGTGGCCGTCGATGCTGCGCACCATCTGGGGTGACGACGAGCGGTTCATCGACACGTACTGGTCCCGGTTCGAGGGCATGTACTTCGCTGGTGACGGGGCGAAGAAGGACGACGACGGGCACATCTGGCTGCTCGGCCGGGTCGACGACGTGATGTTGGTGTCCGGGCACAACATCTCGACGACCGAGGTGGAGTCCGCGCTGGTGTCGCACCCGTCGGTCGCCGAGGCGGCGGTGGTGGGCGCGACCGACCCGACCACCGGTCAGGCGATCGTCGCGTTCGCCATCCCCCGGGGCAGCACGGACATCGCCGGCGAGGCGGGTGAGCAGCTCATCGCCGACCTGCGCAACCATGTCTCGAAGACGCTCGGCCCGATCGCCAAGCCGCGGCAGATCATGCTGGTGCCGGAGCTGCCGAAGACCCGCTCCGGCAAGATCATGCGCCGGTTGCTGCGGGACGTGGCGGAGCACCGGTCACTGGGTGACGTGACCACGTTGCAGGACTCGTCGGTGATGGACCTGATCTCCTCCGGGATGACCGGCGCGAAGTCCGACGAGGACTGACGGCAGACGTACCCCAGCGGTGGGTGGCGGTCCGGACGGACCGTCACCCACCGCTGTCTTGTGTGGAGGTACGTACCGCCGCGCTCCGACCGAACGGATAACGCATCGATCACGAACCCGCCGCGCGCGTTGATTCTCATTTAGTTTCACGCGCGTCGGGCGGTGTCGATGCGCCTCACCGCGCCGGAGCCGACCGACGTCCTCTGCCCGAGAACGGAGTGGCATGAAAAGAACTTCCCATCCGGGGTCGCGCCGACGACTACTCGTCGCGCTACCCGTCATCGCCCTCGCGGCCACGTCACTGACCGTGACCGGCAGCGCGGCGGCCCAGTCGTCGTCCAGCACCCCCCGGGCGGTGATCGGCGCCGACGAGTACTACATCAACTACGCCGAGCCCGAGGTGCAGCCGGACACCACCGGCCGTGAGGTCAAGGGCAAGGGTGGCGTCTACACCCCTGCCGCGGCGTCCGCCCGCGCATTCGACCAGAAGCACGCCCGGGGCAACCCGGTCGCCGCGCGGCAGCTGGCCAAGGACGAAGCCAAGTCGCTGAAGACGGGCAAGAACCCCCGCCAGTTCAAGCAGTCGCCGACCACGCAGACGGCGAAGCTGCTCACGCTGCTGGTGGAGTTCAACGACAAGGCGAACGACGACTTCACCGGGGTGATGGTCCCCAAGACGGTGTTCGAGGACCGGACCTGCGTCCCCGGCACGGTGCAGAACGGCCCGAAGCACAACAACATCCCGAACCCGGCGACCCTCGGGTACGAGGACAACAACTCGATGTGGGTGCCGGACTTCTCGCCGACGCACTACAACAAGATGCTCTACACCAAGGAGGGCATCACCGAGCGGGTCCGCAAGGACCTGAAGGGCCCGGACAACAAGAAGGGCATCGACCTGTCCGGGCGCACCATGCACAACATGTACCTGGAGATGTCGAAGAACGCGTACACGGTCGCCGGGCAGGCCAGCCCGTGGATCACCGTGCCGCACTCGGAGGGCTGGTACGCGGCGAACCGCTGCTTCCAGGACGAGACCGGCGCCTGGGTGCCCGGCCGTGAGCAGTCGATGAACGGTCACCCGGACAACCCGGCCGGCGCCGGCCGCCTGGCGACCGACGCGATCGACTCGCTCGCCGCGAAGGACCCCAGCTTCCCCTGGGCCGACTACGACATCGAGGACCAGGCCGACCGCGACGGCGACGGCAACCTCTTCGAGCCCGACGGCGTGATCGACCACCTCGTGCTGGTGCACGCCGGCCAGGGCAAGTCCCGTGGCGGCGGCGCCGAGGGCGTGTACGCCGTGTGGGCGCACTCCTCCACCGTCGCCGGTGGCTACAGCATCCCGGGCACCAACCTCAAGGTGTCGAACTACATCGTGCAGCCGGAGGACGCCGGTGTCGGTGTCTTCGCCCACGAGTTCGGTCACGACCTGGGCCTGCCGGACCTCTACGACACGTCCGGCAACGCCGACTCCGACGTGGACTTCTGGGACCTGATGGCCTCGGGCTCGCACTCCGGTGAGATCTTCCAGGCGCTGCCGACGCACATGGGCATCTGGGACAAGTGGGTGCTCGGCTGGGCCGACCCGCTGACCATCCGCCCCGGGTCGAACCCCCGCGAGGTGAAGCTCGGCCAGACGTCGCGGACGCCGATCGACGCCGAGGACGGCATCAAGGTCGACCTGCCGGACAAGGTGACGACGCTGGCCACCCCGCACAGCGGCACGAAGATGTGGCACAGCAACAACGACCAGGAGTGGGCCGACGTCACGCTGAGCCGCTCGGTCAACGTGCCGGCCGCGGCCGACTCCAAGTTCTGGATGTGGAACAACTACATCATCGAGGAGGACTGGGACTACGGCTTCGTCGAGCTCTCGACGGACGGCGGGACGACCTGGACCGAGCAGAAGGTGTACGACGAGGCCGGCACCGTGGTCACCACGCCGGACGGCTACGCCGACCCGAACGGCCGGATGAACGACTTCGGCGGCAAGAAGTACGGCCTGACCGGCAGCACCGACGGCTGGCGGCACGACTACGTGGACCTGTCGGCGTACGCGGGCACGACCGTGCAGTTGCGGCTGCGTCAGGCCACCGACGAGGCGTTCCAGGAGCGCAACTGGTTCGCCGACGACTTCTCGGTCACCGGCGGCGGCGCCACCACCTGGAGTGACGACGTCGAGGGCGGCGCCAACGGTTGGACGGCCACCGTGGGCACCTTCGTGGACACCACCGGCGCGGGTTGGAAGGTCTCCAGCGGCACCGAGGTCCACGCCCAGTACTACCTGGCGGAGTGGCGTAACTTCGACGGCTTCGACAAGGGTCTGCAGTACACCTACGACACGATCTACTCGCACGACGCGTGGAAGGTCGACCGGATCTCGTACAACGCGCCGGGCATGTTGGTCTGGTACCGGGACACCGCGCTCGGCGACGTCAACCACGTCACCGGGCAGATGACCGCGCTGCCCAGCTACGGCGCGAAGGGCGGGCTGCTCATCGTCGACTCGCACTTCGACCCGCTCCGGCGCACCGGCGTGGCGGCGACGAAGGACCCGTCGGTGACGGACAACCTGCCCAGCCGCCCGCAGTCGGCCAACGCCGCCTTCACGCTGCAGAAGACGTACCCCTTCACGGAGTGCCTGGAGGCGGCGGGCGAGCTGTACAGCGCGTACTGCACGAAGTTCAAGGCGCAGCCGCCGGTGCAGGCGTTCACTGACGCGAAGGGCTGGTACCCGGGCATCGAGATGCGCGACGGCGCTCCCTACGCCCGGGACAACGACGCGTCGGTGGTGCTGCCGTCGCGGAACAACGCGCCGTACACCACCCGGGTCACCCACCCGGACGGCAGCCCCGCGCCGGAGTTCTACGGCGTGACCCTCAGCGGTGGCGCGATCGTGCTGGGCACCGGTAACCCTGGTGACCAGGGCGTGAACTACGGCGTCTCGCTCACGATCAAGAAGGCGGCACGGGACAACTCGTCCGCCACGATCTTCGTCACCCCGGCGAAGAAGTGACCCGCAACAGCTCCGTCGTCTGACGGATCAACGCGGCGGCCCGCCCGGAGCAGCATGCTCCGGGCGGGCCGTTCCGCGTTCGGGCCCACCGCACGACGTGACGTTTCCGTCGGCCCGGGCGCTAGGTATCGGGAACCTCGTAATCCCGCGAGGCATCGACGATCTTGACATCACCGTCGTGTAAAAAGTTGCCTCAGGCCACGACCGTTTCGTCACGATTTATCGCTCCGAAACCACTCAGAACCACCTTCGGCCCGCTTGATCGACTCGTGACAACCGGTCGGATGCTCTGTAAAGGTGTGTATCGCACGACATGACAGTGACTGCTTCGACGATCGCTGTCATGTAACACAGGTCCACAAAGGAGGAGACCTTTGAGGCGACGAGTCACAGCCGGTCTGGCCACCGCCACGGCCGCGCTGCTGGCAGCGGGAGTCATGGCGACGCCAGCCTCCGGCGCCCCGGCGGCAAACCCGACCCCCTCATCCGACAAGGCGAAGCACGGCCGGGAAAACCTCCCCGACCCGAAGGCGGATCAGCAGCGGGAGATCCGCAAGCAGGCCATCGCCGACCTGCTCTCCGGCAAGGCCAAGCTGGAAAACCGCCACGGCTCGAAGGTCATCAAGATCAAGGACCGGTTCGTCGAGTACCAGCAGCCGCCGAAGGTCGACCCGATCTTCACCATGCTGGTGAACTTCGGCGACAAGACCGACCCGCGCACCGGCGGGGCAGCCGGCCCGACGGTCGGCCAGATCCAGGAGCCGGACCGGAACTGGGACGGCGGCGCGACCGACGACAACACCACCTCGTGGTCGTCGAACTACGACCGCCAGCACTACCTGGACACGTTCTACGGTAGTGGCGGCGAGTCGATGCGGGACTTCTACCTGAAGCAGTCCGGCGGCCGCTACACCGTCGGTGGCGATGTCAGCGACTGGGTCACCGTGCCGTTCAACGAGGCGCGGTACGGCAGCAACGCCATCCCAGAGAGCGACGGCTCCTGGAACTTCATCAAGGACAGCGCCACGTCCTGGTACGACTCCCAGATCGGACTGGGCAAGACCCCGGAGCAGATCAAGCAGTACCTCTCCCAGTTCGACATCTGGGACAGGTACGACTTCGACGGCGACGGCGACTTCAACGAGCCCGACGGCTACATCGACCACTTCCAGGCGGTGCACGCCGGTAAGGGCGAGGAGGCCGGCGGTGGCGCCGAGGGCGAGGACGCCATCTGGTCGCACCGCTGGGGTGCCTTCACCGACCTGACGGGCAAGGCCGGGCCGGCCGGCAACCTGGCTGGTGGCGTGCAGATCGGCGACACCGGTCTCTGGATCCGCGACTACACCACGGAGCCGGAGAACGGCGGCCTGGGCGTGTTCGCCCACGAGTACGGCCACGACCTCGGCCTGCCGGACCTGTACGACACGGTCGGCGGCGACAACGGCGTCGGGTTCTGGAGCCTGATGTCCGCCGGATCGTGGCTGAGCCGCGGCAAGGACGACATCGGGACGACCCCGGGCTACATGGACCCCTGGTCGAAGCTCTTCCTCGGCTGGCTGAACTACTCCACCGTGGAGTACGGCAAGGGCACCACCCAGGTGACGCTCGGGCCGGCCGGTGACAGCGATGGGCCGAAGGCCCAGGCGGTCGTCGTCAACCTGCCGCCGCAGGAGCAGACCAGCACCTACAACACGCCGTTCGCCGGGTCGAACGAGTGGTGGGGCGGCAGCGCGGACAACCTGAACAACAGCCTGACCCGCCAACTCGACCTGACCGGCGCCAGCTCGGCCTCGATCAACGCCAAGGCCTGGTACGACACCGAGGAAGACTACGACTTCTTCTACGCCGAGGTGTCGACCGACAACGGTGCCACCTGGGCGTCGGTGGACAGCCCGCTCATCGACGCCGGGGAGACCGGTCTCGACGGGTCGTCCGGCGGCAAGTGGGTGGACCTGAACTACGACCTCGCGGCGTACGCCGGAAAGGTCATCCAGTTCCGCTACCGCTACCAGAGTGACAACGGGACGAACCTGACGGGCGTGTTCCTGGACAACATTTCGCTGGTCAAGGACGGCACGGCGGCGTGGACCGACGACGCCGAGACGCTGGCTGCCGAGTGGACCGCCGAGGGCTTCACCCGGATGGGCGGCTCGGTGACCGCCTCGTACCCCCGCTTCTACATCGCGGAGAACCGGACCTACGTCGGGTACGACGACGCCCTGCGGACCGGTGGGTACAACTACGGCTTCAGCAACACCCGGCCGAGCTGGGTGGAGCGGTACGCGAACCAGCCCGGCATGCTGGTCTGGTACGTGAACTACGCCTACGGCGACAACAACACCTCGGAGCACCCGGGGTACGGCCTGGACCTGCCGGTCGACGTCCGCCCGGGCGCGATCACGGTCAAGGGCCAGGGCACCGTCACCAACCGCCGTAACGGCTTCGACGCGGCGTTCAGCCGGCACGACAAGCCCGCCCAGACCTTCCACCTCAACGGGGTGCCGGTCACCCTGCCGAAGTTGAAGGCCAACCCGGTCTTCGACGACAGCGCGGTGGACCGCTACTGGACGGCGGACAACGAGCAGAACTCGGTGAAGGTGGCCGGCACCGGCACCCGGATCGAGATCGTCAAGCAGGGCAAGAAGCCGACCGATGACATGGTCGTGCAGATCAGGAACTGATCGCTGAGTGGACAGTGGGGCCGGTGGCGGAAACGCCACCGGCCCCACTGTCGTACACCGACCGAGTTGATCGATGTTGGTCACTGCAAACCGGGCCGCCCGCCCTCGGCTGACCAGCGTGGCTGATGAAACCCCGGTATGTGACGGTGAAAAGCATTGCCAACAAAATCTTGCAACAAATCGACGCATGCGTCTTCCCACCCGTCGCAGCAGTGTCTATGTTCACCTTTGGTCCCCCTAGTGGGATCGATATCCCACCGGCCTGTACCCCCGTTGGGTCGGTTCCCTCAAACCGGAGGTACCACGTGCGCAAAGTCGCAGTGGGTCTGCTCGGGCTCTCACTGACGGCGACGGGCCTGTTCTACGGCCCGTCCGCCTCGGCGGCTCCTCAGCCCAAACTGCCGGCGGCACCGGCCGCCGCCGAGCCGCAGGCGTTGAAGGACGAACTCCCCGACAAGCTCGAGGACAAGCGCCGCGCGCTGCTTCAGCAGGGTCTCAGCGACGTGCTGAGCGGTCGGAGCAAGCCGATCGAGCGCAATGGAAGCACGGTCGTCAAGGTCGGCGAGACGAGCGGCGCCAGCGGCACCAACGCCCGCGCCGCCGCCGGCGCGAAGAAGACCAAGGATCAGTACGTCGAGCTCAAGCGCCAGAAGACCGACAAGATCTTCGTGATCCTCGCCGAGTTCGGTGACGAGCGGCACCCGTCCTTCCCGGACAAGGACATGAACCCGGACGTCGCCGGGCCGGCGACCTTCCAGGGACCGCTGCACAACAAGATTCCCGAGCCCAACCGGGCCGTGGACAACTCCACCATCTGGCAGCCGGACTTCAGCCCGGAGCACTTCCGCCAGGTCTACTTCGGCACCAACCCGGGCGACGAGTCGCTCAAGCAGTACTACGAGGCGCAGTCCTCGGGTCGCTACAGCGTCGAAGGCGAAGTGACCGACTGGGTCAAGGTCCGGTACAACGAGGCCCGCTACGGTCGCTCCGACGACCCGATCGCGGACGACTCGACCAACCCGGCCAACGACCCGGCCGTCTGCGCGGACAACGTCTGCCCGAACACCTGGAACCTGATCCAGGACGCCGCGAACCAGTGGGTCGTCGACCAGAAGGCCAAGGGCCGGACGGACGCGCAGATCGCCGCGGAGATGAAGTCCTTCGACCAGTGGGACCGGTTCGACTACGACGGCGACGGCGACTTCAACGAGTCGGACGGCTACATCGACCACTTCCAGATCGTCCACTCCGGCGGCGACCAGGCCGACGGTGACCCGCAGCAGGGTGAGGACGCCATCTGGAGCCACCGCTGGTCGGCCTTCAACAGCTCGCCCGTCGGCCCGCCGAACTTCCCGATCGGCGGCACCCAGATCGGCAACACCGGTGTCTGGATCCGCGACTACACGATCCAGCCGGAAAACGGCGGTCGCAGCGTCTTCTACCACGAGTACGGCCACGACCTGGGCCTGCCGGACGACTACGGGCCGGCCGACAACAACAACGAGCACTGGACCCTGATGGCCCAGAGCCGGCTCGGTGCCAAGAACGACGTCGGCATCGGCGACCGTGGCGGCGACCTCGGCGCGTGGAACAAGTTCCAGCTCGGCTGGCTCGACTACGAGACCGTCGTGGCAGGGCAGAAGAAGACGCTGGAACTCGGCCCGCAGGAGTACAACTCGAAGGAAGCGCAGGCCGTTGTGGTCGTGCTGCCCCCGAGGGAATACACCTTCAACTACGGCGCACCGTTCGAAGGCTCCAAGCAGTACTTCTCCGGTAACGACGACAACCTCGACACCAAGATGACGAGGACGTTCGACCTCACCGGTAAGTCCACGGCGGCGCTGTCGCTCAAGGGCAAGTACAGCATCGAGTCGACCTACGACTTCCTCTACTTCGAGGCGTCGACGGACGGCGGTCAGACCTGGACCGACCTGGACGGCACGGTCAACGGCGCGCCGATCGGCGTGGACGGCGCGGGCCGCCCGGCCCTCGACGGCAGCAGCAATGGCGCGTGGGCGGACATCAACATCCCGCTGACCTCGGTCGCCGGCAAGGTGGCGCAGGTCCGCCTGCACTACGTCACCGACGGTGGTGTCTCCGAGGGCGGCTTCTTCGGTGACGCGATCACCGTGACCGCCGACGGTCAGACCGTGTTCACCGACGGCGCCGAGACCGACGGTGGCTGGACGCTCGACAAGTTCCAGGTGGTCGGGTCGACCTACACCAACGAGTTCGACAACTTCTACATCGCCGGCAACCGGTCGTACGTCTCGTACGACAAGTACCTGAAGACCGGCCCGTACTTCTTCGGCTACGCGAACACCCGCCCGGACTGGGTGGATCACTACGCGTACCAGGAGGGCCTGCTCATCTCGTACTGGAACACCCGGTTCTCCGACAACAACACCGCGCCGGCGTCGGAGGCCAACCCGGGTGGTCACCCGGGTGAGGGTCGCAACCTGTACATCGACGCGCACCCGGAGCCGCTCTACAACCTGACCGGCGCTCCGTGGCGGGCCCGGGTCCAGGTGTACGACGCACCGTTCAGCCTCAAGAAGGCTGACTCGTTCACCCTGCACCTCAACAGCCAGCCGCAGTACGTCCGTGGTCAGGATGCCCAGCCGCTGTTCGACGACACCAAGAAGTACTTCTACGACGAGCTGCCGAACCACGGCGTCAAGCTCCCCGCAACCGGTGTCAAGATCAAGGTTCTGGAGCAGGACGGCACCTCGATGAAGATCCGGATCAGCTGACCAACGATCCCGCTTCAACACGCGACGCCCGGGCAGGGTCACCTGCCCGGGCGTCGCCCTTTGTCGAGCGCCCGCGCGCAGTGACACACCCGGATCCGGTGCCTCTCGCCGGTAGGGGACAACCCGGGCTTCTCCCTGTTCAACGCGACCACCAGGGCCGTCGGCAGCAACCGGGTCCTAGGCTGTCTGCCATGACCGACCAGCGCGGCGGAGCCGTCGACGAGTCCTGCGTCCTCACCGAGGGGCCGTGGACGCACCGCTTCGTCGGCGCCAACGGCACCCGGTTCCATGTGGTCGAGGCCGGCACCGGGCCGATGGTGCTCTTCCTGCACGGCTTCCCCGAGCACTGGTGGGCGTGGCACCAGATGTTGCCGGCCGTCGCCGACGCCGGCTTCCGAGCGGTCGCCGTCGACCTGCGCGGCTACGGCGCCAGCGACAAACCACCCCGCGGGTACGACGGCTACACCCTCGCCGCCGACATCGCCGGATTGATCCGCGCCCTCGGTGAACGGTCGACGACGATCGTCGGCGGCGGCGTCGGCGGCATGGTGGGCTGGACGGTGGCCTCATTCCACCCGGCCCTGGTCCGCCGGCTCGTCGTGCTGGGGGCGCCACACCCGCTGCGACTGCGCGCCGGCATCTTCGCCGACCCGCGCGGGCAGTTCGCCGCCTCCACCCCCGCACTGAAGTTCCAGCTACCCCGCTACGAGCACGTACTCACCCGGGACGGCGCGGCTGCCGTCGCGGAGATCCTGCGCCGTTGGGGCGGGCCACGCTGGGTGGCCGGGCCGGATTTCGAGGCGTACGCCGATCGGTGCCGGGAGGCGATGTGCATTCCGCAGGCCGCGTTCTGCGCGATGGAGGGGTACCGCTGGGCGTTCCGTTCGCTGCTGAGGTTGCACGGCTACCGGTTCGTCCGCCTGATGCAGAAGCCGCTGACCACCCCGACCCTGCAACTGCACGGCGCCCGGGACGTCGCGTCCCTGCCACGCACCGCCCTGGGCTCCGGCCGCTACGTCGTCGCCCCGTACGAGTGGCGGCTACTCGACGGGGTGGGGCACTTCCCCCACCTGGAGGCACCGGAGCTGGTGCTCGGCGAAATCCTGCGCTGGGCCAAGAGCTGACCGCTCAGACCCGCTGCTCCCGCAGGTCGGTGACCTCGGAGGCCGGTGCCCAACCCTGGTAGACGCCGAAGTCGAAGACCTCCAGCCGCATCGCCTCGGCCACCGGCCAGCGCCCACCGGTGTATTCCACCCGCAGCCAGGCGTCGTGCTCGCCGAGCACGATGAACGGCTGCCCCTGCCAGGTGCAGGTGGTCCGCACGTACGCCAGATCCTCGATCTCACTCGCCGGCAGCACCCGGACGTAGCGGCCCGCGCGGACCTCCTCGAAGCCCTCGCCCGGCTCGGGCTGGTAGAGGCGGATGTTGTCGCCATCCGGGCTGGCCTGGTATTCCCGGCCCTGCCAGCGGGCCACGTAACCGTCGCGCATCACGCCTCACCGACCCGTCGCCAGACCACCGCGTCGGTGTCCAGCTCCGCGACCACCCGCTCGGTGCCGTCGGCACCGATCCGCCACAGTTGCGTGCCGTGCGGAAGGCGCGCGCTGTCCACCTTGAACTCCGCCACCACGTCGCTGCTCTCGCCCGGGGCGAAGCCGTTGCCTCGGAACGGCGGCCGCTCGATGACCCAGCCCTCCATGGCCCGCATCGCCGGCTCGTTCTGACCGCCGTACGGAATCCGGTAGAGGCTCGGCCGGTGCGCCGGCCAGCGCAGCACGTAGATCTCCTCAGCGTCGCGCGCGAACGGCGAACCGGCGTAGCTGAGGCCGAGCGCGTCGTGCACCTGAGCCGGCGTGGTCAGGTGGGCCAGCTCACCGGCCCGGTGCACGAAGCCGGAGACCCGGTCGTATCCCCGGTCCAGGTAGTAGGCGAGTTGGCTGGGCGCGATCGCCTTCTGCATGACCGTCGGGCGGGCTGGGTCGACCGCCGCCGGGGCGTACCGGGGTCGGGCGGTGGGCTCCGCCACGGCCGGCGCTTCCTCCGGGTCCACCTCCAGGTCGTCACCGAGCCCCACCTCGGCGGCCCAGTTGGCCAACGCGACGATCTGATCCCCGGGCAACTTGGCGCCGACCGGGGTGCCCGGGTTGACGGCGAACGACCAGTCCTCGTCCGGCCAGCGCCGGATCAGTTGGGCGAACTTCACCCGGACCGTGTCGACCTCGTCCTCGACGTGGTCGGCGAGGCGTTCCGGCGACGTGTAGACCACCACGTACGTCTCGCCGTCGAGCTGCCCGGTACGCCAGACGAAGCCCGAATCACCCGGGCGGCTCCCCCGCGCCGAGTCCGGTGCCGCCGGCAGCAACACCCGGGCCAGCAACAGGGTGGACAGGAACGTGTCCGTGCTGCCGGCACTGGCGGCGCCGAGCAGGTCTTCCTCGACGGTGTTGGCCGGCTCGAAGTCGATCGGCGCCGGTTCGTCGGCGGGCGGGCGCTGCCCGTCGCCGCCCACGCTCGTGCTCTCGTCGCTGACGGTGTGCTCCGAGCCGGTCACGCCGACCGACGAGCCCGCGTCGGCGTGCTCGCCAGCGACCGGGACGCCATCGCGGTGATCGGTGTGTACGCCGCCATCACCGCGCAAAGGAGCGCCGCCCGTGCCGCCGCTCAAGCCAACGCCGCCCATGCCGGCGTCGCTCAAGCCAACGCCGCCCATGCCGGCACCGCTCAAGCCGGCGTCGCTCAAGCCGGCGTCGCTCAAGCCGGCGTCGGCGTGGCCGGTGTCGGCCGGGTCCGTGGAGGGCGGGGCGGAGGGGCCAGGATCGGGCCGACTGGGGCTGAACGACGACGGACTGAACAGGCCCGGGCCGGAGTGGGCCGAACCGAACGACGGCGGGGCGGCCTCGGCGGGGCGGGGCCGCGGGGTCGCCTCGAACGGACCGCTGGTCTCGACCGGGTCGGTGAGGTCGCGGGACTCGATGATGGTGCCCTCGATGACGATGGGCGTGAACCCGCGGCGCGGCGCGGGCGGGCCGGAGACCGGTTCCGCGACGGACGTCGACAACTCATCGACCGGCCCGAACCGGCCTGGTGGGATCGCCTGGGTCTCGTCCGCCGGAGGGCTGGGCCGCTGCGCCGCCCTGCTCGGCGGCGGTTCACCCGTCATCCGGAAGGCCCGGGTGGGCTCCTCTGCGATCGGAGCGGGTCGGCGCGGCGGCAACGGCTGGGTGACTTCCTCCCCGGATGCCGGTGCGCGTACGCCCCGGGAAACGCCGAGATCGCCGGCCGGCTGCCGCAGCGGCCGGGTCGCGTCCGGATCCGTCATCGGAAAGGCCCGTGTCGCGGCCTCCTCGCCCGGCGCGTCGGCCGGGCGGCGGCGTGGGAAGGGTTGGCTGCCCCGCCCGAATCGGGTTGGTGGGGCCGCGCGGTCACCGGATCGGCCCACGCCCGATGCCGGGTCGGACACCCGATCCCGGGCGGGGGCGGGGTCGAAGAAGGAACGCCGAGAGCCCTGGGGGCCACCGTTGCCGTTGCCCGCGGCCAGACCGTCGGCGTCGCCCGGCCGATTCGCTGCGGGCCAGCCCACACCCGGGCCCGGTTGGTCGGCCGGACCAGCACCGGGACGGTCGGCGGGTGCCAACGGTGTGAACCGGGACGGCCGGCCCGTGCGGGGCAGCGCGCCGGTGCCCGACGCGCCACTTCGGGGTGGGTCGCTCGGGTACCGCTGACCGGCGGCGGGCAGGTCTTCCTCGCCGGGTCGGCGCGACGGCTCAGCGGGCCCGGGCATCCGCGGTGCCGGGCCGGGCGTCGACGGCGTCCCCGCCGTCCAGGGCATCGCACCCCGCGCGGCCCTCCGGGGCGGGATCGGGGCGGGTGGGATCGGGGCGGACGGGATCGGGGGCGGCGGGATCGGGGCGAGCCCGGGCGGCGGGGCACTCGTCGTGGGAGGCGATCCAGCGGCTGGCCCGGCGTCCCGGCCGGACGCGCCCGTCCGGGTGCGAGCCAGGGTCTCCGCCCGCTCCAGGCGAGCGCGCGCGCCCATGGCGCGGCCGGGCAGTCGCACGTCGTCCCGGGAGAGTTGCGACACGAACCAGGCCGGCAGGTAGCCCTCGACCGGCAGACCCGGGTTGACGGCGAGCCACCACTCCTGGTTGGGCCAGCCGACCGCGAGGTCTGCGAAGGGAATGCGGCGGTTGCTCCCCGGGTGCTCGCCGAGGCAGGCCCGCAGGGCGGCAGCGGACGTGAAGGCCAGCACGTGGGTCCGGCCACCGGTGGTCCAGGTGCCCCAGCCCGCGGGTGCCTGGCCGGGCTGCGCCGGCGCGGAGACCGGCAGCAACAGGTCGCTGCGGGACAGGAGCCGGAAGTAGAGCTCCTGGTCGTTGGCGCGCAGCGCGTCGCGCATCGCCACCTCGGCCTCCGTGGCCGGCTCCCATTCGGTCACGGCCACCTCTCCTTCCGAGAACAGGCCACAGGTATCGCGTACAACCTACAAGGTCATACCAAGATCACAATGGCTGGCCATCAGCGGTCTGCCGGGGCGCGAGCGAGGCGATAACATCCCGTCCCGGAGCCGACACGATACGGAGGCTGTCAATGTCTCGATCGATCACGCGCCCGGTCCTCGCCGGTCTCGCCGCCAGCCTGCTGACCGTACCGGCCCTCCCGGCCGTCGCCGCCACCGCCAGGCTCCGGACGGCACCGTCGTGCGCGACCCCACTCGCCCCCGTCCAACCGGTCACGACCACACCGTGGCCACAGCAACGGTACGACCCCGCCCGGCTCGCGCCGCTGGCCACCGGCGCCGGGGTGACCGTCGCGGTGGTCGACTCCGGGGTGGATCGGGTCCACCCCCAGTTGGCCGGGCGCGTGCTGGCCGGCACCGACCTGCTCGACCCCGGCGGGGACGGCAGTCAGGACTGCGCCGGACACGGCACCGGTGTGGCGAGCATCATCGCGGCGGCACCCCGGCCCGGAGTCGCCTTCCGCGGCTTGGCGCCGGGTGCCCGAATCATGCCGGTGCGGGTGAGTGAGCAGCAGGTGGTGCAGGGGCGGGAGTCGGGGCGTACGGTCAGCGCCGACGAGTTCGCCCGGGCCATCCGGTGGGCCGTCGACCACGACGCCGACGTGGTGAACCTGTCCGTGGTGCTGTATGCCGACGACCCGGAAGTCCGTTCGGCGGTGCGGTACGCGGTCGACCGAAACGTGGTGCTGGTGGCCGCCGCCGGCAACCTGCACGACAGCGGGGACCCCAAACCGTTTCCCGCCGGCTACGACGGGGTGCTCGGCGTGGGGGCGATCGGGGCGGACGGTGGGCGGGCCGCCTTCTCGCAGACCGGCTCGTACGTCGATCTGGTCGCCCCGGGCAGCGAGGTGCTGACCGCAGCCCCCGGGGCGGGCCACCATCAGGTCGAGGGCACCAGTTACGCGGCGCCCTTCGTGGCCGCCACCGCCGCGTTGCTGCGGGAATACCGGCCCGAGTTGACCGCCGCCCAGGTAGCGGAACGCATCATCGCCACCGCCGATCCAGCTCCCGGCGCGGGCCACGGCAGCGGGTACGGCGCCGGCGTGCTGAACCCGTACCGGGCGGTCACCGAGACCAGCGGCATCCGCGCTGCCGACCCGCAGCCGGTCGCCGTGCTCGCCGACGACCGGGCCGACCCGGCGCTGCTCGCCCGCCAGGCCCGCCGAGCGACAGCACGGGACCGGGCCCTGCTGGTCGGCGCGGTGGTCGGCACGACCGCCGCCACCGTGGCGCTGCTGGCCCTGGTGTTGCCTCGTGGTGCCCGCCGACGCTGGCGCCCGGCCGATCCGGCCTGACCCGGCGAGCTGACCGCCCCGACCGCTGAGCCGCAGCGGCCGGAGCGCTGACTCGGACACGGTCAGCGCTCCCGGCACACCGCGGTCACTGGAACAGCCCGGTGTTCTTCTTCTCGGTGTCCAGATAGTCGGCGGCGGAGTCGTTCACCGCCAGCTTGATGTCACGCAGCATCGCCTGCAGGTCCTGCGAGGCGGACCGCCACCGCGCCTGCCGCTGCTCGTAGGCCTGCCGCGCCTCACCCGTCCAGCTCGCCACCAGCGGGGCCGCGTCGCGTTCGAGTTGGCCGAGTTGCGAGTCGAGTGTGTTCAGCGCCTTCTGAATGTCCGCGCCGGCCTGCTGAAGCGCGGCGAAGTTGACGACCAGCACACCGTGGTCCATCGGATTCCCCTCCCGAGCGGGATCAGAGCGGCAGCTGGATGCCGCCGCGGTTGGTGCCGGCCACCCGGCTGGCCGCGTCGTCGTCGGACACGTCGTACTGCCGGCCGGCGGTGCGGATCGCGCCAGCGGTCTCCCGCAGCGCCCGGTGCAGCGCCGCCTGGTCCTGCGACCACTGCTGCTTGACCTGCTCGAACGACCGGCCGCCGGCACCACGCCAGGCCTGCTGCAACACCTGCAGCTCGGCCAGCAGGCCGGTCAACATCGACTGCAACGACTGGTCCACCTGCTCGAACTTCGCGGCGGTCTGCTGCATCACCGCGGCTTCTGCCTGGGTCTGGGACACCCTTACGTCACCTCGTCTCTTCAATCGCACCTTGGCCGTCGACGCGCCCGCCCTGGGGACGCGTCGTTCGCTTGGCCCGGTCGTGGAGCACTGGGAGACGCGGGTCAGCGATGAACTTCGTGGCTGACGGTAGCGACCTCGTAGCGGTTCTGCTACCCCCTGCGCCTCCCCTGTGGACAACCACGGCAGCCATCGGTCGCTTACGATGTGCGGCAAACACGTCGCGGCGTGTGACGGGCCGCCCGGGGCGGCCGGCCGCCGACACGGTCCCACTGGTCGAGGAGGCACGGTGCCGGCGATCACCACCGGAGGGCCGCATCCCTCGATCCCGGTCGGGTCCGGGCCGAGTGCCGCGCCGAGAGCAATCGGGGTGGGCGAGCCGGCCGGGCCGGGCCGATCCGCAGCGGGCAGCCGCGGCTCGGCCGGTCCACGCACACCCCGTCGCCGGTCGCCCGTCGCTCGCTGGGTCGCGCCCGGTCGGCGGGCGGGCTCGGGGCTGCGGGCCGGCCAACTGGTCACCGTGCAGGTCGCCGCGGCGCTGGTCCTCACCGCCCTCGGTCGGCCCGCACCCGTCATCGTCGCCACCGCATTCGTTGCCGCACTGCTGGTGGTGGTCGCCGGGGTCCGGCTGCGGGGCCGATGGCTCTTCGAGTGGCTGGGCATCGGCGTCGGGCATCTGACCCGACGTCGGGTGCTGACCGGGCCGACCGGAGCAACCGATCTGCTCGACCTGGTCGCCCCGGGCACCGTCGTCCGCTCGACGGAGCTGGCCGGCGGGCCGGCCGCTGTCCTGGAGGACACCGCGGGCATGGTGGCGCTGCTGGAGCTTGGCGACCCCAGCGACCTGCTCGGTGACGTGTCCCGGGCGATTCCCGCGCCGTCCGCGTTGCTGCCCCCGGCCGGGCCGGACGTGCCGCCGTTGCGGGTCCAACTGCTGCTCGCCGGGGCACCGGCGCCGGTGCCGGCCGCGGTCGGCACGGTCGGGACGTCGTACCGGCAGCTCACCGACGGCCGGCTCGCCGGGCGGGAGCGGGCGGTGGTGGCGGTCCGGGTGCTGCGGGTGGACGGGTGGTCTGAGGAGGATCTGCGCCGCGTACTCGCCGGCACGGTACGCCGCATCGTCCGCCGACTCGGCTCGCTGACCGCACGGCCGCTCGGCGTGCCCGCGGCGCTACGCGTCCTGGGCGAGTTGGCCCACCACGACGGCCATCCGGTGCGGGAGTCCTGGCCGGCGCTCCGGACCGGCACCCTGGTCCAGGCCACCTTCCGGCTGGTCCGGTGGCCGGACGCGGGCGGCGCGGGTGGACGACGGTTGGTATCCCGGCTGCTCGCGCTGCCGGCGACCGCGACGACGGTGTCGATCACGGCGGGGTCGTCACCGACCACCGGGCCCGGTCAAGCGCCGACCGAGCTGACCGTACGCCTCGCCGTCGGGACGGCGACCGAACTGGCCGCGGCCACGAAGGCGCTGAGTCGTCTGGTGACCGACCTGGGCGGGGAGCTGCGACGGCTCGACGGCACGCACCTGTTCGGGTTGGCCGCCACAATGCCGTTGGCGCTGGCCACACCCGGGGCACAGCCCCGTCCCGCAATCGAGGACTGGGAGTTGACCCTGGGCGAGGCGGGAATGATGGTCGGCACGAACCGGCACGGCAGAGCCATCACCGTGCGACTGTTCCGGCCGGAGAGCACTCGGGTGCTGCTGGTCGGCGGAGTACCCGCCGCCCAGTTGGTGGCCCTGCGCGCCCTGGCACTCGGTGCCCTGGTGGTGGTGCAGACCGCACGCCCGCGCGCCTGGGAGCCGTTCGTCCGAGGGGTGGGGATGGGTGCGCCGGGCGGGACGATCCCGCTGATCCCACCCGGTCGACCGGTCGCCGACGGGGTGGGCACCGCGCTGCGTCCGTTGCTGCTGGTCGTCGACACCGGGCCGGTGTCGGCCGAGGCGGAGCCGGGCCCGCCGTGGCGGGCCACCCTGGTGGTGCGGGACGAGCTGACCCCTGCGGACGTGGACGCGTTGAGCCGGGCCGACCTGGCGTTGCTGCAACCGCTGAACGCCGCCGAGGCGGCGCTGGCCGGCGCCGCGCTGGGGCTGGGCGGCTCAGCGGACTGGCTGACCCGGATCCGGGACGACATGGTCGCCGTGGTCAACCGGCGGGCACTGCGCTGGGCGCTGCTCTCTCCCACTCCGATCGAGTCGCAACTGATCGGGCGTCCGGCACGAGGGTGATCCCCCAGGGTCGCGTCATCTGCCGGGTTACGTCGGTGCCAGGTCCGTGGCACGATCCCCGCCATGGGTTTTCTGAAAGGTCTGCTGATTCGGCTGGCCAGCACGGCTCTGGCTTTCTGGCTGGCCACATTCCTCATTCCAGGCATCTCCCTGGAGTCCGACTCCGCCGGCGAGACGGTGACCACGCTGCTCCTGGTGGCGGTGATCTTCGGCGTGGTCAACGCGGTTCTCCAGCCGATCATCAAGACCGTCGGCTGTGGCTTCTACCTGCTGACCCTGGGTCTCATCGCGCTGGTGGTGAACGGGCTGCTGTTCCTGCTCACCAGCTGGATCGCCGATCAGGCCGGGCTGCCGTTCTCGGTGGACGGTTTCTGGCCGGCCGCGGTGCTCGGTGCCCTCTTCGTGAGCATCGTGACCTGGATCCTCGGCGCCGTCCTCGACCGGGACTGACCGTCCACCGGCCAGCACACACCGGCCCGCCCGGGGCTCCGACCAAGGCCGGGGCCCCGGCGGGCCAATGACCGGAGTTCGGGAATTGGCCGGCACGGGAGCCCACCCCGACGGTTAGCGTCGCGGGATGTTCTCGCTGACGCGCACTGACGGCCACCTGCTCAGCACCGATCCCGCCCGACTCGACCTGGACCTGGTGCACCTCTGGTTGTCCACCGACGCGTACTGGGCGCTCGGCCGGGACCGGGAGACCGTCGCGCGGGCGTTCGCCGGGTCGCTGCCGTTCGGCGTCTACCGGCCCGAGGACGGTCGCCAGGTGGCGGTGGCCCGGGTCGTCACCGACGGTGCCACCTTCGCGTGGCTCTGCGACGTGTACGTCGACCGCGCCTCCCGGGGTCGCGGGCTGGGCGGGTGGCTGGCCGGCGCGGCCCGCGACCACCTGGCCGAGCTGGGCGTACGCCGGATCCTGCTGTGCACCAACGACGCCCACCAGGTGTACGGGCGAGTGGGCTTCACGCCACTGGACGCGCCCGAGCGATGGATGCAGCTCGACCAGCGCCCACCGGTGACACCGATCACCGGAAAGGAGCAAGGCGACGGCATGCCCCTTACGGTTGAGACGTGACGTCACTCCGCCTGGGATATCTCTACGGCCTCGGCGCGTACCTGCTCTGGGGTTTCTTTCCGCTCTACCTCAAGCTGTTGCGACCGGCTGGCCCGCTGGAGATCCTGGCCCACCGCATCGTCTGGTCCGTCGTCTTCGTGGCCCTGCTGCTGGCCGCGCTGCGCAACGTCGGCTTCCTGCGGGCGCTGCTGCGACGCCCCTGGGCGGTGGCCGGGATCGTCGCCGCCGCCGCGCTGATCGCTGTCAACTGGGGCACCTACATCTACGGGGTCAACTCCGACCGCGTGGTGGAGACCGCGCTCGGTTACTTCATCAACCCGCTGGTCGTGGTGCTGCTCGGGGTGACGGTGCTGCGGGAGCGACTACGCGCGACACAGTGGGTAGCGCTGGGAATCGGCGCCTCGGCGGTTGTGGTGCTCACGGTGGACTACGGCCGGCTGCCGTGGTTGGCGTTGACCCTGGCGTTCAGCTTCGCCGGCTACGGCCTGGTCAAGAAGCGGCTCGGGCTGCCTGCGGCGGAAGGGCTCTTCGTCGAGTCGGCGGTGCTGGCGCTGCCGGCGCTGGGTTATCTGGCCTGGCTGACCAGTCGCGCCGAGTCCACCTTCGGGCACGTCTCGGCCGGGCACACCGCGCTGCTGGTGCTGGCCGGTGCGGCCACGGCGACTCCGCTGCTCCTGTTCGCCGGGGCGACCAACCGGTTGCCCCTGAGCAGCCTCGGCATGATCCAGTATCTGGCTCCGATCCTCCAGCTCGGCTGCGGCGTGCTGATCTTCCACGAGCCGATGCCTCCGGCCCGCCTCGCCGGCTTCGCGCTGGTCTGGCTCGCCCTCGTCGTCTTCACCGCCGATGCCGTCCGCAACGCCCGCCAATCCCGCCGCCCCCAAACCCCCAAACAACCAGCCCCAATCGCCTAACCCGCCACCCCACCCCACCCTCACCCCACCCCACCTCACCCCACCCCGCCCCACCCTCACCCCGCGCCGATCTTGCAGGAACTGTCGCCGATATCGGCTCTATGCCCCATATGCCGGGACAGAAAGTGCAAGATCGCGGGGGGAGACGGGGTGGGGACGGTGTGCGGGGCGCCGGGGTCGGGGTTAGGGGACCGCGTAGGTGAGGATTGGTGTGCCGTCGGCTCTTTGGAGTTCGACGCTGACCAGCTCCGCGTCGGTGAACCTCGTGGCAGCGGTGAACTGGAGGGCGTCGCCCGGCGCGGCCAGCCAGGAGCCGATCTGCTCGCTGGCGCCGTTCGGGCCGCGCGCCACCAGCCGAAACGGGTACGCCTTGCCGTAGCTCGCCCGCGCGTCGTACCCGCAGCGCATGGTCACCGCGGTGCCCCACTTGGTGCCGATGAGCCCGATGTCGGCGTGCACCGGCCCGGTGCTGGCCACCGGACGCATGGCGACCATCGACACCTGCGGTGCGGGCGTGCTGCTCTGCGCGACCGGAGGCCCGGACGGGTCGGCCGGCCCGGGCAGCACCACGGCGGTGCCCACGCCGACCAGCAGGGCCAGCCCGGCGGCAGCCAACGTGGTCAGGGCGTACCGGCGTCGGTCGGCGGCGCGTTCCCGACGTCGGCGACGCCGGGCCTCCTCGATCAGCGCGGGCACCCGGGGTGGGGCCGGCGGCGGCAGGATCTGCTCCAACCCCGCCGGGTCGAGGCGCCCGAGCAACCCGGGCAGGACGGCGATCTCCGCGACCGCCTCGCGGCAGGAGTCGCAGCCGCCCAGGTGCCGCTCGTAGGCCGCCCGCTCGGCGGGGGCCAGGGCACCCAGCACGTACGCGCCATCGTCGTGCGCGAACTCGCACCGGGTCATCCCGTCACTCCCATCTCAGCCAGGACCAACCGTAGAGACCGCAGCGCGTAGTGGGTACGGGACTTCACGGTCCCCGGTGGTACGCCCAGGCGGGACGCCGCCTCGGCCACCGACCGTCCCTGGTAGAAGCACTCGACGAGCACCTCCCGGTGGGTCGGGCTGAGCCGGTTCAGCGCCTCGGCGACGGTCCACGCCTCCACCGCCCGCTCGGCCTCGTCGATCACCTCCGGCGGTTCGGGCAGGTCGTCGGTGAACACCTCGCCGACCCGGGTGGACCGCCGCCGCCAGGCGTCGATGGCCAGGTTGCGGGCGGTGGTGAAGAGCCAGGACCGCACCGAGCCGCGTCGTGGGTCCAGTGATTCCGGATGCCGCCAGGCCCGCAGCAGCGTCTCCTGCACCAGGTCCTCGGCTCGCTGCCGGTCCCCGTTGACCAGCCGCAGGGCATGGGCGTACAGCGCCTCCGCGTGCTCGTCGTGCAGCGCGCGCAGCAGTTGGGCGTCGTGGTCGCTGATGGCGGTCTCCTCGCTTCCGGCGCGCGTCCGGCGGTGCGTTCGATGAGAAGTACGCGCAGTCACGCCGATCAGTTCAGCCCGAGGCCACACCGGTCACGTGGCGGTTGCCGCCCGTGAATGTGTTCATGCCCGGTTCAGCTCAAGGCCGACGAGCGCTCACCACGTCCTCCTAGCGTCCGCCTGGTACGCAGCCTGTCGTGCCACCGACATCTCTGGAGGCTTCTCCCATGAGCGACCGTCCCCGGCTGCTCCCTCTGTTGACCGGCGCCCGTCACGGCACCCGGGACGCCATGACCTGCCTGTACCGCTGCGGAAACGCCTGTGACCACCCGGTACCGAACACGTCCGACAACGCGTACTTCGGAGACGTGGTGAACGCGGAGGTCTCGCGACGCGGCGTGGTCCGGGCCGGCGCGGTCGGCGCGTTGGTCCTCGGTTTCGGCGGCGCGGCGGCCGGCGCGCTGGCCGGGGCGGCGCCAGCCATGGCGGCCCCCACCACCCCGGACGTGCCGGAGGCCTTCGGTTTCGGTCGCCCCAGCACCGGGGTTGGCAACGGCGCGCTGACCTTCAAGCCGATCCCACCGAACAAGCTGGACACCCTTGTCGTTCCGAACGGCTACGACCACGCCGTGGTGATCAAGTGGGGTGACCCGGTGCTGCCGGGGGCGCCGGAGTTCGACCTGCACCACCAGACCGCCGCGGCGCAGTCCAAGCAGTTCGGTTACAACAACGACTTCGTGGGCGTGCTGCCACTGGACAAGCAGGGCAAGCGGGCGCTGCTCGTGGTCAACCACGAGTACACCAACGAGGACCTGATGTTCCCGGGCTTCCCCGGCCTGGACGGGCTCTCCGTGGAGCAGCTACGCACCGCCATGGCCGCGCACGGCATGTCCGTGGTGGAGTTGGAGCGGGTCGCGGGCACCGGGCAGTGGAAGCCGGTCGACAACGGCCGCCGGCCGTACAACCGGCGGGTCACCGCGCTCGGCACCAAGTTCGACCTGACCGGCCCGGCCGCCGGCTCGGCCTGGCTGAAGACCGCCGCCGACCCGAAGGGTCGTACGGTCGTCGGCACGCTGAACAACTGCGCGGGCGGCGTGACCCCGTGGGGCACCGTGCTCTCCGGTGAGGAGAACTTCAACCAGTACTTCGTCGGCGCGGACGCCGCCCCGGCCGAGCTGAAGCCGAAGCTGGACCGCTACGGCATCAGCACCGCCAGCCGCTACCCCAGCGGCAGCCGCAAGTGGGAGCGCGCCGACGAGCGCTTCGATCTGGCCAAGCATCCCAACGAGGCGCACCGGTTCGGGTGGATCGTCGAGATCGACCCGTTCGACCCGGAGAGCCGCCCGCGTAAGCACACCGCGATGGGCCGGTTCAAGCACGAGGGCGCGAACGTGATCGTCGCAAAGGACGGTCACGTGGTCGCGTACATGGGCGACGACGAGCGGTTCGACTACCTCTACAAGTTCGTCTCCGACAAGAAGTTCATGAAGGGCAACTCCTGGGCTGCCCGCAAGCACAACCTGACCCTGCTGGAGTCCGGCACGCTCTACGTGGCGAAGCTCGACCAGACCAGCGCCGCCGAGATCGACGGCTCGGGCAAGCTCCCCACCGACGGCGCGTTCAACGGCCGTGGTCGCTGGATCAAGCTGGTCAGCGGCAACCGGTCGTTCGTCGACGGGATGACCGCCGCGGACGTGCTCACCTTCACCCGGCTCGCCGGTGACAAGGTCGGTGCGACCAAGATGGACCGCCCCGAGGACGTGGAGCCGAGCCTGCTCACCGGCAAGGTGTACGTGGCGCTGACCAACAACACCGACCGGGGCAAGGCCGACAAGGCGGCCGCGGACGAGGCCAACCCGCGCAACGCCAACAAGCACGGGCAGATCCTGGAGCTGGTCGAGGACCGCAACGACAACGCGGCCGAGACCTTCGCCTGGTCACTGCCGATCGTCTGCGGTGACCCGACCGACCCGTCGACGTTCTTCGCCGGGTACGACAAGACCAGGGTCTCCCCGATCTCCTGCCCGGACAACGTCGCCTTCGACGCCACCGGCAACCTGTGGATCTCCACCGACGGCAACGCACTGGGCAGCAACGACGGCCTGTTCGCCACCGCTCTGGAGGGTCCCGAACGGGGTCACCTCAAGCAGTTCCTGACCGTGCCGCTCGGCGCGGAGACCTGCGGGCCGTTCATCACCGGCGACAACCGCTCGGTCTTCGTCGCGGTGCAGCACCCGGGTGAGATCACCGGCGCCTCGGTGGAGAACCCGGCCTCGAACTGGCCCGACGGCGACTACGCCAAGCCGGGCGTGGTGGTCACCTGGCGCCTCGACGGCGGCCCGGTGGGCAGCTGACGTTGCCCCCGCGGCCGGTAGGCCGCTGACGTTGCCCCCACGGCCGGTAGGCCGCTGACGTTGCTCAGGCGGTCCGGCGCTGGACCGCCACGAGAGGCCCTCTCCCAGCCCGGGAGAGGGCCTCTCGGCGTTGCTGCGGTCAGGTGTCGGCGGCGATGCCGTCGGCGACGGTACGGGCCACGGTGAGCAGCTTGGCTCGCACCACCCGGGCGGAGGTCATCATCTCGCTGGCCGGCAACGCGCAGGCCAGCACGACCCGGCGTTCCATGTCCTTGTCCGGCGAGACGAGCACCGCCGCGCAGGCCACCCCCTGGCGGAACTGCCCCATCTCCAACTGCATGCCGCGCCGGTCGCCGGCGGCCAGGTCGGCCTCGAACGTCTCGGTGGTCGTCAGCGTGGCGGTGGTGAACGGGCGCATGCCGTACTCCCGCAGATAGCGGTGGCGCTGGTCCGCGGTGAGGGTGGCGAGCAGTGACTTGCCGAGGGCGGTCGCGTGCGCCCCCTCGTCGAAGCCGGGGACCAGGTCCTCCAGGTAGGGCGAGCGGTGCCCTTCGGCGACCGCCGTGAGGGCCACCTGACCGCCGACGAAGCGACCAAGGTAGTGGCTGTAGCCGGTGTCCAGGGCGGCCCGCCGCAGCGTCTCACCGACCGCTGGCGGGCCCCGGAACGCGGTCACCAGCTCCCGGTAGCGGTCGGCCACCTCCAACCCCACGATGTACGTGCCGTCCTCGCGACGGATCACGTAGCCCTCGTAGGCGAGGGTGCGGACCAGGTGGTAGGTGGTGGCCACGGTCAGCTCGCACCGCCGGGCGATCTGCTTGACGGTCAGGCCCTTCGGGGCGCGACCGACCGACTCCAGCACCCGCAGCGCTCGGGACACGCTGCGGATCAGGTCCGAAGGTTCTGCCAAGGGGTCGCGCACAACCACCTCCGCCGCCGGGGACTTACACCATATGAAAAACAGGCCCGCTGCGAAATGCCTGTTCGGGTGGAGGATGCCAGATCACCATCCACAGATGGTGCCCCGTCGGTCACGATGCGTGCCCTGAGCAGGGTTCGCGTAAATTTGCCGGACGATGACCAACACCGTTTCCACTCCCGAGCCGACCATCGCCCGGCGCCAGCCGATCAAGGCGAGCGCCGGCGCAGTCGTCACCACCGTGGCCTGCGTACTGCCCGTCTTCCTGCTCGGTGGTCTCGCCGTGCAGATGGGCACGGACCTGGGCTTCTCCCCGGCCGGCCTGGGCCTGGCCGTGGCCGTCTACTTCGGGGTCAGCGCGCTGGCCTCGGTGCCCTCCGGCCGCCTGGTCGAGCGGTACGGTCCGGCCCTGGTGGCCCGCTGCGGCATCGTGCTGGCCGCCGGGTCGATGCTGGCCGTCGCCGCCCTCGCCCGGTCGTACCCGGTGCTGGTCGGGTTGCTGGCGGTCAGCGCAGCGGCGAACGCGCTCGGCCAGTTGGCCAGCAACACCGCGCTGGCCCAGCACGTGCCGGCCCGCCGGCAGGGGCTCTCGTTCGGCATCAAGCAGGCGGCCATTCCGGTCTCCACCCTGCTGGCCGGGGTCGCGGTGCCCACCATCGCGCTCACCGTCGGCTGGCGCTGGGCGTTCGTGGCCGCCGCTGTCGCCGCGTTGACGACGCTGCCCGCCGTACCCCGGCAGTTGCCCGGTCTGGCTCGGCGGGCGGGCGCCACGCGCGCCGGCCGGGCGACGGCGGCGCTGGTGGTGATCGGCGCGGCGGCGACACTGGCCTCGGCCGCCGCCAACGCGCTGGGCACCTTCCTGGTGGACTCCGCCGCGGCCCGGGGGCTGTCGCCGGGCCTCGCCGGCCTCACCCTGACCCTGGGCAGCGCGGTCTGCGTGGCGGCCCGGGTGGGTGCCGGCTGGTTGGCCGATCGCCGCGACAGCGGTCACGTCGCCCTCATCGCCGCGATGCTGGTCGTCGGCGCGGCCGGCCTGGGCCTGCTCGCGTTGACCGGCTCGGTGCCGCTGATGGTCGGCGTGGTGCTCGGCTTCGGCCTGGGCTGGGCCTGGCCCGGCCTGATGAACTTCGCCGTGGTCCGGCTCCATCCACAGTCACCGGCCGCCGCCACCTCGATCACCCAGACCGGGGTGTACGCGGGCGGCTGCCTCGGCCCGCTGAGCCTCGGCCCACTCGCCGCCCACCTCGGCTACCCCGCCATGTGGACCACTGCGGCGGTGGCGATGCTGCTCGCCGCCGCCCTCATGCTCGTCGGCAGCCGCCTGTTGAGCCGCGTGCCCGCCGCCGCGAGCCGGGGCGTGGATCAGCTGGTGCGGTCGGCGATGTAGTCGCAGAGCGATTCGAGGGCCTGGCGGGACGGGCCCTGCGGCAGCGGGGCCAGGCGCGCGCGGGCGTCCTCGGCGTAACTGCGAACGGTTTCCCGGGCCCGCTTGAGCGCCGGGCTCTCCCGGAGCAGCCCCAACGCCTCCGCGTGCAGCGCGTCGTCGGTCAACGGGCCGGTCGCCAGGATCTCCCGCAGACGCGTCGAGGACGCGTCGGAGTCGTCCGCCGCGCGGGCGTAGAGCACCGGCAGCGTCGGGACACCCTCGCGCAGGTCCGTGCCGGGCGTCTTGCCCGACTCCACCGACTCGGAGGCGATGTCCAGCAGGTCGTCGGAGAGTTGGAAGGCGACGCCGATCGTCTCGCCGTACCCGGCGAGGGCCTCGACGTGCTCCGCGGGGGCGCCACCGAACATGCCACCGAAGCGGGCCGACGTGGCGATCAGCGAGCCGGTCTTCTCCGCGATCACGTTCAGGTAGTGGGTCACCGGGTCGTCGCCGGCGCGCGGACCCACGGTCTCGGCGATCTGGCCGTGCACCAGCCGGGCGAAGGTGCGCGCCTGCAGCCGGACCGCTTCGGGGCCCAGATCGGCGGCGATGTCCGCCGCCCGGGCGAAGAGGTAGTCGCCGACCAGGATGGCGACCGAGTTGGTCCACCGGGAGTTCGCGCTCGGAGCGCCCCGGCGGACGGCAGCCTCGTCCATCACGTCGTCGTGGTAGAGGGTGGCGAGGTGCGTGAGCTCCATCACCACGGCGGCCGGCACCACCTGCGGGCCGCTGGGATCACCGAACTGGGCACCGAGTGCCACCAGCAGCGGCCGGAAGCGTTTCCCGCCGGCCTCGACAAGGTGCCGGGCAGCCTCGGTGACGAACGGGTCGGCGCTGGCCACACTCGCCCGCAACTCGACCTCGACCGTGTCCAGCACATCCAGCACGGACGCCTCGACGCGAGGATCGACGAGATTGAGACCGACCGCGCCAAACTGACTCGTGCTCGCCCGACCCCGCCGACCGCCGGAGCCGGAGGCACCTGAACGCTCGCCCGCCGGATTCACCACGCTATCAACCATGCCACATGCGTTCGACCTGCTCCGGGCCGGGGATACGCACCGGGGGCCGGCACGTGAACACGTGCCGACCCCCAGTGATCGATCCCTCGGTCAACGCACGAATTCGGCAGCCCCGGTAGCCAGATCGAGCAGCGGCGCCGGGGCGACGCCCAGCACCAGAGTGGCCAGCACACCGATCATCAGCGCGGCGGCGGTGAGCCCACCGGGCACCGTGACGGTCGGGGTGGACTCGCCCGGCTCGGAGAGCCACATCATCACCACGACCCGCAGGTACGGGAACGCCAGCACCATGCTGGTCAGCACACCGGCGATCACCAGCCAGGCCTGACCACCGTCCAGCGCCGGCCCGAAGATGGCGAACTTGCTGGTGAAGCCGCTGGTCAGCGGAATACCGGCGAAGGCGAGCAGGATGAAGGTGAACAGCCCGGCGAAGAACGGCGACCGCCGGCCCAGCCCCGCCCAGCGGGACAGGTGGGTGGCCTCGCCGTCGGCGTCGCGCACCAGGGTCACCACGGCGAACGCGGCCAGCACCGAGAAGCCGTACGCGACCAGGTAGAACATCGTGCCGGAGAGCCCGTCGCGGCTCGGCGCCAGCACACCGACCAGCAGGTAACCGGCGTTGGCGATCGAGGAGTACGCGAGCAGCCGCTTGATGTCGGTCTGGGTGACCGCGAGCACCGCACCGACCAGCATGGTCAGCACCGCCACCGCGCCGAGCACCGGCGTGAAGTCCCAGGCGGCGTCGGCGAACGCGACGTGGAAGACGCGCAGCAGCGCACCGAACGCGGCGACCTTGGTGCAGGCCGCCATGAAGCCGGTGACCGGGGTCGGCGCACCCTGGTAGACGTCCGGGGTCCAGACGTGGAACGGTGCCGCCGCGGCCTTGAAGAGCAGGCCGATGGCGAGCAGCGCCATGCCGGCGAAGAGCAGCACCTGGCTGGCCGGGGACTCGCTCACCGCCGCGTTGATGGTGGCGAAGTCGACGCCGGCCGTGCGGCCCGGAATGCCGGAGGTGAAGCCGTAGATCAGGGCCACGCCGAACAGGAAGAACGCGGAGGAGTACGCGCCGAGCAGGAAGTACTTCATCGCCGCCTCCTGGCTCAGCAGACGCCGGCGGCGGGCCAGCGCGCAGAGCAGGTAGAGCGGCAGGGAGAAGACCTCCAGCGCGATGAACATGGTCAGCAGGTCGTTCGCCGCCACGAAGATCAGCATGCCGCCGATCGCGAACGTGGTGAGCGGGTAGACCTCGGTGAGGCCGTTGCGCCCCTCGGCCTGCCGCCGGTCGTCGGCCGACTCGGCGGTCACCGCGGCCTGGGCGACGAACGCCCCGCCCCGCTCGACCGAACGGTCACCGATCAGCAACAGCGCCATCGCGGCCAGCACCAGGATCGCGCCCTGGAGGAACAGCGTCGGCCCGTCCACCGCGAGGGCCTGGCCGGCGGTGATCATCCGCTCGTCGGCGTTGAGGACCACCATGGTCAGCGCCGCGAGCACCGCCAGCAGAGCCAGCGTCAGCTGCACCACGTGCCGCCAGCGCCGAGGCACGAGGGCCTCGACCAGCACGCCGAGCAGGGCGGTGCCCAGCATGATCAGGATCGGAGAGAGCGCCGAATAGTCGATCGACGGCAGTTTCAGCTCGGTCACTTTGCCGCCTCCTGGACGGTGCCGCCCACGGACGGGGCCGGGTCGGTTCTGCCGATGTCGTCCATGGTCGCCTGGACGGCCGGGTTGATCACGTCAGTGACCGGCTTGGGGAAGAAGCCGAGCAGCACGATCAGTGCGATCAACGGAGCGACCACGACCTTCTCGCGCAGGTTGAGGTCCCGGCGCATGCCGTCGACCTCGGTCAGCGCCGGGTTGAGCGTGCCCTGCGTGGTGCGCTGCACCATCCACAGCACGTACGCGGCGGCCAGGATGATGCCGAGCGTGGCGATGACGGCCACCGGCTTGTTCACCGTGAAGGTGCCGATCAGGACCAGGAACTCGGAGATGAACGGCGCGGTCCCCGGCAACGCGAGCGAGGCGAGACCGGCGAAGAAGAGCACCCCGGCGAGCAGCGGAACCAACTTGCCGGCGCCACCGAAGTCGCTGATCAGCGACGAGCCGCGCCGGGAGATCAGCATGCCGACCACCAGGAACAGCAGACCGGTCGCCAGACCGTGGTTGAGCATGTAGAGCACCGCGCCGGTGCCGGCCTGCGTGGTGAACGCGAAGATACCCACCCCGATGAAGCCGAAGTGCGCGATCGAGGTGTACGACACCAGCCGCTTGAGGTCGTTCTGACCGACCGCCAGCAGCGCGGCGTAGACGATGCCGATCACGCCCAGCGCCAGCGCCCACGGTGCGAACCACTTCGACGCCTCGGGGAACAACGGCAGGCAGTAGCGCAGGATCCCGAACGTGCCGACCTTGTCCAGCACACCGACGAGCAGTGCCGCCGCGCCCGCCGGGGCCGCGCCACCGGCGTCGGGCAGCCAGGTGTGGAACGGGAAGAACGGTGCCTTGATGGCGAACGCGAGGAAGAAGCCGAGGAACAGCCACCGCTCGGTGCCGGTGCTGATGTCGACCTGCGACAGCGCCTGCCAGTCGAAGGTCTTTCCACCGACCACCCACAGCCCGATCACCGCGGCCAGCATGAACAGGCCGCCGACGAGCGAGTAGAGGAAGAACTTCACTGCCGCGTACTGCCGCTGGTGGCCGCCGTAGCTGCCGATGAGGAAGTACATCGGGACCAGCATGACCTCGAAGAACACGTAGAACAGGAAGACGTCGGCGGCGGCGAAGACGCCGATCATCGTGCACTCGAGGACCAGCAGCAGCGCGAAGTAGACGGGCACCGACCGCTTCGACGACTCCGCGTCGTGCCAGGACGCCAGGATCACCAACGGCACCAGCACCGCGATCAGCATCAGCATCACCAGCGCGATGCCGTCGGCGGCGAAGGTGAAGCTGACGCCCCAGTTCGGGATCCACGAGTACGACTCACGGAACTGGAACCGGTCACCGCCGGCGTTGAAGCTGACCCACATCACCACCGAGAGCACCAGCACCAGCAGCGACCAGGCGAACGCCACCTGCTTGGCCAGATCCGGCCGGCTGCGCGGCAGGAAGGCCACCACCAGGGCGCCCACCAGTGGCGCCACGGTGAGCACCGAGAGGAACGGGAAGTTGGACATTATGCGGCCTTACCTCCGTCGTGGATGCGTGGTCCGCCGGCGGGGGCGGGCGTATTGAGGTCGATCACGCCAACCACCCCGCCTGCACCGCCAGGAACGCCGCCATCACCAGCAGCGCACCGGCCAAAATCGAGGTGGCGTACGAGCGGACGAAGCCGGTCTGCATCCGCCGGAGCCGACCCGAGCCACCGCCGACCGCGGCGGCGAGCCCGTTGACGAGCCCGTCGATGCCCCGGTTGTCGAGGTAGACCAGCGCCCGGGTGAGGAAGATGCCCGGCTTCTCGAAGACCGCCTCGTTGACCGCGTCGGCGTAGAGGTTGCGCCGGGCGGCGGTGACCAGCACCCCGGCCGGCTGCTGCGCGGTGGCCGTACCGGCCCGGAACAGGAACCAGGCGAGCCCCGCGCCGAGCACCGTGACCAGCAGCGACAGGATCGTGATCACCTCGTGGGAGAGCACCCCGTGCGCCTCGCCGGTGGCCTCCTCGCCGAGCACCGGAGCCAACCAGGAGGCGACACCGCCGTTGAGGACCATCAGTCCACCGGCCGCCACCGACCCGGCGGCCAGGAGGATCAGCGGGATGGTCATCAGCATCGGCGACTCGTGCGGGTGCTCGATGTCCTCGGTCCACCGCTTCGGACCGTGGAACGTGAGCACGAACAGCCGGGTCATGTAGAACGCGGTCAGCCCGGCGCCGAGCAGCGCCGCCCCGCCGTAGAGCCAGGCGGTCCAGTCCTCCCGCTCGAAGGCGCTCGCGATGATCGGCTCCTTCGAGAAGTAGCCGGAGAGGGGCGGAAGACCGATGATGGCCAGCCAGCCCATCATGAAGGTCAGCCAGGTGATCTTCATGTGCTTCCGGAGACCACCGAACCGCCGGATGTCCACCTGGTCGTTCATGCCGTGCATGACCGAGCCGGCGCCCAGGAACATGTTGGCCTTGAAGAACCCGTGGGCCAGCAGGTGGATGATCGCCAGCGCGTACGCGCCGCCGCCCAGACCGACGCCGAGGAACATGTAGCCGATCTGGCTCACCGTCGACCAGGCGAGCACCCGCTTGATGTCGTCCTTGGCCGCGCCGATGATGCAGCCCATCAGCAGGGTGAGCGCACCGACGCTGAGCACCACGAGCTGGAGCGTCGAGTTGGCGGAGAAGATCGGGTTGGACCGGGCGATCAGGTACACGCCCGCGGTGACCATGGTGGCCGCGTGGATGAGCGCGGACACCGGGGTCGGACCCTCCATCGCGTCCGGCAACCACGCCTGCAGCGGGAACTGACCGGACTTTCCGGCGGCGCCGAGCAGCAGCAACAGGCCGAGCACCAGCACGGTGGTGCTCGTCAGCGCGCCAACGCCGTTGAACACCTCGTCGTACTGGGTGGTGCCCAGGGTGGCGAACATGATGAAGATGCCGATGGCCAGGCCGGTGTCACCGACCCGGTTCATCAGGAACGCCTTCTTGCCGGCCGTGGCCGCGCTCGGCCGCCCGTACCAGAAGGAGATCAGCAGGTACGACGCCAGACCGACGCCCTCCCAGCCGAAGTAGAGCATCACGTAGTTGTTGCCGAGCACCAGCAGCAGCATCGCCGCGACGAACAGGTTGAAGTACGCGAAGAACCGGCGGCGGCCCGCGTCGTGCGCCATGTACTCCACCGCGTACAGGTGGATCAGGAAGCCCACCCCGGTGATCAGCAGCACGAAGACCGCGGCCAGCGGGTCGAACAGCAGGCCGAAGTCGACGCGCAGGTCACCGACCGCGATGAAGTCCCAGAGGCTCAGCTCGACCGACTTGTTCTCCAGGCCACGCAGCTGGAAGAAGAACGAGAGGCCGAGCACGAACGCGGCACCGATGGCGGCGACGCCCAACCAGTGCCCCCAGCGGTCGGCGCGCCGGCCGAGCAGCAGCAGGACGGCCGCGCTGACCAGCGGGATCGCCACCAGCAGCCAGACGCTCCCGAGCAGCCCCGTGGCCTGGGCGTATTCCACAGTCTCTTCCACCGGTGGGCCCCTTAGTACTTGAGCAGGTTGGCGTCGTCGACACTCGCCGAGCGTCGCGTCCGGAAGATGGACATGATGATCGCGAGCCCGACCACGACCTCGGCCGCCGCCACCACCATCACGAAGAACGCCATGATCTGACCGTTGAGGTCACCGTTGATCCGGCTGAAGGTGACCAGCGTCAGGTTGGCCGCGTTGAGCATCAGCTCCACGCACATGAACAGCACGATCGCGTTGCGCCGGATCAGCACGCCGGCCGCGCCGATGGTGAACAGCACCGCGGCGAGGACCAGGTAGTAGTTCGGCTCGACCGAGAAGAACGCATCCATCAGTTGTTCGTCCCCTTCAGCGAGGTCTCTTCGGCGGTCAGCTCGCGCTGCGGAAGGATCGCCGGGGTGCTGCGGTCGGTCAGGCGACCGTCGGGCAACCGGGCCGGGGTGGCCACCGAGGACGAGGTCGCGAAGACGCCCGGGCCCGGCTTCGGGCCGGGGTAGTTGCCCGGGGCGAAGCGAGCCCGCATGGTCGACGGCTGGTCGATCTTGTCCTGCTTGCGCCGCTCGATGTGCGCCAGCACCATCGCACCGACCGCCGCGGTGATCAGCAGCGCCGAGGTCAGCTCGAACGCGAAGACGTACTTGGTGAACAGCAGCCGGGCGATGCCCTGCACGTTCCCCTCCGCGTTGACCTGCTCCAGGCCGACCGCGGTGGTCTTCTCCAGCGCCTGGAAGACGCCAGTGCCGACGAGGCCGGCGAAGCCCACGCCGAGCACGAGGGCGGCGACCCGCTGGCCGCGCAGCGTCTCGATCAGCGAGTCCGTGGAGTCCCGACCGACAAGCATCAGCACGAAGAGGAACAGCATCATGATCGCGCCGGTGTAGACGATGATCTGCACCATGCCGATGAACGGACCAGCCTGGAGCACGTAGAACACGCCCAGGCAGAGCATGGTCAGCACCAACCAGAGCGCCGAGTGCACGGCGTTGCGCGCGGCGACCATCCCGATCCCGCCGAGCAGCGCGAGCGGGGCCAGGATCCAGAAGGTGACCGCCTCGCCGCCGGACACCGAACCCGCCGCGGCGAGGACCGTAGACGTGGTCATGCTCCCTCTCCCTTGCCGGCCGCCACGCGCTGGGCGGCCTGCTCGGCGCCCGGGAACGTCACCCCGGGGTGCTCCTCGACCTGGTAGCCGCCGGGGCTCATCGGGGACTTCTCCGCACCGGCGGAGGTGCCCGGGTTGTCCAGCGCGCCGACGTAGTAGTCCTTCTCGCTGTCACCGAGGCGCATCGGGTGCGGCGGCTGCTCCATGCCCTCGAGCAGCGGCGCGAGCAACTGCTCCTTGGTGAAGATCAGGTCCTGCCGGTTGTCCCGGGCCAACTCGTACTCGTTGCTCATGGTGAGCGACCGGGTCGGGCAGGCCTCGATGCACAGCCCGCAGAAGATGCACCGGGCGTAGTTGATCTGGTAGATGCTGGCGTACCGCTCACCCGGCGAGAAGCGCTGCTCGTCGGTGTTGTCGCCACCCTCGACGTAGATCGCGTCCGCCGGGCAGGCCCACGCGCACAGCTCACAGCCGATGCACTTCTCCAGGCCGTCCGGGTGCCGGTTGAGGATGTGCCGCCCGTGGTAGCGCGGCGCCGACACCGGCGGCTTGAACGGGTAGTCGGTCGTGACGACCTTCCTGAACATGTGCGAGAAGGTGACACCGAATCCCTTGAACGTTCCGGTGATCGCGCCCACGTCACACCTCCCTGGAGTCCGAGCCGGCAACGATGTTGGCCGGCTCCCGCTCGGCGACCACGCGCGTGATGCGCGGGCTCGGTGGTACCTGAAGATCCATCGGTGGCAGCGGGAAGCTCCCGTACGGTCGGTTGTCGACCTGCTCCTGCGTCGTCGGCTTCGTCTTCGGCCGCCGGCTGGGCCAGAGGATCGTGGCGATCAGCAGGATGCCGGCCGGAATGCCGACGGCGATCAGCTTGCCGCGCGAGTCCCAGTCCTCGATGGACCGCAGGCCCGACAGGACCAGGATCCAGACCAGGTTGATCGGCAGCAGCACCTTCCAACCGAGGCGCATGAACTGGTCGTAGCGCAGCCGGGGCAGCGTGCCGCGCAGCCACACGAAGACGAAGACCAGCGCGATCACCTTGCCGAAGAACCAGAGCATCGGCCACCAACCGGAGTTGGCGCCCTCCCACAGGGTGATCGGCCAGGGCGCACGCCAGCCGCCGAGGAACAGCGTGGTGGTGACCGCGGACATGGTCACCATCGCGACGTACTCGCTGAGCATGAAGAGCGCGAACTTCAGCGAGCTGTATTCCGTCATGAAGCCCGCGACCAGCTCGGACTCGGCCTCGGGCAGGTCGAACGGCGCCCGGTTGGTCTCACCCACGGTGGCGATGAAGAAGATGACGAAGCTGGGCAGCAGCAGGATCGCGTACCAGCCCGGTGCCGGGATCGTCTGGCCGAAGATGCTCAGCTCGGTGCCGTGCGCCTGCTTCGCGACGATCCCGCTGGTGCTCATGGTGCCGGCGGTCATGAAGACCGCCACGATGCTCAGCCCCATGGCGACCTCGTAGGAGATCATCTGAGCGCTCGACCGCAGACCGCCGAGGAGCGGGTACGTCGAGCCGGAGGCCCAGCCGCCCAGCACGATGCCGTAGACGCCCATCGAGGAGCAGGCCAGCAGCAGCAGCACCGCCACCGGCACGTCGGTGACCTGCAACGGCGTGTGGTGGCCGAAGATGCTCACCATCGGGCCGAACGGCACCACCGACAGGGCGGTGACCGCGCAGATCACCGAGATGGTCGGCGCGAAGAAGTAGACGACCTTGTCGGCCGCCTTCGGCAGGATGTCCTCCTTGAAGGCCATCTTCAGGCCGTCGGCGAGGGTCTGCAGCAGGCCGAAGGGACCGACCTGGTTGGGGCCGGGCCGCACCTGCATGTAACCGACCACGCGCCGCTCGAACCAGACACCGAGCAGGGTGGCCAGCAGACCGAAGGCGAACGCGAAGACGATCTTGCCGAGAACCAGCCACCACGGATCCTGGCCGAAGTCGGCCAGCGTCGGATCCTGAGCGAGGAGGAGACTCACAGTGCCCACCTTTCGTTCGCGACTGCGGGGCTCACTCGCTGCGCTCGTTCACTCCTCGCGCTCACTGGACACCCCCAGCGTTGGACATCGGACCCGGGAGGCCGGTCTCGTCGGCCGCCACGCGCCCGGCCGGGATGGCCGCACCCGCTGCGGGGACGGAGATCCGGACGATCGCGCCGGACGTCGCCCCGAGGCTGCGTCGCACGGTCGAGCCGGGTGAGTTGGTGGGCAGCCAGACCACGCCGTCCGGCATTTCGGTGAGCTCGGCCGGCAGGGTCAGCGCCCCCCGGTCGGTGCCGACCGTGACCGCGTCGCCGTCGACGACACCGAGCGCCTCGGCGGTGCCCTTACCCAGCCGGACCACCGGCGGGCGGGCGGTGCCGGCGAGGTTCTCGTCGCCGTCGGTCAGGGTGCCGAGGTCGACGAGCTGGTGCCAGGTGGCCAGCACGGCCTCCCCGTCGCCCGGGTGCGGCACCCGGCCCGGCGCCACCGACGGCGCGGACGGCCGAGACGTACGCGTCGCCGGCAGCGTGCCCAGCTCGCGACGCACACTCTGCACATCCGCGGTGCCGAGCCGCACGTCGAACAGCGCGGCCAGCGCGTCGAGCACCCGACCGTCGGTCATCGCCGCGGTGTTCAGCACCGGCTCGAACGGGCGCAGCCGGCCTTCCCAGTCCAGGAAGCTGCCGGACTTCTCGACCACCGGGGCGATCGGCAGCACCACGTTCGCCCGCCGGGTCACCGCGCTGCTGCGCAGCTCCAGGCTGACCAGGAACGGCACCGCGTCCAGGGCGGACTCGGCCAGTCGCGGGTCGGCCAGGTCCGCCGGGTCGACACCGCCGACGACCAACGCGCCGAGCTGGCCGTTGGCCGCCGCGGTGAGGATGCCGTCGGTGTCCCGACCGGCCTGGCTCGGGATCACCCCGGCCGGGATGTCCCACGCCTCACCCAGCTCGGCCCGGGCGGCCGGCTCGGTGACGAGCCGTCCACCGGGGAGCAGGTTGGGCAGGCAGCCCGCGTCGACCGCGCCGCGGTCACCCGCGCGCCGCGGCACCCAGGCGAGCTTCGCGCCGGTACGCCGGGCCACGTCCGCCGCGGCGGAGAGGCCACCCGGCACACTGGCCAGCCGCTCGCCGACGATCAGGATCGCGCCCGGGGCGCTCAGCGCCTCGGCGACCGTGGCGTGCTCGGCGAGCACGCTGGCCTCCTCGCCGGGCACGACCCGGGCCAGCTTGGCACCGAGCTTCTCCAGGCCGCGGGTGGCGAACGGCGCCAGCGCGTACACCGTCAGGGTCTTCTTCAGGTACGCCTTGCGCAGCCGCAGGAAGAGGATCGGGCACTCCTCCTCCGGCTCCAGGCCGACCAGCACGACCGCCGGCGCGTTCTCCACGTCGGTGTAGGTGACGTCGGTGACCCCGGCGACCGAGCTGGCCAGGAAGTCGGCCTCCTCGCGGGAGACCGGCCGGGCCCGGAAGTCGATGTCGTTCGTGTTCAACGCGACCCGGGCGAACTTCGCGTACGCGTACGCGTCCTCGACGGTCAGCCGACCGCCGGTGAGCACCGCCGTGCCCTGCCCGCTCTCCCGTGCCGCGTGCAGCCCCTCGGCGGCCACGGTGAGCGCCTCGCTCCAGGAGGCCTCGCGCAGCTCACCGGTGTGCTCGTCGCGGACCAGCGGGGTGGTCAGCCGGTCGGTGGCCCGGGTGTACTGGAAGCCCCACCGGCCCTTGTCGCAGTTCCACTCCTCGTTCACCGCCGGCTCGTCGCCGGCCAGCCGCCGCAGCACCTTGCCGCGCCGCCAGTCGGTGCGCTGCCCGCAACCGGCCGAGCAGTGCTCGCAGACGCTCGGGCTGGAGACCAGGTCGAACGGGCGGGCCCGGAACCGGTACTGGGCACCGGTCAGCGCGCCCACCGGGCAGATCTGCACCGTGTTACCGGAGAAGTAGGAGTTGAACGGGACGTCCCCGGCGTCGCCCTCTTCGCCGTACGCGTCGTCCCGGTAGATGTTGATCTCCTCGGCGGACGACCGGCCCATCAGGTCGATGAACTTGTCGCCGGCGATCTCCTCGGAGAACCGGGTGCACCGCTGGCAGAGCACGCAGCGCTCACGGTCCAGCAGCACCTGGCTGCTGATCGCCATCGGCTTCTCGTACTCCCGCTTGTGCTCGTGGAAGCGCGAGTCGGTGCGGCCGGTGGACATCGCCTGGTTCTGCAGCGGGCACTCGCCGCCCTTGTCACACATCGGGCAGTCCAGCGGGTGGTTGAGCAGCAGCAGCTCCATCACCCCCTCCTGCGCCTTCTTGGCGACCGGGGAGGTGAGCTGGGTACGAACGACCATGCCGTCGGCGACGGTCTGGGTGCAGGAGGCGACCGGCTTGCGCTGCCCCTCCACCTCGACCAGGCACTGCCGGCACGCGCCGGCCGGGGCCAGCAACGGGTGGTCGCAGAACCGGGGGATCTCGGTGCCCATCTGCTCGGCGACCCGGATCAGCAGCGTCCCCTTGGGGGCGGTGACCTCGACGCCGTCGATGGTGAGCGTGACGGTCTCGGTCTGCTTGGCTACATCAGTCATCAGTGCGCCCCTACCAGGGTCTTCTCTGACAGCTTCGGTGCGGTCCGTCCCTCGATGTAGTCGAGGTAGTCCTGCTTGAAGTACTTCAGTGACGAGGTCACCGAGCTGGTCGCGCCGTCACCCAGGCCACAGAACGAACGGCCGAGGATGTTGTCGCAGGTGTCCAGCAGGGTGTCCAGGTCCTCGTGGGTGCCCTGACCTGCGAGGATCCGCCGGTAGACCCGGACCATCCAGTAGTTGCCCTCGCGGCACGGGGTGCACTTGCCACACGACTCGTGGTGGTAGAACTCCAGCCACCGGTACGTCGCGTACACCGGGCAGTCCTGGTCGGAGAAGATCTGGGTGGCCGTGGTGCCCAGGATCGAGCCGGCCGCCGCCACACCCTCGAAATCCAGTGGCACGTCCAGGTGCTCGGCGGCGAGCAGCGGGGTGGACGATCCGCCCGGGGTCCAGAACCGCAGGTTGTGCCCGGGCTGCATGCCACCGGCCAGCTCCAGCAGCTCCCGCAGCGTGACGCCCATCGAGCACTCGTACTGGCCCGGGTTGGCGATGCGGCCGGACAGCGAGTAGATCATCGGCCCGGAGGACTTCTCGGTGCCCATGGACTTCCACCAGTCGGCCCCACCGAGCACGATCGGCGGCACGCTGGCGATGGTGCCGACGTTGTTCACCACCGTCGGGCTCGCGTACAGGCCGTGGGTGGCCGGGAACGGCGGACGCAGCCGGGGCTGACCCCGGAACCCCTCCAGCGAGTCCAGCAGCGCCGTCTCCTCGCCGCAGATGTACGCCCCGGCGCCGGAGTGCACCACCAGTTCCAGGTCGTAGCCGCTGCGCAGGATGTTCCGGCCGAGATAACCCTTGTCGTACGCCTCCTGGACGGCGTTGCGCAGCCGGCGCGCGGCGTGCACCGCCTCGCCGCGGATGTAGATGTAGGCGCGGTTGGCCCGGATCGCGTACGAGGCGATGATCACGCCCTCGACCAACGCGTGCGGGTCGTGGGTCATCAGCGGCAGGTCCTTGCAGGTGCCCGGCTCACCCTCGTCGGCGTTGACCACCAGGTAGTGCGGCTTGCCGTCACCCTGCGGGATGAAGCCCCACTTGAGCCCGGTGGGGAAGCCAGCGCCGCCTCGGCCCCGCAACCCGGAGTCCTTGATCAGCTGGATCAGGTCGTCCGGGTGGGCCTTGAGCGCCTTGCGCAGCGCGGCGTAGCCGTCCAACTGCTCGTACGTGCCGATGCGCCAGGCGTCCGGTGACAGCCAGCGCTTGGTCAGCACCGGCGTCAGCTTGGCCACGGTCTCCGGGCGGGGAGTGGTCACTTCTGGGCCCCCGTTTCGCTCGCGTCCGCCGGTCCGGCGCCGTCGGCGTCCGTCCCAGCCTTCGCTTCGGTGAGGTTGCGCTCCTGCGCCCCGGCCTCGTCGCCGGCGGGCTTGCCGTCGCCGGCCGGCGCATTCGCCGCCACGCCGGCGGCCTCGGCCGACCGCGCGTCGCCAGTCTGGGGCGCGGTGCCGGTGCCGTCCGTCGGGACCTTCGTGCCAGGGGCGTCCGGCACTGCCGTGCCCGCGTCCGGCTGCCGGGTCTCGGCGGTACGCACCTGCGGCGACTTGTCGTCCGGTGCCTTGACGTCCCGCGTGGTGCTGCCACTGGCCTCCGCCGGCTTCGCCGGTTCGGCGACCCCGGCCGCGCCCGTCGGGGCGGACGCCCCGTCGCCACCCTTGACCGGCGCCGCGCTGGCCTCGGCGGGCGCCGGCTTGGCGGCCTCCGCCTTCGCCTTCGCCTCGGCGGCCGCCTTGTCCGCCTCGGCCTTGCTGCGGATCGGGGTGTTCGGGTCGAAGCCCGGCACCGAGACACCGTGCTGCTGCGCGAGCCGCAGCCCACGCAGGGTGGGCTCGCCCGGACCACCGTCGGCGACCGCGCCGTCGCGATCGTCGGCGAAACCGGCGAGCTGCACCGCCATCTCCTTGAGGGTGCAGAGCCGGGCGCCGCGGGTCGGCATCGGCCGCCCGCCCGCCCGCAACTCGTCGACCACACCGACCGCGGTGGACGGGTCCACGCCGTCGAAGAAGTCGTAGTTGACCGTCATCACCGGGCCGTAGTCACACGCGGCCAGGCACTCCGCGTGCTCCAGCGTGATGGTGCCGTCGGCGGTCGTCTCGTCGTGGCCGACGCCCAGGTGCTCGGAGAGGGTGTCGTAGATTTCCTGGCCACCGAGCACATTGCACATCGTGTTGGTGCAGACGCTGACCAGGAAGTCACCGGTCGGCTTGCGCTTGTACATCGTGTAGAAGGTGGCCACCGCCCCGACCTGGGCCTTGTTCAGCCCCAGCACCTCGGCGCAGAACGTCACCCCGGCCGGTGAGACGTACCCCTCCTCGGCCTGCACCAGGTGCAGCAGCGGCAGCAGCGCCGAGCGGGACCGGTCCGCCGGGTAACGAGCGATGATCTCGCGCGCCCGCTCCCGGGTCTCTTCAGTGAAAACACTCATCGGCGTCGCCTTCCCGTTCGCGACTGCGGGGCTCGCAAGCTCACTCCTCGCACTCACCTGTCACACCCGCCCATGACCGGGTCCAACGAGGCGCCGCCGGCGATCACGTCGGCGATCAGACCGCCCTCGGCCATCGCCGGGAGGGCCTGGAGGTTGACGAAGCTCGGCTCCCGGTAGTGCACCCGGTACGGCCGGGTGCCACCGTCGGAGACCGCGTGGACGCCCAACTCGCCGCGGGGCGCCTCGATCGCGACGTACACCTGGCCGGGCGGGACCCGGAAGCCCTCGGTCACCAGCTTGAAGTGGTGGATCAGCGACTCCATCGACTGACCCATGATCTTCGCGACGTGCTCCAGCGAGTTGCCCATGCCGTCGACGCCGATGGCCAACTGCGCCGGCCAGGCGATCTTGCGATCGGCGACCATCACCGGGCCCGGACGAAGCCGGTCCAGTGCCTGCTCGACCAGCTTCATCGACTCCCGGATCTCGGCGAGCCGGACCTGGTAGCGGCCCCACACGTCACCGTCGGGGTGGGTCGGCACGTCGAACTCGTACGTCTCGTAGCCGCAGTACGGCATGGTCTTGCGCAGGTCCCACGCGAGGCCGGCGGAGCGCAGCACCGGCCCGGTGATGCCGAGCGCGACACAGCCGGTCACGTCCAGCACCGCGACGTTCTTCGTCCGCTCGGTCCAGATCGGCTGACCGGAGAGGAGGTCCTCGTACTCCTTGAGCTTCTTCGGCATCATCTTGAGGAACTCGCGGATCTTGACGATCGCCTCGTCCGGCACGTCCTGCGCCACACCGCCCGGCCGGACGTACGCGTGGTTCATCCGCAGACCGGTGATGGTCTCGAAGATGTCGAGGATGTACTCCCGCTCGCGGAAGCCGTACAGCATGATCGAGATCGCGCCCAGCTCCATGCCGGTGGTGGCCAGCCAGACCAGGTGCGACGAGATCCGGTTGAGCTCCATCATCAGCACGCGGATGGTGGTGGCCCGTTCGGTCACGTCGTCGGTGATGCCGAGCAGCTTCTCGACGGCGAGGGCGTACGCCGTCTCGTTGAAGATCGGGGCGAGGTAGTCCATCCGGGTCACGAACGTCGAGCCCTGGACCCAGTTGCGGTATTCGAGGTTCTTCTCGATGCCGGTGTGCAGGTAGCCGACGACGGAACGGGCCTCGCGGACCGTCTCGCCCTCCAGCTCCAGGATCAGCCGCAGCACCCCGTGCGTGGACGGGTGCTGCGGACCCATGTTGACCACGATCCGCTCGTCGTTGATCGGGTCGGTGCCCGCGACGATCGTGTCCCAGTCCCCACCGGTGACGGTGAAGACCCGGCCCTCGTCGGTCTCGCGCTCGCTGGCGTAGTTCGACGTCGTCACTGGTACGACCTCCGCTTGTCCGGCGGCTGGATCTCCGCGCCCTTGTACTCGACGGGGACGCCGCCGAGCGGGTAGTCCTTGCGCTGCGGGTGGCCCTCCCAGTCGTCCGGCATGAGGATCCGGGTCAGGTTGGGGTGGCCGTCGAAGACGATGCCGAACATGTCGTACGCCTCCCGCTCCTGCCAGTCCGCCGTCGGGTAGACCGCGGTCACGCTGGGCAGGTGCGGGGCCTCCACAGAGACCGCGGCCTCCAGTCGGACCCGCCGCCGGTACGTCATCGACGTGAGCAGATAGATCACGTGCAGTCGGCGCTCGTCGGCGCCCAGGTAGTCCGCACCGGACACCGAGGAGCACAGCTCGAACCGCAGCGCCAGGTCGTCCCGCATCACCTGGCAGACCTCGGCGATCCGCTCCGGCCGCACGTGCAGGGTCAGCTCACCCCGGTCGACCACGACCTTCTCGATCGCGTCGCCGAAGGCCGGGTACGCCTCCTCCAACGCGTCGCGGACCTCGTCGAAGTAGCCCCCGTACGGCCGGGGGGTCTCCTCGATGGGCTGGCGCTGGCGGACCAGGCCGCCGTAGCCGGACACGTCGCCGGTGCCGTGGTTGCCGAACATGCCGCGCCCGGCCGGGCTGGCCGGCGGCAACTCGGCGGGGGCTCCGCTGGTGGCACCGGCCGGAACCACCGGCACCGGTACGCCGCCGTCGTTGGGCTTGTCGCTCATTTGGGGCCTGCCTGCGGGTGGAGGTGGTTCTGCGCGTTCATCCAGTTCTCGATCCGCAACTGCTCCTCGCGGCCCTCGCGGACCGCCCGGGTCCACTCGGCACGCCGCGCCTTGTCGCTGCGGTACGAGGAGGGCATGGAGCCGTACGGCACGACCGGAACGTCGCCGCGCTCCTGGCGGGCTGCCAGCATCTTGCGGCCGTTCGGGCCCAGCGGCTCATACATGATCTTCTCGCGGAGCTTGAGGATCGCGTCGATGAGCATCTCCGGCCGGGGCGGGCAGCCGGGCAGGTACATGTCGACCGGCACGACGTGGTCGACGCCCTGCACGATCGCGTAGTTGTTGAACATGCCGCCGCTGCTGGCGCAGACGCCCATCGAGAGCACCCAGCGGGGCTCGGCCATCTGGTCGTAGATCTGGCGCAGCACCGGGGCCATCTTCTGACTCACCCGGCCGGCCACGATCATCAGGTCGGCCTGTCGGGGCGACGCCCGGAAGACCTCCATGCCCCAGCGGCCCATGTCGTAGTGCGGACCACCGGCGGCCATCATCTCGATGGCGCAGCAGGCCAGGCCGAAGGTAGCGCCCCACACGGACGACTTCCGGGACCAGTTGACCAGCTTCTCCACCGAGGTGAGCAGGACGCCGGCGGGAAGCTTCTCCTCGATGCCCATCTGACGTTCCTTCCTCAGTCCCAGTCCAGGCCGCCGCGCCGCCACACGTAGGCGTACGCAACGAAGACCGCGACGATGAACAGGACCATCTCCACGAAGCCGAAGATCGGCAGAGCGTCGAACGTGACCGCCCAGGGGTAGAGGAAGATGATCTCGATGTCGAAGACGATGAAGAGCATCGCCGTCAGGTAGAACTTGATCGGGAACCGGCCGCCGCCGACCGGCTGCGGGCTGGGCTCGATGCCGCACTCGTAAGCCTCGAGTTTGGCCTTGTTGTAGCGACGGGGACCGGCGAAGCGGGCGGCGCCGACGGAAAACAGCGAGAACGCCGCGGCGAGGGCGAACAGCCCGATGATCGGTGCGTAAGGCGAGAGCGACATCGTTTTCTCCTGCTCGTCCTTCCCTGCCCTCGGTGCTTGACGAAAATCACACTATTCACGTCCCTCGCAGTGGCAGTCGGCGGGGGTCGATCTTTGTCAGCTCGGGGCTGTGACCAGCACCGATGCCGTCCTGCTCATACGGCTCCCGCTTTCGTTCACGACTGCGGGGCTCGCAAGCTCACTCCTCGCGTTACACGGCTGGCGCGGCCTTCGTCATCGCATTGATGACCCGGTCCATCGCATCCCCGCCGCGCGGGTCGGTCAGGTTGGCCAACAGCTTGAGCACGAAGCGCATCAGCGTGGGGTGCGGCATCCCGTGCTTGGTGGCGATCCGCATGATCTCCGGACGGCCGATCAGCTTCACGAAGATGCCGCCCAACCGGTAGTAGCCGCCGAGCCGGGCCTTCAGCTCGTTCGGGTACGCCATCAGCGCCCGCTCCCGCTCCGGACCGGCCGGTCGGGCGAGGGCCTGGACCATGACCTCGGCGGCCAGCTCGCCAGACTCCATCGCGTACGCGATGCCCTCACCGTTGAACGGGTTGACCATGCCGCCCGAGTCGCCGACCAGCAGCACACCGCGGGTGTAGTGGGGCACCCGGTTGAAGCCCATCGGCAGCGCGGCGCCGAGGATCGGGCCGTCGGCGTTGGTCTCGTCGGTCATCCCCCAGTCCTCGGGGGTGTTGGCGAGCCAGTCGGTGAGCAGCCGGCGGTAGTTGGTCTTGCCGAACGCGGAGGACGAGTTGAGCACGCCGAGGCCGACGTTGACCCGCCCGTCACCGAGGCCGAAGATCCAGCCGTACCCGGGCAGCAGGTTGTCGCCGCTGTCCTTGCTGCGCAGCTCCAGCCAGGACTCCAGGTAGTTGTCGTCGGCCTTGGCCGGCGAGCGGTAGTAGCGGCGGACGGCCACGCCGATCGGCCGGTCCTCCCGCTTGGCCAGCCCGAGCGCGAGCGGGAACCGGCCGGAGACCCCGTCCGCCGCGACGACCAGCGGGGCGTGGAAGGTGGCGGGCTCCTTGCCCGGCCCGACCTCCGCCTCGACGCCGGTGACCCGGCCGTCACCGTCGAGCACCGGGCCCAGCACGTTGACGCTGGTCCGCAGTTTGGCACCGGCTGCCACCGCCCGCTGGGCGAGCAGGTCGTCGAAGTCCAGCCTCGTGCGCACGAGACCGTAGTTGGGGAAGCTGGCGAGCTCGGGCCAGTCCAGTTCGAGGCGTACGCCGCCGCCGATGACCCGCAGACCTCGGTTGTGCAGCCAGCCGGCCTCGGCTGAGGTGTCGACACCCATCCGGACGAGCTGGCGCACCGCGCGCGGGGTCAACCCGTCGCCGCAGACCTTTTCGCGTGGGAACTCGGTCTTCTCCAGCAACAGCACCCGTACGCCGTGCCGGGCCAGGTGGTACGCAGTCGCTGACCCACCGGGACCGGCGCCCACGACGATGACGTCGGCATCGTGTTCCACCGCGGTCATTCGCGCCTCCTCCCGCACGCTCGTGAAATCCTTCACAAGCCAGACGGGACGAGTGTATGACCGGCGTCATACCTGCGCAGGGTCAGGGGTACCTAACTCGCCGATGTGACAATCCATGACCGTCCACAGCGGTCAGGTGTCAGGCGGGGCTGGAGGCGTCCAGACCCGCATCGACGCGGATCGCCTCCGGCAGATGCTCGCGGAGGGCGCCACCCGCGGCCCGATCCAGCGCGGCCAACACCTCGGCGACCACCTGCCGGACCTCCACCGGGTCGGCTCCGGCCAATGCGCGCAACTGCGCGATGAGTTCAGCCGCGTCGTCGTCGGTGGCGGCCACCGGGTCCGCCGGGTCTGCTCCGGTCATGCGAACGAGCGTACGGGGCAAAGTGGACCAAAGCCCGATATTCACGAAACCTGAATAATGTCCGTGCCCGCCTCGCGTGCGCTGCTACTCGCGGATCCCCCGGTGCAGAGCCACCACGCCACCGGTCAGGTTGCGCCACGCCACCCGCCCCCACCCGGCTGCGGCGATCCGGCCGGCCAGCGCGTCCTGCGCCGGCCAGGCCCGGACCGACTCGGCGAGATAGACGTACGCCTCGGGGTTGCTCGACACCGCGCGGGCGACCACCGGCAGCGACCGCATCAGGTACGACAGGTAGACCGTCCGGAAGACCGGATTGACCGGCGTGCTGAACTCGCAGACCACCAGCCGCCCGCCGGGCCGGGTCACCCGAGCCAACTCCCGCAGGGCCGCGTCGGTGTCGTTGACGTTGCGCAGGGCCAGGGAGATGGTCACCGCGTCGAAGCTGGCGTCGGCGAACGGCAGCCGCAGCGCATCTCCGGCCAGCAGCGGCACCTCGGGACGAGCCCGCTTGCCGACCTGCAACATGCCCAGCGACAGGTCGACCCCGACCGCGTACGCCCCGGACTGCGCAAGCTCCCGCGTCGAGACGCCGGTGCCCGCGCCCACGTCCAGCACCCGCTCACCCGGCCGCAGCCCGAGCGCCGCTCTGGTGGCCCGACGCCAAGAGCGGTCCTGACCCAACGAGATCACTGTGTTGGTCAGGTCGTAGCGCTCCGCCACGCCGTCGAACATCGCGGCGACCTCGTGCGGCTGCTTGTCCAGGCTGGCGCGCTGGCCCTTCGGGGTACGGCTCATCCCTCCCACTCTGCCAGCCGACCACCGACCCGCGCTCGCTGGGTGGTGCGGCATCCGACCGGTACGCGAGAGGGCGAGGTGGTCGCCCACCCCGCCCTCGCGTCGTGCCCGCGTCCATGACGCCTCGGTCAGGACGCCTGTCGCCATCGCGCCTCTGCTACGCGCCCTTGGTCAGGGCACCCGTGTCAGTCGGTCGACTTCTCGTCGGCCGGCGAGACCACTACCACCTTGCGCCGACGGGTGAGCACCAGCAGCGCGCCGCCCACGAGCAGGATGATCGCGCCGATGCCGCCGATCAGGCCGACCTGCACACCGGTCACCGGCAGGCCGCCACCGCCCGAGCCGCCACCGGCGGAACCGCCACCGGAACTCGGCGAGACGGTCGTGCCCGGCGTCGTCGTACCACTCGGGCTCGGCGTCGGGGTGGCCGTCGCGGTCGGGGTCGGCGTGGGCGTCTCGGTCGGGGTAGCCGTCGGCGTCGGCGTCGGCGACTCCGTCGGGGTAGCAGTCGGCGTCGGAGTCGGCGACTCCGTCGGAGTAACAGTCGGCGTCGGCGTCGGCGACTCCGTCGGAGTAACAGTCGGCGTCGGCGTCGGGTCCACGGTCTGGTCGACGAAGACGTCGAAGATCGCCTGGTTGTCACCCTCGTCGACTTCGGTGAAGGCACTCCGCTGGGCGGTACTGGCCCGGCGCGGCTGCTCCTCGGGCTTGCCGGCTGCCGCGTCCAGACCGTGGGCCACCAGCTCGCCGACCCGCAGCACCGGCTCGGTGACGTCCTTGCCGACGGTCACCTTGATGTCGGCCGTGTAGTAGTCACCCGGCCGGATCACCGCGCCGTCGTCCTGGCAGAGCGCCTGAGCGACGCCGAAGGTCTGCGTGGTGCAGGTGTCCGGCAGGGTGTCGAAGGTGACGCCCGCCGGGAGGGTGAGCACGTAGGCGAGACCGGTGGCCTTGCGGCTGCCGTCGTTGTAGACCGCCCAGTCGACCGGCACCGTCTCGCCCGGCCGCACCGGACGAAGGTCGGGGTCGTCGCCGTTGACGCCGTTCACCACGACGTTCGCGTTGACGTCTTGCACCCAACTGGTCAGGTCGTACCCGGGCTCGGTAACGGTGATGTCGTGCTCGACCCTGTTGTCTTCCTCGTTGGGGTCCTCGGTGGCCGAGCGGATCGTGACCACCAGAGTCCCGGCGGCGCCCTTACCACCGGTGGAGAAGATCGGGATGCCGAAGTCCTCGCTGGTGCCGGCGGCCAGGTCGCCGAGGCGGCAGGTGAACTTCTTACCGTTCACCCGGCAGCCGTCGGGCACCACGACCCGGACCTTGTTCGTCTTCAGCTTGCTGGTGTCGACTGTGTAACTGACACCCTTGGCGTCTTCCTTGCTCCGGGTGTTGTCGACAGTGAACTTGAACGGCTTGCTCTTGGCCTCCGTCACGCCCTTGGCCAGGTTGTAGCTGAGTGGCACGAGGGCCAGATCGGCCTCCTCGGCCGCCAGCACTGGGGCGGCCACGGCGGCGATGCCGCCGGCCGCGAGCAGCGCCACGACACTGGCGCGCACCAGCGTCGAGCGATGGAACGCTGTCATCAGTCCCCCGGGGGTAGGGAAGAAAGAATGGTTGTGGAACGAGCGGACGCTATCGGAGGCCGATCTTCCACGCCAGCAGGCGGATTCGTTTTCATCCGTCCGGCCCGAGCTGGGCAGACGGTACGGGCGGGATGGGTGACCATCCCGCCCGTACCGCCGTGCGTTATATGAACGACCCTCAAACGGGCCGATGGAGGACAGCCCTCACGACAGGACCATCAGACCACCCGCCACCAGCACGGTCACGCTGATTTCACCGGTTCACGCTGCCGACGGATACGAGCCGCGACGCTAGCCGCAGACGATCATCTCCACCACCCCCGCGACGGGCAGCCTGACGCTGCGGCGGCGGGGACCACCCGTACCGCCGACGCGACCGGGCGAGAGCATGAGCCCCGGTCAGCCGAACGGTCGACCGTCGACAGGCGTCAGTTGACCTCGACGAGCGGCAGCGACTTGCCCGCCCCACCGCCGGGCAGCGCGATCGAGGAGAAGTGCGAGACGACTCGCTCGTCGGTCGGGTCGTCGGCCGGCGTGTGGTGCACGGCGAGCCGGTTGTAGAGGGTGTCGCGCTGCGCCGGGATCCGGTCCGCCGAGCGGATCATGCCGATCAGCTCGTGCAGGTTGGAGCGGTGCCGGGCGCCGGCGGAGGAGATCACGTTCTCCTCCAACATGATCGACCCGAGGTCGTCCACGCCCATGTGCAGCGCGAGCTGCCCGACGTCCTTGCCGGTGGTCAGCCAGGACGCCTGCAGGTGCGGCACGGTCTCGAAGAAGAGCCGGGCCACCGCGACGAGTCGCAGGTATTCCAGCGTGGTCGCCTGGGTGCGGCCCTTGAGGTGGTTGTTCTCCGGCTGGTACGTCCACGGGATGAAGGACCGGAAACCGCCGGTGCGGTCCTGCACGTCGCGAATCATGCGCAGGTGCTCGATCCGCTCGGCGTGCGTCTCGCCGGTGCCCATCATCATGGTGGCGGTCGACTCGATGCCCTGCCGGTGGGCCAGCTCCATGACCTCCAGCCAGCGCTCGCCCGACTCCTTGAGTGGCGCGATGGCCCTACGCGGCCGCTCGGGCAGCATCTCCGCGCCGGCGCCGGCGATCGAGTCCAGGCCGGCGGTCTTGATCCGGGCGATGGCCTCGTCCAGGCTCACCCCGGACACCTTCGCCATGTGCAGGATCTCGCTGGGGCCGATCGAGTGGATGACCAACTGCGGGTACGCCTGCTTGACCGAGGAGAACAGCTCCTCGTAGTACTCCACGCCGTAGTCCGGGTGGTGCCCGCCCTGGAGCATCACCTGGGTGGCACCCAGCTCGACCGCCTCGCCGCAACGACGCAGGATCTCCTCGGTCGGGTGGGACCACCCTTCCGTGTGCTTGGGCGCCCGGTAGAACGCGCAGAACTTGCACGCCGTCACGCAGACGTTCGTGTAGTTGATGTTGCGGTCGATCAGGTACGTGACGATGTTGTCCGGGTAGCGCCGCCGGCGCACCGCGTCCGCCGCCTCACCGAGGGCGTGGAAGGGCGCCTCGGTGTAGAGCAGCAGGGCCTCCTCGGGCGTGATCCGCCCGCCGTCCGCGCCACGCTGCAGGATGTCGTCGATCTCCCGGCTCACCGTCACGCCCCCGAGCCTACGCCGACGACGCGCCCCTCCCGGGAGGGGTGTTCAGGGCTGTGATTCGCTCCGCACACCCTTGATCCGGCTGGCACCAGTATCCCAACAAGGTCGAACCGCGCCCTTTCCGCGATCTTGCACTTGCTGTGGCGACATAGGGGGCGTTCCGCGCATCTCGGCGACCGAAACCGCAAGATCGGCGCGGGCGGGGCGAACAACCAGAACGACGGTGCGGGCCGCCTGGAGGCGGCCCGCACCGTTACCGAACACCGGGCGCGTTACGCCCGTCTGCCGGAATGCTGGCGGGTGGGAGTTCCCGGCCTACAGGTCGGCCTTCGTCACGCGGGAGGATTCGTACGTCGTGGAGGCCTGGGGGGTGCCCGGCACGGTCGAGACGTCCTTGACCAGCATGCCGGTCTCGGCGTCGATGGTCAGCACCTCGCTGGCCACGCCGTCGAACACCTCGGGGCCGGCGGTGATCGTCAGCGTGGCCTTGCCCTGGGTGGTCGAGTTCTTGACGCTGACCGCGGAGATGGTGGACAGCAGACGCAGCACACCGGCCCGAACCTGCGTGTTGCCGTCACCAGCGGACAGCGCTTGGGTGCTGAACGTCCACAGGGCGTTGTCGAAGTGCCGCTCAACGGCCTGGGGGCTGTACGGCTTCGGCTCGGCGTTGCCGCCCTTCTGCTTGATGATCACCTGCGCGGCCGCCTGCTGCTTGTCCCACTCCGCCTTCTGCGCTGCGGGGTCGAGGCCCACCAGCGGATCCTTGGCTGCCTTGAGCATCTGGGTCCGGCCGTCGGCCGGGCTGCTGTCCGCCGCGGCGACGGCTGCCTTGAGGAGCGGAGCGTAGCCGCCGTCCGTCATCTGGTCCTGGTGACGGGCGATCGCACGCTTGATGTCGTTCACGCTGTTGCCCGAATAGATCGCGTGACCGTCCGTGTACAGCGTGTAGACGACCTGCATGGTCTTGGTGCCGTTTACCTGCGTCGCCTTCACCAGCCACGCGTCGCCCCCCGACGGAGTGACCGTCTTGATGGACCCGGCCAGGGTCATCAGCGGCGCGCGCTCGGCGGACCCGTCGACGGAGGTCGATCCCGAGGCGGCGGCCGACGAATCCTTGCCGGCCTCGATGCCCCCGGTCGCCGGCGAGTTGAGCACCACAGCGACGACTGCCGCCGCGGCGGCAACCCCCACCCCGGCGCCGATGCCCAGTCGGCCCGCGATACCGATCCGGCGGCGGCGCCGAATCGCCGGGCTGGATTCGTGGTTCTGCGTGGTTGTCGTCGTTTCCATGCTTGAAGTCGCCTCCATAGTCGTGTCCTCCGCTGATATCGCGCCCAGCAGCCGCACGGTTCCGGGGTCGGCCATAGCCGCCCGCAGCACCGCCCGTGCCCGCTGATACGCCTCCGGGCGCAGTGGTTCTGCGCTGCCCAACGCACCGACCAGATCGAGCTCGTCGGTCATCGGTGTCTCTCCTTCGCGCTGTTGCGGTCATTCAGAAGCGCGGACACCCCCGGCGCGTCGCGCAATGCCGTCCTGGCCTGGCTCAGCAGCCGCCGCGCGGTGCCGGCCGGTATGCCGAGTGCCCGCGCGGCGTCGGCTGCGGTCAGGTCCTCCCAGGCGACGAGCCTCAGGACCTCCCGCTCTTCGGGTTTGAGCCGCATCAGGGCCGACCGGAGCACCGCCCGGGCGTCCACGCCGAGGTCCACCGCCGACCACGGATCCCATCCAGTAGCCACGTCCGGCACGTCCGCGACCAGGTCCTCGTCCGGCCGGGACCGCCAGTAGCGCCGCAAGCGATTCAATGCCACCCCGTACAGCCACGGCCGCGCATCGTTGTACGACCGGTCGTACAAACGCCGCGACTCGAACGCCGCAACCCAAACCTCGCCCAGCAGGTCCTCGGCCGCATCCCGCCCCGCCCGACGAACGAGGTACGAACCGACGGCGGCCTCATGACGCTCGACCACCTCCACGAAGGCGTCGACGTCGCCATCCAGCGACCGGCCTATCAAATCCGCATCCGAAGCCATGGCCCTCCTCGGCAAAGTCCGCGCTTCAACCTGTCATTGCCGATCGGGCGGGAAAGTGTTCAGGGCCGAGGTCCGAGGGCGCGCGGTGTTGTCGCCGCACCTGCTCCGCGGATTGCCGTCGAAGTCGATCTCAGGTCGCCCCGCCCCGCGTCGCTTGACGCCCGAAAGGACTGCGGTGATGTGCTCCGAACCGCTCGGGAGCTGGTCAAATGCCCTGGCAGCGCAGCGTCGAAGCCGACGGCGAGGCGGGTACAGGTGTTGCGCAGGTGGGCCAGGGCGAGCAGGGCCGGGCGGCCCGGTTCCGCCGCTGACCTGCAAGGTCAGGCTGGAAAAGGCTCAGCGGTTGGGGCAGTGGACCCACGTCCGGAGCGATCAGCGACTTCCGGCGCTCCGCCAGGAGCTCCTGGACGGGGTCTGCGTAGGTCAGGCGTCGTAGTCGACCGTGAGCCTGTCGGTGGTGGGGCTGGACTGGCAGGTCAGGACATAACCGGCCGCCAGCTCGTCGGGCTCCAGGGCGTAGTTGCGGGCCATCGTGACCGCCCCGTCGACCACCTTCGCCTTGCAGGTCGAGCAGACACCACCCTTGCAGGCGTACGGCAGTTCGCCACGAACCTTCAGCGCGGCGTCCAGCACCCGCTCCTCGCGACCCATCGTGAAGCTCGAGGACCGGCCGTCCAGCACGATGGTGACCTCGGCCCCGGCACCCGCCTGGTCGACGGGACGGCGGACCGGCTCGGGCGGCGCGTCGACGTGGAACAGTTCGGTGTGCACCGCCGACTCGGGCAGCCCGTGTGCGGTCAGCACGTCCCGGACGTCGACCACCATGGCGTACGGGCCGCAGAGGAACCACTCCTCGATCACGTCGCCCGGCACGATGCTGCCCAGCAACCGGCCCAGCCGCTCGGCGTCGATCCGCCCGGAGAGCAACGCCGACTCGCCCTGCTCCCGGGAGAGCACGTGCACCAGGTGCAGCCGGGTGGGATAGCGGTCCTTCAGGTCGGCCAACTCCTCGGCGAACATCACCGTGTTCGCCGTGCGGTTGCCGTACACAAGGGTGAAGGTGCTGGCCGGCTCGACGGCCAGTGCGGTCGCGACCAGCGCGAGCACCGGAGTGATCCCGGAGCCGGCGACGACCGCGCCGTAGTGCCGCACCCGGTCCGACGCGAACGCCGTGGTGAAGGTGCCCAGCGGCGGCAGCACCTCGACCATGTCGCCACGACGCAGCGCCCCGCAGGCGAACGCCGAGAAGGCGCCGCCGGGAATCTCCCGCACCCCGATCCGCAGCCGGCCGTGCCGGGCCAGGTCGTCGGGGGGGGAGCAGATCGAGTACGACCGGCGCACGTCCGTGCCGTCCGCACCAGCGGAGCTGGTGGCCCCGGCTCCGCCGGGAAGACGCACGGTGAGGTGCTGACCAGCCCGGAACGCGAAGGTCTCCCGCAGATCCTCCGGTACGGCGAAGGTCACCGCCACGGCGTCGTCGGTGAGCCGGTCGACGGCGGCGACCGACAACGGGTGGAAGACCGGCCGACGGCGGACCGGGCGGGTGATGGTGACAGTCACAGCGCCTTCAGGTGGTCGAAGGGTTCGGAGCAGGAGCGGCAACGCCACAGCGCCTTGCACGCGGTGGAACCGAACCGGCTGACCTGTTCGGTCTCCGGTGAGCCGCACTGCGGGCAGCGGACCGCGAGGGTCAACGGCACGACGCCGGCGGTGGGCACCGGGGCCGGCGGGGCGATCCCGGCGGCGACGAGCTTGGCCCGCCCGCTCTCGGAGATCCAGTCGGTGCTCCACGGTGGGCTGTAGACGGTGCGGACCTCGGCGTCGAGGTGACCGGCGACCGCGAGCGCACGGCGAATGTCGGTCCGGATCACGTCCATGGCCGGGCAGCCGGTGTAGGTCGGGGTGATGGTGACGGTGACCCGGCCGGTGGTCGAGTCCTCCTCGACCGCCCGCAGGATGCCCAACTCGTCGATGGTGATCACCCGGATCTCCGGGTCCACGACGCTGGCGGCGGCCTCCCGCGCGCTCACCACTTCGCCCCCGGATGGGCGCGGTGCAGCACCTGCATCTCGGCGAGCAGGTAGGCCAGGTGCTCGGTGTGCACGCCGGCCCGCCCGCCGGCCGGGGCCCAGCCGCTCTCCGGCCGGGTGAGTGTCGCCTCGGCCAGCACCGAGCCGACGGTCTCGTCGAACGCCGGCCGCAGGGTGGCCGGGTCGACCGGCGCCGCCGGGTCCGCGGCGAACAGCTCGTGGGTGTACGGCCACACCGCGTCGACGGCCGCCTGCATCCGACGGTGCGACTCCTCGGTGCCGTCGCCGAGCCGCTTCACCCACAGCGCGCCGTGGTCCAGGTGGTACGCCGACTCCTTGCGCGCCTTCGCGCCGATCGCGGCCAACCGCTCGTCCGCGCAACCGGCCAGCGCCGTGTACAGCGGCAGCTGGTACGCCGCCAGGAAGAACAGCTTCGCCATCGTCACCGCGAAGTCGCCGTTGGGCAGCTCGACCAGGAGCGCGTTGCGGAACTCGCGGTCGTCGCGCAGGTACGCCAACGCGTCCTCGTCGCGGCCGGCGCCCTCCAGCTCACCCGCGTACGACAGCAGCAGGCGGGCCGCACCGAGCTGGTCGAGGGCGATGTTGGCCAGCGCGATGTCCTCTTCCATCTCCGGGGCGCGCGTCGTCCACTCGGCCAGGCGTTGAGCGGTGACCAACGCGTCGTCGCCGAGGGCGAGAGCGAAGTCGAAGGGCCCGTTCACAGGTGAGCCACCCCGTCCGGCACCTCGTAGAACGTGGGGTGGCGGTAGACCTTGTCCGCAGCCGGGTCGAAGAAGGCGTCCTTCTCGTCCGGGCTGGACGCGGTGATCGCGGCGGCCGGCACCACCCAGATCGACACGCCTTCCTGGCGACGGGTGTAGAGGTCCCGGGCGTTGCGCAGGGCCAGCTCCGCGTCGGGGGCGTGCAGGCTGCCGACGTGGGTGTGCGACAACCCGCGCCGGGCCCGCACGAAGACCTCCCACAGAGGCGAGTGATCCGTCATGCCGCCACCTTCTCCCGCTGTTCTGCCCGCTTGGCGGCGTACGCCGCGGCGGCCTCGCGTACCCATGCGCCCTCGGAGTGTGCGGCCCGGCGGTGGGCGATCCGCTCCCGGTTGCACGGCCCGTCGCCGGAGATCACCCGCAGCAGCTCGTCGTAGTCCGGCTGGGTGTAGTCGTACGCCTGCCGCTCGTCGTTCCAGCGCAGGTCCGCGTCGGGGATGCGCAGCCCGAGGATCTCGGCCTGCTGAACGCACATGTCGACGAAGCGTTGGCGCAGATCGTCGTTCGAGAAGCGCTTGATCTTCCAGGCCATCGACTGCGCGGAGTGCGTGGAGTCACCGTCCGGCGGGCCGAACATGGCCAGCGACGGGTACCACCAACGGTCCACCGCGTCCTGAGCCATCGCCTGCTGCGCGGGGGTGCCGTGCGCCAGGGTGTGCAGGATCTCGTAGCCCTGCCGCTGGTGGAACGACTCCTCCTTGCAGACCCGGATCATCGCGCGGGCGTACGGGCCGTACGAGCAGCGGCACAGCGGCACCTGGTTGACGATCGCCGCGCCATCCACCAGCCAACCGATCGCGCCCACGTCGGCCCAGCTCAGGGTGGGGTAGTTGAAGATCGAGCTGTACTTCTGCCGCCCGTCGAGCAGCAGCCGGACCAGCTCGTCGCGGCTGATGCCGAGGGTCTCGGCGGCGGCGTAGAGGTAGAGGCCGTGGCCCGCCTCGTCCTGCACCTTGGCCAGCAGGATCGCCTTGCGCTTGAGCGACGGCGCCCGGCTGATCCAGTTGCCCTCCGGCTGCATGCCGATGATCTCGGAGTGCGCGTGCTGGGCGATCTGCCGGATCAGCGTCCGGCGGTACGCGTCGGGCATCCAGTCGCGTGGCTCGATCTTCTGCTCGGCGTCGACCACCTCGGCGAAGTACGCCGCGAGGTCCTCGTCGGGCGCGGGTCCGCCACGCCGCCCGCGTTGTGCCGCCGCGCGCAGCTCCGCCTCGGCAGCCTCGACCTCGCCCAGCAGGCCGCCGCCCGGCGCGTCGGCCGGGGTCGAGAAGTCGTTGCCATACATGGGACAAGTGTTACAGCTTGCGACCCAAGAAACCAGACCGTGTAACAGGAAACCGAGGATCCCATCCGTGATGGAATGAGCGCTTTGCGTCACCCGGGCGGGAGGACTTCGTCGTGACTTAGGCCACGAAACGAAGGTGAATCCCCGCAAGAACCTCATATCGGTCGCATATCCCGCCTTTATCGCGGATTGCCTAGTGTCAGGGCCTGGCGGGCCACCCAACCGGACGTAGACTTTCCGCCGTCACACCGATCGGCTTCAGCTGATCGCCGCCAGACAGAGGCCACCTCCCCCGGCCTCGGCGATTGGTCGATCTGCCCGGACAACAAGCCGGTCCCCCCGGCCCTGACACCTGGAGCTCACCCACTCATGCGATCCCGCGTGACCCTGGTGCTCGCCATCACGGCGGTCCTGCTCGGCGGCGTCCTACTGGTCCCCGCCGCGTACGCCCGCCTCTCCAGCGACGACAGCAGCGGAGGCGGTGGCGGCGGTGCCGCCTCGGTCGCCGCGCCATCACCCACGCCGCCGCCACCGCCCACGCTGGCGGCCGGCCCGGTGTCGGTGGACTTCAAGGGCCAATTCTTCTCGTGGGCGCTGATGGATCGGCAGACGGGCAAGATCGCCGGGTCGCCGAACATGACCGCGACCAGTTCCACCGAGTCGATGCTCAAGGCCTGGATCGTCTCCGACTACCTGCGGCAGCTCGGTGACAAGGAGCCGACCGCAGCGCTGAAGAAGGCGGCCAGCCTCGCCATCCGGGACAGCAACGACGACGCCGCCAACATGGTCTACCGGGCCGCCGGCGGTTCGTACGCCGTGCCGGCCGGTGGCCAGCCGGGGCCCGTGCTCAAGCGCGCGATCAGCATCTGCGGCCTGACCGATACCAAGCGCGGCAACGTCCCGGGGTACGAGGGCTGGTGGAGCTTCACCCGAATGTCCCCGCGGGACGCCGTCCGCCTCGGCGACTGCATCGCCGACGGCAAGGCGGCCGGCCCGAAGTGGACCAAGTGGGTGCTCACCGAGATGAGCAAGGTTCAGGGCACCACCGCGGACAAGGACCAGAAGACCAAGTACGGCGGTGGGCGCTGGGGGATCATCGACGGCCTGCCGAAATCGATCACCGATCAGGGCCCGGTCAGCATGAAGAACGGTTGGACGAAGCTCACCTACGACGGCAACTGGCACGTCAACTGCCTCGCCGTCACTGACAAGTGGAGTCTCGCGGTGATGCTGCGCTACCCGGCGGCGAAGTACCCACTGGACTACGGCGCGCAGGTCTGCGCCAGCGTGGCCACCCAACTGGTCACTCCGCAGCCAGGCGCCGCGCTCAAGGTGCCGCAGCAGCCGGTCGGGAAGCTCTGATGGCCGGCAATCGTCGGGCCGACCGGCGCGGCGGCGGTGAAGCCTCTCCGCTGCGGCTGATCGCCATCGCGGTCATCCTGATCGGCCTGGTCCTGGTGTCGCTGCGGCTGCTGCCCGGGTCGCCGTTCGAGTCGTCCGCCGCCGCCACCTGGGGCGACGCCGGCACGTCGACCAGCGATCGGTCCACGAGTGGGGCCACCGACCGCAGCGCCCGCCAGCCGGCCTCACCGTCGCCGAGCCCCAGCCCGTCGCTGGAGCCGCTGCCGTTCGTGGCCAAGGACCTCAACCTGGACATCAAGGGCTGGTACTCCTGGAGCGTGCTGGACCGCCGGACCGGGGCGATCATCGGTTCCAAGAACATGGGTGAGACCAGCACCACCGCCTCTCTGATCAAGTCCTGGATCGTCGCCGACTACCTGCGTCGCACCGCCGACGCCGGCCAGACGCCGAGCGACGCGAAGCTCGCCGACGCAACGAAGATCATCCGGGACAGCGACAACACCCGGGCCGAGCAGTTCTACAACTCCGTCGGGCGGGACGCGTCGATCAAGCGGCTGATCTCCATGTGCAAGCTGACCGACAGCAGCGTCGCCCCCGACAAGGGCTGGTCCCGGACAGCGCTCTCCCCTCGGGACACCGCCCGCCTCGGCAACTGCATCGCCACCGGCACCGCCGCCGGGCCGAAATGGACCAAGTGGCTGCTCAACGAGATGAAGCTGGTGCGCGGCGCGGGAGACTTCGGCATCCGCAAGGCCTTCCCGGCCGCTGAGCAGAAGCAGATCGCCATCAAGAACGGGTGGATCGACCGGACCCAGGAGCAGGAGATGCACATCAACTGCCTGGCCATCGGTGACACCTGGACGATGGGCGTGATGGTGAAGTACCCGATCAACATGGGCTACGACTACGGCATGAAGAACTGCCAGAAGATCACCGAGGCGCTACTGCGCCCCGGTGTCTGATTCGCTCGCCCCGGCCGGTGCCGGCTGATCAGCCCCGGCCGGTGCCGGCTGATCAGCCGGCGAAGAACTCCGGACCACCTTCCGGCAGCGCCGGGGCCTCGCCGATCGCGGCGGCTCGCCGGGCCCACTCGCGCAGCCCGGCGACCTGCCGGTCACCGAGCGAGAAGTCCAGGGTCCGGAAGTACGTGGCAAGTGTCGCCGCGTCGAACGTCTCCCAGCGGGCGGCGGCCTCGGCGACCTGGTCAAGCTCAGCGAGGCAGAGGTCCCGGGAGCGCAGGAACGCTTCGTGCACCTCCTTGACCAGGCCGGGGTGGGCGGCGGCGAAGTCTCGACGAACCGCCCAGACGGCGAAGACCATCGGCAGCCCGGTCCACTCCCGCCACGCCTGCCCGAGGTCGGTGACGATGAGCCCCCGCTGCGGCGCCTCGTAGTACGCCCGTAGCGCCACGTCCCCGATCAGCACCCCGGCGTCGGCCTCCAGCAGCATCTGGGTCAGGTCCGGTGGGCAGCGGAAGTACTCCGGCCGCACGTTGTACTGCTCGGCGAGCAGCAACTGAGCCAGCATCACCCCGGTCCGCGAGGTCGAGCCGAGCGCCACCCGGGCGCCGTCCAACTCGGCAAGGGGTCGGGTGGAGACCATGTTGACCGAGAGCACCGGCCCGTCGCTGCCCACCGCCAGGTCCGGCAGTAGGAGAAGTTCGTCGGCGTGCTTCAGGTACTCCAACAGCGTGATCGGGCCGATGTCGAGGTCGCCGGCGACCAGCGCCGCGCTCAACCGGTCCGGCGAGTCCTTGTGCAGGTCCACGTCGATCAGGGTCCCCGAGCGCATCAGACCCCAGTAGATCGGCAGGCAGTTCAGGAACTGGATGTGCCCGACCCGCGGGCGTGCGATGCGCTCAACCATGACCCGACCGTATCCCCGGCGTCCGAATCCGGCTCGGCGGGCCGGCCCGGAGTGGCCAACCCCGCATCTGCCCCGACCGGCTGCCTCTCATCTCCGCCCGGCTCGGCCGCCTGCGGCCCGGCTGCCGCCCGGTCCACCGCCGGCTGCGGACCGGTTGCCGCCCGGTCCACGGCCGCCTGTGGCCCGTCCACCGCCCGGTCCAGCACCGGCAGCGGGCGTCGTATCGCCCGGGCCACGACCGGCACGAAGACCAGCACCACCAGCAGCCCGGCCACGCCCGCGCCGGCGATCAGTGGGCGGGGCTGGACAGCCGCGAGCAACGACCCGCCGATCAGGAAGCCGGCCATCGAGCCACCCTGCACCGCCGCGCCGTAGCTGGCGTACGCCCGAGCGCGAACCGCCTCCGGGACGCGTCGAGTGGTGAGCAGGTTGGCGAAGACGTTCTCGCCGCCGTTGGCCGCGCCGCCCACCAGCCAGAGCGGTACCAGGAGACCCGCCGCCGGCACGGTCGCGGCGAGCAGCACCATGAGGCTGCACACGCCCAGAGTGGCCAGCACCCCACGTACCAGCGCAGCATCGTCGCGGAGCCGGTTGGCGACCCGCGCGGCGAGCCAGGCACCGGGCAGCATGCCGGCCATCCACGCAGCACTGACCAGGCCATACGTGGTGGGTGAGCCGTCCAGCGTCTCCCGGATGAAGAAGACCTCGATCACGTTGATGCCGCCGATCGCCGCGATCACCACGGCGGTGCTCACCACCATGACGAGCATCAGCGGGTCGCGGCGCAGCCGCCACGCGGTGGTCGTACCCCCAGGGTTTGCCGCGCCGCCCGAACTGGCCGCGCCGCCGTGGGCGGCCTGGTCAGACGGTGCGGCGGCGGGCCGGCGACCGCCGCGCCGGGTCCGCAGCAGCAGGCCCGCGACGACGAGCGCCAGGTAGGTCGCGGCATCGAGAAGCAGGGGTACGCGGGTGCCGAACTGCCCCACCAACAGGCCGGCCAGCACCGGGCCGCCGAGCGCGCCGAGCGAGACAGCGGTCTGACTGATCGCGCTCGCCCGCGGCAGGTCGGCCGGACGGACCATCGCCGGCAGTAGCGCCGCCAAGCAGGGCTGGGTCACCGCGAGCCCGCAGGCCAGCAGGGTGACGAGCCCGACCACCAGGACCGGGTGATCGACGACCGCGAGCAGCGCGCAGATCGCGGCCTGGAGCAGACCGACGGTCACCAGCAGGGTACGGCTGTCCACCCGGTCGGCGAGCCGGCCAGCGAGCGGGGCGAGCACCACCAGGGGCAGGGTGGCCGCCAGGAGTAGCCCCGACACGGCGAGCCCTCCGGCACCGGCACCCTGCAGGGCAAGCGCCAGCGCGGTGGCGGCGAGAAAGTCCCCGCAGATCGTGACGCCCCGAGCAGTGGCGGCGAGCCAGACGTCCGACCAGCGCGAGTCGACAGTTGTGAAGGACATACTTCGAAAATAATCCTTCACAACTGATCGAAGCAACCCCTGACTACGCCAACGGCAGCGCCCGATAGTGCACGGCCACGGTGCGCGCCCCCGGCGGCGGATCAGCCTCACGCCGCCGCGCGTGGTACGGGCGGAGCAGCGCCAGGACCGCCTCGTTCAACCCGGCCAACTCCTCGGCCGTGAGCAGCAGCAGTGTGTCGTTGAACAGCGCCTTGTCGTACCACTCGGCCGGCTCGTCCCCGGCGCGCCGCGACCAGTCCCGAATCCGCTCCATCCCCCGGACCGCGTGCGCCTCCACCACCGCCTGCTCGGCCGCACGTGCCGCGGGCCCCGCACCACGTCCCGCATCGACCACGAAACTCGCGGTCACCACGCGCCACACTCGCTCGCGCGCATCCCCCCGACTCGGTGCCTGCTCAACCAGGCCGAACTTCGCCAACGCCCGCAGGTGGTAACTGGTCGCGCTCGGCGACAGCCCGACGATCTCGGCACACTCGGTGGCGGTTGCACCGCCCTCGCGGCTGTTCAGGTATTCCATGATGGAAATCCGGGCCGGATGGGCCAGCGCCCGCATCACCTGCGGGTCGCTGATCGTCATCCGGGGCGAATCGGGGCGAGCCTCGGTCATGAACCCATGATCCCGGCAGGCCTCCCGACCCGCCATCATCCCCACGTTCCGCACCGAGCCAGGCAAGGAGGCGACGCGCCTTGGGGCGCGGACGTCGGGCGAGCGACAGTCTGCGGCGGGACGGGCGGGGTGCGGCGGCGGCGGGGCAGCGGGCGAGGCGCGGTGGGACAGGCGCGGCGGGGCGGCGGCGAAGCGCGGCGGGGCGGCGGCGAAGCGCGGCGAAGCGCGGCGAAGCGCCGGGGAGCGCGGCGAAGCGCCGGGGAGCGCGGCGAAGCGCCGGGCACCGGGGCGCCGGGGGCGGGCGCGCGCGCGGCGGGCAGGGT
>NZ_PYBV01000195.1 GCF_003205615.1 Micromonospora arborensis | reverse complement strand
GGGCACTCTGTCCCGCGGCCCCCGGCACCCCAGCCCGCCGGCCGCGCGCGCAGCAACCGTCCTGGCCACCCGGGCGTTGCCGCGGGCCCCGCTGGCCGGGCCGACGGGGGGGGCGGCCCGCCGCGACCTGGTCCGGATGCGCCCGTCGACCCGCCGGCTCACCGTCGAGCTCTTCGTGCTGGGGCTCGCCGTGCTCGCCGCGGTGCTGCTGCGTCGGCGCGGCCTCACCCTCGGTGAGGTGGACCCA
>NZ_PYBV01000194.1 GCF_003205615.1 Micromonospora arborensis | reverse complement strand
GCCAGGGCGCGCTCTTCGACACGCTGCCCGGCCCGCCGGGCCCCGGCATCGACGCACTGACCCAGGTGTACGCCGACCAACTCGCCCGCATCGCCGAGACCGAGCACCCGGGCCGGTTCCGGTTGCTGGTGGCTGCCGAGTCGGCCGGCACGCTGATCGCGGTGGAGATGGGCGCCACCGGGCTGCCCTGGCGTGCCGACGTGCACGACGAGATCCTCACCGAACTGCTCGGTGAGGCGTCCCCGGTCGGTGGGC
>NZ_PYBV01000193.1 GCF_003205615.1 Micromonospora arborensis | reverse complement strand
CCGCCGAGGACGAGGCGAGGCAGGTCGAGGGCGCCGACCTGTACGGCGACTTCGAGGACGTGATCGACGAGGAGTTGGACGCCGCCGCCGACGAGGCGGGTCACGGTGAGCCCGCCGAGCCACCGGACGAGGCCGAGGTACGCGCCGGCTTCACCCGGATCGCGGCGCTGCTCACCGCGAAGTGACGGACCGGGCTGGCACCGACGAGCACCGGCGCCGCGCGGAGCGGACTCCGCGTGGCGCCGGTGCCACCTCACCCCCCACCACAAGGGGCCGGTAGCCCAGTCGCCCGCCGGCGCGGGGCACGACGAA
>NZ_PYBV01000192.1 GCF_003205615.1 Micromonospora arborensis | reverse complement strand
CGGGCACCAAGCTGATCGCGGTCGACGACCGCTACGCGGTGTTCCGGGCCGCCGACAAGCGCTCGGTGGTCGCCCGTGAGCTGGGCACCGACCGGGTGCTGTGGACACGGCCCGCCAGCGGCAAGGCCGGTGCCGCGCTCACCCCGTACGCGGCGGTGGTCGCGGACGAGAAGCCGTCCCGGTTGGCCGCTGTGGATCCGCGTACCGGCCGGGAGTTGGCCGTCCTGCGGACCTCGGCGAACGCCCTCGCGGTCGGGTCGCAGGGCATGATCG
>NZ_PYBV01000191.1 GCF_003205615.1 Micromonospora arborensis | reverse complement strand
TCACCCGGGGCTACGTGCCCGACGGCGAGCCGGCCTTCGCGGCCGAGGCGATCCGGCTGGCGCGGCTGCTCGACCGGCTGATGCCGGAGCAGTCCGAGGTGGCCGCGCTGCTGGCGCTGTTCCTGTTCCAGCACGCCCGTGCCGAGGCCCGCCGCGACGCCGCCGGCAACCTGCTCACCCTGCAGCGGCAGGATCGCCTCCGGTGGGACCGCGCCGCCATCGCCGAGGGCCTGGCCGCGCTCGACCGGG
>NZ_PYBV01000190.1 GCF_003205615.1 Micromonospora arborensis | reverse complement strand
GTTCCGGACCGCCAGCAGCAGCCCACCGACGAAGACCCCGGCGACCTCCTGCAACGCTGGCTGAACAACCGCCGGGGCTAGGGCCTGTCCTGTCGATCAAGGAAGCCAGATGACGGCAGCGATGAGGACCAGGCTGGCGCGGTAAAGGGATGCGTGTTTGGCGTAGCGGGTGGCCAGGTCACGCCACCGTTTGAATCGGTTGAAGCAGCGTTCCACGACGTTACGTTTGCGGTAGATCACCTTGTCGAAG
>NZ_PYBV01000189.1 GCF_003205615.1 Micromonospora arborensis | reverse complement strand
TACGCCCGTTCGCTGGGGAGCTATCCGTTCTCTGCGGAGGACGTGGCGGTCCTGGCACGTGCCGCCCAGGGGGACGGGATCCGGGGGGATCACCTTCAGTTGCACCCTCCTCTGCATGTCCATCTTGGTGGTGGCAGTGGAGGTGCCTCGCTCGTTTTCCTGGTGGATGAAGACGCCACTGTGTTCCCGCTCGTCTACGCCGTCAGCGAGAGTCGGTCG
>NZ_PYBV01000022.1 GCF_003205615.1 Micromonospora arborensis | reverse complement strand
CAACCCGGCGTACGTGCGGACCGCCCTGGTGGAGAGCCAGATCGCCGACCAGGCGGCCAGCCACGGCATCGGCGAGGACGAGGTGATCGAGGAGATCATGTTGGCCCGGGCCGCGATCAAGCGGCTGATCGAACCGGAGGAGGTCGCCGAGCTGCTGGCGTACCTCTGCTCGCCGCCGGCGGCGTTCATCACCGGCGCGTCGATCGCCCTCGACGGGGGCTGGACGGCCAACTAGTGGGGCTGAGCACAATGTCGACCATGTCATCGCCGGTGGAGTTCCTGGAGCTGCTCGCCCGTGAGGCCGCGGCGGTCGAGTTCGAGGGACCACTGGTGGCCGCGCGGGCTGCCGGGCTGGCGCCGGACCGGCTGGCCGAGCTGGAGCAGGCCAAGTCGGTGGCGTTGCGGGTCCGCGCGCTGCTGGAGCGTCGGCGCCGCCGGGAGACCGAGCTGTCCGGCCTGTACGACACGGTCAGCGACCTGGCCGGGCTACGCGACCTGGACGACGTGTTGCGGGCGATCGTGCACCGTGCCCGCAACCTGCTCGGCGCGGACGTGGCGTACATGACGCTCAACGACGACGAGCGCGGCGACACGTACATGCGGGTGACCGACGGGTCGGTCTCGGCCCGTTTCCAGCGGCTGCGCCTGCCGATGGGCGCCGGCCTCGGCGGCCTGGTGGCCCAGTCCGGCGCCCCGTACGTCACCGCCAACTACGGCGAGGACGCGCGCTTCCACCACACCGGCGAAATCGACGCCGGGGTCGGGGAGGAGGGCCTGGTGGCGATCCTCGGGGTGCCGCTACGGCTCGGCTCCACCTCGATCGGGGTGCTCTACGCGGCCAACCGTTCGGCCCGGCCGTTCGTCCGGGAGGAGGTGGCGCTGCTGGTCTCGCTCGCCGCGCACGCCGCGGTGGCGATCGACACCGCCCGGCTGTTGACCGAGACCCGCTCGGCGTTGGCGGAGCTGTCAGCGGCGAACACCACCATCCGGGCGCACAGCAGCTCGGTGGAGCGGGCCGCGGCGGCACACGACCGGATGACCGCGCTGGTGTTGCGCGGCGGCGGGGTGGAGGACGTGGCGGCCGCGGTGACGGAGGTGCTGGGCGGCGCGCTGCTGGCGCTGGACGCCGAGGGCCGCCTGCTGGCCCGGGTCGGTGAGATCGACGAGCCCGACCGCGCGGACATCGTCGAGGCGGTGGCCGCGTCCCGTACGGAGGGGCGCAGCGTACGCCGCAGTCCACTCTGGTACGCGGCGGTGGTGGCGGGCGCGGAGAACCTGGGTGCCCTGGTGCTGCGCCCGGACGACGAGTTGGTCGACGCCGACCAGCGGATCCTGGAGCGGGCCGCGCTGGTGACCGCGCTGCTGCTGCTGTTCCGCCGGACGGTCGCCGAGGCGGAGGGGCGGGTCCGCGGCGAGCTGCTGGACGACCTGATCGCCCGCCCGCTGCGGGACACCGACGCGCTGCGCAGCCGGGCCCGCCGGCTCGGGGTGGACCTGGACGCCCCGCACGTGCTGGTGGCGGTGGGCGACGATGCGATCGCCGCGACCGGCTCGGCCCGGCAGCGGGTGCTCTCCTGGGCCACCACGTACGCCTCGGCACGTGGTGGGCTGGCCGCGGCGCGCGACGGTCGGGTGGTGCTGATGCTGCCGGGGCTGGACGCCGGTGGCAGTGCCCGTGCGGTGGCCCGGGATCTGTCCCGGGTGACCGGCCGACCGGTGACCGCCGGGGCGAGCGGCCCGTCGAACGGGCCGGCGGCGCTGGCCGGGACGTTCCACGAGGCGGACCGGTGCCTGACGGCGCTGGGCGCGCTGGGCCGCGCCGGTCAGGGGGCGAGCACGGCGGAGTTGGGCTTCGTCGGGTTGCTGTTGGGCACGGTCGGTGACCGGGGTGAGAAGGACGTGACCCAGTTTCTCAGCGCCACCGTCGGGCCGGTGGTCGACTACGACGCGCGGCGGGGCACGGCTCTGGTGAAGACGCTGGAGGCGTACTTCGGGGTGGGTGGCAGCCTGGCCCGGGCCGCCGAGCAGTTGCACGTGCACGTCAACACGGTGACCCAGCGGTTGGAGCGGGTCGGGCAGCTGCTCGGCGCCGACTGGCAGCGGCCCGAGCGTGCGCTGGAGGTGCAGCTCGCGCTGCGCCTGCACCGACTGCGCGCCCCGGCCGGCTGACCACCGCCGCCGGCCCCGCCCGGCCGACGCCAACAGACGACGCCCGCCCGGCCGACGCCAACAGACCAGGCCCGGGCTGACCACCGCGCACGCCAGCCGACCATCGTCAGCTTCAGCGGACGCGGATGCCCTCCAGCACGGCGTCGACGACCTGGACGGGCAGCGTCTGCTCGTCCAGGTCCGGATTCCACTGCAACACTCGCTGGATCAGCATCGGCCCGGTCAACAGCGCCATCGTCACCTCGACGTCGATGTCGGCCCGGAGCACGCCCTCGTCGATGCCGCGCCGCAGCACCTCGCGCATCAGCTGGCGGCGGGGCGAGATGATGCTCTGGTAGAGCTGGAACTGATCCGAACTGCGGTTCACGGCGGGTGCCAGACAGGGCATGATCTTCGCCGCGCGCGGGTCGACGTTCTTGCCGATCGCGCCGACCAGCAGCACCAGGTCGTCGCGGACGGAGTGCCCGGCCGGCTGCGCCGGGACGCCCTTGAGCCGACGTAGCGCGTCCAGCAGCAGGGCGTCCTTGCCGGCCCAGCGGCGGTAGATGGTGGCCTTGCCAACTCCGGCGCGAGCGGCGATCGCCTCGATCGAGAGCGCCTCGATGGTGCTGCCCTCGGCGAGCAGGTCGAGGGTGGCCTCGATGATGGCCTCATCGGCGCGGATGCTCCGCGGTCGCCCGGGCGACCGCGGAGCATCCGGGGTGGACGTCATGTCCGACATACTTCCCGACCTATGCCGTGCCGGCCAGCTCGGGCTCGGCAACCTGGGCCGCCGGGGCAACGCTGGTTTCCTCCCGACCCGGCATCCAGCGCAGCACCACGATGATCCCGAGCGCGGCGATCACCGCGGAGAGCGCGGCTGCCCAGTGCATGGCGGTGACGAAGGCGTCGTTGGCTGCCGAGATCAGCGCCGGCGCCGCCGGGCCGAGCTGGGCCGCCGCCGCGTACGCCCCGGAGATCGACTCGTTGGCCGCGTCGTGGGCCTGCGCGGGCAGACCGGTCAACGCGTCGCCGATGTCGCTGCGGTAGACCGCGGAGAGCACCGAGCCGAGGATCGCCACGCCGAGCGCGCCGGCCACCTGACGGACGGTGTTGCTGACCGCGGAGCCCACGCCGGCCTTCTCCCGGGGCAGCGCCGACATGATCGACTCAGTGGCCGGGGGCATGATGTTGGCCATTCCGGCGCCCTGGATGAGGAAGACGAGCAGCACGATCCAGATCGGGGTGGAGGCGCCGATGAAGACGAACGCGGCGAGGGACACCGCGGTCAGGCCCAACCCGACGGTGGCGACGGCCCGGCCACCGTACCGGCGGACCATCGCGGCGCTGCGCGGCGCGAAGATCAGTTGGGCGCCGGCGAAGGGCAGGAAGAGCAGACCGGTCTGCAGCGGGCTGTAGCCACGCACCAGTTGCAGGTAGAACGAGCCGAAGAACATCGAGCCCATCGCGGCGAAGAACACCAGGCCGACGATGGCGACCGGCGCGGCGAAGTGGGGCACCTTGAAGAGCCGGACGTCCAGCGACGGGTGGTCGCTGCTCCGCTCGTGCTGCACGAACCAGGCCAGCACCGCGAGGCCGACCAGGATCGAGCCCCAGGCCAGCGGGCGGTCGAAGCCGTGCTCGCCGCCGTCGATGATGCCGTAGGAGAGGGCGACCAGGCCGACAACGGAGAGGAGGACGCCGAGCACGTCGACGCGGCCGGGCCGCGGGTCACGCGACTCGGGAACCATCACTGCGACCAGGACCACGCCCGCGATGACCACCGGCACGTTGATCAGGAAGACCGAGCCCCACCAGAAGTGCTCCAGCAGCGCGCCGCCGAGGATCGGGCCGACCGCCACCGCGAGGCCGACCGCGCCGGCCCAGACGCCGATCGCCCGGCCGCGCTCACGCGGGTCGAAGACGTTCGAGATGATCGACAGCGTCACCGGCATGATGGCCGCGCCACCGACTCCCATCAGGGCACGGGCCGCGATGAGCTGGCCGGGGCTCTGGGAGTACGCGGAGAGCAGCGACGCCAGGCCGAACAGCGCCAGCCCGACCATCAGGAAGCGCTTACGGCCGACGCGGTCGCCGAGCACCCCGAAGGTGAACAGCAGCCCGGCGAAGACCAGCGTGTAGGAGTTGATGGCCCACTCCAGCTGGCCCTGGCTGGCGCCGAGGCCGTGTGCCGGGTCGGCCAGGGTGCGCAGGGCGACGTTGAGAATCGTGTTGTCGAGGACGACCACGAGGAGGCTGATCACCAGCACCCCGAGGATCGCCCACCTCCTCGGGTGGCCCGTGTTGTTGTGCAGCTCCATGTCTGGTTTCCCCCCACGCTTTCACCCGCCACGCAATACGATACGGGTCAGACTCGTAACGTGAATCAGCGTACGGGCCGGATTAACGATACGGGACCGATCCGTATCGTATGTGGTGGGCATCACGCTCCGGCGCGACGGCCAGGCAGGCGGCGACCGCGTCCGGCAGCGTGCCGAGGTGGCCCGCCCGCCCGGTGAGCGGCTCGATCCAGCCCGGCCCCGCGCCGTACACCCGCAGCGCCGTCGCGGCATCTACCGTCGACGCGCGACTTGACCGGGCCTTCTAGGTTGATGATCGACACAGCCCAGCGAAAGGCCCTCACCCCATGCCCGTCGGCTTCACCATGGCGATCGTCTTCGCCGTCGCCCTGGCGGTCAGCGCCGTCCTGGCCCTCGTCGCCCCCGCGCGGCCGCTGAAGCGGATGGCCGCCCTCGCGGCGCTCGCCTTTCTCGCGCTCACCGTGCTGGTCGGCGTCGTCTCCAGCGCCCACTCGGTGCCCATCCGCTCGGTCGGCATCGTGACCAGCTTCGGCAAGCCCACCGGCGAGGTGACCGGCTCGGGCCTGAAGTGGGTGGCGCCCTGGCAGAAGGTCGGCGAGTGGGACGCGGGCCGGCAGAAGTACGACCACATCGGCGGCAACAACTGCGTACGGGTCCGCACCGGCACGCTCGCCGACGCCTGCGTCGAGGTGCTCATCGAGTGGCAGGTCAAGCCGGAGAACGCGCCGAAGCAGTTCATGGACTACAAGGGTGACTTCGACAGTTTCCGGGGCCAGCGGGTGGGCGTGCAGCTCGACAGCGCGGTCAACGACGCCTTCGCCGCGTACAACCCGCTGGAGAAGATCGACGCCCAGACCGGTGACCTCAACGTCGACCTGAAGCCGTTCGCGGCGAACATCAAGACCAGCGCGGAGACGCGTCTCACCACCGACGTGGACATCCTCTCGGTGACCATCACCCGGGTGAACCACGACGACAAGACCGAGGGCAACATCAAGGCGTTCCAGGACAAGCTGGCGCAGACCCGCAACCTGGAGCAGGACCGTAAGAACGCCGAGATCTCCAAGCAGATCACCGAGACCAACGCGAAGGTCGACAAGGTGACCCGCTGTCTGGAGATCGCGGAGAAGAACGGCGCCAACCCGGGGCTCTGCATCAACCCGGGCATCGTCACCGGCAAGTGACCGACGCTGAGCGGATCAGCTCGTCAGGGTGGCGGCCCGCTCCCAGCGGCGGGGAGCACTGATCTTGGCCCAGCTCGGGCCGAAGGTCATCCGGCGCAGCGGTGACACGATGTCACAGAGGCTGAACCAGCCACGGGTCAAGCCCACGTTCACCGGGTTGCTCATCATGCCCTGCTGGAGGGTCCGCAGGGCCAGGTCGACGGCTTCGAAGCCGTACTCGCGCATCTCGGTCTCGTATTCGCCGATGGCGTCCAGCAGCGGCAGGTGACCGGTGCCGGCCAGAGACAACTGACGGGTGAGCAGGGCGGCGTCGCGCAGTGCGGTGTTGGCGCCGTTACCGCCGGCCGGCGGCATGCCGTGCACCGCGTCGCCGAGCACGGTGACCCGGGAGGGCGCCCAGGGCGCAGGACGGTCGGACGCCTGGAACGGGAACACGCTCACGTCGCCTGGTGGGCACTCGTCGATCAGTCGGCGTAGCGCGGGGTGCCACTCCGTGATCAGCCTGGCGATGTAGGCCTTCAACTGTGCGCCGTCGAGGCGCTCCGGACGCGAGGGGAACAGTTCGTTACGGGCGACGAACGCGCACAGCACATAGTCGTCCCCTACCGCCTTCTGGCGTTCGAACACGGAGGTGAACAGGAAGTGCGGCGCACCGGTCAGGACGAGGTTCATGCCTTCGGCCAGCCGGGCGGGTAGCCAGGCGCGAGTGTCGTCGTTCAGCGGCAACTTGAGCCCGACGCCCACCGCACCGGTGTCCCGCTGCGTGGCGGTCGGCAGGTACTGCGCGCGCACCCGGGAGTTGATCCCGTCGGCGCCGACCAGGACGTCGCAGGTGGCGGACGTTCCATCGGCGAAGTGCGCGGTGGGGCGACCGTCGGCGGTGAGCTCGTAGCGTTCGAAGGTCTTGTCGTAGTGGACGGTGTCGTCGAGTCCGTCGAGGAGAACGCCGCGCAGCGTGTGACGATCGACCGGGTAGGCCCGTTCGGCGGGGTCGGGGTCGTCGGGATACATGAGCGCGTCCTCGACGAGGACCAGCGTGCGCAGGTCGGTGCCCAGGAAGCCGAAGCCGCCGCCGGGGCGGCCCACGGTGTCCGTGAACGCCTGCCACTGTGGGTCGGGCAGGCAGGCACGCAGCGACCGACTGCCCGCCGGGTTGATCGCCAGCCGGTACCGGTCGACCCGGTCGTCGCGGCGCCGGTCACGCTCGTACACGGCGGCGTTGATGCCGTTCTTACGGAGCCCCTGGGCGAGCGCGAGGCCGCCGATGCCACCGCCGACGATGAGTACGTCAAGCATGAGTGAGCCTTTCCGGTGAGAAGAGGTCGCACAGTTGGTTGACGACCGACTCGGCCTTGTCCGGACGGAGGCGAATGCCTTTGACGGTGGCGATCACCAGCTCGACGCTGGCAGCGACGTTGAGGTTCATCGACCAGACGTGTTGCTCGATGCCTTCGTTGAAGATCGCCGCAAGCGCGTCCCGCCACCCCTGTTCGTCGTGGTCGATGTCGACCTCGGTGGACTTGTCCCGCCGAGCGCGAAGATCGAGCTCATCGAGCACGACGAACAACTCGGGCCGTACCACGACGGCGGTGGCGATCTCGTTGAGGTGTTGCCGCAACCGGGCGGCGGGTTCCAGGTCGTTGTGCATCGTCGCCTCGAATTGGCTGGTCACGTGCTCGAGCACCGCGGCGATCAGGTCCGCCTTGGTCCGGAAATAGTGGTGCAGCGTCGAGTGGTCGATGCCTGCCGCGGCAGCGATCGGTCGTAGCCGGAACCCCTCAAAGCCGTGCTCGGCGATCGCCGAGAAGGCCGCGTGGACCAGGGCCTGCCGGCGGTCGAGCTGTTCAGTCATCCTCAAGCCATTCCTCAACCAAGCGGTTGGTTGATAGTTCAGCATCTGTGTGACGCCCTGTCAACCACGTGGTTGGTGGACATCTCCCGGCCCGGGCTGTGGACGCAGCCGGCGGTGACCTTCGGTCACCTCCATAAAGGGCGGATGCGGTAGTGAGCGGTATACCTCAGAGTCATATTCATACCTCTGAGGTATACCGCTCACCAGCACATCGACATGGCAGGCAGCCAAAGCGGATGGCGAGCGCCCTTCGCCGCGCCCGCCGCGCAGCCGAGCAAGGCGCGCTGCCCGCGTCAGTTCAGGGTGACCACCCAACGAGCGCCCTCGCCCCGGGCGAGCCGCTCGAACGCCGTGGGCGCTTCCTCCAGCCCAATCGTGCCGCTGACCAGCACCCGCAGGTCCAGTGCACCTGCGGCAAGCTCGGCGGCCAGCACCGGCACCTCCCGGTCCGGGTCGGACGAGCCGTACACCGAGGAGCGCAGCGTACGGGCGGAGTGGAAGATGTCCAGCGCGCCGAGGCTGACCATGTCGTCCTTGGCGCCCATGCCGACCACGGTCACCGCTCCCCCGCGCCGGGTGAGCCGCCAGGCAGCGCGGATGGTGGCGGCCCGGCCGACGCACTCGAAGGCGTGGTCGACACCGCGGCTCTCGGTGCGCGCCCGTACCTCCTTGGAGAGCCGGTCGTCGGAGAGCAGGAAGTCGGTGGCCCCGGCGGCGAGCGCCAGGTCCCGTTTGGCCTCGGCGACGTCGATGGCCAGGATCGTCGTGGCGCCGGCGCGGCGGGCCGCGCTGAGCACGGCGAGCCCGACCCCACCGAGCCCGACGACCGCTACCGACTCGCCCGGCGCCACCCGGGCGGTGTTGCGGACCGCGCCGACGCCGGTGAGCACCGCGCAGCCGAGCAGTGCGGCCTGCTCGGGCGGCAGCCCGGCGGGGATCGGGATGACGGCGCGCTCGGGCACCACCACCGCCTCGGCGAGCGCGCCGAGGCCGAGGGTCAGATGCAACGGGACACCGTCGTCGGTCTCGCCGCGCGGCACGGTCGGCGCGCTGGTGTCGGCGCAGAGCCACGGCTCGCCGCGCCGGCACCACCAGCAGGACCGACAGGCCGGCGCCCAGTTGAGCACCACCGGCGTGCCGACCGTCAGCCGGCTGCCCGGCCCGACCTCGGCCACCACTCCGGTCGCCTCATGCCCGAGCACCAGCGGGAACCTCGCGGCGAGAGTGCCGTTGACCATCGACAGGTCGGAGTGGCAGACGCCGGCCGCCGTGATCGTCACCCGCACCTCGCCGGGGCCGGGCGCGGGCAGGCGTACCCGCTCGACCCGCAGCTCAGCACCGGAGGAGCGCGCGACGAGCGCACGGACGGTGACCGGCGCGGACGCCGACTCGGTGCCGCCCGCCGACCCGGTCGAGGTCAGCTCGGTGCCGGTCATCGCTGGATCGCCTTCAGCTCGCAGAACTCGGCGAGCCCGTGCACGCCCAACTCCCGGCCCAGGCCGGACTGCTTGTAACCGCCGAACGGGGCGAGCGGGTTGAACGGTGCGCCGTTGATGTCGACCGCGCCGGTGCGCAGCCGCCGGGCCACCGCGAGCGCCGCGTCGGTGTCGGCGGACCAGACCGCGCCGGCCAGCCCGTACTTCGAGTTGTTGGCGATGGTGACCGCCTCGTCGGTGTCGTCGAACGGGAGGACGGCGAGCACCGGGCCGAAGACCTCCTCCTGGGCGAGCGCGCTGTCGGGGTGCACGTCGGCGAAGACGGTCGGGGCGACGAAATGCCCGTGGGCCGGCACCGGGGCGTCGGGACCACCGGCGACCAGCCGGGCACCGTCGGCCAGTGCCCGGTCGATGTGGCCGCGTACGCGTTCGGCCTGGGTGGCGGAGACCAGCGGGCCGAGCCGGGTGGTGGGGTCGAACGGGTCGCCGAGCCGGTACCCGGCAATGGCCGTGGCGATCAGGTCGAGCGCTTCGTCATACCGGTCGCGGTGCACCAGCATCCGGGTCCACGCGGTGCAGGTCTGACCGGAGTTGAGCAGGGCGTTGCCGACGCCCACCTTGACCGCGGTGGCCAGGTCGGCGTCGGGGAGGATCACGTTTGCGGACTTGCCGCCCAGTTCCAGCGCGACCCGGGCGATCCGGTCGGCGGCGAGCCGCATGATCCGGGTGCCGGTGGCGGTGGAGCCGGTGAACGAGACCAGGTCGACGTCGGGGTGCCCGGCCAGGGCCTCGCCCACCACCGGCCCGGTCCCGGGGACCAGGTTGAGCACGCCCGGCGGCAGCCCGGCCTCGGTGACCGCGTCGAAGAGCAGGTACGCGGTCAACGGGGTCAACTCGCTGGGTTTGAGCACCACCGTGCAACCGGCGGCCAGGGCGGGCGCCAGCTTCGCCAGCACCTGGTGCAGCGGGTAGTTCCACGGGGTGATCGCGCCGACCACGCCGACCGGCTCGCGCACGACGAGGGAGTTGCCGATGGTCTCGTCCAGCGGTGGCCGGGCGGCGAGGGCGACGTGGTCGCGCAGCACGGTCAACGGCAGGCCGACCTGCACTCGGGTGGCGAGCTTGAGCGGCGAGCCCTGCTCGGCGGCGATGGTGCGAGCGAGGTCGTCGGCGCGTGCGGCGAGCGCGGTGTGCAGCCGGTCGAGGTGGGCCGAGCGCTCGGCGGGTGCGGTGGCCGACCAGCCGGGAAACGCGGCGCGGGCCGCGGCCACGGCGCGGTCCACATCGGCCGGGGTCCCGGCTGGCACCTGCCCGATCAGCTCGCCGGTGCTCGGATTTTCCACGTCGATCAGATCGGCCTCGGCGGGAGAGGTCCACGCGCCGCCAAGGTGCAGGTGGCGCCGGAGGCGCAGGGCGTCGGGTAGCTGCGACGGCGGAGCGGCGAGGTCCATGTCGTCCCTTCGGGGGTGGTCGATGGGCGCTGGCGACGGGGTCGCGGTGGGCGCTGGCGACGGGGTCGCGGTGGGCGAAGAAACTAGCGCTGGGAGTTTGGACGCTACCCGTTGGGCCGGGCGGCTTCCACCGTGGCGACGGTGCGGGTGTACTCGGCGGCCAGGCCGTGCAGCAGGGCGTCCAGGCCGAGGGCGAAGGCACCCTCGTCCACGCTCTGCTGGTGCTCAACGAGCCGGTGCGCCTGACGCAGGTGCGGGTAGTGCGCCGCGTACAGCGCGGGGTCCTCGACGAACCCGCGGGCGAACGAGCCGAGCGCCGACCCGGCCACGAAGTAGCGCAGCGCGGCGCCGATGTGGGTGGCCCGGGCGGGCGGCCAGCCGGCGCGTACCAGCCCGCCGTAGACCGCGTCGGCCATCGCCAGCGCGGCCGGTCGCCGGCCCGGGCCCTGGGCCAGGTACGGCACGATGTTCGGGTGCACGGTGAGCGCCCGCCGATAGGACCAGGCCCAGTCGCGAAGTGCGGCGACCCAGTCCCGGCTGGCGAAGCCGCTGGTGTCGACCGCGGCGGTGACCGTGTCGGCGACCGCGTCGAGGATCTCGTCCTTGGTGGCGAAGTGGTTGTAGAGCGACGGCCCGCGCACGCCCAGCTCGGCGGCGAGCCGCCGGGTGGAGAAGGCGGGCAGGCCCTCGGCGTCGATGAGCGCGGTGGCGGTCTCGACGATCAGCTGCCGGGTGAGCCGGGGCTGGCGGGGTCGGGGCACTGCGCTCCTCGCGGGTCTCGGCCGTCGGTCTGGACGCGACAAAACTTGCACCGCTAGTTTAAGGGTGACCGGCAGCGCCGACGCCAGGAGGATCACCGTGGACTTTGCACTGACCGACGAGGAGCGGGCGGTGCGGGACACCGTCCGATCGTTCATCCGCCGCGAGGTGATGCCCCTGGAGGCGGAGGTGCTCCGCCGGGAGCGGGCGCACCAACCGGGCCTCGACCACTCCGAACTGCGCGAGCTGCAGCTCAAGGCGCGCACGTTCGGCTTCTGGGGCCTCGCCACCGGGGAAGAGTACGGCGGGATGAACCTGCCGGCGGTGCTCCAGTCGCTGATCTGGACCGAGTTGGGCCACACGTTCGTGCCGTTCCGCTTCGGCGGGGAGGCGGACAACATCCTGTTCCACGCCACCGAAGAGCAGAAGCGGGAGTTCCTCATCCCGACCATCGAGGGCGAGCGGCGCTCCTGCTTCGCCATCACCGAGCCGGGCGCGGGCTCGGACGCGGCGAACATCCGGCTGTCCGCCCGCCGCGACGGCGACGACTGGGTCCTCGACGGCGAGAAGACCTTCATCACCGGCGGCCACGACGCCGACTTCGCCATCGTGGTCGCGGTCACCGACCGGGAGAAGGGCGCCCGCAACGGTGGGGCCACCGCGTTCCTGGTGGACCGGGCGATGGGCTGGCGCTCGGAGTTCATCCAGACCATGGGCGAGGGCGGGCCGGCGTCGCTCGTCTTCGACGGCGTACGCGTGCCGCACCGCAACATCCTCGGCGAGATCGGGCAGGGCTTCACGCTGGGCATGGAGTGGATCGGCAAGGGCCGTTACACCATCCCGTCGCACGCCATCGGCATCGCCGAGCGGGTGCTGCAGATGGCGATCGACTACGCCAACACCCGGGAGACCTTCGGCGCGAAGATCGGCACCAACCAGGCCATCCAGTGGATGATCGCCGACTCGGAGACGGAGCTGGAGGCGGCCCGCTGGCTGGTGCTGCGCTCGGCGTGGACGGTCGATGCGGGCCTGGACCCCCGGCACGCCTCGTCGATGGGCAAGCTCTACGGCGCCGGGATGGTCAACCGCGTGGTCGACCGGGTGCTCCAGATCCACGGCGGCATGGGCTACACCCGTGAGCTGCCCATCGAACGCTGGTACCGGCAGGTCCGGCTCTACCGGATCTTCGAGGGCACCGACGAGATGCAGCGGCTGATCATCTCCCGCGATCTGCTGCGCGGGTACACGAAGATCGGCGGTCACCTGGCCTGAGCGGGGTCACCCCGTCAACGCCGTGAGGGCCGCGTCCACATCGGCCTCGGTGGAGTAGATGTGGAAGGAGGCACGGACCCGTCCGGCGCGTACGGCCGCCCGGATGCCGGCCGCCGCCAGCCGTTCCTCCGCGCCGGGCACGTCCACGGTGACGATGGCGCTCTCCCCCGGCGGCCGGCCCAGCCCGGTCAGGAACCGGTTGGCGAGCGCCACGTCGTGCGCCCGGATCGCCGGCACCCCGATCTCCGCCACCAACTCCAGGGCGGGCGCCGCGCCGACCCAGCTGAACCAGGCCGGTGAGATGTCGAACCGGCGGGCGTCGTCGGCCAGCCGCAGCGGCGGACCGTAGTAGGAGGCGTGCGGGTCACCGCCCGCGTACCAGCCGGCGGCGTCCGGGCGCAGCCGCTCGCGCAACGCCGGGGCCAGATAGGCGTACGCGGTGCCGCGCGGATTCATCAGCCACTTGTAGCCACCGACCGCCACCACGTCGGCCCGGCTCCCGTCGAACGGCAGCCACCCGCAGGCCTGGGTCGCGTCCACCACCACCAACGCGTCGTGCGCGCGGGCCGCGGCCACGATCTCGTCGTACGCGCCGACGGCCCCGTCGGCGGACTGCACCAGGCTGAACGCGACCACATCGGTGTCGGCGTCGATCGCGTCGACGAGGGCGTCCAGCGGCACCGTCCGGACCTTGACGCCACGATCCTCCTGGGCCAGCCAGGGGAACAGGTTCGAGGTGAACTCGACCTCGGGGACCACCACCGTCGCCCCGGCCGGCAGCGCCGCCGCGACCGGCGCGAGGATCTGCGACACGGCCGCACCGACCGCCACGTCATCGGCCGGCACCCCGATCAGCGCCGCGAACGCGGCTCGGGACCGCTGCACCGACTCGCCCCAGCCCTCCCACGACGTGCTGCCGACCCGCCACGCCGCAAGGGCCGCCTGCAACGCCGTCCACGCCGGTTCGGGCGGCAACCCGTAGGAGGCGGTGTTCAGCCAGCCGGGCTCCGGCTGCCACAGCTTCTGTGCCTGCTCGATCTCCATGTCGTCGACGCTAGGCGGGACGACGTCGAACGGGCACGGCCAATCCGCGACCGGCGGCCTGCCACGATCCGCTCCCGGCTGGCGGCGCAGCCTGCCGCCAGCGTCGATAGCGTGCCCGGCCAGGTCGATCGAGGGCGGATCGGTGACATCAATGAGAGGCCGGGCAAGTCATTACGAGCGATATGACTCACAGGCATAAATATGACACTGAGGTATATCGCTCGTCGACCTCTTGCCGGCAGACCGGGCTGAGGCCACCGCCGCCAAGGCCGAGCCGGTTCTCGTTGTCGGAGCATGTCTCGCCATCGGCGGAGCGATCTCGGAGGATCTCAGCGCGGGTGGATGCGGGAGAGGCTGTCGGCGAGGCCGGCGAGCCACCGGTCGACCTCCACGAGGTGCCGGACCGACCGCGGGTCGCCCTCGCTGAGCAGCGGACGGACCCGGTCCAGCTCGCCGGCACAGCCGATCCGGACGGGCACCGGGGCCGAGGCGTCGCCGTGCGCCACCTCGCCGGCGAGGTCGTCGTACGCCGATCGCAGTTGCCCGGCGGAGTCCCGCAGCAGAGCGGCGGCCGCGGGCCAACCGGCGAGGCAGCCGGGCGGGTTGCGGCGCAGCAGCGACTCGGCGCCGGGCACCACGTGGTGCCCGGCGCTGAGGACGGCGTCCCAGTTCACCTGCCGGTGGTGCGGGCCGTGCCGCTCCGAGTGGTACTGGCAGTACGACGCGTCGACCAGGATCATCCGCTGCCGGACCCGGTTCAGGGCGCGCTCCAGAGGCGGAGCGCCGCCGAGCACCGCCTGGATGGTCTGCTCGACCGCGTCCGCGCTGGCGGCCAGATAGCGGGTGGCGTTCAGCCGCAGGTCGTGGCTCGCGCCACGCGGCCACATCGCCACGCCGGCGAGCACGCCGATCACCACACCGAGCAGCACGTCGACGAGGCGGGCCTCGGCGAGCCGCCACCCTTCGGGGTTGAGCTGGGCGAAGACGCCCGTCAACAGCAGCGTGAACAGCGCCTGCTGCCACACCGGACCGAGCAGACGACCAACACCGAAGGCCAGCATCAGGGTGATCGGCAGTACGACCGCGTAGATGATCGGTTGGTCCACGACGAGCATCAGTCCGCCGCTGACGACGGCACCGGCGATCGTGCCCAGCACGGCCGGCCGCAGCGCGGTGCGGGTGTCGGCGGCCGAGGTACGCAGCACCGTGAGGGTGGCCAGCAGCACCCAGAAGCCGTGGGTGAGCTGCAGGACCCCGGCGGCGACCCGGGCGATGGCGAGCGCCACGGCCAGCCGCACCGAGCTGTGCAGGTGGGCCGAGCGGGGCGCCAGGTGGGCGCGGAACTGCCACCAGTACAGCGTCCACGGGCTGTGCCGCGCGTACGCGAAAAGCCCTGAGTGGGTGTCGACACCGTCGAGCCGCGACCCGGTCGCCACCCGGACACCGACGGCGAAGATCCGGGTCTGGTCGGTGAGGGCCAACGCCGTCGCGTCCCGACACAACCGGGAGACGTCCGGCGCGTCGTGGCCGTCGCCCTCTCCTTCGGGGTACGCCGCCTCGGCCCGCCCGATCGCGGCGTCCAGGTCACCGAGTTCCACCGTTGGGCCACCCGGCGAGAGGGCCCGGCCGGCGGCGCGGGTCGTGTCCGCGGACGCGCGCAGCAGACGCGCCGCCGTCCGGTCCGGGATCGGCGCCGACGGGGTGTCCGCCGCCAGCTGGTCCGCCTCGACGAGGACCTCCCGTAACGCGGCAGCGCAGATCCGTAGTGCCCGATCCTGAGCGCCCGCCGCGCTGGGGGCCCACTCGGGAGGGTTACGGCCCAACTCGATGGCGGCGACCACGTCGTGAGCCCGTGTGCGCCGCGCGTCCCGGCCACCCGGATCGGTGTGCGGGTCGGTCAACCCGTCGGCGGCGGCATCGAGGAACGCCGCGACGCCGTCGGCTGCCTCGGCGAGGCGCTGCCGGTAGGAGACCGGCACCGGGTCGGGCCAGAGGAGCATCTCGGCCGCGGCGAGCAGCACGATGCCGAGCGTGACACCGCCGAGTCGTTCCGGCACGGTGCCCGGCTGGTACGGCGGGAAGGACGCCAGGATGTAGAAGAGCTGAAACGCGCTCGCCAACCCCACCAGGCGTGGGTTGCCAACCCCGGCGAACGCCACGACGAACCCGATGACCAGCATGCCGCCGGCGGCCGCCCACGTGCTCCACGCCAGCAGCGCGCCCGCGGCGATCAGCGCCCAGACCGCCGGCAGAGAGGTGACGAGGATCCGCGCCCGCTGCGGCGCCGGACCGGGCAGTTGCGCGAACGACCCGGCGGCGATCGTGCCGAACAGGCCGTAGGTGGCGAGCACCGAGCTGCCCGCGCCGTACCGGCAGCCGTAGAAGACGACGGACGCGACGAGGGTCAGCCGTGCCGCTCTCCGCAGGATGGCGTCCCCCGGGTCACGGCGGCGGAGCCGGCCAAGGAGGCTGGTTCCGAGCACGCCCGCTCCCCCTGCTTCGTCGCAGCACCTTTCCCCGACCCATCATCGTCCGCCGCCTCCCCCGGTGCCGGCGGTTATCGCGCCGAGTCACCGCCGCGAGGTCCCGAGCAGGCCCCGCCGGTCGGCGCGGAGCGCCCGCAGTCAGCGCTCAGATGGCCCGCCACTTCTGGTTCGGAGTCCCGCCGCACTGCCAGAGCTGTAGTCGGGCGCCGTTGTCCGGGTTCGCGTCGAGCACGTCGACGCACCTGTCCGACTTGGTGTTCACCAGGTCGTACGCCTTGTTGAGGGTGAACTTCTGGGACCCTGCGCCGGTGCAGTCGGCCAGTTGGATCGCGGCCCCGTCTTGCGTGGAGTGGCCGGCGACGTCCAGGCACTTGCCCATCGACCGGACCGTGCCGTCCGCGGGGAAGGTCCAGAGCTGCTTGGCGGTCCGACGACAGTCCCAGATCTGCAGTCGCGCACCAGCGGTGGCGTTGCCATCCCGGATGTCGATGCAACGGTCACTGGCGAAGCTCTGGATCTGCTTGCCGGCGGGCACGTTGCTCTGCGTCGGGGAGGGCGGCGGCGCCGACGGGTGCTGCGCCGGGTTCCCCGGCTCGGTCGTCGCACCGTTGCCCGCACCCGGTGTCGGCTGCCCCGCTCCCCCCGCCGGCGGAGGGCCGGCAGGTACGGACGGCGAGCCGCCCACGACCGGCACGCCCTGGAGCGGCATCCCCTGGAAACCGTCCGTGATCAGCGCGAAGATGCCCGCGCTCGCCGACCATTCGGCGGCCGAGGTGGTCCAGTCGATCGAGTACGCGTGCCCGTTGTGACCGATGAACGCGCGCCGCACCGTGTGCAACGGCGTGCCGCCCTCGTCGGTGTAGGTCCACTCCCATTCGGCGGCCCGCGCCTGGTAGCGCAGCGCGGCGAGCCGGACCTGCCGGTAGTCGGCGTACCGCTTGCGTTCCGCCGCCTCCCGCGCCCGCAGTTCGGCGACCAGGTCCGCGGGGACGGACCGGAGTTCGTCGACCACGAGCACCCGGCTGCCGTCCGGCTCCTGGAACTCGGCCCGTTCACCGTCGCGTCGCGCCTGCCAGCTGTCCGGCACCGGTACGAGGAAGCGGGGATCGTCGCGGTAGTAGCGCCATCCCGCCGGCGCTGGTGAGAGTTCCCTGGAGACCGGCGAATCGGCAATCGGCGACGGGTTGACGGCCGGCGCTGCCACTCCGCCGGCATCCGCACCACCGAACAGCCCGCGGTTCAGCAGGGACGCGGTCACCAGGAGGACAACCAGCAGCGCGGCGGCGGCGATTGAACCGATCAGCCGAGCCCGACGCTTACGGCCCGGCCCCGTCACCGGCGCACCGGCGACAGGCGGCATGTCGGCGACAGGCGCGGGCGCGGGCGTACCGGCGACAGGCGGGGCCTCGGGCGACGGCGTATCGGCGACGGGCGGCGGCGCGGACTCGGCGGTGACGAACTCGGGCACGATCTTCGGACGGGGCGCGTCGGTGGTGGTGGCGGTGCTCCGGGTTGGCGGCCCGTCGCCGCTGGTGTTCCCGGGGGCGACTGGCTCGTCCGGGGTGGCGGCCTGGCGCAGGAGCCGCTCCGCCTCTTCGGCGTTGATCCGCTGATCCGGCTCCCGGCGCAGCAGTCCTTCGAGGAGCGGGGTCAGCCGACCGGCCCGCTGCGGCGGCGGCGGCGGCTCGGTGGCGAGCGCCGCCAGCGTGGCGATCGGGGACGATCGCTGGTACGGGGTGCGTCCCTCGACCGCCGCGTAGAGCGTCGCGCCGAGCGACCAGAGGTCGGCGGCCGGACCCACGTCGCCGTCGGTGGCCCGCTCCGGCGCGAGGAACGCCGGCGAGCCGAGCACCATCCCGGTCTGGGTCATGCGTGGGTCGCCGGGGAGGGTGGCCAGGCCAAAATCGGTAAGCACCACCCTGCCGTCGTCGGCGAGCAGCACGTTGGCTGGCTTGACGTCCCGATGCAGCACACCGGCCCGGTGCGCGGCCTGCAGCGCGCCCAGCACCCCGAGCCCGATGTGCGCGGCGCGGGCCGGCGGCATCGGCCCCTCGGCTTCGAGCACCTGGTGCAGGGGTCGGGACCGGACGAGTTCCATCACGATCCAGGGGTCGTCGGCCGAGTGCAGCACGTCGAAGACGCGTACCACGTTGACGTGGCCCAGGCGGGCGACGGCCCGCGCCTCGCGCATGGACCGTTCGCGCAGCTCCCGGCGTTCGTCGTCACGCAGGCCGGGCGGCGCCACCAACTCCTTGATGGCCACGTCGCGCTGCAGCATCTCGTCGCGGGCCTGCCATACGCGGCCCATCCCGCCCTGACCGAGCGGGCGGACCAGCCGATAGCGATCGGCAATCAACTGTCGAGTGGCGTCTGGCACGACAGGAAGGTACCCGGCGAAGATTGCGTACCCAATTTCTGCGACAGGTGGAAAAGCGACAGTTGGATATGTCACACGCAAGATCAACAACCGACCGATCGTTCATTTCGGCACAACTCCACTATTGGCACACCCACTGTCGCCCAACGCGACGTTACCAACACGTATATCGGCAGTCTGCTATGAATATCGAATGAATTCGAATTCTGCGGCGAGTCGGACCACCCGCGCCCCGGCCCACCCGGCGGCGGCAGCCGTCGGCCGGGCCTGGCCGATCACCTGGGGGACCAGCTTGGGCCTGATCGCGGCGCTGACCTCGTGCACGCCCGCAAGCGACGAACGCCAACCCGGCACGCCGCCTGTCGACGGCACGACGTCGTCGGCGTCCGATCGCGGTGCCGGGCCGCCGTGCACGCCGTCGGTAACGGCGATGCCGGCAATACCGGCGGGTTATCGACTGGTCGGAAAAGACGTGGCCGTGCCAGAGGACACGGTGCTGGCCGTGGAGGACTCCGGGGAGGCTGATCGAGCGGCTCGACTATTCGCCAAATGGGGTCTGGTCGTACGCGCAGGCGCGGTTGTCGACCTTCAGGTGGCACCGGATTGGGAAAGCAGGGCACGAATCGGATGGGGTACTGCGCGCACACCAGCGGCGACCACCACCGTGCGGGCCTGCCCGCCGAACGATGAGCAGAGTGGGTGGATGGCCTTCGTCGGTGGCACCTGGGTCGCGCAGGCTGCCTGCGTACCGCTCGTCGTGCGGTCGAACGGCCAGGAGAACCGCGTCAACCTCGGCATCGGCGTGGCCTGCGACGAGCCCCGGCGCTGACACCTACTACTCTCCCGAACCTGAGCCGGGACCTGAGTCGTCGGTAAGCTCGGGCGACAGGGCAGCCCTTGGCCGCGCCAACGGCATCGACAGGGATCGAGGAGGACAGTGCTCACCGTAGCCTCGGCGGACACCATCGCGGTGCCCGAGGGTGAGCGCTTCGGATTCTGGCACGACCTGGTGGCACGTGAGTCGGTTCCGATGCGGATCCACAGTGCCCACGCGGCAGACTTCCGCGCCCGGGCAGAGGTCATCAACCTGGGTGAGGTCGTGCTGTCGTCCTGGCAGTACCCATCCCTGGACATGCAGCGGACCGGCACATTCATCCGCCGCAGCGACCCGGAGATGTACCAGTTCGCGCTGCCGCTGTCCGGCCACGGCGGGGTGGAGCAGGAGCGGCGATCGAACCTGTTCACGCCGGGGCACTTCGCCGTCGTCGACACGTCCCGACCGCACCAGTCGTCGCATCAGGGGCGGTCACAGCGCGAGAGCCTGTTGACCACCCTGACGATCCTCGTGCCGCACAGTCTCATACCGCTGCCCCCCAACAAGGTGGCGCAACTCCTCGGCACGAACATCCCCGCCACCGTGGGGACAGGCGTGCTGCTCAGCCAATTCGTACGCCAGATATTGACCCACCCGGAGCAGTACCGGGAGAGCGACGTTCCGCTCCTGGGCACCGTTGCGCGAAACCTGATCTCCGCGGCGGTGGCCCAGCACCTGGACCTCACCGACGCTCTACCGACCGAGGTACGCGGACACAGCCTGCGCGTACGGGTCAGGGCGTTCATCGACGAGCACCTCGGCGACCCGGACCTCTCACCGAGCACGATCGCGGCCGCGCACCACGTCTCGCTCCGCAGTCTGCACCGGGCGTTCGAGGCCGAGGACCAGACAGTCGCTGAGATCATCCGGGCGAAGCGCCTGGACCGGTGCGCAAACGACCTGCGCGATCCCCTGCAACGGGCGCGGCCCATCCACAGCATCGCCGCCCGCTGGGGCTTCCCCGCGAAGGCTCACTTCAGCCGGGTCTTCACCGCCGCCTTCGGGATGTCGCCCCAAGCCTTCCGTGCCGACCCCTCCGCTCGCGGCCGGTAGGCCGGCGGCCGCTGCGCGTAGCTCGTTCCCCCTCACCAGCACGAAGGATGCTCACCGCACCCAGCCGAGAAACCGCCGATGCAGGGAGCCGGCAGGCGCCCAGGTCAGGTCCGCCGAAGCGCGGACCAGTTGCGCCCCCATGTACAGAGCCAGCGACACTGGGGCTTGGTCGAACTCCTCTCGCAACTCACGCTGCCGCGTACGGCACGGCCATGGCTGGTCGCAGCCGCTACAACTCCAGAGAGGCAACACCGGGCCATGGACAGTTGCCGCGCTTAACTTCATCGCCCCTCCCCCACCGGCCAGTGCCCCCGGCTGATCGGGATGCGGTGCCGGGCCAGGCACGGCAGTTCCGCACCGCAGCGGCAGACGCGCCGCCATTTCCGCCACGACCAGGCCGGCTGGTGCCGACGCGCCAGGGTCATCGCGACCGCGAGCAGGTACTCGTCGTACGTGACTCGGCGCTCCGGATCGCCCCGGTTGGCTCTCATGGGGTCGCCCCGCCGAGCAAGGAACGCGAAGCAGTGCACCTACAGGCGGAGGGTTGGACGATCGGAAGCATGCCGGGACTGTCCCGCCCGCTACCTGTCGCTGGCCATGTCCACGAGTCATGTCACGGCGACATGACCCGTCTCGACCTGCGCACATTCGGACCCTAGGCTGCGAAGCGAGGACCTTGGGTAGTCAGTCCGCCACGCTGGGAGCCGCTGTGCTGCTCGATCCACTTCGCATTCCGGCCGCCACTTGGTCCGACCCGGCCGTACGCGACGCCCTGAGCCGACGTGACGTCGGCGGGCTCTTCCGACGCATCGGCCAACTGACCGGCGCAAGCCAGACCCGGATCGGCGCGGCGGTCGGGCTGGAGCAGGGGTACGTCAGTCGCGTCACGGCGGGCCGAAAAGTGACCTCCATCGAGGTATTGGAGCGCATCGCCGATGGTTGCCGAATGCCCGACGAGGCGCGCATGGCGCTCGGCCTGGCGCCACAGAGCAGTCGCCCATGTCATCGCGACATGGCATCGACGCAAGGACAGCGGCAGAGTGGTCTTCCTGTCAACCGGTCCTGGCGGGAGGACGTCCGCGCCGCCATCCAATTGTGGGAAGGCGATGTGAACCGTCGAGACGTGGTTCGGCAGATCGCGTTCAGCTCCGCCGGCTACACCCTGCCGGCCCTCAGGTGGTTCACTGCGCCTCCCCCTCGAACCGTTGAACAGGCGGGCTCTCGCACTGTTGATCGACCCGAAATCGAGACCATCCGCGAGATGTCCGCGACCTACCGCCGGCTCGACAATCAGTACGGTGGCGGCCACTCCCGCGCTGCCGTCGCCCGCTACCTCCACCAGGAGGTGACGCCACTGCTCGAGAACGGCCGCTACGAGACGCCGACCGCGCGGAAGCTTCTCAGCGCGATCGCCGAACTGACCCAGCTCGCTGGCTGGCAGGCGTACGACGTCGCCGATCACGGGGTAGCCCAGCTCTACCTGACACGCGCCCTTGAGCTGGCCCAAGCTGCCGGCGACGCAGGGTTGGGCGCGGAGATCCTCGCCGCGATGAGCCATCAGGCGACGTACCTCGGACACGGTGTCACCGGCATCGACCTCGCCCGCGCCGCCAGGCAGACAGCGATACGAGCTGGGCTCACGGTACTGACGGCAGAGGCGTCCGTTACGGAAGCCCACGCGCACGCCATGATGAGGGACGAGCGGGCCTGCACCGTGGCACTCCACCAGGCGGAAGTTGCCCTCGACCGGGCCGACCGGAGCAGCGATCCCCAGTGGCTCGGGTACTTCGATGAGGCCTACCTGTCCGCCAAGTTCGGACATTGCTTCCGAGCGCTCGGCAAGCCCGCCCAGGCCGAACGCTTCGCGGCTCGCTCCCTGCGGATGGACGAGCGGTACGTCCGCGGCAAGGCCTTCAACCTGGCGCTACTCGCCTGTTCACAGGCGCAGCAGGGAGATGCCGAGAGGGCCTGTGCAGTCGGTGCGGAAGCCTTGACCCTGACCGCACGGCTTCGATCGGCCAGAGCTGCCGGTTACGTACGTGAGTTGCAGGCCGAACTCGCGCCCTACCGCCAGCGAGGCGCCGTCCAAGGGTTCATCCGCCGAGTGGACACGGTCCTCGGCACCCGGCGCTGACGTCTACAACTCACCACGGGCCTGTCGCGCGACCAACTCCAAGACCGCGATCACCGTCCCGGCCCCGACGATCGCGCCCTGCGCCACCAGTTCACGCGCGTCGGCCAGCGGGATCCAGGCCACCCGCTCAGCCTCGTTCACATCGACCGGACCGCCCGTGTGCTCTGCCTCCCGGGATAGGAAGAGCATGTTCTCGGCGTCCGCAGTGCCCACCCACGGCTGGAACGACAGCAGCCGCTCGACCTGGTACGGACGCCATCCGGTCTCTTCCTCCACCTCGCGTACGGCGCACACCTCGGGCAGCTCGTGGTCGTCGATGTAACCGCCGGGCAGCTCCCACACCCACCGATCGAACACGAATCGGTGCCGCCGCATTAGCAGCAGACGCTGTCGTTCGTCCACGACCGCGACCATGGCTGAACGAGGAGCCCGGATCACGTACTGCTCGAACCGCACGCCGTCGGGCAACTCCACCTCGGCGATGCTCAGTCGCGCTCGGCGCGTGTCGTCGACGACCCGCTCACCGTGGATGGTCCACCGCGTCAGCTCGGTCGGCTGCTTCTCCGTCATCGGCTCATTATCGACTTACTGCGCCCGGCTTGATCCGCAGCTCACAACCACGCCAGGAAGACGGTCTCGGCACTCAGGCTGTCGTTGGAGATCGGGATCATCTCCCCTCCTGGGTTGGTCGGCACAACTCTGAGGTCCGGGCGCTGCCCTGGCTCCCCGTACGGATCGTTGGGGATGTGAACGGCGGCGATGAAGTGTTTGCCGTCCGCCGAGACCACCATCCCCTCGGCGACGGTGCCGTCATCGGCGTCGACCACGTCGATCGAGGCGCCTACGGGGTCACCGGAGTGGGCGTCCGCGACCTGGAACGACCCGGACGGGGCGCGGCACAGCACCTGGGCGTCGCTGATCCAGCCGACGATGCCGACGCAGTCCCGGACCAGGGTGGCGTTGCTGGCCGATTTCCCGGTCAGTGCGATCGACGAGTCGGCGGCGTCGAAGATCCTCCCGAAGACCTTCGGCGCGAACCCGGTGAATCGTCGGCCGTTCGGCGAGACGCGGACCATGTCCGCCTGGATGGCGCGCGGCGGCTTTCCCGAGACGGTCAGCGGCAGCTCATGCCCGGCCGCCGGTCCTTCGTCGGTCAGCTTCTGGTCGCCCTCGACGGCCCGGGATCCGATCCGCTGCTCCCCGGCGGGGTTCGTGTAGGTGAACCAGACGCTGCGCCCGTCGGGTGCCATCGCGGCGTTCTGCTCGTCGTTGCTCGTCGTGCCGCTCGGCGCCACGGCGTCGCCCTGGGGGTCACCGCTTGCCACGGAGCCGGCGTGGGTGGCCTTGCCGTCGGGCTCCCGGAACACCACCGCCATGCGGGTGAATCCGAGGTCGAAGAGGGCGCGGATGCGCGGGGACAGGTGTTCCAGGTCGTCCAGGCGGTAGGGGGACGGGCGGTCCGTGCTCTGCCGGCACAGGTCCACGAGGGGGCTGTTGACCGCCTCGACGCCGGGATAGTTGGTGAAAGCGGCGCTGGCCGGTATGTCGAACATGCGCTCGTCGAGCGGTTGCCACCCGTCGGGGTTCCAGGCCTGGACCGAGACGGCGGCGGCGCGCGCGCCGATCGAGCAGGTCGCGGTGATGACGGAGCCCTTGCGGGTGAACGGGGTGTCCGCAAGCGCGTACCCGTCGTTGCCCCGGTTTCCAGTGGGCGGGCCGGCGTCCGGCTTCTCTGCTTTCGGCGTTGAGCTGCAGGCCGCGGCACACAGGACGGCCAGCGCAACCGCCACGATTTTCGGAGCTACGCCAGATCGCACATGTTCCCCCGCGGGTTCAGGTGGCACGGCGTCCAGGGAACCGGGCCGAACACCCACTTCTGTCGAGGGCTCGCGGGTGCCGATTCGGTGTGGAGACGAAGAGGGCTCCCGTCGCCGTCCTTCAGTTGGACGTACTCGTCCTGATGGTGGGCGTCGGTGTAGTGGACCTCGATGCCCCACTCGCACGACTGGCCGGGCGGCGCGATCGCCTCCACCCGGAGGGCACCCGAGGATTGACCGCCTCCGACCTCGATATATCGGCTGTCGAAGTAGGGCTTGCCCTGCCCCTCGGTGTCGTCGGTCAGGACCGGTTCGTCGGCTCGGGGCGGGAGGTGAAGGCTGATCCCTTCGTAGGCCGCCCCGCCCTGCGACGGGCGGGAGACGATCGTCTTCCTGGTGCTCTTCGTGCAGGCGAGGTCGACGACCTTCCAGTCGTCGATCATCACGGGGTACGCCCGGGTGCTCAGGAAACTGAGCTTGAAGGTGTCGACGTTCTCCATCCTGCCAGACGCGATCTGCTGGTCCCGGTATCGGTCCGGGGCGTTCTCCAGGTATGACGCGTATTCCAGCGGGTGACCACCCAGGTCGCGCAGGTAGGAGAAGGGGGACGGGCTGTCCTGCATCTTCTGCGTCTCGGCGGCGGTGAGCTCCCGGTCGAGGACCATCGTCCAGGATTGCGGCTCACCCCGCTCCGGCTGCACGGACACCGTGAACGGCGGCTGGGACGCGTCGTCCTTCTTCTGCGAGTCGTTCTCCTTGGCAACGGTCGACGATATGAAGACATAGTCGCGCACCGTCTCGAAGGTCAGGGACACGGCACCCGCCACGAGGCCTATCACCAGCGACGTCACGATCCAGCGCCTGTTCTTACGACGGGAGGCTCCGGGGCCTGCCCCGAACTGTTCGTAGGCGATCGCCTCGTAGCCCTCGCCGGCTCGGCTCCTGGCACCGGGGGGCGCCGGTTGCGGCCCAGGGCCGGGCGAGAAGTCGCCGCGGGGACCCGGACCGGGCGTGGCCGGCTCGTGGGGGGATGCTCCACCGCTGACCGGACCCGGCCCCGATGATTGCTCGGGTGGTGGCGTTGCCGTCATAACCATCGACTGTACGGTCGTCCATCCATCCACAACGTCCCGAACTGCGACCATCCACAGTGGTACCCGACGAAAGCAACGAGGACCCTGGCCGGGATTGGCAGCCCGGCCAGGGCCCTGTGTGCGGCAGGGTCAGGCTTGCGCCCCGACGGTTGGGGCCGCCTCGTCGGAGCGGTGCGGCTCCCCCGCCTCCGCTTCGTCGTGCTCGTCCAGCATGGTGGCCTCGTCGAACGGGTCGTCGCCGTTCAGCACCCCGACCGCACGGTCCCGGTCGAACTCCCCGGTCCAGGTCCCCACCAGTACGGTCGCCACGGCGTTGCCCGCGAAGTTGGTCAGCGCCCGAGCCTCCGACATGAACCTGTCGATGCCGACGATCAGCCCAACCCCGTCGACAAGGTCCGGCCGGTGCGACTGGAGCCCGCCGGCCAGCGTCGCCAGCCCGGCGCCGGTAACCCCGGCGGCACCCTTCGAAGCGATGATCATGAAGAGCAGCAGCGAGATCTGCTCGCCGATCGACAGCGGCTTGCCCAACGCGTCGGCGATGAACAGTGACGCCATCGTCAGGTAGATCGCCGTACCGTCCAGGTTGAACGAGTACCCGGTCGGCACCGTGATGCCCACGACGGGCTTGCTCACGCCGAAGTGCTCCATCTTCGCGATCAGCCGCGGCAGCGCCGACTCCGACGACGAGGTCGAGAGGATCAGCAGGAACTCCCGGCCGAGGTAGCGCAGCAGCCCGAAGATCGAGATCCGGGCCACGAACCAGAGCAGCGCACCCAGGAAGACCAGCACGAAGATCAGACAGGTCGCGTAGAAGCCCAGCATGATCTGGGCGAGGCTCTTGAGCGCGTCCACGCCGGTCGCACCGACCACGGCGGCCATGGCACCGAACGCGCCGATCGGCGCCAGCCACATGATCATGGCGAGGACCTTGAAGACCACCCGCTGGATGACGCCGATGGCGCTCAGCACCGGCTCACCGCGCCGGCCCAGGGCCTGTACGGCGAAGCCGACGAGCAGGGCCACCAGCAGCGTCTGCAGCACCTCGCCCTCGGTGAGCGCGGAGAGCAGCGTGGTCGGGATGATCCCGAGCAGGAAGTCCGCAGTCCCGCCGGTCTCGTCACCGGCGGCGGCCTTGCCCGCGCCCGCGAGGTCCTGGCCGAGGTCCAGACCGGCGCCGGGGTGGATGAGGTTGCCGACGACCAGGCCGATGGCGAGCGCGACGGTCGACATGGTGAGGAAGTAGCCGAGGGCGAGGCCGCCGACCTTGCCGACCTTCGCGGCCTGCCGGACGGAGCCGACGCCCAGCACGATGGTGCAGAAGATGACCGGGCTGATCATCATCTTGATCAGGTTGACGAAGCCGGTGCCGATCGGCTTGAGTTCCTTGCCGAAATCGGGGGCGACCAGGCCAACCACGATGCCGGCGAACACGGCCACGATGACGGCCAGGTAGAGGTAACGGGTACGGTCCCGGCGGACCGCCGGTGCCGGTGAGGTGGCGGGTGCGGTGGTGTCCATGTCGACAATGTGAAGTGCCTCTCACACGTTGACAGCCTTGCGGTCATTCTGTTCACCGCAAAGCACCAACAGCGGCGGCGCGAGGAGAGGGAGGTTGAGGTGGCCCGACGTCAGTGGAGCATCGCGGGGCAACTCTTCGCCCTCCAGGCGATGGTGGTGACGCTGCTCGTCCTGGCCGGCGCGGCGGGTGCCGTCTGGCTGGCCCGCAGCGACTCGCGGCAGGCGGCAGAGGAGGAGGTGCTCGCGGTGGCGCAGACCGTGGCGAACTCCCCCGACGTCCGCGCCGCCCTCACGACCGCCGACCCGGCCAGCACGCTCCAGCCGTACGCCGAATCGACCCGGAAGGCGACGGGAACCGACTTCGTGGTGGTGATGGCCCCCGACCGCACCCGTTTCTCCCATCCCACCCGGGAGCGGATCGGCGAGCCGTTCGTCGGGGAGATCGGACCCGCCCTGGCCGGCCACTCGTTCACCACCACCAACGTCGGCACGCTCGGCGAGTCGGTGCGCGCGGTGGTCCCAATCCACGACGAGCGGCAGCGCATCGTCGGCCTGGTCTCGGTGGGCATCAGAACCCGCGCGATCGACCGCAAGCTGCTCGGCCAGTTGCCGGTGCTGCTCGGTGTCGCCGCACCGGCCCTCGCGCTCGCCGCGACCGGCTCCTGGCTGCTCAGCCGCCGGCTGCGACGCCAGACGCACGGTCTGGGACCGGCGCAGATGACCCGGATGTACGAGTACTACGACGCGGTTCTGCACTCGGTGCGCGAAGGCCTGGTCGTGCTGACCGTCGACCGACGGGTGGCGCTGGTCAACGACGAGGGCCGCCGGCTGCTGGCGCTCGACGCGGACGCACCGGTGATCGACCAGCCGGTGGCCGGGATCGACCTACCGCCCGCGGTGGCTGAGCTGCTCGGCTCCGGGCGCGACGCCCGCGACGAACCGATCCTCGCCGGTGACCGGGTGCTCGTCGCCAACCAGCGGACCACCCGCTTCGAGGGCACGGTGCTCGGCACCGTGCTGACCCTGCGCGACCAGACCGAGCTGCGCACGCTGGCCAGTGAGCTGGATTCGGTGCGCGCGTTGACCGAGGCGTTGCAGGCGCAGACCCACGAGTCGGCCAACCGGCTGCACACCGTACTGACGCTGGTGGAGCTGGGCCGCGCCGACGAGGCCGTTCGGCTCGGCACCCGGGACCTGGCGCTGGCTCAGCAGCTGACCGACCGGGTGGTCGGCGCGGTGACCGAACCGGCGTTGGCGGCACTGCTGCTCGGCAAGTCCGCGCAGGCTGGCGAGCGCGGAGTCGACCTGCTCATCGACCCGGACTGCCGTCTCGACGACAGCCCACTGCCGACCGGCGACCTGCTCACCGTGGTCGGCAACCTGGTCGACAACGCCCTGGAAGCGGTGGCCGGCACGCCGACACCACGCCGGGTACGGGTCTTCGTCGGTGCGGTCGACGACGAGCTGGTGGTACGGGTCGCCGACAGCGGCCCCGGGCTGGCCCCGGAGCGGGTGGCCGACGCGTTCCGCCGCGGCTGGTCCACCAAGAGCACCGGCCGGGGCCTCGGCCTGGCCCTGGTCGGGCAGGTGGTCCGCCGGCACGCCGGTAGCTACGAGGTGGCTCGCTCGGACGACGGCGGCAGCCTGTTCACCGTCCGACTGCCGGGCCGAGGTGAGCGGTCATGACCGACATCCGGGTGCTGGTCGTCGAGGACGAGCCGCTGCTCGCCGAGGCGCACAGCGCGTACACCGAACGGGTTCGGGGTTTCGTGGTGGTCGGGGTGGCGCACACCGCGCGGGCGGCGATGGCGGCGCTGCGCGCCAACGACGGTCGCGACATCGACCTCGTACTCCTTGATTTTCGGCTGCCCGACCTGCACGGCCTGGACGTCTGCCGGGCGTTGCGCGCGGCCGGCAGCAGCGTCGACGTGCTGGCGGTGACCAGCGTGCGGGACCTGGCGGTGGTGCGCACCGCAGTGTCCCTCGGGGTGACCCACTACCTGCTCAAACCGTTCACGTTCGCCGCGTTCCGCGACAAGCTGGAGCGGTACGCGGACTACCGCGCGCAGGCCCTCGCCGAGGGCGAGGTGGCCGCCCAGCACGAGGTGGATCAGATGATCGCCACCCTGCGCGGGACCGCCGGGCACAGCCTGCCCAAGGGGCTCGACGCGCAGACCCTCGATCGGGTACGCGCCGCGCTCACCGGCGGCACCCGCACGGAGGCGGGCCTTTCCGCGACCGAGGTGAGCGGGCTGACCGGCATCTCCCGGGTGACCGCCCGCCGCTACCTGGAATACCTGGTGACCATCGACCTGGTGGTCCGCAGCCCCCGCTACGGCACCCCCGGCCGCCCCGAGGTCGAGTACCGACCCCGCTGAGTGGGGCGTAACTCCGCCCCGACACCGGCCGCGAGGTGCCACTCATCGATCCAAGGAGTGGGAGAGCCGAGGGCGACCCGATACGCAGGAGGTGAGTCGTCACGTCGAGCAATGCCGAACAGATGCCCGAGTGGCCGGCCGAGCAAGTCAGGCGATCTGACGGAGGTCGTCGCCGTAGTCGAAGATGATCCGCATCCGGGCGCCGAGCGCTCGTGCATATCGGCTCAGCGTCGCGACCTCGTTGGCCTCCAGATCACCGTTCTCGATCTGGCTGACCCGGCCAGGCGTGACACCCATCAGCTCGGCCACCTGTCGCTGGGTCAGACCAAGCCGCTTCCGCTCTTCGGCAAGGTGGAATGCGCTGATCCACGCCTCGGTACGGGCACGCTCTGCGTCGAGCGCTTCATCGTCCCCGTCGTGCAGCTCAGCCCGGATGTCGTTCCAGTCATGGAAGTCGCCCATCAGCCCTCCCTCCGTTTCCTCTCGAAGGCAAGCCAGCCCTCGTACGCAATCTCAGCCGCTGGAATCACCTTGTCGTACCACCGGCTCCAATCCCCTGCCTTATTGCCGGCCACCAGCAGCACGGCCTGGGACCAGGGATCGAAGACGAACAGCACACGAACGGCGACGTCCCTCCCGGATCTCGGTCGAAGCTCTTTGAGGTTGCTGATGGTAGAACCCCTGAGGGTGTCGACCAGTGGACGCCCCAGGCCCGGACCGGTATCCGCAAGCATGTCGATCGCTACGTTGACCGACCGGTACGTCGCCGGATCGGTCTCTCGCAGGGATCGCAACCAGTCGCGGACATCCATTGTCGTCTTGATCGCCCAGCGACGTGGCGGCTCATGAGACATGGAGCAACTATAGCCTGACCTATACACGGAGCGGTGCGCCCTTTAGTGGTGGCGGACGGAAGATCCGTTGTTAGACTTGCCGCGTTGGGTTGGCGGTACGACTGGGGAGACCAGACATGGCGGGTGACGACGACATCTCCGGGTGAGACCGGATGTGTTCGGCCACCGGATCGGCGCGCGTCTGCGCAGCCGCCGGGGCCATGTTGTCGTTCCACCGGTCCCCGTTCCGTCGGGCGGCTCCGGCGCGCCCACCCCACCCTTTGAGGTCACTCGCATGTCTGATGCCTTCATCGTCTGCTCGAACCTGTCCTTCTCCTGGCCGGACGACACCCCGGTCTTCGCGGAGCTGTCCTTCACCGTTCCCGGCGGTCGCACCGGGCTGGTCGCGCCCAACGGCGCCGGCAAGAGCACCCTGCTGCGGCTGATCGCCGGAGAGCTGCGGCCCAGCGGCGGCAGCGTCACCGTCGACGGTGTGCTCGGCTACCTCCCGCAGACGCTGCCGCTGGCCGGCGACCTGACCGTGGCCGAGGTGCTCGACGTCGCCGAACGGATCGCGGCGCTGCACGCCATCGAGGCCGGCGACGCCAGCGAGAAGCATTTCGCCACGATCGGCGACGACTGGGACATCGAGGAGCGCACCCGCGCCGAACTGGACCGGCTCGGCCTGGGCGACCTGTCGCTCGACCGCCGGCTGCACACCCTCAGCGGTGGCCAGGTCGTGTCCCTCGGCCTGGCGGCACAACTGCTCCGGCGTCCGGACGTCCTGCTGCTCGACGAGCCGACCAACAACCTGGACGTGGAGGCTCGGCACAAGCTCTACGACGTCCTCAGCGAGTGGTCCGGGTGTCTGCTGCTGGTCAGCCACGACCGGGAGCTGCTCGACCGGATGGACCGCATCGCCGAGCTGGACCACGGCGAGATCCGCTGGTACGGGGGGAACTTCACCGCGTACACCGAGGCGGTGCAGGCGGCGCGGGAGGTGGCCGAGAGCAACCTGCGCAACGCCGAGCAGGAGGTCAAGCGGGAGAAGCGGGAGATGCAGCAGGCCCGGGAGCGGGCCGACCGGCGGGCCAGCAACGCCTCCAAGAACCTGAAGAACGCCGGGCTGCCGAAGATCTTCGCCGGCACCATGAAGCGCAACGCGCAGGAGGCTGCCGGAAAGTCGCACGAGACGCACTCCGCCCGACTCGGTCAGGCCAAGGCCCGGCTCGACGAGGCCGGCCGGGCGGTACGCGAGGACGACCGCATCGTCGTGGAGTTACCGGACACCACAGTCCCGGGTGGTCGCACGGTCTTCTCCGGCCAGGGCGTGCGGGCCCGCTTCGACGATCGGGACCTGTTCGGCGGCGACGGGGCCGACCTGGTGATCCGAGGACCGGAACGGATCGCGCTCACCGGGGCGAACGGCACCGGCAAGTCGACCCTGCTCCGCCTGATCAGCGGCGACCTCGACCCGGCCGGCGGCGAGATCCGGCGGGCCGACGCACGGATCGCGTACCTGTCGCAGCGGCTGGACCTGCTGGACCTCGACCGCACGGTGGCGGAGAACTTCGCCGCGTACGCGCCGAGCCTGCCGGACGCGAAGCGGATGAACCTGCTCGCCCGGTTCCTGTTCCGGGGCGCGCGGATGAACCTCCCCGTCGGGGTGCTCTCCGGCGGCGAACGGCTGCGCGCCACCCTCGCCTGTGTGCTCTGCGCCGAACCCGCGCCGCAACTGCTGCTGCTCGACGAGCCGACCAACAACCTGGACCTGGTCAGCGTCGGTCAGTTGGAGAGCGCGCTGTCCGCGTACCAGGGTGCCTTTGTCGTGGTCAGCCACGACGAACGGTTCCTGGCCGAGATCGGCGTGCAGCGCTGGTTGCGGCTGGCCGACGGCCAGCTGCGGGAGATCAGCGCGCCCGAGCAGGGCTGAGCCCGGTCGGGAGGTCCGCGGCCCGGCCAGGCGCACGCCGGCCGGGCCGCGGCCCCGGTCAGCTCACGTTGGCCGGGCCGAGGACGCTCTTCAGGTCGCCCATCAGCGCGGTGGTCGCCGCCACCCGGAACGGGCCCAGCCGCAGGGTGGTGGTGCGCCCGCCGTTCTGCAGCTTGACGTGCACCTCGGTGTCGCCCGGGTGTAGCACCAGGGTCTCCTTCAGTTTCTCCACCAGCGGTGGCGTGCACCGGTGCACCGGGATGGTGAGGGTGACCGGCTTGTTGGTGGCGCTGGTGCTGACGTCCGGCATCGACATGTCCATCGCCATGATCCGGGGTGTGTCGTCGCGGCGGTCCACTCGGCCCTTGACCACCACGATGGCGTCCTCGGCGATGTACTGGCCGATCACCTCGTAGGTGTTGGGGAAGAACAGCGTCTCCACCCCACCGGCCAGGTCCTCGAGGGTGGCCGAGGCCCAGGCCCGGCCCTGCTTGGTGACCCGGCGCTGCACCCCGGAGAGGATGCCGGCGAGGGTGACCACCGCCCCGTCGGGCACGCCGCCCTCTTCGGCGAGCGCGGCGATGGTGGTGTCGGCCGCCGCGTTGAGGATGTGTTCCAGGCCGAACAGCGGGTGGTCGGAGACGTAGAGGCCGAGCATCTCGCGCTCGAAGGCCAGCTTGTCGCGCTTGTCCCACTCGCTGTCGCTGATGGTCGGCATCACCGTCGTGCTGCCGGTGTCGCCATCGCCGAAGCCGGCGCCGAAGAGGTCGTACTGCCCGACCGCCTCCTTGCGCTTGACGTCGGCGTACGCGTCGATCGCGTCGGCGTGCACCGCGAGCAGGCCCTTGCGCGGGTGCTCCATCGAGTCGAACGCGCCGGCCTTGATCAGCGATTCGATCGTCTTCTTGTTGCAGACCACCGCGTCCACCTTGGACAGGAAGTCGTAGAAGTCGGTGTAGTCGCCCTTCTCCTCGCGGCAGCGCATGATCGAGGCGACCACGTTCGCGCCGACGTTGCGCACGGCGGCCAGGCCGAAGCGGATGTCCTTGCCGACCGGGGTGAACGGCCCGGCCGAGGTGTTCACGTCCGGTGGCAGCACCTGGATGCGCATCCGACGACACTCGGACAGGTAGAGCGCCATCTTGTCCTTGTCGTCACCGACGGAGGTGAGCAGCCCGGCCATGTACTCGGCCGGGTAGTGCGCCTTCAGGTACGCGGTCCAGTAGGAGACCAGGCCGTACGCGGCGGAGTGCGCCTTGTTGAAGGCGTATCCGGCGAACGGCACCAGGACGTCCCACACCGCCTGGATCGCCTCGTCGGAGTAACCGCGCTCACGGCAGCCGTCCCGGAACGGGATGAACTCCTTGTCGAGGATCTCCTTCTTCTTCTTACCCATCGCCCGGCGGAGCAGGTCCGCCTGGCCGAGGGTGTAGCCGGCGAGGATCTGCGCGGCGCGCTGCACCTGCTCCTGGTAGACGATCAGGCCGTGCGTGGGTGCCAGGATCTCCCGTAGCGGCTCCTCCAGCTCCGGGTGGATCGGCGTGATCTCCTGCAGGCCGTTCTTGCGCAGCGCGTAGTTGGTGTGCGAGTCGACGCCCATCGGGCCGGGGCGGTACAGCGCCAGGACGGCGGAGATGTCCTCGAAGTTGTCCGGCTTCATCAACCGCAGCAGCGACCGCATCGGCCCACCGTCGAGCTGGAACACGCCCAGGGTGTCACCGCGGGCCAGCAGCTCGTACGCGGCCAGGTCATCCAGCGGCAGAGCCAGCAGGTCGAGCTTCTTACCGTGGTTGAGCTCGATGTTCTTGACCGCGTCATCGATGATCGTCAGGTTGCGCAGGCCGAGGAAGTCCATCTTCAGCAGCCCGAGCGACTCGCAGGTCGGGTAGTCGAACTGCGTGATGATCGCCCCGTCGGCGTCGCGGCGCATCAGCGGGATGTGCTCGATGATCGGCTCGGCCGACATGATGACGCCGGCGGCGTGCACACCGGTCTGCCGGATCAGGCCCTCGATGCCCTTGGCGGTGTCGATCACCTTGCGGACGTCCGGGTCGGAGTCGTACAGGCCGCGGATCTCGCCGGCCTCGGCGTAACGGGGGTGCTTCGTGTCGAAGATGCCGGTGAGCGGGATGTCCTTGCCCATCACGGCCGGCGGCATCGCCTTGGTGATCCGGTCGCCGACCGCGTACGGGTAACCCAGCACCCGGGCCGAGTCCTTGATCGCGGCCTTCGCCTTGATCGTGCCGAAGGTGGCGATCTGGGCGACCTTGTCCTCGCCCCACTTGTCGGTGACGTACTTGATCACCTCACCGCGCCGACGCTCGTCGAAGTCGATGTCGACATCCGGCATCGAGACCCGCTCGGGGTTGAGGAACCGCTCGAAGATCAGCCCGTGCTGGATCGGGTCCAGGTCGGTGATGCCCAGTGCGTACGCGACGAGCGAGCCGGCGGCCGAGCCACGGCCCGGACCCACCGCGATGCCCTGGTTCTTCGCCCACTGGATGAAGTCGGCGACCACGAGGAAGTACGACGGGAAGCCCATCTGGTTGATGACGCCCAGCTCGTACTCCGCCTGGACGACGTGCCCCTCCGGGATGCCGTTCGGGTAGCGACGGCCCAGGCCGGCGAAGGTCTCCTTGCGGAACCAGGACTCCTCGGTCTCCCCCTCGGGCACCGGGAAGCGGGGCATCAGGTTGTGGAACTCGAACATGCCGGTCGGATCGACCTTCTCGGCGACCAGCAGCGTGTTGCGGCAACCCTCCTGCCACAGCTCCGACGAGTCCACCCCGCGCATCTGGTCGGCGCTCTTGATGAAGTAGCCGCCGCCCTCGAGGCGGAACCGGTTGGGGTCGTCGATGTTGCTGGCGGTCTGCACACAGAGCAGCACGTCGTGCGCGGTGGCCTGCTCCTCGACGGTGTAGTGCGAGTCGTTGGTGACCACCGGCGGGATGTTGAGCTTGCGGGCGATGTCGGTGAGCCCCTCACGGACCCGGGTCTCGATGGAGAGACCGTGGTCCATGATCTCGACGAAGTAGTTGTCCTTGCCGAAGATGTCCTGGTAGGTGGCGGCGACCTTGAGCGCCTCGTCGAACTGGCCCAGCCGCAGCCGGGTCTGCACCGCGCCGGACGGGCAACCGGTGGTGGCCATGATCCCCTCGGCGTACTCGGCGATCAGCTCCATGTCCATCCGGGGCCACTTGATGTAGTGCCCCTCCATGGACGCGCGCGAGTTGAGGGTGAACAGGTTCTTCAGGCCCTGCGCGTTCTTCGCCCACATGGTCTTGTGGGTGATCGCGCCGTTACCGGAGACGTCGTCACTCTTCTGCTCCGGCCGACCCCACTTGACCCGCGCCTTGTGAAAGCGCGACTCCGGCGCCACGTACGCCTCGACGCCCAGGATCGGGGTGATCCCGGCGGCCATCGCCTGCTTGTAGAAGTCGTTCGCGCCGTGCATGTTGCCGTGGTCGGTGATCGCCACGGCGGACATGCCGAGCCGCTTGGCCTCGACGAACAGGTCCTTGAGGCGAGCCGCTCCGTCGAGCATCGAATACTCGGTGTGCACGTGCAGATGCGCGAACGAGTCGGCCATGCGTGGCGCCCCCCGGCGGTGTGGATCTTGATGGTCGGAGCCGACCGGGACCTACCCTACCGAGGTGATCTCGGCGGCTCCACCGTCCGCGCCGACGGTCGTGGCCCTCGTCTCCTCAACGCCCGCGGATGAGCCTAGGCTCGGGTCATGGCCAGGTACTACGACGTGCACCCGGAGAACCCGCAGCCCCGGATCATCGGCCAGGTCGCCGACCTGATCCGCGGTGGCGGGCTGGTCGCCTACCCCACCGACTCCTGCTACGCGCTCGGCATCCAGTTGGGCAACCAGGACGGGCTGGAGCGGATCCGCCAGATCCGCCACCTCGACGATCGGCACCACTTCACCCTGGTCTGCCGCGACTTCGCGCAGCTCGGCCAGTTCGTCCAGATCAGCAACTCGGTCTTCCGCCTGGTGAAGGCATCCACGCCGGGCAGCTACACGTTCATCCTGCCGGCCACCCGAGAGGTGCCGCGCCGGATGTTGCACCCCAAGAAGCGCACCGTCGGTGTCCGCGTACCCCGGCACACCGTCACCCAGGCACTGCTGGCCGAGTTGGCCGAGCCGCTGGTGTCCAGCACCCTGGTCCTGCCCGGGGACGACGAGCCGATGACCCAGGGGTGGGAGATCAAGGAACGCCTCGACCACCAGCTCGACGCGGTGCTCGACGCCGGCGACTGCGGCAAGGAGCCGACGACCGTGATCGACCTGTCCGGGCCCGAGCCGGAGATCCTGCGCCAGGGCGCCGGGGACGTCTCCCGTTTCGAGTAGCGCGCCGGCCGGTTCGCGTCGGGTGCCGGACCGTACCGGGCCGCGTCGGCGTCACCGGTCGTACGCTTGAGGATCGGCACCGGCGAGCATTGGACACCCGGCATGCCCGACGCGGACGACATCGACGCCCTGGCCCGGTCCGCCGCGTCCGGCGACCCGGCAGCGCTGGACGCCCTACTGCTCGCGGTACGCCCCGAGGTGCTGCGGCTGTGTGCACGGTTCCTGCCCAGCCGGGAGGACGCCGAGGAGGCCTGCCAGGACACGCTGGTGGCCCTGGCCAGCGGCATCACCCGATTCGAGGGGCGTTCCTCGTTCCGCACCTGGCTGCACCGGCTGACCGCCAACCGGGCCCGCTCGACGTACCGCACGTTGCGCCGCCGCTGGCGGCTGGAGGCCGGCGGCGTACCGCTGCCCGACCAGGCCGACCCGCGGCGGACCAGCGTGGTCGCGGGCACCCGCCTCGACCTGCTCGACGCCTTCGACGCCGTCCGCCCCGACCTCGCCGAGGTGGTGGCCCTGCGCGACGTCCTCGGGCTGAGCTACCCCGAGATCGCCGCGCTGCTCGACGTGCCGGTGGGCACGGTGAAGTCCCGGCTGCACCTGGCCCGACGGCAGGTCCGGCAACGACTCGGCGCCGAATGAGCCGCGCCGCGCGACGCCGCGCGCTCCACCGGCTCGGCGCCGGTGTCGTCGTCCTCGTGGCTGCCGTGGCGGTCGCCGCCTGCGGCGCCGACGCGGTCGCGCCGCTGCCCGTGCAACCGCCCGCCCCGTCCAGTCCGCCGCCGACCCTCTCCGCGGCCCCCGCAACCCCCGCGCCCACCGAGCCCGCTGGGTCGCCGTCCCGACCTCCGCCGACCAGCGGACGTCCGATCGCGGCACCGCCCGCACCGACCAGCGCCAGGGGTACGCCGCAGCGACCGCCCCCCGCGTCGACCGGGCCGACCACGAGCTGCCAGGGCGCCGTCCGCTACGACCTGCCGCTGGCCGAGACCGAGCTTGAGCTGCTGCGCTCCCTCTGCTTCGCCACCGGCGCGGTGCTACGGATCCAGGGCATCGGCCCCGGCCTGGTCACCGTGGACCGCCCGGAGCTGGTGTCGCAGCAGTACGAGGCCGGAGTGGTGGACATCCGGTTCGTCCGCCCCGGCACCGTCGACGTCACGATCCCGCAGCAGGACCGGTCGCACACCATCACGGTGGTGGTCCGCCAGTCCACCGATTCGTGACCGGGCCCCACCGCCGTCACCGCACCCGTACGCCGGCGAGCAGCGTGTCCACGAAGTCGGGCGCGGCGTCCGCCGGTGGCGCGATCTGCACGTACAGGAGAGCGCCGCGGCCGGGGTGCCGTCCGGCCGACTCGACGATCCGCGGCCGGCCCCGGTCGCACTGGTACGCCACCACGGTCCACTCGACGCCCGCCTGCCAGGTGGTACGAGCCGGCGCGGACGTGCAGTCACCGTGTGTGCGCTCGGCCAGGAACCCGACGGGCGTGGTGCGCGCCGCCGTGGTGGCGGAGAAGCCGACGAAAGCGCCGGGCACCCGGGGGTCGGCGGCCCAGCGGCGGGGCTGCGGCGACATCACCAGCGCCGGTTCCGCTTCGCCGTCGAGGCCGTACTGACCGGCCCACGTCGCACCGGCGGCCGACCAGCCCTCCGGCAACGCCACGGTCAGCGGGCCGGCGGTGTAGGTGCCGTCGGGCCGTCCGGAGCCGGTGCCGCCCGGCTCGGCGCCCGCGCCACCCAGCACGGCGACTGCCACGACGGCCGCCCCGGCCAGCGGCAACCGGTACGGGCGACGGGCCGCCGGCTGCTGCCGTACGGGGTTGGTGGCCCGGTCCAGCGCGGCGTGCAGCGCGGCGGCGTCCGGATACCGGTCGGTCGGCTGCTGGGCGGTGGCCCGGATGAGCACCGCCGCCACCCCCACCGGTACGCCGTCGCGCAGCCGGAGCGCACTGGCCGACGGGTCGGAACCGAGGCGCACCGGATCCGCGGCGAGCAGCCGGATCCCGAGCCGACCGAGCCCGTACACGTCGGCGCGGGTGTCGATCACCGCCCCCGGGTCGTCCTGCTCCGGCGCCATGTAACCGGGGGTGCCGGCCCGGGCGGTGAGGCCGGACGCGGCGGCGAGCGCCTTGGCCAGACCGAGGTCGGCGATGAGCACCCGTTCGGTGCCCGGACGGGCGCCGACGGAGCGGAACAGGATGTTGCCCGGGGTGAGATCGCGGTGCACGACGCCGTGCCGGTGCAGCACGGTCACACCCGCGCAGACCTCCCCGAGCAGGCGCAGCGCCGTCGGGCCGGACATCGGGCCGGCGGCCAACCGGTCCCGCAGGCTTCCCCCGTCGGCCCAGGCCAGGACCGCGTACGGCCGGCCGTCGGGCAACTCACCGACGGCGTGCACCCGGACCAACCGCTCGTGTTCCAGCCGCCGCAGCAGCCGGAACTCGTCGCGGAAGCGTTCCCGGACCCGCAGGTCGTGGCTCCAGTTCTCGGCCAGCACCTTGATCGCCACGTGCGCGTCGAGCACCGGGTCGTAGCCCAGCCAGACCGTCGCGAACGAACCGACGCCCAGCAGCCGTTCGATGGCGTAGGGCCCGATCCGCTGCGGAGCGGTCACCGCGTCACCCCCGGCCAGCGCCGTCGGTTGGCATCGCTCTGCACAGTAGACCGACCCGGTCGGAAACCCGACGAACCGTTGGCCCGGGCGCGGTGACTAACAGGGCAGAGACCCGTCACCGAAGGAGCACATCATGAACCGTCCCTCGATCCTTCTCACCACCGCCGCGCTGGCGCTCGGCACGCTCGTCCCACTGACCACCGCCGGCCCCGCGTCCGCCACGGCGCGCGGCCCGCTCGCCACCGCCGCTTCCGTCGGGCACAGCCACCCGGAGGTGCTCAGCGTCCACGGCGCCGGGGCGTACCGGATCGGCGTCAGCCTGGCGGCGCTCACCGCGGCCGGGCGCATCGACTGGGTGGCGCCGGGCTGCGGCCCGGTGGTGTACGCGGGTGCGACCGGCTCCTGGGCCGGTGTGCTCATGCTGGCGTTCCGCGACGGTCGGCTGGTGGCGGTGGGTACGGCCACCGCGCCACCTCGCTCCCCCGCCGGAGCGACGGTCGGCATGTCCTTCGCCGAGTTGGAGGAGATCTACGGCCGGCGGGGCTCGCTGATCCGCAACGACGCGGGGGACGCCGAGGCGTACCTCGTGCGGGTCGGCTCGCGGGTGGAGTTGTTCACCGGGCACCCGATCCGTCCCGGCGTGGGGTTCTTCGAGGTCGGGGCGGCCAACTTCGTCGAGCGGAACTTCCGGCTGGGATCGGCCTGCTGACCAGCGTCAATCGTCGGGGCGTCCGGTCCGTACCGGGCGCCCCGAATGCTGTCCGTCGCACAGGGCCCGCGAGCAACACGATGATGTCGGCGTAGACAACACTGTGTGGCACACAGTATGGTGTGACACATGGTTAGCGAGGACGTTCTACGGACGCACCTGCAGGAGTTGCGTCGAGGCACCGTCGTGGTGGCCAGCCTGGTCGCGCTGCGGCGACCCGACTACGGCTACGCACTGCTGCAACGGCTCACCGACCACGGCTTCCCGGTGGACGCCAACACCCTCTACCCGCTGCTGCGCCGCCTGGAGGACCAGGGCCTGCTGACCAGCGAGTGGAACACCGAGGAGAGCCGGCCGCGCAAGTTCTACCGGACCAGCGACGAGGGCGAGTCGATGCTGAGCCGACTTCTCGACGACCTCGCCGCCGTGCAGACCTCCATCACCGGGCTGATCCAAGGAGTGGACCGATGAACACCCTGACCAACCGCTACCTCGCCGCCACCCTGCGCTCGGTGCCCGCTCCGCGCCGCGAGGAGATCGCCAGCGAGCTGCGGGCCTCCATCGACGACATGATCGAGGGTCGGACCGACGGCGGCCAGGACGCCACCACGGCCGAGCGGGAGGTGCTCACCGAGCTGGGCAACCCCGACCTGCTGGCCGCCCAGTACGCCGACCGGCGGCTGCAGCTCATCGGCCCGACCTACTACCTGGTCTGGCTGCGCCTGCTGAAGCTGCTGCTCAGCTTCATCCCGGCGCTCGCCGGCACAGTGGTCGCCATCGTCACGGCCGCCGAGGGCAAGGGCTTCGGGGCCATCGGGACCGGCATCGTCGTCGCCCTGCACGTGTTCGTGCACATCTGCTTCTGGCTCACCCTGGTCTTCGCGCTCATTGAACGCTCCCAGACGCCCGTGGACCTGCCGGAGTGGACGGTCGACCAACTGCCCGACACCCCGGTGCACCGGGGAATTCCCCTCGCCGACACCATCGCGTCGGTGGTCTTTCTGGTGGCCACGATTGGCTACCTACCGTTGCAGCACTACCGGTCCTGGGTACGCGGCACCGACGGCGACAACATCCCGGTCCTCGACCCGCCGCTGTGGTCCTTCTGGCTGCCGGCACTGATCGTCGTCATGCTCGGCACCCTGGTGTTCGAGATCGTCAAGTACCGGATCGGGCGGTGGAACTGGGCACTGTTCGGGACCAAGGCGCTGCTGAACCTCGCGTTCTCGGTGCCGCTGGTGTGGCTGGCGCTCTCCGACCGGCTGCTCAATCCGGACCTGGGCGAGCGGCTGAGCTGGCTGGCGGACGCGGACAACCGCAACCTCATCGGGGTCGCCATCGCGGTCGGCACGGCCGCGATCCTGGTCTGGGACCTGATCGACACGGCCCTGAAGACCCGGCGGCAGACCGCGTGAGTGATCCCCGACCCGACGGCCCGACGCGTACCCCGCGTCGGGCCGTCGCCCGTCGACCTGAGTGGACCGACAACAGCCCGCCCGGTCGGCGGGCCCGGCAGGTGGCGTGGCATCGTTCCCGGATGACCGTGGCACAGCAGGGGGAATGGCGCCGCCCGGGTCCAACGGCGGAGCAGCGCCGCAATGACCTGTGGCTCGGGTTGGGGATGACGGGCCTGGCGCTGGTGAGCCTCACCCTGGCCCACAGCACCGGCGCGTTCCTGCTGGGTCCGCCGCCGTCCGGGCCGGAGCAGTTGTGGTGGACCGTCGCGGTGACCCTGCCGCTGATCTGGCGGCGGAGGTGGCCGACCGCCACCCTGCTGGTCGTCTCGGTGGTGTTCATCGCCGCGCAGGCACGATCGGCACCGGAGACCCAGTTCTCCTCCTGGGCCCTGTTCTGCGCCCTCTACACCCTCGGCGCCTGGGGGCAGGACCGTCGGCTGGCCCGCCGGTTGCGCATCGGCGTGATCGCCACGATGTTCGCCTGGCTGGGGATCTACTACGCGGTGACGATCGACCACATCCCGCCCGACGCCTTCGCCGACGCGGCCGGGCCGGTGCCACCGGTGCTCGCCGCGATGGTCAACGGCGTACTGCTCAATGTTCTGGTCTTCGGTTTCGCGTACTTCTTCGGCGAGACCGCCTGGGTTTCCGCGCGGCGTGAGCACGAGCTGTGTGCCCAGGCCGAGGACCTGCGCAGTTCGCAGGCCGAGTCCCGGGAACGTGCGGTGCTCGGCGAACGGGTCCGGATCGCCCGGGAGTTGCACGACGTGGTCGCCCACCACGTGTCGGTGATGGGGGTGCAGGCGTCCGCCTGCCGCCGGGTTTTCGACCGCGACCCGGGCAAGGCCCGCACCGCACTCGCCGCCATCGAGCAGAGCGCCCGCACCGCCGTGGACGAGCTACGTCGAATGCTGGGCGTGCTGCGGACCTCAGGCGACGCCGAGCCGCCCGCCGCCGGCGGCGTCGAACGCATCGGCGAGTTGGTCGAGCGAGCCCGGGCCGCGGGCCTGACGGCGACCCTCGGGGTGTACGGCGACTCGGTCGCGCTGCCCGAATCGGTGTCGCAGGCGGCCTACCGGGTGACGCAGGAGGCGGTGACCAACACGCTGAAGCACGCCGGGGCGGACATGCTGGACGTTCGGGTTCGGTACCTGGCTCGGGAGGTGGAGGTCGACGTGACCGACGACGGGCGGGCCGGTGGCACCGCCAACGCCGTCGGGCTGGGACTGATCGGAATGCGCGAACGGGTCACCGCCCACGACGGCGACCTGGAGACCGGGCCGCGCGCCGGCGGCGGGTGGCGGGTACGCGCCCGCTTCCCGCTGCCGGTCGACGCGGGGCGTTCGGCGTGAACGCCCCACCGCAAGCGCCGATCCGGGTGCTGCTCGCCGACGACCAGCATCTCGTCCGCACCGGATTCCGGGTCATCCTCGAGGTGGAGGACGACATCGAGGTGGTCGGTGAGGCCGCCGACGGCGAGCGTGCCGTCACCATGACCCGCGCCACCGGCCCCGACGTCGTGCTCATGGATGTGGAGATGCCCAGGATGGACGGCCTGGAGGCCACCCGGCAGATCACCGCCGACGGGCCGGGCACACCCGCGGTGCTGATCCTCACGACCTTCGACCGCGACGACTACCTGTTCGCCGCGCTGCGGGCGGGGGCCAGCGGCTTCCTGCTCAAGAACGGCACACCGGAGGAACTCGTCGAGGCGATCCGGGTGCTGGCCAGGGGCGACGGTCTGCTCGCCCCGGAGATCACCCGCCGAGTGATCTCCACGTTCGCCCGTCCCGGAGACCCGTTGGGCACCGCCCACCGCGGGCCGGACGCCGAGGCCGCGCTGGGTGAGCTGACCACGCGTGAACGAGAGGTGCTGATGCTGCTCGCCTCCGGCGCCAGCAACGCGGAGATCGCCGCGACCATCCACCTGGGCGAGGCGACGGTGAAGACGCACGTGAGCCGGGTGCTGGCCAAACTCGGCCTGCGAGACCGGGTGCAGGCGGTGGTTTTCGCGTACGAGAACGGGGTGGTCCGACCCGGCGGGTGACCGGCATCCGCCGCGCGGCGGACCCACCCGCTCCACCGCCCGACGGACGGCGGACCAGGGTATTTGATCTAGCGTGGGTGCGTGACCAGAACGCTTCGCCTCGACGGCGTCGACCGCAGCTTCGGCGACCGGCAGGTACTCAAGAACGTCTCCTTCGAGGTGGCCGCCGGCCGGATGACCGGCTTCGTGGGCGCCAACGGCGCCGGCAAGACCACCACCATGCGGATCATCCTGGGCGTGCTCTCCCCGGACGCCGGCGAGGTGCGCTGGGGTGACACGTTGCTGACCCGGCAGGACCGCCGACGCTTCGGCTACATGCCCGAGGAGCGGGGCCTCTACCCCAAGATGACGACCCGGGAGCAGGTCACCTACCTGGGCCGGCTGCACGGCATGGACGCCCCCGCGGCACGACGTGCCACCGACACGCTGCTGGAACGGGTCGGGCTCGGCGAACGCGGCGACGACCTGCTGGAGACGCTGTCGCTGGGCAACCAGCAGCGCGCCCAGATCGCGGCCGCCCTGGTGCACGACCCCGAGGTGCTGGTGCTCGACGAGCCGTTCTCCGGCCTCGACCCCCTCGCCGTCGACACCGTCGTCACCGTGCTGCGGGAACGGGCCTCGGCCGGAGCGCCGGTGCTCTTCTCCAGCCACCAACTCGACGTCGTGGAGCGCCTCTGCGACGACCTGGTCATCATCGCCGACGGTGCGATCCGGGCAGCCGGCAGCCGGCAGCAACTGCGCGACTCGTACACCGCGCCCCGCTACGAACTGGTGGTGGCGGGCGACGCCGGCTGGGTGCGCGACCACCCCGGGGTGACCCTGGTCGAGCTGGACGGCGCGCGGGTGGTCTTCGACCTGCCGGCCGGCGCCGACGAACAGCCCGTGCTGCAGGCGGCCCTCGCCCGTGGCCCAGTCCGCGCCTTCCGCCCGGTCAGCCCCTCGCTCACCGAGATCTTCCGAGAGGTCACCCAGTGAACATCACCCAGGCCACCCGGCTGGTCGCCGAACGCGAGATCCGAGTCAAGATCCGCGACCGTACGTTCCTGTTCGGCACGCTCTTCTTCCTGCTCGTCGCCGCGGCCGGCACCATTCTGCCGCCGCTGCTCTCCGGCGGTCCGGACACTGTGGCCGTCACCCAGGAGGCAGCTGGGCCGCTGCGGGACGCCGGACTCGACGTCCGCGTGGTGGCCGACGACCGAGCCGCCGAGCAGGCCGTCCGCGACGGTGACGTGGACGCGGCGGTGGTCTCCGGTCCGAAGGTTCTCGCGATGGACGAGTCCCCCACCGACGTGGTCCAGGCGCTGAGCAGCTCGCCGCCGGTGCAGTTGCTCGACCCGGACGCGGTCGACCCGGTGGTGGCGTTCCTCGTGCCGTTCGTCTTCGCGTTCGTCTTCTTCATCACCTCGCAGACCTTCGGTTTGCAGATCGCGCAGAGCGTCATCGAGGAGAAGCAGACCCGGATCGTGGAGATCCTGGTCGCCGCCGTACCGGTCCGAGCGTTGTTGGCCGGCAAGGTGGTGGCCGGCGCCATCCTGGCGTTCGCGCAGATCGCGCTCATCGCCGTGGTGGCGGTGGTCGGCATGCAGATCGGCGACAGCGGTGGCCTGCTCACCCTGCTCGCCCCGGCGATCGGCTGGTTCGTGCCGTTCTTCCTGCTCGGCTTCGTGCTGCTCGCCGCGATGTGGGCGGCGGCCGGCGCCCTGGCCAACCGGCAGGAGGACATCGCCGCCGTATCGACGCCGGTGCAGCTCGCCGTCATGCTGCCGTTCTTCGCGGTGATCTTCCTGAACGACAACGACACCGCGATGCGCGTGCTGTCCTACGTGCCGTTCTCGTCGCCCACGGCCATGCCGCTGCGGCTGTTCAACGGCGACGCGGCCGGCTGGGAGCCGTTCGTCTCGCTGGCCATCCTGCTGCTCGCCGCCGGCGCGTTCCTGGTCGCCGGAGCCCGGGTGTACGAGGGGTCGCTGCTACGCACCAACGGCCGGACCTCCCTGCGGACCGCGTGGCGGGAGCGGGAGACGATCGGCTGAACCCCTGGCCACCCCACGCGGGCGTCGGAGTCCTGATCGGACCCCGACGCCCGCTGCCGTACGGCACCGGTCCGAACGCTGTTCGGCGGCTGCGAACAGGGCGAACGCTCCTACGGTGAGCCGATCCTCACGGCGACGACCTGGTCGTCGCCGGCCCCGGACCGGAAAGGCTCTCGATGACCCCACCGCTCGACGCCCGCCACCACAATCCCGGACGGCACCTCCTGCGCCTCCTCGGCGGGTTGCTCGCGATCGTCCTCACCAGCACCCTCGCGGCCGCCATCCGGCCCGCGCCCGCCACCGCCGCCCCGGGCGACCTCATCCTCAACGGCACGTTCGACAACGGCAGCACCCAACCCTGGTGGACCCGGCTCGCCTCGACCAGCACGACGGTCACCGCCGGGCAACTGCGCGTACGCACCAGCGCGACCGTCGGCAAGCCCGTCTGGGAGGACCTGATCGGCCACTTCGAGTTCGGGGTGACCGCCGCGCAGCCGTACCGGCTGCAGTTCGACGCCTCCGCCGACGTCAACCGTCCCCTGCGCGCCACGGTCTCGCGGGCGGACACGCCCTTCACCTCCGCCGTCGACCAGACCGTCACGCTGACGTCCACGATGCGCCGGTTCACCTTCGACTTCACCGCGCCGTTCGGCGACCCACAGGCGGTGCTCCTGTTCCACCTCGGCGCGCACGCCGCCTCGACGGTCCAGTTGGACAACATCTCCCTCACCCCGCTGCCGGTCGACCCGGCCACCGACCCGATCCTCTACTGGAACGGTGTCCTGCTGGCCACGTACCAGGCGCTGGACCTGCCACCCACCACCTCCTCCCGGGAGGCGGCCATCCTGCACGCGGCGATGCACGACGCCGCCGTCTCGGTCACCGGTGTCGGCAACCCCTACCGGGTGCGGGTGCCGGTCAGCTATCCGGGCACCTTGGAGAACGTCGTCGCGCCGTCCCTGCACGCGGCCATCGACCGGGCCGCGTACGACGTGCTGACCGCCCTGTACGGCGGCCAGGGCCAGACCTACTCCCAGGCGCTCGCCGGTGCGGTCGCCCTGCGGCCATCCGGGGTGAACGCCGCCGAGGTCGCTCGGGGCGACACCGTGGGCGCGGCGGCCGCCGCCGCCAACCTCCAGGCCCGCGCCAACGATGGCTCCAGCAACAACACGCCGTACCCGCTGGACGGCGTGCCCGGGTCGTGGCGGCCGACCAACGGAAAGGCAGCGGTCAGCCCGAACTGGGGGCTGGTCACCCCGTTCGCGCTCACCTCGGGCCGGCAGTTCCGGCCCGGTCCACCGGCCGGCGCCACCGGATACACCGACCTGCTCGGCAAGCAGGAGTACCGCACCCAGGTTCAGGAGATCCGCGACTACGGCGGTCGGACGTCATCGCTGCGGACCCCCGACCAGACGCAGATCGCGTTCTTCTGGGCCAACGACCTGCCCGGCACCTACAAGCCGCCGGGCCAGCTCTTCACGCACACCCGGACCGTGGCTGAGCAGCGCAAGCTCGACATCCTGGCCAACGCCCGACTCTTCGGGCTGGTCGCTCTCGCCCTCGCCGACGCCGCCATCGCCGCCTGGGACGCCAAGTACCAGACCCCGATCGACCTGTGGCGGCCGGTGACCGCCATCGAGGCGAGCGAGGGCCCCGGTTGGCAGCCGCTGTCGCAGACCCGCGACGGCGTGCCGTACACACCTGCCTTCCCGGCCTACATCTCCGGGCACGCCACCTTCGCGGGCGCCTGGGCGGCGGTGCTGCAGAGGTTCTTCGGCACCGACGCGATCGCCTTCGACGCCACGACGGACGACCCGCACGCCGAGGGCGTGGTCCGGCACATGACCGGCTTCGACCACGCCGCCGAGGAGAACGCGATGAGCCGGATCTACCTCGGCGTGCACTACCGGTTCGACGCGGAGGCCGGACTCGCCACCGGCCGTTCCGTGGGCGCGTACGTCTACGCCAACCGGCTGCGACCGTGAGTCGTCAGTCGAGGTAACGGGGGGACGCTCCCCGTCCGGTCCACGGACCGGGCGGGGAGCATCACGTCGTCACCGTGCCGAGGCGCACTGCCAGTGGTCGAAGCCGCCGGTACGCGACCAGACGTCCCGCGCCGCCCGGATGTTCCAACCCGGGTCCAGCGCGGTCGGACGGTCGACACCGAGCCGGGACAACTCCATGTCGCTGAACTGGAACAACCCCCAGCGGCGGGCCCCGTCCGCGACGACCTCCACCCGGTACGGGTCCAACCCGGACAGGCACCGCGCCACCTGCACCGCCCCGGCCGGATCCTCCGGGAAGACCCCCCGCAGGTACGTGCCGATCCGCTCCTCGGGCCAGGCGGCCGGCACCCTCGTACCGTCCGACAACCGGTCGAGCACCCGCCCGTCCACGGTGCCGCTGACCGGCAGGCCATCCAACGCCTGGAAGGCCATCACCCGGCCGGTGGTGTCCGAGCCGAACCAGCCGTCCACCGGCACGTCCAGTCCGCCGGCCACCAGCCGCTCCTGGAGGTCCAGCACGCAGGGACCGTGCATGCCCTGCTGCAGCACCGCCGGACAACCGTCGGTCGGCGAAGCATCCGCCGTGTCGGTCTCGCCGGGTCGCAGCGCCCCGGACGCCCCGACCGTCAGCACACCGAGCACCGCGAGCACCGCCAGCCGAAGCCAGCGCCGGCTCGGCCCGAGCACCCCGGGTCGCGGCGGCGCGGGCGGCGCCGGGTCGTCGAGCGTGGGCTTTTCGACGGCGGTTCCTGCCGGGTGGCTCGGCTGTCGGGCCCGCTCGCTGGCGCGGGCCTCCAGGTCCCGCCGCAGCTCCACCCACCGCTGCACCTCGGCTGCCGAGGTGCCGCAGGCCGCCAGCAGCGCCAGGACGGTGCGTTCCCGGGGCAGGGTGGTCCGCCCCAGCATGGTGGCGAGGGTGCTTGGCGGCAGCCAGTGTCCGGCCGCCGAGGCTCGCCGGGAAATCTCCCGATAGGTCAGGCCGGAGCAGCGCCGCACGTCCCGCAGCAACGCGACGTACTCCCCCGCCGTGGCCGCCTGCGGCAACGGATCCCGGGCAGCGTCATCCATCGAATCTCCCCGTGTCGTCGATGTCGTCGGGCCCGGACCGGTGCCGGTCGGTGCCCGCCGGCCGTACGCCGAGCAGCGGCGCGGCCATCGAGTAACGACGCTAGATAAGCCGGCGGGCGGGGACAACGCCCTGGTCACCGCGGTGGGCTGTCCGCGCAGGTCAGGAAGGCGTGTCCGGGTTTTGTCCGACCACCTCGGACAGTCGCCGGACCCCGGCTTGCCCCCGGCCCCGCGAGGTCTGGACAATCGGGCGATGACCATGGGTGAGCCACGGCCGGACGACGCGGCCGACCCGGCGGAGTTCGTCGAGATGTTGCGCCGACTCAAGGACCGGTCCCGGCTCACCTACCGCCAGTTGGAGCAACGCGCCGCCGCGGCCGGTGACGTGCTGGCCCGCAGCACCGCCGCCGACATCCTGCGTCGGTCCACCCTGCCGCGACCGGAGGTGGTGGCCGCGTTCGTCCGGGCCTGCGGCGCCGAGGATCAGGTCGAGGCGTGGCTGCGGGCGCGGCACCGCCTCGCGGCGGGCGCGTACGCGCAGACGTCGCCCACACCCGACCACCAGCCGGCCGACGGCGCCACCTCGGATCACCCGCCGGCCGACGGCACCGCGCCGAGCGTCGCCCCGGTGGCGGCGCCCTCGACCGTGCCGCGACCGCGGTGGTTCACGCGACCCGCGCCGCTGGCGCTGCTCGCCGTCGGCGCCCTGCTGGCCGCGCTCGGTGTGATCTGGGTTCAGCGCCCCGACGACGAGCCGCGAACGCCGAGCCCACTCGCCGAACGGACCAGTTCGGCGAGCGTCGGCCCCTCCGCCACGCCGGACGTCAGCGCCAGCCCGTCGACCGCGCCGAGTGCCGGCCGCAGCCAGATCCGCCCCGCCCGCAACCCGCAACTCTGCCTCACCGACGGGCGGGACCGCACCGGCCAGTACCCAACGGAGATAGCGGTCCAGCGCCCCTGCGCGGGTGCCACCCCACCGGACACCTACCTGGAACCGGTGACCGATGGCCTGTACTTCATCAAGTGGAACCATCCGGTACACGGTCCGGGCTGCCTCACCGTGATCGACGTCGACCCCGGCCGCAAGCTGCTCGAACCCTGGGAGGACTGCCGGGAGGACAGGTGGACTCAGCTGTTCCGCTTCGAGCCGACCGGGTCGGCGCCGAGCGCCTTCCGCATCCGGCCGGCCCGCACCGACCTGTGCGTCGGTCTCCACGACGACGACACCGAAGAGTCGGCCGAAGCGCTGGTCGAGCCGTGCACCACCAGCGCGGACCAGGTGTTCCTGGTCGACGCGCTGCCCCCGGAGTGACCGCCCGCGCGGGTCAGCGGGCCGGCGGCACCTGCTCCCAGCCGGCCGGCAGCGGGGGTACCGACCAGGTCGGGTCGGGCTGCCACGTCGCCCACGCCGGGTCCCACCAGCGCTCGCCCGCGTCGAGCAGCGCGGCGACCCGGTCACCCTCGGCCTGGATCGCGTCCCCCATACCCGGGTAGCGCCCCTCGACGAGGCGCTGGGCGAACATCTCCACGTCCTTCCAGACGTACCGGTCGGCGTCCGCCGCCCACCACAGGTCCAGCTCGTGGTCCAGGGTGTCCACCCCGATCGGCGTACGCCGCACCGGGTCCTGGAGGTTGAAGTACCACCCGACGAAGTCGCGACCCGGGCCGGTCCAGAACACGTCGACCGAGTGGGCCTCGCCGGGACGTTGCAGCATCAGCTTGCCGTGGCCCGACCAGGAGCGGTGCCCGGCGGTCTCCCACGGGTGCCGTCCACACGGAAAGGCGCCGGTCTCCGGGAAACCGAACTCGGCTCCGGACGGGAGGTAGAGGGCGAGCAGGTCGGGCGAGTCCTCGACGCAGATCGTCGGGCAGCCGAACCACACCTCGCCACGCAGAACCTCACGCCGGACGACCACGTCACCCGGGGAGAACCGGTGTGGTTGTCCCACGGATCGCACCTCCTCGTGGACCACGGTCAGAATGTGGCGATCGGGTTGACCGGGCTGCCGGACGTGCCGGCGAAGCGGACCGGCGCGACCGCCAGGTGGAAGTCCCACTGGCCGAGGTCGGCAGCCGTTGTCGCGCACGCCTCCAGGTCGCAGTTGTCGAGCATCCACAGACCCATCGCCACGAGACTCACGGCGTGCACGGGCATCAACACGTCGTCGTACCCCGACGGCTGAACGTCCTGGGGGGTGTCAGCGCCGATCAGGGCGACGCCACGTTCGTGCAGCCACGGCAGGCAGGACGCGTGCCAGCCGGCCTGCGTGAAACCGCTGGCCTCGCCGGCCTCGTGCCGGAAACGGCCGTACCCGGTCCGCAGGAGTACGGCATCGCCGGGTCGCACCTGTACGCCCTGGCGACGCTCGGCCTCCTCGAGATCCTCGGGAAACACACCCTGCCCCGGTTGCAGCCACGGCACATCCCGGACCCTCGCCACGTCCAGCAGGACACCACGGGTGATGATCCCGTTCGCCGCCGCCGTGACAGCCGCCCACGCCGATCCCGTCGCGGCGTCGACCAACGAGTGCGACCGCCCGTTGTACATCAGGCCGTCCCAGAAGATGTGGCACGGCGAGTCGATGTGGGTGAGGGTGTTGCCGTGGAACGCGATACCGAGCTGCTCGGACGAGAAGCCCCAGCGCCGGTCGGCGTGGAAGGCTGCCGGCATGTTCTCGGCACCCGGCATGTCGGCGGTGCACGGGCACGCCGTCGTCGACCGCTCCATGTCCCGCGGTGCGGCGACCTCCCACGCGCAGGACACGCTCCTGCCGTGCCGCACGGCCCGCGCCGCCGCCAGCCGGACGTCGTCGGTGATGTGGTTCAGGGTGCCGAGCTCGTCGTCGTCGCCCCACCGGCCCCAGTTCGACAGCGTGTCGAAGTACCCGAGAACGTCGTCCTGCGTCGGCATCGTTCGCCCTACCGTCATCCCCGCATCGACTCCTTCGATCACGCGCTTCGAAGCACCGCAGGCAGGGTATCCCGAGCCGCTGCACGCCCCTCAGGTGCGCCCAAGATCCGCGCAACGCCGGGGATGTCGCCGCAGGACGCCGGCAGACAGCAGTTCCCGAAAGTAGCGCGGAGCCTCCGCCGATCGTCCGCCCTGCCCTGTCGGGCCGAGGTTTCGATCGTCGGAGGCTCCGCACATCACACGTGCCGGTATTGCCGAGCGAGCGGCAGGCTCTCAGGCGTCCACTGCCGCCATCACATCGTCGGAGATGTCGAAGTTGGCGTAGACGTTCTGCACGTCGTCGCAGTCTTCCAGGACGTCGATCAGCTTGAAGATCTTGCGCGCGCCCTCTTCGTCCAGCGGGACGTTCATGCTGGGGATGAGGGAGGACTCGGCCGACTCGTACTCGATGCCGGCGTCCTGCAGCGCGGTCCGCACCGCGATCAGGTCGGTCGGCTCGGAGACCACCTCGTACGCCTCACCGAGGTCGTTGACCTCCTCGGCGCCGGCCTCGAGGACAGCCAGCATCACGTCGTCCTCGCTGGTGCCCTCCTTGGGCACGATCACCACGCCCTTGCGGGAGAACAGGTACGACACCGAGCCGGCGTCGGCGAGCGAGCCGCCGTTGCGGGTCAGCGCGGTGCGCACCTCGGTCGCCGCCCGGTTGCGGTTGTCGGTGAGGCACTCGATGAGCATGGCCACGCCGTTCGGGCCGTACCCCTCATACATGATCGTCTGCCAGTCGGCGCCGCCGGCCTCCAGGCCGGAGCCGCGCTTGACGGCACGGTCGATGTTGTCGTTCGGCACCGAGCTCTTCTTCGCCTTCTGGATGGCGTCGAAGAGCGTCGGGTTGCCGGAGGGGTCACCGCCGCCGGTTCGTGCGGCCACCTCGACGTTCTTGATCAGCTTGGCGAACATCTTGCCGCGCTTGGCGTCGATGACGGCCTTCTTGTGCTTGGTCGTCGCCCACTTTGAGTGGCCGGACATCTTCTACCTCCGTTGCTACCCGCCGTCTGCATCGACCGCACCGCGCACGCCCCGCTCCCGCCGGCGCACGCGGAGGTGCCGGTCAGCTCTGGTGGAAGCCGTGGCGGGCAGATGGCCCTGCCGAATCTCCGCAATCCTACCGACGTCCCCCGGGTCGCTGTCATGCACCGCGCGTGGCGACTGCGTCCCGCCCGCCCGGAGCAGGGCAGACGGGACGAAATCCCCCGGACCGGCTACGTTCCCAGCAGCGCCCGGTCCACCGGACGCAACGCCCGGGACCAGGTCACGACCTCGGCGAGCATCGTGGACAGCTCCGGCATCCGGGGCAGCTACGCGCGGTCGCCGGCGGAGCGCCGACGCCGTCAGGAGACGCTGCGGACCAGGTCCACGAAGTACGCGTGCACGCGCAGGTCACCGGTCAGCTCCGGGTGGAACGAGGTGGCCAGCAGGTTGCCCTGCCGGACCGCCACGATCCGGTCGGCGGCCGGGCCGTCGGTCACCGACCCGATCACCTCGACGCCGGCACCGACCCGCTCGACCCACGGCGCCCGGATGAAGACCGCGTGGAACGGCTCACCGGGCACCCCGGTGATGGTCACCGGCGCCTCGAAGGAGTCGACCTGCCGCCCGAACGCGTTGCGCCGCACGGTCATGTCGATGCCGGAGAAGCCCCGCTGGTCGGGTCGGCCGTCGAGCACCTCGGTCGCCAGCATGATCATGCCGGCGCAGGAGCCGTAGACCGGCATGCCGTCGGCGATCCGCTTGTCGATCGGCTCGCGCATCTCGAAGATGTCGGCGAGTTTGCTGATGGTGGTGGACTCGCCCCCGGGGACGACCAGGCCGTCCACCGCGTCCAGCTCCGCCGGGCGGCGGACCGGGCGGGCGTCGGCGCCCGCCGCTGCCAACGCCGCCACGTGCTCGCGGACATCCCCCTGGAGCGCGAGCACACCAATCACGGGTACGACCACGGTCTTTACCTCACCAACCGCGCTCGGCCAGGCGGTGCGGCTGCGGGATCTCGTCGACGTTGATGCCGACCATGGCCTCGCCGAGACCACGGGAGACCTTCGCCAGCACGTCCGGGTCGTCGTGGAAGGTGGTGGCCTTGACGATCGCGGCGGCCCGCTGAGCCGGGTTGCCCGCCTTGAAGATGCCGGAGCCGACGAAGACACCCTCGGCGCCGAGCTGCATCATCATCGCCGCGTCGGCCGGGGTGGCGATCCCACCGGCGGTGAACAGCACCACCGGCAGCTTGCCGCTCTCGGCGACCTCCTTGACCAGCTCGTACGGGGCCTGCAGCTCCTTGGCCGCGACGTACAGCTCGTCGGCCGGCAACGAGGTCAGCCGGGCGATCTCCTGACGGATCTTCCGCATGTGGGTGGTGGCGTTGGAGACGTCCCCGGTGCCCGCCTCACCCTTGGAGCGGATCATGGCCGCGCCCTCGGTGATCCGCCGCAGCGCCTCGCCGAGGTTGGTCGCGCCACAGACGAAGGGCACCGTGAACGCCCACTTGTCGATGTGGTTCGCGTAGTCGGCCGGGGTCAGCACCTCGGACTCGTCGACGTAGTCCACGCCCAGCGACTGCAGGATCTGCGCCTCCACGAAGTGGCCGATGCGGGCCTTGGCCATCACCGGGATGGAGACCGCCTCGATGATCCCGTCGATCATGTCGGGGTCGCTCATCCGGGACACCCCGCCCTGCGCGCGGATGTCGGCGGGCACCCGTTCCAGGGCCATCACGGCGACCGCGCCGGCGTCCTCAGCGATCTTGGCCTGCTCGGCGTTGACCACGTCCATGATCACGCCGCCCTTGAGCATCTCGGCCATGCCACGCTTGACGCGGGCGGTGCCGACGACGGGGGCGGTACCGGTGTTCGAGTCGGTGTTTTCGGGCACGGATCATCGCTCCTTGAAGGCGCTCTGGGGGTGGCAGCGAAAATGCTACGCGCAGGTCAACGCCACACCGACAGCCAATCAGACCCCCGGTGGCCTGCACTGTGGCCCTGCTCACCGGTCCCGGCGGCGGTGTCGTCGGCGGCCCCGGGAGCCGGCGCACGGCGACAGGTTCAGGTGGCGGAGACGTCCGCCGGAACGATCAGGGTCGGATCGTCGATGTCGAAGTAGCGCGGCCACTCCCGGCCCCGCCCCATCCGCAGCAACCGCACCAGCGGCCGGCTACGCGCCGAGCGGGCATCCCGGACCAGATCGGTGTGCACCTGCCGCGACAGTGCGAGCCGACGACTGGCGGCGATGACCGCCCCGCAGTCCGGATCGCCCGGATCCAACTGGACGGCGCGCAACTGCCGCGTGAGGTCGTTCTCCGCCGCCTCCCGCTCATCCGGGCTGGCGTCCAAGGCGATCCGGGCCGCCGCGTACAGCTCGACGCCGAAGTGCCGTTCGGCCAGCACGGCGGCTGCCGCGGCCCGGCGCAGCAGGTGGGCGTCGAGGGCCCGGGCCGCCAGCTCCGCGCGGCCCTGTAGCCGCTCCACCCGGCCGGCCGTCCAGATGAGGTACGCCGCGACCAGCCCCAGGACCACGCTCGCGGCCACCACCCACCACATGTGCCGCATCGTAGTGCCGCTCCGTTTCGCCTCCGCTGAGGCGCGGCCACGCCGGTCACCCCGGCGTCATCCGCACCATCTGTCACACCGGCTCAGCCCAGCCCCACCCACTCCTGGTCGATGACCCGCCCGTCGGTTGCCTCGATCGCCGCTGCGTATACCTCCAGAACGCGGCGAGCAACCACCGGCCAGTCGAAATTCGCCACCACCTGATCGCCGCAGGCGCTCAGCGCGGCCCGCCCGGCCGGATCGTCCAGCAGCTCGGTCACCGCGTCGCGCAGCCCCACCGGGTCACCGGTGGGGAACAGCCGACCCGCGCGCCCACCGTCGAGCACCCGCCGGAACGCGTCCAGATCGCTGGCGACCACTGTCGTACCCGCGGCCAGCGCCTCGGTGAGGATCATGCCAAACGACTCGCCGCCGGTGTTCGGCGCCACATAGAGGTGCACACTGCGCAGCATTCGCGCCTTGTCCGGTTCGGTGACCAGGCCGAGGAACGTGACCCGCTCGTGCAGCTCGGCCGGGAACTGGTCGTACAGGTCGTCGGAGTCACCCGGGCCGGCGACGAGCAACCGCAGCCCGGGCCGGGTGGCGGCCATCGCCACGAACGCGTCGCGCAGCACCGGAAAGCCCTTGCGCGCCTCGGTGAACCGGCCCAAAAAGCCCAGGGTGCCACCGGTGCCCGGCGCGCACTCCCCCGGCCAGCCCGGCAACGGCTCGGCGTCGGCGAACTTGGCCACCGCCACCCCGTTGGGGATCTCCACCGCTCCGCCGTCCATGTGCTCGACCTGGACCTTGCGGGCCAGCGCGCTGACCGCGATCCGGGCGGTGATCCGCTCCAACACGATCTGGAGCACACCCTGCGCGGCGGCCAGCACCCGCGAACGGGTCATCGCGGTGTGGAACGTGGCCACCACCGGACCGCGGGCGGACAGCACGGCCAGCAGGGACAGGCTCAGCGTGAGCGGCTCGTGCACGTGCAGCACGTCGAAGTCGCCGTTGGTGAGCCAACGGCGGACCCGGGCGGTCGAGACCGGGCCGAACGCGATCCGGGCCACCGACCCGTTGTACGGCAGCGGCACCGCACGACCGGCGGACACCACGTACGCCGGCAGCGGCGAATCCTCGTCGGCCGGGGCGAGCACGCTGACCTCGTGGCCGAGCGTGATCAGCGCCTCGGCCAGGTCCATCACGTGGTTCTGCACGCCGCCGGGCACGTCGAAGGAGTACGGGCACACGATGCCGATCCGCATGCGTCAGCGCCTCCCGTCCCCGACGGCGGGCCGCCGCTGCGGCGCACTCCGCGCACCTATCGTGCCCACCTCCTCAGGCCTGACCGGAGGTCGACGAGGGCAGCGCCGTGCCGTCTCCCGCCGCCCGCTGGTCCAGCCACATCCGCTGCAACATGTGCCAGTCTTCCGGATGCTCGGCGATGCCCGCCGCCAGACGGTCGGCGATCAGCTGGGTCAGCGACCGGACCCGCTGGTCCAGGGGCCCCACCTCGGGCCCCGGCACCGGCAGCGGGCCGGCGAGCGACGCGCACGCCGCGTCCGGTTCGTACCACATCGAGGCCACGTAGAGCGGCGCGCCGGTGTGCAGCGCGAGCAGCGCCGGCCCGGCCGGCATCCGGGTCTTTCCGCCGAAGAAGTCCACCTCCACCCCACGGGCGGAGAGGTCCCGGTCGGCCAGCAACGGCACCACCGCACCGGCACGTACGCGGTCCAGCAGCACGTCGAACGCTGGACGCGGCCCGCCGTGGGTCGGCAGGATCTCCATCCCCAGGCCCGCCCGGAAGGCCATGAAACGCTTGTACACGCCCTCCGGCTTGAGCCGTTCCATCACCGTGGTGATCGGCCCGATGGTGGCCGCCACCCAGGCGCCCGCGGCGTCCCAGTTTCCGGCATGCGGTAGCGCCACCACGGCGCCCCGGCCGGCGGCCACGTCGGCGGCCAGCAACTCCGCGCCGTCGAGTCGGAAGCCGGACTGGATCTGCGCACGGCTCAACGCGGGCAGCCGGAACGCTTCCATCCAGTACCGGGCGTACGAGCGGAGCCCGCGCTTGACGAGATCGTCCAGCTCGGCCTCGGGCAGGTCCGGGCCGACCACCCGGCGCAGGTTGGCGCGTAGTCGGGCCGTACCCCCGCCCCCGCGACGGTGGGCGCGGTCCGCGCCCGCCTGGAACGCCGCCGCCACCAGCGGCCGGGGTAGCGCACGGACCACCCGCCAGCCGGCGATGTAGCCCAGCTCGGTGAGGTTCACGCGGCCCGGCCGCCGGTCGTCCGGCGCCGGGTCGCCGACGCGCCGCTCACGCCTGGCCGTTCGGCTGGAGCTGCTGGGCCTGGCGGTAGACGTGCGTCATCCGCTGCCCCACCGTGAAGATCGATACCGCGGCGAGCAGCCAGAGCGCGATCTCCAACGCCGGGTCGAGACCGACGCCGGTGAGGATCCCGCCGACTCCGACGATCAGCAGCCGCTCGGTGCGCTCGGCGATGCCCACGTTGCAGGTCATGCCGAGCCCCTCGGCGCGGGCCTTGACGTAGGAGACCAGACTGCCGGCGGCCAGGCAGACCAGCGCGGCGGCCACCCCGGAGTAGTTGTTCTCCGTGGCCAGCCAGTAGGCGACCGCGCCGAAGACGGCACTGTCGGCGACCCGGTCCATGCTTGAGTCGAGGAACGCGCCGAATTTGGTGGAGCCGCCGCTCATTCGGGCCATCGTCCCGTCGAGCAGGTCGGTGAGCGCGAAAACGGTCACGATTAACGCGCCCGCGACCAGGTGGCCGCGAGCACCGAAGCCGAGTGCGCCGACGAGCACACCAACGGTGCCCGCGACGGTGACGGCATTGGGGGTGACGCCCGCGCGCAGGAGGGCACGGGCAATCGGCTCGACGACGCGGGTCATCCCCGCGCGGGCCGACACTTGGAAGATCTTCGCCATGGCGGTCCCCACGATAACGGTCCGCCCAGCTCCGGCGATACGGCCGCCCCTCCGACCCGCCCGGGGGAGGCTTGTGCCTACCCGGCAACGGGTGTGAGATCGAGCCGGAGGGTGAGCCAGCTCACCCGTCCGCCCGTCCGGTTCCCGCTGTGCAGCAGACCACCGGAGGATATCGCCGCGCACTCGCCCCGGGCCGCTTCCCCGTCGCGCGGCGGTCGCCACCACCACCGGCTGAGGGAGGTGCGCCCCATGGCGCAGAAAAATCAGGACAAGGGTTCCACCGGCGGCACGCCGGTGGTGACCGAGCCCGAGCGGGTACGCAACGTCGTGCTCGTCGGGCACTCCGGAGCAGGCAAGACGACCCTGGTCGAGGCGCTGCTCGCGGCGACCGGCACGATCGGCCGGGCCGGCACCGTGGTCGACGGCACCACGGTCGGTGACCACGACCCCGCCGCCGTACGCCAACAGCGTTCGGTCAGCCTGTCCTGCGCACCACTGCTGCACAACGGCATCAAGGTCAACCTGCTGGACACCCCCGGGTACGCCGACTTCGTCGGCGAGCTGCGCGCCGGGCTGCGGGCCGCCGACGCGGCCCTCTTCGTCGTCTCCGCGGCGGGTGGCATGGACGCGGCCACCGTCGCGCTGTGGGAGGAGTGCGCCGCGGTCGACCTGCCCCGCGCGGTCGCGGTGGCGCGACTGGACCAGCCCCGCGCCGACGTCGACGAGACGGTGGCGCTCTGCCAACGCCTCTTCGGCGACAACGTGATGCCCCTCTACCTGCCGATGCTCGGCGACGACGGCGTGTCCACCGAGGGCCTGCTCGGCCTGATCACCCGCCGGGTCTTCGACTACTCCGCCGGGCTGCCCGCCGACGTGCGCGACCCGGACCCGGAGCACCAGCGGGCCATCGACGAGTCCCGCGACGAGCTGATCGAGGGGATCATCGCCGAGAGCGAGGACGAGACCCTCATGGACCGCTACCTCGACGGCGAGGAGATCAGCGACGAGGTGCTCATCGACGACCTGGAGAAGGCTGTCGCCCGGGGGCACTTCTACCCGGTGGTGCCGGTCTGCGCCCAGACCGGTGTCGGGCTGGACGTGCTGCTGGAGGTGCTGACCGCCGCGTTCCCGTCGCCGCTGGAGCACGAGTTGCCGGCGGTCGCCGGCGTGGACGGCTCCCCCCGCCCACCGTTGACCTGCGACCCGGCCGGGCCGCTCGTCGCCGAGGTCGTCAAGACCACCGTCGACCGGCACGTCGGTCGGGTCTCGCTGGTCCGGGTCTTCTCCGGCACGCTGCGCCCCGACCAGACCGTGCACATCTCCGGGCACGGCCTGACCGAACGCGGCCACCCCGACCACGACGCCGACGAGCGGGTCGGGCACATCTACACCCCGCTGGGCGCCACCCTGCGCGAGGTGCCGGTCTGCGTGGCCGGCGACATCTGCGCGATCACCAAGTCGGGCAGCGCCGAGACCGGCGACACCATCTCGGCCAAGGACGACCCGCTGCTGATCGCCCCCTGGGAGATGCCCGAGCCGATGCTGCCGGTGGCGGTGGTGGCCCACAGCCGCGCCGACGAGGACGCCCTGGCCCGCAACCTCGCCCGCCTCGTCGCCGGCGACCCCACCCTGCGCCTGGAACGCAACCCGGAAACCCACCAACTGGTGCTCTGGTGCATGGGCGAGGCACACGCCGACGTGGTGCTCGACCGGCTGCGCGCCGGCGGCGTCGAACTGGACACCGAGCCGGTCAAGGTGTCGCTGCGCGAGACACTGACCGTGCCCGCGAAGGGGCACGGCCGGCACGTCAAGCAGTCCGGGGGCCACGGCCAGTACGCGGTCTGCGACATCGAGGTCGAACCCCTGCCCCCGGGTGGCGGCTTCGAGTTCGTCGACCGGGTCGTCGGCGGCGCGGTGCCACACAACTACATCCCGTCGGTGGAGAAGGGCGTTCGCGCCCAGCTCGAGCGCGGCCTCGTCGCCGGTCACCCGGTGGTGGACCTGCGGGTGACCCTGGTCGACGGCAAGGCGCACAGCGTCGACTCCTCGGACGCGGCCTTCCAAACCGCGGGCGCGCTCGCCCTACGCGACGCCGCCGACCGTGGCCAGCCGGCGCTCCTGGAGCCGATCGACGAGGTCACCATCCAGGTGCCGGACGGCTCGGTGGGCACCGTGATGGGCGACCTGTCCGGCCGCCGCGGCCGAGTGCTCGGCACCGAACCGGATCCGGACGCCGAGGGCCGCACCCTCGTCCGCGCGGAGGTGCCGGCCACCGAACTGCTTCGGTACGCCGTGGAGCTGCGCTCGATGACGGCCGGCACGGGCACCTTCCGCCGCCACTTCGTCCGTCACGACCCCATGCCCGCCCACCTGGCCGACCAGATCCGCAAGGAACACACTCCCTGACCCTCGCCCCGCCGCGCCCGGTTCCCGCGATCCGCGAGGCACTCGTGCTCGACAGCGGCGGTGGGGCGGGGTGGGCGTGCCATGTCGTGCGCCTGTAGAGCTGCCCCAGATCTGGGGCAGCTCTACCCGCGCGCCGAGACCCGACCGAGCCACCGCCCCAGGCGCACCGCAGCCTCGCACCCCACCACGACCCGACCAGGCCGCCGCCCCAAGCCACCGCCCCAGGCGCACCGCAGCCTCACACCCCACCACGACCCAACCAGGCCGCCGCCCCAAGCCACCGCCCCAGGCGCACCGCAGCTTCGCACCCCACCACGACCCGACCAGGCCGCCGCCCCAAGCCACCGCCCCAGGCGCACCGCAGCCTCACACCCCACCACGACCCAACCAGGCCGCCGCCCCAGATACGGGGCAGCTCTACAGGAGGCCGCACGCACAGGTGGGGTGGGCACCCGAGTCGGGAACGGAATGGCAGCACGGACCCGGACGGGTGCCGATGCCCCATTCAGGGGTGGATGGAGGGGTGCGTGGGAGGGGGCCAGTGGGGGCGGTCGGCGTCGCGGAGGGCGGCCGTACGGAGTGCGGCCAACTGGCGCTCCACCTCGGTGAACTGATCCGCTGGCAGTGGCCCCCGGTGCAGTGCCGCGGCGTTCTCCTCGACCTGCGCGACCGTACGGCAGCCCGGAATCGGGATGGTGCGACCGCTGCGGGCCCAGATCCAGCCCAGCGCACCCTGGGCGAGGCTGCGCCCGTCGGCGGTGAGCGCGGTGCGGACCGCGGCGACCCGGCGCAGCCACTCCGGTGCCGGCCGGCCGCCACGGAACCACTCCAACCAGCCCGGGGCCAGCCCGCGCACGTCGTCGCGGGGCAGGATCGACCCGGCCGAGTACTTGCCGGTGAGCAGGCCCATCCCCAGCGGCCCCCGGTTGACGCTCGCCAGGTCGTACTTGTCGCAGACGGCGAGCAGTTCGGGGGCGTCCCGCAGCACCGACAGGGTGTGCTGCACGGCGGTGGCGCCGGCGGCGGCGTGCCCGAACGTGGCGGCCCGGTCGGGTCGGTCAGTGCTCCACCCGTACGCCCGGATCAGCCCCTCGGCGACCAGGTCCTCGCAGGTGCCGACCAACGCCTGCGCACGCGGCACCGGCAGATCGGCGAGGTGCAACTGGTAGAGGTCGATCCGGTCGGTGCCGAGCCGGCGCAGCGAGGCGGTCACGGCCCGCCGCAGGTACGCGGGCGACGCGTCCTCCCCGGTTGCCTGCCGGCTCGACTCGTCGAAGGTGTAACCCCACTTGGTGGCGATCACGGTGTCGTCCCGGCGACCGGCGAGCGCCCGGCCGAGCACCCGCTCACCGTGCCCGGCGCCGTACGTGTCGGCGGTGTCGAAGAGGGTGATGCCCAGGTCGAGGGCCCGCCGCACCGCCCGCACGGACTCGTCGTCGTCGACCGCGCCCCAGCCCAGCGGTTGGGAGCCCTCCGCCCAGGGCCCGCCGATCGCCCAGCACCCCATGCCGAGGGCGCTGACCTCGATGCCGCTGCGCCCCAACGTCCGTGTCGTGACTGCCATCGGCAGATCGTGCCACTTCGCCGGGTCGGGGCGTAGCCGATCCGGGGCGGAAACCCGGGTGTGCGTCGACCTGCCGATGCGGCATGATCGCCGGCATGCGGAGGCTGGGTGTGGATATCGGGGGCGTGATCATCGAGCCGGCCGACGAGGACGCCGACACGTCGTTCTTCGGCGCGAACTACCTGCGCACCCCCGTCGTCGACGGGGCTTTCGAGGCGCTGGCGGCGGTGGGCCCGGCGTTCGACGAGGTGCACCTGGTGTCCAAGTGCGGGCAGTCCACCGAGCTGCGCACCCGGGAGTGGTTGACCCACCACGACTTTCCGGCGCGCACCGGCATCCCCGAGCAGCGGGTGCACTTCTGCCGCACCCGACCGGACAAGGCGCCGATCGCCCGACGACTCGGGCTGACCCACTTCGTGGACGACAAGCTGGAGGTGCTCGGCTACCTCGACTCGGTGCCGCACCGCTTCCTGTTCCGGCCCCGCCCGGCGCAGCTGGCCGCACACGCCGCGCTGCTGCCTCGCGTACACCGGGTGGAGAGCTGGCCGGAGCTGACCCCGCTGCTGCGCGCCGACTGACCCGACCGGCGCGGACGCCGCGCCGCGAACCGGCAACCGCGCGACCCGGACGGCGCGCAACGCGGACGGCGGTCAGGACGGCCAGGCGCGGCTGAGCAGGTCGCGGGTGTCGCCGAGTAGTTGCGGCAGCACCTTCGTGCGGCCGATCACCGGCATGAAGTTCGCGTCGCCGCCCCAGCGCGGCACCACATGCTGGTGCAGGTGGGCGGCGATGCCGGCCCCGGCCACCCCGCCCTGGTTCATGCCCAGGTTGAAGCCGTGCGCGTTGCTCACCTTGCGGATCACCCGCATGGCGGTCTGGGTGTACGACGCCAACTCGGTGGTCTCCGGCACGTCCAGGTCGGTGTAGTCGGCGACGTGCCGGTAGGGGCAGACCAGCAGGTGCCCCGGGTTGTACGGGTAGAGGTTGAGCACCACGAAGACGTGCTCGCCACGGGCCACCACGAGGCTCTCCTCCGGCGGCAGCTTCGGTGCCCGGCAGAACGGACATCCGGTGGGCTTCTCGTAACCCTCGGCCGGGCGGTCCTCGCCGGATATGTAGGTCATCCGGTGCGGCGTCCAGAGCCGCTCCAGGCCGTCCGCCATGCCGTCGATGTCCGTGTGCCGTTCCGCCCCTGTCACGAGCCGATCCTACGGAGCCACCCAGCCGGGCCGCGACACCCGCCGTCGGGAAACTCGTCGCTGCACGTTCCGGCTACTCCGCGGCGGCCGACGGGCCGATGTTGGTCCGCGAGCTGACCACGTCCAGGACGTGGGTCACCGCCTCGGCGATCGGCACCCCGTTGCGCTGCGAGCCGTCGCGGTAGCGGAAGGACACCGTGCCGGCGGCCACGTCGTCGTCACCGGCGATCACCATGAACGGGATCTTCTGCTGCTGGGCCGTGCGGATCTTCTTCTGCATCCGGTCGTCACCCGCGTCAACCTGCGCCCGGATGCCCTCGGCACGCAGCGCCGCGACGAAGCCGTGCAGGTAGTCGGTGTGGTCCTCGCGGATCGGGATGCCCACCACCTGCACCGGCGCCAGCCAGGCCGGGAACGCGCCCGCGTAGTGCTCGGTGAGCAACCCGAAGAACCGCTCGATCGACCCGAACAGCGCCCGGTGGATCATCACCGGCCGCTGCCGGCTGCCGTCGGCGGCCTGGTACTCCAGCCCGAACCGCTCCGGCTGGTTGAAGTCGATCTGAATGGTGGACATCTGCCAGGTCCGGCCGATCGCGTCCCGCGCCTGCACGGAGATCTTCGGCCCGTAGAACGCCGCGCCACCCGGGTCGGGCACGAGTTCCAGGCCGGAGGTCCCGGCGGCGGTCCGCAGCGCCTCGGTCGCCTCGGCCCAGTCCGCGTCGTCGCCGATGAACTTGGGCGAGTCGTCCCGGGTCGACAGCTCCAGGTAGAAGTCGTCCAGGCCGTAGTCGCGCAGCAGGTCCAGCACGAAGCTGAGCAGCGTGGACAGCTCACCGGCCATCTGCTCGCGGGTGCAGTAGATGTGCGAGTCGTCCTGGGTCAGGCCACGGACCCGGGTCAGGCCGTGCACGACGCCGGACTTCTCGTACCGGTAGACGGTGCCGAACTCGAACATCCGCAGCGGCAGCTCCCGGTACGACCGCCCGCGCGCCCTGAAGATCAGGTTGTGCATCGGGCAGTTCATCGCCTTGAGGTAGTAGTCCGCGCCCTCCAACTGCATGGGCGGGAACATGGTGTCCGCGTAGTACGGCAGGTGACCGGAGGTCTGGAACAGCTGCGCCTTGGTGATGTGCGGAGTGTTGACGAACTCGTACCCCGCCTCCTCGTGCCGCCGCCGCGAGTAGTGCTCCATCTCCCGGCGGATGATGCCGCCCTTGGGGTGGAAGACCGCCAGGCCGGAGCCGATCTCGTCGGGGAAGCTGAACAGGTCGAGGTCCGCGCCGAGCTTGCGGTGGTCGCGTCGGGCGGCCTCCTCCAACAGCTTCAGGTACGCCTTGAGCTCGTCGCGGGTCGGCCACGCGGTGCCGTACACCCGCTGCAGTTGCGGGTTCTTCTCCGACCCGCGCCAGTAGGCGGCGGCCGAACGCATCAGCTTGAACGCGCCGATCAGGCGGGTGGTCGGCAGGTGTGGCCCACGGCACAGGTCCGACCAGCAGACCTTGTCCTCCTTGGCGTCGAGGTTGTCGTAGATGGTCAGCTCGCCGCCGCCCACCTCCATCACCTCGTCGGTGTCCAGGCCCTCGCCCTTGACCTCGATCAACTCCAGCTTGAACGGCTCGTCGGCCAGCTCGGAGCGAGCCTCGTCCAGGCTGCCGAAGCGGCGGCGACGGAACCGCTGCCCGGACTTGATGATCTCCTGCATGCGCTTCTCGAGCTTGCTGAGGTCATCGGGCTGGAACGGCTTGTCGACGTCGAAGTCGTAGTAGAAGCCGTTCTCGATGGGCGGGCCGATGCCCAGCTTGGCCTCGGGGAAGATGTCCTGCACGGCTTGGGCGAGCACGTGCGCGGTGGAGTGGCGCAGCACGTTGAGCCCGTCCGGCGAATCCAGGCTGACCGGCTCGACGACGGTCTCCTCGGCCGGCGCCCAGTCCAGGTCACGCAGCTGACCCTGCGGGTCGCGGACCACCACGATCGCCTTGGGGCCGTTCGCGGGCAGTCCGGCCGCGGCCACCGCGTCGGCCGCCGTGGTCCCGGCGGCGACGACGACGGGGTCGGCCACGGCGGGGGTACGGGGTGCGGACACGGTGACTCCTCCAAGCGGTACGAAACGGTGCCGATCCTCGGCTCCTGCCGATGCTATCGGTCGGCCCGCCCCCGACCCGGAAGGGCACCTCCTTACCGCCGACGTTGAACCTTTCGCGCCTCGCAGCCGAACTACCGGGTGTGGCCGGAACCGGTGCCGGCCGCGTCGACACGGATGGGGGCACAGAATGGCGAGCACGCACGGCGGTGGACGTCGTCGGCGGATCGCGGCGGTGACCGCGCTGACCGCCGCCGGGCTGCTGCTCTGGCCCGGCCTGGCGCACGCCGCGGACGTGACGACCACTCCGGCCGAGGCTCGGCAGGGCGACGCCGTACGCCTGGAGTTCACCGTGCCGGAGGAGCGGGCCGGCACGAAGACCCGCGAGATCGAGGTCCGGATGCCGGCCGACGCGCCGATCGCCGAGGTCTACCCGATGTCGGTGAACGGTTGGGCACCCCGGATCAGCTCACGCACCCTGGATCAACCGGTGGCCGGTCTCCACTCCACCGGGGTGAGCACGGTGACCACCGCGGTGACCTGGGTCCGGGTCGGCGAGAGCGAGCCCGGGCCGGCCCGGCTGGCGCTGTCCATGGGGCCGATGCCCCAGGCGGAGCGGCTCACCTTCGAGGTCGTCCAGACGTACACCGATGGCACGGTGATCCGGTGGGCGGACGCCACCGGAGCGCACCGGGCCCCGGTGCTCACCCTGCTGCCGGCGGCCGCTGGCGCGGCCGGTCCGGTCGGGCACGGCGGCCATGGCGCCCCGGTTGCCGGTGCGCCAGCCGCCGACGCCCCGGCTGACGGTGCGCTGGCCGGTGCGGACACCGGTGTCGACGCGGCACCGGCCGACGGGGCGGACGGCGGATCCGGCAACGCCGACGGGATGCTGGCCGCCGGCCTGCTGGCCGGGCTGGGCGGCGGCGCGGCGATCGGCTGGCTGGTCAGTCGGTGGCGCCGGCGCGACCCGGCCGAAGACGCAGCGCTCGCCGAGGTGACCGGCAGCGAAGGCGTGACCGCCGACCGAGGGGTGACCGGTGAAGCAGGGGTGACCGGCGGAGAAGGAGTGACCGGCGGAGAAGCCGATCTGCCCGAGACGGGCACGTCGCCGGCTGCCGATTCGGCGCTGACCGCGCCCGTCACTGACCCGGTCTCCGACCCGGAGCCGACCGAGGTGGGCACTCCCGTCCGCGTCGGCTGATCAACGGCCGCCGCCGCGGCCCCGCGATCTTCCCGGCATGATCGACTCAATATCGCCGATGTTGGCGTATCCAGCCGCCCGGATACCCCAACCTCGGCGATACGGAGTGGATCACGGTCGCGCGGCGACGCGGCGACGCAGGCCGACCTGACGACACCGCCCCGACGGGACGGCGGTCAGGGTAGCCAGGTGGGTAACGGTTCGCGGGCGGCCAGCCACGCCTCGGGCACCCCTGCGGGAGTGCCGACGCCGGTGTACGCGGCCACCACCGCTCCCGCGATGGCGGCCGTGGTGTCCATGTCCCCGCCGGCCCGTACGCACGTCTGGATCGCCGCCGGATAGTCGTCGAGGTGGGTGGCGGCCACCCAGAGGGTGAACCCGACGGTGTCCTGGGCGGTCACCCGGGAGCCGTTGCCGAGCGCCGCCACGACCCGGGGCAGTGGCCGACCGAGCAGCCCGGCCGCCCGACTCACACTCCGGTACACCTCGGTGCCCGGGTCCAGCGCGGCGGCGATCCCGGCGAGCAGCCGCTCCGGGGCGGGGCGGTGCCCGTCGAGGCGGGCGCGGGCGGCCAGCGCGGCGGCAACTGCCACCGCGACAGCGCCGGCGATCCCCTCCGGATGCGCGTGCGTCACCTCGGCCGAGGCGCGGGCCTGCGCCGCGGCACGAGCGGTCGAGTCGGCGAAGTACGCGCCCAGCGGCCCGACCCGCATCGCCGCGCCGTTGCCGCAGGAGCCCTGGCCGTCGAAGGCGGAGGCGGCGGCCAGCGGCCACGGGGTGCCGGTGCGGATCAGCCCCAGGATCAGCATCGCGCCGGCACCGTAGCCGCGCCGGGGGTCGCACCGCTCGGCGAAGGCCAGGGCCAGCCGGTCCCGGTCGATGCCGCCGGAGTCGGCCAGCTCGGCGAGGACCGAGCAGGCCATCTCGGTGTCGTCGGTCCACTCCCAGGGTGCCGGCGGCAACGCGCCCGTGGCGAGATCCGCGGGCGGTGGCCCCGGCAGGAAGAACTGCGCGCCGAGCGCGTCGCCGGTGGAGAGACCGGCGAGGCTGTCCCGGGCGAGCGCGAGGCGGGCATCGACGAACAGGGTGAAGGACATCGCCGTACCAGCTTGCCCGCTCGCCAGGCACGTCGCAACGCGATCAACTTGCCAGGCAAAGTACGGTCTTGTCGTGGCCTCCGTGCTCCTGGTCGAAGACGATCACGTCGTACGTGGCGCGATGCTGCGGTCCCTCACCGACCGGGGGCACGCCGTGCATGCCGTGGGTACGGCGTTGGACGCCCTGCGGCGGGTCGCCGCGGAGACACCCGACCTGGTGGTGCTGGACCTCGGCCTGCCCGACCTGGACGGCTCGGACGCGCTGCGGATGCTGCGCGGCATCACCGACGTCCCGATCATCATCGCCACCGCCCGTGACGACGAGCAGTCGGTGGTCAAACTGCTGCGCGCCGGCGCCGACGACTACATGGTCAAGCCGTTCACCGGGGCGCACCTGGACGCGCGGATCACCACCGTGCTGCGCCGGGCCGGCCGGGCCAGCCGGACGGTCCAGCCGGCGGTGCACAGCGTCGGTGGGCTACGGGTGGACGTGGGCGAGCGCAGCGCCCAGCTCGACGGGGAGCCGCTGGCGCTGACCCGCAAGGAATTCGACCTGTTGGCGTATCTCGCCGCACGACCTGGGCGGGTAGTGTCCCGCCGGGAACTCTTGGAGGAGGTATGGCGGCAGCCATCGGTCGGCGAGGATCAGACCATCGACGTTCACCTGTACTGGCTCCGCCGAAAGATGGGCGAGTCCGCGGCGAAGCCGCGTTACCTGCGCACCGTGCGGGGGGTGGGGTTCCGGCTGGTAGCACCGGACTGAGGACGGCGCTGGCCCTGCTCACGGCCGGTATGTGCAGTCTCGTCGCGCTCGCGTTCCTGATCCCGCTCGGGCTCAGCCTGCGTGCGCAGAGCCGGGACGAGGCGATCGCCGACGCGGCCCGGCGCAGCGCGCTGGTGACCGGCGCGCTGGCGGTGAGCACCGACCCGGCGGTCGTCGAGCGTGCCGTGGTGGCGAGCGCCGAGGGCGCCCCGACCCGGCCGGTGGTGTACGGGCTGGGGCTGGACGAGTCCGCCGGCCGGGCCAGCGGCAGTGACCTGGACCGGGCCCGTGCCGACCGACGCTCGTTGGTCGTCGACGTCGACGGGGGTGTGGTCCGGCTCGATCCGGTAGTCCTCGGTGACCGGGCGGCGGTGGTCGAGGTGTTCCTCCCGGATTCGACGCTCGGCGAGGGCGCCGGTGGCACCTGGTTGTTGCTGTTCGCGGTCGGCGCGGCGCTGGCCGGCGCGGCGGTGCTGGTGGTCGACCGGGTCGCCGCCCGCGCGGTGGACTCGACCCGAGGCCTGGTCAAGGCCGCGCTCTCCATCGGTGACGGCGACCTGGGGGTACGCGTCGAGCCGACCGGTCCCCGCGAGTTGGCCGAGGCCGGGTACGCCTTCAATCGGATGGCTGACCGGCTGGACGCGGCCCGCACCGATGAGCGGGAGTTGGTCGCCGACCTGTCACATCGTCTGCGTACCCCGTTGACCGTGTTGCGGTTGGACGCGGAGGCGTTGGAGTCCGACGACACCAGTGTGGGTTCGTTCAGTCCGGCGGAGCTGGACCGCTTACGCGGCATCCGGCGGATCCGGCAGGCGATCGTCACCCTGGAGGGTGAGATCGACGTGTTGATCAAGACCACCCGTAAGGCGGTGGCGCACGAGGCCGGGCCGGCGATGTGCGACGTCAGCGAGGTGGTCCGGGACCGGATGGTGTTCTGGGCCGCGCTGGCCGGCGACCAGAACCGGCCGCACCGGGTGAACGGCGCGCAACTCCGCATTCCGGCGCCGGTGCCCCGGGCCGAGTTGGCCGCCGCGCTGGACGCGGTGATCGGCAACGTCTTCCGTTACACCCCGCAGGGCACCGCGTTCGAGGTTGCCGTGTCCCGGCGCGACGGTTACGTGGCGATCCGGATCGACGACGCCGGCCCCGGCATCACGAACCCGGACCGGGCGCTGCGCCGGGGGGCCAGTGACCAGGGCTCGACCGGGCTCGGCCTGGACATCGCCAAGCGGGTGGCGTTGCAGGCCAACGGCTCGGTGAGCATCGACCGCGCCCGGCTGGGCGGGGCCAGCGTGGTGATGCTGCTCGCCGACCCGGAGGCGACGCCGCGGCAGGTCAGCCGATTCGGTCTGGTCGGCCGGATGGCACGCGACGCCCGAGACACGAAGGTCGCCGGACGTCGCTGGCCCCGCCAGCGCCCCGCCGACGACTGACCGGGCGCCGGCCCGGGCTGTGCGCCGCCGCAAGTCTTCCTTAGATCCCGGTTAACGAACGCGTTTGACCGGTCGCGGGCTGACAGGATCAGAGCAAGAACCCCAACAGTTCCACCGGCCAAGCGCTCCACCCACCCACGGCCGGTGGAGCCGCGCGCGCGGCGGGAGTTTCAGGTCCCCCCACACCCACCCTCCCGCCGCGCGCCCTGCTCCCCGACTCAGCCCGCGACAGCGAGCCCAGCCGGGCCAGCCCGCGACAGCGAGCCCAGCCGCCCGCGGCAACGAGCCCAGCCGGCTCAGCCCGCGACAGCGAGGTACGCGTCGATCTCGGCCGCGATCCGTTGCTTGTCGGCGGGGTCGAGGAACGACGCGGTCACCGCGTTGCGGGCCAGCCCGGCCAGACCCTCGGGACCGGCCCCGAGCAGGCGGGCCGCCACCGCGTACTCGTCGTTGAGGGTCGTGCCGAACATCGGCGGGTCGTCGGAGTTGATGGTGACCAGCAGCCCGGCCTCGACCAGCCGGGGCAGCGGGTGCTCGTCGAGGTTGGCCACGGCCCGGGTTCGCACGTTGGACGTCGGGCAGATCTCCATTCCGATCTGCCGCTCGGCCAGGTAGGTGAGCAGCTCCGGGTCCTGGGCGGCGGAGATGCCGTGCCCGATCCGCTCGGCGCCCAGCTCGTTGAGGGCGTCCCAGATCGTCTGCGGCCCGGTGGTCTCCCCCGCGTGCGGCACCGAACGCAGCCCGGCGGCACGGGCCTGGTCGAAGTAGGGCCGGAACTGGGGCCGGGGAACGCCGATCTCCGGGCCACCCAGGCCGAAGCTGATGAGCCCCTCCGGGCGTTCCTGCAGGGCGATGCGCAGCGTCTCCTCGGCCGCGGGCAGACCTGCCTCGCCGGGAATGTCGAAGCACCAGCGCAGTTCGAGCCCGAAGTCGGCCAGGGCGCGCTTGCGGGCGTCCTCGATCGCCTCGCAGAACGCCGGTGCGGGGATGCCCCGACGCACGTGCGAGTACGGGGTGATGGTCAGCTCCGCGTACCGGACCTGTTGGCGGGCCAACTCCCGGGCCACCTCGTGGGTGAGGAGCCAGACGTCCTCGGGGTCGCGGATGAGGTCCACCACGCTCAGGTAGACCTCGATGAAGTGTGCGAAGTCGCGGAACTCGAAGTAGGCGGCGAGCGCCTCCGGGTCGGCCGGCACGGGGGTGCGTCCCTCGTGGCGGGCAGCCAGCTCGGCGACGATCCGGGGCGAGGCGGAGCCGACGTGGTGCACGTGCAGCTCCACCTTGGGCAGGCCGGCGATGAAGGTGGGCAGGTCGGTCACAGGTTCTCCTGGGCACGGTCGCCGGTGCGGGCGACGACGAAGACGCGGCGGAACGGGAAGTACACCTGACCCTGCCGCACCGGGTACGCGGCGGTGAGCCGTACCCCCAGCTCGGCACGGAAGGCGGACCAGCCGGCGGCGTCCAGCGCGGCCCGGACCGGGCGCAGCGCGGTGCCCTCCATCCAGGTCAACACCGGGTGCTCGGCGGCGGGCCGAGCCGGCAGCAGGTGCACGTAGGTAGTCTCCCAGGCGTCCACCGCGCAGCCGGCGGCGGTCAGCAGCGCCGCGTAGTCGGCCGGGTCGTCGACCGGGTCCGCGCGCAGCAGCGGGGCGACCTCGGCCCGCCAGGTCGGCAGGTCGGCGACCTCGCGCAACGCGCGATGCGAGGGTGCGGCGAAGTTGCCGGGGACCTGCATGGCGAGCCACGCGCCGGCGGGCAGCTCGGCGGCCCAGCGGCGCAGCAGCTCCTGGTGGCCGGGCACCCACTGCAGCGCCGCGTTGCTGACCACCACGTCCTCGTCGCCGGTGGGGCGCCAGTCGCGCAGGTCGGCGACGGTGAAGTCGACGGGAGCGTGCAGAGCCGCGGCCCGGTCGATCATCTCGGGCGAGGAGTCCAGGCCGAGCACCCGGCTCTCCGGCCAGCGCTCGGCGAGGGTGGCGGTGAGCTGCCCGGGGCCGCAGCCGAGATCGACCACCGTCCGGGGCCGCTCGGCCGGGATCCGCGCGACCAGGTCGTGAAACGGCCGGGATCGCTCGTCGCCATAGCGCAGGTAGGTCGTCGGATCCCACATGGTCGCCTCCAAACCGTACGTCCGTCTTGTTGAAAGGTACGGCTCGCCTGGCAGGGTCCGCAACCCGATCACTAGGCTCGGGGCATGGAACAGCGCAGCTTCAACCGGCTCGGCCGGACCGTCGGAGCGGTCGGCCTGGGCGCCTGGCAACTGGGTGCCGACTGGGGCACCGTCAGCGAATCCGACGCGATGGCGGTGCTCGCCGCCGCCGTGGACGACGGGGTCACCTTCCTCGACACCGCCGACGTGTACGGCGACGGCCGCAGCGAGCAGCTGATCGGCCGCTTCCTGCGCTCCCGACCCGACGCCGGGCTCACCGTCGCCACCAAGATGGGCCGCCGCGTCGAGCAGCTGCCGGAGTCGTACACCCTGGCCAACTTCCGGCAGTGGACCGACCGGTCCCGGGCCAACCTGGGCATGGACACGCTGGACCTGGTGCAGCTGCACTGCCCACCCACCGCCGTCTTCTCCTCCGACGAGGTCTTCGACGGTCTGGACACCCTGGTCGCCGAGAAGGCCATCGCCGGGTACGGGGTCAGCGTCGAGACCTGCGACCAGGCCCTCACCGCGATCGCCCGGCCCGGGGTGGCGAGCGTGCAGATCATCCTCAACGCGGTCCGCCACAAGCCGCTCGAGCGTGTCCTGCCGGCAGCCGCGGCGGCCGGGGTGGGCATCATCGCCCGGGTGCCGCTGGCCAGCGGCCTGCTCTCCGGCCGGTACGACGAGCACACCGAGTTCCCCGCCGACGACCACCGCAACTACAACCGGCACGGCGCGGCCTTCGACGTCGGCGAGACGTTCTCCGGGGTCGACTACGAGCAGGGCCTTGCCGCCGTACGCCGGCTGGCCCCGCTTGTCGACGCGGACCGCACGATGGCGCAGTTCGCGCTGCGCTGGGTGCTCGACCAGGCGGGCGTCACCGTCGTCATCCCCGGCGCCCGCGACGCCGACCAGGCCCGACGCAACGCCGCGGCGGCGTCCCTGTCTCCGCTCACCGACGGTCAACTGGCCGCCGTACGCGAGATCTACGACGAGCTGATCCGCCCGCAGGTCCACGACCGGTGGTGACCCGCGCACCCGGGGTGCTCGCACCGCGCCGCCCGACCAGCGATGCTGGTGGGCGGCGTGCCGCCCCGGGCGGCGGAGAGGGGACGCGATGAAGGGCTGGCTTACGCTCACCCTCGGCCTGCTGGCCGTCGTGGTCGGTGCGGTGTGGACGGTGCAGGGCCTCGGGTACGTCAGCGGCAGCGTGATGACCGACGAGAAGATCTGGGCGGTGCTCGGCCCGCTCGTGGCGTTGGCCGGGCTGGTGGTGCTCTGGCTCGGCCTGCGCTCACGTCGGCGAAGCTGACCCGCCGGTCCACAGTCGACCCAGGGGAAAGCCCCGTATCCCGGACGGGATACGGGGCTTTGTAATGACCCTGGCCGGATCGTCCCACTGGCCGGCGGGGGCCGGCCAGCACAATCAGATGGGACGGACCTGCTCGGCCTGCGGGCCCTTCTGACCCTGAGCGATCTCGAACTCCACCCGCTGGTTCTCCTCCAGCGAGCGGTAGCCGCTGGTCTGGATGGCCGAGAAGTGGACGAACACGTCAGCACCCCCACCATCGACGGTGATGAAGCCGAAGCCCTTGTCAGCGTTGAACCACTTCACGGTTCCCTGAGCCATGTGTATCTCCCTCTAAAAACTGGTGGCCGTGCACGCCGTCCGGCCGATTGGCCGTTTTCGAGCAGCGGCGTCTGAGGCGGCCCCCACGGAGGAGACTTCTCTCAACCCACGCCATCTCGCAACAGCGTGGAACAGCAAATCACGTACGCAAAAAGTCTGTCACGACCTCTGGAACGAATTTCTCCGACATGTGACCTGACGGATGCCTTGGATCCGCTGGGCGGCGTCCGACACCATGCGAAAGCCCCCTTCCCATCGATGCGGGAAGAGGGCTGAGGTCGCTGTGTGGTCAGTCCGGCCAACTGCCGGTCATCCGGCGGACGCCGACCGCGCCGCCCCGGTCCACGGCGGCCCGGACGACCGCGAAGATGGCCCCCTGCAACGCCGCGGCGGCCAGGATCTCGCCCCAGCCGCGATCCTCGTCGGTCGCGCTGGGCGCCTCGCCGTCGCCCGCCGTGACCTTCCAGACCTGCCGGAAGATCGCGCCGGCCACCGCGCCCGCGGCGAAACCCAACAACACGCCGACCGGCCGGTACGCGGCCTTGCCGATACTCTTGCTCACCTACGCCTCCCCCGCACGATCATCAGTACCACCACGGTGGCCACCGCACCGGCAGCGATAGCCGCCCACGGCAGCGGGTTGCGGCGCAGCACCTCGCCCCTGTCGTGCGCCTGCGCGCGCACCAACCCACCCTTCTCGTAGGCCTGTGCCCGCGCCATGCCGGCGCCTCGCACCGCCTGCCCGCGAACCCGGGCGACGGTCTGCGCCGCCTGCTCGCGCATCCGCTCCTTCGCCTGGCCGGCGGACTCCTTCAGGCGCGCCTTGACGTCGGCCTTGGCGGCCAACGCCTCCATCGTCTCGCCCAACTCGACCCGGGTGCGACGAATCTCCTCACGGAGCGCCTCCGTGTCGCCGGTCCCGTTGCCCGTCATTGCCGCCCCCTGTCCTTCACGGCGGCGGCGACGGTGTCCATGTCGGCCCTGAGGCTGCGGACCGTGGCCGACGGCATCGGCGGGACGGCCCGGCTGACCTGCTTCTTGCCCACCAGGGCGAGGATGCCGGCCACCAGGAAACAGGCCACCGTCACGATCAGCGCGGCGGCCCATGCGGGCAACACCAGGTCGAGCAGCAGGATCGCCGTGGCGACCAGCGCGCCCAGCCCGAAGAATGCCAGGGCCCCGCCGCCGCCGAACAGGCCGATTCCGATGCCTGCGTGCTTGCCCTTCTGGGTCAACTCTGCCCGGGCCAGCGCCAGTTCGTCCCGCACCAGGCGGGAGACCTGCTCGGTGGCTCGTTGCACCAACTCGGCGGTGGAGGGCTCGCTCCCGTTGCGGGATGTGCGGGCGTTCGCCACGTCAGCCATGCTGTCCTCCTTTCCTCATCACCGCGCTGTATGCCCGAAGTCGCCGCCCGTCAATCCTAAGACGCGCCGAGCAGCTCACCGTCCCCGTTGTCCGGACGCCGCGCCGGAGAGCCGGAACCCCGGCCCAGTCGATCGCGCCAGAGACGTCCGGCAGCAGATCCCCCACCCAAGCCCGACCAAACCTCCCACCCGGACCCCTCTCCCCCGCCCACCCACATCGGCAGGGCTGACCATGAGGATGGCGGGGGAAAAACCGGGCATACCTCCCCGCCAAGTCCATGATCGTCGCGGCTACGGGAGCAAGATCGACACAACGTCGCCGTGGTTGGGGTATCCCGTGCGCCGGATACCGCAATGTCGGTGATCTGGAGTTGACCATGCCGATGGCAGGCCACGGAGGCCTACCCATGGTTGGCCGTTGGGCGATTTGTCCGGTCTAGGCATGTCGGGCCCGGCCGGCCACCGTCGTGTGTGGGGTGGGTGTTCCGGACGGGTCAGGGGCGGGATTCCTCGGGGCCTACGAAGGCTTCGCTGCGGGCCTCGCCGTCGTCGCTGCCGCCGAAGACACGCGCGTCGTCCGGCGCCTCGGTGTCGGTGCGGCGGCGGACGGGCCGCCTCGGCTGCACCCACTGCCAGGGCAGGTCGCTGCTGGAGTCGCCCAACTCGGTGCGCAACCGGGGCATCGCGGTCGGGCGATTGTCCCGGATCCAGGCCACCAGGTGTTCCCGGACGAGGCAGCGCAGGTCCCACAGACTGCCCGCGTCGGCGGCGCTGACCAGCGCGCGCATCCGCACCATCCCGCCGGTGGCGTCGGTGACCTGCAGGACGCAGACCCGCCCGTCCCACAGCTCGGTGCCCTCGACGAGGCGGCGCAACTCCTCGCGCATCGTCTGCACCGGCACCGCCCAGTCCACGTCGAACTCGGCGGTGCCGAGCACCGCCGACTCGGTCCGGGTCCAGTTCTGGAACGGCTTGCTGGTGAAGTACGAGGTGGGCAGGATCAGCCGCCGGTCGTCCCAGATCTGGACGACGACGTAGCTCAGGGTCAGCTCCTCGATCCGACCCCACTCCCCCTCGACGACGACCACGTCGTCGAGCCGGACGGCGTCGCTGAAGGCGAGCTGCAGGCCGGCGAAGACGTTGCCGAGCAGGCTCTGCGCGGCGAGCGCGGCCACCACACCGACCACGCCGGCCGAGGTCAGCACACCGGCGCCGATGCCACGCACGCTCGGGAAGGTCATCAGCATCACGCCGACGGTCAGGATGACGATCACCGCGATGGTCAGTCGGCGCAGCATCACCACCTGGGTCCGGACCCGCCGGGCGTGCCGGTTGTCGGGGACGTCGACCCGGAACCGGGCCAGCGCGGTGTCCTCCACGACGATCAGCAAGGCGGCGACCAGCCAGGCGGTGGTGGCGATGACAGCGAGGACGAGCAGGTGCAGCGACTGCCGACGCCAGGTCTCGCCGACCGCGTACCCGGTGCTGAAGCGCACGGCGAACTGCACGGCGAGGACCGTCGCGGCGACCTGGAACGGGCGGTGCGCGTGATCGGTCAGCTCGGTCAGCAGCTGTGACCGACGGCCGAACCGGCGGGTCAGCCGGTGGACGACCTCGACCAGGAACAGGGCGACCGCCGCCGCGACGAGCGCGGCGACGGCCGTTTCGAGATAACTCTGCACGGCTTCGAGGCTCCCCTTCGATCAGGCGACGGGCACTCCGGGCAAAAGCCCAAGAGTGCCCGTCATCCTCAGATTCGACCAGCTCAGACCTTGCGGTACCGGGACTGGAGGAAGCAGAAGACGCCGAAGGCGGCGATGCCCAGGGCGACCAGGGTCAGCAGGAACACGCCGTAGGACTGCTCGCGCAGCGTGTGCAGCGCGGCGTCCAGACCACGGGCCTTCTCCGGGTCGTAGTTCACCGCCGCGACGATGACCAGCAGACCGGCGATGCCGTACGCGACGCCCTTGGCGATGTACCCGGCCATGCCCAGCCGGCGGGCCAGCGTGCGGGTCTTCGGGCTCATCTCACCGGTCTTGAGGTGCTTCTCGAACCGCTTGACGGCCCCGTAGATGACCAGGCCGACACCGATCGCGGCGAGCACCAGCCCGGCCAGGCCCACCAGCCAGCGGCCACCGCTGGAGGTCATCAGCTTGCCGGTCAACGCCTCCTGCTGGTCGGCGCTGTTCGACGAGGCGTCCTTGAAGACCTTGAAGGCGGTCCAGGCGAAGTAGAGGTAGACGATGGTCCGGCCGGCCGAGGCGAACCGTTCGGTGACCCGCTCCTTGCCCCGCTCGGCGCGGTGCCCGACCGCCGCCTCCAGCGCCTGCCAGATCGCCATCGCGAGCAGGCCGATCGCGGTGGCGATGACCAGGAACTTACCCAGGGGCTGTGCGGAGAGGGTACGCAGTGCGCCGGACTGGTCGCCGTCGTCGGACGACGTGCCGAACGCGATCTGCAACGCCAACCAGGCGAAGAGCAGGTGGACGATGCCGTAGCCGATGAAGCCGGCCCGGGCGAGGACTTCCAGCCACCGGCTGTCCGCCGTTCGGGAGGCGGTGGCTTCGGCGCTACGGGTGAGTGACATGGCGTCACAATCTCCGGTTTCGAAGATCCCCAAACGTCGGCCACCGCCGCCCGCCAGCTCAGCTGCCCGGGTTACGTGCTACGCGAATTTTGACCTGCTGGTCGGTGACGCTGTCCAGGGTGACCGAGAAACCACCGGCCTCGGCGGCCTGCTGCCCGGTGGTGAGGGTGAGCTGCTCCCCGGCGACCTCGACGGTCACCTGGTCGCCCTCGGCGCCGACCAGTTTGGCCTCGATGCCCAGGATGGTGGTCCTCGCGTCGACACCCCGATCGAAGGTGACCGTGCAGGCGTCCACCGCACAGTCGGTGGAGGCGCCCTGCGAGCTGCAGCCGGCGAGCACGGCAAGTCCGAGCGCCAGACCGGCGAAAAGGCCGGCAGCGCGGCGAATGGGGGCCATTGGGATGGTGGCGGGTCGTTTCGTCACCTCGCCAAGGGTACGAGACGAACGCGATGGCCCCGCCCAACGGTGATCACCCGGCGGCCGACCAGGGCACGAAGGGCACCGGCTAGGGTCCGGACATGCCCTTCGACATCGCCCGCACCCGGGCCGCCTACCCCGCCCTGACCGAGGGCTTCGTCCATTTCGACGGTGCCGGCGGCACCCAGACCGCGGCCGGTGTGATCGACGCGATCACCGCCGCCATGCGTACCGCGGTCGGTAACCGCAGCGCCGCCAACGTGCCGGGTCGCCGGTCGTTGGAGTTGGTGGCCGAGGCTCGCTCGGCGGTGGCCGACCTGCTCGGTGCCGACCCGTCCGGGGTGGTGCTGGGCCCGAGCGCCACCGCGCTGACGTACACCCTGGCCCGCACGGTCGGCGCGACCTGGTGCCCGGGCGACGAGGTGGTGGTCTCCCGGCTCGACCACGACTCGAACGTGCGGCCGTGGGTGCAGGCCGCCGAGGCGGCCGGCGCGACCGTGCGCTGGGCCGAGGTCGACCGGCACACCGGCGAGTTGCCCGCCGCCCAGTACGCCGACCTGGTCGGCGAGCGGACGCGGCTGGTCGCGGTCACCGCCGGCAGCAACGCCATCGGCACCATGCCGGACGTGCCGGCGATCGCCAAGACCGCGCACGCGGTCGGTGCGCTGGTCTACGTCGACGGGGTGCACTCGGTGCCGCACGGGCCGACCGACCTGACCTCGCTCGGTGCCGACTTCCTGGTCACCAGCGCCTACAAGTGGTCCGGACCGCACCTGGCGGCGATGGTGGCGGACCCGGCCCGGTGGGAGGCCCTGCACCCGGCGAAGCTGGTGCCGTCCTCGGACGCGGTGCCGGACCGCTTCGAGTACGGCACGCCGAGCTTCCCGCTGCTGGCCGGTGTGACCGCCGCGGTGGATCACCTGGCGGGCCTGGACCCGGACGCGGTCGGCGACCGGCGGGCACGGCTGAGGGCCGGGCTGGCCGCCGCTCAGGCACACGAGGAGGCCCTGTTGGACCGGCTGCTCGCCGGGCTGGCGGAGCGGCCGGCGATCACCGTCTACGGCTCGCCGGTCCGGCGGTGCCCGACGGTCTCGTTCCGGGTCGCCGGGATGTCACCGGCAGCCACCCACGAGGCGCTCGGCGCGGCCGGGTTCTGCCTCTCCGTCGGCGACTACTACGCCTACGAGTACTTCCGGTTGATGGGTCTGCGCGACAGTGGCGGCGCGGTGCGGGCCAGCATCTACCACTACAACACCGCCGACGAGGTCGACCGGTTGCTCGGCGAACTGGACGCGCTGATCGACGGTGCGGGGAGAATGGCCGGATGAGCACCCTGGTCGAGGACAACCCGGCGAAGCACCGCTTCGAGATCCTCATCGACGACGCGTTGGCCGGCTTCACCGCGTACCTGGCGCGCGGGGAGATCCTGGTCTTCACCCACACCGAGGTGGACCGGAACTTCCAGGGCAAGGGCGTGGGGGGCGCGCTGATGCGGGGCACGCTGGATGAGATCCGCGCCCGCGGCACCAAGGTGGTGCCGCAGTGCTCCTTCATGGCCGCGTTCATCGACAAGCACCCCGAGTACGCGGACCTGGTCGCCGACCTCCCCTAGCGCCGACCGGGTCGGCGCCGACCGGATCAGCGCCGGCCAGATCGGCGTCGGCCCGTCCGGCCCCCGGTCAACGGGTGCCGGTCAGTACCTCGGCGGCGGCCCGGCCGCTGGCCCGGGTGGCGCCGTGGGTGGCCAGGTGCACCGTCCCGGTGATCAGCTCGGGCACGCCCAGCTCGACCACGACCGCGTCCGGGCGGGCGACCAAGGCGCGCTGCACCGCCGCGCGCATCCAGTCGTGCCGGTGCAGGTCGCGGACCACCAGGACCAGTGGGCGGGAGCCCGCCCCGGCGCCGGGGTCGGCCGGTACATCGGGTTCGGCGTAGCGGACCGTGTCCGTGCCGGGCAGCAGCTCGCCCAGCGGTGCGCCGATGCCCCACGGGGTCTCCGCACCGATGGCGATGTTGCGCAGCGGCTCGAACTCGACGACGTGCGCGGCGCGGGTCAACGGCAGCGCGACCGTCGCGCTGGGGCCGGCGGTGACCCGGATGGCCCGGCGGGCGGCGACCAGCCCGACGTCGGCGGCGCCGCGCGCGACGGCCGAACCGGCGGTGCGGGCGGCCACCGTCCAGGCGGCGAGTTGACCGACCCGCTTGGCCGCCTCGGCGAGGCGTTCCTCGGGCAGCTCACCGGAGACGACCGCGGTGACGATGGCGTCGCGCAGCTCGCGGGCCGCCTGCTCGTCGGCCCGTTCGCCGCCGATGCAGATCGCGTCGGCCCCGGCGGCGAGGGCGCGGACCGTCGCACCGGCGAAGCCGTACCGGTCGGCGACGGCGCGCATCTCCACCGCGTCGGTCACCACCACGCCGGAGAAGCCCAGTTCGTCGCGGAGCAGCCCACCCAGGATGCGTCGACTCAGCGTGGCCGGCAGTTGCGGATCGAGGGCGGGCACCAGCAGGTGGCCGGTCATCACCGCCTGCACCCCGGCGGCGACGGCGGCCCGGAACGGAGCCAGCTCGCAGGCGTCCAGCCGGTCCCGGTCGGCGGTGATCCGGGGCAGATCGTGGTGTGAGTCGACGCGGGTGTCGCCGTGCCCGGGGAAGTGCTTGGCACAGGCGGCGACGCCTCCGGCCTGCAGCCCGCGGACCCAGGCGGCGGTGTGCCGCGCGACCAGCGCCGGGTCGGCACCGAACGAGCGGACGCCGATCACCGGGTTCTCCGGATTGGAGTTGACGTCGGCGTCCGGGGCGTAGTTGAGGGTGACCCCCGCCGCGGCCAGCTCGACGCCGAGGTCCCGGGCGACCGCCTCGGTCAGCCCCGGGTCGTCGACCGTGCCGAGAGCGAAGTTGCCGGGCCGGGAACTGCCGTGGACCGACTCGAGCCGGGTGACGTCGCCGGCCTCCTCGTCGATCGCCACGATGACGTCCGGACGCTCGGCGCGCAACGTCGCGGTGAGCGCCGCCACCTGCTCGGGATCGACGACGTTGCGGGCGAAGAGCACCACCGAACCGAGGCCCTCGCCGAGCCAGCGGCACACCCACGGTGGCGGGGTGGTGCCGACGAACCCGGGTTGCAGGACGGCGGCGGCGAGGGCCGGGAGGTGCCCGGTGGGCGTGGTCACGCCACCCCCTCCTGGCGGTTGGCGTCGGTCACCGGCGTCGATGCGCCCCCGTCGACCCGTTGGTTGCGCTCGCTCATGCGGCCCCCGTACCCCATCTCTCGCGCGCCCTCGGCGCACCGCCACCGGCCGGCGGTCCTGCCATGGTCACACCGGGCGATTCAATAGTCAATAAACCTTACAGTTGCCCCGCCGGCCCATTCCCCGGGAGAGTGCGGGGATGGACCCCGCCCTGCTGGCCGACGCGACGAGCCCGGCCGACATCCCCGGCGTACGCCTGCTCGGCCTGGTGGTCGGCGCTCTGCTGCTGCTCGCCGCGATCCGGGCGATGTTCGGCCGGCGCTGAGCACGACCCGCCGATCGACACCCCGGTTGACCGGTGTGACCGACCCCGACCGGGGTACGGGTCTGCCTGACAGCAGGTCCGCGTGCCGAAGGGGAGACCATGAAGATCGGTTACTTTCTGTCCAGTGAGGAGTTCACGCCAGCCGAACTGTTGGACCAGGCGCGCGGTGCCGAACGGGCCGGTTTCGAGGCACTGTGGATCTCCGACCACTACCACCCCTGGGTGGACGCACAGGGCCAGAGCCCGTTCGTCTGGTCGATGATCGGCGCGCTCAGCCAGGTCTGCGCACTGCCGGTGACCACCGCGGTGACCTGCCCGACCCTGCGGATCCACCCGGCGGTGATCGCCCAGGCGGCGGCGACCAGCGCGGTGCTGCACGGCGGGCGGTTCGTGCTCGGCGTCGGCACCGGCGAGGCGCTCAACGAGCACATCTTCGGCGACGCCTGGCCGCAGGCCGACGTCCGGCTGGAGATGCTGGAGGAAGCCGTCGAGGTGCTGCGGAAGTTGTGGACCGGCGACTTCGTCAACCACCACGGCAAGCACTACACCGTCGAGCAGGCCCGCATCTACACGCGGCCCGACACGCCCCCGCCGATCTACGTCTCCGGTTTCGGGCCGAAGTCCATCGACCTGGCCGCCCGGATCGGCGACGGCTACGTGACCACGATGCCGGACGCGGAGATGGTGCGCCGCTTCCGCGAGAACGGCGGCGGCGACAAGCCGTGCCAGGCCGGCTTCAAGGCGGCGTACGCCGACAGCGAGGACGAGGGCATGCGCGTCGCGTACGAGCGCTGGCCCAACGCCGGGGTGCCGGGTGAGCTGTCCCAGGTGCTGCCCTCACCGCGACACTTCGAGCAGGCCGCCGAGCTGGTCCGGCCGGAGATGCTGAAGGAGGCGTTCGTCTGCGGCAACAGTGTCGACGCCCACCTGGAGATGATCGACAAGTACGCCAAGGCCGGCTTCGACGAGCTCTACGTGGCGAACACCGGCCCGCAGTACCAGGGCCTGTTCGACCTCTACCAGCGTGAGGTCCTGCCCCGGCTGCGCTGAGCCCCGCAGCCGACAAGCCCATGATCGTCGGAACGTGTTTCGGCGGTCATGGGCTCGGGTACCTCCGGCCCTCGATGAAACTGTCCACGCACTCGATGACGCTGCGCCGCGCGGCGAGGAGCCTCTTCGGCTGGAAGGCGCTGCGGCCCAACCAACTCGCCGCCATGCGCGCGGTGATGAAGCGACGTGACGCCCTGGTGGTGTTGCCCACCGGTGCCGGCAAGTCGGCCATCTATCAGATTCCGGCCAGCCTGATCCCCGGCCCCACCGTGGTGATCTCCCCACTGCTGGCCCTCCAGCAGGATCAGATCGCCTCCCTCAACGAGCGGCAACGCCCGGAACTGCGGGCGGTGCGGATCAGCTCGAACGAGTCGCCCACCCAGCAGGCCCAGGCGATCACCGAGATCCGCGAGGGCCGGGCGGAGTTTCTGTTCATCACCCCGGAGCAGTTGAGCAACCCCGACCGGATGGCCGAGGTCGCCGCGCTGAAGCCGGCGCTGGTGGCGATCGACGAGGCGCACTGCATCTCGGCCTGGGGGCACGACTTCCGCCCCGACTACCTGGCGCTCGGGCACCTGATCGAGGGCATCGGCCGGCCACCGGTGGTGGCGCTGACCGCCACCGCGTCCCCACCGGTACGCGACGACATCATCGCCCGGCTGCGACTGCGCGAGCCGGAGGTGGTGGTCTCCGGGCTCGATCGGCCCAACCTGTTCCTGGAGGTGGCGCACTGCCCCACCGAGGACTACCGCTGGCGGCGTCTGATGGCACTGCTGCGCGACGAGGGGCGGCCGGGGATCATCTACGTGCCGACCCGCCGCGCCGCCGAGGAGCTCGCCACCCGGTTGAGCGACGCCGGCTTCCCGGCGCAGTCCTACCACGGTGGCATGTCGGCCGGTGCCCGCGCGGAACTGCACGAGGCGTTCCTCGCCGACCAGGTCCCGATCATGGTGGCGACCTCGGCGTTCGGCATGGGCATCGACAAGCCCAACATCGCCTGGGTGGTGCACATGGCGCTACCCGACTCCCCGGACAGCTACTTCCAGGAGATCGGCCGGGCCGGGCGCGACGGGCAGCCGGCCCGGGTGCTGCTGCTCTGGCAGGCCGAGGACGTCGGCCTGCAACGGTTCTTCAGCGGTGGGCTGCCCCACCACGACGAACTGCGCGACCTGGCCGCGTTGTTGCGGCGCAAGCCGGCCACCAAGACCGAGCTGCGCGAGACCACCGGCCTCGGGCCGCGCAAGCTGGGCCAGTATCTCTCCCTGCTGGAGCAGGTCGGCGCGGCCGAGCCGCGGGCCCGGCAGCGCATCGGCGCTCCCCGCTACTCCCCCACCCCGACCGACGCCGCCGCGTCGGCGCTGGGCGAGGCGGAGCGGCAGCAGACGGTGACCCGGTCGCGCACCGACATGATGCGGGCCTTCGCCGAGACCAGCGCCTGCCGGGGGCAGACCCTGCTGGCCTACTTCGGCGAGCAGATGACCGAGGTCTGCGGGCACTGCGACAACTGCCATGCCGGCACCAGCGTCACCGACCAGGGCGCGGTCGGGCCGTTCCCGGTGCACAGTCAGGTGCGCCACCCGGAGTGGGGGCACGGCATGGTGCTCTCCTACGAGGACGACAAGATGACGGTTCTCTTCGATGAGGTCGGGTACAAGACGTTGTCGGTGCGCGTGGTGTCCGAACAGGGCCTGCTGACCCTGGACTAGCCTGACCCGGGCACCGACGTGGAGCCCGGTGGATCGACCAAGCAGAGCTTCGATTGACCAAGCAGAGCGGGGCGGAAGGGGCATTGCCGTGATCGAGCAGCCGGCGTACACCGGTTTCGGTTTCTCCGACGGGGAGTGGGGGCTGCTGGTCGGCCTGCCGCAGTCGGTGCTGACCGCGGCGAGCGCCGCCGAGTCCGACGGCACCCGCCGGACCATGGCGGAGACCGCGGCCGGGCTGGAGACCATCTCCGCCGGCCGGGAGTCGGCCAGCCCGCTGGTCGCCGCCGTGGCCGGCGAGATCGTCACCCGGGTCGGTGACCCGGAGACCGGGGCGGAACTGCCGGTCATCGCGCCCGACGACCCGCGGGCGCTGATCGACGACGTGCTGCTGCGGGCCGGCCAGGCCGCCGCGCTGCTGGCCGGCCGCGTCGACGAGGGCGAGGCCGGCGCGTACAAGCACTGGCTCGTGAAGATCGCCGAGCAGGTGGTGGGTGCCGCGTCCAGCGGTGGGCTGCTGGGCATCGGCGGCGAGTCGGTGAGCGACTCCGAGCGGCGCTTCCGGGACCGGCTCGCGCACGTGCTCACCGACTGACCGACGACAACGACGTACCGGCCGGGTCGGTCGGCTCGGCGGCCAGTGCCGCGGGGTCGCCCGGCCGGACGCCGCGCAGCGCGACCAGCGCGGTGACCGCGCCCAGCACCATCGCCACCATGGCGGCGATCGCGGCGAGGTGCAGCCCGTCGGTGAACGCGACCCGGGCGGCGTGCAGCACCGCGTCGGCCAGATCCGCCGGCAGCCCCTTCGCCACCGCGAGCGCGCCCCCCAAGGTCTCCTGGGCCGCGTCACCGGCGTCGGCGGGCAACCCGGCCGGCAGGCCGTCGACGATCTCGCGACGGTAGACCGCCGCACCGACGCTGCCGAGGATCGCCATTCCCAGCGCCCCGCCCAGCTCGCTGCTGGACTCGGTCAGCGCCGACGCGACACCGGCCTGCTCGGGCGGCGCCGCGCCGAGGACCAACTCGGTGACGAGTGACATCACCATCACCAGACCACCCGCGTAGACACTCGCGCCGACGAGCAGCAGCCACAGCGGAGTCTCCGGTGTGACCCGGGTCAGCACCGCGAAGCCGAGCAGGGCGATCCCGAACCCCGCACCGATCAGGTACGACCGCTCGACGCGCTGGGCGAGCGCGGCGGCGGCCGGCGCGATGCCGCCTACGGCGAGGGACGGCACCAGGCTCCACAGTGCCGCCCGCAGCGGGCTCAGGCCGAGCACCAACTGGAGATGCTGGGTGGTGAAGATTGCGAAGCCGACGATGGCGAACATCGCCAGCAGGTTGACCGCGAGCGACCCGGCGAAGCCGCGCCGACGGAACAGGGCAAGGTCGACCATCGGGTACGCCCGGGTCCGCTGCCGGTGCAGGAACAGCGCGCCCACCAGCAGGCCGGCGACGATGGCGAGCACCCGCACACCGCTGACGCCGTCGCGGGCCATCTCCTTGATGCCGTAGATCACCGGCAGCAGCGCGGCGAGGGACAGTGCCGCGCTGAGCAGGTCGAACCGCCCGGTCGCCGGGTTGCGGAACTCGGGCACCAGGATCGGGGCGAGCAGGAGCAGCATCAGCATCGCCGGGATGTTGATCAGGAAGATCGAGCCCCACCAGAAGTGCTCCAGCAGGATGCCGCTGAGCACCGGGCCGATCGCGATGCCGCCGGTGAGGGTGGCGGTCCAGATGCCGATCGCGGTGCCACGCTGCTTGGCGTCGTGGAACATGTTGCGCACCAGGGCGAGCGTGGAGGGCATCAGGGTGGCCCCGCCGATGCCGAGGACGGCGCGCGCGGCGATCAGCGTCGCGGCGCTGTCGGCGTACGCGGCCAGCAGCGACGCCGCCCCGAACGCGGCGGCGCCGATCAGCAGGAGCCGGCGTCGGCCGATCCGGTCGCCCAGCGCGCCCATGGTGATGAGCAGCCCGGCCAGCACGAAGCCGTAGATGTCGAAGATCCAGAGTTGCTGGGTGCCGGTGGGGCGCAACTCCTCGCTGATGAACGGGACGGCGAAGTAGAGCACCGACACGTCCATCGAGACCAGGAGCAGCGGCAGCATCAGCACCGCGAACCCGATCCACTCCCGCCGGCCCGCTCGCGGAGCCGGTGTGGTCATCGTCGTCATGATCCAGTTCCCTTCTGCGTAGGTCGTACGCTGTAATGCGTAGACCATACGCAGAACTAGGATGGCGAGGCAAGGAGGAAAATGTGGCGGCGAAGACGGACGACAGCGGGCCGGTGCTCCCACCGGCCATCGAGAGCGCCTGGGGGCTGCGGGATCGGCCACCCAAGGGCCCCCGGCCCCAGATGAGCGTGCCCACCATCGTGGACGCCGCCGTCCGGGTGGCCGACGCCGACGGGCTGGCGGCCGTCTCGATGAGTCGGGTGGCCAAGGAGTTGGGCGCCGCCACCATGGCCCTCTACCGGTACGTCGGCTCGAAGGACGAGCTGCTGATGCTCATGGTGGACACCGGGTACGGCCCGCCGCCCGGCCCGCCCCCGGCGGAGGCCGACTGGCGTGCCGGCCTGACCCGGTGGGCCTGGGCCGACCACGAGGTGCTGCGGCGTCGGCCCTGGTTGCTGCACGTGCCGATCAGTGGCCCGCCGATCACCCCGCAGCAGCTCGGCTGGATGGAGGACGGGCTGCGCTGCCTCGACGACACCACCCTGGCCGAGGGCGAGAAGACCTCCGTGCTCCTGCTGATCACCGGCTACATCCGCAACGAGGCCTCGCTCACCGCCCAGATCATCGAGGGCAGCCGGGCCGCCGGGATCGAGCCGGGCGAGATGATGCCCGCGTACAGCCGGATGGTGGCGCGGCTCATCGACCCGTCCCGCTTCCCGGCGCTGCACCGGGTGCTGGCCGCCGGCGTGCTCGACCAGGACGACGACCCGGACGACGAGTTCACCTTCGGCCTGGACCGGATCCTCGACGGCATCGAGGCCCTGATCCGCCGGCGAGCGGCCTGAGGACACGGGATGCTGCACCGGGAGACCCTCGAGCCGGGCGTTCCGGGCGGCGTACGGGACGAGCCCGCAGGAGTATCGCGAAGGCGGGTCGCATCCGGCGCGGATCGTCAACCGCCCGGCGTCAATGGTCAACCCGTTACCGGCAGACTGACACCAACGCGGCCTACCACCCTGGTGGGCTGCGCCAACGGGGGCCGCGGCGAGGCGCCCGCCGCGCGTGCGGCGGGCGGCCGCCCGGTGGCCCGCTCAGGCCTCCTCCAGCAACTCCAGGACGAGCCGCTCAGCCTCCTCGCGCGGCGCCCGCGGGTCCACCGACGCCACCACCCCGTCGTGGTAGAGGTCGACCACCCGCGGATCCACGTACGACGCACGAGCCACCGTCGGAGTGTTTCCCAGCAGCTCGGCCACCGCGCGCATCACGGTGACCACCGCCTTGCGCCGGGCCGTCACCGAACGGGCCGGGCCGACGGTGGCCAACTCGGTGGCGGCGAGGACGGTGGCGTGCCAGGTGCGGAAGTCCTTGGCGGTCATCTCCCCACCGCTCGCGTCGCGCAAGTACCCGTTGACCTCGTCGCTGCGCACGTCACGCCACTCCCGACCGTCCCAGTAGCCGAACAGCCGGTCCGCCCAGCGCCGACGACGGCGCAGATTGACGAGCACCTGGCACAGTTCCGGGTCCTCGATTCGGCGTACCTGCTCGATGCCACCCTTCGCCGGAAACACGAAGACCACGCAGCCGCCCCGGGACCGGGCATGCTCGGGGCGCAGGGTGGACACCCCGTACGTCGGGTCGTCGCCGGCCGCGTACTGGTCGCTGCCGACCCGGAACATCCCCATGTCCAACAGGCGGGCCACCGTGGCCAGCACCCGGTCCCGGCCCAGTCCCCGACCGTCCAGGTCACGGCCCACCCGCTCCCGCAGCACCGGGAGCCGCCGAGCCACCTCCAGCATGTGATCGAACTTCGCCTCGTCCTGCTTCTCCCGCCACAGTGGGTGGTAGACGTACTGCTTGCGACCCGCCGCGTCGATCCCGATCGCCTGGATGTGCCCGTTCGGGTAGGGCGAGATCCAGACGTTCTGCCAGGCCGGCGGGATGACCAGCTCCCGCAGCCGGGCCAGGACAGCCGGATCCCGGACCGGAGCGCCGGTCGGGTCGACGAAGACCCAGCCCCGTCCGCGCCGGCGCCGTCCGTACCCCGGTCGTCCCGGGTCGCTACGCCGCAACCGCACCGGAGACCCGCACCACCCTCTCCACCTCGGACACGGCGGCCAGCACCTCGTCGAGACGCAGAGCCGTCATCGTCGGGTGGCTTCCTACCCCGTCCCACCTGGGCCAATCCCCGTCGCCGGCCCAGAGCACCCGGTGCCGGGGCCGGTCCGGTGGCGGCCCCCAGTGCGCCGGCGGCACCGGCCCGAAGAGGACGACCGAGGCGGTGCCGTACCCGGTGGCCAGGTGGGCCACCCCGGTGTCCCCGCTGACCACCAGCCGGGCGTGCGCCACCAGCGCGGCGAGCGCCCCGAGGTCGGTCCGGCCCGCCAGCACCGAGTCGGACGCCAGGCCGGCGGCGTCGGCCACCCGGGCCGCCAGCGCCCGTTCGTCTGCCGAGCCGGTGAGCAGCACCCGGTGCCCCCGGTCGGTGAGCGCCCGGGCCAGGGCGGCGAACCGCTCGGCGGGCCAGCGCTTGGCGGGGATCTTGCTGCCGGGATGCAGCACGGTGGCTCCGGTCGGCAACCCGGTCGAGCCGGGCCGACGCAGGCCGAGGTCGGTCCGGTCGGCCGGAATGTCGTACCAGGACAGCAGCCGGCACCACCGGTCCACCTCGTGCTCGTCGGCGGCCCACCGGGGGCCGTGCGCGCAGCCGGCCTCCGGGTTGGCGAAGGCGAGCAGCCGGCCGGGCCGGCTGGCGGCGAGCAACCGGTGCGACTGCGGGCCACGCCCGTGCAGGTTGACCGCGACCGCTGGGGCCGAACCGACCCGTAGCGGCCGATCCAGGCCCGTGGTGTCGACCAGCCGGTCGACACCACCGACCAGGTCCACCAGCGGGGCCAGCCAGGCGGGCGCGGCGAGCGCCAACTCCCGACCGGGGTACGCGGTCCGCAGCGCCCGCAGCGCGGGCACCGCGGTGACCAGGTCGCCGACGCCGAGGGCGCGCAGCACGAGGATCACGGGTACGAGGTCTCCTGCTCGGCGCAGACCACCAGCTCGCGCACGGCACAGCCGGGCGGCTGGTTGAGCGCGAACATGATCGCGGCGGCGGTGTGGGCGGGATCGTTGAGGATCGCGTCCGCCCCCGGTTTGTACTGCGGGTCACGTTCGTCGAAGAACGCGGTGCGCATACCGCCCGGGATGAGCAGCGTGACGCCGACCTGACCGGCGAGCTCGGCGGCGAGGGCGCGGGTGAAGCCGACCACCCCGAACTTCGCCGCGCAGTACGCCGTCGCGTCACTGACCGCCTTGACGCCCAGGGTCGAGGCGACCGTGACGATGCGGCCCCGGGAGGTCAGCAGGAAGGGCAGCGCGGCACGGATCACCGCCGCGGTGGCCAGCAGGTCGACGGCGACGATCCGGTCCCAGGTCTCGCCCGGCACATCGGCGAGTCGACCCGGAACGTCGGTGCCGGCGGCGGTGACCACCGCGTCCAGCCCACCGGACTGCTCGGCGAGATGCTGGGTGGCCACCTCGGCCGCCCGGGTGTCGGCCAGGTCGCACTCGGTCCAGCTCACCCCGTCGGCCGGGGGCTGCCGGTCCAGCACGACAGGTCGACCACCGGAGGCGGCCACCGCGGCGACCACCGCGGCACCGAGCCCACTCGCGCCGCCGGTGACCAGGACGGTGGGTCCGGCGCCGGACCGCGTGGCGGTCATCGGGTCCGCTCCCCGCTGGAGCGAACGATCATGTCGGTGGTGGAACGGCCGTCCAGGTAGGGCACCACCACCGTGTTCCCGCCCCACCGGCGCAGAACCTCCGCCTCCGGCAGAGTGGCGGTGGTGTCGCCACCGCCGGTGGCGTAGTCGCCGCCCTTGACCCAGATGTCCGGTCGCACCCAGGACAGCACCGCCTCCGGGGTCGGCTCGTCGAAGATGAGGACCGCGTCGACGCAGCTCATCGCGGCCAACAGCCGGCTGCGGTCCCCCTCGGACAGCACCGGTCGATCCGGCCCCTTCAGCCCGGCCACACTCGCGTCGGAGTTCACGCAGACGATCAGACAGTCGCCGAGCTGCCGGGCGGCCTGCAGGGTCGCCACGTGCCCGGCGTGCACCAGGTCGAAGCAACCACCGGTCGCCACCACCGTGCCGCCTGCGGCCCGGACCTCACCGAGGAGCGTGGCAACCGCCGCGACCCCCACCCGTTCACCCCCCGGACCGATGACGCCTGCCGACATCCGGCTGCCCTTCGTCCGCGATTGCGGGGCTCGCACCAACGACTCACTCCTCGCGCTCAGTGGCAGCGCCGCCGCCACTCCCCCACCAGCCACGTACGCGGACGCCTCGGCGACCGCCGCCTGCACCGCCTCGGAGACCAGCGCGCCCTGGGCCAACGCGAGGCTGGCGGCGGCCGCGAACCGGTCGCCGGCCCCGCAGGTGTCCCCCTCGGCGCTGCCCGGTGTCGGCACCACCAGCGGTGTCGACCCGGCGTGGCAGAGCAGCGCGCCGTCACCACCCAGCGTCACCGCGACCGCACCCGCCCGCCAGCGACGCCGTAGGCCCTGCGCGCCCCGCGACGCGGTGGCCAGCCGGGAGGCACCGGGGAGTGCGGGGACCAGTTCGCGCACCTCCGACTCGTTCGGGGTGGCCAGATGCACGCCGGGGATCGCCGCCGGGCCACGCGGGTGTGGGTCCCACACCACCGGCGCGCGGGTGGCCGCCAACGCGTCCCGCAGCGCGGGCTGCCGGGCCATCCCCCGGCCGTAGTCGCTGACCAGCACCGCGGACGCCGAACGGATCACCCGGAGCACCTCGTCGGAGGGCTGACCCGGCTCCCCGGAGGGGCCGCCGCGGTCGTGGCGCAACAGCACCCGCCCCCGGGCCCGCAGCCGAATCTTCTCCGGCGTCGCACCGGGCAGGGCCAGCGGGTACACCTGCACGCCGGCCGCGGCGAGCAGCACGCCCAGTCGGGCTCCGCCGGCGTCGTCGGCGAGCGCGGTCACCAGCACCACCTCGGCGCCCTGCGCGGCGGCGAACACCGCCGCCAGGCCTGCGCCGCCAGGTCGGTCGCTGGCCGCGGTCTCGTCGAGGACCGGCACCGGGGAGTCCGGGCAGAGCCGGTTCACCACCCCCTCCACGTCCCGGTCGAGCAGGGTGTCCCCGAGCACCACCACAGGTCCCCTCACGCTTGCCTCCCCATCGTCACGCGTCGACCTGCTGTCCGGTCCCACCGTCGAGCACCACCTCGACCCCGGCCCGCACCGGCCCGGACGGGAGCCGGCCCGCCGGCGCGGGCTCCTCCGGCGCGTGCTGGCCAACCGCTGGGCCGGTGGCCGCGGCCAGCTCTTGTTCGAGGTACTCGCAGAGCAGGTGACTGGTCACCAGGTGCAGCTCCTGGACGACCTGGGTGTCGGGGGACGCGACGGCCAGCACGTCGTCGCAGGCGTCGGCGAGGGGATTGGGGGCGGCGCCGGTGAGCGCCCAGGTCGTCAGACCGACGCTGCGCGCGGCCTGCGCGGCGCTGACCAGATTGGGGCTGGTGCCGCTGGTGCTGAGCAGCAGCAGAACGTCGCCGGGGCGACCGTGGGCGCGCACCTGACGGGCGTAGACGTCGGTGTAGCCGTAATCGTTGGCGATCGCGGTGAGCGCGCTCGTCTCGGCGTGCAGGGCGATCGCGGACAGCGGCTGACGGTCGTCGTGCAGCTTGCCCACCAGCTCGGCGGTGAGATGCTGGGCTTCGGCGGCGCTCCCGCCGTTGCCGGCGACCAGCAGGCGACCCCCGCCGGCCAGCCGGTGGGCAAGGTCGGCCCCCCAGCGCGCCAGCTGCGACTCGCACCGCCGGTACGGCACCAGCGCGGCGGCGAGATTCGTCAGGTGGGTGTCGAGCAGACTGCCCGCCGGCATCAGGCCACCACCCGGGCCGGCCGGCGCACGGCGGCCACCTCGCTGTAGACCTCGACCAGCCGCTCCGCGGTGGCGGCCCACGAGTACCGTGCCCGGGCCCGCTCACGCGCCGCCGCGGCGTACGCGAATCGCCTGATCCGGTCGTCGAGCAGCCCCTGGATCGCGGTGGCCAGCGCATGCGGGTCCCGTGCCGGCACCAGGTCACCGGTCGTCCCGTCGACCACGGTGTCGCGGATGCCGCCGACGGCGGTGCCGACCACCGGCACCCCACAGGCCATCGCCTCCAGCGGGGTCAACCCGAACGGTTCGTACCAGGGTGCGGCGACCAGCAGGTCCGCCGAGCGGTACCAGCGGCCCATCTCCTCCCGGGGTACCGCGCCGACCAGGTGCACCCGGTCGGCCACCCCGCACGACTCCGCGAGAGCCCGCAGCCGCCGGGCGTACGGGTCGGTCTCCAGCAGCCCTTCGGGCGGCCCGCCAACCACCACGCATTCGGCGTCCGGGACCAGCGCCATCGCGCGGATCACGGTCTGGAAGCCCTTGCGTTCGACCAGCCGGCCCACGGTCAGGATCCGGGCCCGCCCCGGTTCGCGATCAGCGGCCGGCCCGAGCGGCGCGAACGTGGCGAGGTTGACTCCGGAGGGCACGACGGTCATCCGGGACCGGGGCACCCCCATCCGGACCAGTTCGCCCACCTCGTCGCGGCACTGCGCGACGATCCGGTCCACCGAGCGGCCCAACTCCCGCTCGTAGGACACCCGCCGGGCCGGGCTGGTGTCCTGCACGCCCTGGTAGCGGCGCTTCACCGTGCCCAGCGCGTGGTACGTCTGCACCACCGGCACCCCGGTCTGTCGGCCGGCCGTCAGCGCCGCCAGGCCACTCATCCAGAAGTGCGCGTGGACCACCTCGGGCACCCAGTCCCCGCCCCGCCAGCGATCGACAAGCCACCGACTGAACTCCCGCATGTGCGGCAGCAGCGCGTCCTTGGCCACCGGCTCGGCCGGGCCGGCCGGTACGTGCACCACGTCGTACCCGTCCGGGCTGCGGACGGTCACCGGCAGGTCGAGCGCGTCCCGGCGGGTGTAGACCCGCACCTCGTGCCCAGCGGCGGCGAGCGCGGCGGACAGCTCCGCGACGTGCGTGTTCTGGCCGCCGGCGTCCTCCCCTCCGAGGACGGCGAGCGGGCTGGCGTGCTCCGAGATCATCGCGATCCGCATACTTCCTCCTCCAGCAGCCGGTCCCAGTCAGCGAGGAAACGGTCGAGGCCGTACCTGTCGCGCGCGGCGGCTCGTGCCGCCGCGCCGGCCTGGTGCGCGGTCGCCGGTTCGGCGATGAACCGGCGGGCGGCGTCGAGCAGGGTGTCGGTGCGGGTGGCGAGGGCCCCCGCCTCCGGAGGCACCGCCATCACCGCCTCGGTGGTGGCGAGCGCGACGACCGGCATGCCGATCGCCATCGCCTCGATGAGGCTGAGCCCGAGTGAGGTCCACCGGCACAGGTGCAGGTACGCACGCCGCCGGGCCAGTTCGGCGTGCATCCGGTCCTGGGGTACGTCGTCGTGGCTGGTGAGCCGGTCGGCGGGCAGCCCGAGGTGGTCGGCGAGGCCGGCGACGCCCATGCCGAACACGTCCAGCGGCGCGATCTCGGCGAACCGGGACAGCAGGTCGGTACCGGTGACCCGGCCTCGCCGTACCGGCTCGTTGATCACCACGGCGAGCCGGTCGAGCTCGCCGGTGTAGGACGCGGTGGGGGCGACGATGCCGTGGTCGACAACCGTGGTGCGGGAGGCGCCGGTGTCCCAGAAGATCTGGTTGAAGCCGGTGACGTGGGCGATGAGCAGGTCGTCGCGGTCGGCCATCGGGTGACGCGTGTTGGGCACGTCGCCCTTCGGGGTGTTGTGTTCGACGTAGATGGCGGGGACGTCGCGGCCGGGCCGGCGGCGCAGCCACGCCTCGGCCCGGTCGATCTCCTCGGGGCGTTGCAGGATGACCAGGTCGACGTCGGTGCCCGGCAGGTCCTCCGGGGTGACCTCGACCGCGCTGTCCGGCCACGGGTAGGTGCGGGCCCGGCCCAGGCCGTAGGGGCCGCGGTCGGGTGTGGTGGGGATCAGGTAGCGGTGGCTGCCGTGCACGAACGACGTGGTCCAGGATCCGTGCACGTGCCAGAGCAGGATGTTCATCGGCCGCCACCACCACCGCTGACGGCGAGCGTCCGCAGCGCGTCGACCACCTCGTCCGGGTCGATGCCGCTGAGGCAGGGGTGCCCGGGGACCGGGCAGTTGGCTGCGCGGGTGTCCCGGCAGGGCGTGGCGGCGTCGCCGAGTCGGACGGTGGGCACCCGGTAGGGCCCCCACTGGCCGAACGGAACGGTCGGCGCGAAGAGACTCACCACCGGCACGCCTGCCGCGGCGGCCAGGTGCGCGGGCCCGGTGTTGCCGACCACGACCGCGCCGGCGTCCGCCACGATCGCGGCCAGCCCGGCCAGGTCGGTCCGGCCACCCAGGTCGGTGCCGCCGGCCGCCGCGACCCGGGCGGTGACCCCACGCTCGTCGGCGCTGCCGGTGACCAGCACCCGGTGCCCGGCGGCGGTCAGCGCCCCGGCGATCCGGGCCGCCAGATCCGGCGGGCAGGCCCGACTCGACGCGGCCGAGCCGGGGTGCAGCACCACGTAGCCCGGGTCACCGAGATCGGCGGGGCGGGGCGCCACGGCGTCCCGGCGCAGCCGGAGCACGGGTTCGTCGCCGTCGGGCAGTCGGTGGCCCGCGGCGGCGGCGAGGGAGAGGGCACGTTCGGGTTCGGGGACGCCCACCGGCACCCGGTGCCGGATGTCCAGCAGCGAGCCCGGGTAGTCGTCGCTGATCGCCGCGATCCGGCCGATCCCCGCCATCCGCAGCAGCAGCGCCAGGGGCAGGGCGGACTGGTGGAACGAGGTGAACACCACCGCCTGGTCCGCGCCGACCGCGCCCAGGCGTGCGGTCAGGCCCCGCATGCCCTCCGGGTCGACCGGTGCCGGCATCGGGTCGATCCACGGCAGCGGGTGCTCGATGATCTCGTCGACACCGGGCAGCAGGTCGGCGGCGGCACGGCCGCGCGGCCCGCACAGCAGCACCACCCGCTGCGCTCCGGCCGCGACGGCGCGGATCGCCGGCCCGGTGACCAACACGTCCCCCGCCGAATCCGACCTGACCACCAGCGCTGTGCGCACCGGACCGCCGGGTGGGGTGGCGGGCTGCACGGCTTCTTGGCGGCGCAGGATCTCCTCCACCGCCGCCGGCAGGTCGTTGGCCACCCATCCGGCGGCGGCGACCTCCTCCGGCCGGGTCACCGGTGTCGGCACCAGCACCCCCGCGGCACCCGCGGCCAGCGCGGCGGCGACGTCCCGGCCGATGTCACCCACCAGTACGCACCGGGACGGGGTCGTACCCAACTCCCGGGCGGCGGCGTGCACCAGGCCGGGCGCCGGCTTGCGGCAGTCACAGCCGTCCGCGTCGTCGTGCGGGCAGACCAACCACGCGTCGAACCGGCCCAGCAGCTCCTCGACGCGGGCGTGCACCGCCCTCATCTGTTCGCCGGTGAAGTAACCGCGGGCCAGGCCCGACTGGTTCGTCACGACCGCCAGCCGCAGCCCGGCCGCCCGCAACCGGTCCAGCGCCGCCCGCGCCCCCGGCACCGACCGCACCTTCTCCGGATCACCGTTGTACGGCACGTCCTCGATCAGGGTGCCGTCGCGGTCCAGCAACACCGCGTCGTACAGGACTCCTCGGAGGCTCCCGAGGGACCCGGAACCGGCGCGGTCAGCAGCGGCGTACGCCCGGGCTGACCTGCGCTGATACGGATCCTCCTGGTCCTGTCGCACAGCCGGCGGGTTCCCTGCGCCCCGAGGAGTAAACGTCGTCACCGAGGCGGTGGGCGGCGCGCGCCGGCGGTGCCCGTGTCGGCCTTACCCGCCGCGCGGGAGAAGCTAACCAGCCAACCGTTATCCGTGCCGTCGTACGGGTATGGGAGCCCAGTGGCGATTGTGGAGAAAGTGATCGACGCTCCCCCGCAGCAGGTGTTCGACGTGCTCGCGGACGGGTGGACGTACAGCGACTGGGTGGTGGGTACGGCACACGTGCGTGACGTGGACGACGCCTGGCCCCGAGTGGGCAGCCAACTGCACCACAAGGCCGGGCCGTGGCCGTTCTCCTTGCAGGACGCCTCGACGGTGCTGGTGTCCGAGCCGCCGCATCGGCTCGTACTGAAGGCTGGTCTCTGGCCGGCCGGCGAGGCGATCGTGGCGTTCACGCTGCAACCGGTCGACGGGGGCGCCACCCGGGTCCGCCTCGGGGAGGATTTCGCGTCCGGCCCGCTGCGCTGGGTCCGCAACAAGGCCAACGATCTGGTGCTGCACCTGCGTAACCGGGAGACGCTGGACCGGCTCGCCGACATCGCCACCCGGCAGAAGGGGTCGCCGTGACGCAGACCGTGGTGGTGACGGGCGCGAGCGCCGGCGTTGGCCGCGCGGTCGCGCACGCGTACGCGGCGCGGGGCGCCCGGCTGGCGCTGCTGGCCCGGGGAGACGCCGGCCTGGCCGCCGCCGAGCGGGAGTGCCGGCTACGCGGCGCCGCCGACGTGCGCGTGTACCGGGTCGACGTGGCCGACGCGGGTGCCGTGCAGCAGGCCGCCGACGACGCGGTGCACCGGTGGGGCCGCATCGACGTGTGGGTCAACAACGCCATGGTGTCGGTGCTCGCGCCGGCGTGGGAAATCCCGGCGCGCGAGTTCCGGCGGGTCACCGAGGTGACCTACCTGGGCACCGTGCATGGCACCCTGGCGGCGCTGCGGCACATGCGGGCGCACGGGCGGGGCACGATCGTGCAGGTGGGCTCCGCGTTGGCCTACCGGGGTATTCCGCTGCAGTCGGCGTACTGCGCGAGCAAGCACGCCGTGCAGGGCTTCAACGACTCGCTCCGCGCCGAGCTGCTGCACGACTGCCCGGGAGTGAAGCTGTCGATGGTGCAGTTGCCGGCGGTGAACACGCCACAGTTCTCCTGGGTGCGTACCCGACTGCCCCGGCATCCGCAGCCGGTCCCGCCGATCTTCACGCCGGAGCTGGCCGCCCGGGCGATCGTGTGGGCCGCCGACCGCGGCACCCGGGAGTTGAACGTGGGCGGCCCGACGTGGGAGACCCGACTGGCCGACGTCCTGTTCCCCCGCCTGCTCGAGCGGAAGCTGGCCCGCGACGGGTACGAGAGCCAGCAGACCGGGGATGAGATCGATCCGAGTACCTGGCGGGACAATCTCCACCATCCCGCCGATGAGGACACGGACCGGGGCACGGCAGGCGTCTTCCATGGGCGGGCGCGTAACCGGTCAGCGGCGCTCTGGGTCGGCACCCACAAGCCGGCGTTGTCCGGTGTCGCGCTCGCCGCCGTGGCGCTCGCCCTCACCGCCGTGGCCAGTCGCCGACGTTGAACGCCTGCCCCGGGGCGCTGGCACGCACGTCATCGCGGTGCGGCGGACGGGTCCGATCGCCAATGCGCCCGACCAGCGCATCGATGCCTGGACGACTACGAAGCGCGGCCATCCCGCAACGCCTGGACGGGGTGCCTCTTCAACCCGGGGATGGCTACTGGATACCCTTTCTGGGAGCCCCCTTCCGCAAACCGAGGATATCCGCATGATCGAGCCTGTGCAGCTGCCGTCGCCGTGGCGGGACGCACGCCTGACCGTTGTCGTGCCCACCTACAACGAGGCAGGCAACCTACCCACGCTGGTGGAGCGGTTGCTGGCCCTGCCGCTGCCCGGCCTGCGCATCCTCGTCGCCGACGACAACTCCCCCGACGGCACCGGCGATGTGGCCGACAAGCTGGCCATCGAGCATCCGGACCGGATCGAGGTCGTGCACCGTGCCGGCAAGGAGGGCCTCGGCCGGGCGTACGTCGACGGGATGACTCGGGCGATCGAGGGCGGCGCCGAGTACGTGGCGCAGATGGACGCCGACCTGTCGCACCCGCCGGAGGCGCTGCCGGGGATGCTGGGGGCGCTGGTCTCCACGCAGGCCAGCGTGGTGATCGGTTCCCGCTACGTGCCCGGTGGAGAGCTCGACGAGAACTGGCCGCTGTACCGTCGGGCCCTCAGTGGCTGGGCGAACCTCTACGTGCACACCCTGCTGCGGGTGCGCATCCGGGACCTGACCGCCGGCTTCAAGATCTGGCAGGCCGACGCGCTGCGCGACATCGGCCTGGACCGGGTGCAGTCCAACGGCTACAGCTTCCAGGTGGAGATGCACTACCTCGCCACCAAGCTGGGGCACACCATCCTGGAGGTGCCGATCCGCTTCGAGGAGCGGCGCGACGGCGTCTCGAAGATGACCACCGCGACCAAGGTGGAGAGCGCCCTCATGCCGTTCCGCCTCCGCAGCAAACACCGCAACATCACCCGCTAAAACCCCACCCCCCGCCCCCACTCCCGCCCGACCCGGCCCACCCTCTCCGGTTGATCATGAGGTTATTGCCACTCGCGTCGGCGTGTCGTCGCAATAACCTCATGATCAACGGGCGGGGCGGGGCGGAGCGGGGGCGGCCGGGCCGGTGGGGGTGGGGTGGGGTGGGGGGGTGGTTAGGTGGGGTAGATGGTGCGGTGGGCTGTTGCTATGGCTGCGGCGTAGGCGCGGCCGGTCAGTGCGCGGTCGCGGGCCAGCGCCGCGCGGGCGGCGTTCGCGCCGGGTGCGCCGTGCACCCCACCGCCGGGGTGCGCCGAGGCGCTGGCCAGGAAGAGGCGGTCCACCGGGGTGTCCGCCCGGCCCAGGCCAGGGATCGGGCGCAGGAAGAGCTGCTGGTACGCGGCGGCGGTTCCGCCGCCGAGAGCCCCACCGACCAGGCTCGGGTTGCCCTTCTCCAGGTCGGCCGGCCCGGCCACGTGTCGGCCGACGATCAGTTGCCGGAAACCCGGTGCCGCCGCCTCCAGCACGTCCTCCATCCGCTGCAGGTGCGCGGCGACGTCCTCGGCCCGCCAGGTGCGGCGAAACGGCAGGTGGGTGTACGACCAGAGCGACTCGGTGCCCGGCGGGGAGTGGCTCGGATCGGCCACGGTCATCTGCCCGACCAGCAGGAACGGGTTGCGGGGCAGCTCGCCCCGGGCCAGTTCGCCCGCGTAGTGGGTCAGTCCGTTCAGGTCCGCGCCGAGGTGCACGGTGCCCGCGCCGGCGAGCTCCCGGTTCGTCCACGGCACCGGCGCGGAGAGCGCCCAGTCGACCTTCAGCGTCGAGCCGTCCCAGCGGAAGTGCGCCAGGTCCTCAACGAGCCGCGACGGGAGCGCCGCCGCGCCGACCAGGTCGAGGTAGAGCGCGGGCGCCGGCACGTCGGCGAGCACGGCCCGACGGGCCCGCCACAGTGCGCCGCCCTCGGTGCGTACCCCCATCGCCCGGCCCCGGGCGGTGAGCACCCGGTCGACGCGGGCGCCGTAGAGGATCGTCCCCCCGCGCCCCTGCAGCCTGGCCACCAGCGCGTTGGTGATCTGCTGGGCGCCGCCGACGGGCACCGGCCAGCCGATCTGCTGGCCGAGCATGGCCAGCAGCCAGCCGTACACGCCGGAGCCGGCCTCCTCGGGGGACAGGTCGGTGTGCAGGGCGCAGCCGGCCAGCAGAGCCGGCCCGCCGGCGCCGTCGAAGAGTTCGTCGCCGAGTTTGCGGACCGGCACCACAAGGCGCCGGGCCAGGCGCAGCGCGCCGGCCACGCGGAGCCGACGCAGCAGACCCAGCCCGCCGCGTACCGGTGGGAACGGCGAGGTGATGGCCTCCAGCATCGGCTCGGCCACCTCGAGCCAGTCGGTGTACGCGTTGAGCCAACGTTTGCCGTCACCGGGGGCGAACTGCTCCAGCGAGGCGGCCGTGACGTCCGGATCCCGGTTGATCACCGCGGACCGGCCGTCGGGCAGCAGGTGCGCCAGCACGTCCGGCGCATGTCGCCAGGACAACCCGTGCCGCCCCAGGTCGAGGCCGCCCAGCACCGGTGAGGCGTACCCGAGGGGGTAGAACGAGCTGTAGAGGTCGCTCAGGTAGCCGGGCGCGGTCACCTCGGCGGAGCGGACCGCGCCGCCGGGCACCGCGGTCGCCTCCAGCACCACCACCTCCCAGCCGGCGTCCGCCAGCAGGTTGGCCGCCACCAGGCCGTTGTGACCGGCCCCGACGATGACGGCGTCCACGCTCTGCGCGGAGGTGGTTGTCATCGGATCCGCCTACCCGGCGCGCAACCGGGCGAAACGCGTTTGCCTCGCCGGGGCCGGGGCATCCAGCGCCGCATGTACACGGTTGCGCAGTTGGTGGGTGGGGTGTGGGGCGCGGGCGGCGACGGCGGCGAACTGGTCGTGCATGATCCGGCGGACGGCTCGCCGGTCAGCACGGTGCCGGTGGCCACGGCCGACGAGGTCGGCAAGGCGACCCAGGCGGCACGCAATGCGGCGGCCCAGTGGGCGGCGACCGCGCCCGCCGAGCGGGCCGCAGCGCTGCACCGGGCCGCGGACGCGGTGGAGGCGGTCGTCGAGGAGCTGTCGGCGGCGGTCACCGCGGAGATGGGCAAGCCCATGGCGGACGCCCGCGGCGGCGTCGAGGCGGGCATCGGCACCCTGCGACAGTACGCGGAGCTGGCCCCGCTTCGCGGCGGGCGGACGCTGAACGGCGAAGCGGACGCACTGGACTTCATGACCCCGCAGCCGCGCGGTGTGGTGGCCGCGATCACGCCGTGGAACGACCCGGTGGCGGTCTCCTGCGGGCTGCTCGGGGCTGCCCTGGTCACCGGCAACGTGGTGCTCTACAAGCCGAGTGAACGGACGCCGGCGACGGGCTGGCTGCTGGCGCGGGCGCTGGATCAGGCGTTGCCGGCCGGCGTGTTGTCGCTGCTCACCGGCGGTCCGGAGGTCGGTGCGGCGGTGGCGGCCCAGGAGGTCGACGTCGTGGCGCACGTCGGGTCCACCGCGACCGGGCGGGCGATTGCCGCCGCCGCGGCCCGCACCGGCGCGAAGGTGCTCCTGGAGAACGGTGGCAGCGACCCGTTGATCGTCGACGCGGGCGTCGACGCGGAGTGGGCGGCTGGTCAGGCCGCGCTCGGCGCGTTCGCCAACGCGGGGCAGATCTGCGTGGCGGTGGAGCGGATCTACGTGCACCGGGAGGTGGCCGAGGACTTCGTCGCCGCACTGGTGCGGTGCGCCGAGGCGCTGCGGGTCGGGCCGGGCCGGGACCCCGGCACCGAGCTGGGCCCGCTTGTCGACCGGCGGCACCGGGACCACGTGCACGGTCAGGTGGCGGCGGCGGTGGCGGCCGGTGCCCAGGTCCGACTCGGCGGTGCGGTCCCGGACGGCCCGGGAGCGTTCTACCCGGCCACCGTGGTCACCGACTGCCGGCACGACATGCCGCTGGTGCGGGAGGAGACGTTCGGGCCGGTCGCCCCGGTGGTGGTGGTCGACTCGTTCGACGAGGCCCTGCGCTGCGCCGCGGACTCCCCGTACGGGCTGGCCGCCACCGTGTTGACCGCGTCGATGAGTCACGCCCAGCGGGCCTGGCGGGAGCTGCCGGTCGGCACCGTCAAGGTCAACGCGGTGTTCGGGGGTGCGCCGGGCGGTGCCGCGCACCCGCGCGGGGCCAGTGGGCAGGGCTTCGGGTACGGCCCGGAACTGCTGGACGAGTTCACGGCCACGAAGGCGGTGCACATCAAGGCGCCGGGCGGCGGGCACTGGTGAACGGCACGGGCGGACGCAGGGGTGGCGCGTCCGCCCGTACCGCGTCGGTGTGCTTTGGTGCGGTGGTGGTCAGTCCCCGCGAGCCTTGCGGGTGGCCCGGTCGTTGGCCTTCTCGATCGCCTTGACCAGGTCCGGCTTGGTCATGCTGGACCGGCCGGGTACGTCGAGTTTGCGGGCCACCGACATGAGGTGGTCCTTTGTGGCGTTGGCGTCCACTCCACCGGCGGTGGGGGCACGCCGTTCCGGCCCGCCACCGGCGGCCTGCTGGTCGCTGGGGCCCTTGTGGCCCTTCGGCTCCCAGTGGTCGCCCACCTTCTCGAACTGGTGCTTCACCGCGGCGAAGGCGGTGCGGTGGGACCGCTCCCCCTCACCGTAGGTCTCGACCGCCGAGTCGTGCGTCTTCTCCCAGGTGCGCTGCGCCTTCTCCGGGGAGCGTCGCAGCGTGCTGGGCAGGTCCTCGCGCCCGGGCATCTCGTCCTCCTCCGTGTCGACGGGGTCACCCTGACCGTTCCCCGGTGACCGGGCGGCAAACCATACGCGGCACCGGCGCGGCGCCGGGCGGGTTTGTCGATTTCGTGATCCGGGTACCGGCGGGCCAGGCCCGACCGGACGCCCGGTCATCCGGTGGCCGGGGCGCAGGGAGCGGGCATGACGACCACGGAGCCCGGTACGACGCGCGAGGGCGCACCCGACACGCGTGTTCCCCGACGGATGCGGCAGCTGAGCTGGCGGACCTGGCGCGGGGTGCTGGTCCGCAGCGTGCGGGACTTCGTCAACGACAACTGCTCCGACTGGGCCGCCGCGCTGACCTACTACGGGGTCCTGGCGCTCTTTCCGTCCGCCATCGTGGTGGTCGCCCTGGTCGGTCTGGTCTCCGACGGCGAGCGGACCCTGGACACGGTGGTCGACCTGGCCAACCAGGTGGGTGCCGGGTCGGTGGTGACCGGCGACGACGGCGGCGTGGTCGGCGTGCTCCGGTCCGTGGTGGTCCAGGAGCACAACGCCAAGGTGCTGTTGAGCTTCGGTCTGCTCGGCGCGCTGTGGTCCGCGTCGGGTTTCATCGGCGCGTTCACCCGGGCCTCGAACGCCGTCTACGGGGTGACCGAGGGCCGGCCGGTCTGGAAGCTTCGGCCGTTGCAGATCGGCCTGGCGGCGGTCACGTTGGTGCTGCTCGCGGTGGTCGCCCTCGGTCTGATCGTCAGTGGCCCGGTCACCGACGCGGTCGGCGATCTGATCAACGCGGGGGGCCTGGCCCGCACGGTGTGGAGCGTGGCGAAGTGGCCGGTGCTCGCCCTGGTCATGATGGTGTTGCTGTCCCTGTTGTTCTGGATCGCCCCGAACGTGCGCCAGCCCCGTTTCCGCTGGCTCACCCCCGGCGGCGCGGTGGCCCTGCTCTCCTGGGCGGCGGTCTCCTTCGCCTTCGGCTTCTACGTGGCCACCTTCGCCTCGTACCGAACGACGTACGGCAGCCTCGGTGCCGCCATCGCGTTCCTCGTCTGGCTCTACCTGTCCAACTCGGCGCTGATGCTGGGGGTGCAGATCAACGCCCAGGTGCAGCGTGGGCGGCAGTTGCAGGCCGGTGACCCCGACCCGGAGGAGCCGGTGCTGCCGCCACGCAAGCCCGCCGACGACTGACCCCGGTTCGGGGTCGGATGTCCGGTCCGGGGCCGGGTTGAGGGCCGGTTCGTGGCCCGGTGCCGGTTTACCGGGCAGCGGGCCGGGTAGCGCAGAAGGCATGGAGCGTGGCAACAGCAAGCACGGACCGAGGATCGACGAACAGATGAGTCAGGAGGTCAGCGGCCTCGTGCAGGGGCCGGGGACCGGCGGCTCTCGGGTCGACGAGTCGCGGGTGCCGGAACCGGCTGGCGAGGACCAGCCGGAGACGACCACCGCCCCGGCCGGCGACCTGCGCACCGGCACCCCACAGGGGATGAGTTCCACGGACGTCGAGCAGCGCAGCCGGCTCGGCCGGTTCATCTCGATGAGCGCGCTGCCGGGCGACCGCCTGGTGCTCATCGCCAGCGCCCGCGAGAACGAGGCGCCGGACGACATCGTGGCGGCCCTGGAACGACTGCCCGAGGGCACCCTCTACCAGACGGTTTCCGAGGTGTGGGCCGCGCTCGGCAACAAGAACGAGACGACTCGCTGGTGAGAGGAATCGCCCCCGATTCGACGACCATCAGCGGCTGAAGGAGGTTCTCCCATGAGTGGCGTTACCGAACATGTGGAAGTTTCCGTGCCCGTCCGCACCGCGTACGACCAGTGGACGCAGTTCGAGCAGTTCCCCGAGTTCATGGAGGGCGTGCAGGAGGTCCGGCAGCTCTCCGACACGATGACCCACTGGACGGTGGACATCGCCGGGGTGAAGCGGGAGTTCGACGCCGAGATCACCGAGCAGCTTCCCGACGAGCGGGTCGCCTGGCGCTCGACCGACGGCACCCAGCAGGCCGGTGTGGTGACGTTCCACCGGCTCGACGCGGACAAGACCCGGGTCACCCTGCAGCTCGAGTTCGAGCCGCACGGGGTCGTCGAGCAGGCCGGCGACAAGCTCGGCATCGTCGACCGGCGGGCCAAGGGCGACCTGGAGCGGTTCAAGACCTACATCGAGCGGCGCGGTCACGAGACCGGCGCCTGGCGCGGATCGGTGGACCGTCCGCAACCGTGATCCCGTGCACGAACAGCGCTTGATGGCCGCCGGAGTTCCGGCGGCCATCGCCGTGGCTGAGCCTGGTCGCGCGGCACCGTTTGCGATCATCACGCCCGGGTACGGCTGATGGTATGACCGACGACAGGGTGTGGCGGGACGAGGAACGGCTTCCGTTGGAAGAGCTGGAGCGCGCCGTGTCGGGCTCCAGCCTCGACGGGGAGGCCGACGACGTGACGGGCAACGACGCCGGCGAGGAGGCCGCGTTCGGGCACGGGCCGGCAGCGGCGGGCACCGGGGCGAACGGCCGGGAGGCCACCGACCCGGAGCGGGCCTACCGCCCGTCCACCACCGGCCGGACCGGGCCGGACGTCTGATCCTCCCCGCCGGGCTGAGCCGGCACCGGTGGCGCGACCGGCTCCGCGGCGGGCCGGCCGGTCGATCGGCGCGCACCCCACTCGTACAGCGCGATCAACGCCAGCGCGAGCACCACCAGGGCCGAGCCCAGCACCTCCACCGAGGTGTGGCCGATCAGCACGCCGAGCCCGCCGGGGACGAGCGCCGCGCCGACGCCGGCGGCGCCGATCTGCAACCCGATGGCCCGGTCCGCGTGCGCCGCGCCGACTCGTTCGGCGGTGGTGAGGGTGAGCAGCGGGAACACCGGCGCGGCGGCGAAGCCCACCACGACCAGGCCGAGCACCGCCAGGGCGGCCGGCCCGGGCACGGCGATCAGCGCCGCACCGACGGCCATTCCGGCCAGGCTGACGCGCAGCACTGTCGCGGCCCCCAGACGCTCCGCCACCACACCCTGCACCACCCGGCCGACGAAGAGGCTGGCCCAGTACGCGGAGACGCAGCCGCCGGCAACCGTCGCGCTCAGGTCACGCCCCTCGGTCAGCAGCAGGAACGCCCACAGGCCGGCGGACACCTCGATGGCGACGTACAGCACGAAGGCGAGCGTCCCCGACCAGACCGCGGCCAGCCGCAGTGTCGCCCGGATCGGAACCCGGACGGCCGGTGACGTCTCGGCGCCCGCGTCGGCGGGTGCCGTCTCGGTCTGGCCCGGCTCGGTGGTGGCGCCGCGGTGCCAGGCGCGCACGGTGAGCGCGAACGCGATGGCCAGGACGAGTTGCGCGGCGGCCACGATGCCGTAGCCCCAGCGCCAGGCCAGCCCGGCGCTCAGCACCCCGGTCATGATCAGTGGCCCGATCGCCACGCCCAGGCCGAAGAAGGCGTGCAACCAGTTCATGTGGCGCGCCCCGAACGCCCCGGCGGCGTACGCGTTGAGCCCGGAGTCGACCGCGCCGGAGCCGAGCCCGAGCAGCAACGCGCAACCGACCAGCACGGCCAGCACCGGGCTCAGGGAGTAGCCGGTCAGCGCCAGGCTCGCCAGCAGGGTGCTGCCGGCGAGCAACGCGCCGACGCCGACCCGGGCCAGCGTGAACCCGGCCAGCACACTGGAGGTGAGGTAGCCGACGGTGGCCGCGGTGAGCACCCAGCCGACCGCCTCCGTCGGTACGCCGAAGTCGCCCCGGATCGAGGGCCAGGCGACGCCGAGCAGGCCGTCGGGCAGGCCGAGGCTCACGAAGGCGAGGTAGGCCAGCAGGAGCAGCGAGGCGCGGGGGCGCGGGGGCGCGGTGGACACGAGACATCATCCTGCCGCAGGCGCGCACTCTAGCGCCGGAGCAGTCCGATCGCGCGCGGCGGAAAGAAATCGTGTCCGGACGGTCGAGAAAGCGGACAGCTCATCCAGAATCGGCCGATCGGAGGACGGCAAACCGGCTGATTCGCGTAAGAATTTCGGGATGTCTCATGGCTCCGGAATCCTCTCGACGCGTCAGCGCCGGCTCGCCTGGCTCGGCTTCCTGCTCGCCGCACTGCAGGCGCCCGTGTCCGCCAAGCTCGTCGCCGACGAGTCGTGGCTGTTCAGCCTCTGCGTCGCGCTGATGGTGGCCACCGTGATCATCGCTGACGACGCGGCACGGCGCCGCCCGGCCGACGCGACGAGCGACTAACCCCCGCTGGCCGGCCGGGCTTCGTGACCCGGTCGGCCCCGACTGCGGCGGCGTTCCTTCATCTCCGCCTCGTAGAGGTGGCGTCGCCCGCCCACCAACTCGTCGCGGGCCTGCTGGTCCACCTTCCGGAACAGCGCGTGGTAGCCGTCGTCGAAGTCCTCGACGATCTGGAACGTCCACCGGCCGGCGATGACGTTACGGCCCAGCAGCTCCGTGTCGATCCGGTCGGCGAGTTGCGGATGCCCGGCGGCGCGGAACTGCTCCACCGCGTCGTCGAGCATGAGGTCGGCGTGGCCGATCAACTGGTGCAGCGAGTACAGATGCCCCCGGGCCCGCTCCACGCACTCCAGCGCCTCGCTGAGCTTGCCGAGCGCGGCGACCGTCGCGTCGCTCACCCCGGGCGGTCGCCGGTGCTGCTCGTCCGGTCCGTCCGGCTGTTGTCCCATCGCGTGCCTCCGTGCCGTGTGCCGCCCTGTGCGCGTGGTTCTCCTGGTGCCCCGTCTGTGCCGGATCAACCCCCGCGGCCAGCACTTGTCGTCCAGGTGGCGCAGGCGACACCCGCCGGGCGGCCGAGGTCGACCCGGTGACCCGTCGGTTAACCTCGGTCACCATGCGTGTGCCGTTCAACCGGGTCGCCTCCCGTACCGCCGTCGACTCGGCGCGGTCCACCCTGGCCGCCCTCACCGTCTCCGTGGGCACCGTCGGGCTCGCCGCCGCCGCCGCGCGACCGGGGCTGTTGGCCCTCGTCGACCAGCACGCGGCCGCAGTACGGGACAGCCTCGACGGTGACCGCCAGCCGTTGACCGCCGCCGCCCTCGCCGGCTACGCCGAGGGGGTTCGCGCAGCAGCCCTGGAGCACGGGTGGGCGCCGCCGGACGGGTCGGTGGACTGGAGCCAACCGGAGTGGCTGCTCACCCGACTGCTCGCGGTCTGCGCGCTGGCCCGCTCGATCGACCTGGCCTGACGGGACGGGGAGGGCACCCCGCGTCGTCCGCGGAACACCCTCCCCACCATCCGTGCCTTTTGCCGCCCTACGCGCGGTACTGCGGGGCTTCGTCCACCTGAGGCATGACCTGGGTACGATCGCCCCCGCGGTCGGCCATCTGCCGCTCCACGTCGCTCCGCCCGGCCACATTGGCCTGACGCTGTTGCTGCACCGCCCGGGCTTCCCGGGCCGCCCGCTCCAACCAGCCGTCCCAGCGGTTCTGCATCGGCTTCACGAGACCGCCACCGACACCGACGACCAGGATTCCGCCCACCGTGGCGAGCACCGCGATCAGCACCGGGGTCGTCACCGTGGTGGCGATACCCACCTGGTTCAGCGCGGCGATCACGCCGAGCGCGATGATGAAGATCGCCGTCAGGTCGGCCAGGACCTTGCCGTACGAGAGCCCGCCCAGCGCCCCGGTGACCAGATCCCGGACGGCGTTGGCGATCGCGGCTGCCACCACCACGATGACGATCGCGACGAACGCACGCGGCAGCCAGGACACCACGCCGCTGATCAGGTCACTGATCGCGTTGGGCCCCCAGACTCCGAACGCGAACTGCAGCGTGAACAGCAGTACCGCGTAGTACGCCAGTCTGGCCAGAATGTCGGAGGCGTCGTACTTCGTTCTCTCCAGGGCCCGTTTGATGCCGCCGCGTTCGACGGCCTGGTCGAAGTGCACCCGTTCGAGCACCGTATCCACGATCTTGAGGACGGCTCTGGCGATGAGCCAGCCGACCACGAGGATGACGATGAAGGCCACTGCCTTCGGGATGAAGAGCAGCACCGACCTCCAGGTGTCGGCGATGGCATCGCCGATGTCGGCCTGCCGGACCGCGAGGGTTTTCAGCATGATGTCCCTCCTGTCGCATGGACTGCGCCGGGCGCATACCCGGCTACCGGTCTGGCAGTCCGCGCAACGCGCCGAGTTTTTTCCGGCTGGCCGCCGGACCGGGGCCCTGAACTGCCCGAACGGCCACCACGACAGGGAGAGCGACGGCCCGCCGACATGATCGGATGCCTTTTCCGGTCAGCCGACTAGGCTGCGAACATGCCAGGAACGGTCGGGCGAGTCCCCACGCCAGCAACTCCGGCCCCGGGCGCATCCACCGGGCCCGGGGCTGCCGCTGACGTGCTCGCCCACGACTGGGCCGGCACCCCGCTGGGGCCACCCGAGGGCTGGGACGTGGCGGTCCGGGCCGTGGTCGACCTGATCCTCGCCTCACCGATGCCCATGGCCCTGGCGTACGGCGACGACCTCGTCCTGCTCTACAACGCCGGCTACGCCGAGTTGCTGGGCACCAAACACCCGGGCGCCCTCGGCCGCCCGGCCGCCGAGGTGTTCGCCGAGATCTGGGCGCTGCCCGGCGTCGGCCAGGTGTTCGAGCGCACCTACCGGCAGGGCGTGCCGTTCCTGGAGAAGGAATCCACCCTGCCGCTGGTCCGTGGGCATTCCGCGACCGTGGAGCAGGCGGTCTTCACCCGGGGCTACTCGCCGGTACGCGACAGCGCCGGGCGGATCGTCGGCACGTTGACGGTCGCGGCCGAGACCACCCACGTCACCGAGCAGTTGCAGAGCCTCAGCGAGGTGGCCGCGGCGCTGGCCGGCACGCTCACCCTCGACGACGTGGCCCGGGTGGCACTGCGGTACGCGATCACCACCTTCGACCCCGACCAGGTCTCGTTCGCGGTCGACGAGGGCGGCGGCGGCTGGCGCATGGTGCGCCGGGTCCGGGGCGAGTTGCTGGACGAGGCCGACGAGCGACTTCCCCCGCTCTGGCGACGTGCTCCGGCGGGCTGGACGGCCCCGGTGGTGCAGGCGGCACACTCCGGCGGCCCGTCCTTCGTCCGCGACGGGCAACCGCTGCGGGAGATCGCGGTGGACCGCCACGACCAGAAGATCCGCTCGATGGCGGCCCTGCCCCTGGGCACCTCGGTGGTCCGCGGCGGGCTGGCGGTCGGCTACCAGGTGCCGCACACCTGGTCGCCCGCCGAGCGGGCGCTGCTGGCCGCCTCGGCCGAGTTGATCGGCCAGGCCGCCGAGCGGGCCCGCCGGTTCGAGACCCAGCACGGCACCGCCCAGCTGTTGCAACGCAGCATGTTGCCGGAGCACCTGCCCGACCTGCCCCGGCTGCGGGTCGCTGCCCGCTACGACCCGGGCGTGGACGGCAACGCCGCCGGTGGTGACTTCTACGACGCGTTCCTGCTGCCCGGCGGCGCGCTCGGCGTGGTGCTGGGCGACGTCGCCGGCCACGACGTGCAGGCCGCCGCGCGGATGGGTCAGGTCCGCGCCGCCCTGCGCGCGCTGGCTCTGGCCGACCCGGCGCCGGACGCGGTTTTGACCGGGTTGGACCGGCTGGTGACCAGCCTCGGCGCGGAGGCCGGCACACACGAGCTCTTCGTCACCGTGGTGTTCGGAGTGATCGACGCGGAGCGGCGCGAGCTGACCCTGGCGAGCGCCGGCCACCCCGCGCCGCTGATCCGCCGCAGCGACCCGGAGGGCCGCTCGCACGCCGAGTACGTCGACGTGCCGGCTGGTCCCCCGCTGGGTCTCGGCGGTCGGCCGCGCACCAGCACTGTCGCGTTCCGCCCCGGTGACACGCTCCTGCTGTTCAGCGACGGGGTGGTGGAGCGCCGGCGGCAGAGCCTCAGCGCCGGGCTGGCCACCCTCGGCGACGCCGTCGCCAAGGCCGGCAGCGGCGACCCTCGCGCGCTCTGCGCGGTGGCCACCGCAGCGGTACCGGGCAGCACGGAGGACGACGTGGCCGTGCTGGCGGTGGAGCACGCGCTCAAGCCGAGTCGTTCCGCGAGCATGGAGGTGCCCGCCGAGCCGACCGCGCCCAGCCGGGTTCGGCACTGGATGACCGGCCAGCTCGCCGAGTGGCAGGTGCCGGAGTCGGTGATCGGGGCCGCCGTGCTCTGCACCAGCGAGCTGACCACCAACGCGTTGCTGCACGCCGGCACGGCCGCCCGTGTGGAGATCGACCTCAGCCCCGAGCGGCTGCTGGTCTCGGTCGCCGATTCCGGTACCCGGGGCGCCGTGACCCGGACCCGCACCGACACGTTGAGCAGTCGTGGGCGCGGCCTCGGCCTGATCGAGGAGCTCAGTGACGCCTGGGGCACCGACCCGTCGGTCCGCGGCTCCACGGTCTGGTTCGAGATTCTGACGCCGCCGACCGCGCATCCCTGAGACGCCCGACGGGTAGGAGGACGCCCATGCGTACCGACCAGCCCAACGGAGTTCTCTTCGACGTCGACGGCACCCTGGTCGACACCACCTACCTGCACACCGTGAGTTGGTGGGAGGCGCTGCGGCAGACCGACCAGCCGGTGCCGATGGCGCTGGTGCACCGTTCGATCGGGATGGGTTCGGACAAGCTCCTGGACCATCTGCTCGGCCCTGAGCGGGACCGGGACGCCGACACGAGGCTGCGCGACGCGCACGACACCCTGTACGCCGAGTACTGGGAACGGCTCACGCCGCTGCCCCGGGCGGCGGACCTGCTGCGCGCCTGTGCCGAGCGGGGGCTGCGGGTGGTGCTCGCCACCTCCGCCTCGGAACCCGAGGTCGGCGCGCTGCGTCGGGCGCTGGCCGCCGATGACGTGATCGACACGGTCACCTCCTCGGCGGACGCCCAGCAGAGCAAGCCGGCACCGGACATCCTGGTCGCCGCGCTGGAGCAGTCCGGGTTGGCCGCCGAGCGGGTGGTCTTCGTCGGCGACTCGGTGTGGGATGTCGTCGCGGCCGGCAAGCTGAGCATTCCGTGCGTGGGGTTGACCTGCGGCGGCACCAGCCGCGGCGAGCTCGCGGGCGCCGGCGCGGTGGCGGTGTACGACGACCCGGCCGCACTGCTGGGCGAACTGACCGACTCCCCGCTCACCCAGCCGAGGTGAGCCTCACTCCGGTTCGCCGGCCCGTACGCGCATAGCCGGCGGCCCCCCGGGGCATGGTCTGTCACCACCTGCCCCGCGCCTCGCGGGCGCGGCTGAAGGGTGGTGTCGTGGAGCCGGTAGACGTGGCGTTCGCGCTGGTGGGCCTGGGCGCTCTGCTCGCGGGTGTCCTGCCGCGGGTGCTGGACCAGCGCCCACTGTCCATGCCGATCGCCTTCCTCGCTCTCGGCATGCTGGTCTTCCTGCTGCCGGTCGGGCTACCGACCCCGGACCCGCTGGCCCACCCGGAGCTGACCACCCACCTCACCGAGATCGGGGTGATCGTCGCGCTGATGGGTGCCGGGCTCAAGATCGACCGCCCGTTGAGTTGGCGGCGGTGGTCGTCCACCTGGCGCCTGCTGGTGATCGCGATGCCACTGTGCATCGCGGCGGTGGCGCTGCTCGGGTGGTGGTGGGCGGGGCTGGTGCCGGCCGCCGCACTGTTGCTGGGCGCCGCGCTGGCCCCGACCGATCCGGTGCTCGCCGCCGACGTGCAGGTCGGCGAGCCGACGGACGTGGAAGATTCCGAGGACGAGGTCCGTTTCGCGTTGACCTCCGAAGCTGGCCTCAACGACGGGCTGGCGTTCCCGTTCGTCTACGCCGCCATCGCCATCGCCTCGACCAGCCTCGCCCCGCGCGACTGGTTCGCCGAGTGGTTCACCGTGGACGTGCTCTGGAAGGTGGGCGTCGGGGTCGGGGGCGGCCTGCTCATCGGCTGGCTGCTCGGCAAGTTGTTCTTCCGTGCGCCCAGCGAGCTGCGGCTGGCCCGGCACGCCGAGGGTTTCCTGGCGCTGGCCGCCACGTTCCTGGCGTACGGGCTGGTGGAGGTGCTCGGCGGGTACGGCTTCCTGGCGGTGTTCGTGGCCGCGCGGGCGATCCGGGCCGCCGAGCGGACCCACGAGTTCCATTCGGTGCTGCACGACTTCGCCGAGCAGGTCGAACGGCTACTCACCCTGGTGCTGTTGCTGCTGCTCGGCGGGGCGATCGTGGGTGGCCTGCTGGTACCGCTGACCTGGCCGGCGGCCGCCGTCGGGCTGGCGCTGGTGTTTCTGATCCGGCCGCTGATCGGCTGGTTGTCGCTGCGCGGGGCGCCGGGGCGGTCGGCCGAGCACTGGGTCATCTCGTTGTTCGGCATCCGCGGTGTCGGCTCGTTCTACTACCTCGCGTACGCCACGACGAAGGCCGACTTCCCGCAGGCCGAGCTGCTCTGGGCGACCGTGGGGCTGGTGGTGCTCGTCTCCGTGGTGGTGCACGGCATCACGGCGACTCCGGTCATGCAACTGCTGGACTCCGAGGGCGAGCGGACCTCCGACCCGGCGGAACGTGACACCGACGACCGACCGGTCGCCGCGGCCGGGCACGCCTAGGGTTCTTCAGCTCGCCACCGGGTACGCGCTCGGCCGCGAGCTCACCCGCCGCCCTCCTCGTCCGCGCCGGTGGCCAGGAAGAGTCCCCTCGGCGCTAACCGGGGGGAAGCCTGTCCGGGTCGAGGATCATGTCGATGGCGGCAATGCGATCGTCGTGAACGGTGAAGCCGACGACGGCGACAGGTCTGCCGCTCCGGTCTCGGGCGACGACGCCGGCGACGCCGTTGACCATCGCGGGAGCGCAGAGGCGCGCGAACCGTGGCCCGGCGTCGGCCGCCCGTGCGGCCACGGCGCGGGCGCCGGTGAGCAGGGCGGGTGCGAGCCGAGCACGGCGTCCGTTCTCGGAGCGGAACACGACGTCGGGCGCCAGCAGGGCCAGCAGGGCGTCGAAGTCACCGGCGCGAGCGGCGGCCAGAAACGCGTCGACGACACGTCGCTGGGCGGGCAGGCCGGCGCGGGGCTGCGGGGCATGCTCGCGCAGTCGCCGCCGGGCGCGGCTGGCCAGCTGCCGGGTGGCCGCCGGTGTGCGCCCCACGACGGCGGCCACCTGCTCGAACGGCATACCGAACATGTCGTGCAGCACCACCGCGAGCCGCTCGGCAGGCTCGAGGCTGTCCAGCACCACGAGCAACGCGATGCCGACCGCGTCGGTGTGCAAGCTGGCTTCCTCCGGATCACCGTACTCGCTGACGAGCGGCTCCCACGTCGCGCTCAACTGCTCGCGGCGCGACTGGCGGGCCCGCAGCATGTCGATGCACACCCGGCCGACCAGCGTGGTCAGCCATGCCGCCGGATTGGTGATCAGAGCCGGATCGGCGCGCGTGGTGCGCAGCCACGCCTCCTGCAGCGCGTCATCGACCTCGGTCACCGACCCCAGCAGCCGATAGGCGACGGCCCGCAGGCGCGGGCGGTGCTGCGCCAACTGCTCGGCGAACCACTCCTGGTCGTCCATCTCCCTATTTCCCGAACGCTTCCCGCCGCAGCATCCCCAATAGTGTCGGAGCGCCCTCCCCGGTGGTGACAGCCACGGTCCGGCCGACCCACGCGGTGTCCGTGGCCTGGGCGAGCAGACAGGCCGCCAGGTCCTCGCGGCTGGTGAAGATACCGTCGGCGCAATTCTCGGACAGCCGGTAGCGAGTGACGCTGGCACTGTCGAAGAGCCCCGACGGGCGCACGATCGTCCAGTCGAGGTTGCTGTCCCGCACCAGCCTCTCCATGACGCGCATGTCGTCGTAGGTGGACTTGCCGATCGTGGCGGTGACCAACGGCTGGATGACGCGGTTGAGCAGGAAACCGCCCTCGGCGTGGCGATGCGGCTCGGTGGCGCTGGAACTGACCACGACGAGCCGCCGCACACCCGCGCCGCGCATCGCGGCCAGGATCGTCGCGGTGCTCCGGCTGTAGACCAGCACCGGTTGCCGACTGAACGGCACTCCGAGCGTCGACAGCACCACGTCGGCGCCGTCCACCGGGGCATCCACGGTCACATCGGCGGCCACCACCTCCAAGCCCGGGCCCTTGACCGGGAACGATTCCGGTTGCCGGGTCACCGCCCGTACGTCGTGGCCAGCGTCCAACGCCTGCTGTACCAGGCGACGGCCCGTGCCCCCGTTCGCGCCGAGAACGACGATACGCATCTGGTGTGCTCCCTCCCGAAGTGGCTTTCCGCAGTGACGTCGATCCGCTCCGATCGTTTGTGACAAGGCACAGGTCATCGGCGCGTCAACACCCCGGGGGCCGGATGCCGGGCAGGGGCCCTCAGGCGAGCCGGGCGGCGATAGCACGTCCCAGGTCGCGACCGGAGCGCCAGGCGCTCTGCACCCGGGGCTTGCCGAACGCGTCGCCGGCCAGGCCGATCCCGTCGGCGTCCAGGTGGTGGCTGGCACCGGCGGTGTTGCCGGTCGGCTTCGCGTACGTCCAGCGGTGCACGTGCACGTGCACGGCCTGCTCCGGCAGGCCCAGGAGGTCCCGGACGGCCTGCTCGACCTCCGGGCCGGCCCCCGTGGGCTGGGCGAGGTGCCGGGCGGCGAACTCCGGCACGGTGTGCGCGACCAGCACCGGCGCACCGTCACCACGCCGGTCGCCGTCGTCGCAGACGAGGCTGAGGACCGGATGATCGTTGACGAACGCACCACGGAAGTCCGGCCAGCGCCGGCGCGGGAAGCGCAGCGCCGCGGCCAGTGACGGCGACCAGTGCTGCGCCTGTACGACCCCGGTGGCGTCGGCCAGGGCCGGGTCGAGCAGCAGGGCGGCCTGTGGACCTGGCATGGCCAGGACGACCGCCGCGCACGACTCCCCGTCCACGGCCGGCCCGGGCTCCACGCTGAGCACCAGCCGGTCGACGGTCACCGGCACCGCGCCGGCCAGGTGCTCGACCAGCGAGCGCAGCCCTTTCGGGGCGGCGAAGCGCATCGGCCCGGGCACGTCGTGCTGCCCACTCTGGTCGTACGCCTGGAAGGTGTCGGTCCATTCGCGGACCAGGCCGGCTGCGCGCCACTGCTCGACCACGGCGACGAAGTCCGGGTCGGTGGCGGTGAAGTACGCGGCGCCGATGTCCGCGGGCCGGCCCTCGAAACGCTTGCTGGCCATCCGGCCGCCGCAGACGTGGCCCCGCTCGCGGACCTGAACCGGCACCCCGGCCCGGGTCAGCTCCACCGCGCAGGCCACCCCGGCGATGCCCGCCCCGACCACCACCACATTCGACCGGTCCACGCTCATCCGGCGATCCTAGGTGGCGGCGAGCGGGCAGGCATGAAGGAGCGCAGATCAGGGTACTGGCACACCTGTTCGAAGAAAGGATGACGACGATGACTGACCGAGGCAACGAGCGGGCCGACCAGAGCGCCGCGATCAAGGAACCGGACGAGTGGGTCACCGGTGACGAACCGCCCACCGCGGCACAGGAGTCCTATCTGAGCACCCTGGCCCGGGAAGCCCATGCGGAGCTGCCGCCCGACCTGACCAAGGCCGAGGCCTCCAAGCGCATCGACGAACTCCAGGCAAAAACCGGCCGAGGCCAGTAACCCCGCCCCGCCCCACCCCGCCCCGCCCGGGCCCGCCCGGGCCCGCCCGGGCCCCGCGATCTTGCACTTTCTGTCGCGACATAGAACCCATAAGGGACGAACCGACAACAGCAAGTGCAAGATCGCGGGGCG
>NZ_PYBV01000188.1 GCF_003205615.1 Micromonospora arborensis | reverse complement strand
CGGGGTGGCCGAGGACGACCCGGTCTCGGACGGGGTCGCCGTCGGGCGGGCCGAGCCGGACTCGGAGGTCGACGGGCTCGGCGAGCCGGACGGGGACTGGCTGGCGGGGGCGGACTCCGAGGCGGACGCCGACGGGCTCGCCGAGCCGCCGCTGATCCGCACGTCGCGAGCGCTCTCGGTGGTGACGGTGACGGTGACCGTCTGCTTGGAGTCGTTG
>NZ_PYBV01000187.1 GCF_003205615.1 Micromonospora arborensis | reverse complement strand
CCCCGAGATCGTCCGCCGTACGCCGCCGAGCTGCACCGGCCCGGTGTTGGAGGCGTGCCGGGGAACCCCGTCGGCGTACCCGAGCGGCACCACGGCCAGGTTCGCCTCGCTCGACGTGGTGTAGGTGTGGCCGTAGGAGACGCCGGTGCCGGCGGGCACCCGCTTGGTGAGCATCACCCGGGCGCGCGCGGTCATCGCCGGCCGCAGCCCGTACGTCTCACCGGCCACCGGGGAGAGCCCGTAGATGGCCAGACCTGGACGGACCAGGTCGAAGTGCGTGTCCGGGCGGGTCAGAGTCGCCGCCG
>NZ_PYBV01000186.1 GCF_003205615.1 Micromonospora arborensis | reverse complement strand
GGTCGCGTTCCATCAGCCGCTCGTGGAGTTCTCGGCTGCCCTATGCGACATCGGCCAGGTGCGCGTTGCGGCCCAGGGTGCTGGGCGGGGGGCGGTGGACGGCGACCACGTTGCGGATGCGGCCGGGGCGAGGGCGAAGCACGGCAAGCCGGTCGGCGAGCAGCACCGCCTCGTCGGTCGAGTGGGTGACGAAGACGATGGTCGGCTTGTTCTCCATGTGTACGCGCTGGAGTTCGCCGGAGAGTTCCTCGCGGGTGAGCGCGTCAAGCGCGGAGAACGGCTCGTCCATCAGCATCACCCGGGGCTCACCGATCAACGACCGGCACAGCGACACCCGCTGCTGCA
>NZ_PYBV01000185.1 GCF_003205615.1 Micromonospora arborensis | reverse complement strand
ACCCGACCCGGGTGCTGGGCCAGGAACTTCAGCAGCTCGAACTCCTTGTAGGTGAGGTCGAGCGGGCGACCCTTGAGCTTGGCCGCGTACGTGTCCGGATCGATGGTCAGCTCACCGGCCCGGATCGAGCCGCCCGCGCCGGCGGTCGCGTTGCTCAACCGGCCCACCGCCAGCCGCAGTCGTGCCTCAACCTCGGCGGGGCCGGCCGAGGCGAGGATGACGTCGTCGACGCCCCAGTCGGCGGTCAGCGCGATCAGGCCGGCCTCGGTCACCACCGCGACCCGCGGCACGCCCAGCCCGGTGGCGTGCAGCATCCGGCAGGTCGCGCGAGGCTCGCT
>NZ_PYBV01000184.1 GCF_003205615.1 Micromonospora arborensis | reverse complement strand
CGACAGCGTGATGGAGCTGCCGCCGAGGAGGAACGCCCCGAAGACACCGGCGCCGATCAGCAACGCCGAGTAGACCGCCGACTCCAGACCGATGCTGATGCCGGCCAGGATCACGGTCGCCGCGCCGGTCTGCGAGCTCTTGCCGATGTCCTGCACCGGTCTCCGGTTGGTCTCGGTGAAGTAGCCGGTCAGCGCCTGGATCGCG
>NZ_PYBV01000183.1 GCF_003205615.1 Micromonospora arborensis | reverse complement strand
GGGTACGGGCGCGGCCGTCGAGCCGGTCGACGGACCATCTGCCACGTCGGCGACCGGCACGTTCGTTGGGTCGGAGTCGCTGCCGCCCGACGGTGGCTCGCCGTCGTCGGGCGTCGTCGGCGGGGCAGCGCCGCGCGTGCCGTCGGGCCCGGGCAGGACCGCCCGGAACAGCTCGGTGCCGCTGGCCGGGCGACGGGCCACCAGCCACTCCTGCAGGGCTGTGGACGGCTCGGTGGCCATCACCCGCAAC
>NZ_PYBV01000182.1 GCF_003205615.1 Micromonospora arborensis | reverse complement strand
CGAACCGGCCCGTTGGCGTGGGACTCCTCGTCCAACGGCTGGTACAGCGCGAGCGCCCGCTCGACCGGCCGCTCGGAGAGCCGCACGGTCGCCGGGCCGCTGAGTCGGGCCAGCGGATCGGGTGGGAAGGTCAGCTCGGCGGGGGGCCGCTGCACGGGATCGGCGTGGGGGGGGTCGGCGGGCGGGGGCGGGGCCACCGGGGGGGCCGGGGGGGAGGGGGGGGGGGGGCGCGGAACCGCCACCGTGCCACCGCCCGGCAATGCCACGGCCCGGGCGCCCGCGCCGACGGCCCGTCGGGGACGCCCGG
>NZ_PYBV01000181.1 GCF_003205615.1 Micromonospora arborensis | reverse complement strand
TTCCACTTGGAGCGCGCCGGTGCGCTCGACGAGCGGCTCGTCATGGTCTTCCAGCTCAGGCTCGCCGTGACGGCTGCGGTTGAGGACCAGCCGAGGTTGAGCTGGATCGCCCAGCGGGTTATGGATCGGGTCAACGGACGGTTCACTGCGTTCGGCGACCTGCTGCACCTGGACGTTCAGATGAACTTCAACGATGCCGACGACGCCGACTGGCGGGTAAAACTCGTTTACGGTCCGGGGGCGCCTGACGGGGCTGCGAATCTCCCTGAGCTGTGGGCAGCGG
>NZ_PYBV01000180.1 GCF_003205615.1 Micromonospora arborensis | reverse complement strand
GGCGCCGGCGGCGATGTGCCGCTCGTGCAGCGGGGAACGGCGCAGCCGGGTCGCGGCGGCGTCGAAGGTCACGTCGGTCATGGGTGGCAACTTACCGGGGGTAACGTCGCTGGTTAGCATCGGCGGGAGCCTGCTGGCGCTGTCGGCGGGACAACCATCACGTCCGGCGGGTACGTTCCGCCGGAGACCTTCACCGCTGGTACGCGACGCCGCGACCGGCCCGGCCCGCCCGGAGTAGCTTCAGTGACATCACCCCGCACCACCAACCTGAGCCTGGTCGACACCGACCCGGCCGAGCTCGCCGTCGACGCGATCGTGATCGGCGTGCACAGCCAGCCCGGAGGGCAGGACGCCACCAGCGGCCTCGCCGGCACCCTGCTGCTCGCCAG
>NZ_PYBV01000021.1 GCF_003205615.1 Micromonospora arborensis | reverse complement strand
GGTTCGATTTTCGAGTTAGGGGACTGGCCAGGTGTGGACGGGTTCGTTGGTGCGTTGGAGTTCGGCGTAGCGCTGGACCATGTGGTGCAGGGCGGCCGTTCGGTCCATGCCGTGGTGTCGCTCTGCCGCCCACACCGCGTCGGTCTGCCAGACGGCACCGTTGCGGCCGGTTCGGCAGCGCTGCTCGATGATGCCGAGCAGCCGGTCCCGTTGCGCCGGGGCCACACCGAACCCGTCCAGGCCGGCGGCGGCGGTGGGCAGCAACTGATCCAGCACCAGCCTGGTGACCGGGACGTCGCCGAGCCCGGGCCAGTGCAGCGCGGCGTCAAGGCCACGTCGGGCGGCGGCGTGGAAGTTCTCCTCGGCGGAGCTGAAGGTGAGTTGGCTCCAGATCGGACGGTCCGCCTCGGCCAGCCCCCGTGCCAGTCCGAAGTAGAACGCCGCGTTGGCGAGCATGTCCACCACCGTCGGCCCGGCCGGCAGCACCCGGTTCTCCACCCGCAGGTGTGGTCGGCCGTTCATGACGTCGTAGACCGGGCGGTTCCACCGGTAGACCGTGCCGTTGTGCAGCCTCAGCTCGCCGAGATGCGGCACCCCGCCAGCGTGTAGCACCTCCACCGGGTCCTCGTCCTCGCAGATCGGCAGCAGCGGCGGAAAATACCGGACGTTCTCCTCGAACAGGTCGAAGATCGAGGTGATCCATCGCTCGCCGAACCACACCCTGGGTCGTACGCCCTGGGCCTTGAGCTCATCCGGTCGGGTGTCGGTGGCCTGCTGGAACAGGGCGATCCGAGTTTCGGCCCACAGCTGGCGTCCGTACAGGAAGGGGCTGTTCGCTCCGATCGCCACCTGTACACCGGCGATGGCCTGCGAGGCGTTCCAGTAGTCGGCGAAGCTGTCCGGCGCCACCTGAAGGTGGAACTGGAGGCTGGTGCAGGCGGCCTCGGGGGCGATCGAGTCGGTGTGCGTCTGCAACTGCTCGACGCCACGGATGTCCAGCTCGATGTCCTCGCCGCGGGCACCGACGATCTGGTCGTTGAGCACCCGGTAGCGCTCGTTGGTGGAGAGATTGTCCTCGACCAGGTGCCCCTCGGTGAGGGTGGGCAGGATCCCGACCAGGACGATCTGCGCGTCGGACCTGGCCGCGCGTTCGTCGGCCCGGGAGAGGCTGCCGCGCAGGTCGTGCTCGTAGTCGGCGAAGCCGGTGCCCTCGATCAGTCGGGGCTCGGCGTTGAGTTCCAGGTTGAACTGCCCCAACTCGGTCTGGAACAGCGGGTCGGCGATGTCGGCGAGGATCTCCTCGTTGCGCATCGCCGGCTCGGCGGCCGAGTCGACCAGGTTGAGTTCGATCTCCAGACCGGTCATCGGCCGGTCGGCGTCGAACCCGAAGTCGTCGAGCATCAGGGCGAAGACGTCCAGGCACCGCCGCACCTTCTGCCGGTAACGGACGCGATCGTCCCGGGTGAAGGCGCCCTGCGAGACGTCCCTGCCCATGTGTCCTCCCGACGGCCGGCGCGGTCGGGATTCTGCCGTCCCGGAAAGCGCATTGTGAACCCTCCACGTTAAGAGCGCCCACCTGACCGGAGCCAGAGGCCGACAGCGGTGATCCGACATCGACCGGAGCGGACGCACTCGTGGCGCCATCTGTACCCCGTCGTGGACCGACCGGACCCGGGGGCGGTACGAACAAGTCGTGACAATTACCACGACATCGGCGTGGCGGGGGAGCCAAAGCAGTGCCCGCGCCAACGTGCGGACATGCCGCAGGGCCCGCGCCGAACGTGCGGCGCGGGCCCTGCGTACTGGTGATCTGGGTAGATCAGGCCTGGCGGATGGCCTCGCCCTCGATCTCAATCTTGATCTTGCGGCTGACCAGCACGCCGCCGGTCTCCAGGGCGACGTTCCAGGTCAGGCCGAACTCCTCGCGGTCGATCTCGGTGCTCGCGGAGAAACCGAAGATGTCCTGGCCGAACGGGCTGCGGCCGACACCCTCGAACTCCACCTCCAGCTCGACCGGCCGGGTGACGCCCAGGATGCTCAGCTCACCGGTGAGCACGAACTCGCTGCCACGACGGGACTTGACCCCGGTGCTGCGGAACTCGAGCGTCGGGAACTTCTCGGGGTTCAGGAACTCGGGGCCGCGCAGGTGTGCGTCCCGGTCGGCCTGGGCGGTGTCGATGCTGGCGGCCTGGATGGTCGCGACGACCGACGACTGCAGCGGGTCCTCGGCAATGGTGATGGTGGCGGTCGCCTCCTTGAACTCACCACGAACCTTGCTGACCATCATGTGCCGAGCGACGAAGCCGACACGCTTGTGCGCCCCGTCGAGCGCGTAGGTGCCGGCCGCCGGGATGGTGAGGCCGTCCCAGTCGCGGGTAACCGCATCGATGCTGCTGGTCATGCTGCTGTCCTCCAGAGGAATGTTTAATAGCCCAACGACTGCTGAAGCAAATAGAACCGCAACAACATTCCCCGTGTCAAGTACTGGTAGGATGAACGAGTGACCAACGTGTTCGACGATCCCCGGATCACCGCCGTCGGCCTGCTCTTCGAGGCACACGCCGGGCTGTCCGCCCGGTTCACCGCCCAACTCGAGGAGCACGGCCTCTCCGCGGTCGAGTTCGAGGTCATCACCCGACTCGCCCGCTCGCCGGGCAACCAACTGCGCATGACCGACCTCGCGGCGCAGACCTCGTTGTCGACCAGCGGCGTGACGCGCGTGGTGGACCGGATGGAACGGGACGGCCTACTCACCCGCCGGGCCTGCCCGAGTGACCGGCGCAGCTCGTACGCGGTGGTCACCGCCGCCGGGATGCACCGACTGAACGAGACGCTACCCGGGCACCTGCAGATGATCGAGCAGTGGTTCACCGGTCAACTCGACCCGGAGGCGCTCGCAGCCCTCCTGGACGGGCTGCGTCGGGTCCGTGACGCCGCGCACCCATGCGCCACCGCCGGTAGCGACGAGGTCGGCCCCGAGCAGCAGACCCCCGCCAGCGACGGTGCCAGACAACGCTGAGCAGCACGCGTGGCGGCACCGGCAGAAAGACCGGCAGAACTGGCCCGGCCAAGCCGGATAATTCGGTCTAACCCGACTTCCTGCCGCCGTAGCGGTGGCAGGCTTCCCTCACCGGGGATCACCGGGGGGTGACGGCGCGGGCGGACAGCGAGGGGTAGCACCAAGGGGGCTCTTCGCCCGCGCCACTCTCCCGGAGGCTGGCCACCCCAAGGCCACTCACGACACAGGCCCTAGCGTGCCTCCGCCACACCCCGAACGGCGGTCAGCGCGTAGAGCAGCCCCGACTCCTGCGGCAGCAGCCGAATGCCGTTCTCCTGACAGACCCGCTCCAGCCGATCGAGAACCGCCGGGTTCGCGGTGCTCGCGGCCAGTCCGACCAGCGCCTCCACCACGTCTCTGCGATCCTGACCCGGGTCGTCGGCGGCGGCGGCGAACCACTCGGCGGCCAACTCCCGGTCACCCTGGTGCAGCGCCAGATTCCCCTCGATCAACGCGCAGAGCCCTGCCTCCGCCCCACCCGAGGACGACGCGGCGTCCTCCGAGCGCGGGCGCGGTGCCATGGCCGACGCTCGCGCCGATACGACCTCGGCGGCCGCCGCGCGCAGCTCAGTGAGCACCTCGGTCGCCTCGGTGCCGCGCCCGTCCTGAGCGAGCGCCAACCCGAGTTTGCCGAGCACCCGCCGGCGGAGCCCCGGATCACCCAGCTCGGACAACGCCGCAACGACCCGTCGGCCATGGTCGACGGCGTCCGCGTACCAGCCCTCCAGTCGGGCGACCTCGGCCCGATTGGCCCAGGTCAGCACTCGAAGTCGCTGCTCCCCACTCTCGGCCGCGAGCCGGTCCGCCGCAGCGAGCCGGCGGCGGGCCGCAGCCAGGTCGCCAACCCGGATCTCGTGCCAGGCGAGGCTGTTCTGGGCCACCGCCAGGTCCCTGGTTCGGCCATTGCGGGCGGCCATCCGCAGAGCCGTCTCGGCCTGCTCGCGAGCCTCATCGTGCTGGCCGACGGAGAGCAGCAGGGTGCCGAGCACGTTTCGTGCCTCCAACTCCCCGGTGACATCACCGGCCTGCCGGAAGATGTCCAGCGCGGCACGCGCGGTCGGCAACTCCTCGGCGCCCGCTCCGTGCTCGGCCGCGAGCCGGGCAACCCCGAGAGCCGCCCAGCCACGCAGGACCGGATCGGCGTCGGCGGTCCGCGGATCCGCCAACAGCCGCCGCAGCCACCGCCGCCCGGCAACGTCGCGCCCACGGAACCGCCACCAGCGGGTCAGGCAGGCCGCCAGCCGCAGCGCGATCAGCGGGTCGTCCGTGGCCGCGTGCACCAGCGACGAGCTGATGTCACTGCTCATCTCGTCCAGCCGCTGCACCGCGTCGGGCGACCGGGGGCCGACCAGGTCGGTCGCGGTCCGCGCCACCAGGCGCGCGATCACCTCCGCGTGCCGACGTCGGATGCGGGTCAACTCACCCTCGCCGGCTGCCTGTTCGACGGCATAGTCGCGGACCGCGTCGAGCAGCCGGAACCGGAACGAGCCGGTGCCACGGACGCTCAGCAGCCCGAGCTCGACGAACCGGTCCAACAACGGAACGGGGTCGGTCACCACCGCGCCGTCCCGGTCCGCCTCGTCGGCGAGCATCTCCTCGGCCAACTCCACCGACCAGCGATGGTCGAACACGGCGAGTTGGCGCAGCGCCGCACGCTCGGCCGGTGCCAGCAATCGGTAGCTGGTCGCCACCGCGTCCCGCAGGGTGACCGCCGCAGGCGCAGGTGTGGCGGCGCGGCCGCTCGATCGACGGGTGAGCGCATCCGGTGCGTCCCAACCGGGGTGGACCGCCGGATCGGCGGGAGTCGCGAGGTCGAGCACCCGGTCGCCGTACCGGTCGAGTAGTTGGGTGAGGTCGAGGAGTCGGCCCCGGGCGGCCATCAGCTCGATGGCCAGCGGCAGTCCTCCCAGCCGGCGAACCAGCGCGGCGAGCGCTGGCAGCTCGTCGGGGGTGGGCGACTCCCGGCGGACCTGCGCGAGCCGGGAGGTGAACAACGCGACCGCCGGCCACGCTTCGAGGGCGGCCGCTCCGGAGTTTTCGGCGCCCGGCGGGGGCACGTCGAGTGGCGCGACCGGCCAGACCCTCTCGCCGGGTAGCCCGACCGGATGCCGCCCGGTGACCAACACCCGCAGCGAGGGCAACGCACCGGTCAGCCGATGCAGCGTCGCGGCCACCGGGTTCGGGGCGCGCTCCACGGCATCGATCACCAACAGCGCCGGCCGCCCGGCGAGCCGAACCACCAGCTCCGGTAGCCGCGCCGCGCCGAGTACCGCCATCGACGCAGCGAGCACGTCCGGTCCGTCCGAGCCCTCGCCGACCAGCACACCGGCCACACCGGCCGGATGGGCGAAGGCCGCCGTGTGCGCCACCGCCGTCGCCAGGGCGGTCTTGCCGACCCCGGCCAAGCCGACCAGGCTCACCAGTCGGGGCCCGCGCTCCGCGGTCAGCATTCCGGCCAGTTCGGTGACGTCGCGGTCCCGGCCGACCAGCGTGACCGGCGGCGGGAGGGCGATCGGCGGGTCGGCGGGTGCGGCTTCCGACGTGGTTGCGCCGGCGACCGGCGCCGTCGAGGTGGTGTCTGGCCGGGATGACTCGGCACCGGCCGAGCCGCGGGCCGCGGCCAGGAACGCCGCCCGGCTGGTGCCGGTCAGCGCCAACGCCGCGGCCAGCAACTCGACGGTGGTGCGTTGCGGCCGGACCGACCGACCACGCTCCAGGTCACGCACCGTCCGCACACCCACCCCGGCCCGGGACGCCAACTCGGCCTGGGTCAGGCCCGCCGTGCGTCGATGCCCGCGGAGCAGCTCCGGCAGGGCGGTACGACCAGCCGGGCTCCGCGACCGATCATGATCCGGAGTCATGGGCACGAAGAGTACGGATCGACTACGACCAACGGCAGCCGAACGTCGGGCTACCGACGCCTCCTCGCCAAAACCCGACAGCCGTACGGACAGCCCTGCCGGGACCGGTCAGTCAGCTTGCTCGGCGGAGCCTTCAGAGACCCAGATCACGAGCGATGATCATGCGCTGCACCTCGCTGGTGCCCTCGCCGATCTCCAGGATCTTGGAGTCCCGCCAGAACCGGGCCACCGGGTACTCGTTCATGAAGCCGTAGCCGCCGTGGATCTGGGTGGCCTCCCGGGCGTTGTCCACCGCGATCGTGCTGGCGTGCAGTTTGGCGATGGCGGCCTGCCGCTTGAACGGCTCGCCGGCCAGCATCCGGGCGGCAGCGTCGTAGTAGGCCAACCGGGCGGTGTGCGCCTTCAGCTCCATGTCCGCGATCTTGAACTGGATGGCCTGGTTGACGCCGATCGGCCGGCCGAAGGCGTGCCGCTCCTTCGCGTACTTGATCGACTCGTCGACGCAGCCCTGGGCGAGGCCGACGGCCAGCGCCGCGATGGCGATCCGACCCTCGTCGAGGATCCGCAGGAACTGGGCGAAGCCGCGGCCCCGCTCGCCGAGCAGGTTCGCCGCCGGCACCCGGCAGTCGTCGAAGGTCAGCTCGTGGGTGTCCGAGGCGGTCCACCCCACCTTGGAGTAGCCCGGTGCCACGGTGAACCCGGGCGTGCCGGTCGGCACGATGATTGTCGACAACTCCTTGGAGCCGTCCGGGTTGGTGCCGGTCACCGCGGTGACGGTCACCATGGCCGTGATGTCGGTCCCCGAGTTGGTGATGAACGCCTTCGACCCGTTGATCACCCACTCGTCACCGTCGAGGACCGCCCGCGTCTGGGTGCCGGCGGCGTCCGAGCCGGTGCCCGGCTCGGTGAGACCGAAACCGGCCAGCGCCTCGCCGCTGAGCAGCCTGGGCAGCCACGTCGCCTTCTGCTCCTCGGTGCCGAAGCGGTAGATCGGCATCGCGCCCAACGAGACCGCCGCCTCCAGCGTGATGGCCACGCTGGAGTCGACCCGGGCCAACTCCTCCAGGGCCAGGCAGAGCGCGAAGTAGTCACCGCCCATGCCGCCGTGCTCCTCGTCGAAGGGCAGGCCGAACAGGCCCATCTTGCCCATCTGCCGGATCACCTCGTACGGGAACGTGTGCTGCTCGTAGTGCTCGGCGATGACCGGGGCGACCACGTCGCGCGCGAAGTCCCGCACGCTCTCCCGCAACGCCGCTTGTTCGTCGGTGAGCCGGAAGTCCATCTCATCCTCCTGTGTGGACGGTCCGCCGGGCGCTCGTGACGCCGGGGCGGGTCGCTGTGGCGGCCTGGGTCGAGGATCAGACCGGGGTGACGCCGTGCCGACGGCGGGAGAAGTGCCGATCCTTCGTACGCGCGGCCGCGAAGCGACGGACCAACTCGGTACGCAGGTCGTGCGGCTCGACGATGGCGTCCACCACCAACTCGCTGGCGAGCCGGATCACGTCGATGTCCTTCTCGTACTCGGCCCGCTTGGCGGCGACGAAGGCGGCCCGCTCGTCTTCGTCGCCGATGGCGGCGATCTTGTTGGCGTAGACCGCGTTCACGGCGGCCTCGGCCCCCATCACCGCGATCTTCGCGGTGGGCAGCGCGATGGTGGCGTCCGGCTCGAAGCCGGGGCCGGCCATCGCGTAGAGGCCGGCGCCGTACGCCTTGCGGACCACCACGCAGATCTTCGGCACCGTCGCCTCGGAGATCGCGGTGATCATCTTGGCGCCGTGCCGGATGATCCCCTGCTTCTCGACCACGCTGCCGACCATGAAACCGGGCACGTCGCTGAGGAACAGCAGCGGCACGTTGAACGCGTCGCAGAGTTGCACGAACCTGGTCGCCTTGTCGGCCGAGTCGACGAAGAGCACACCGCCCTTGAACATCGAGTTGTTGCCGATGACGCCGACGACCTGACCGTCGAGACGGCCGAAGCCGATGGTCAGCTCCTTGGCCCAGAGTGCCTGGATCTCGAAGAAGGAACCCTCGTCGAGCAGGCCCTTGACGTACCGCCGCATGTCGAACGCCTGCCGCTCGCTGGCCGGCACCAGCGCGGCCAGGTCGGCCTTCGCCGGCGCGGCGACCGGCGGCGCGGTCGGCGGCTGCTGCGTCCAGTTCGCCGGCAGGTACGACAGGTAGGTCTTCACCACGTCGAGCGCGTCGGCCTCGGTCTTGCAGAGGAAGTGCCCGACGCCCGATTCGGCGGTGTGCACCTTGGCCCCGCCCATCGCCTCCAGGGTGGTCTTCTCGCCGGTGACCATCTCGACCATCCGGTCGGAGCCGAGATACATGCTCGCGTTGCCGTCGACCAGGGCCACCACATCACAGAACGCCGGAATGTACGCCCCACCGGCGGCGCTCGGACCGAACAACGCGCAGACCTGCGGGATCGACCCCGAGGCGCGCACCTGGTTCCAGAAGATCTTTCCGGCGCCACGCCGGCCGGGGAAGAGGTCGACCTGGTCGGTGATCCGAGCACCCGCCGAGTCGACCAGGTAGACCATGGGCACACCCGCGCCGTACGCACGCTCGATGATGCGGATGATCTTTTCGACGGTGCGAGCGCCCCAACTGCCGGCCTTGACGGTGGAGTCGTTGGCCATCAGGCAGACCTGGCGGCCGTCGATCGTGGCGGTGCCGGTGACGACCCCGTCGGCCGGCAGCCCGTCGGCCAGCGCGTTCGCGTAGAGGCCGTCCTCGACGAACGAACCCTCGTCGACCAGGAGCGCGACCCGCTCACGGGCGAACAGCTTGCCCTTGGCCGCGTTGGCCGCGTGGTACTTGTCCGCGCCGCCGGACCGGGCCCGCTTGCGCAGTTGCTCCAGCGCCTCACCGTCGAGCGTCACGCCGACTCCCTCGCCATCCTGACCTGAACGATCGTTAGGCTATCGCATCGGCGCGACTGCCGGCGACCCATGAGCGAACCAGACGGCGAAGCCCAGAACAAGACATTGAAAAACGTGAATACTTATCGCTAGGCTCCTGGCACCCCTCCTCCCGGATTGGAGTCAGCGATGACCTCACGACTCAATCGGCTCGCGGTCGCCCTGGTGGCGACGGCACTCACCACCCTCGGCGTCACGGTCGCCAACCCCTCGCCCGCGTCCGCCGCAATGACCATCTGCTACAACACCAGCCAGGCGGGCAACTACGCCGGCACCGCCAGCCAGGCCGCCTCGATCTGGAACAACGCCACGTCGAACCTGACGCTCTCGGCGAACTGCGGCTCCAACCTCCGGATCTACCAGATCACCGGCGGCGGCTCGTACGCCGTGCGGACCAGCCTCGGCAACGGCCGGGTCTACATCGACACGCAGCAGGCAGCGCAGTACAACCCGCTGCGGATCATGACCCACGAGATCGGGCACATCCTCGGCCTGCCGGACAACTACAACGGGAACTGCTCGCTGCTGATGTCCGGCGGCAGCGCCGGCACCAGCTGCACCAACCCGTACCCGAGCACCGCCGAGGCGAACCGGGTCAGCAACCTCTTCGCCGGCACCCGCATCGCCACCGAGCGCGGCACGGACCGCACCGGGGCTGACATCTTCCGCGACAGCTGGCCGAGCATGCTCACCTCCGTGAGCTGATCGACCGGGTACGTCGGAGGGGCCGGCATCGCGCCGGCCCCTCCCCGTGTCCGCCCAGCGGTCAGCTCGGCATCGACGTCAGTCGGGTCCGCGGACCCGCGCGCAGCACACCGGACGGGAGCTTCTTGCCGAGCAACTCCTCGGCCAGCTCCGCCACCTCGATCAGGGCCGCCAGGTCGACGCCGGTGTCGATGCCCATGTCGTGCAGCATGTGCACGGCCTCCTCGGTGGCCAGGTTGCCGCTCGCCCCCGGCGCGTACGGGCAGCCACCCAGACCACCGACGCTGGCGTCGAACTCGGTCACCCCCAACTCCAATGCGGTCAACAGGTTGGCCAGCGCCGTACCCCGGGTGTTGTGGAAGTGCAGCAGGACCGGGACGTGCGCGTTGCGGTCGCGTACCGCGGTCAGCAGCTCGCGGACCCGGCGCGGCGTGCCCATGCCGGTGGTGTCGCCGAACGCGACCCGGTCGGCGCCGTCGCGGACCACCCGGTCCACGATCCCGGCCACCCGCCGCGGGTCGATGTCCCCCTCGTACGGGCAGCCGAAGCTGGTCGCCACGATCACCTCGACCCGCGCGGAAGCGCCGTGCAGCAGGTCGATCAGCTCGGCGATGTCGTCCAGTGACTCGTCGGTGGACCGGTTGACGTTGCGCCGGTTGTGCGTGTCGCTGGCCGAGACGACCACTTCGATCTCGGTGAACCCGGCGGCGAGAGCGCGCTGGGCACCCCGGGTGTTCGGCACCAGCGCCGAATAACGCACGCCGTCGGCCCGCACCGCCCGCCGCCACACCTCGTCGGCGTCGGCCATCTGCGGAATCGCCTTCGGGTGGACGAACGACACCGCCTCGATCCGGCGTACACCGGTGGCGGAGAGCGCGTCGAGCAGCCGCACCTTGGCGTCGGCCGGAATCGGGTCCTCGTTCTGCAGCCCGTCCCGTGGCCCGACCTCGCGAATGGAGACAAAATCCGGCAGGTCCGCCATAAGGGGTCACCTCACTGTGACGTAGTGCTGTGCTGGGGATCCTCCCAGCATGCCACCCCCTGTTGATCAAGAGGTTTGCGTCATCCGGAGCCGGAATCCTGACGCAAACCTCTTGATCAACCGCTGCGGGGGTGGGGGTGGGGGTGGGGGTGGGGGTTAGCGCATGCGGGGGACTATGCCGGTGTCGTAGGTGCCGGAGCGGAACTCGGCGTTGTTTAGCAGCTCGGCGAAGAAGGGGACGTTGTTCTTCGGGCCCTCGATCTGGAACTGGGCGACCGCCGCCTTCGCCCGTTCCAGCACCTCGTCCCGGGTGGCGCCGGTGATGATCAGCTTGGCCAGCAGGCTGTCGTAGAACTGGGTGACGGTGTTGCCCTCGGTGTAGCCGGAGTCCACCCGGACGCCCTCACCCGTCGGTTCCACCCAGGTCCTGATCACGCCCGGGCCGGGAAAGAAACGCTTCGGGTCCTCCGCGTTGATCCGCATCTCGATCGCGTGCCCGCGCGGGACCAGCCCGTCCGGGTCGAAGGTCGGGGCCAGCCCGGCCGCCACCCGCAACTGCTCCTCGACCAGGTCCACGCCGTAGACGTACTCGGTCACCGGGTGCTCCACCTGCAGCCGCGTGTTCATCTCGAGGAAGAAGAACTCACCGGAGGCCGGGTCGAGCAGGCACTCCACCGTGCCCGCGTTGCGGTAGCCGACCGCCTCACCAGCACGCACCGCCGCCGCCAGGAGGCGGGACCGCAGCTCCGGCGACACCGCCGGCGAAGGGGACTCCTCGACCAGCTTCTGGTTGCGCCGCTGCACCGAGCACTCCCGCTCGCCGAGCGCCACCACCCGGCCGTCGGCCAGGCCGAGGATCTGCACCTCGACGTGGCGCACCCGGGGGAAGTACCGCTCGATCAGCACCGAACCGTCGCCGAACATCCGCTCGGCGAACGTGCACACCTTGTCGTACTCGGTGCGCAGCGCGGCCTCGTCGACGGCCACGCCCATGCCCATGCCGCCGCCACCGGCCGCGGCCTTGACCATCACCGGGTAGCCGATCTCGGCAGCGGCCGTCACCGCCGCATCCAGGTCGGCGGCCGGGTCGGTGGTGCCGGGCGCGACCGGAACGCCGGCCGCGGCCATCAGGTTCCGGGCATTGATCTTGTCGCCCATCGCGGCGATCGCGTCCGCGCCGGGCCCGACCCAGATCAGGCCGCTCGACTCGACGGTACGGGCGAACTCGGCGTTCTCCGACAGGAAGCCGTACCCGGGGTGGATGGCCTGCGCACCTGTCGACTTCGCGGCAGCGATGATCGCCTCGGTGTTGCGGTAGCTCTGCGCCGGGTTCGGCGGGCCGATCAGGACCGCCTCGTCCGCCTCGGCGACGAACGGCAGGTCGGCGTCGGCCTCCGAGTACACCGCGATCGCGCGGATGCCGAGCCGCTTGGCGGTACGGATGATCCGGCGTGCGATCTCGCCCCGATTGGCGACCAGCAGTGACTCGATCATGTTTCCTCCCGGCGTCCGGATGTTGGGACGATGGTTAGGGAATCACGACCGGCGGACTTCTGACGAGTCGGGTTTCAGGCGAGCAGCGCGGCCAGGGTGGCGTCGCGCAGCAACTCGGCGCGGCGCCGCCGGTCCACCTCACCGCCGAGGAACGGCGTCGAGTTCATCAGACCGAACGCGGCGTGCGCGAGCACCCGCGCCTCGCCGTCGGGCATGCCCGGGTGCAGCGCGGTCAGCACGGTGACCCATTCCTCGACGTAGAGCCGTTGCAGGCGACGGATCCGCCGCCGCGGCTCCTCCGGCAGGCGGTCCAACTCGTGCAGGTGCAGGGCGATCACCGCCGGGTTGGCCAGCGCGAACTCGACGTGAAAGTCGATCAGCGACTCCAGCACACCGCGCGGGTCATCCGGGCGCCCGGCGGCTCGTTCCCGCCCGCCGGCCAGCAAACCCTCGCTCACCGGGATCAGCGCGGCGGCCAGCATCGCCTCCTTGCCGGCGAAGTGGTGGTAGAGCGCCGGACCGGTCACACCGGCCGCTGCGCCGATGTCGTCCATCGACACACCGTGATAGCCGCGGGCGGCGAACAGACCGACCGCGATCTCCAGGATTTCCTCCTTGCGGGATCTGCGCCGGCCCGCACCCGCCGCACCCCGTGCCTGTTGCTCCACCGTCACCGGGCAAGCGTAGACCGCAAACTGCCTGTGATGGAGTGGCGGTCAGCGGGCGGGTTGGCACACCGCGCGGCTTGACCCTCGACCCGGTCGAACCTGCACGGTCACCGAATGACCTCCTCCGCTCTCGGCCGGGACTTCCGGCTGCTCTGGTCCGCCGCCGTCTCGTCGCGGTTCGGGGACGCGCTGCGTACGCCGGCGCTGGCCCTGTTGGCCGCGACGGTGACCCGCGACCCTCGGATCATCGCGGCGATCACCGTGGTCGGCCAACTGCCGCCGTTGCTCTTCGGTCTGCTCGGCGGCGTGTACGCGGACCGCTGGGACCGTCGTCGGACGATGGCCCTGGTCGACGGGGTACGCGCCACCGTGGTGGCGGCGCTGGCCGTGACGGTCGCCCTGGACCGGATCAGTGTTGCGGTGCTGTTGGTGGCGGCGTTCCTGCTCGCCACGCTGGGCACCCTCTTCGACTCCGCCTCGTTCGCGTTGCTTCCCGCGCTGGTACCGCCGGACGCGCTGCCCCGGGCGAACGGTCGACTTCAGGCGGGCGCCGCAGTGGCCGGTGGTTTCCTGGGCGCACCCGCCGCCGGTGTCCTCTTCGCCGTCGCCCCGGCTCTCCCGTTCGCGGTCGACGCCCTCACCTTCGCCGCGGCCGCCCTGCTCGTGCTGGCCCTGGCTCCCGTCGCGAACGCGCACTCGCGACCCGTGCTGCGGCGCGGGTCGGTGTGGAGCGAGATCGTCGAAGGGCTGCGCTGGTTGCGCGCGCACCGGACCCTGTGGCGGGTGACCGTGCTCGCCGCCGCGAGCAACCTGGCGATCAGCGGGATCATGGCGGTGCTGGTGCTCTACGCGCTGGACGTGCTGCGGGTGCCGCCCGCCGGGTACGGGCTGTTCGCCGCTGCGGCCATCGTCGGCGGTGTGGCGGGGGCTCTCGGCGCGAGTCGGCTCGCCGCCCGGCTCGGCACGGTGCCGGCGCTGCGCGCGGTGCTCGCCGTGGAGACCGTGGCGCTGGCCGGCTTCGCGCTTGCCCGGGATCCGGTGTCGGGCGGGTTCGCACTGGCCGTCTTCGCCGCCGGCACCGTCGTGTGGAACAGCCTGTGCGCGTCGTACGGTCAGCGGCACGTGCCGGCCGGGCTGCTCGGCCGGGTGGGTGCAGCCCAGCGGATGGTCGGTCTGCTCACCGCGCCGGTCGGGGCGGTGCTCGCCGGACTTGCCGCTGCGGCGTACGGCACGGTGCCGGTGGCGGGCGCGGCGGCAGGCACGTTCGCGCTGGTCACCCTGGCCGCGTGGCGGACACTGCGGCCGGCTGCCCCCGGCGTGCTGAGCCCCACCGCGGCCTAGCTCGGTGTCCGTTCCCGATGGGACAGCCCGGAAAGGCGCAGCGCGACCTTCCGGCGGGCTGGCGGCAGTACGCCGAGCAGCCGGAGCAGCACGTCGCGAGCCGGACGGCGAGCCGGGGGGACGGCGGCCAGCCGGGTCAGCCCGGCGGCGAAGCTCAGCACGTCCTCGGCCATCGGCCGCTGCCGGGCGGTGTAGTCGTCGAGCAGCGATTCCGGACCTCCGTCGAGCACGTCCGCCACCGCGGTCCCGAGGGCAACCGCGTCGCAGATGCCGAGGTTCATGCCCTGCCCTCCGGCTGGGCTGTGCACGTGCCCGGCGTCGCCGGCCAGCAGCACCGGCCCGGCTCGGAAGGTGTCGGCGATCCGGTGGTGCACCCGGAACCGGGAGCCCCAGAGCACCTCCGTCACCCGGGCGGGCCGTCGCGCCGGGCCGCGCTCGTCGAGCAGCGCCTGGAGGTACGCCACGTCCGGTGCGGCCGGGGCTGTCTCCACCGCGGCTACCAGTCGGATCACCCCGTCGGGGAGCGGCGCCCAGACCAGTGGCCCGGAGCGGGCAAGGAAGAGAGCCACCTCCTCGCCGGGCAGGGCGCTGTCCACCCGCACGTCGGCGAGCACGAAGGACTCGGCGTCGCTGACGCCGTCGAATTCGATGCCGGCCGCCTGCCGGACGGTGCTGTGCAAGCCGTCGGCACCGACCACGTACCGGGCGCGCAGCGCTTCCCCGTCGACCTGCGCCAGCACCCCGTCAGCGGTCACCTCCAGCCCGGTCAGCCGGCACGGCCGCCGCACCCGGACACCGAGGTCGGCCAACCGCTCGGTGAGCACCGCCTCGGTGACCGACTGGGAGACCAGCAGCGCGTAGGGGAAGCGGGACGGCAGCTCGTGGAACGGCACCGACAGCAACATCCGGTCCCGATCGCGGACGGTGAAGCGCGGCGACCGCACCCCCTGGGCGACCAGCGGCGCCGCAACGCCGATCCGGTCCAGCACCTCCAGGGTGTACGCGTGCACCACCGCCGCACGGGAGGTCGTCGGCGGTTCGGCCTGCTGGTCCAGCACGATCACGTCGATCCCGCGGCGGGCCAGTGTCAGCGCGGTGGCGAGACCGGTGGGGCCAGCGCCCACCACCAGGACGTCGGTACTCGTCGGCAGCATGTCAACCTCCAAACCTTTGCCAACACCTGTTGGCAAACACTTGTTGGCAACGTTAAGGCGCTGCTGATTGCATGTCAACAGTTGTTGGCATACGGTCGTGGGCATGACAGCGTCCGCCCAGCCGACCCACCCCCGCCGCTCCGATGCGACCCGGGCGGCGATCCTCCGAGCTGCCCGGGAACGGTTCGCGGCGGACGGATACGAGCGCGCCACGATCCGGGCCATCGCCGCCGACGCCCAGATCGACCCGTCGATGGTCATGCGCTACTACGGCAGCAAAGAAGGGCTCTTCGCGGCGGCCGCCGAATTCGACCTACGCCTGCCCGATCTGAGCGCGGTGCCGCCCGCTCGTCTCGGCGAGGTGCTGGTCCGGCATTTCCTCGCCCGCTGGGACGGCGACGAGACGCTCGTGGCGCTGCTTCGCGCCGCCAGCACCAATCCGGGCGCGGCCGAACGCATGCGCGGCATCTTCGCCGACCAGCTCACTGCCGCCGTGACCGCGTTCGGCAGCGATTCGGCGCTGACCGCCCGACGGGCCGGCCTGGTGGCCAGTCAACTCCTCGGCCTCGCCTTCACCCGGTACATCGTCCGCCTACCGCCCATGGTGGACACACCACCCGAGGAGCTGGTCTCCTGGATCGCACCGACCCTCCAGCGCTACCTCACCGGGCTGCCGGAGAGCTGACCCAACCTTTTGGCCCTCCCCGTGCGTCTGGCAGGTGACGCGCACCGCGACGGCCGGGAGGGGGCCGGATGGCACCGACGGGGAACGACGGCCGCGACGGCTACCTCGCCTTCGTGGAGAACCACCAACACCGGCTGCTCCGCGCGGCCTACCTGATCTGTGGCAATCGGCACCAGGCCGAAGATCTTCTCCAGGACGCCCTGCTCAAGCTGGCGCTGCGCTGGGCCTCGGTCCGGGACGGCGACCCCTCCGCGTACGTGCGGGCCATCCTCTACCGGGACGCGGTGTCGTGGTGGCGTCGCCGCCGGCGGGAATGGCTCAGCGCAACACCGCCGGAGCAGGTGGCCCACGACCGGGACGGCGCGTTGCGGCTGACCCTGCACGACGCGCTGGGCCTGCTGCCGCCCCGGCAGCGGGCTGTCCTGGTGCTGCGCTACTACGAGGACCTGACCGAGGTCGCCACCGCCGAGGCGCTCGGGGTGACCGTCGGCACCGTGAAGAGCCAGTGTCATGCCGCGCTGCGCCGGCTCCGCGAGGTCGCCCCGGATCTCGCCCGCGATGCCCGAACGGGCTCAGGCTCGGGCGATCTGACCACCGGCGTGGAGGTGAAGCCGTGAACGAGCAGGACCTTCGCCAACTGCTGACTGTCAGCGTCGAGGACGTGCTGCCCAGCCAGCCGGCCACGGCCAGCTGGGAGCGGGCTCGACGGACCCGGCGTACCCGACGGGCCGTCGGCGCGGTCGCCCTGGCCGTGGCACTGATCGGCGGTGGCACGGTGGCGGTTCTGCGACCGCCCGCCACCTCACCCCCGGACCACCCGGTGGCACCGACCCCGACCGCCGAACCCACCCACGCCGATCCCGTGCAGCGGCCCCCCGCCGAGCTGACCTTCCCACCCGATCCGCTGGCCCGACTCAGCGGCCCGGCGACCGTGCGGCTCTCCGAGCGGCCGGTCGAGCGGGCGCTCGCGCTGTACCAGCCGTTGGACGAGGAGTCCCACGCCAACGGGCCGGTTCGGGTGCTCGGCAACGACGGTGTGGTGCGCAGTCTCGATCTGGTGACGCTCGCGCCCACGAGGGACGCGGGCGGCAACGAGGCAGCCGCGGTGAAGCCGGGAGTGCTGTCGCCGGACGGCCGCTGGGCGGCCTTCGCGCAGACCAACGAGCTCGTCATGGTCGACCTCGTCAAACCGGGCGTACGCCGGATCCCGCTCGACGGCTACCTGGAGCTGGTGGTCTGGTCGGGCAACCGGGTACTGGTCGGCGGCGACAACCGGACGTACGCGGTGGAGCGGGACTCCGACGCGGCGAGCACCATCGACGTCTCGGCCTGGGACGTGGTCGCACCCGACCCGGCGGCCGGCCGCGAGGCACCCCTGATCGAGATGGTCGGCGAGCGGGGCGGCCTGAAGTTGCGCAGTCGAACCGCCCTGGATGGCACGGTTCGCTCCGAACAGCCGGTCACCAGCTCGGCGCTGCCCTCGCCCTACCAGATCAACGAGTTCTACGGCCGTGGCTGGCTGCACGGCGGGCGGGTGGCCAGCGCGGCGTGGATCACCAGCGGGGAACTCGACGGTGCCGAGGGGGTCGCCGTACTGGACTCCCGCACCGGCGCGGTGGCGCACGTGCTGGACCTGGGCCGGGACCGGAGCAAAGGCTGCTGCCCCGTGCTGGGCTGGGACAACATGGGTGCCGTGCTGCTCCGGCTGGACCCGGACGGCGTGGCGCGATGGAACCCGGAGACCGGCGAGATCACCGGGGTGGTCCGCAACCTGCGCGGCGTGGTCGCGCTCGCCAGCTGAGCACCGTTCCCGCGCGGCCGTCATGGTCGCGCGGGAACGGTCGGGGCCCGGTCAGGCGGCGAGGCCGCCGGGCTGGTCGCCCTTGACGACGGGCGCCCGGACCAGGTTGCCCCACTCGGTCCACGAGCCGTCGTAGTTGCGCACCTGCGGGTAGCCCAGCAGGTGCCGCAGCACGAACCAGGTGTGGCTGGACCGCTCGCCGATCCGGCAGTACGCGATCACGTCGTCGTCCGGGCTGAGCCCGAGCTGGTCGGCGTAGATCGCCTTCAGCTCGTCGGCGGACTTGAACGTGCCGTCCTCATTTGCGGCGGACTTCCACGGCTTGCTGACCGCGCCCGGAATGTGCCCACCGCGCAGCGCACCCTCCTGCGGGTAGTCCGGCATGTGCAGCGTCTCACCGGTGTACTCACTCGGCGACCGGACGTCGACAAGTGGCCGGCCGGATGCGACGTGCGCCATGACCTGCTCACGGAAGGCCCGCAGCGGCGCGTCGTCACGCAGTGGCACCGGATAGTCGGCGCGCGGGCGAGCCGGCTTTTCGCGGGTCACCTCGCGCCCCTCGGCGATCCACTTCTGCCGGCCGCCGTCGAGCAGCCGCACGTCGGCGTGGCCGAAGAGCGAGAACACCCAGAGGGCGTACGCGGCCCACCAGTTGAAGTTGTCGCCGTAGAAGACGACGGTGTCGCCCCGGCCGATGCCCTTCGCCGCACACAACTCGGCGAAGCTCGCGGCATCCAGGTAGTCCCGGGTCACCTGGTCGTTCAGCTCCAGGTGCCAGTCGACCTTGACAGCACCGGGGATGTGACCGGATTCGTAGAGCAGCACGTCCTCGTCGGACTCGACGACGACGAGGCCCTCGTCGCCCAGGTGCTCGGCCAGCCACTCGGTGGTGACCAGTCGCTGCGGGTCCGCGTACGACTGAAGGCGGGGATCAGGATCGTTCGGCACAGACATGATCCCCAAACTACGCCGCAACCCGGTCCGATGACCGGCCATCGGGGTGCGACGGAGCGCACGCGAGATGCGCTCAGGCGCGGCGGTGGGCGATCCGGCCGGCGACCACGGTCACCAGACAGGCGCCGTCGACACCATGGACGGCAAGGTCAGCCCGCCCACCCACGAGCACCGTCGGCGGCACGGCCGTGGGCAGCACCAGCAGGTCACCCCTGTCGACGGCAGCCCGAAGCGCCGGATCGGCCAGGTGCTCCACCAGCACCGCCGTCACGCCGTTGCGCAGCAGGGCGTGCACCCGCTCGCGCGGGGTGGGCGCTGCCGGCAGCGGCCCGTCGTGCAGCAGACCCGGGCCCAACGTGCCGGGCCAACGGCGGACCCGAGCGCCCGCGTACGCCTCAGCCAACTCGGCCAGCGGGCCGACAGCCTGGACCCGGTCGCCGCCGACGAGCACGGCGTGCTCCGGCACCGGCTCGCCGCCCAGGGAGTGCCGCAGCAGCGGCGCGGTGTGCAGAGTGAGCACGTCAGTCGACGATCGGCCCGAGCAGTGGGCGCTTCGCCGTCACCGTGTCACCAGACGAGCGACCGGTCAGCCGCCGCTTCACCCAGGGTGCGAGGTGCTGACCGGCCCAGCGCAGGTCGGCGGCACGGGCGGCCAACCATGGCGAGGGTGCCGGATGCGGCGGCACCATCAGCCACTCCTCGTCGCACCCGACCCCGAGGGCGTTCAACACCTGGCCCGCAACCCGCCGGTGACCGGCCGGGGACAGGTGCAAGCGGTCGGTGCTCCAGAGCATCGGGTTGAGGAACGTGTCGTCGGCGTACAGGTCCACCATGATCGCGCCGTGGCGCTCCGCGGTCTCGCCGACCGCCTGGTTGAGCAACTGCACCCGAGGGGCGACGAGGCGCTGGCCGGGCAGTCGGGCCATCACGTCGGCGAACCGGAAGAGCAGCACGTCCGCGCCGCCGGAACGCAGTTGCCGGACCACCTCGTCGAAGCGGGCAACCAGCGTGTCCGGGTCGAAGGTGCGGCGCAGCACGTCGTTGCCGCCGGCCGCGAAGCTGATCAGGTCGGGCTTCATCGCCACCGCCGCCGGCACCTGCTCGGCGACCACTGCGGGGAAGAGCCGGCCCCGGATGGCCAGGTTCGCGTACCGGAAGTCGGGGCCCGTCTCGACGGCGAGCCGGGTCGCCACCAGGTCCGCCCAGCCTCGGTAGGTGCCGTCCGGGTACGCGTCATCCATGCCCTCGGTGAAACTGTCCCCGACCGCGACAAAACTGCGCCAGCCCACCCGCGTTCCCCTTACGCCGTTCGTTGCCTGCGGCGACCAGTCTGTCACCGGAGGCACGGCGGTAAGTGCCCCGAGCGGGCGACGTGGCGGACGTCATGGACAGGCGCGCGACACCTCCGTCGGCCACGCCCCGAAGCGGATGACCCGACCGGCGATCGGTTGGCGGCCGGGCCGACAGAAGGACCGGCCACCCCCGTGAGCGGCCGGTCCCTCTTCGTACCGATGGAAGTCCACCGGTTGGCTCAACCCAGCAGGCCGCCCCATGGCTGGCCGGCGGGCACCGCCGTGCTGGCCAGCACCCGGCCGTCGGCCGCGTACCGGACCAGGCGGTAAGCCGGTGCGTCGTCGGCCGGCGTCGCGGTGTTGACCTGGACCACCAGGCCGCCGTCGGCCAGAGCGACCGCCTCGATGGCTTGGCCGTGGCCGGTCGGCTCGTTCCAGGCACGATCGAGCGGCGTCAGTTCGGTGGCCTTCCCACTGGCGGCGTCCACCCGGTAGGTGCGGAACCGCCAGCCGCATCCGCATTCACCGGCGTTGGGCACGTGGGTGCTGATCACCAGGGACCGACCGTCGCGGGAGGTGCCGGCCACCCCGTCGATGACGAGGCCGGAGGGGATGCGCGGACTGATCGTGCGCGGGCCACCCCGCTCGTCGCGGACGTGCACCGCTCGATCGGTGAACTGGGCGATCCACCCACCGGACACCGTCGGGCAGCTCGCCTGCCGGGTGGCGACCACCTTCCGGCCGGTGCCGTCGGCATTGATGGCGACGATGGTCCAGTCCTTCTCCCGGCCCAGGCCGAACAGCACCCGGTCGGAATCGAGCCAGCTCGGGGCGCAGGTCTGCTGGCCCTGTGTCGGAATGGTGCGCTGCTTCGTGCCGTCGAAGTCGCTGATCACCAGCCGCTTTGCGGACGCCTCGACCCACGCGGCCCGCCGGCCGTCCGGCGCGACGGCGATCTGCCCGGCAGCCGTACCGTTGCCCGGACGGCCCGCACGCACCAGCTGCCAACTTCCGTCCGAGGTACGCCGCGAGACCCGGGCCGGAGCGTTCTTCGCCGCGCCGTACTCCTGGGCGGTGTACCAGGTCAGCTGAGGCCACTGGGACGAGCCGACGGCCGGGCCGACCGGCGAGGATGCCGGGGCCGCAGTGACCGGGGCCGCACCCGACCCGGAACCGCCCCCGCCGCCAACCGAGGTGTCACTGGTCGCTGGAACCGCGTTGCCGTTCTCGGCGGGAGCGGACGCGCGGTCCGGGCCGGATGGGCCGCAGGCCGTGACGCCAACCGCCATGAACAGCAGGGCGGCCGTACCGACGAGGACGCGGGAACGACAGGCCGGGGCGGCGAGACGGGCGGGCTGGGTCAACGGGCCGAGGTTCATCGTGTTACTCCTTGATGGAGTTCGGTACCGAGCGGGACACCACCCATGACGACCCCCTGGTCGTGGTGGGTTGCCGCCGCCGCGCGCCGCTATCCGACAGTCGGATCCGACCACCCCGGCAACCAATTCCGCAGATCACCAACGGTGATCAACGCGCTGCGGCGATCGGAGCGGAACCGCGGAAGGGGCGGATCACCCGGAGGTGACCCGCCCCTTCGCCTTGCTTGTCGTCAGGCCCCGACGGCCAGGATCTGCATGTCCTTCAGAGCTGCCGGCTCGGCGGTCTCGGAGATCTTCTGGCCGTCCTCACCCACCAACAGCACGGCGTACCCGTTGCCGGCCTGGACGCGGACGACCATCGACCCGTCGGTCTGGAAGTAGACCTGCCGCAGCTCGCGTCCGCCGAGTGGCAGCCTGATCTCCTGACCGGTCTTTGTGTTCAGCACAACGTTGACCCGCAGGTCGCGAGCGACATCGCCGGCGTCCCCACCCGACTTTTTGCGCAGCAGGGCGATCCGGGAGCCGTCCGGGGAGAGGCTGGCGACGTCGTTGCTGCGCCAACCGTCCAGGGAGAAGCCGGGGACGACTCGCCTCGTCGTGCCGTCCGTGCCGTAGAGCGTGACCCCGAGGTCGGTGTTCATGGCGATGGTCTGGCCGTCGGCCGACCAGAGGGCGTGGCAGGCGTCAGGTTCAGTGGTCCACCAACGCACAGTCCTCGCCGTCGAGCGCACGTCCAGCACGCCATACCGGCCGGGTCCACCCGCGTCGTTCGCCTTCGTCTCGCGGAACAGCAGTTGCCGCCCGTCCGGCGACCAGACCGCGGTGACGCAGTACGGATCGACATCCGAGCGCACCTTTTGCTTGTCGGAACCGTCGGCGTTGGCGACGAAGAGGTTGTTGCTGGTGCCGTCGCTGTCCACCCAGGCCACCCGGCGACCGTCCGGCGAGACGCTCACATTGCCCTTCAACGCGAGGGCGGGCAGGGCCAGCAGTCGTACCGGGTTGTCGCCGGGGCGCCAGGATCGCAGGTTCGCGTTCTCCGCGCCGGTCACCTCCGCGGGCCCGTAGAAGAGCTTGCCGATTTCCGCCGTCGGCGTGTTCTGGCCGGACCCGCCACTGGGGGAGTTGGGTGCGACGCTGGTGCTGGTGGACGGCGTCGGGCTGGGCGACTGCGTCGGCGTGGGCGTCACGATGACCGACGGGGTGTCCGCCGGGAGTGGAGGCGGGGACTGGTTGGGGCGGATGGCGAAGGCAGTGCCGGTCACCGCTGCGATCAGCACCAACGCGGCGGCCGACGTGGCCACCGCACGCTGGACACCGAGCCGGCGGGACGTACGCAGGGTCCGGTCCCGGAGGTCGACCACGGTGACCTCCTCGGCCAGGTCGGTCAGGTCGAGCCGAAGGCGCTGGTCGTTCATCGGGTGCTCCCTTCCAGGACGTACAGCTCGGCGAGTTCGGGCGCGACGGCGCGTAGCTTGGCCAGCGACTTGGCCGTCTGGCTCTTGACGGTGCCGACGGTGACGCCGAGCAGCTCGGCAGCCTCGGCCTCGGTGCGGTCCTCGAAGAACCTCAGCACCAGGACGGCCCGTTGCTTCGGGGAGAGCTTCGCCAGCGCCGCCCGGAGGGTGAGGCGCAGGCTCGTCTGTTGCGCGTGGTCCGGGCCCGAGTCGCCTCCGCGTGGCTCGGGCAGGTCGCCCGGCATCGACTCGGGTACCCGGCGCCGCCGCCACCAGGACACCTGCAGGTGGTACATGGTCTTGCGGGTGTACGCCTCGGCGTTACCGCTGTGGTGCAGTCGGCCCCACGAACGGTGGGTCCGGGCCAGGGCCGACTGGACGAGATCCTCGGCCAGGTGCTGGTCACCGGTGAGCAGGTAGGCCGAGCGCAGCAACGCTGGCGTGCGGGTACGGACGAACGAGTCGAACTCACTCAGCGATGGGTCCACACGAGCCGATCCTTTGGGTAGCGGTGCATGAAGGGCTTGATGACTTCCCAGACGTCACCTCAGGCAGCAGTGGTTGCCGCCCAGACCGGAGATTTTCGGCGGCCCGCAGAGACCGGCCGCAACGGACATTGGAACGAAATGGTTCGCTCGTCCGATCGGCGCAGCCCTACGCTGCACCCATGCTGCTGCGCATGTCGACCCTGTTGCTGCGAACTCTGCGCGAGGACCCGGCCGACGCGGAGGTGCCGAGCCACCGGCTCCTCCTGCGCGCCGGTTACATCCGTCGCGCCGCACCGGGCGGCTACACCTGGCTGCCGTTGGGCAAGCTGGTGCTGGACCGGATCACCGAGGTGGTGCGGGGCGAGCTGTTCGCGATCGGTGACCAGGAGGTGCACTTCCCGGCGCTGCTGCCGGCGGACCCCTACCGGACGAGCGGCCGGTGGACGGAGTACGGCGACGACATCTTCACCCTCGCCGACCGGCGTGGTGCCGAGCACCTGTTGGCGCCCACCCACGAGGAGATGGCGGCGCTGCTGGTCAAGGACCTGTTCACCTCGTACCGGGACTTCCCGGTGACGCTTTTCCAGGTGCAGACGAAGTTCCGCGACGAGGCGCGTCCCCGCGCGGGGCTGCTGCGGGGCCGCGAGTTCCTGATGAAGGACGCGTACTCGTTCGACCTGGACGAGGCGGGGCTGCGGGACGCGTACGCACGGCATCGAGCGGCGTACCGGCGGATCTTCGACCGGTTGGGCCTGGACTACACGGTGGTGCAGGCGATGTCCGGCGCGATGGGCGGCTCCGCGTCGGAGGAGTTCCTGGCGGCGACACCGGTCGGCGAGGACACCTTCGTCGGCTGTACCGCCTGCGACTACGCGGCCAACACCGAGGCGGTGCTCACCCGGGCGCCGGTCGCTGGTGACCCGGCCGCGCAGCCGGCCGCCGAGGTGCACGACACGCCGGAGACTCCGACGATCGCCAGCCTGGTGGAGCTGGCCAACGCCCGCCGGTTGGGCGGTCGGGACGGCTGGACCGCCGCCGACACCCTGAAGAACGTCGTGCTGTCCGTCCGGCAGCCGGGCGCGGATCGGGCCGAGCCGCTGGTGATCGGGCTTCCGGGTGACCGGGAGGTCGACCTGAAACGGGTCGGTGCCGCCCTGCACCCGGCCCAGGTGGACGTCTTCGAGGAGTGGGCCGACCATCCCGAGCTGGTACGCGGGTACATCGGGCCGCAGCTACTCGACAAGCTGGGCATCCGTTACCTGGTCGATCCGCGGGTGGTGGCCGGGTCGGCCTGGTTGACCGGGGCGAACGAGCCGGGCCGGCACGCGACCGACGTGGTGTGCGGACGGGACTTCACGCCGGACGGCACCATCGAGGCGGCCGACGTACGCGCCGGCGACCCCTGCCCCGACTGCGACGCGGGCGAGCTGACGATCCGGCGGGGCATCGAGATCGGGCACATCTTCCAGCTCGGCCGCCGGTTCACCGACGCGTTCGCGGTCGACGTGCTCGGGCCGGCCGGGAAGCCGGTCCGGCCGACCATGGGCTGCTATGGCATCGGGGTGTCCCGGGCGGTGGCGGCGGTCGCCGAGCAGCACCACGACGACCGGGGGCTGAGCTGGCCGGCGGCGATCGCGCCCTGCGACGTACACCTGGTGGTTGCGGGCAAGGGCCCGCAGCTCGACGCGGCCCTGGAGTTCGGCGGGCGCCTCGCCGCCGCCGGCCTGCGGGTGCTGGTCGACGACCGCACGCACGTCTCGGCCGGGGTCAAGTTCACCGACGCCGAGCTGATCGGCATTCCCCGGGCCGTCGTGGTCGGCCGCCGACTCGCCGACGGGTACGTGGAACTGCGTGATCGGGCCGGCGACACGCGCACCGAGCTGCCGCTGGACGGTCTGGTGGAGCGACTTGTCCAGGAGGTGCGCCAGGAACGTGGAAACCTGGTGTAGTTGCCACGTCACGGGGTAGTGCAGTCGGATCGACTGGAAACGTTCGTGGAGGCTCTCATGACCGGTTACCGGGTCAGTGACGTGATGACCAAGCAAGTCGTGTACCTGCCGGCGGAGACCAGCCTGGACGAGGCGGCCAGGGTGATGAAGGAGGCCGACATCGGTGACGTGGTGGTCACCGACGGCGCCAGCCTCGCCGGCATGCTGACCGACCGGGACATCGTGGTGCGGGCCGTGGCGGAGAACAGCTCCCCTGCGGCCACCACCATCGGCTCGATCGTCACCCGTGAGGTGGTCATGATCGAGCAGCACTGCACGGCGGGTGAGGCGGCGGCGCTCATGCGGGACCGGGGCATCCGGCGGGTGCTGGTCTGTGACAGCGATCGCAAGCTGGTCGGGATCGTCTCGCTGGGCGACCTGGCCATGCAACTCGACCCCACCAGCGCCCTCAGCGAGATCAGCGAGCAGTCGCCCACCGTTTGAGAAGCCCCGGCCTGGCGGCGGTAGCCTCGACGCATGGCTGACATGCCGGCCCGACTGGCCGAGATCGTCGACGAGTTCGCCGCCGCGCCGCGCGACCTGGTGTTGGAGATGCTCCTGGAGTACGCGGACGTCATCCCGGTGCTGCCAGCGGGCACCGTCGAACACGAGGGCATGGAACAGGTGCCAGAGTGTCAGACGTCGTTCTTTCTGCGCGCCAAGGTGACCCCGGAAGGCACCGTGGCGACGATCTTCGACTGCCCACCGGAGGCGCCGACGACCCGGGCGTTCGCCGGGATCCTCGCCGAAGGGCTGGCGTCGGCGAGCCCGGAGGAGGTGCTGGCCGTTCCGGACGACCTCTACCAGCGGATGGGTCTGGCGCAGGCGATCAGCCCGCTGCGGATACGCGGCGGCACGGCGATCCTGGGCCGGCTGAAGCGTCAGATCCGGGAACAACTCGGCTGATCGCGAGGTTGCCACCGGTCATGGAGATCGAGATCTACGCGGACGTCATCTGCCCGTGGTGCTACATCGGTAAGCGTCGCCTGGATGCGGCCCTCGCCAGCTATGCGGGCGAGGTGACGGTCCGCTACCGGCCGTTCCAGCTCGACCCGTCGCCGGTGCCCGAGCCCCTCCCACTGGTGGAGGCGCTGGCCGCCAAGTTCGGTGGCCCGGAACGCGCCCGGCAGATGGTCGACCACGTGACGCAGGTCGCGGCGAGTGACGGGCTGCAGTTGGACTACGGCCGCGCGGTGATCGCCAACACCTTCGACGCGCACCGACTGGTCTCCTACGCCACCGACCACGGCAAGGCGGCCGAACTGGTGGAGGCGCTCTACCAGGCGCACTTCACCCAGGGTGTCGACGTCGGCTCCCGGGAAGCTCTGGCGACCATTGCCGGCGGGATCGGCCTGGACGTGGCCGACGCGCGCCGATTCCTCGATTCCGACGAGCGCTCCGCCGACGTCGCCGCTCAGTTGGCCACCGCACGGGACCTCGGCATCACCAGCGTGCCGACCTTCATCCTGGCCGGAAAGTACGCGGTTTCCGGCGCGCAGGAGACGCAGACACTGCTTGCCGCGCTCACCGAGGTCGAGCAGCGCGAAGCGGCAGGGCACTCACACTGAGTAACTGATCAAACGGCACCGGCATCGACGCCCGCAATGTTTCACGTGCAACGGTATCGATGCCGGTCGCTGGTCATGCCGGCCTGGCCAGGCCTTCCACCACCTGCGCGCCAGGCAACGCGCCCAACGCCGGCCCCGGCAGCGCGATCTTGCTGTGCCGCACACCGGACCCGATGATCACGTGCGGTGTGGCGACGACCCGCGCGTCCACCAGGATCGGCCACTGCGCCGGCAGCCCGATCGGGGTGATGCCGCCGTACTCCATGCCGGTCAACTCGACCGCGTCGTCCATCGGGGCGAAGCTCGCCTTGCGCACGTCCAGCGCCCGCCGGGCCACCCCGTTCACGTCGGCCCGGGTGGTGGCCAGGACGATGCAGGCCGCGTAGCGGACGACACCCTCACGCTTGCCGGCCACCACGACACAGTTGGCCGACACGTCCAGCCCCACCTCGTACGCCGCGCAGAACGCCGCCGTGTCGGCGAGCTCGGCGTCGATCGGCGCGACCAGCACATCGTTGACGTCCACCGGCGCATCGGCGGGCCACTGCGCGATGGCTTCCGCCACCGGCGGGGCGAGCAGGTCGAGGCGAGCGCGGGCCGGTTCGGTCTTCAGCGTTCCCATCACGGGTGCGATCCTCGCATCCGCCACGCCGAACCGCCCGGCGGCTCCCGGAACGCCCCCGGACGCCACCGGCCCGGGCCGGACCGATCCGGTGCTCAACTGCCGGCGAGGAAGGCGTTGTCGCGCATGAAGGAGCGGTCCCGGGCGGCCGCCAACTCCTCTTCGCGCTGGGCCTTGGCGCGTTGCAACTCCAGGTCCTCCAACGCGTGGCGGACACCCAGCCGGATCACGCCGTAGAGGAAGACGAAACCGAAGACGTAGAGGATCACCGTGGTGACGACAGCGAACATGGCATCACGGTAAGACGAACGTGAACCGTTGTTGCTCTCATTTCTGCCCGGTTCCCTCGTACGTGTCGAATCCCCGGATCACCCGCCCGATCGCACCACGCCGCCCACCACGACGCGGCCAGCCAGCAGCGCCCCGAGCAGCGCCAGGCACGCGGCCACCACCAGAGTCGCCGCGTAGCTGGCCGGGCCGGGCCCGCTCCCCGCTGCCAGCACGGCACCGGTCAGCGCGAGCACGGTCGCCGCGAAGAGGGAGTCCGCCAGTTGCAACGAAGAGCTGTTGCGGCCCTGCTCACCAGGTGCGGACAACTCCAGGGTGAGCACCGACAACGACGGATACAGCAGCCCCATGCCGAGGCCCGCGAACGCCCAACCGACCACGGCGACGGTCACCGGCAACTCGGGCCGGATGGCCAGCGCCACCGTGGCGGTGCCCACCGTGATGCAGCCCAGCCCGGCGCGCGGCAGGCTGGCCCGGGAGGCCGGCACCGGGATCCGGCCCTGCACCCAGGAACCCACCGACCAGGCCAGCGCCCCGACCGTGAGGACCAGCCCGGCAGCGGTCGGTGCGAGGCTCCGCTCCCGGGAGAGCATCAACGGGATGACCACCTCGGCGCCGACGAACGCCGCCGACGCCAGGCCCCGCAATCCGACCACGGTGGGGAGCCCTCGGGCCGCCCGCAGAAACCCGTCCGGCAGCAGGCGCGGGGCACAGACCAGCAGGCCGACCATGGCGAACGCGACAAGCACCAGGGCGGTGCCACCACGCTGCTGTCCCCCGATGTGCAGCAGTGCGGCGCTCGCCGCGGCCCCACACGCCCAACCGATCCGGCCTGCCGCGCCGGCTGCCAGCCGGGTCGCCGCGCTCCGCCCCAGCGACCGCAGGCCGGGATGGATCAGCAGCACCGCCGGCACGGCCACCGCCGGTACCGCGAGGAAAACCCACCGCCAGCCCAGGTGCTCCACGATCAGTCCGGCCACCGCCGGCCCGACCAGCGACGGTACGACCCACGCCGCCGCGAACGCCGCGAAGATCCGCCGGTGCAACTCCTGTGGGTACGCCTGCCCGACGATCACGTAGAGCGCCACCGAGAGCAGCCCGGAGCCGAACCCCTGCACCACCCGCCCGACGACCAACGCACCCATCGCGTGGGCGGTCCCGGCGATCAACAACCCGATCACGAACCAGGCGACCCCGTGCCACATCGGTCCCCGCGGCCCTCGGGCGTCGCACCAGATACCCGAGATCACCATGGCCAGCACGCCCGTTGCGAACGGGCCACCGAACGCGATCCCGTACAGCGCCAGCCCGTCCAGGTTGCGGGCGACGGTCGGCATCGCCGTGCCGACCGCCAACGCCTCGAACGCGAGCAACGAGATCAAGGCGACGCTGCCCACCGTCATCGCTCGCAAGCGGGGGGCGAACAGTCCCGTTGGGGCCGGTACGGCGGTGGCGACGACTGTGCTCGGCATGGGCCGAGCATCCGACCTCAACCCGGATTCATGTCAACCGCTGGTGACCCGGCTCTCGTCACGCGTCCTGCAACGCATCCCCGACCCCGCGCACCAGTCCGGAAAAATGTTGGTCTGCCAGCAGGTGGCCGGCGGTGATCACGAGGGCGATCGGCCACTCGATGACCTGGAGTGCGGCGAGCACCCCGAGCCCGGCGTAGTAGGCGACCTTGTCCGGTGGCGGCACCGCCACCTCGCCCAGCATCGGTATCTCCACCCGCCGGTTGTACATCTGGACGTTCTCGTGTGAACCGTTGAGGTGTCGCGTCAGCGTGCTCAATCCGGCCTCCCCATGTCCAGTGATGGTCGTCGGATTCCACGGCCCACCCCGTCTATGCGCCGGTGACGGGCGGAAAGTTCCGTCGCTGAAGGGGCATAACGGACGGCAGGTCGGGAAGCCAGGCCGCCGGACGTGAGCGGTGGGAGGGACGAGATGGCCAAGGTCAGAATCAGCAGCAACCGGGAGCCGGGCCAACGTCCGTCCAGCCGTACGCCTCGATGACGGCGGCGGGTCGCGCAGCCGGCCGCATCCTGCCGTCCTTCGGCGTGCCGCACCTGATCGGCGAGGCGTCCCGAACCGTCGGGTCGGCCGCGACCCGGCTGGCTCGGACGGCCGGGCTCTCGCGGCGCCGGGTCTGGTCCCGACCGGGCCGGCATCACATCGAGGTACACGGCGTCTGCCAGGACGGCGGTAACCGGCTGGCCCGTCAGGTGGAGAGCGCGCTGGAGCGAACGCCCGGGGTGGCCTGGGCCCGGGTAAACGCCCCTTCCGGCCGGGTGGTGGTTGCCGTCCAGACCCCCGAGCCGCCGCTGCGCGACCTGATTGCCACGATCAGCCGTATCGAGCGGACCTGCGATCACGAGCCCGACCCGGAGATCCCACCGCCGCACCCACCGGAGGAGGGTCCGCGCACCCCACGCACCCTCGGCGCGCTCGCCTCGGACGCGCTGGGCCTGACCATCTCGGCGGCCACTCGGATCCTGCCGTTCGCGCCCCTCCCCGGCGAGGTCGCCGGTGTGCTCTCCGCGGTGGACCTGCAACCGAAGCTGCACCAGTTCATCGGCAAACGACTGCGCTCCGACCCTCGCGCCGACCTCCTCTTTCCGCTGGCCGAGGCGGTGGTGCAGGGCTTGACCGGCCGCTGGACGGGGATCGTCCTGGACGGCGCCCAACGGATCGTGCAGTGGGGTGAGGATCGGGCTCAGCTCTCCGCGTGGGAGCAGGCCGAGCCACGGCTGACCGGCGACGCCGAACGAGCCACCGCCCGCTGGCCGGTGATCGAACGTCCGCGGCCGAAGCCGGACGGCCCGGTCGAGCGGTACATCAATCGGATGCTCGCCGCGGGCACGGCGGCCGGCGCGGCGGCGATGCCGTTCGCCGGGCCGAAACGGGCCACCGCGCTGGGCCTGTCCGCGTTGCCCAAGGCTCCCGGCAGCGGACGCGAGGGGTACGCCGCCCAGCTCGGCCGGATGCTGGCCCGGCGCGGAGTGATCGCGATGGACCGCAGTGTGCTGCGTGAGCTGGACCGGATCGACACGCTCGTGCTGGACGCCGCCGTACTCGGGTCGGACCGGGGCGTGTTGGCCGATCTGGCGCCGGCGTCCGGAGCTGACGTCGACCAGGTGGCGGAGCGTGCCTTCGCGCTGTTCGACCCGGACGATCCGACCGCCTCCCGCAAGGCGGACGGCTGGCAGCTCGGACCGCTGGATCAGTTCCCCCCGAGTGCCCCGGACGCAGTCCCGGACGGCGACCGGCTGCGGTCCGCTGGCGGCCAGCTACTCGGCCTGGCCCACGGCGACCGACTCGCCGCACTGCTGCGGGTCGAGCCGGAACCCGCGCCGGGCGTCGATGGCCTACCGGCCGCCGCCCGACACGCCGGCCTGCGGCTCGTCGTGGCCGGCGGTGACGAGCAGCGGTACGGCTTCGCCGACGCGATGCTGCCCGGCGGAGACCGGTTGGCCGAGTCGGTACGCGCGTTGCAGCGCGACGGCGCTGTGGTGATGCTCGTTTCCGCGGACCGGAAGGCGTTGGGCGCGTCCGACTGCGGTCTCGGGTTCGCCGCGCCGGAGGAGCTGCCGCCGTGGGGGGCACATCTGCTGGTCGGTGCCGACCTGCGGGTGGTGGCTTTGGTGATCGAGGCGACCGGCGCTGCCCGGCGAACAGCTCAGCAGAACATCCGGCTGGCCATGGCGGGTACCGGTCTCGGGGCGCTGGGCGCGTTGACCGCCCCACCGACCCAGTTGCCCCACCGGTCGCTCGTCGCGGTCAACGGAGCGGCCGGGTTGGCCTTCGCGAACGGGGTGTGGCAGGCCCGCCGGCTGCACGACCAGTCGGACACCCCGGTGCCGGTGGCGACCGCCTGGCACCTGATGCCCGTCAGCACCGTGCTCGACCACCTGCGCACCACGCCGGACGGTCTGGCCAGCGCGGAGGCGCAGCGCCGGCAGCACAGCTCCGGAGGGAACGGCGATGCCGGATCCGGACGTGGTGGTCTCCTGCGTGCCTTCGTGGACGAGTTGTCCAACCCGCTGACCCCGGTGCTGGCCGCCGGGGCGGTGCTCTCCGCGTCGTTCGGTTCACTTGTCGACGCCGCGCTGGTGGGCAGCGTGGTTGGTGGGTCCGCCCTGATCGGGGCGGTGCACGAGCGCAACACGGAACGGTCCCTCGCGGAGCTGTTGTCCCGTTCGGCGGTGACCGCACGGGTCCGCCGGGACAGCACCGAGCAGGTTCTCGCCGCCGAGGACCTGGTCCTCGGGGACGTGATCGCCCTTGAGTCGGGTGACTCGGTGCCCGCCGACTGCCGTGTGCTCGAGTCGGTGGGCCTGGAGGCGGACGAGTCGTCGCTGACCGGTGAGTCGCTGCCGGTTGCCAAGTCCAACCGACCGGTGGTGGCCGCCGCCATCGCCGACCGACACTCGATGTTGTACGAGGGCACCACCGTCGCCGCCGGGCACGGCACCGCCGTGGTGGTGGCGACCGGCAACGACACCGAGGCGGGACGCAGCTTGGCGCTGGTTCGGCAGGCTCCGCCGACCAGTGGGGTGGAGGCCCGGCTCGGCTCGTTGACCAGCGCGGCCATCCCGTTGGCTGCCGGTTCTGCGGTGGCGGTGGCCGGCGCGGGTCTGCTTCGGGGCGTACCCCTTGCCGAAACGGCGGCGACCGCCGCGAACCTCGCCGTGGCGTCGGTGCCGGAGGGGCTGCCGTTTCTGGTCAGCGCGGCGCAGCTGGCCGCGGCCCGGCGGTTGGCCGAGCACGGCGCGTTGGTCCGCAACCCGCGCACCATCGAGGCGCTGGGTCGGGTGGATGTGCTCTGCTTCGACAAGACCGGCACCCTCACCGAGGGCAAGTTGCTGCTCGCCGGGGTCGGCGACAGTGTGGGCGGCCGGTACGCCCCGGTGGACCGGCTGGATGACCGCCTCCAGTTGACGCTGGCCGCTGCCCTGCGCGCCACCCCCGCCGCGGCCGACCCGGAGGAGTTGGCATTGCAGACCGACCGGGCGGTCCGGCGGGGTGCCGGAGTGGCCGGGGTGGTGGAGCAGACCGGTGCCGCCGGTTGGCGGGCTGCGGGCGGGCTGCCGTTCGAGCCGTCCCGCGGCTATCACGCGAGCATCGGAGAGACCGACGGTCACCTGCTGTTGAGTGTCAAGGGTGCTCCAGAGACCGTGCTGCCGCGCTGTTCGGCCCGGCGTACCGATGGCAGTCAGGAGCCGCTGGACGACGCCGGCCGCGCGGAGCTGGAGCGGATGCTCGCCGATCGGGCCGGCGCGGGTAACCGGATCCTGGCGGTCGCCGAGTGCCAGGTGGATAACCCGAAGGTGACCGACTCCGACGTGCGTGGGCTGACCTTCGTTGGTTTCCTGGCCCTCGCCGACGGGGTCCGGGAGAGCGCCGCCCCGGCGGTACGCCGAATCCGGCAGGCCGGTGTGCACACCATCATGATCACCGGTGATCATCCGGCCACGGCCGAGGCGATCGCCGCCACCATCAGCGAGCACGACGAACAGCGAGTGGTCACCGCCGCTGAACTCGACCAACTGGACGACGACGCGCTCGCCGAGCGGTTGGCCAACACCGACGTGGTGGCCCGCTGCACCCCGGCCCACAAGGTGCGGATCATCCAGGCGTTGCAGAAGTGCGGGCGGACCGTGGCGATGACCGGCGACGGTGCCAACGACGCCCCGGCGATCCGGCTGGCCGATGTCGGCATCGCCCTCGGCCAACGGGGCACCCCGGCCGCGCGCGCCGCAGCCGACCTGGTGGTCACCGACGACCGGCTGGAAACCATCATCGCGACCCTGATCGAAGGGCGGGCGATGTGGTCGTCGGTGCGGCACGCGCTCAGCATCCTGGTCGGTGGCAACCTCGGCGAGATCGCGTTCAGTGTGCTCACCGCCGCGGCGACCGGCCGCTCCGCGCTCACCGGGCGGCAACTGCTGCTGGTGAACCTGCTCACCGACCTGGCGCCGGCGCTGGCCATCGCGGTCCGGCCGCCCGCGTCGGACCGCACCGACGCGCTACTCCGAGAGGGCCCGGACACGGCGCTCGGCGAGAGCCTCACCAGGGAGATCGGGCTACGGGCGGCAGCCACCACGCTGGGCGCGACCGCCGGCTGGACGTTGGCCCGGTACACCGGACGCCGTCAGCGGGCCGGAACGGTCGCCCTGGTCTCCCTGGTCGGCACCCAACTCGGGCAGACCATCCTGGCCGGCGGCACCAGCCCGGCCGTGCTGGCATCCACGGCGGCGTCGCTGGGCGTACTCGTCGTGGTGGTGCAGACGCCCGGGGTGAGCCAGTTCTTCGGCTGCACCCCGCTCGGGCCGGTCGGCTGGACCATCGGCGCCGGGTCGGCGCTCGGCGCCACCTTCGCCAACGGCGCGCTCACCAGGCTGATGGAACATCTCCCCGAAGCTCGACCCAACGCCGCTGGGCGAGGTGCCGGGCAGACGGCCGACTCTGCACGGCCATCGGCGGACAGCGACTGAGTGAGCAGGTCCGAGGGTTGACGGACAGCGCTGGCGCGGAGGAGCGCCCGGCGCTGGTGTGGTGCTGACCGGGCCGGGCGGTGTCGCGCCGACCGGGCCGGCGGCGGACTTACCAGAGAGCGATATACCTCTGAGTCATATTCATACCTGTGCGTCATAACGCTCAGACGAAGGTTGGCCGCCCGGTGCCTCCGCTTTCGGGCTACTGGTCGCAGGAAAGGCATCCCGCGTCGGACCCAACTCCGCCCAACACAGGCCGCCCCGAAACTCCACCCCGGGGATGTCGTCAACGAACCCATGGCGCAGGTGGCCGCCAGCGCAGCGGCTCCTCACCGGGCTGCGCGAGAAACTCGCGGACCGAGATCAACCAAGGAAAGTGCTGGTGGAGCCCAGGGGACTCGAACCCCTAACCCCTGCCTTGCAAAGGCAGTGCTCTGCCAGTTGAGCTAGGGCCCCGCAGATGGCCGTGGCGTCGATCGCTCGTCGCCACGGCCGGGCGTCAGCGCAGGTCGGGCGCGGTGGTCGCCTCGTGCCACAGGGCGCGCTCGTCGTTCGAGGCCTTGATCTTGTTGAACACGACGGCGGCCACGCCGACGACGCCAGCCAGAATCAACAGCTTCTTGAACATGGGGCAACCCCTCAAGCTTGACTACCGTCGGACGACATGCGGTGGGGCTAGATGGAATCGAACCATCGACCTCAGAGTTATCAGCTCTGCGCTCTAACCGACTGAGCTATAGCCCCGCGTGCGACGAGCAAGATTAACCCATCCGCTCGGCTGGCCCCAAATCGGGGTCCGCGCCTGCGGGCCGGGCCCGTCGCCGCCTGCAAAACCTACCCGAGTACGGGACGCCGGAGCGACCGCTTTCCGCGGTGCCCCGGCGTCCCGGTCACTCAGTCCCGCTCGGCGAGGGTCAGCTCAATCCCGCCGACCAGGTCGGCGCAGACGTTGTAGACGAACGCTCCCAGCGTGGCCAGCGCGGTGAACAGCACCACGTTGACCAGGCCGATCAGCGCCGAGCTAAGGATCACGCCCTTGGCGGTGATCTGGAAGCCGCTGGTGCCCTGACCGCCGCCGGCGTTGACCAGGTCGCTCAGGCTGTCGTTGACGCTCTGGAACACGCCCATCGCGTCCAGCGCCAGGTAGAGCACCGAAGTGGCGACCACCACGACGATGAAGAGCACCACCGAGACGGCGAACGCGAACTTCATCACCGACCACGGGTCGATCCGCTTCAGGTTCAGTCGCGCCCGGCGCGGTCCGCGGGACGCGGCCGAGCTGACCGAGGTACGCGCCGCGCGTACCGCGTCACCGACCCGGGCGGCCCCGACGGCGGACGGGTTGCCGATGCCCGGCGGCAGGCCACCGCCGCTGGCCGGGCGGCCGGCAGCGGAGGTACGTGCCGTGTCCGGCTGCGGTTGGGTCATGCCGGGTGTGATCCGTGGCTGGGTGCCGGTTGTCCCAGTCGACGCCGCCTGGCCGGGCCGGACGTTGATCGGCTGGGTGGTCACCGGACGGGCCGAGGGTGCCGCCGCCGGACCCGCAGGCGTGGCGACAGCGGATGTCGGCGCCTCGGCGGCGGACGCCTCGGTCTTGTCGCCCGTGCCAGCATCATCGCCGGAAGGCTCCGGCGGGGGTGTCATGCCCGGGGCTCTCGTGAATTTCGGGGCAGGCGCGTCAGCGGGGACCGTCGCCCGGCCCACGGCCGCGCGGCCGGTCGATGGTGTGCCGCCCTTGGCGGCCTCCTCGTCGACCGGGTTGGCCGAGGTCCCCGTGTTCCCCGACTTCGCCTGTGTCTCCGTCATTCAACTAGTCCTGTTCGTCAGGCTCGTCGGCATTGCGAGCAATCGCCACGATAGTCACGCCGTCCGGGAGGTCCATCAGCTTGACCCCCATTGTGTTCCGGTCACGCGTACGGCGTACAGGCTTCACCGGAGTCCGGATGACACCACCGTTGCTGGTGATCGCGAAGAGCTCATCGTCCGGATCGATCACCACCGCGCCGACCAGACCACCGCGCCGCTCGGTGATCTTCGCAGTCAACACGCCCTTACCTCCCCGGCCCTGCACCGGGTATTCCTCGATCGGGGTCCGCTTCGCGTATCCCCCGTTCGTGGCCACCAGAACGTCCAGGCCCTCCCGCACGACCTCCATGGCGAGCAGGACGTCGTCGTCCGTGAAGCGCATGCCGATCACGCCCGAGGTTGCCCGCCCCATCGGCCGCAGCGCCTCGTCCGAGGCGTTGAACCGGATCGCCTGTGCCTTCTTGGAGACCAGCAGCAGGTCATTTTCCGGCGCAACCAGCGCAGCACCGACCAGCTCGTCCTCATCGCGCAGGTTGATCGCGATGATTCCGCCGGAACGGTTGGAGTCGAACTCCTCGAGCCGCGTCTTCTTCACCAGGCCGTTCTTCGTGGCCAGTACCAGATAGGGGGCTACCTGGTAGTTCGGGATTTCGATGATCTGCGCGATCTGCTCGTCGGGTTGGAAGGCGAGCAGGTTGGCCACGTGTTGGCCCTTGGCTACCCTACTGGCCTCCGGCAACTCGTACGCCTTGGCCCGGTAGACCCGGCCCTTGTTCGTCAGGAACAGGATCCAGTCGTGGGTCGAGCAGACGAAGAAGTGGCTGACGATGTCGTCCTGCCGCAGCGTGGCGCCACTGACGCCCTTACCGCCGCGCCGCTGCGAGCGGTAGAGATCGACCTTGGTCCGCTTGGCGTACCCGGTCCGGGTGATCGTGACGACCACATCCTCGCGGGCGATGAGGTCCTCCATCGAGACCTCGCCGTCGAACGGAATGATCTGCGTACGCCGATCGTCGCCCCACTTGGCGACGATCTCGCCGAGCTCCTCCGAGACGATCTTCCGCTGCCGCTCCGGCTTGGCCAGGATGTCCTTGAGATCGGCGATCTCGAGCTCAAGCTTGGCCAGGTCGTCCACGATCCGCTGCCGCTCCAACGCGGCGAGGCGGCGCAGCTGCATGTCCAGGATCGCGGTCGCCTGGATCTCGTCGATCTCCAGCAGCCGGATCAGGCCCTGCCGGGCGTCGTCCACGGTCGGCGACCGCCGGATCAGTGCGATCACCTCGTCCAGCGCGTCCAGCGCCTTACCCAGACCGCGCAGGATGTGCGCCCGCTCCTCAGCCTTGCGCAGTCGGAAAGCGGTCCGCCGACGGATCACGTCGATCTGGTGCTCGACGTAGTAGCGGATGAACTGCGCCAGGTTGAGCGTGCGCGGCACCCCGTCGACCAGGGCCAGCATGTTGGCGCCGAAGGTCTCCTGGAGCTGGGTGTGCTTGTAGAGGTTGTTCAGCACGACCTTCGCGACCGCGTCGCGCTTGAGCACCAGCACGATCCGCATGCCGGTACGGCCGGAGGACTCGTCGCGGATGTCGGCGATCCCGGCGAGCTTGCCCTCCTTGATCAGCTCGGCGATCCGCTCGGCGAGGTTGTCCGGGTTGACCTGGTAGGGCAGCTCGCTGACGACCAGGCAGGGCCGACCCCGCTTGTCCTCCTCGACCTCCACCACGGCGCGCATCCGGATCGAGCCGCGACCGGTGCGGTACGCGTCCTGGATCGCGGTGGTGCCGACGATCAGGCCGTGGGTCGGGAAGTCCGGGCCCTTGACGATGCCGAGCAGGGCTTCGAGGGTGGTCTCCTCGTCCTCCTCCGGGTGCTCCAGGCACCACTGCACCGCCGCGCCGATCTCCCGCAGGTTGTGCGGAGGGATCTTGGTGGCCATGCCGACCGCGATGCCCTCGGAGCCGTTCACCAGGAGGTTGGGAATCCGCGACGGCAGGATGGTGGGCTCCTTGGCCCGGCCGTCGTAGTTGTCCTGCAGGTCGACGGTGTCCTCGTCGATGTCCCGCAGCATCTCCATGGCGAGGGGGTCGAGCTTGCACTCGGTGTATCGCATCGCGGCGGCCGGGTCGTTACCCGGGGAGCCGAAGTTGCCGTTGCCGTCGACCAGCGGATAACGCAGCGACCAGGGCTGCGCCATCCGGACCAGCGCGTCGTAGATCGCCGAGTCGCCGTGCGGGTGGAACTGACCCATCACGTCGCCGACGACGCGGGAGCACTTCACGTAGCCGCGGTCCGGGCGGTAGCCGGAGTCGAACATGGCGTAGAGGATCTTGCGGTGGACCGGCTTGAGCCCGTCCCGCACGTCCGGCAGCGCACGCCCGACGATGACGCTCATCGCGTAGTCGAGGTAGGAGCGCTGCATCTCCACCTCGAGCCCGACCGGTTCGATCCGGTCGTGTGCGACCACGGCGGCGATGGCCTCGGCGGGGACCTCGGGCTCGTTCGGTGTGGACTCGGGAGAATCGGTCACTGTATACCCTTATCAGACTCAGAGTCGTTTTCGTGCTGTGGATAACCGCTGTGGATACCGGCCAAGCTGTGGATAACTCTGTGGACCGGTGGAGCGGCCGGGCACTGCCCGGCCGCTCCACCACGGTCTGTCAGATGTCCAGGAACCGGACGTCCTTGGCGTTGCGCTGGATGAACGACCGACGCGCCTCGACGTCCTCACCCATCAGCACACTGAACAACTCGTCGGCGGTCGCCGCGTCGTCGAGAGTGACCTGACGCAGGGTACGCGTCGCCGGGTTCATCGTGGTTTCCCACAGCTCGGGATAGTTCATCTCGCCGAGGCCCTTGAAGCGCTGGATGTCGTCCGGCTTCGCGTTCGGCTTCTTCTGCTGACGCAGCGCGATCAGCCCGTCCCGCTCGCGGTCGGAGTAGGCGTACTGCGCGTCGTCGCCCTTCTTGTTCCACTTGATCTTGTAAAGAGGCGGGGCGGCCAGGTAGACGTTGCCCATCTCGACAAGCGGACGCATGAAGCGGAACAGCAGGGTGAGCAGCAGCGTCTGGATGTGCTGGCCGTCGACGTCCGCGTCGGCCATCAGCACCACCTTGTGGTAGCGCAGCTTCTCCATGTCGAAATCGTCGTGGATGCCGGTGCCCAGCGCGGTGATCAGCGCCTGGACCTCGTTGTTCTTCAGTACCCGGTCGATCCGGGCCTTCTCCACGTTGAGGATCTTGCCGCGGATCGGCAGGATCGCCTGGGTCCGCGGGTCGCGACCCTGCTTGGCCGAGCCGCCGGCCGAGTCGCCCTCGACGATGAACACCTCGGACTCGCGCGGGTCGGTGGACTGGCAGTCGGCCAGCTTGCCCGGCATCGAGCCGGACTCCAGCAGCGACTTGCGCCGGGCCAACTTGCGCGCCTGCTGCGCGGCGATCCGGGCCCGCGCCGCCTGCGACGCCTTCGTGATGATCATCTTGGCCTCGGCCGGGTTGCGGTCGAACCAGTCGACCAGCCGGTCGTTGCAGACCCGCTGCACGAAGCTCTTCACCGGGGTGTTGCCGAGCTTGGTCTTGGTCTGGCCCTCGAACTGCGGGTTGGCCAGCTTGACCGAGATGATCGCCGCGAGCCCTTCGCGGATGTCCTCGCCGGAGAGCTTCTCGTCGCCCTTGAGCAGCTTCTTGTCGGTGCCGTACCGGTTGACCACGCTGGTCAGCGCGGACCGGAAGCCTTCCTCGTGCGTGCCGCCCTCGTGGGTGTTGATCGTGTTGGCGAAGGTGTAGACCGACTCGCCGTACGACTCGTTCCACTGCATGGCGATCTCGAGCGACATGCCCTCCTCCTCGGCCTCGAACTCGACCACGGTCTTGTGGATCGGGCTCTTCGAGGCGTTGAGGTGACGGACGAAGTCGGCGATGCCGCCCTCGTAGAAGAAGGTGACCTCGCGCTGCCGGCCGTCCTCCTCCTCGGAGACCCGCTCGTCGAGGAGGTGGATGCGCAGGGCCCGGTTGAGGAAGGCCATCTCCTGCAGACGCCGGTAGATGGTCTGGAAGTCGAAGTCGACGGTCTCGAAGACCTCGGCGTCGGGCCAGAAGGAGACCGCCGAGCCGGTGCGGTCGGTGGTCTCGCCCTTGTCCAGCGGACCGGGCTTGGAGTTGTCGTACTGCTGCCGCCAGACGAAGCCGGACTTGTGGATCTCCACGGCCATCCGGGTGGAGAGCGCGTTCACCACGGAGACGCCGACGCCGTGCAGACCACCGGAGACCGCGTACGCCTTGCCGTCGAACTTGCCACCCGCGTGCAGCACGGTCAGTGCGACCTCGACACCCGGCTTCTTGAGCTTCGGGTGGAGGTCGACCGGGAAACCACGGCCGTTGTCGGTGACCCGGACGCCACCGTCGGCGAGCAGCACCACGTCGATCGTGTCGCAGTATCCGGCCAGCGCCTCGTCGACCGCGTTGTCGACGACCTCCCAGACGAGGTGGTGCAGACCACGCTCGCCGGTGGACCCGATGTACATACCGGGCCGCTTGCGGACCGCCTCCAGCCCCTCGAGAACGGTGATCGACTCTGCGCCGTACTCCTGCTTGTCCTGCGCTGCCACCCTCGGCCACTTTCTCGCGTCAGCCGCGCCGGTAGGGCGCGGCGGGCGCGGGTTCGGCGGACAGGACGCGACGTCGGCGCGTGGACCGGTGCCGGAGACCTCCGGACAACGGGTCGAACGCGCCGGTCGCCGCGGTTGCCCGCGGATCGCGATCGGCTCGACCCGACGTGGAGAATGAACCTGGGGCCACCGGCCCCGTCCCTCTCCCGCACCGGGTCTTCGTCTCGCTGTCAATCCTACTGTGCGCGGAGGACAGAACCACCACTCGGCACCCTCAGAGAGGCGGCTGAGAAGTCCGTAGCCGGCAGAACCCCGTTGCCCGCGACTCCCCCCACACGCCAGGGTCCGATCGCACGCGCCGTCCCCGAACGGGTTGACCCGCGGCCGGGCGGGTCGGGGGTCGCGGCCGGAGCGTCCGTGCCGTACGTTTGCGGCGCCCCGGGAACCCGCCTTGATCTTTACCCACCGGAACCGGGACGATCGACCCGATCGACCCGACACGTGCTCTTTAAGAGGTGACAGATGGGGCTGGACAACGTCGCGGTGCACTGGCCGCGGACCGGCCGCTTCTACGACCCGGTCGCGCCGGCCGAGTTCGTCGACTTCGGCGAGATCGTCGACCTGCCGCGAATCTCCGCGCCGACCGCGGCGCTGGCCGAACTCATCGCGAAGACCGGCACCATCCGGGCGACCGCGTACACCGAGTTGGTGGATCTTCTCCTCGGCCTCGAAGGTGTGTTGTACGCCACAGACGCCGCCGCCGAGGACGAGGACCCGGTGATCGACCCCGACGGCTGCTCCTGGATCGCCGGCGGCATCGAGAGGTTCGTGGCCGGGCACCGGCCGTTCGGTGAGTCGGTCACCTTCGAGTCGGTGAGCACCGTGCTCCGCTCGCTACTCGGCGACGGCAGGCTGGCCGAGCAGCAACTGCGGTGGCTGGAGAGCCGCCTCGACGCGCTGCGTGACGAGCGCGGCGACCCGCCGCAGTGGAATTTCACCTGCGCCGAGTTGGGCGTGCTGGCCGCGTTCTACCGACGCTGCGCCGAGCGCGGTTTCGCCGTCTACGCCGACGCCTGAGCCGCCGCGTCGGCCTCCGGCGCGGCCTGGTCGCCGCCCGGCCGGTTGGCCGCCGCGATCACCTGTGTCAGCACCGCGTGCAGGTGTCGCAGGTCCTCGACGGGCAGCCCGAGTCGTTGCACGATCGCGGCTGGGATCAGCTCCGCCTGGCTGCGCAGGGCGGCACCACTGGCGGTGAGGGTGACGGCGAGGCTGCGCTCGTCGCTGGGATCGCGTTCCCGGCGCAGGTAGCCGGCCGATTCGAGCCGCTTGAGCAGGGGTGACAGTGTGCCCGGGTCGAGCTGCAACAGGCGGCTGAGTTCGCGACCGGACAAGGGCGCGTGCTGCCAGAGCGCCAGCATGACCAGGTACTGCGGATGGGTCAGCCCCATCGGTTCCAGGAGTGGCCGGTAGACGGCCACCACGCTGCGCGCGGCCACCGAGAGGGCGAAGCAGACCTGCTGCTCCAGCGCCAACGGGTCGACGCCTTCTGGTTGTTCGCTCATCGGTTGCCCTTCCCCAGCACGGTGACTATCGTACCGATCATTGGTGCACCAACCATTGGTAGGCCAATTAACGCTGCTGCGACAGGCACAACGCGGGAGAGGGCGACAGATGAGTGACGACGGCGCGGCCACCAGGGCCCCGGGCGAGGGTGGCCGATTGATGCGTTGGGCCTTCCGGCACCTGGCCGGCCCGGCCGAGGGTGTCCAGGGTGCGGTGCAGGGCGGCTCCGCCGAGGCCCGCGAGGCGTGGAAACGCGACCTCGCCGAGCGCAAGCGCTACACCCGGGAGCAGCGCGAACAGAAGCGGGCAGCCCGCGACGCCGGCCGGCGGAGCTGAGGGAGGCGACTCAGCCGTACGTGTCGCGTGGGCCCCGACCACGCACCCGGCGCGGCCCCTTCCCCCAGGAGGGCGCGGCCGGGCCGTGGATGTGCAGCTTGCGCACCACGTTGTGGCCAACCTCGCTGGCGATCTGCTTGAGCAGCGAGCCCGCCAGCAGACGCAGCTGGGTCGCCCAGGCGGTCGAGCGCGCCTCGACGGTCAGCTCGCCGTTCTCCAGCTTGACCGGGCGACTGTGCTGGGCCACCTCCGCGCCGACAACCCGCTCCCAGGCACCGAACACGGTGGCCTCGGCCGCCGGCTGCTGCCAGCCACGCGCCTTCACCAACCGGTTCAGCACGGCGCTGAGCGGCTGGGGGTCACGCGGGTCGGGGCCGGGGCCGGAGTAGCCACGCAACCGGCGCCCCGAGCCGCCGGCAGCGTCGCCGCCTGCGCCGCCGGGGGTACGCCGGGCGCGAGCCGCCGCCTGCCGCCGGGACAGCGCCGCGTCGAGCACCGCACGGGCCAACTCCGGCCCGCTGGCGGTCGCCGCCGGCTCACCACCCGATGCCTGCGCCCCAGGGGTACGCGCGGCCGCAGCGTCGCCTCCGGCGCTCTCGGGTCGTTTGGGGCGTGGCTCATCCGACACGGCGTACCGTCCCTTCGCCAACCTGGTAGCGGGTGCCGCGCAGAGCGGCCGGCACGTCGTCGTCCACCGCACAGGTGACCAGCAGCTGACTCGCCCCGCTGACCAGCTCCGCCAACCGCTCCCGGCGGCCGGTGTCCAACTCCGCGAAGACATCGTCGAGCACCAGCACCGGCTCGATGCCGTCGGCGCGCAGCAGGTCGTACCCGGCCAGCCGCAGCGCCAGCGCGAACGACCACGACTCGCCGTGGCTGGCGTACCCCTTGGCCGGCAGTGGGCCGAGAGCCAGCGCCAGTTCGTCCCGGTGTGGGCCGACCAGGGTCGTGCCCCGTTCGATCTCGGCGGAGCGGGACGCGGCCAGGGCGGCGGTCAGCGCGTCGGCCAGCGCCGCCCGGTCGGTGGTCGGCTCGGCCAGCTCGATCGAGGGCCGGTAGGCGATGCTCGCCGCACCTCGACCGGCGGCCACCGCGTCGTACGCCTTGGCGACGTGCGGGGTGAGGGCGGCGACGAGTTCCAGTCTGCCGGCGAGCAACTCCGCGCCGTGCTGGGCCAGGTGGGTGTCCCAGACGGCGAGGGTGCCGAGGTCGCCGCCCCGCGATCCGCCGGTCTTACGTGCCAGGTAGGCGGTGCGCAGCAGCGCGTTGCGTTGCTTGACCACCCGCTCGTAGTCGGCCCGCACACCCGCGAACCGGGGCTGCCGGTTGACCAGCAGGTCGTCCAGGTAGCGCCGGCGCTCGGCCGGATCGCCCCGGACCAACTCAAGGTCTTCCGGGGCGAAGAGCACGAGTCGCAGGGCGCCGAGCACGTCCCGCGCCCGCCGGGCCGGTGATCGGCCCAGCCGGGCCCGGTTGGCCTTACCGGGCACGATCTCCAGCTCGACCAGGAGCTCCCGCCCGTCGTGGACCACGGCGCAGCGGATCACCGCGGACGCGGCCCCCATCCGGACCAGAGGGGCGTCCGTGGCGACCCGGTGCGAATCCAGGGTCGCCACGTAGCCCAGCGCCTCGACGAGGTTGGTCTTGCCGACGCCGTTGGCGCCGATCAGGACGTTCGCCCCCGGCTGGAGGTCGACGGCCACCCGCTCGTACGAGCGGAAGTCGACAAGTTCCAGCCGGTGAACGTACACAGGTTGTGGATACCGCTCAGCGCTTGTGGACGGCGTGGCCGCCGAACTGCTGGCGCAGCGCGGAAACGGCCTTCATGGCGGGCGAGTCGTCCTGCCGCGAGGCGAACCGGGCGAACAGCGAAGCGGTGATGACGTTCAGCGGCACGGCCAGCCGGACCGCCTCGTCGACGGTCCACCGGCCCTCGCCGGTGTCCTCCGTGTAGCCGCTCAGGTCGGCCAGCTCCGGGTCCTCGTCGAGCGCCCGGTCCAGCAGGTCGAGCAGCCAGGAGCGGACGACGGTGCCCTCCCGCCAGGACTTGATGACCCCCGGCACGTTGGTCACCAGCTCGGAGGCGGCCATCAGCTCGTAGCCCTCGGCGTAGGCGTGCATCAGGCCGTACTCGATGCCGTTGTGCACCATCTTCGAGTAGTGCCCGGCGCCGACCGGCCCGGCGTGCACGAAACCGAACTCGCCCTCCGGCTTCAGAGCGTCGAAGATCGGCATCAGCCGGTCGACGTGCTCCTGGGCGCCGCCGACCATCAGGCCGTAGCCGTTCTGCCGGCCCCAGACACCACCGGAGACGCCGACGTCGAGGTAGCCGATGCCCAACTCGTTGAGCCGTTCGGCCCGCGGGGCGTCGTCGCTGAAGCGGGAGTTGCCGCCGTCGATGATGATGTCGCCCTCGCCGAGCACCGCGGCGAGCTCGTCGATGGTGGCGTCGGTGACACCGGCGGGCACCATGACCCAAACCGCACGGGGCGACTCAAGCTTCTCTGCCAGGCCTGCGATGGTCGCAACGTCGCTGAGCTGCGCGTTGTGGTCGAAACCGACGACGTCGTGACCAGCGGCACGCAACCGCTCCCGCATGTTGCCGCCCATACGGCCGAGTCCTACAAGGCCGAGCTGCATGTGTTTCTACCTCCGTGGATCTGGGTGTTGCTTGGCGCGATCAGCGGGAAACGCGGATCGGCATGATGAGGTACCGGTACCCCGGAATGACCTCGCCATCCTCGCCGGCGGGGGAGATCACCGCAGGCTTGAAGGCGTCGACGAACGAGAGCACGGCGGTCTGGGACCCCAGGTTGGCCAGGCCGTCGATGAGGTACTGCGGGTTGAACCCGATGGTCAGCGCGTCGCCGGTGAAGGTGGCCTCCATCGCCTCGCTGGCCCGTGCCTCCTCGGAACCGCCCGCCTCGACCACCAGGCCGTCAGCGCTGAAGCTGAGCAGCACCGGGGTGGCCCGCTCGGCGACCAACGCGACCCGCTTGACCACCTCGATCAGGGTGCTGACCGGCACGCGTGCCGCGGCGTTGTGGGTGGCCGGGAAGAGCGAACGCACCGGTGGGTAGTTGGCGCCGTCCAGCAGGCGGCTGGTGGTGCGTCGGGTGCCCCCAGCCAGGCCGACCATGCCCTCGCCAGCGGCGCCCTGGGCGAGGGCGAGCGTGACCTCGCCACCCAGCGGGCCGAGGGCCTTGGCGGTGTCGTTCAGGGTGCGGGCTGGCACCAGGGCGTTGATGCTCACCTCGGGGTCGTCCGGCTGCCACTGGATCTCGCGCAGCGCCAGCCGGTAACGGTCGGTGGCGAGCATCGACAGCGTGTTGCCGGAGAGCTCGACACGGACGCCGGTCATCATCGGCAGCGTCTCGTCCCGGCCGGCCGCGATGGCCACCTGGGAGACCGCCGTGGCGAACGCGGCCGCGTCGACCGTGCCGGCGCTCTGCGGCATCTCTGGCAGCGCGGGGTAGTCCTCCACCGGCATGGTGGGCAGGGTGAACCGGGCGCTGCCGCAGACCAGCTCGAGGTGGGCGCCGACCGCGGCGATGTCGACCGGCTTGGCCGGCAACGCCTTCGTGATCTCGGCGAGCAGGCGGCCGGAGACGAGCGCGGCGCCGTCGGCGTCACCCTGCACCTCAACGGTCACCTGGCTGGAGACCTCGTAGTCGAACCCGGAAACCCGCAGGTTGCCATCGGTGACCCGGAGCATCACCCCGGCGAGCACCGGAACGGATGGCCGGTTGGGCAGGCTCTTCGCGGTCCACGCCACGGCCTCGGCGAGCGCGTCGCGCTCCACTCGGAACTTCATCAATGCCTCCGCGTCGACGTCAGCGACAACTCTCTCATGCCGACCGCTGCCTACCGTCCCGCCCGACCGTGCGGGTACCCATCGCACCTTAGGGCGCGGGGACATCGGCTGTGCGCCCGACCCCATGGATCGTGTCGGTGCTGACGGGCTGATCCGGCAGCGCTCGGCACGATCCACAGAAAGCCCAACGGTGATGATTGGTTTTTGTTCTCTTAGAAGAGATAACTCATCGTCTTCATCGCACCTGTGCAAACTGTGGAAAACCCGGGTCTGCGCAGCTCAGACAGGTTATCCACCGGTGATTTAGCTGTGGAGAACCGGGGGTACAACCGGCTTGCCTGTCCACAGGCCGATCTCGACGGCCGGTTGTCCACCGTTGTCCACCGGTTGTCCACCGGTAATCCACCGACTTTCTCCCCAAGCCTGTGGATCACGACGAAGATCACCATTGCCGTCATCCCCAGAACCTTCAACAGCTCGTACACAGGTCGACGATCATCGGTGGATAACGTGCCGGTTGTCCCCAGGCGTCCACAGCTCCGTACACAGGGTTTCTCCACAGCCTGTGGGTAACCGGCGAAGGACGGACCGTAGTTATCCACCGACGGTGGATAACAAGCTGTGGACAACGAGTGGGAGTCGAAGCGGTCACGGCCTCGATGATGTGGTCTAGACCATGTCGAGAGTCCAGCTGCGGACGAAAAAAGGGACGCCCAGCCGGAGATCCGGCCGGGCGTGTCCCGAGCTGTGTGCCGTCGCGACGGCCGGCGTACGCCTCAGCTGTTCTGCTTGATCCGGTTGGTCAGCTCGGCGATCTGGTTGTAGAGCGAGCGCCGCTCGGCCATCTGCTGACGGATCTTCCGGTCGGCGTGCATCACCGTGGTGTGGTCCCGGCCACCGAAGGCCTGCCCGATCCGGGGCAGCGACAGCTCGGTCAACTCCCGACACAGGTACATGGCCACCTGCCGTGCGTTGACCAGCACGCGAGACCTGGACTGACCGCGCAGGTCCTCCAGACTCACTCCGAAATAGTCGGCGGTCGAGGCCATGATCTGGTCGGCGTTGATCTCTGGCCCAGCGCCGTCGGGCATGAAATCCCGAAGCACCTCCTCGGCCAGTGACAGCTCGACGGTCGACCGGGTCAGGCTGGCGAACGCCGTCACCCGGATCAGCGCACCCTCAAGTTCCCGGATCGAATTCGACACCCGGGAGGCGATGAACTCCAACACGTCCGGCGGGGCGTACATCCGCTCCTGCGCCGCCTTCTTCTGCAGGATCGCGATCCGGGTCTCCAGGTCCGGCGGCTGGATGTCGGCCAGCAGCCCCCACTCGAACCGGGTTCGCATCCGGTCCTCCAGCGTGGCGAGCTGGCGTGGTGACCGGTCGGAGGTGATCACGATCTGCTTGTTGGCGTTGTGCAGGGTGTTGAAGGTGTGGAAGAACTCCTCCTGGGTGCGCTCGCGGTTCTCCAGGAACTGGATGTCGTCGATCAACAGGATGTCGACGTCGCGGTAGCGCCGCTGGAACGCACTCGTCTTGTCGTCCCGGAGCGAGTTGATGAAGTCGTTGGTGAACTCCTCGGTCGACACGTACCGGACCGAGCGGGCGTTGCCGAGCGTCGTGGCGTAGTGCCCGATGGCATGCAGCAGGTGGGTCTTGCCCAGCCCCGAGTGACCGTAGATGAACAGCGGGTTGTACGCCTTCGCCGGTGACTCCGCCACCGCCACGCTCGCCGCGTGCGCGAACCGGTTCGACGAACCGATGACGAACGTCTCGAACATGTACTTCGGGTTGAGCCGGTTGCCACCGGTGTCGGCACCGGGCAACCGGCGGTCGTCGCGGCCACCCGCCCGGTGGTCCACCCCGCTGCGGCCCGGGCCGCTGTCCGTCCCGTTGTCCCGGGGCAGCGCGCGGATCACGTGCTGGTCGCGCGGCGACGTCGAGTCGTCCCGGTAGCGCGGCTCGTAGGGCCGGGTGTCCGGGCCTGGCGGCTCCAGGCGAGCGGCCTGCTCGTCGTAGCCGCGCCGGTCCGGCCCCGGTCGGGACGGCCGCATCGGCTCCGCGAACGCGGCGCTGAACAGCGCCTCCTGTCCGTCCCTGCTGGCCGGAATCAGCCCGGAACGGTGCCCGTCCACGGGCGGCGCGAGCGGCGGACCCGCCGGTGCGGGCGGCGCGCTGGGCTCGGGCTCACGTGTCGCGTGTGACTGCTCCGGGATCAGCGCGTCGGCAGCCGGACGAAGGCCATGGTCGTCACCGAGTGGTGCGGCGGCCGGGCCGTCGACGTCGAGCGGACCGGTCTCCGGGGCGCTGCGGTACACGGTGCCGGCCGGTCGGCCGGTGGCGTCCTCGGCCACCCGAACGGTGACCGCGACCTGGATCGGCCGGCCGAGCCGGCGGGTGAGCGCCTCGGTGATGGCCGGGCGCAGCCGTGACTCGATCACGTCGCGGGTGAACGCGTCCGGCACGGAGAGCAGCGCGGTGTCCTCGACGATCGCCCGCAGCCGGGTCAGTCGGAGATAGGCACGCTGCTGAGCGGAGATGATCTCGTCGGCAAGCTCGTCGGTCGCCGCTAACCACACTGCGGCAAGGTCGGTCATACCGGCCACCGTCGTGCCACCCCCTCGCCTCTGCTTCCGGCCGCCGCTGTCTGCCAGCCGGCCGTCCCGGGCCCGCCGCGTTCGCGGGGTGGAACAACACCCACCCGGACGGTCGACCGGTGGTCATCCACAAGTTATCCACAGCCTGTGTGTACCGACCGATTGTGGCCGCCGCCGGACGCGGGTGGGGACCTGCCCCCTGCCTGACCGGGCGTTGAAGCGGGTTCACCGTGCCGAACGATTCACTACCTTGTCCGGTCTTGCCTGCGCGACGACCGGAGGTTCCGACGCTCACCGCAATCGGGCACGGTAACAGCGTTGTCCCTGCGCCATCAACCGGCGACGTGGCGACACCCTTGTCGACATCAGCGAAAACCGCCCTTCGGCCTCGGGCGCGTCCTGTTGTCCGCTACTCGGGGTGTTTGACGGTCATTGCCCCCCTGCGTAGGCTGGAATGGCTGCTTTCTCGCCCTCTGCTAGGGTGATGGGTGCTTGCTGTCCGCGGTCGCATCCCCGCATCGCCGAGGTCCCGCACCACCGGACAGCACCGATCGGGGGCCACCGTCGAGGTGGCCTGGACCACCCCACGACCCCGGCGATCCCGTCGCGCGGGGCGCGTACGAAAACGGAGAGCCTGACGTGAGCAAGCGCACCTACCAGCCGAACAACCGCCGGCGCGCGAAGACCCACGGCTTCCGGCTGCGCATGCGCACCCGTGCCGGCCGTGCCATCCTTTCGAGCCGTCGCGCCAAGGGTCGCACCACCCTGTCGGCCTGAGCCGACCGGGCCGGTCCAGGGGACGTGGGCAGTCGTGCTGGCCGCCGCGCAGCGACTGCGGCGCAGCACTGACTTCGCCGCAGCGGTTCGTGGTGGCCGACGCGCCGGACGTGGCGCCGTCGTGGTCCACCTGACCGTGCCGGCGGCCGACCCCAGCACACCGACCTCGCCGGAGCCGGCGCAGGACAGCAGTGCGGAGCAGTCATCCGCGCCGTCCCGCGCCGGCTTCGTCGTGTCCAAAGCTGTCGGCAACGCGGTAACCCGTAACCGGGTCCGGCGTCGACTGCGGGCACTGGTCCGGGAGCGGATGACCGCCCTGCCGGCCGGCAGCACCCTGGTCGTCCGGGCGCTCCCCGCAGCGGCGCAGGCGTCGTACCCTCGGCTCGCCACCGACCTGGACGCCGCCATCGCGGTCGCTCGGTCGCCCCGCGAGCGGCGGTCCCGATGACCGGCACCGAGCAGACCACCCCACGCCCGTCGACAACCGGTGCCAAGGTGCTGATCGCGCCCATCATCGCGTACCGTCGGTGGATAAGTCCGGCGCTGCCGGCCCGCTGTCGGTTCTACCCGTCGTGCAGCGCGTACGCCCAGGAGGCGCTCGCCCGGCACGGCGCGCTCCGGGGAGCCGCGCTGGCGGTCCGGCGGCTGTTGCGCTGCCACCCCTTTCACCCTGGTGGACATGACCCGGTGCCGGAGCCGGGCGGCCGCCGCCGTGCTGACGTGACTGGAGCCCCGAATTGAAGCTGAGTCTCGACTGGATCTACTACGCGATTTCGTGGATCCTGCTGACCTGGCACTCTGCTTGGGACGCCATCGGGGTGCCGGTCGGCGCGGTGCTCGGCACCAACTTCGCCTGGATCCTGTCCATCATCTTCCTGGTGGTCACCGTCCGGGTGATCCTGTTCCCGGTCTTCGTCAAGCAGATCAAGTCGCAGCGGGCCATGCAGGCACTCCAGCCCAAGGTCAAGGAGCTGCAGGAGAAGCACAAGGGTGACCGGGAGACGCTCCAGAAAGAAATGATGGAGCTCTACAAGAAGGAGAAGGCCAACCCGCTGATGGGTTGCCTTCCGATGTTCCTTCAGATCCCGGTCTTCCTCGGCCTCTTCCACGTGCTGAAGCGGCTGGACCCGTTCAAGGGCGAAGACAAGAAGACGATCTACGGCTGGTCGGTCGACCAGTTCAACAGCGCCTCGCACGCGAAGCTCTTCACCGCGCCGCTGTCGGGCAAGTTCGGCTCCACCGCCGACGAGTTGGCCCGGCTCGGTGCCAACGGCAGCGCTGTGAAGATCATCGCGGGCGTCCTGGTCCTGGTCATGATCAGCACCACCTACCTGACCAGCCGTCAGATGATCCTCAAGACCGGCTGGGCGGAAGACCCGCAGCAGCGGATGATCCAGCGACTGATGCTCTACGGCATCCCCGCGTCGCTGCTGATCTCCGGCGCGATCTTCCCCATCGGCGTGATCATCTACTGGGTCACCAACAACCTCTTCACCCTTGGCCAGCAGCAGTGGGTGCTGCGGAAGTTCCCGCCGCCGGTGACCGCCAAGAAGGCCGTCGCCCCCGCCGCCACTCGCAGCCCGGTGCAGCTCGCCAAGTCCGGTGGCCTGTTCGGTCGTGGCAAGTCGGCCCCGCCGGCACCGGTCAAGGCGACCGCGCCCAAGGTGGCTGGGCCGAAGCCGGGCGCCAAGCCGACGAACAACCCGAAGAAGAGCCGCCCCGCCAAGCGGCAGGGCTGACCTCCAAGGGCCGTCGCCGGGTGACCGGCGGCGGCCCGTTCCGCACCGCGCAGCCGCCGTACGGCCGGCGCCGGGCGGAACCGACCGCGCATCGCGCGGCCGCGGGCGACACTGCCCGTACAGACGTGCCCGTGGGCACCGGCGACCTCCAGCCGGCCCCGGGAAACCAGTCGGACCCTGCGGTCCGGCCGAGCGAGTACGGAGATGAGACCGTGACCGAGACCAGCATCCCCCGCGCCGAGCAGTCCCTGGACGAGGAGGAGACCGCGACGCTCGCAGTGGACGGCGACGACACCGAGGCCGACGACACCGAGGCCGACGACGACACCGAGACCGCCGCTGGCGGCCGGGTGAAGAAGGCGGTGAGCGAGGGCGACCTGTTCCGACAGAGCGAGATCGCCGCCGACTACGTCGAAGGGCTGCTCGACATCCTCGACTACGACGGCGACATCGACGAGCTGGTCTCCGCCGGCCGCCCGATGGTCGAGGTGGTCGGCGAGCGCCTGCAGAATCTGGTCGGCCAGCGAGGTGCCACCCTGGAGGCGCTCCAGGAGCTGACCCGCCTCGCCGTCTTCCGGCAGACCGGGACCCCGAGCCGCCTGCTGCTCGACGTCGGCGGCTACCGGGCGAACCGCCGCAAGGAACTCGCCGCGGTCGCCAAGAACGCCGTCGAGAAGGTCAAGGAGTACGGCGAGCCGGTCCGACTGGACGCGATGTCCGCCTTCGAGCGCAAGTGCGTACACGACGTGGTCAACGCCCTGTCTGGCGTGGCGAGCGAGTCCGAGGGTGTCGAGCCGAACCGGCGCATCGTCGTACGGCCGGCGGACTGACCGGGTGACCCACGACGACATCACGGCCGACGACATCACGGCCGACGCTGTGACGGGCCCGGGCGGCACGCCGCCCGGGCCGCCCGCTGTCCGGCCCGCTACCCCCGACGTCGACGCCGATCCGACCCAGCGCGACGCTGCCCCGTCGCCGGATGACGCGGCGCTGCCGCCCGAGCTGGCCCCGGCCGCGCTGACCCTCTTCGGCGACCGACTCGATCTGGCCGCCGCGTACGCCGAGCTGTTGGCCACCGACGGGGTCGTCCGCGGTCTGATCGGCCCCCGCGAGGCACCTCGCATCTGGGATCGGCACCTGCTCAACTGTGCTGCGGTCGCCGAGCGGATCCCGTCCGGCGCCACGGTGCTCGACGTTGGGTCCGGTGCTGGTCTGCCGGGTCTGGTCCTGGCCATCGCCCGCCCCGACCTCACGGTCACCCTGATCGAGCCCCTCGCTCGACGTACGTCCTTCCTGATCGAGGTCGTCGAGCGACTCGGTCTGGCCAAGTCGGTGCGGGTGTTCCGTGGTCGGGCCGACGAGGCGGCCACCGGATCGAGCGGCCGGGAACCCATCAGCGGAGACGTGGTGACTGCCCGCGCGGTCGCGCCGCTGGATCGCCTGGCCGGGTGGAGTCTCCCGCTGGCCGTCCGCGGTGGCCGTCTGCTGGCGCTCAAAGGCTCATCCGCCGCGGCGGAGATCGAGGAGCACGCTGGGGTGGTGGCGCGACTCGGTGGCGGGGAGCCCTCCGTGGTTCTGTGCGGCGTCGGGGTGATCGATCCGCCGACGACCGTCGTGGAGATCGTGCGCGAACGGATGATCGGCCCCCCGCGCGTGGCGGCCAACAAGTCCCGAGGCGGACGCTCCCGCCGACGGTGACTTCGCGCCATCGGGCTTCCGGCCGGTGGGTTGCCTCGTTGTACCGGTACGGATGGACGAGGGGATGAGAACCCGACGTGGACCGGCCGCGCCCGTCCGCCGTAGGCTGGCCGCGCGTCGATAGTGTGGAGCGGGCGACGGACGCTGCGGGTCTCCGACCGCTCCCGAGGGCCGTACGCTCTGGGTTGCGAGCGTGGGTGTGGCAAGTTGACCGGGGCGCGGACCGACCATCCGAAGCGGGCAGGGATGACAGGTGCATGACGACGGCAGGTACGACGATCCACGCGTGACCGGATCGACCAGCGATCCCGTTTCACGTGAAACCGACTACCAGAGCTGGTCGCCCGGCGCGACCGCGCCATCGACCCAACCTGCGGACAGCGAGCCGCCGTTGCGCGGAGGTCCGGCAGATCACTCGACCGGGCCAGAGATCGCGGGCCCGACGGTTGCTCGACGGACGCCGGAAGGGCCGACCCGACCGGCAAATGCCGCCGAGGTGCGGCAGACGCTCGGTCGGCGGAACACCGCAGCAGCGGTTCGCTTCGAGCCGGCGGTCCCGCACCAACCCAGCGCGGCGGTTGCTCGGGACGCCGCGCCGGTGATCGCCGACGCCCCGGTCGCTTCGACTGAGTCGTTGGCTGCCGTGGCGGCCGATCCCACGTACGTTTCACGTGAAACCCCGACGCGCGAAGAGGATGACCCACCGTTGGCTATGGAGGCGATGCGCGCCGTGCAGATCCTGAATCCCAGTGGCGAGGTGACCATGCCTCGGCCGGACCGGACCCGGGTCATGTGCGTCGCCAACCAGAAGGGCGGCGTGGGCAAGACCACGACCACCGTCAACCTTGCGGTGGCACTCGCCCTGCATGGCAACCGGGTGCTCGTGGTGGACCTCGATCCGCAGGGCAACGCCTCGACCGGGCTCAACGTCCCGCACCACACCGGGATCCCGGACGTCTACGACTGCCTCATCAACAGCGTGCCGCTGGCCGAGGTGGCGCAGGCGGTCGAGGGCATCCCCAACCTCTGGTGCGTGCCCGCGACCATCGACCTGGCCGGCGCGGAGATCGAGCTGGTGTCCGTGGTGGCGCGGGAGTCGCGCCTGGACCGGGCGATCGCCGCGTACCCGGGTGAGTTCGACTACGTCTTCATCGACTGCCCGCCCTCGCTCGGTCTGCTCACGGTCAACGCCCTGGTTGCCGCGCAGGAGGTGCTGATCCCAATCCAGTGTGAGTACTACGCCCTGGAAGGGCTCAACCAGCTGATCAACAACATCAACCTGGTGCGCCAACACCTCAACCCGAAGCTCGACGTCTCCACCATCCTGCTGACGATGTACGACCGGCGTACCCGGTTGGCCGACGCCGTCGAGCAGGATGTCCGGAACCACTTCGGCGACAAGGTTCTCCAGGCGGTCATCCCCCGCAACGTCCGGGTCTCCGAGGCACCCAGCTACGGCCAGTCGGTGATGACCTACGATCCCGGATCGCGGGGTGCCACGAGTTACTTCGAGGCCGCCCAGGAGATCGCCGAGCGAGGGGTCAAGGAGCCGGTGGGCCGGAATGCGTAGTGCGGAAGAGTCGCTGGGAGGCGTGGCATGAAGAACCGTCCTCGGGGCGGTCTGGGTAGGGGCCTGGGGGCGCTGATCCCGACCGGGCCGGCGCCCGCTGCCGCCGGCACCGTAACGGCCGAGCCGGAGAACGAGCTCGCAGACGACGCGGGCACCGTAGCCGTCCCCACGGCGTCCGCCGTGGCGCAGGTTCCCGAACCAGAACCCGCGCTCAGCCCGGTACCCGGAGCCCGATTCGCCGAGATCCCGGTCGACGCGATCCTGCCCAACCCGAAGCAGCCTCGCCAGATCTTCGACGATGAGGCACTGGATGAGCTCAAGACCTCGATCCAGGAGGTCGGCTTCCTCCAGCCCATCGTGGTCCGTCAGCTCGACGACGAAAAGTACGAGCTGGTCATGGGTGAGCGGCGTTGGCGAGCCGCCCAGGCGGTGGGGTGGGAGAGCATCCCGGCGATCATCCGGGAGACCCGTGATGACGCCATGCTCCGTGACGCCCTACTGGAGAACATCCACCGGGCCAACCTGAACCCTCTGGAAGAGGCCGCCGCCTACCAGCAACTGCTGGAGGAGTTCGGTGCCACCCATGAGGAGTTGGCCCGTCGCCTCGGCCGGAGCCGTCCGCAGATCTCGAACACGATCCGGCTGCTGAACCTCCCGGCCCAGGTGCAGGACCGGGTTGCTGCGGGGACCCTGTCGGCGGGCCATGCCCGCGCTCTGCTGAGCCTCGACGAGACCGAGGCACAGGAACAGTTGGCGTTGCGGATCGTGGCCGAGGGGCTGTCGGTTCGGGCGACCGAAGAGATCGTGTTCCTCGCCCTGAACGAAGCGCCGGCGAAGGGGCAAGCCGCGAAACGGCGACCGAAGGCGCACGCTCCGGCCCTGACCGATCTCGCCGATCGACTGTCCGACCGGTTCGACACCCGGGTGAAGGTGGACATCGGCCGGAGCAAGGGCAAGATCACTATCGAGTTCGCGACGGTGGACGACCTTGAGCGGATCGTCGGAATCATCGGAGTGCAGCAGGAGGAGGAGAGCGGAGACTGAGTCCGCCCTTCTCTTCCACACGGCCGCGCTACCCCCGAGGGGTGCGCGGCCGTTGTGCATCTGGCTCGCGCGTTTCACGTGAAACAGGCCGCCGCTTTCCTGCAAGTTCGGCGGTGTGGCGGCTCGGGCCGCCGCGCCGCCGCAGTTGGTCGCTCGCGCGGGCGGCCATGCCGCTCTGACTCGTCGCCGCCGGTGTCGAAGCGCGCCGACGAGCAGGCGTAGCTCTGTTTCACGTGAAACGGAGACCGCGACGGGCGGTTGGGGCGTCGCGGAGCCCATGGAAGTGACCATCAAATGCCCTTGCGGGCCGCTGAGCGGTCCGCTGCCGCGTTGCGCGCCAACGGGGGTGGCTCCGGTCGGCCGCTGCGTTCCACGGTCATCTCAGCGCTCGTGCGGGGATGCGTCAGGTGCCATATGCCCGCGCTCGCGCCCTCTGGCGCAGGCGACGCGGGGCTGTGCGCAGAGCGCGGTGGGCAGTGCGCCCGTGCCCCATGCGGTCCTGGCCGGCTTTGCTCGTGATCGACTCCATATCCGCGACATTGCGGTATCCGAGCGACCGGACACCGCAACATCGGCGATATGAAGTCGATCATGCGCCGGATTGGACCGGACAGAGCCCGTTCGGACCGGACCGCGCTGGACCGCCCTGGGCCGCGCCGCACCGGGGTCTGACACCACTGCGCCGGGCCACGCCGCGCCTGATCGCGCCGGACCGGGCCGCGTCGGACCACGCGCGACCGCGCCGCCGGACCGCGCCGCATCGGGCCGCACCCCGCCCCGCGTCGCGCCGGGCCGGGACCGCGCCCCGCGCACCGCCTCCGCCGGACCTCCGCGCCGGGACCGGCCCGGACGGCGCCGGACCGCGCCGCGTCGGACTACGCCGGACCGCGCCGCCGCCCCGCCCCGCCCCGCGTCGCGCCCCGCCCCGCGTCGCGCCCCGCCCCGCGTCGCGCCCCGCCCCGCGTCGCGTCGCGCCCCGCCCCGCGTCGCGCCCCGCCCCGCGTCGCGCCCCGCGTCGCGCCCCGCCCCGCGTCGCGCCCCGCCCCGCGTCGCGCCCCGCCCCGCGTCGCGCCCCGCCGTGCGTCGCGCCCCGCCCCGCGTCGCGCCCCGCCCCGCGTCGCGCCGGGCCGGGACCGCGCCCCGCGCCGGGACCCGGCCCGGGCGGCGCTGGACCGCGCAGCGTGCTCCGTGGTGTGTGCGCCGTGTGTCTTGCACCCCGCATCTGGCCCTTCGGGCTCTTGCCGCCCACCGCCCCTCGTAACCCTTCGCCGCCCAACGTCGCTCGTCCACACCCTCAGCGACGGCCTCGTACGTGGCCGGTCGGTGTGGGCGCCTTCCCACCCGGAGGGGCATTCACTGAGGAAAGACAAGGTCAGGGCCGCGCCGTACCGATAGCGGGGCCGCACGGCCATCAGCGGGGCGATTCTGAGGTCCGCGGACAACGACCGTGGGGCCAAAAAGTTATCCACACCCGTTGTCCACAGGCACCCCCTGTTTCACGTGAAACAGCGCGTGGGAGCGGGTGCAGGCCTGTGGATGACGGCGTGTGTTCAGGATCTCGGCAGCCTGTGGATATCGCTTGAGGGTGCTAGTGGTGACTCGGCGTACGTGGTCGACGGAGGGCGTTGATCCGGTCGGTCCAGGCCGGTCAAACAGGTAGGGACAGCGGTGCCAGACTCGGTTAGGGTCAGCGTCGTGCACGACACCCCTCCCTCAGTTCCGGACTTCACCCAGTGGCCGTCGTTCCCCTTCGAGGGTGACCTCCACGTGAAGCGACTCGATGATCCGGTCCCGGTCGAACCGCCTCGGAAGGGCGAGGGTCTCCGGGAATGCACCGCCTGCAGCGCGCCCGACGATGCCTACATCTGGGTGGGTGAGCGGTGGCGGGTACGCGCCATGGACCGGCCCACCGGTCTGCCCATGGTGCTCATCCTGGAATCGCGGACGCACCTCGATCTCGGTGACCTGCCGAACTTGCTTGCCGCCGAGTTGGGTGTGATGACCGTACGGCTGGAGCGAGCCATCCGGTCTCTCGACGGTGTGGCGCGGGTGCACGTCAATCGGTGGGGAGACGGTTCGGCCCACCTGCACATGTGGTTCCTCGCCCGGCCGTACGGCCGTCTACAACTACGGGGCACCTTCCTGTCGCTGTGGGACTCGATCCTGCCGCCGATCTCCGAGGCGCAGTGGCGGGAGAATTTGGCGCTCGTCGCCGCCTGGCTCGCCGAATTTGGTGGCCGCCCGCTCGCTGAGCCACCCCGCATCCAGTGGCAGGCGCCGTCCAGCCTGCTGGCCCAGTCCGCCGCTGCGGATGCCGCTGCCGCAGCGGAGGCTGCCGCGGTAGAGGCAGTCTCCGTTATCGAGGCGGCAGATGAGATTCCGGAACCGGCGCCCGAGCCGACTCCCGGTGCCGGGCCGACTCCCGGTGCCGGGCCGACTTCCGGCGCTGGGCAGAGCGACGGTGCTGGGCAGGCCGACGGTGCCGGGCAGAGCGACGGCGAGGTGACGTCCTCAGTCGATCCCGATATCCCGGGTGCCGATGCCGACTCCACGGCTGCTGTCAATCAGCCGGGCGAAACCGCCAGGTCGACCGCGGCCGCGAACCTGACGAACAACGCGTCCGCCACGACAGCGTCCACCACGTCAGCTTCCGGTGCGGCAGCGTCTGCCGCTCAAGCGTCCGGCACCGACTCCCTGATCGGGCAACCCACCGACGGACCCGCTGTCCCTCGTCAACGGGCGGGCGAGACCGATGACGAGGCCGACGCCGCCACTGGAGCCGCACCAGACGGCTCCCCGGACGGCGGCACCTCGGGTGTGGCGCCTAGCGCAACCGCACACACCAACGGCACGACCCGCTGACCCCAGTGGGACGACCATGAGGGTGGCGACGGCAACCCGAGCGTGCGCCACCCGCATGGTCGGCCCATTGGGCAGCGCTGCGCCCCAGCCGATGCGTTGAACGAGTCGGTCAGGGAGTGGTGAGGCGTGCCGCTGCCCGGGCGACCAGGGTGCCGAGGAGTCGGCCGAAGTCCAGCCCCGCCGCCTGCACGGCGAGCGGCAGCAGCGACGTCTCGGTCATGCCGGGCGAGACGTTGACCTCCAGCACGTGCGGCTGGCCGGTGGCATCCACGATCACGTCGACGCGAGACAGATCCCGCAGACCGAGCGCGGTGTGCGCGGCGAGGGCCACGTCGGCGACGGTGGCGGCCACCTCCGGGGCCAGGCGGGCCGGGGCGTGCCAGGTGGTCCGTCCAGCCGTGTAGCGGGCGGCATAGTCGTACACGCCGTTGCGCGGCACGATCTCCACCGGTGGCAGCGCCTGTGGTCCGTCGCCGAGGTCGACCACGGAAACCGCCACGTCCATGCCGGGTACGTACCGCTCCACCAGGGCCGTGGAGTCGTACGCGAAGCAACCCACCATCGCTGCGGGCAGCGCCGCTGCGTCGCGGACCACCGCGCCACCCAGCCCTGACCCGCCCTGTGCCGGCTTGACCATCAGGGGCAGGCCCAGGCGGTCGGCGATCCGATCCAGTACGGCGACCGCGCCAAGCTCGGAGAAGCGGTCGTGCGGGAGGGCCACCCAATCCGGGGTGGGGATGCCAGCCTCGCGAAGCACCGCCTTGGCCGACGGCTTGTCCCAGGCGACTCGGGAGGCTCGGGCGTCGCAGCCGACGTACGGGATGTCGCACAGGTCCAGTACACCGCGCAGTGAGCCGTCCTCGCCGGTGGCACCGTGCAGTGCGATGACCACGGCGTCCGGCGGATCGGCTGCCAGCGCCGGAAGTAGTGCAGCGTCCGCGTCCCGCAGTTCGGCTTCCACCCCGACGGCGCGTAGCGCGTCGAGCACCCGGCGACCGGAGCGCAGCGAGACGTCCCGCTCGTAGGAGAGCCCACCCGCGAGCACCACAACGCGGAGGTCGGGCGAGGCGGCGGATTCGGTCACGAGGAGGCGCTCGGTGGCGGTCGTACCCATGCCGGCATCATGCCAAGTCGGGCCCTGGCACGTCGGAGCCGGCCTGGCCGCGTCGGCCGGCGGCGCCGCCCACGGCACCGAAGACCCGGCGCATCGCGATCTCCTGCTCCATCACACCGGCCAGCCGGCGGACGCCCTCGCGGATCCGCTCCGGCGGCGGGAAGCTGAAATTCAACCGCATCGCGCCGGTGCCGGTGCCGTCGGCGTAGAAGCCGGTGCCGGGCACGTAGGCGACCCGGGCGGCGATCGCTCGCGGCATCATGGCCTTCGAGTCGAGCCCGTCGGGCAGAGTGGCCCACACGAAGAGACCGCCGGCCGGGGTGGTCCAGTTGGTGCCTTCGGGCATCAGGTCGGCCATCGCGTCGAGCAGGGCGTCTCGGCGTTCCCGGTAGACCTCGCGGTAGACCTTGAGCTGCTGCCGCCACGGCATGGTGCCCAGATAGGTGGCCACCGCGGCCTGGGCGTAACCACTGGGGCAGAGGATCTGCGCCTCGCTGGCGATGACCAGCTTGTCGCGTACCGCGTGCGGCGCCAGGATCCAGCCGACCCGCAGCCCCGGCGCGAAGGTCTTGGAGAAGGTGCTGAGGTAGAAGACGCCGTCCCGGCGCCGGGCCCGCAGCGGCGCCGGCGCCTCACCCTCGAACCCCAACTGACCGTACGGGTCGTCCTCGACGACGAGCAGGCCGGCGCGTTCGCAGATGTCGAGCACCCGTTCCCGGCGCTCCTCGCTGAGCGTCACGCCGGTCGGGTTCTGGTAGGTGGGGATCGTGTAGAGGAACTTCACCCGTCGACCCGCACGGGCCAGGTCGGCGATGGCCGTCTCCAGCGCCTCCGGGATCAGCCCGTCCGCATCCATCGGGACGTGCACGACCTGCGACTGGGCGGCCTGGAACACTCCGAGCGCACCGACGTACGTCGGCCCTTCGGCGAGCACCACGTCACCCGGGTCGAGGAAGAGTCGGGCCACCAGGTCCAGTGCCTGCTGCCCGCCGACGGTGACCACGACGTCCTCCGGGGAGGCGCCACACGCGGCGTCGATCCCGGAAAGCGACATCACCTCGCAGATTCGCTCGCGCAGCTCGAGGGTGCCCTGACCGATGCCGTACTGCAGGGTGGTCACGCCGTGCTCGGAACCGAGCCGGCCGAGCATCTCACCGACCGCGTCCAGCGGAAGCGCGGCGATGTACGGTGCACCACCGGCGAGCGAGACGACCTCCGGACGACTGGCCACCGCGAACAATGCTCGAATCTCGGAGGCGGTCATCCCGCGTACCCGCCGGGCGTACCGGTCGGTGTAGTCGTCGAGCGTCGTGCCGGTCATGACCTCACCTCGATCGCTGCTCGGGTGGCTCCCGCCCCGGGTACCCCATCCACCGCTGACCATGGCGACGGGACACCGATTGTCGATCCTAGTCCGCCACAGCCACGCCGACGGCGTGCCGAGACGGATCGACCACATGGCGGACCGTCCTGGGGTCCCCCGGTGTGGTGGGCATCTGCGCGTCCCCTCCCGCATCGCCGATCGGCGGCGTACGATCGCTCGTCGGGGGCAGGAAGGCGGCGCTGTCGTTCCATGCCGGTCTTACCACCGAGCCTATTGTGGGGATGCGCCATATGTCGCGACGTCTGGTCAGCCTGACCCTCGACACGTTGGAAGACCTCCCTCGCCCGTGCCGGCAGTGCGTCTACTGGGAGCTTGACCCGGTCTCCGCGGACCGGGCCTGTGCCGCCGGCGACCCGGGTCTGGAGAAGGAGGCGTGGGTCTCCCAGACGTTGCTGGAGTGGGGCTCCTGCGGCAAGCTCGCGTACGTCGACGGCATGCCGGCGGGCTTCGTGATGTACGCCCCGCCCGCCTACGTGCCCCGCTCGATGGCGTTCCCCACCTCGCCGGTCTCCGCTGACGCGGCACTGCTGATGACGGCCAACGTGGTCGCCGCGTTCGCTGGCGGCGGGTTGGGCCGGATGCTGGTGCAGGGCGTCGCCCGGGACCTGACCAAGCGGGGGATCAAGGCCATCGAGGCGTTCGGCGACGCCAAGTTCGGCGACGCGGACGACCCCGCCGGTGGTTGCGTGGCACCTGTCGACTTCTTCCTCTCGGTGGGGTTCAAAACCGTACGTCCGCATCCGCGTTTCCCCCGGCTGCGCCTTGAGCTGCGTACGGCGCTGAGTTGGAAGTCCGACGTCGAGTACGCGTTGGAGAAGCTGCTCGGCTCGATGAGCCCGGAGACCCTGCTCCGCCCGGTCCGTCCCGCCCCGGCCACCCGCTCCACCAACGGCTGACGACCGAACCCGCAGCGGATCAGTCGAGCACTGTGCCGGCGGTGACGACGGCCCGCAGTTCGCTGACGTCCAGCGAGCCGGTTGGCACGTCCCGTTCGATCGGGTAGTACATCCGCTGCACCGCGGCCACGATCGCCTCCACCACCCGGTCCCGGAAGCGGGGGTCGACCAGGTGGGCGCGGTCGGTGGGCGAGGTGAGGTAGCCGACCTCGACCCGGACGGCGGGCATCCGCGTCAGTCGCAGCAGGTCCCAGGTCTTGGCGTGGGTGCGGCAGTCCCGCAGCCCGGTCCGGGCGACGATCTCCCGCTGCACCAGCCCGGCCAGACGTTCACCGGTCGCGGACGTCACCCCGTTGTCGGTGCCGTAGTGGTAGGTCGCGACGCCCTCCGCGGCCGGGTTGGCGTGGCCGTCCAGGTGCAGCGAGATGAACACGTCGGCGCCCAGCGAATTGGCCAGCAGGGCCCGGTCGGCGTCCGGCAGGCACCTGTCGGGCGACGGGCCCCGGGTGAGCTGGACCCGCACCCCGGTCGCGGCGAGGCGCCCCTCCAACCGGCTGGCCAGGTCGTGCATCAGGTCCGCCTCGGTCCAGCGCAGCGACCCGTCGGGCACCACCATCCCGGGGTCGGTGCCCCCGTGCCCTGGGTCGATGACCACCGTCTTGCCGACCAACGCCGGCCCGGACTGCCGGATAGCGTCAGATTCACGTAGCCACTGCGGGCGGCCACCGACCACCTTGCGGCCGATCCGGCGTAGCGCGTTCATGGTGTGCGGGCCGCAGGAGCCGTCGGGGGTGAGGCCGACCTCCCGTTGGAACTGGGCCACGGCCCGGGAGGTCCGGATGCCGTAGATGGCGTCCGCCCGGCCCACGTCGTACCCCATCTCCAGCAGTCGCTCCTGCAACGACCGGACGTCCTCGCCGCTGAGCGGATCGGGGACCGCGTGGTAGAGGGTGCGGGCGCCGAGCCGCCAGCGGGCGGCGTCCAGGGCGCGCCAGGTTTCCGCCCCGACCCGGCCGTCCACGCTGAGCCCCCGGGACTGCTGGAAACCGCGGACCGCACGCTCGGTGTCGAGGTCGAACTCGTCGGTGTGCGGTCCGGCGACGGTGAGCAGGTCGAGGCCGGTCAGGATGCTGCGGATCTCCGTGACCGCGGGTCCCCGGTCACCGGGTCGGATCGGACGCACGCACGACCCCCTCTGCACGACGCTGGCTGGCCGGGCGGCCCAGGCTTGAGGCTATGCGTTCCTGGGCGGCGAGGTGGCTCGGGCCGGAAAAACGCGGCCGGCAAGACACCGAACCCCGCACCCGGCGAACGGGTACGGGGTTCGGTGGATGTTCGTGCTGGTCAGAGAGCCGATTCGATGAGTCGGACCAGCTCACCCTTCGGTCGGGCGCCGGCAACCGACTGCACCGGCTCGCCGTTCTTGAAGACGGTGAGCGTCGGCACCGACATCACCCGGTAGGCCCGGGCGGTCTCGGGGTTCTCGTCGATGTTGAGCTTGACGATGGTGACCTGGTCACCCATCTCGCCGGCGATCTCCTCGAGCAGTGGCGACACCTTGCGGCACGGCCCGCACCACTCGGCCCAGAAGTCCACCAGAACCGGCTTGTCGGCCTGCAGCACGTCGGCGATGAAACTCGCGTCGGTGACCGCCTTGGTATTTCCCACTATGCCCCTCCTCCGGGATGTGTTCGGTTGCTTCAGCTGAGCGTCGCGATGAACCGCTCGGCGTCGAGCGCGGCGGCACAACCGGTGCCGGCCGCGGTGATCGCCTGACGGTAGGTGTGGTCGACCACGTCGCCGGCGGCGAAGACGCCGGGCACGCTGGTGCGGGTGCCGGGGGCCTGGACCTTCACGTAGCCCTCGTCGTCCAGCTCGACCTGGTCACGGAAGAGTTCGCTGCGCGGGTCGTGACCGATGGCCACGAAGACGCCGGTGACGTCCAGCACCTTGGTTTCGCCGGTGTGCACGTTCCGGACCCGTACGCCGGTGACCTTGCCGTCGTCGCCGAGGATCTCCTCGACGGTGCTGTTCCACTCGACCTTGATCTTCTCGTTGCTCAGCGCCCGGTCGGCCATGATCTTGCTGGCCCGGAACGAGTCGCGCCGGTGGATGATGGTGACCGATTCGGCGAAGCGGGTGAGGAAGGTGGCCTCCTCCATCGCCGAGTCACCGCCACCGACGACCACGATCTGCTGGTTGCGGAAGAAGAAGCCGTCACAGGTGGCGCACGCGGAGACGCCGTGGCCGAGGAACTCCTGCTCACCAGGCACGCCCAGCGGACGCCAGGCCGAACCGGTGGAAAGGATGATGGAGCGGGCGCGGTAGGCGGTCTCGCCGACCCAGACGGTGCTCACCGCACCGGAGCCGGCGTCACCGGTGTCCACCAGCTCGACGCGGGTCACGTCGTCGGTGAGGAACTCGGCACCGAACCGCTCGGCCTGCTTGCGCATGTTGTCCATCAGCTCTGGGCCGAGGATGCCGTCGGCGAAGCCGGGGAAGTTTTCCACCTCGGTCGTGGTCATCAGCGCGCCACCGGACTGCACGCCCTCAATGATCAGCGGCTTCAGGTTGGCGCGTGCGGCGTAGACCGCCGCCGTGTAACCGGCCGGCCCGGAGCCAATGATGATCAGGTTGCGGACCTCGTCCACTGCCGTCTCCCGAGTTGTGTGTGTTCGGCGTCGGCGCGAGCACCGATGCTGATCCGAGTTGCCGACGCCTGGGTGGGGCCGGCAGCTGACTTCCAGAACGTCATCGTACGAACCGGGGATTCCCGAACCGGGCATCCGGTGGGTCAGGTCACGTGGGCGGTCTACGTGCCGTTGACCGTGGATTCACCCTACCCGCGCTGAATACCGGCTGTCCGAGCCGGACCCAGGCACCCCGCACTCCGGGCCGCTCACCCAGGCCCAGCGGGCCCCGGTCGCGTCGCTGAAACGGATGACCAGCGCCTGCTCGCCCTGGAACCGCGCGTAGTCGATCAGCTCGACCGTCAGTGGGCCGGATCCGTGCTCCGCTGCCACGTCGGCCAGGCAGGTGGTCAGCGCGGCCTCCGCGGTCAGCCGGGCCAGCTGGTCCAGCCCGTTGGGTGAAGGACGTCGATCCTCCTCGGCGTCCACCCTCGGCTGGGTGCCGGGAGTCCCGCTGGTGGCCCGGCTGGGGGCCGGTCTGCTCAGCGTGTCAGCGCCCTGCGCGTCGCCGAGGGTTTGCGGGGTGTAGTCCGTACCGCTGCGCAGTGCCGGCCCGGTGGTGCGGGCCGCCGCCGCCCCCGCGGCGGCCTCGGGCGCGTTGACCGGGTGGTTCAGGGCGCTGCCGGTGGTGTCCGCCGTGTTCGTCGAGAGCTGGTTGAGGCCCAGCGCGACCGCGACGACGGCGATCGCGGCGGCGGCCACCGGTGCGCCGCGGCGGATCCAGCCGCGCCGGCGACGACCCGGGCCGGCGGGCGCCGAGCGACCCGACCCGGCCGGTGTGGGGACGGCTGGCCGGCGACCAGCTCCGCCCTGCACCGGCACGACCGGCGGCGTGGCGTCGGCACCGTGTCGATCGGCCTCGGGAGCGGCGGCGGTGTCCTCGTCGGTCGAGGCGTCCTTCGGCATCGGTCCTGCGGCGGCCAGCGCGGCGAAGAGGCGGTCGGCGGTCGCCTGCGGCATCTCGGGCGACGCCTCGGCCCAGCGGGCCAGGTCGGCACGGACCTCCGTCAGCGCGGGGGCCAACAGCGCGTACGCCTGCGCCCAGGCCGGGTCCGCGGACACCAGCCGGGCGACCTCCTCCTGCTGCGGGGTGCCGTCCAACGCCCCGCCGAGGTAGTCAGCGAGGAGGTCGTCGTCGACCTCCCGGAACCCCTCGGTCGTCACGTGTCCTCCTGGTTGGCGTCCCGCCGGAACCGGCCCGACCCCGATCCGACGCCCTCGGCCGGGCCTGGGTTCCCGGGCGTGACGCCCGGCACCTCCCGGGTCGGGCCGGGTCGGGCTGAAGACGTCGTGGCGACGGCAGGGCGAAGATGCCCGAGCAGCACCGCGAGCCGGGCCCGCCCGCGGGCGCACCGGCTCTTCACCGTCCCCTCGGCGACACCGAGGATCCGGGCGACCTCGGCGACCGGGTAGCCCTGCACGTCCACCAGCACCAGTGCGGCGCGTTGTTCGAGGGGCAGCGCGGCGAGCGCCTCGCGGACCACCAGCGCGGTGTCGTGGTCCTGCGTGGGGGCGGCCGGCTCGACACCGCCGATGCCCGAGCCCGCCTCCGCACGGTTGCCGTCCGGAAGTGGCACGGTCGGGTGCGCCTGCCGGCGACGGATCCGGTCCAGGCAGGCGTTCACCACGATGCGGTGCAGCCAGGTGGTGACGGCCGAGTCACCTCGGAACCGGGCGGCTGCCCGGTGCGCGGAGAGCAGCGCGTCCTGGAGTGCGTCGGCGGCCTCCTCACGGTCACCGACCGTACGCAGGGCAACCGCCCAGAGCCGGTCGCGGTGCCGGTGGAACAGTTCGGCGAAAGCGTGCTGGTCGCCATCGACGTGGGCACGCAGCAACTCCAGGTCCGAAGCGGCGGCGTGCCCGTCCATCACCACGCCCTGCGGATGCGGTGCCACGGTGTAGGCGCCGGGCTCACGACCCCTGGACCGTGATCTCCTGGACGTCGACCTGGAAGCCCCGCTCGCTGACCGGCAACTCGGTGATCCAGAACAGCAGGTACTGGTATTTCGTGTCGGCGTCGAAGCCGTCGAATGCCATGGTCGTGCCGTCGTGGTCCACGAATGGCTGCCCGATGGCGTTCTTCGCGGTCTTGTAGTTGGCCATCAGTTGCTTGTCGCCGTTGGTGGTCGACGGCGGGTTGATGGTGCCGGTGAGGAGTTGGGCGGAGGCGCCGCGCGCCGAGAGCACCGCCTGCACCGACTTGACGGTGTGCGGCGCACCGAGATCCAGCCAGATCCCCATGCCCGACTTCCGGTTGCCGAACTTGGCGGCCGTGTACGTGTCGGTGCCCCAGCCCTTGTCCGGGTCGCCGTCGGTCACCTTCTTGGCGTCGGTCAACTCATCGCGCTTCCCGTCCGGATCGATGATCCGAACATCTTTCACAGGGAGCTTGCGAACCGCGACGGCGGCCGGAGTGGCATCGCCGGCCGGAGCGCTCGAAGACGGAGTGGGGCTCTGGCTGGCCTGCGGGTCCTTGTCGCCCAGCGTGCTGATCCCGATCAGCAGACCGACCAGGGCAACCGCCAGCAGGCCGGCGATGCCCACGGCGACCTTGCGACCACCGGCCGCGGCCAACGGCGACGGCTCTTCCCCGGTCTCGGCGGCGAACCGCAGCGGGCCGCTGTTTTCGAGGTAGTGCTCCTCCTCGGCCGGCACGTCCAGTCGGGCCAACTCGGCAGCGAGCACATCGGAGGACGGCGGCGCGATCTCGGCGTCGAGCAGATCCATGGTCAGGTCGTCGAGGTACGCGGGCACCCCCGCCCGGACCTGGCGGGGTGCCGCGAGGGCACCCCCGGCGTCCCGAACGGCGTCCGGGATGGCGGCACGGCCGTGGCCGGCGGTGGCGCCGTGCAGCGGTGCCTCGGCGTGCGGCCAGTAGCCGGTCAGGGCGAAGTAGAGGACGCCGCCGACTGCCCGGATGTCGTTCTCCTGGCTGTCGGCACCATCGGTGCGCGCATCGGCCAGGACCACCCGGCCCTCATCACTGATCATGACGGTGCCAGGGTGGACGTTGCCGTGCACCATGCCGGTGGCGTGCACCGCGGCGAGCGCGCTCGCGACGGCGTTGCCGATCGCGGTGGCGCGGGCCGGGTCCAGCGGACCGTCGGCCGCCAGGTCGCGCAGGGACTGCCCGTCGACCCACTCGCGCACCACGTACGCCCGGTCGGCCTCGTCGATCGCGTCGTAGACGCCGACCAGGTTGGGGTGGATGACCCGGCTGGCCGCGACGGCGGCCTGAAGCATTTCGGTGGCGGAGTCGCCACCCGGGTAGCGCAGCACCACCGCGACGGGACGGCGCAGGATGACATCGACCCCGCGCCAGACCAGCCGGCCGGCGCTGTCGTTGTTGATGTGTTCAACCAGTTCGTAACGCTCGGCGAGGACTTCACCGGCCGTGGGAGCACCGAAGGTCATGACCGGAGGAGCGCTTTCGTCTGCCTCCTGACCCTCGCCGACCTGGGTCACCCGTCCTCCCTCGGTGATCGTGTCGATCGATGGACCCGAACTGCTGGGCATGTGGCTTCCCGCTCTGCCGTTGAAGGAACCGGCCGACCGGTGTCGACGCGCAGCGTCGGCCCCTGCCGTACCCGTCGAGAGCGACCTTACCCGCGTTGCCCGTCTCCCCGACATGTCATCTTCCCGCCGTAACCGGCGGGCTTCCGGCAGTCGAGGAACTCGTCCGGTTACGACCGTTGTCAGCCACGTTGCTGGCACATGTACTAGCTAATCTACGGCTTCACCGCAAGTGACCGACGCCGGGGCTGGACTGTTGGGGCGCTGCCGCCAACAGGCATGTTCCCACCGATCGGCTTGCCAGGCTCAGCCGTACGGGTGGTTATCCACAGGTTGATGCGGTGGTTGACCGGCGAATCGCGGAGTTATCCACAGGCGTGTCCCCAGCCTGGTGATCCGCGGTCACGTTCCGTGTGGGTGTCAACTTTCTGGTGACCGAATGCTGCCGGTCAGCGACCGAGGCGGCGGCGGACCATACCGACCACCTCGGTGATCTCTCCGATCCGCAGCAGCATGGCCAGACCCAGGTAGGTCCCGCCGATAACCGCGCCACCGACGACGAGCTGGATCGCCGCCTCGATCCAGCTCGGCCGGTCGCCGCCGGGCAGCAGGGCGATCACCAACCATCCGACCAGCGCCGCGCCGAGTGCGGCGACCACGACCCGGCCGATGGTGCGCATGATGGCACCCAGCCCGATCCGGCCGACCCGAGGCCGCAGCAACCAGGCGGAGGCAACCGCCGCCGCCAGGTAGGAGACCGCGTTGCCGATCATCATTCCGGCCGCCGCGAAGTGTGCGGCGAACGCGGCGAAGAGCACGATCTGTACGCCGACCCGCAACGCCACCACCGGGATGTTGATCAGAGCGGGGGTGCGGGTGTCCGGCAGCGCGTAGAAGGCAAAGGTGAAGAGCTGACTGATCGCGAACGGCACCAGGGCGAGTGCGGCGGCCAGCAGAACGGTGGACGTGGCCGTCGCGTTCTCGGCGGTGAACGCGCCGTACCGGAAGACCACTACCGAGATCGGGGTGGACAGCACGGCGTAGCAGACCGCGATCGGCGCGAGCACCGCTGTCACCATCCGGACACCCCGGGAGAGGTCGGCGGTGACGTCGTGGAACCGCCCGTCCGCCGCCGCGGCGGCCATCCGTGGCATCAGCGCGGTGATGATCGAGACGGCAATGATGCCGTGCGCCATCATCAGCAGCAGGAAGACGTTGTTGTAGATCAGGATGCCGGCCTGGTCCGTGCCCGCGGCCCGGGTGAGGAGGTTGACCACCACGAAGAGACCGAGCTGGTTGACCGCCACATAGCAGAACATCCAGGCGCCGAGCTGGGCCAGCTCGCGCAGCCCCAGCTCGCGGAAGTCGAACCGCCAGCGCCACCGGAAGCCCACCTTGCGCAACGCCGGTAGCAGCCCGGCGGTCTGCACCGCCACGCCGAGCAGGGTGCCGCCACCGACCAGCAGGATCCGGCCGGCACCCATATCCGACGGCTGTAGCCCCTTCGCCCCGTAGACCAGGATGTAGAGACCGAAGACGCCGATCACCACCAGGTTGTTGAGGATGGGCGCCCACATCGGCGCGGCGAAGTGACCCCGCGTGTTGAGCACCGCGGCGATCAACGCGCTGACACCGGTGAAGAACAGCATCGGCAGGATCAGCCACGACAGGTGCGTGATCAGATCGGTGTAGGCCTTGTCCTTGCCGCTGGCGTAGATGGCGGTCAGCCAGGACGCCGACACCACGGCGATCAGGGCCGCGGCGGCCAGCGCCAGCACCGCGAGGGTGAGCAGCCGCTGGGCGTACGCCTCGCCCCGGTCCGCGTCGCTCTTGCGTCGACGGACCAGCACCGGGATCAGCACGCTGGTCAGCACTCCGCCGAGCAGGAACTCGTACACCTGGTTGGGGAGGAAGATGGCCGTCGTGTAGGCGTTGCCGATCAGGTTGCCGAGGGCGGCACCGATCATCAGGTTCCGGATGAAGCCGGTGCCCCGGCTCACCAGACTGCCGACTGCCATGACCGCGCTGTTGGCGGCGGCGCTGGTCTCGCCGACGACCTCCGGTGGGGGCGCCGTGGCCTCCACGCCGGGCTGGTTCAGCGGCTCCGCGGAGATGAAGATCGCCCCGTCCGCCGGCGGCACGTTGCCGTCCGGCGTGGCGTTGGCGCTGCGGTAGAGCCCGCCGCTCATCTCCAGCCTCCCAGGGGGTATGTCGAGCCGGGCACCGACCCGCACGCCACAGACCTTAGTCAACCGTCACCCGTTACCCGCGCCCGGCGGATCGGATCACACCTCGGCCCGATAGGCTGGCGATCCCATGTCCGAAGCCTCCGCTCCCCACGCCGCCGACCGCCGCGAACTCACCGCCGCGCAGCGCAACGCCGTTGCCGAACTGCTCCGGGTCTCCCCGGTCGCCGACGAGTTGGGCCGCCGGTTCGTCCGTGCCGGCCACGAGTTGCACCTGGTGGGCGGTTCGGTGCGGGATGCCCTGCTCGGCCGACTCGGTGACGACCTCGACTTCTGCACCGACGCGCACCCGGACGAGACCCTGCGGATCCTCAAGGGCTGGGCCGAGTCGATCTGGGAGACCGGTCGGGAGTTCGGCACCATCGGCGCTCAGCGCGGCGGCCTCCAGTTGGAGATCACCACCTTCCGCGCGGAGTCGTACGACCAGGTCAGCCGCAACCCCGTGGTGGTGTACGGCACCAGCCTCGACGAAGACCTCAAGCGGCGCGACTTCACGATCAACGCGATGGCGGTCAGCCTGCCGGAGCACCGGTTCACCGACCCGCATGGCGGCCTGGAGGATCTCTCGGCCAAGGTGATCCGCACTCCGAGCACCCCCGGTGAGTCGTTCGGCGACGACCCGCTGCGGATGTTGCGGGCCGCCCGGTTCGCCGCGCAGTTGCGCTTCGCCGTGCACCCGGACGTGCACCGGGCGATGACCGAGATGGCTGCCGACCTGGACCGGATCACCGCCGAGCGGATCCGCGACGAGTTCACCAAGCTGCTCTGCGGCGCCGACCCGATCGCCGGGTTGCGGTTGCTTGTCGACACCGGGCTGGCCGAGCGGTTCCTGCCGGAGCTGACCGGTCTGAAGCTGGAGATCGACGAGCACGCCCAGCACAAGGACGTCTACGAGCACACGCTGACGGTCGTCGAGAACGCCGTCTCGTACGAGGAGGAGGGCTGCGACTTCATCCTGCGGATGGCCGCCCTCCTGCACGACGCGGGCAAGCCGGCGACGAAGGCGGTCGGACCCGACGGCCGGGTCAGCTTCCACCACCACGAGGTGGTCGGCGCCCGGTTGACCAAGGCCCGGATGAAGGCGATGCGCTACCCGAAGGACGTCACCGCGAAGGTGACCGCGCTGGTCGCGCTGCACCTGCGCTTCTACGGGTACGGGCGGGGCGAGTGGACCGACTCGGCGGTGCGTCGCTACGTCGCCGACGCCGGTGACCTGCTGCCCCGGCTGCACAAGCTGACCCGTTCGGACTGCACGACCCGTAACCGGCGCAAGGCCGCCCAGCTCGCGGCGGACTACGACGCGCTGGAGGAGCGGATCGCCCGGATCGAGGCCGAGGAGGACCTGGCCCGGGTCCGTCCCGACCTGGACGGCAACGCGATCATGGAGTTGCTCGGCGTACCGCCGGGGCCGGTCGTCGGCCGGGCCTGGAAGCACCTCAAGGAGCAGCGCCTCGAGCACGGCCCACTGGACCGGGACGCCGCCGAGGTGGAGCTGCTGCGCTGGGCCCGTGCCGAGGGCCTGATCACCTAACCCGGCCGCAGGGGCTTAGTGCGGAAGATCTTGGAAGGAAAGTGCCCACGCAGGGGCGCTTTCCTTCCAAGATCTTTACGGCTATTGGTTTTCCGCGGACCACTGGGACACCCGACTCTCAGCAGCCGAGTCGATCAGATGCGCCCACGGGCGCCACCCCGAAACCGGGAGCGGCACCCGTCGGCGTACGACGTCAGCGGGTCTCGACGGCCGTCCCGTCCACGGACGCGCCCTTGCCGGCCGGCGTGCCGTTGCCGGCCGGGGTCGACGCCGAACCGAGCCGGCCCAGCAGGCCGGCCAGGTCGATCCCGGTCAGGTCACTGCCGAGCTGGAGCCCCTGGGCGACGTTCCCGGCCACCGACTTCGTCAGCGACGAGGCACCGTCGGTGGAGATGACTGTCATCTTGTCGATCGCCCCGATCGGCGCGCTGGCCGCCTCGACCACCTTCGGTAGCACCTTGACCAGCAGGTCCAGCACCGCCGCCTCCCCGTACGCGGCGAACGCCTCGGCCTTGCGCGCCATCGCGTCGGCCTCGGCCTCACCCTTGGCGAGGATGGCCGCGGCCTCGGCCTGACCCTCCCGCTCCACCGCCTCGGCGATCGCGGAGCGCCGACGCTGCTCGGCCTCACCTTCCTTGGCGCCCTCGATCGCGTTCGCCTCGGCGAGCGCGGCCCGCCGGGCCCGCTCGCCCTCACCGGTGAGTCGGGCCTGCTCGGCGGAGGCCTGCGCGGCGGCGATGACCGACTGTCGCTGTGCGTCGGCGTGCAGCACCGCCGCGTTGCGGGACGCCTCGGCCTCCTGCTCCACCTTGTACCGGGCCGCGTCGGCCGGCTTGCGCACCTCGGTGTCCAGTTGGCGCTGCTTGAGTTCGGCGTTGCGCTCGGCGACCTTCTGCTGCTCGGAGAGGATCGCCTGGTCCCGCTCGGCCTGGGCGAGTGGCCCGGCGGCGGCGGACTTCGCCTTCGCCGCGTCGATCTCGGCCTGGATGCCGGCCTGCTTGAGGGCCAGGTTCCGATTCGCCTCCGCGATGGCCTCCTCGGCGAGCAGCCGCTCCTGCTCGGCCTGCTGCCGGGCCCGAGCCTCGGCGATGGCCGCGTCCTTGAGCACCCGGGCGGCCTCGGGCCGGCCCAGGTCCTGAAGGTAGGACCCCTCGGCGAGGATGTCCTGCAACTGGAAGGTGTCCAGCACCAGGCCCTGGTTGGTCATCGAGTGCTCGGCCTCCTCGGCGACGGCGCTGGCGAACGCCGCCCGGTCCCGGATGACCTCCTCCACGGTGAGTCGACCGACGATCGAGCGCAGCGCGCCGGCCAGCACCTCCCGGGTGAAGTTGTCGATCTCGTCCTGCTGGTGCAGGAACCGCTGGGCGGCGGCCCGGATCGCGTCCTCGGTGCCGCCGACCTTGACGATCGCCACACCGTGCAGGTCGGCGCGGATGCCCTGCTTGCTCACCGCGCCCCGGATGCCGACGTCGATCCGCCGGCTGGACAGGTCGAGCGACTGGAGTTTCTGCACCACGGGCAGCACGAACACCGAAGCGCCCAGCACGACCTTCTGCCCGGAGTTGTCGGTGGAACGGCCCCCGTCGGCGGTCTGGGTGGTGCGGCCCTTGCGGCCCGTGACGATGAACGCCTCGTTCGGCCCGGCGACCTTGATCCGGGAGAGCACGAAGAGCACCAGGATGAGCGCGAGGAGGACCGCGCCGCCGATGGCGATTAGCAGGGCCATAAAGGAGTCCCGTCTGCGAGGTGGAGGTCAGTAGGTCTCGACGTGCACGCTGGTCTCGCTGAGCGCCTGCACGACGAAGACCCGGGTGCCGATCGGTATCGGCTGATCGGCACGGGCGCTGAGTTTGACCGGTTGGCCGGCGAGGCGTACCCGGACCTCGCCGTAGCCGCCGACCGGCACCGGGGTCACGACCAGGCCGATCGCACCGACCAGGTCGTCACGGGTGGGGGTGGGGTCGGTGCGCATGTTCCGTGCCGCCCGGCTCAGCCGGGACGCCAACCAGCCGGTCGGCACGGCCGCGAGCACGCCGCCGACCGCCGCGCCGAGGACCATGCCCGGTGTACGCGCACCGAGCAGCTCGTTGACGATGGCCCCGCCGAACCCGAACGCCCCGGCGAAGCCGGCGACCGTCTCGAGCGAGATCGGACCGTCGACGTCGGCGTGCCCGAACTGGAACAGCTCGGTGCCGAGCAGAGCGAGCGCGAGCACCCCGATGCCGGCTGCGCCGATGATCAGAAAGACGAGCGTCCCCGTGGCCACGACCTGCACGGTATCGATGTGGCGCAACATCTGACGATCGCGTTCGATCAAAGGTGATCTTGTTTTGGTGTAGATCGAAAACAGGGCAGCGCCCGACGGCTCGGGCGCGTTATCTTCTGCGCCGCCGGCAGATCGTCCCGGTCAACACGCATCGAGAGGACCTGCCCGTGGCCGACCCAATCATCCCGAACGTCGTGGTCGTCTTCTACATCGTCAGCCTGGCGTTGACCGCGGTCGTGCTGCTGGGCGTCGCGATCACCTCGTTCGCCACCACCTCCCGGGTCGACCGGGTGCTGGCCGGTATCGGTGGTGCCCTCGCCGGCTACTACGCCTACTACCTGCTCAGCTCGAACGACGAAACCGTCGCGATCTTCTACGGGGCGCTGCTGCTCCCCTTCTACGCCGGGCGCAAGCTCTACCTGGGTTTCCGCGACCGCGACCGGGCCCGCGCCGAACGGGCCGCGGCGAAAGAGGCGACCCAGGCCGCCGAGGAGTGGCGCTCGGCCCGACGCTGGTAGCCCTGCCGGCAGCGGCGTCGGGGAGAATGGGTTGATGCGCTGGACCGTGCTCGACTCACCGATCGGTGAGTTCTCCGTCGCCACGGACGGCACCAACGTGTGTGGCGCGTCGTTCGGACGGGTCGAGGCAGCGGTCGACGAGCCCGGTGACGCGTTGTCCCGGCAGATGGCGACCGAGCTGCGGGCGTACTTCGCGGGTGAGTTGACCGCGTTCACCGTCCCGGTGTCGATGCCGCGCGGCTCCGACTTCGAGCGCGCCGTGTGGCGGGAGATGACCCTCATTCCGTACGGGGAGACGCTGACGTACGGCGAGGTTGCCCGCCTGGTCGGCGATCCCGGCGCGGCCCGGGCGGTCGGTGTGGCCTGCAACCGCAACCCGGTGCCGGTGATCGTGCCGTGTCACCGGATCGTCGGGGTGGGCGGCAAGCTGGTCGGGTTCGGTGGAGGCCTGCCCCGCAAGATCAAGCTGCTGGAGTTGGAGGCCGGGGTCGCGCTGCGCCACGCGTGGTCCTGACCCCCAGCCGGCCCGGCCCGGCCCGGCCCGGCCCGGCCCGGCGCATGATCGACTCCACATCGCCGATGTTGCGGTGTCCGGCTGCTCGGATGCCGCCATGCCGGCGATATGGAGTCGATCACGCCGCCACCACCACCCCGCCGCCGGTGACTCGGCCCCGGGCGTACCCGAAGGTGTCGACCTGAACGCGGCGAGGGCCGGGTCCAATCGGACCCGGCCCTCGGCCGTGCTTGGTGCTCAGCGGGTCAGCGCTCGACCTCGCCGGCGATGAACTCCTCGACAGCCTGGTGGGCGTCGTGGTCGGCGTACTGCACCGGCGGGGACTTCATGAAGTACGACGAGGCCGACAGGATCGGGCCGCCGATCTTCCGGTCCAGCGCGATCTTCGCGGCGCGGACCGCGTCGATGATGACGCCGGCCGAGTTCGGCGAGTCCCACACCTCGAGCTTGAGCTCGGCGTTGAGGGGGGTGTCACCGAACGAACGGCCCTCCAGGCGGATGTACGCCCACTTGCGGTCGTCCAGCCACGGCACGTGGTCCGACGGGCCGATGTGCACGTCGCTCTTGCTCATCTCGTGCGGGATCTGCGAGGTGACCGACTGGGTCTTCGAGATCTTCTTCGAGACCAGCCGCTTGCGCTCCAGCATGTTCATGAAGTCCATGTTGCCGCCGAAGTTGAGCTGGTAGGTGCGCAGCAGCTCGACACCGCGGTCCTCGAAGAGCTTCGCGAGCGCGCGGTGCACGATGGTGGCACCGACCTGGCTCTTGATGTCGTCACCGACGATCGGCAGGCCAGCGTCCTCGAACTTCTTCGCCCACTCGGGGTTGGAGGCGATGAAGACCGGCAGGGCGTTCACGAACGCGCAGCCGGCGTCGATCGCAGCCTGCGCGTAGAACTTGGCGGCCTGCTCGGAACCGACCGGCAGGTAGCAGACGACAACGTCGACCTGCGCGTCGCGCAGCGTCTGCGCCACGTCGACCGGGGTGGCGTCGGACTCCTCGACGATCTCGCGGTAGTACTCACCCAGACCATCGAAGGTCGGGCCGCGCTGCACGGACACGCCGGTCGGCGGCACGTCGCAGAGCTTGATGGTGTTGTTCTCGCTGGCGACGATCGCCTCCGAGAGGTCCATGCCCACCTTCTTGGCGTCCACGTCGAACGCCGCGACGAACTCCACGTCAGAGACGTGGTAGTCGCCGAAGGCGACGTGCATCAGACCCGGGACGCGGTCGTTCGGGTCGGCGTTCCGGTAGTACTCGACGCCCTGAACCAGGGACGAGGCGCAGTTACCCACACCGACGATGGCGACGCGGACGGAGCCCATAGCGTCTGCCTCCTTCTTTTCTGTCACGGCCGCTCATTCCTGGTCTCTCCAGGCGGAGGCGGGCTGTTGTCTTCTCGTCGGCCGCCGGCTGTCCCGATGTTCGGGACCGTCGGGGCTCGGCCGGAGCGCTCGTTGGCGATGAGCTCCTCCAGCCAGCGGACCTCGCGCTCACAGGCGTCAAGGCCGTGGCGCTGCAGTTCCAGGGTGTAAGCGTCGAGGCGCTCGGCCGCTCGGCCCAGCACGTCACGAAGCCCTTCGCGACGCTCCTCGATCTTGCGGCGGCGACCCTCCAAAATGCGCAGTCGGGTCGCCTGGTCGGTCCGGGCGAAGAACGCGAAGTGCACCCCGAAGCCCGTGTCGTCATACGTCTCGGGCCCGGCCTGTGCGATCAGCTGGCCGAAGCGTTCCTTGCCTTCCGCGGTGATTTTGTAGACCACCCGACCTCGTCGGCTGGTCAGCGCGGGAACCTCCTCGGCGGTGACGGGTGTCTCAGCAGCTTCGGTGATCCATCCCGCCGCCTGCAGCCTGCGTAGGGTCGGGTAGAGCGAGCCGTAGCTGATTGCCGCCCGGATCGCGCCGAGTTTGGCGGTCAACTCCTTGCGCAGCTCATAGCCGTGCATCGGAGACTCCTGCAGGAGGCCGAGGATGGCGAACTCAAGCACTGGCCACCCTCTCTTTACCCTCCCGGCTGAAGTGGTAACCGCCGCGATGTATCGGACCGATACATCGCACGTTAGCGGGTCGCACGGGCCAGGGCAAACCCCCGCTCCGAGATGCTCTCGTCACGGATCGTGAGCGTGGTCGCCTGCTCGGGCCGGACCGCGTACCCTTCTCCGCATGCGTACGCAGCGCCAGGTCGTCGACTACTCGCTTCAGAAGCGAGCAGTGCTGCGTGAGCTCCTGGCCGGCCGGGTCGGCACGTACGACGTCTGCGACGCGTCGCCGTACCTGAAGAACGCCGCTCGGTTCCACGGCGAACCGACCGACCGGCGCTGCCCGATCTGCCGCAGCGAGAACCTGACGCTCGTCCACTACATTTACGGTGACGAGCTCAAGCAGTCCGCCGGGCAGGCCCGGACACTGACCGAGCTACCCGTGCTGGCGATGACGCTGCGTGAGTTCCAGGTCTTCGTGGTGGAGGTGTGCCTCGGCTGTGACTGGAACCATCTCGTCGAGCAGTACCTGCTCGGCCGGGACGGTCTGACCGGCGACAGCGACGGCACCGGCGAGCAGGACGTTGCTGCCGCCGAAGGTGCGGGTCGGCGGAGGCGAGAGGCGCAACGGTGATCACAGCTGGTTGGACCGGCCCCGGGGCCATCGACGAAACCCGGGACGACCAACCGCTCGTTGGTCCGATTGGCCCGTTTGGTACGGCAATGACCTCGGTGAAGCGGCACCCCCGTGCCGGTGTCCCGGGTGAAGCAACTCACGGCAACCCGGTGGCGGCGCAGTCGCGCCCCACCGCGACCGGCAGGGTGTGAGGAATGAACTCGTACGGCGATCCCAGTTCTGCGCGCGGACGGGCCCAGTACCCGGGCGCGGACGGCGACCCCGGGTCGGGAGCGAACGACGCGTCCCGCCGACCCGGCGGTGACTCCCGCGGGAGTGGCTGGTCGGCTTCGGAAGGCGGCGCGGCAACCCCGGGCCGTGCCTCGGTGACGCCACGGGCCGCCGGTGGGCGGGCCTCGGTGGGCGGTTCAGCCTCGGTGCCGTCGCGTGGCACCGCAGCGGCCGGATCCGCCTCGGTGGGTTCGGCAGCCCCGGGCCGGGCGTCGGTGCCGGTGTCGCCGGCACCGGGTGTGGCCGCCGGTCGCGCCGGCGCGGGCCGGGCCTCGGTACCCGTGTCCCCGGCGCCGGGAGCACCGGCAGGTCGGGCCGTGGTCGGTGCCGCGGCAGTGGGTGCCGCCTCTGTCGGCACCGCTTCGGCGGGCCGGGCCAGCGTCGGCTCCGCGTCAGTGGGTGGCCGGGCCAGCGTCGGCTCCGCGTCAGTGGGTGGCCGGGCCGCGGTCGCCCGGGCGAGCGTCTCTCCAACCTCCGGTGGCCCGGGTGGCCCGGGTGGGCCCAACGGTCCGGGTGGGCCGGGCGGCCCAGGTCGAGGCGGTCGTGGTGCGGGCGGCTCGGCTGCGGCGCGGGCGAAGAAGCGCAAGCGGATGAACCTGCTGATCGCCGGGGTCGCGGTCTTCATCATGCTCGCCGGCATCGGCGTGGTCGGGTTCACCTACTACTCGACCAACGTGGTCATGCCCAACGAGTTGCCGTTGCCGCTGTCCACCACCGTGTACGCCAAGGACGGCAAGACCCAGTTGGCCAAGCTGGGCAGCGAGAACCGCACCTTCGTCACCATCAACCAGATCCCGGAGCACGTGCAGCATGCCGTGGCGGCAGCCGAGGACCGGAACTTCTACCGGCACTCGGGCGTCGACTACAAGGGCATCGTCCGGGCCGGATGGAACAACATCTCCGGTGGTGACAAGCAGGGTGCCTCGACCATCACCCAGCAGTACGCCCGCAACGCGTTCGAGAATCTCCAGGACGACACGTACGGCCGGAAGGTGAAGGAGGCCATCCTCGCCTCCAAGCTGAACGACGCGTACAGCAAGCCGGAGATCATGCAGCACTACCTCAACGTCATCTACTTCGGACGGGGCGCCTACGGCATCGAAGCCGCGGCGCAGACGTACTTCGGCAAGGCGGCGAAGGACCTGAGCGTGGGCGAGGGTGCGGTGCTCGCGGCGGTCATCAAGCAGCCGCAGCCGAGCGAGACCCACCGGGGCTTCGACCCCGCCGTCAACCCGACCGACGCGAAGTCGCGGTGGGACTACGTCATCGACGGCATGAAGAAGGAAGGCTGGGTCGACGCCCCCAACCAGCCCGCGGCGCCGACCGAGTACCCCAAGGTGCTGGCGCCGAAAAAGGGCGGGAACGGGTTCGGTGTCGACAGCCCGCGCGGCAACGTCATCAACTACGTCCGCCAAGAGATGGACACGATGGGCCTCTGCTCCGAAAGCGGCGCGGCGGGCAAGAAGAGCTGCGTGGACGCGCTGCGGGACGACGGCTACCGGATCACCACCACGATCGACCCGAAGCTGCAGACCGCCGCCGAGAACATCGCGATGCAGTCGAAGAAGGGTTCGTTGCTTTACACGCAGCCGAAGAACCTGATGGCTGCGGTGGTCTCGATCGACCCCTCGAAGGGTCGCGTGCTGGCCTACTACGGCGGTGACAGCGGCGCCGACTTCGACTACGCCGGCAAGAACATCGACGAGAACGGCGACCTGGTCGGTGGGCACCAGCCGGGCTCGTCGATGAAGGTGTACACCCTGGCCGCCGCGATCGAGGCTGGCATCTCGATCAAGTCGCACTGGGATCCGACGCCGTACAAGCCGGAGGGCTCTTCGGTGGCTATCGGAAACGCAAACCGCACCAACCTCAAGTGCGGCAAGTGGTGCACCCTCGAAGAGTCGACGGTCCAGTCGTACAACGTGCCCTTCTACTGGGTCACCAAGGAGATCGGCGCCGAGAAGGTGGTCGACATGGCGAGGAAGGCCGGCGTGACCACCATGTGGGGCGTCGACCCGCGGGTGGCCTTCGACCTGTCGAAGAAGGGGCCGAACCCGTTCGACAACTACACCGGTTTCGGCAAGTACCCGATCACCGTGTTCGACCACGCCAACGCCATGGCCACGTTCGCCAACGACGGCAAATACATCAAGGCCCACTTCGTCGTCAAGGTGGAGCAGCAGGACAAGGACACCGGCAAGTGGAAGGTGGTCGGCAGCGAGCGCATCAAGCCGGACCAGCGGATCCCCAAGAAGATCACCGACGAGGTCACCGGCGTCCTGAAGCAGATCCCCCGCCCCAACGACATCTCCCTGGAAGACGGCCGCCAGGCCGCCGCCAAGACCGGCACCTGGGAGTACGACGACAAGGACAACTCGCACGCCTGGACGGTCGGCTACACCCCGCAGATCGCCACCGCGGTGTGGGTGGGCAGCCGCGACATAAACAAGCCGCAGATCCGGCTCACCGGCGGCAAGGACGTCGGCGGCTCGAACCTTCCCGGCCCGATCTGGGAGAAGTTCATGAACACCGCCCTGAAGGGCCAGGAGGAGATCCCCCTGCCCAACCCCACCGGTGAGGGTGACGTCACGAAGGGCAACGGCGAGGAGAAGAAGGCGCCGCCACCACCGATCTTCCCGGGCGGCCCGCCGCCGCCCTGCGACCCGCTGACCAACCCGTTCTGCCAGGGCACCCCCGGTGGCCCCCCGGGCGGTAACCAGGGCGGTAACCAGGGCGGCAACAACCCGAACAATCCCGGTGGACCCGGGACAGGTGGCGGTGGCGGTGGTGTGCTGCCCAGCCTGCCACCCAACCGGGACTGACCCGCACCACCGCATCACGCCGCCGCTGGCCGGACGACCTGTCCCGGCCGGCGGCGGCGTTTTCCTACCGGTATCTCCGCGCCGGGACGGGACGGACACCCCTGTCGTACGGCAGGATGCCTCTTCATGAGCACCCAGTCGACGCCCGGCATCGACGAAGCCGGAACCACCGACCACCCGTCCCGCTCCGATGGGTTCGTCCGCGGCATCTCTGGCGCGATCGGCGGCCCGCTGGGCGAGCACGCGACCGCGCTGGACCGGCCGGCCGGCCAGGAGCGGCGCTTCTGGACTGCCGTCCGAATCGTGCTGGCCCTGGCCTGCCTCACCCTCGCGCTGCACTGGGTGCAGAAGTCGCCCTGCCAGGACGGCGCCTGGCAGAACAACGTCCAGTACACCCGGTTCTGCTACACCGACGTCCTCGCCCTCTACTACGCCGAGGGACTCAACGAGGGCAAGGTGCCCTACCGCGACCACCCGGTCGAGTACCCGGTGCTGACCGGCTACTTCATGGGCGCGCTGGGCCTGCCGGTGCACGCCATCGGTGACGGCGACCCGAGCATCAACCAGGGCCAGTGGTTCTACAACCTCAACGCGCTGGTGCTGGGCGCGCTCGCGGTGGCCACTGTGGCGGTGATCCTGGCGCTGCGCCGCCGACGACCCTGGGACGCCGCGTTGTTCGCGCTCGCCCCGGCGCTGGTGCTCACCGCCACCGTCAACTGGGACCTGCTCGCCATCGGGCTGGCCGCCTTCGGCCTGCTGGCCTGGGCCCGAAAACGACCAGCGACGGCCGGCGTACTGCTTGGACTGGCCGGTGCGGCGAAGCTGTGGCCGCTGTTCCTGCTCGGGCCGATCCTCGTGCTGGCGCTGCGCGCCGACCGGCTCCGCGCCGCGCTCGTCGCCACGGGTACGGCGATCGCCGCGGTGGTGCTGGTGAACCTGCCCGCCGCGCGGGCGTACCCGGACAACTGGGACCGGTTCTTCGAGCTGAACACCACCCGGCCGATCGACTGGGGCACGCTCTGGTACATCGGGCGCTACCTGGACGGCAAGGTCGGCAACGACCCCGCCCGACTCGGCCCGTTCGAGTGGCTGAACGCGAACATCCCCACCCTCAACACCCTCTCGTACGTGCTGTTCGGGTTGGCCTGTCTCGGTGTGGCGGTGCTGGCGTTGCGGGCGCCGCGCCGACCGCGGCTGGGCCAGCTCGCGTTCCTGGTGGTTGCGGCGTTCCTCATCTTCAGCAAGGTCTGGTCGCAGCAGTTCGTGCTGTGGCTGCTGCCGCTGGTGGTGCTGGCCCGACCGAAGTGGGGTGCGTTCCTGGCCTGGCAGATCGCCGAGGTCTGCTACTTCGTCGCCTTCTACGGTGAGCTGCTCGGCGCGGCGACCAGCCGTCCGGTCTTCCCGGAGGGGGTGTTCGTGCTGGCCTCGACGCTGCGGCTGACCACCGTGGTGGTGCTCTGCGTGTTTGTCGTCAAGGAGATCCTGCACCCCGAGCGGGACGCGGTGCGGGCCACCTATCCGGACGACCCGGACGGCGGCGTGCTCGACGGCGCCCCCGACGCCCCCTGGCTGGACCGCTGGCGCATCCGAGAACCAAAACCCGAACCCCAACCCGAGCCCGCCACCACCTGACCCGCAAGGATTCACGCGGCTTGCTGTCGTCAGGGTTTGCGGGGGAGCCCGCCCGGCGTGGGGTTCAAGCCTTGGTCCGCAAGGATTGGCGTGGCTTGCTGTCGTCAGGGTTTGCGGGGGAGCCCGCCCGGCGTGGGGTTCAAGCCTTGGTCCGCAAGGATTCGCGTGGCTTGCTGTCGTCAGGGTTTGCGGGGGAGCCCGCCCGGCGCAGGGATCAAGCCTGACCGCCCGGAGCCGGGTGGGCTCCCCCGCAAACCCGCCCTAAACAACAACCACGTCACAGCCGGTAAACCACGGCGGAGCCGACTTCCTGACGGGTGATGCCGAGCGAATCGACCGGTGCGTCGATGCTGATCTCCCACGGCGTGCCCGCCACCTCCCCGCGCAGCAACACCACAGTGCGGACGCCGAGCGTGCGCAGGTAGTCGATGCTTGTCTGGCTGGGGAACGACTGGCTCACCCGACGGACGTCGTCGAGCTGGCGCGGAGTGAAGCCGCTACCGCCGTTGACCACATCGGGGAACCCGCTGGTCGACCAGAGCATCACGTGCTGGTCCAGGCTCTGGTTGCTGGGCAGCACGAGCAGGGGCCCCTCCGCCGAGCGCATCGCGGCGGGCTGGGTCGGCACCACCGGGTGCGGAGTGGTGTTCAGGCCCTCCAGGGTGACCAGCAGCAGCGGCAGCAGGGTGGCTGTCCGCAGCCACGGCCCCGGCCACGACGGGATCCGCTGCGCGGTCAACTCACGGACCCGGTCGGTGAGCGCGGTGACCGCGCCCGCCGCGAGCAGGCCGAGCAGCAACGTGGTCCAGAGCATCAACCGACCAGGGGTACGCAGCGCACTCCAGCCCGGCACGTGCTCGAAGAGCGGCACGTAGGTGAACGTGCCGTCGAAGAAGCGCGTGCCCATCGCGAAGACCATCGTCACCAGCACCCCGGCGAGCAGCAGCAGTCGGTGCCGCAGCCGCCAGACCGAGAAGAACAGCCCACCCAGGGCGAGCGCGTAGAGCACGAAGCCCGGCAACAGGGTCATCTCCGGGTGCCACGGCAGCGCCGCGCGGGCACCCTCGTGGAGTCCACCCCAGATCCGTGACTCGGCGGGCGCGGTCACGAAACCCGACGCCGGCGGCGAGAAGATGCTGATGTCGCGGATGGTGCGTTCGGCGTACGGGTGCAGCTCGGTCACCTTGAAGAACGGGAACGCCATCAGCAGACCCACACCGGCGAAGAACAATCCGCCGAGCAGGTCGGCGACGAGCAACCGGCGACCGAACGGCACAGCCTGGCGGGTGCGCAGCCGCCGCACGAAGAAGAGGATGACGGCGACCACGACCGCGACGCCCAGGAGGTACGCGAACGGAAGCCCGATGCCGAAGCCGAGGCTGAGCTGCCAGGCCGCCACCAGCCAACCGGCGTAGATCCAACCGTCGTGCCGGCGTTCCGGCCGGTAACCGTGCCGCAGTGACCAGCCGTGCCCCCGCGCCAACATCGCCAGCGCCAGCGGAATCCCGCCGTTGGAAAGCACGTGCAGGTGCCCGGCCTGGGCCAACAACCACGGCGCATAGGTGTAGCTGACGCCAGCGACGGCGGCGCCGATTCGGCCGGCCCCGAGCTGTCGAGCCAGCGCGTACGCCCCGAGCGTGGCGAGCGCATGCGCCAGCACGAACATGATGTTGTAGCGCAGCACCGCGTCCTCGGGGCCGCTGCCGAGCATCCCGGCCGGGGCGTACCCGAGCAGTGTGTCGGAGAACGCGAAGCTCCACAGCTCGGGGAAGAACGTGTTGGACTGCCACAAGTGCGCCGGGTCGGCCAGCAGGATGTGCCCGGACCAGGCCATCTGCCAGGCCTGCAGGCTCGGGTCCCAGTAGTCCTGTGGGAGTGTGTAACGCGGGTAGCGCAGCGTCGGCCAGGTCATCAGCACGGCCAGTACCAGCGCGCCGAGGCTGGCCAGGGTCCACTCGTGGATCAGGAACCGGCCGACGGCCCCGCCCGCCCGGCTGAAGATGGACGGCTTCGGCTCCGGAGCGGAAGCGAACGCCTCCCACCGATCCGCGGCGACCGGCTTCGACTCGCCGTCGACCTTAACCGGGGCGTCGGCGTCGCCGACCTTCTCGGCACTGGCCGCGCCGCCGTTCTTGGTCGCATCGTCCTTCGTGCCACCGTCCTTGGCCGGGTCAGTGGCCTTGTCGGCGTCGCTCTTGGTGCTGCCGGCCTTGACTGTCTCGCTGTTCTTGGCCGTGTCGCGGACCTTGGCTGTCTCGCCGGCCTTCGCCGTGTCGCCGCTTTTTGTTGCGTCGCCGTCTTTGGCTGCGTCGCCGTTCTCGGTTGCGTCGCCGTTCTCGGTTGCGTCGCCGGCCTTTGCCGTCTTGCTGTTCTTGGCCCACCAGCGCCATGTGCGGCCACGACCTCGGTCACGTCGGCCGAGGGCTGCGTCGCTGGCCTTGGCTGCCGCGTCGTCCTTCGACGTGTCGCCGTCTTCGGCCACATCGCTCTTCGCGGCGCGGGGCTCGTTGGCGCTGGTTGCGGCGCTGGCGCCGTGGGGCCTGCCGTTGGTGGCGGCTCCGGTCGTCGTACCGTCGGTCCGTCCCGGGCGGTGCGCGCTGCTCTCTGGCGTCGGCGCCGCAGAGGCCTTGTCGGAGGTGCGGGCCGGGTGGGCGGAGGTGCCCGTCGCGGCTGCGGTGGCAGGTTGGATCTCGGCATCCGCCTGGGCGGTGGCGGGCCGGGCCTTACCGGTCCCGGGTTGTCCGGTCGTCATGCTGCGTGGCTCTCCGTCCCGAGCTGCTGACGGAGAAAGTCGATGTCGGCGGCCTGTCCGGCCACACCTCCCGGTGTCTCGACGACCACCGGCGCCCCCGCTGCCCGAATCACCGCCACCACCAGCTCCGGATCGATCGTCCCGCCGCCCAGGTTGTCGTGCCGGTCCTGGCCGGAGTTGAACGCGCCCTTGGAGTTGTTGGCGTGCACCAGGTCGATCCGTCCAGTGATCGCCTTGACCCGGTCGACAAGGCCGAGTAGCTCCTCGCCGCCGGCGAACGCGTGGCAGGTGTCCAGGCAGAAGCCGACCTCATAGTCGCCGATGGCGTCCCAGAGCCGGGCGAGCGCGTCCAGCCGCCGGGCGCACGCGTTGTCGCCGCCAGCGGTGTTCTCGATCAGGACCGGCACGCCGAAGCCGCCGGAGTCGGCTGCGTACGCGAAGGTCTTGCGCCAGTTGTCGAAGCCCACGGCCAGGTCGTCCCCGGCGTTGACGTGCCCACCGTGAACGATCACGCCCTTGGCGCCGATGGCGGCGGCCGCGTTGGCGTGCCCGAGCAGCAGCTTCCGGCTGGGGATCCGGATGCGGTTGTTGAGGGTCGCCACGTTGATGACGTACGGCGCGTGCACGTAGAGGTCGACCTCAGCCGCGCGCAGCCGCTCGGCGTCTTCGCGAGGCTTGGGCGCCTTCCACCCCTGTGGGTCGGAGAGGAAGAACTGCACGGTGTCGGCGGACCGGTCGGCCGCCTCCGCCAGCGGGTCGGTCGAATCGACGTGGGCTCCGATACGCATGCGAGCGAGCCTACGTCGCGCCCCTGACTGGTGGAGCGACGGCCGGGACGGTGTCGCGCACGGTTCACGTCACCGCACGGACCGGCGATCGTTGATGGGATTGAACCGGCGACCAGCTCCCGGTAAAGCCGGCGGCGTGAGCGCCGCGTACGGCGACCGGTGGTCGACGGCCAACAGCGAGGTCACCTCCGCCACGCGGCCCGGCGCGGCGGGGGCGACCCCTTCGCACTCGGGTCCCGACCGATGAAGAATCTCGGAAATTTGTGCTTTTTCCCCCGACAAGGTACGAGTGCCGTTGTATCGTCAGATAACAACACGATAAAGCTCCGCGGGGCGTCTTCGGTCCAACCTCATCGGTGTGGTCGTTCCTCCCCAGGTCCCACCCAAGGAATGCGGACGGGACGCCCCGCGGCCTTGTAGACGGGGGTCCACCACCGGCCGGCACACGGTCGGACGGTGGGCCCCCGTCAGCATGTCCGGGTGCCGACCCGACCGCCCCGGGCATGATCGTTCGGACCGGGTATCCTGGTCAGGTTGTCCGCGTCCGGCCGGGTTCCCCCGGCACGTGCGGGCAGCGACGCACGACCTCCTGCCACGGAAGGACCGTGGCCGCTTAGCCCACAGGAGGTGAGCACGTCTTGCGTCATTACGAGATCATGGTGATCCTCGATCCCAGCCTCGAGGAACGCACCGTCGCCCCGTCGCTCGACACGTACCTGAACGTGATTCGGACCGCGGGTGGCTCGGTTGAGAAGACGGACGTGTGGGGCCGCAGGCGCCTCGCGTACGAGATCAACAAAAAGGCCGAGGGCATCTACGCCGTCGTCGACCTGCAGGCTACGCCTGCTGCCGTGGCCGAGCTGGACCGTCAGCTCCGGCTCAACGAGTCCGTGCTGCGCACCAAGGTCATCCGGCCGGAGATGCGCTAAGCATTCAGCCCGGTATTCAACCCGGTTCGCCCGGATCAGCCTCCGCGACTCTGTCGTACGGCTCTGCGAGCCTGTACGACGAGACGCTGAGTGCGCGAGGAGATGGTCATGGCAGGAGACACCACCATCACGGTCATCGGCAATCTGACCGATGACCCCGAGTTGCGGTTCACCCCCTCCGGGGCTGCGGTCGCCAAGTTCCGAGTCGCTTCGACGCCCCGATTCATGGACAAGGCGTCGAACGAATGGAAGGACGGCGAGCCGCTGTTCCTCGCATGCACCGTCTGGCGGCAGGCCGCCGAGCACGTCGCCGAGTCGCTGCAGCGTGGCGCTCGGGTGATCGTGTCGGGCCGGCTACGTCAGCGGTCTTACGAGACCCGCGAGGGTGAGAAGCGCACAGTCATCGAGCTTGAGGTCGACGAGATCGGCCCGTCGCTGCGCTACGCCACGGCGAAGGTGCAGAAGATGTCCCGCTCCGGCGGCAGTGGCGGCGGCTTCGGTGGCGGTGGCGGTGGCAACCAGGGCGGCGGCGGAGGCAACTTCGACGACCCCTGGGCTTCGGCCGCACCCTCTCCCGCGCGTGCTGGATCGGGCGGCAACTTCGACGAGGAGCCACCGTTCTAATGGCGCCGAGCGCCCGCGATCGCAAACCAGGAGCACGTGCAATGGCCAAGGCTGCGGCACTTCGCAAGCCAAAGAAGAAGGTGAACCCGCTCGACAAGGACGGGATCACCTATATCGATTACAAGGACACCGCGCTGCTGCGCAAGTTCATCTCCGATCGCGGCAAGATCCGCGCTCGGCGGGTGACCGGCGTGACCTCGCAGCAGCAGCGGCAGATCGCCCGTGCGGTCAAGAACGCCCGTGAGATGGCGCTCCTGCCGTACACGGCCACCACCCGCTGAGAGGAGGCACCGATATGAAGATCATCCTGACTCAGGAAGTGTCCGGCCTCGGTGCCCCGGGCGACGTCGTCGAGGTCAAGGACGGCTTCGGCCGTAACTACCTGCTGCCGCAGGGCTTCGCGATCGCCTGGACCAAGGGCGCGGAAAAGCAGGTCACGGTCATCAAGCGGGCCCGTGGGGCTCGCGAGATCCGCGACCTCGACCACGCCAACGAGGTCAAGGCTCAGCTCGAGGGTCTCAAGGTCAACCTGAAGGTCCGCGCCGGCGACGGCGGACGGCTCTTCGGCTCGGTCACCCCGGCCGAGATCGTCGACGCCGTCAAGGCGGCCAGCGGCCCGGTCCTCGACCGGCGTCGGCTGGAGGTGCCCGGTCACATCAAGTCGACCGGCACCTACCCGGTGAAGATCAAGCTGCACCCTGAGGTGACCGCGTCGTTCAACCTGAACGTCGTTCAGGGCTGACGTCCGCAACACCACCACAAGGGCCCGCACCGAGCGATCGGTGCGGGCCCTTGTGCGTACGTCGTCCGGGCAGGGTCGACGAGCCCGGATTGGCCAGGCCAGGCCAGCCCAGGCCCGGCTTGGTCTGGTCTGGCCCGGCCCGGCCGGGTCGGCGATGTGGGGGTGTCGCGGCGGGTGTGATGCCGCGATGTCGCCGATCTGGTGTGGATCAACCGCCCGCCGCCCGCCACGGCAGGCGGAGTGGCGAACCGACGGCGGCAATTCGGCAGCCGGAGGCCCAGGGCCCCAGGCCGGTCAGCCGATCGGCTGACCGGTCACCGCGCTGATCAGCACCGTGGAGAGGCCACCGCCCACCACCGCTGCGGCGACCGCGATGGTGGCCGAGCGCCAGGTCGTGCCCACCCGACGCAGCAGCGCCGCCACCACCAGACTGCTCACCAGCGCCAACCCGAAGCGCGGCGAGCCGGCGAGCAACGACTCGAGCGCCCGCGACCGGGGCGAGTCGCACCCACCCCCGCTGATGTCGGTCACACAACCAGCCGGCGCCTGACTGTCCAGGGTCAACAGCCACACGAAGATCAGCATCGCCGGCATCAGGTAGCAGGCCGCCGTGTACAGCAACGGCCGGAACGGCCCACCCGGATCCGGGTCGAGCAGATCGTCCTCCAGACGGCGAGCCCAGGCACCCGTCGCGGCCGACTCGACCCGCTGACGCACCGACGCCGCCCCAACCGCTGGCCGGTCCGCCCGACGCCGTGGCGCACCCCCACGCGGCACAGGCGCGCTGCGCGGCCGCGGAGCCGTGTAGCCCACCACCGGCGAGCGGGGCGCCGACGTCGACGGGTCCGTCCATCTGGGGTCATCGTCGGCAAGTCGAGTGCCAGACCAGAACCCGTCGTCCCGGGCCGGCCAACCCTGCGCCGCAACGGACCGGTCGGAGCGCGGCGGAAGCGTACGGTCCCACTGGTCGTCCTCGATCGCGGACCGCTCCCACTGGCCGGTGCGGTCGGACCGCTCCCAGCCACCGACGCCCTCCACTGCCGCCCACTGCTCGCTCAGATCCGTGCCGTCCGCACCGGGGCCGGGCGGCCACGCGTGCACGCCCGAGGCGTCCCACGGGTCCACCGCGGGCGGGTACGACGGCTCGGGCTCAGCCACCCGATCAGACCCGCGCGCCCACGGGTCGGCCGCCGGGCGGGACCAGGACTCCTCCGCCGCACGGCGGCTGCGCCGGGTGGGACGGTTCACCTCCGGGGCCGGTGCCGGCTCGCTCGGGGTCGGCTCCAGATCACCACCCGACCAGATCACCTGTGGACGGCCAGCGGGCGCGCGGCGGGGACGGCGGTCCGGGACAGCGCCGGAAACCGGCTCGTCCTCCCCTGCGTCCGCGCGTCGGCGGCCGGCGTACCCCTGCTCCTGCGGACGGTCGAGCGTCCACTCCCGGGTGTGGTCCGACTCGGGGGCCGCGCCGATCGCCGCTTGCTCCCGCCAACTCGCGTCGCTGCCCGGCCGCCGGCTGTCCGGTGACTCGATGGACCGCCGAGCGGCAGCGGAACTCGGCCACTCGGGCTGGCGTTCGGGGTCGTCGCCGTCCTCGTCCGGTGCCGCGTGGCGACCACCGCCGTCAGCGTGCCGAACCCCCGACTCAAGCGCCCAACGGGGCAGGTAGGCATCGACGGGCTCGTCCTGGCCACGGTCCAGGGCACGTCGCCGGCTGGAGGTGCGGTAGCGACCGTCCTCGTCGTACGGATCGACCGGAAGAGACGCCGCGCGCTCACTCCACGAGGCGATCGGCTGGCGCTCGCGCGGGCTGCCATCCCCGCGTCCCCAGTCCCGGTAACTCACGGCCGGAGTGTGACCCTTCTGAACCGAAAGCGGCATCCGCCGTCCAGGTGTAGCCGTTCGCTGGAGATAGTACGGGACGATCGTGTCACAGGGCCGACCGAAATATTCTCCTCCACAGGCTGGGGAGCATGTTTCCGCAGGTCAACGGCTTAAGGCCAAGAATTCCCCAACAGTTATCCACAGGCTGTGCACACCCTGCGCACATCATGTCCACCGGCATCCACAGGTTGTCCCGAGGCTCGTCCACCGGCGTTGTTGAGTCTCTGACCTCGGGGTCCGTATGGTTGGCCCCCGACCGCCGGCGCGATGGCCCCCGATCGACCGGCCCGGTCGGACGGAAGTGTCAGACCCCAGCGGTAGAGCTGGAATCAGATCCGACGCAGTGGAGGGGGACCCGTGTCGGTCACCGACGACAGGCGGGCGGAGTCACGATCCGGTGGCGGCCAGCCATCCGCGCCCCGAGACGGCCAGTTCGACAAGACCCCACCCCAGGACGTCGCCGCTGAGCAGTGCGTCCTCGGCGGCATGCTGCTCTCCAAGGACGCCATCGCCGACGTCGTCGAGATCCTTAAGACCAACGACTTCTACCGGCCGGTGCACGCCACCATCTTCGACATCATCCTCGACATCTATGGCAGGGGTGAGCCGGCCGACCCGATCACCGTGGCCGCCGCCCTGACCGACTCCGGCGATCTGGCCCGCATCGGCGGCGCGCCCTACCTGCACACCCTCATCGCCAGCGTGCCCACTGCGGCGAACGCGGCCTACTACGCCCGCATCGTTAGCGAACGCGCGGTGCTGCGCCGGCTGGTCGAGGCCGGCACCAAGATCGTGCAGCTGGGTTACGGCACCGCCAGCGGCGGCAGCCGCGACGTCGACGATGTCGTGGACCTCGCTCAGCAGGCCGTCTACGACGTCACCGAACGTCGGGTCAGCGAGGACTTCGCGATCCTCGCCGACATGCTGCAGCCGACGCTCGACGAGATCGAGGCGGTCGGGGCAACAGGTGGCATGATGACCGGCGTACCGACCGGTTTCAGCGACCTGGACCGCCTGCTCAACGGCCTGCACGCCGGACAGTTGATCATCGTGGCGGGCAGGCCCGGTCTGGGCAAGGCGCTCGCGCTTGACACCCCACTGCCGACGCCGGACGGCTGGACCACCATGGGTGAGGTCCAGGTGGGCGATCACCTACTGGCGGCGGACGGCAGCCCCACCGCTGTCACCCACGCCTTCGATGTGATGCACGACCGCCCCTGTTACGAAGTGGAGTTCTCCGACGGCACGGTCATCGTGGCGGACGCGGAGCACCTGTGGAAGACGACCAGCCGGGCGAGTCGGCGGCAGGGGCCGGCGCGGCAGAGGCGGCACTGGTCCGAGTCGTCGCTGGCCAACGTACGTGCGGCACACACGAGGCTCAACGCCCTGCAAAACCAGCCGATCACACTCTTCGACACGATTTCGCAGGTTGGGCCGGAGTTCCGGCATGTCCTGCACACCGTCGCCCGTGAGGTTGGGTCGACCGGCCGGATCACCCGCCCCATCGTCCGCGCCGGCAAGCCGCGGAACTGGACTGCGCCCGGCTATCCGGCCGGTCCCCTTCTGACCGCACTTCTTGAACGGGCCGAGCGGGAGGTCAACGCCGGCAGCCGGGCCGACCACGACGGAGTCGTCACCACTGCTGAAATCGCGGCCACACTGCGTACCGACACCGCCGATCGACGGCTCAACCACGCCGTACGAAACAGCGCACCCCTCCGCCTTCCGGATCGGGAGCTGTTGGTCCCGCCCTACACGTTGGGAGCATGGCTCGGTGACGGGCACACCGACGCCAGCCGCTTCACCACCGCGGATCCGGAGATGGTCACGCACGTCGAGGCGGACGGCTTCGTCGTTCGGCCCAGCGGGCCGATGGTCTACACCATCCTGCTGCCGTCCAAGCCCGTTGTTTCAGGCAACGGCGTCTGCCCGGACTGCGGCGCTTCCACCCGGGCATTGCGCGAAAATCCAGCGACCAGGAGATGTGCCAGCTGTCACAACCAGAACGGTTCCTTCATCGGGCTGCTGCGTAAGACTGGGGTAGCAGGGAACAAGCACATCCCAAACGTCTACCTGCGCGCCTCCGAGGCCCAGCGCCGGGCGTTGCTGGCGGGCCTGATGGACACCGACGGCACCGTCGCCCCCACAGGCAACCTGCAGTACACGTCGACCTCGAAGCGGTTGGCGGATGACGTGCGCGAACTCGTCGTCAGTCTCGGCTACCGCTGCACCGTCAACGCGAAGCCGGTACGCGGCCGCACCCCCGAGTCGTCAGTCGCGTACACGTTGAACTTCTCCACCCCGGATGTCGTCTTCCGTCTGAAGCGCAAGCAGGACGCGCACGCCGAGCGCCGCCGTACCGTCTCTGCTGCTCGAACGAGCTCACGGTTCATCGTCGACGTTCGTGCGGTGCCGAGCGTGCCGGTCCGGTGCGTCACGGTAGATAACCCCGAGCATCTCTACCTGGCCAGCCGGGCGATGATTCCTACCCACAACAGCACCGCCAGCATGGATTTTGCCCGAAATGCTGCTATCCGCGCCAATCAGGCTGCCGCGATCTTCTCGCTGGAAATGAGCAAGGTCGAGATCGTCATGCGACTGCTCTCCGCCGAGGCGCGGGTGCCGTTGCACGTGCTGCGTAGTGGTCAGCTCTCCGACGACGACTGGACCAAGCTGGCCCGGTGCATGGGTGAGATCAGCGAAGCGCCGCTTTTCGTCGACGACACGCCGAGCATGAACCTGATGGAGATCCGGGCCAAGGCTCGGCGGCTCAAGCAGCGGCACGACCTCAAGATGATCGTGGTCGACTATCTCCAGCTGATGACTTCGCCGAAGCGCACCGAGAGCCGGCAGCAGGAGGTCGCGGACCTGTCCCGTGGCCTGAAGCTGCTGGCCAAGGAGGTCGAGTGCCCGGTGATCGCGGTCAGCCAGCTGAACCGTGGCCCCGAGCAGCGCACCGACAAGCGGCCCCAGTTGTCCGACTTGCGGGAGTCTGGCTGCCTCACAGCGGAGACACGAGTGGTTCGAGCGGATGACAACACCGAGATTACGCTCGGTGAGTTGTTGTCAAGCAACGCTAAAGACATCCCGGTCTGGGCGTTGGACGAGAGCCTTCGGTACACGCCCCGCACCATGACCCACGTCTTCCCAAGCGGTAGCCGCGAGGTGTTCCGGCTGACCCTCGCATCGGGTAAGCAGATCGACGCCACGGCGAATCACCCCTTCCTCGCGTTCACCGGGTGGGTGCCGCTCGGTGAGTTGTCGCCCGGAGATCGCATCGCATCGCCACGCCACTTGCCGCCGCCAATGACCACCCTCCCATGGGCAGACGCGGAGGTCGTCATGTTGGCGCACCTGTTGGGCGACGGCTCCTTCGTGCGGCGCCAACCCATCCGATACGCAAGCTGCGATGAGCTGAACCTGCAGGCTGTGGCGGAAGCCGCGAAGCACTTCGGGATCACCGCCGTGCGCGACGACTATGCGGCGGCGAGGGTGACCACCCTCCGACTGCCTGCGCCCTATCGACTGGCTCGCGGCCGGCGTAACCCCATCGCGGCTTGGCTGGACGAATTGGGCCTCTTCGGCCTGAGATCACACGAGAAGTTTCTCCCTTCGGGCGTCTTCAGCCTGCCCAAGGTGCAGATCACCGCCTTCCTGCGGCACCTTTGGGCCACGGATGGTTCGGTGACCGTCAACGGCTCAGGTCGCGGGGGGCGCGTGTATTTCGCGTCCACGAGCCGTCGAATGCTTGAGGACATCTCGCGACTGCTCCTGAGGTATGGCATTACGGCCCGGCTGAAGGTCGTACCAGTCGTGGGGCACCGCCCTCAGTACACGCTCGACATCTCCGGCCGGGATGACCAGTTGAGGTTCCTGCGCGAGATCGGCGTCTACGGGCAGCGGTCGGAGGGCTGTGACGCTCTGCTCGCCGCGCTGGAGCTGACGGAGAGTAATACCAACGTTGATACCGTGCCACGTGAGGTGTGGACCAGAGTCAAGGAGATTCTGGTCGAGCAGGGCATGACTCACCGTGAGTTCGCGAAGGCCATCGGCACCCAGTTCTGCGGCAGCACCCTCTGGAAGCGTGCGCCCAGCCGCTCCCGGCTGGCGGCGATCGCCACCGTTCTGGATGCGGCCGACCTGGACCTGCACGCCACGAACGACATCTTCTGGGACTCGATCGTCTCTATTCAGTCGATCGGTGAGCAGGAAGTGTTCGACGCGACTGTGCTCGGGACGCACAACTTCATCGCAAATGGCATCGCTACCCACAACTCCATCGAGCAGGACGCCGACGTTGTCATCCTTCTGCATCGCGACGACTACTACGACAAGGAGTCGCCGCGGGCGGGCGAGGCGGATTTTATTGTTGCCAAGCATCGGAATGGGCCCACCGACACCGTGACCGTCGCAGCCCAACTGCATCTATCGAGATTTGTGGACATGGCCATCGGATGAGTTTTCTTCTGCCAGGGGCGCACATCGCACCGGCCGACAGGGTGATCAACTGCACGTCAGCTGGTCGGCTGAGCCTTACCACTTAAGTCGTAAGTCGACTGTGGTCCTGCGCCAGATGGCGCCGCCGCGCCGCTGCAGCAGGCTCTCGGGCATGAACCAGAACGATGCACCAGAGCTGACTCCTTCCCGGTCGTACCCGTCCCGGCCGGCATTCCGCCTGCGGCGTCTCGGTGCCGCCCTGGCAACCGCGGTCGTCGTCGGGGCGGGCGTCGCCGGCTGCGGTGCCGGTGCCGCGCACGAGCCGGCCCCGACGAGCGACGCCCCGGCGGCAGCCGTCGAACCGCACGCGCTGGACGCCGGCGACGTGAACGCCTGGCTCGACGAGATGCTCCCGGCCGCGCTGGAAGCCAATGACATCGCCGGGGCGACGGTCGCCGTCGTCAACGACGGTGAGACCGTCACCACCCGGGGGTACGGCCGCGTCGACACCGGCAGCGAGGGCACCGAGCCGGTGCCGGTCGACCCCGAGCGGCACCTGTTCCGGATCGGATCGGTGTCGAAGCTCGCCACCGCCACCGCCGCGATGCAACTCGTCCAGGACGGCAGGGTCGACCTCGACGCCGACATCGCCGCCTACCTCGACTTCACCATCCCCCGCAACTTCGACGAGCCGATCACCCTGCGCCACCTGCTGACCCACACCGCCGGGTTCGAGGAGCGGATCGCCGGCCTCATCGGCAAGGAAGGCACCCGGGCCGACCTACGCGACGCTCTGGTCACCGACCCGCCGGAGCAGATCTACCGGCCGGGCACCGTGCCGGCCTACTCCAACTACGGCAACTCACTCGCCGGGTACATCGTCGAACGGGTCAGCGGTATCCCCTTCGAGGAGTACGTCGACCGTAACGTCTTCGACCGCCTCGGCATGACGTCGTCCTCCTTCGAGCAGCCGCTGCCCGCGGACCTGGCGGGCCGCGTGTCGAACGGGTACGACAACGCGTCGTCCCCACCCGGGTACTTCGAGATCATCGGCACCCCGCCCGCCGGCTCGATGAGCGCCTCGGCCCCGGACATGGCCCGGTTCATGCTCGCTCACCTCGGCGAACCTGTCGGCGGCACCCCGATTCTGGACGAGCCGACGCTTGACCTGATGCACCAGCCGGCGCTTGACGCCACCACGCTCGGCACCCTCGCGGGTGCACCCCGGATGACCCTCGGGTTCTTCGACGAGAGCCGCAACGGCCATCGAATCCTCGGCCACGGCGGCGACACCCCCTTTTTCCACAGCCACCTGCAGATCTACCCGGACGAGGGCGCCGGCCTGTTCATCTCGCTCAACAGCACCGGCACGTCGAGCCTGGCCAACCACCAGCTTCGACAGAAGCTGACGAAAGCCTTCGCCGACCGTTACTTCCCGGCGGTGCGCGGCGCGGCGGCGAACAACGTGCCGGCGACCGAGCTGGCCGCCCCGACCACCGACGCCTCGGGCACGGCCGAGCGGGCCGCGATGGCCGCCGGCACCTACGAAAGCTCCCGCATGATCAAGAGCAACTTCCTGACCCTGATCGGCCTGTCCGGGCGTACCACGGTGAGCGTCCGCGATGACGGCCGGCTGCTGCTCGAACCGCGTCCGATGGCCGATTCCGCCGCCGTCTACGAGGAGATCGAGCCCTGGGTCTGGCGTGAGGTGGGCGGGCAGGAAACGATCGCGATGCGAGCGGTAGACGGCCGGGTCGAAGTGATTAATTTCGACTCCGCGTTCGCCCTGGTGCCGGTAGCGGCCGCACGCAGCACCTACCTGGCCATCCCGGTGATCGTCGGGTCGGTGGTCATCCTCCTGCTCACCGTCCTGGCCTGGCCGATCGGGGCGATCGGTCGCCGGCTGCGGCGGCGGGCGCCGCGTGATCGGGCTGGACGCACCGCGCGCATCCTCAGCCGCGTCGGCGTCGGCTGCGCCCTGCTCGCGGTCGGCGGCTGGGTGGGCAGCTTCGTACTCATCATCGGCCTGGAGGATCTCTCCACCGCCTCGTTGCGCACCGTGCAGGTGGCCCAGCTGATCGGCCTGCTCGGGGTGGTCCCCGCAGCGGTCCGGCTGGTGGACGACGTCCGCCGGCGGGTCGGCTGGTCGCGGACCGCCGGCAGCGCCCTGGTCCTGCTGGCCCTCGTCGGTACGGGATGGTTCGCCGTCGAGTTCATGCTGCTCTCGCCGAATATCTCCTACTGACCGTCCCGACCCGACCCCTCCCGATCCGTCTCGATCTATGAGCAGAGGATGCTGACACGGTGAACGATCACATCGGGGACGGCCCGGTCACCACCGAGCCGACCGAGCCGGCGGACCCGCCCAGGCTGACGAAGCGGTTGGACGTGCTGCTCGCCAACCTCGGGGTGACCGGGCGGTTCGCCCAGGACTGTCTGCTCGCGGTCTGCGTCGCCGGGATGACGTTCACGTTGATGGCTGCCCTGTTCTTTGTCGTGACGTCACCGGGCGAAATTGTGCTCGACCCGGTGCGGGCCTGGCTGCTCGTCGCCCTCGGGGTCGGGCAGGCGCTGCTGCTCTGCCTGCGCCGGGTCCGCCCGCTGCTCTGCCTCGCCGGAATCGTCGGCCTTCAGGTCGCTATGATCGCGTTGGCCCCACCAGACGCGACGATCCGGGTATTCGCGCCCTTCGTCGTCGCGTACACCATCGGGGTTCTGCTGCCGGCCCGGACGGCGTTCGCGCTGGTCGGCGCGGCGGTGGTGGTCGAGGCGGCAGCGGCGTTCGGCACCGCCGCCGTGACGGCGCCGGACCTTCTGCCGTCGGCTGTCGGCCCTGCCGGGTCGAGCGCACTGTCCAACCTCGGCGCGGTCGTCGTCGGTAATTACGTGGCGACCCGTCGACGCTACACGCAGCTGTTGCGCCTGCAGGCCGGCGAGGCGGTCCGGGCCCAGCAGGCGAAGGTGCGGGCCGCGATCGAGGCGGAACGCACCCAGATGGCTCGGGAACTGCACGACGTCGCCGCCCACCACCTGTCCGGAATGGTGGTGCAGGCGGCGGCGGTCCACCGGCTCATCGACCGGGACCCGGAGGCGGCGAAGACCGGCGTGGCCTGGATCCGGTCCCAGGGCAAGGAGACCCTGAACAACCTGCGGCTGGTGGTCGGGGTGCTGCGCGGCACCCCGGCCGACGGCAGCGGAAGCGGCGACACACCCGGCCACGATGGTGAGGGGAGCGTCCCGGTGCCGGGGCTGGCCGTGCTCGATGACCTGGTCCGGACCGCTCGGGACCTGGGCGCGCCGGTCGAGTTCGTGGGCGTCGGGTCGCCACGTCCGGTCCCGCCGATCGCCGACGTCGCTCTCTATCGGATGGTGCAGGAGTCGCTGTCCAACGCGCGGCAGCATGCGCCGGGCGCGCCGGTGCTGATCACGCTGCGCTACCTGCCGCGCGAGGTGTCGCTGGCGGTGGTGAATGGTCCGCCAGCGCGGCGTCCCGAGCCGGCGGTGCGCACCAGCAGCGGGGTCGGGCTGATCGGCATGCGGGAACGAGCGCAGTTGATCGGCGCACGGTTCGCGGCCGGGCCGACGACCGAAGCCGGCTGGTCTGTCACAGTGACGCTGACATCAAAGGGAAGTGATTCGTCGTGACCAGTTCTGGGACCGGGGCTGAGGCTGGCGCTGGGACGATTCGAGTAATGCTGGTCGACGACCAGGCGGTGGTGCGGGCCGGTTTCCGAGTGCTCCTGGAGCAGGCGGACGACATCGAGGTGGTGGCGGAGGCGTCCAGCGGATCGTCTGCGGTGGCGGTGGCCGCTCGGCTGCGTCCCGACGTCATCTGCATGGATGTCCGGATGCCCGGCGGTGACGGACTCACCGCGACCCGCGAGATCCTCGCCGACGCGCCCGAGTCGCCCCCAGCCATCCTGGTGGTGACCACGTTCGACCTCGACGAGTACGTCTTCGGCGCACTCGAATCCGGGGCCAGTGGCTTCATCCTCAAAGACTGCGAGCCCGAGGACCTGATCGACGCGATCCGTCGGCTAGCCAACGGCTACGGTCTCGTCGACCAGGTCGTGACCCGCCGGGTGATCTCGGAGTTCGCCCGGCGGCGACCGGCGGCACCGCCCGAGTCCGCGGCGGCGCACCAGCTCACCCCGCGCGAAGCCGAGATCGTGCGGTTGCTCGCCAAGGGCTTCTCCAACAACGAGATCGCCGACGCGCTCTTCATCGAGACCAGCACGGTCAAGTCACACCTCGGGCGGGCGATGACCAAGATCGGCGTACGGGACCGGGTGCAGACCGTGGTGTGGGCGTACCAGAACGGGTTGGCCGCGAGCTGACCCAACTCCAGCCGGTCCCGGTCGGTCAGCGGGACGCGCCTGGTGGCCTTCAGCACGAAGTCGTGGTTGTCCCACGCGGGCCAGCCCTGGCAGCGTATGGCGTGGGTGATGTGCCCGGGCCGATGCGTGGATCGACCCGGGCGGGATGTCAGGCTGGACTCAGCCGAACATCTCGTCGAGGAAGCCCTTGCGCTTCTTCTGCCGGTAGTGCCCGTGGTAGCCGTGGTGCTGCTGCTGGTGGCCGTAGGCCGGTGCCGGCGGGTAGCCGTGTGCGGGCGGGGGCGGCGGGACGGCGCCGTAACCGGGCTGGTGCGGCGGAGGCGGCGGGGGTGGGTACCCGGCCGGCTGCTGGGCGGGTTGCGGTGGCACGCCGCCGCTCTGTTGGCGGCTCCAGTTGGCCTCCGCCTCGAACAGCTTCTCCAACTCGCCGCGGTCCAGGAAGATGCCTCGGCACTCCCCGCACTGGTCGATGACGACGCCGCTGCGCTCGTACTGGCGCATTTCTCCGTGACACTTGGGACAGGTGAGGCTCATCACCCGACGGTACCTGGTCCACCTATGCAGTTGCTGTGAGCGCCTCGGTGACCTCTTCGTCGGACACCTCGTGGAAGTCGTCGTAGTAGACGCTCACCGCGCCGAAGTCCGGTGGGCGTTGGGCACAGACGACCTGGTCGGCTTCGGCGGCGAGCAGTTCGAACGCTTCCTGCGCGCCGACGGGGACCGCGACCACGACCCGGTGTGCCCCGAGTTGGCGGACGACCTCCACGGCCGCGCGGGCGGTCGCGCCGGTGGCCAGGCCGTCGTCGACGATCACCGCGGTCCGACCGGTGAGGTCCAGTTGTGGGCGACCGCCCCGGTAGAGCCGCTCCCGGCGTTCCAACTCGGTCTGCTCCCGCTGGCTGACCTCGGCGATGTCGTCGCTGCTGAGTCGGCTGGCCACCGCGTCGTTGAGCACCTGGACACCGCCCGGCCCGAGTGCCCCGAAGGCGACCTCCCGGGCCCACGGCATGCCGAGTTTCCGGACGACAAGCACGTCCAGGGGTGCGCCGAGCCGTTCGGCGACGACCCGGGCGACCGGTACGCCACCACGGACGAGGCCGAGGACGATGACGTCCGGTTCGCCGATGAGTGCGGTGAGTCGCTCGGAGAGCACCCGGCCCGCCTCGGCCCGGTCGCGGTAGGTCGTCATGCCTTCAGGTCTACGCCCTGGCGCGGTGTTTCGCCCGGCAGTTACGCCGAAGTGGTCCGACCGGAGAGTTCCTCGGGAGCCGGGGCGTTCGGTGTGTCGACCGGGCGGTGCAGGGCGGGTGCCCAGGTGAGCAGGGCCAATGGGTACAGCAGGTAGCCGAAGCGGGTCGAGGGCATCAGGGCGATGGCGGCGAGCAGCCCGTACCCGCAGATCAGCGCGGTGGTGACGGCGGTGCGCGGCGGGCGGCGGGCGAGCCGGACGGCGATGGCCACGCCGGTGGCGACCAGCAGCGCGGCGGCGATGAGCCGGCCGGCGGGCATGGCGTTGGCGATCAGGTAGCCGGGGAACGGGGACTGGGCGGGGCTGGTGACCAGGCCGTGGCCGAGGGGGAAGCGCAGTACGTTCTCGGTCAGCGCGTCGTGGTCGACGAGCATCGCCGGCAGGAGGGCCGCGATGGGCAGGCCGATCGCGCCGGCGGCGACCCGGGTGCCGGCCCGGCGGGTCAGGCCCCAGACGATCAGGACCAGGGCCACCGGCCAGGCGAACAGCTTCAGCGCGCCGGCGAGCCCGACGGCGAGGCCGGCCCGGCCGGGCCGGTCGGTGGCGGCGAGCGCGAGGGCCAGCAGGCAGAGCGCGAGTACGGGTAGGTCGTCGCCGCCGGTGGCGAGGGTGAGGGCGCAGATTGGCAGGATGGTGGCGGCCTGCACGCCTCGCAGCAGCGCGGCGTCCCGCCGCTGACCCATCGCGGCGTCTCGTCGGTGGCCCACCGCGGCGGTGGTCGGTGTTCTGCGCAGGGCGGCCACGGCCAGGGCGAGCGCCAGCGCGGTGCCCACCGCGAACCAGACCCGGGAGTCGGTCCACCAGGTGTCGGCCAGTGCTCTGGGCAGGCCGAACATCGCCATTCCGGGCTGGTACGGGGTGTAGCCGAGCAGTTGCTCCCCGGGTGGGAGGGCGGCTATCGCGTCGGGTCCGAGGTATGGCGTGCCGTGCTCCAGGAGGCGGGTGCCGGCCTGCTCTACGACAAGCACTTCCTCCTGGGCCCGATCGGTGCGTCCGCTGGCCCGTTCGATGCTCTGCCAGAGCAGGGGCAGCAGTGCGGTGCCGACCCAGGTGAGACCGGTGACCGCCCAGCGGGCTGGCAGACCGGCCAGCCGTGCGGTCGGGGAGCGTCGGCGCAGCAGGAGTTGTGCGATCACCACGAGCGTCGCGACCAGGTATCCGACGGCGGCGACCGCGCCCCAGGCCCGGTGCGGCAGCAGGGTCGACGTGACTGCGGTGAGCACGGCGAAGATGGCCGAGACGGCGTAGAGGCCGAGGTCGAGGGCGAGTCCGCCGGCGGCGGTGTCGAGCGTCCGCCAGTGCCAGCGACGGCGGCGGGCGGTCGGGGCGTCGGCGATCACGCGCGCCAGTCTGGCAGACCAGGCCGCACCTGCACCGGACCGAGTCGTGCCGGTCGGCTGGTGCCCGGTCAGGCGGGTAGGTGTGGGAGGCGGATGCGGCCGGTTTGGCGGCGGTTCTGGCTCAACCGGATCACCGCGCCGGCGTCGTGCAGGGGCGCGGCGAGTGCGCCGGGGCGCCCGCCCGAGCCGCGCTGCATCGCCGCGAGCAGGGTGCCGGCCGGGACCGGCCGGGCGAACAGGTGGCCCTGGCCGGCGACGCAGCCCAACTCCCAGAGGGCTCGCCGCTGCGGCTCGCTCTCCACCCCTTCGGCCACCACGTCCAGGTCGAGGCTGCGGCCCAGGTCGAGGGTGGAGCGGATGACCGCGGCGGCCTCCGCCGAACTCTCCATCGTCGTCACGAAGCTCCGGTCGATCTTCAACTCGTGCACCGGGATCCGGGAGAGCAGGGAGAGCGAGGAGTAGCCGGTGCCGAAGTCGTCCAACGCCAGCCGGACACCCTCGTCGCGCAGTCGGCTGAGCACCTGGTCGACCACGTCGAGTTGGCTGAGCGTGAGCGTCTCGGTCAGCTCCAGCACCAGCCGGTCCGGTGGTAGGTCGTGGGCGCGCAGGCGGGCCAGCACCGAGCCGGGGAACCGCGCGTCGAGGAGGCTGCGTGGGGACACGTTGACCGCGACCGGTACGTCGAAGGCGGCGTCCCGCCAACTGGCCGCGGCGATCAGTGCCTGATCGAGGATCGCTTCGGCGAAGGCTGGCAGCAGGCCCGAACGCTCCACGGCCTCCAGGAAACGCAGCGGGTCGATCATGCCGTGGGTAGGGTGGCGCCAGCGGGCGAGCGCTTCGGCGCTGGTCACCTCGCCGGTGCCCAGGTCGACGATCGGTTGGAAGTTGACGACGAACTCGTGGTCGGCGACCGCGCGTGGCAGGTCACCACCGAGGGTGAGGCGGCCCAGGTCCGCGGTGTCCCGGGTCGGGGCGTACGAGGAGATTCGTTGCCCGGCGCGTTTCGCCTGGTACATGGCCACGTCGGCGCGGCGCAGCAGTTCGGCCATGCCGCCGTTGGACGGTGCGACGGAGATGCCGCCGCTGGCCTCGACGCTGATCCGCATGCCGTCCAGGTCGAACGGCTCGTGCAGGGTGGCGAGCAGCGTCTCGGCCCGGTGCGCGGCTACGGCCGGGGCCGGCAACCCCCGCAGGAGTACGGCGAACTCGTCACCGCCGAGGCGGGCCACCAGGTCACTGGCCTGGGCCGCTCCTCGCAACCGGTCGGCGACCTGCACCAGCACCTGGTCGCCGGCGGCGTGCCCGAGCGTGTCGTTGACCTCCTTGAAGTGGTTGAGGTCGATCAGCACGAGCGCGGTGACCCCGTCGGCGTGTCGGGTGCTCAACTGCTCGGTGCCCTCGTCGAGGAGGTGCCGGCGGTTGGCCAGCCCGGTCAGCGCGTCGTGCGCGGCGGCGTACGCGTGTTCGTTGGCCACCCGGGCCAGTTCGGCGTACGCCTGGGCGTTGCGTACGGCAGTGCAGAGCGCGGAGGCGAAGGTGCGCAGGGTGTACTGCTCCCGTTCGGAGAGCTGCACCGGGCCACGGAAGCGCAGTCGTAACACGCCGATGTCGACGGTCCGGTCATGCCCTTCGAGCGGTGTGGGGACGATCGTGCCGTCCACGTCGGTGGGCGTACCGGTCGGGCCGTCGAAGGTGATGCCGCCGGTGCCGCCGCGTACGGCCCGGTTGCCGTCGCGCAGCTCGATCTCGACCTCGTCGGCGGAGAACAACTCGGCGGCCTGGGTGACGGCGGTGGTGAGGACGTTGTCCAGGTCGACCACGTTGAGCGCGTCGGTGGTGCGGGCGAGCCGCTGCCACGCCTGTTGTTCGGTGCGGCCGCGGATGCGCGCGGAGTAGGCCAGGTGGAGGCTCAGGACCAGGGGTGGAACGGCGAGCAGCAGACGCTGATCCGCCTGCAGGATGAGCAAGGTGAGGGCGGCCACCACGAACCGGACGGCGAATCCGGCCAGCCGCAGGTCGAAGTGGGTACGGAACTGCCGGACGATCCGCGTGCCCGACGCCAGGGCGATGACCGGAACGGCCAACAGGTCATCGAGTGCTGCGGCGACGAGGTAGACGGTCCCGAGCAGGATGAGGTGATTCCACAGGTCGTCTGGCGGCCAGCGCTGGCCGAAAAACATGATCACTAGAGTGGCGCCGCCGGCCACGAGGGTGTGCTTGGCGATAGCGAAGGCTGCCTTGATCGCGGTCAGCCGGTTGACGAGTGACACGCAGGCGATGCCGAGGCCCGTGGACAGGATCACCCAGGGTGGCGGGGCCAGCGCGAGTCCGAGGACGATGGCCGTCTCCACCCAGGCGAACGAGAATGTCGTCGACCTGATCCGGAGGCGCGTTTTGACGACCGCCCCCAAGGCGATCATCAGGACGAGCGCCGAGATCGTCGAGACGTCGCCTGCCCTGTCTGGCACGTTGCGTGTCGTTGCGATCGCTGCTGCCACGGCGACGACGGAGGCCAGCGTCACCATCAGCCCGACGAGGCTCAGCAGGCGCGGGTCGGCTCCCCTGTGACGACGCGTCGTCCGGCTCACTCAACCTCACCCGTAACCCACCGTCGGTGTCCGCTGACGGGCAGCGTACCGCTGTGTCGCCATGGTGATAAGGATTCAGTCCCATTCGGTGCTACGCATCTGACACCCCTTCAGCGTCGAGGATTTGCATCGGGCTGCAGGTGGACTAGTCCCACTCGGTGCTGTTGCGCATCGTTCGACCTCCCTTGCCACCACGGTGCGCCGTGTTGGGCGCCATTCGTTCGTAGGGCTGAGAGTAGGAGAGCTGATGCCCAGGAAGGAACAATTAATGTCGGTATGCGCAACATTAGCCAAGCTGGAGCGGATATGTCACTTTCTGTCCGCGCTCCTGAACAGAGCGCTCAACCCTCTCGCCGGACGGTCGGGACGAATCGACCATTGGTGCGGTGGCCGGCAAGGCGTATTCAGTGTCGCGGAGCCCGTGCACGAGTCGATCCGTAGTTCGGGCCGCCAGGGAGGCGAATCGGGTCGTTCGTGGGCAAGCATCTGAGCAGATCATTCCAGCTGATGCCAAGGGTGGTGACGCCGCCAGGGTGGCGTTGGTGACCGTAGGCTTCGTTGCGTGATCGACTGGATACATCGCTGCTGCCGTTGAGGTAGGGGGGACGGGTGGAGATACGAGTTCTGGGCGGCCTCTCGGTGCAACTGCCCGCCCGCACTTTGCAGCTGGGTACGCCAAAACAGCAGGTCGTGTTCGCGATGCTCGCAGTTCAGCCCGGCCAGCTCGTGACTATGGAAGATCTCGTCGATGAGTTATGGCCCGACTGCCCTCCGCGATCTGCGGTTGCGAATGTACGGACCTATGCCGCCAATCTGCGCCGAGGCTTCGAGGCTTCGCAGCCTGGCCGTGGGGCGATCGTGCGGCAACCCAACGGCTATCGGTTGGTTCTGCGGCCCGATCTGATAGATGTCTTCCTCTTCGAGATGGAGCGCCGCGCCGGTCGGGACGCCCTGGCGGACGGCGATCTGGACCAGGCGGGGAAGCTGCTGGGCCGCGCCGTGGCGCGGTGGCGGGGCCCGATGCTCGCCGGCCTCCCGCTCGGCCCTGTCCTCGCCGCCAGAGCCGTCGCCGCCGAAGAGGAGCGGCTGTTGGCGACCGAACTTCTCGCCGACGTTCAGCTCAGGTCGGGCCGCGACGACCTGGCGATTCCGCAGCTGCGTGAAGTGGCGGCTCGACATCCCCTCCGCGAGCCGGCCCACCTCCTTCTCATGCGGGCTCTGCACCAGCGCGGGGACAACGCGGAGGCGCTGGCAACGTACGACGAGATTCGCAAAAGGCTGCTCGCGGACCTGGGCGTGGGCCCCGGGGATCACCTGCAGGACCTGCGCCGCTCGATCGTCGCGGCAGCGTCCCGGCGCGGCGCGGCGCGTCCCGTCGCCTCCCAGCGGGAAACCGGCTCAGCTCGTTCGACGGCGATGGCGGCTGACGTGGCGGTTGGTACGGCATCCGGACGGACGAGTGGGGTCAGCCCGGTGGATCACCTTCCCCGGGCGGTTACCGACTTTGTCGGACGGGAAGACGTGGTGTCGCGGCTGTTGGCGGAGACCCGGAGGGTCGAGGCGCGGGTGCCGGCCGTCCACATCCTCGATGGCATGGCGGGCAGCGGCAAGACGACCCTCGCTGTGCACCTGGCCCGACGGCTGTCCGATCGATACCCGGACGCCGCGTTGTTCATCGACCTGTGTGGGCATGGCGAGAAGAGCCGGGTAGAGCCGGCGAGCGCCCTGGTAGCCCTGCTTCGACAGCTCGGGGTGCCGGCCGAACAGGTTCCGGTCGAGCTTGACGACCGAGTGGACCTGTGGCGACGGGAGTTGGCCCGGCGGCGGTCGGTGATAGTTCTCGACAACGCCGCGAGTAGTGAGCAGATCATGCCCCTCCTGCCGGCCGAGCCGACCGCAGTGGTCCTGGTGACCTCACGGCGGCGACTGTCCCACCCGGATGTCGCACCGTCGCAGACGCTTCCGGTCATGAGCTCCCAGGAGAGCGTGGAGCTCCTCAGCCACAGCGTGGGTCCGGACCGGGTCGAAGCCGAGCCGCTGGCGGCCGTCGAGGTGGTCCGCCGGTGCGGTCATCTTCCTCTGGCGATCCGGCTGGCCGGTGCCAGACTGGCTCATCGGCGCGGCTGGCGCTTGGCGGACCTCGCCGACCAGATGGCCGGCGGCGATCCTCCGTTGCTGCATCACCTGGGCCAGGAAGAGAGCACTGTCGTCGGTGCCTTCGCCGCCTCCTATGAGCCGTTACCGGAGGTGACCAAACGGGTCTTCCGGTTCCTGGGCCTGTACCCGGGTGATCGATTCAGTTCCCTGGCGGTCGCTGCGCTGACCGGTCTGACCGTTGCGGAGGCTCACTCGGCGCTCGATGACCTCGTCGACCGGAACCTGGTCGAGGACCTCGACTCGGCGCGGTACGGACTGCACGACCTCATGCGCGAGTACTCCGTCGGCCTGGGTTCGCGCATCGACTCCCAGAGCGACCGGAGGCGCGGACTGTCCCAGTTGTTCGGCTTCACGCTGGAGGCCGCTCTGCGGGTCGCCGAAACGCTGGAGCCCGGCGTCATAAGGTCCCAGGTCACTCAACTCCCGTTCGGGCGGCCCGAACTGGTCGAGGCCATCGGCGAGCCCACCGCCGACTGGTTGGAAACGGAGCGAGCGGACCTGGTGAGAATGGTGCTGTCGGCGAGCGAGTCGGGTTTTCGCGAGTACTCGTGGCGGTTGGCCCGTGCCACCTGGCGGTTCTACTACATCCGTGGATACTTCGAGGACATCATCCTGACCCACCGTCACGCGCTCCGCGCGGCGGAGGGGACGGGAGATGTCGATGCGATGGCACTGACGAACAACTACCTGGCCTCCGCCTACGTCCGCACCGGGAACAACCGGGGGGCGCTCGACCATCTGACCCGCGCGGTCGAGCTCTCCCGCAATTCGCCGGACGTGCTGAACGCCGCGCGGTACCGCGCCAACCTCGCCGCTGTCTACTGGTGGAGCGGTCAGCTGACCGAGGCGGTGCGGCTGGGTTTCGACTGCCTGCGGGATTACAAGGTGTACGGAACCGTCGGGGTGCCGATGCTGCTGCCGAATCTTGGCTTGGCCCTGACCGGCCTGGGTCGGTACCAGGAGGCGTTGCGGATGCACCGTCAGCACCTGACCTGGGCGCGGACGAACTCCAACGACTTCCACGTGCTCAACGCTCTCAGCCACATCGGTGCCGTACGAGTCCGAATGGGCGATCTTCCGCAGGCGATCCGCATCCTCCGGGCCTCGTTGGCTCTGCGGGATCGCACCGGCCACCGGTACGCCGAGGCCGAGGTGCGCAACGACCTCGGGATCGCCTATCGCGGCCTTGGCCGCCTGGTCGAGGCCGAGCAGGAACATGAGATGGCCCGACAGCTGTCGATCAGCTCGGGGGAACGACACGTCGAGGCGGCCGCGCTGAACGAACTCGGGCGCACCCTGCTGGCGCAGGGGCGAGGCGGCGAGGCGTTCGAGAGGCACCAGGAAGCGTTGCGGTTGGCGACTCGGATCTCACATCCGTACGAGCAGGGGCGCGCTCTGGCAGGCATCGCCGAACACTTCGCCCGAGTGGACCCGGCGGAGGCCCGGCGGTACTGGGAGCGGGCGTTGGCGATCTTCCGGCGGATGGGCGTACCGGAGCGCTTCGAAACCGAACGCCATCTCGCCGAGTTGGGCGACCGAGTCGCGGACACGGGGCGTTGACCAGCCCGAACGGCGCTTATCGATTTCTTATCGCCGGGTCCGGTAACTTCTCGGCCGTATCGGCGAACGGGGGAGGTTCTACCCTCGGGCAGAACCAGGTCGTCGACATGCACCCGCCGCCAGGTCCCCCCAGCGACCTCGGCGGCGGGTCGGCGAGGGAGGAGCGGTGTCCTGCTGGCAGGCGCCGTCAGCACCCGGCGCGGCAGGTGGTCCGACGCCGCTCCTTCCGAGCACCGTCGTACGGCACCGATAGGCTCACGGCCGTGACCGAACCCGCGCAGCTCAGCCACGTCGACCGCGCCGGCGCGGCCCGCATGGTCGACGTCTCCGCCAAGGCGGTGACGGGCCGGCTCGCCGTCGCGGCCGGCCGTTTGCGGACCACGCCCGAGGTCATCGACCTGCTACACCGCGACGGTCTGCCCAAGGGCGACGCGTTGGCGGTCGGTCGGTTGGCCGGGATCATGGGGGCCAAGCGCACCCCGGACCTGATTCCGCTCTGCCACCCGATCGCCCTGCACGGCGTCACCGTCGACCTGCGGTTGACCGCCGACACCGTGGAGATCACGGCCACCGCCCGCACGGCGGACCGGACGGGGGTGGAGATGGAGGCGCTCACGGCGGTCGCCGTCGCGGGTCTCGCTCTGATCGACATGGTCAAGGCGGTCGACCCGGCGGCCTCGGTGGAGGCGGTCCGGGTGCTGCGCAAGGAAGGCGGCAAGACCGGCGAGTGGGTTCGGCCGGAGGACCGGCCGTGATCCGGGCCCGGGTGATCGTCGCGTCCAACCGTGCCGCGGCCGGTGTCTACGCCGACACCAGCGGTCCGTTGCTCGTCGCCGGCCTGCGCGAGCTGGGGTGCCAGGTCGACGAGCCGGTGGTGGTGCCCGACGGTGAGCCGGTCGGCGTCGCCCTGCAGGCCGCCCGCGCCGATGGTGTCGACGTGGTGTTGACCAGCGGTGGCACCGGTGTGACCCCGTCGGATCGGACCCCGGACGTGACCCGGGGCCTGCTGGATTACGAGATTCCCGGCATCGCCGAGGCGATCCGCGCACACAGCCGCGACCGAGTGCCCACGTCGGTGCTGTCCCGGGGCCTGGCCGGTGTCGCCGGCCGGATGCTGGTGGTCAACCTGCCGGGCTCGACCGGCGGCGCCCGGGACGGTTTGGCGGTGCTCGGGCCGATCCTCGGGCACACCGTCGACCAGCTCCGCGGTGGGGACCACTGACCGGTCCCCTCCGCGGTGGGGACCACTGACCGGTCCAGGCCAGGCCCAGGCGGGTGTCGGTCGGTGCCGATAGGCTCGGTCGGTGAGCACGGAAACCGCACCGAGCGCGGATCGGGTCGCCGCACCCCCACCAGCCGGCTGGGAGGAGGCGCGTTCGCGGGTCTACGCGGTCGGTCTGGCCGCCGCGCTGCCCGCTGTCGCCCGCGCACTGCTCGACACCGACGGGTCGACCCTGGCTGAGCCGTTGACCACCCGCACCGACCTGCCGGCCTTCCCGACCTCCAGCGTGGACGGCTGGGCGGTGCGTGGCGGCGGCCCGTGGCGGGTCGTCGGCCGGGTGCTGGCGGGCAGCACCCCCGCGCCGCTCACCGAGGACGGCACGACCGTCGAGATCGCAACCGGGGCCATGGTCCCCGAGGGTGCCACCGCCGTGCTCCGCGTCGAGGAGTCCGCCGCATCCACCACCGGCCTGATCAGCGGCACTCCCCGACCGGCGCCCGAGTGGCGGCAACCGGGCGAGGAGGCGTACGCCGGGGAGGAGCTGTTGCCGGTCGGCACGCCGGTCGATCCGGCGGTGATAGGCTTGGCGGCCTCCTGCGGGCACGACACGCTGCGGGTCCGGCGGGCGCCGCGGGCCGCGCTGCTGGTCTTCGGCGACGAGCTGCTGACCGCGGGTCCGCCCGGGGCCGGTCGGGTCCGGGACGCGCTCGGCCCCGCGGTGCCGGCGTGGCTGCGGCGGTATGGCTGCCAGGTCCGCTCATCCGACGTGGTCGGCCCGGTTGCCGACACGCTGCCCGCCCATGTGGCGGCCCTGCGCTCGGCGCTCGCCAGTGCCGACCTGGTCTGCACCACCGGCGGCACGATGAACGGCCCGGTCGACCACCTGCACCCGACCCTGGAGGCGCTCGGCGCCGACTACGTGGTCAACACGGTGGCGGTTCGCCCGGGCTTCCCGATGCTGCTGGCCCGGGTGGCCGGCGACGACGGGCGGATGCGGTTCGTGGCAGGGCTGCCGGGCAACCCGCAGTCGGCCATCGTGGCGCTGGTGTCGCTCGTCGCCCCGCTGCTCGCCGGCCTGCAGGGCCGCTCGATGCCGGTGTTGCCGCAGGCCACGTTGGCCGAGGCGGTGCCCGGCCGGGGCGACCACACCCACCTGGCGTTGGTCCGGCTGGACCGGGCCGCCGGCACCGCGTTCCCGGTGCGACACGTCGGCTCGGCGATGCTGCGTGGCCTGGCCGGCGCGGACGGGTTCGCCGTCATCCGGCCCGGCACCAGGGGCGAGCCGGGCGACCGGGTGCCGATCGTGCCGTTGCCGTTGCTTCCGGGGGAGCGTCCGTCATGACCGCACCGACGATCACCTACGGCGAGATCACCGACCAGCCGCTCGACCTCGCCACGCACGAGGCGGCGGTCGCCGACCGCCGGGCCGGCGCCGTGGTCTCCTTCCAGGGCGTGGTCCGCGACCACGACCACGGGCGTCAGGTCACAAGCCTGGAGTACGAAGGGCACCCGAGCGCCGCGCAGGTGCTGCGCGAGGTGGCCGCCGAGATCGCCGCAGAGCCCGACGTCTACGCGGTGGCGGTCTCGCACCGGGTCGGCCCCCTGGAAATCGGTGACGTGGCGCTGGTTGCCGCGGTGAGCACCGCGCACCGGGCGGCGGCCTTCGCGGCCTGCGCCCGGCTCGTCGACGAGGTCAAGGCACGCCTGCCGATCTGGAAGCGGCAGGTCTTCACCGACGGCACCGAGGAATGGGTCAACTGCCCCTGACCGTGCTCAGCGGCGGCCGTTGACCAGCACAGCCCTGGCGAGCCGGTCGCCGTAGAACGCCGGCTCCGCACCCGGGCGCCAAGGCAGCGCGGCGACCAGCACGATCAGCGCGAGTGCGAGCGAGTTTTCCATCAGGGCTCCGAAGAGACCGTCCTGGTAGTGCGACATCTCCGGCAGTTGGTGCTCGTACGGCCAGATCGGCGAGATCAGGAAGAGCAGATAGAGCCCGATCGCGGCGACGCCGTGGCGGAGCCCGGTCAACGTGGGGTACCAGATCGGCGGGCGGAGCCCGTTGACTCCGGGCAGCCCGCCGAACGCCGGGCCCTGGCCGGTGCGCTGGGGAAGACCCCGGCTCGCCTCCCGGCGACGTACTGCGGCGTCGGCCAGCACGATGATCGCCGGGATCACCCAGACCAGGTGGTGCGTCCAGGAGATCGGGCTGATCACGTTCGCGGTCAGACCGACAAGTGTGAACGCGGTCAGCTCGTCACCATCGGCGCGCGAACTGGCCGCTCGGGACAGACCCAGCGCCAGGATCAGCACCGAGAAGGCAAGCCAGAGCAGCCCAGGGGTCTCGATCGAGTCGTACAGGCGGGCGAGTAGGCCGGCGAGTGACTGGTTGGGCGTCATGTCCGCCGCGCCGACCCGCTCGGTCTGCCAGAGCACACTGCCGAAGTACGTCCGCGACTCGTCGCCGACGATCCCGAAGGTCGCCACCGTCACGCCGATCGTGGTGCCGATGGCGGTGGCCGCCACCCGCCACTGTCGGGTGATCAGCAGGTAGGCGATGAACAGTGCCGGGGTGAGCTTGACCGCGGTGGCCAGGCCGATGCCGGCGCCGGCCCACGCTCCGCCGTAGAGGAAGCGCAGCAGGGGGCCGTCGGTGGCCGCGTAGTGGGTGCCCCGCCGGGAGCGCCACCGAAGGCCGATCAGGTCAGCCATGATCAACGCGAACAGGAGGATGTTGACCTGGCCGTAGCCGAGAGTCTCCCGAGCGGGCTCGATGGCGACCGCGAGCGGCACCGCCACGGCCACCGTGAACCACAGTGGCCAGCCCAGCCGGTCCACGATGGGTCGGAGCAGCCCGGCCAGCACCAGCGCCAGCGCGGCGATGCTGGCGAAGGCGTTGATCAGGCCGGCCACATCGATCGGGAGCTGCGCCATCGGCAACATGACCAGCCCGCCGAACGGCGGGTAGGTGAAACCGAGGGTGGTCCCGGGCGCGATGAACTCGTAGAGCTCATGACCGCTCGCCCACCACACCACGGCACCGTGGTAGATCTTCATGTCGAAGAAGTTGTACGGCCGCCCGAAGGTGCCGATGGCGAGCCATGCGGCGTAGGCGACGGCGGCCACGATGGCACCCCGTACGACGTTCCTGCGATCGATCCGACGCGTCACGCGTTGGATTTGGGCGAGGCGGTCCGCCCGACTACCGACAGCCGTCGGCATGGCGTGGCCACCCCCATACCAAGGTCGTCCTACCCGTCCAGGTCCTGCACGGAGCCTAGAGCGGCGCCTCACGTCAGTGCCTCCCGCGTTATGCGACCGTGTCCGATCCCACACAAGTTTTTGACATTTCCACCGCGTTAACGCCTACCGGGTGGTTCAGGTAATTCGTGGCCTTAGCGGGGGGTGGGGGTGACACTGGAACGCATCGACGCAGTTCAGCCGGGGAGTCGACGTGCGGTGGACGCGGAACGGACGGCGATGCGGGCCTCGCGTCGGGCGGTACGGACGGCGCGCTGCACGGAACGTCGAGAGTGGCCGATGCGATGGCCCGTCCGCCATCGCAGACCCGGCTTGCCCCCGGTGTCGGTAGCAGCCAGCAGGAGACCGCCGAGCAGGCCGAGGTTCTTCAACGCGTGGATCTGGTTGTTGTTCTTGGCGATCGGGTCGTCGTTCTTCCAGAAGGGATGCCCGGCCACGGTCACCGGCACCAGCGTGCCGGCGAGGACCAGCGCGGCGGGTCGGCTGAACCGCCCCGTGGCCATCATCAGCCCGGCGGTGACCTGCACCGCCGAGTTGAGCCTGATCAACGTCTCGGTCTCGGTGGGGAAGCTCGGATGGGCCTTCTTCAGGATTGGTGCGACCTTGTCGGTCACCGGCTTGGCGGTCGCTGCCAGCCGAGCCGGGTTGCGGAGGTTGCGATACCCGCTGACCACGAAGATGCCGCTCAACATGGCGCGGGCGAGGGAGCGTACGGGCGTCATGGATCAGTCATACCCCGTCGCGGCGTTTGCTACCCGGGCAACCGCCGGATCCGGATCGGTGATCGTGCGTCCGCGCCACGCCGATTCGAGTGATCGTCACGGATGGCCGGGCCGTGGCGGGTAAGGTCGCGCGGGTGACCACGCTGCGGCTACGCCCTGAGGACCCGGCCGACGCGGGCCCGGTACGCCGGGTGCTGGCCGCCGCCTTCGCCCGCCCGGACGTGGCGACGCCGCCGGAGGTGAGCCTGGTCGACGAGCTGCGCGGCACCGACGCCTGGCTGCCGGAGCTGGCCATGGTCGCCGAGTACGGCGGTGAGGTGGTCGGCTACGCGCTGCTCACTCGGGTGCGGGTGCGGCCGGAGCGGGGCCCGGACGTGCCCGTCCTGGCACTCGGCCCGGTGGCGGTCGCGCCGCACCGACAGCGCGTCGGGCACGGCACAGCGGTCGTGCAGGCCTCCCTGGACGCCTGCACCGAGCTGGGTGAGCGGCTGGTCGTGGTCCTCGGTGATCCGGCCTTCTACCGGCGGTTCGGCTTCAGCCCTGCGAGCGAGCTGGGCCTGACCGGCCCGTGGGCCGGTCTGGGTGAGCCCTGGCAGGCGTTGGTGCTGCCGCCGTCCACCAGCGAGGAGGGGCCTCCACCGCGCGGCGAGGTGCTCTTTCCAGGGCCCTGGTCGAAGGTCTGACCGCGCCCGACCCGGTCAGGCCGGTTGAGTGCGTAGGTAACGGCCGAAGTGCGGGACCGTGAAGGCGACCGTGCCCCGCTCACCGGAGTAGATCAGCCCCTTCTTGATCAGCGCGTCCCGGGCCGGGGAGAGGCTGGCGGGTTTGCGGCCGAGGGCACGGGCGATCTCCGCGGTGGGCACCGCGGCGTCCATGTCGTCGCGGACCACCACCGCTCCGGAGTCGTCCTCGACCGCGGACATCGTGGCCATCGCCCGCATGTACTCGCGTTCGGCGGGCGTGGCCCGTTCGAACCGGGAGCCGAAGAACCCGACCGCCAACTCGGCCTCCGCCTCGGGCGCGGCGACCCGCACGTCGGCGGCGGTGATCGGCGAGCGCGGCGCGTGGTCCCAGGTCGCCTTGCCGTACGCCTGGACGAAGTAGGGGTAGCCACCGGACTTCTCGTAGAGCAGGTCGAGTGCCTTCTGCTCGTACTCGACCTCCTCGCGCTCGGCGGGCGCGCAGAGCGCCTGGTCGGCGGCGATCCGGTCGAGCCGGTCGATGCGTTGGTAGCGGAACAACCGCTCGGAGTACGACTTGGCGGCGCTGAGCACCGCCGGCAGGTGCGGGAGACCGGCGCCGACGACGATCAGTGGCGCACCGAGCTGGGACAGCTCGTGGCAGGCGGCGCAGAGCGCTGACACGTCCTCCGGGCCGAGATCCTGCATCTCGTCGATGAAGATGGCGATGCCGGTGCCGACGTCACTGGCCACTGCGGCGGCGTCACTGAACAGCTCGACCAGGTCGATTTCGATGTCGCCGGAGTCGGCCCGGCCACTGGCTGCGGGCACGTCGATGCCGGGCTGCCACCGGTCGCGCAGCTTCGGGGCGGCACCGGCCCGGCCGGTCGGGGCGGACCGTTGGGCGAACGCCTTGAGGACGCCGAGGAACGTGTCGATCCGATCGGGCGCGCGGTGTCGGGGGGCCAGCTCCCGGACCGCCATGTGCAGCGCGGCGGCGACCGGACGACGCAGCGACTGGTCCGGTCGTGCCTCGATCTTGCCGCTGCCCCAGAGATGGTTGATCGCCTGCGACCGGAGAGTGTTGAGCAGAACCGTCTTGCCGACGCCGCGTAGCCCGGTGAGCATCAGGCTGCGTTCGGGTCGCCCACGTGCGATGCGTTCGAGCACGATGTCGAAGACGTCCAGCTCCCGCCCCCGCCCGGCGAGTTCGGGCGGACGCTGGCCGGCGCCCGGCGCGTACGGGTTGCGGACCGGATCCACGCATCGCAGAGTATCGGGGCATCTAGCTGCGAGGCTAGACATGGATAGATGGGGCTACCGGCGTGTCGTGGCCGTCGACAAAAAACTAGGGCTGTCTAGCCTGGACGCTAGACAGCCCTAGTTTTGGCAATCGGGACTACCGCTCCTTCAGGCAGAGCACGTAGTCGAGCAGGTCGATCGAGTTGTCGTGCACGTAGTTCGCGGTCGCCTGCGGCGCGAGCGACTCGCACCGGTCTCCGTCGGTGGTCGCCGGAATCCGCAGGAGCACCTGATAGGTGTTCGGCCCGCACGGCACCTTGCGCAGTTCGGCCTCGTCCTCGGTTCCCTCGTTCACCAGGCAGTCGCCCGTGGCGAACTCCTCGTCCGGGGTCGGCGCGGCCGACCTCGGCACCTCCCTGGGCAGGGCGCGCGGAGCGACCGGCGCGCTCGTCGACGGCGTACGCGCCGCGTCGCCGATGTCGGCGGCCTCCCAGACCGCCCAACCGGCCAGGCCGAGGCACGGGCAGAGCACGAGCAGCACCACCAGCGCGATGATCAGAGCGACCTTGCGGCCGTTCTTCTGCACCGGCGCGACGGGCGGCATCCCGTAGCCGCCAAGAGGCGGCTGGCCCCACGGTGTGGGCGGCTGACCCGGCACCGGCCCGGGCGGCGGCATTGGCCCGGCGGGCGGGAACGGCCCGGCCTGCGGCACCGGCCCGGGCGGCGGCACCGGCCCGGCGGGCGGGAACGGCCCGGGCGGCGGGTAACCCGGGCCCGAAGTGGGCGGCGGCGCCCACATCGGCGCGGTCGGTGGCTCGGCATCGCTCGGCGGCGGGGCCCACATCGGCGCGGTCGGCGGCTCGGCATCGCTCGGCGGCGGACCCCACTGTTGCCGGGTCGGATCCTCGGCGGGCGGGCGCTGGTACGGGTCGTCCGGTTGGTCGGAACCCGCTGGTCCGTAGGTCGTCATGTCATCCCTGGGGGTGGGTGGTCTCAGCGCTGTTTGAGGCAGAGGACGAAGTCGAGAGTGTCCAGCTCACTGTCGAAGAAGTACCAGTTGGTGTAGCCCTCGACCTTGCCGCACTTGGCCTCGGCATCGCGCTCGCCGCTGGTGGCTCCGTCGATTCGGCTCAGCACCTCGTACGACTTCGCGGAACAGCCGCTGATCAGCAACTTGGGTTTGCCGCCCGCCGCGCCGTCGTTGCGGACGCACTGGCCGACCTTGGCGAACCGGGGATCGGCCGACGACTCCGGTGCGGCGGCGCTCGGGGCGGGCCCGGTCGCGTCCGCGTCCCCGCTGGGCTCGACAGCTTCGGCCGAAGCGGTCGGCGCGGCCACCGGCGCCGGGTCGTCCTGCCCGCGCAGGAACCAGAACGCACCACCGGCGGCCACCACCAGCAGTACGACGGCCAGTACGGCGATCAGCGGTCCTCGACCGCGCCGGCCCGGTGCCGGGTCCCCGCCGCCGTACGGGTCGTCGTCGGGCCGGTACGGCGGCCCGCCGTACGCCGGGTTCGCCCCGGTCGGCTGGTACGCGCCGCCGTACGACGCCGCGGGCTCGCGGTCGTAGGGTGCCCCGGGCTCGCGGTCGTAGGGTGCCGCGGGCTCGCGGTCGTAGGGGCTGTCCGTTCCGCCGCCGTAGGGCGCCCCGGGCGCACCGCCGTAGGGCGCACCTCCGTAGGGTGAGACGGGTGGGCCGCCGTACGTCCCGGGTCGTCCCTCGGGCGCGGGCGGATAGGGCGGACCCGTCGGCGGGTAGGGCTGGGGCACCGGCCGTCCAGGCGTCTCGTCAGGTCGTTGCCCACGCCACGGTCCCGGGTTGCCGCCCCCGGGTGGTCCGTAGTTCGTCATGCCGCCCTCCTGCACAAGTGGTGAGAGGCCGGCCACCAAAGCGCGACGCCGACTCCGAGGTCACCGTAGCGTGGTCAACTGATGAGCTCACCTCCACCGAGCGCAGCAGCCGCCGTCGGCCGCCGCGCTGACCTAGCGCCGACCCTGATCTGGACCGCGTTGATCGTGGTCTACCTCCTCTGGGGATCCACCTATCTGGCCATCCGAATCACCGTGGAGACGCTGCCTCCGCTGCTGTCGGCCGCCCTGCGATTCGCCGTCGCCGGCCTGATTCTGGCGGTGGTGCTGCGGCTGCGCCGAGGCCCCGGCGCGCTGCGGGTGGACCGGCGGCAGCTCGCCTCGGCCGCGCTGGTCGGGGTGCTCCTACTCGCCGGTGGCAACGGCCTGGTGGTGCTCGCCGAATCCGGGCCGCCCGGAGTGGCGCTCCCGTCCGGGATCGCCGCGCTGCTGGTGGCGACCGTGCCGTTGCTCGTGGTGCTGTTGCGCGCCGCCACCGGGGACTGCCCGCCGATCTGGACGTTCGCCGGAGTCACCCTGGGCTTTGTCGGCCTGGTCCTGCTGGTGCTGCCCGCCGGCAGTTCGGACGCGGTACCGCTGGTCGGGGCGTTGACCGTGGTGGCGGGGGCGGTTTCCTGGTCGGTCGGGTCGTTCCTGTCCGGCCGGATCCGGATGCCCGCCGACCCGTTCGTGGCCACGGTGTACGAGATGCTGGCCGGCGCGCTGGTGCTGGCCGTCATCGCCGCCGGTCGGGGCGAGCTGAGTGATTTCCACCCGGCGGCGGTCAGCACCCGGTCATGGCTGGCGCTGGGCTACCTCATGGTGGCGGGCTCGCTGGTGGCCTTCACCGCGTACGTCTGGCTCCTGCACAACGCGCCCATCTCGCTGGTGTCGACGTACGCCTACGTCAACCCGGCCGTCGCGGTGGCGCTCGGCGCGCTGCTGGTGGCCGAGCCGATCACCCCGCAGGTGCTGCTCGGTGGCGCGGTCATCGTCGCCGGTGTCGCTCTGGTGGTGAGCACCGAACGGCCCCGCCGGGCCGGCGCCGGATCACGGTCGGGGGCCGCGCCGGTGAGCAGCCGCCGGTAACGTCCGGCCCATGTCGGCCGTCGCGCTGGTGCCGGTCGCGCTGCTCGGCGCACTGGTCGGCCTCGTCGTACCCCGGTTGGCCCGGCGCTTCACCGCTGCGTCGGCCCGGCACCGACCTCGGCGCGAAGCCCGGGTGGTGCTCAGTCCGCTACTGGCGGCCGGCGTCTTTGCCAGTCTCGCCGTCGCCGTGGGTGACGATCCCGGGCTGCCGGTCTTCCTCGCGGTCGCGGCGGTCGGTCTGGTGCTGGCCCGGGTCGATCTCGTCTGCCTGCGGCTGCCCGACCCGCTGGTCCTCGCGGCGGGGGTGGCGGGGCTCGGCGGCCTGGCCGGTGCGGCGCTGCTGTCCGGTACTCCGGGCCGGCTGGTCGGTGCGCTGGCCGGTGCCGGGGTCGCGGGCGCCGCGCACGTGCTGCTGGCCCTGCTGCCCGGGTCCCGGCTGGGCTTCGGGGACGTGAAGCTCGCCGCCGTCCTCGGCCTGCCGCTCGGCTGGCTGGGCCGGGACGCCCTGCTGGCCGGGCTACTCCTGCCGCATGTGCTGCACGGTGGCCTGGTGCTCGGTCTGCTCGTCACCCGGCGGGTGCGCCGCGACACCCTGCTGCCCCTCGGACCGGCCCTGCTGGCCGGCGCCTGGCTCGGTGTTCTCCTCGCCTGACGCGACCGGGAATCGCAGCCCATAGTCACCGAGCGTGCCATCGTCGGTGGCCAGCGCCGTAGTGAGCGATATACCTCAGAGGAATAACTATGACTCTGAGGTATATCGCTCATCGAGATGTCTCGGCCCGAACGCGCCACGCCGATGGCGCGCAGGCGTCGGGAGGCTCAGATCAACCGGAGCTGGCGGTCCTTGGGGCGACGTGGCTCCGTCTCACCGAACCGCTCGAACAGGCCCGGGTCGATGACGCCGAGGAACGGCGACGGGGCACAGTCCCGCTCCGCGCCATGGCGGGTGCGGCGGGCGGCGTGACTGACGTACAGCCGGTCCTGGGCCCGGGTCAGGCCGACGAAGAAGAGTCGACGCTCCTCGGCGACCGCGTCCTCGTCGGGTGTCGAACCTGGCCAGCGCAACGGCAGCAGGCCGTCCTCGACGCCGACCAGGAAGACCACCGGAAACTCCAGGCCCTTCGCGGCGTGCAGGGTGAGCAGCGTGACCGCCTCGGCGCGCGGGTCGAGCGCGTCCACCTCCGCGCCGGTCGCCAACTGGGCCAGGAAGGTCTCCAGGTCGTCGCCGCAGCGTCGGGCCAGCGGGGTCAGCAGGTCCACGGCCGAACGGACGTCCTCGGGGCGGACCGTGCTGCCGGCGCCGTCCAGGGTGGGCACCGCGAACCGTTCGGCGACCACCTGGCCGGCCAGCCGCACCCGGGCGGCCAGTGCGCCGGCCAACCCGTCGGCGTGCCGCAGCTCGCGGGCGATGGCCGCCACCCCGGGCCGGTCCCGCAGCCGGTCGTGTGAGCGCTTCTGCACCGGGATGTTGGCCCGGGTGAGGGCGTCGACGATCGGGGCGGCCTGCGCATCGGTGCGGTACAGCACGGCGATGTCGGAGAACGACAGCGACGTCGACCGGCCGTCGATGCGGCCCGTGTCCAGCGAACGGTGGGACAGCCCGCCGACCAGTTCGTCGACGGTCCGGACCACGAAGTCGGCCTCCTCGGCGACGGACGCTGCCGGGTAGCGCCCGACCAGCGGGGCCTCCGGGTCGAGCCGCGCCGGGTCCAGCCGCCGGCCACGAACCAGCGAGGACGGTGCGATGGCCTGCACGGCTGCGGCCAGGATGGGCGCCGACGAGCGGTAGTTGCGGTTGAGCCGGACCAACCGGGCGTCCGTGAAGTCCTCGGAGAAGCGCAGGAAGTAGCCGACGTCGGCACCCCGGAACGAGTAGATCGCCTGATCCGGGTCGCCGATCGCGCACAGGTTGCCGTCCGCCGGGCTGAGCAGCCGCAACAGCTCGTACTGCGTCGCGTCGACGTCCTGGTACTCGTCAACGAAGATCCACCGCCAGCGGTCCCGGTACCGTTCGACAAGCTTCCGGTCGGCCCGCAGCAACTCCACCGGCAGGGTGACCAGCTCGTCCAGGTCGACCAGATCCTGCTTGCGCAGCAGCGTCGCATAGCTGGCGATGTCGTCGCCGGCCTCGGACCGGGCTGCCGCCCGCTCGGCGTCGTCGGCGATGCGGAAGTCGGCCGGCAGGCCCGCCGCGTCGGCGTTCTCCCGCAGGATGGTCAACCCCAGCGCGTGGAAGGTGCCCACGGTGACGTCCTCGGCGACCGGGCCGAGCAGGCCGTCGAGGCGGTGCCGCAGTTCCTCGGCGGCCCGGCGGGTGAACGTGATCGCGAGGCAGTGCTCGGGAAAGACGTTCAGCTCCGCGCAGAGGTACGCGATCCGGTGGGTGAGCGTCCTGGTCTTGCCGGTGCCCGGCCCGGCCACGATGAGCAGCGGGCCGCCGGGCGCGGACGCGGCTACCCGTTGCATCGCGTCCAGTCGGTCCAGCAGGCCGGTGCCGACCTCCTCCATGCCGGAGAGCATCGGCTCGAACGGCTCGTGGGGGGACGGCGGCGACGCGATCGGCGGTGCGGGAGCCGGGACCGGCTTACGCTTCGGCTCGGCCTTCGCCGCCGGGCGCTTGGCCGTCGAGCGGGCCGGCGGCTCCGCGGGGCGGCGCTGCGCCGGCACCGGTACGTCGAACAGCGTCTCCTGCGCCGTGCCAGCGCCCAGCTCCGCCGGGTCGAAGAGCGTGATCACGCCGTACTCGCCGTCGTAACCCGGCACCCGGCGCACCTCACCTCGTCGTAGCCGCCCGATGCCCTCGGCGAGCAGCTCACCACCGGCCTGCGCGATGTCGGCCAACGGCGTCGTGGTCAGGATCTCCAGCTCGGGGCCGAGCGCGGCCAGTAGTTCGTTGAGTCGTCCCTCCACCTTCTTCGACCGGGCGCCCACCTTGTTGATCTCGCCGAGGATTTCGGCCAGCGGGACCAGGTGGGTGACGTCCCGGGCGTGCGCCGGCCGGTGCCCCGCCGGTCGGTCGGCCAGTTCCTCGATCCGGCTGAGGACGCCCACGGTGAGCGGTTTTCCGCACTCGGGGCATTGCCCGCCGGCCGCGCGGGTGCGCTCCGGGGACCAGTTGACCCCGCAGAGCCGGTGCCCGTCCGCGTGGTACTTGCCCTCCTCCGGGAAGAACTCGATGGTGCCGGCCAGGCCGTCGCCGGTCCGCAGCGCGTCCCGGACGGCGAAGTAGTTCCGCTCGGCGGTCAGCACGGTCGCCTCCCGGCCCAGCGCCGGCGGCGAGTGCGCGTCCGAGTTGGAGACCAGTTGATAGCCGTCCAGGTTGCCGACCCGCCAGTTCATCGCCGGATCGGACGAGAGGCCGGTCTCCACGGCGAAGATGTGGTCGGCCAGATCGGCGTAGCAGTCCGCGATCGCGTCGAAGCCGGACTTCGAGCCGAGCGCGGAGAACCACGGCGTCCAGATGTGCGCCGGCACCAGGAAACCGTCCGGGCTGGCCTCCAGGGTGATCTCCAGCAGGTCGCGGGAGTCCAGGCCGAGGATCGGCCGGCCGTCCGAGCCGAGATTGCCGATCCGCCCGAGGGCGGTGTTGAACCGGGCCACCGCGTCGAGATCCGGCAGGTAGATCAGGTGGTGCACCTTGCGGGTCCGGTCGTCCCGCTTGTAGATGGTGGAGATCTCCACGCTCAGCATGAACCGGACCGGGTCCGCGTCCGCCGTCCCGGCGAGTCGGGGCGGGAGCCGGCGGGCGACGTCCCGTTCCGCCTCGGCGTCGAGCCGGTACAGCCCTGGCTCGGCCGGGCGCAGGGTCTCCCGCAGGTGGTCGAACCAGGCGGGGTGCGTGAAGTCGCCGGTGCCGAGCAGGCCGATGCCCTTACGCCGGGCCCACCACGCGAGGTTCGGCAGGGTGAGATCGCGGCTGCACGCGCGCGAGTATTTCGAGTGGATGTGCAGGTCCGCGACGAATGGCGGGAGGCCACCGGGGGGTACGGCGCTGAACGGGGGCACGCCGCATCCTGTCACGCCCGCCGCGCCGGCCGCCCGCCGCCACGCGAGGACGTGACGTCCGCTATGCCGAGCGCAACTCGACCAGACTGATCTGCGGCTCCGCCCCGACCCGGACCGGCGGCCCCCAGAAGCCGGCACCGTTGGTCACGTAGACCTTCGTGCCGTCGACCTCGCCGAGCCCACTGACCACCGGCTGCTCCAGCCGAACGGCCAGGTTGAACGGCACCATCTGCCCACCGTGCGTGTGCCCGGACAGTTGCAGGTCGACGCCGTACCTGGCCGCCTCCACCGCCGCCAGCGGCTGGTGGGCGAGGAGCACCACGGGACGGCTCGGGTCGCGGTCACCGAGGGCGGCGGCGAAGTCCGGCCCGGCCGCCAGGCCGCTGTCTCCCGTCGCGTCCAGGTCGTTCACGCCGGCCAGGTCGAGCACGCCACCCCGGGCCTGGATCTCCTGTCGCCGGTTCTGCAGGACCCGCAGGCCGAGCCGGTCGACCTCCTGGACCCACTCCTCCACCCCGGAGTAGTACTCGTGGTTGCCGGTGACGAAGAAGCTGCCGTACCGGGAGCGCAGGTCCCGCAGGGGCGCCGCGGCCGGGCCGAGCTCGGCGACCGAACCGTCGACCAGGTCACCGACGACCGCGACCAGGTCCGCGTCGAGCCGATTGATCGCGGCGACGATCCGCTCGGTGTGTGCGCGGCCGCGCAACGGGCCGAGGTGGATGTCGGAGACGGTTGCGATGCGCAGGCCGTCCATGCTGCGCGGGAGCTTGGCGAGCGGGATCTGCACCCGGTCGAGGCGTGGCGGGCCGAGGGCGGTGCGTACGCCGTACCCCGTGATGCCGGTGGCGGTGAGGCCGGCGAAGATGGCCGCCCCGCGGGCCAGCAGCAGCCGGCGGGCCGGGTCGTGGTCCGGGGCCGCGACGGCGTCGGCGGACGGCGGCTCGGGTGGCCCGGCGGCGCCGACCAACACCGGTTCGGGCGCGGCGGTGGTCGGCTCGGCGGCGGTCAGCCGGCGGCGCAGCACCAGCCGGGTGACCAGCATCGGCACTTCCAGCACGATCAGGACGATCAGCAGGTAGAACATCAGCGCGAGCCACAGGTAGCCCGGCCAGGCGAGCCAGTAGTGCCCGGCCTGCGTCCCGGCGAGGGTGACCGGCACGAGCAGCGCCAGCACCAGTGCGGCGATCCCGCCGATCCGCCGCCAGCGGCCCGGGGTGGTGGTGTCCCGAACGAGGCGCTTCCACAGGTAGAGGTGGATGAGGCCGATGATCAGCGCCAGGACGGCCACGAACCCCAGAACCGCCAACATGTGCGCCTCCCTCAGCCGCCCGCGAACGGGGGCAGGACATCGATCGTGGCCCCGGCCGGCAGGGGTGCCTGACGATCATGACAGGTGACGCCGTCCACCAGGAAACTCGCCACCCGCAGCACGGCACCGAGTCGGTCGCCGTGTCGCCGCACCAACTCGGCCGTGAGGTCGTCGAGCGACCGGTCGGCGGGCATGACCTCCTCGCGGTGCCCGGCGGCGGCGCGGGCACCGGCGAAGTAGCGGACGGTCAGCGATGTCGGCTCCATGCCTCAACCTCCGATCGCGGACATCGGCCGGGTCGGTTGGAGGAAGGTCGGGTCGTCGATGCCGTGCCCGGCGCGCTTTCCCCACATCGCCGTCCGCCAACGCCGGGCCAGCTCGTCGTCGTCCGTGCCGGCGCGCAGCGCCGCGCGCAGGTCGGACTCCTCGGTGGCGAAGAGGCAGGCGCGGACCTGGCCGTCCGCGGTGAGCCGGGTGCGGTCGCAGTCGCCGCAGAACGGGCGGGTGACGCTGGCGATCACACCGACCCGCGCGGGGCCGCCGTCGACCAGCCAGGTCTCCGCCGGCGCGGCGCCGCGCTCGGCCGGGTCGGGGCTGAGATCGAAGACGGTACGCAGCGAGGTCAGGATCTCCTCGGCGGTGACCATCGTGTGGCGGTCCCAGCCATGCTGGGCGTCCAGTGGCATCTGCTCGATGATCCGCAGCTGGTAGTCGTGGTCGACGGCGAAGCGGAGCAGGGCCGGCGCCTCGTCCTCGTTGACACCGCGCATCAGCACAGAATTGATCTTCACCGGACTGAGCCCGGCGGCTGCCGCCCCGGCGAGCCCGGCCAGCACCGCGTCCAGGCGAGGACGGCGGGTGAGCGTGGTGAACCGGGCCGGGTCGAGGGTGTCCAGTGAGACGTTCACCCGGTCCAGGCCGGCCTCGCGCAACGCGGGTGCCAGCCGGTCCAGGCCGATGCCGTTGGTGGTGAGCGAGATGCGTGGGCGGGGTTCGAGCGCGGCGACCGCGGTCACGATGCCGAGCAACCCGGGCCGGATCAGCGGCTCACCGCCGGTGAACCGCACCTCGGTCACGCCGAGCCGCTCGACGGCCACCCGGACCAGCCGGACGACTTCCTCGTCGGTCAGCACCTCCGGGCCGGCCAGCCAGGGCAGCCCCTCGGCCGGCATGCAGTAGGTGCAGCGCAGGTTGCACTTGTCAGTGAGGGACACACGCAGGTCCCGAGCGACGCGGCCGTACCGGTCGACGAGGACGCCGTCGGTCCCCGGGGCGACGCTCACCTGTCGACCGTAGCGCGCTCGGCCCGGCCCAGGACGGCACGGGCGGTTTGGACGACCGCATCTCGGTAACCGCCGCCGAAGAGCGCGGTGTGCACGAGCAGCAGATGCAGTTGGTGCAGCGGCACCCGTTCGCGCCAGCCCTCCGGTAGCGGCCAACTTTCCTGATAGGCGGCCAGCACCCGATCCAGATAGGGGATGCCGCCGAAGAGTGCGAGCTGGGCCAGATCGGTCTCGCGGTGCCCGCCGTGCGCCGCCGGGTCGACAAGCCAGGCCCGGTCGAAGCCCCACAGCACGTTGCCCGGCCACAGGTCGCCGTGGATGCGTGCGGGCGGCTCGTCGCCGCCGAGCCCGCCGACCTGATCCATCACCTGCTCGACCAGCATGGCGTCGGCGCTGGTCAACGCGCCTCCGTCGACCGAGCGGCGCAGGTAGGGGGAGAGGCGTCGCTCGGTGAACCACGTCGACCACGGCCCGTCGGCGGGGGTGTTGTCTTGTGGAAGTGACCCGATGAAACCCGGCCAGGTCGCACCGAAGGCGGCTGAACCCGCCCGGTGCAGGTCGGCCAACTCCCGGCCGAAGCGTTCCGCGGCCTCCGGCGTCGGCTCGCCGGGCTCCACCCAGTCGAGCGCCAGCAGGTCGGGCAACGCCACGATCACCTCGGGTACGCCGACCGCGTCGGCCTCCCGCAGCCAACGGAGGCCGGCCGCCTCGGCGGCGAAGAAACCCTCCGGCGCCGGCCGCCCGGCCCCCTCCGGCCAGGACTTGGCAAAGACCGAGTGGCCGTCGTCCAGGGTGAGCCGAGCGGCGGCGCAGATCTGCCCACCGGCGACCGGCGTCTCCCGGATCCGCTGGTGGGTCCGGAAGGTCGGCAGGTGTGCCGGGTGTGCGCGCAGGTACGCCAGGTCCATCAGCGCACGGTAACCGCTCCCCACGACACCACGCCGCCGCCCGAGGACATCGGCTCTCTTTCGGGACCCGTGGGTGCGGGATGAGCAGGGAGAACACGCTGAGTAACTGTGGATAAGCCGCGTGTCGTCCACAGGGGCGGCGGAGCCGGGTCGGCCCGCCGCAGGCTTCCGCCATGACCTCGACCGAACGCCCCCAGCTCGCCGTCCGCTCGCCCGCCGACCTGATCGCCGCTGTGCCGTACCTGCTCGGCTTCCATCCCACCGACAGCGTGGTCGCCGTGGCGTTGCTCGGCCGGCAGATCATCTTCGCCGCCCGCGCAGACCTGCCCGACCCGTCGGCCGATCTCGTCGAGCGCGCCCGGCACCTGGCCGCCGTGATCCGCCGGCAGGGGGCGGATGCCGCCACCGTGGTCGGCTACGGGCCGCCCGACCGTGTCACTCCGGCCGTGGACGCGGTGCGCGCCGCACTGGGCGCTGCCGGCTTGGAGGTGCTCGACGCGCTGCGGGTGACCGAGGGCCGGTGGTGGTCCTACCTGTGCACCGAGCCCGACTGCTGCCCGCCCGAGGGGCGGCGCTACGACCCGGTCGCCAACCCGGTGACCGCCTCGGCGGTCTTCGCCGGCCAGGTCGCACTCCCCGACCGGGCCGCTCTCGTGGCGCAGGTGTCACCGGTGGACGGCCCGGCCCGGGAGGCGGCGAGCGCGGCCACCGCCCGCGCTCGGCTCCGACTGACCGAGTTGCTGGAACAGGCGCCCCCGGAGGACCTGCTCGGCAGCCGGACGATGTACTCCGCCGGGGTCGCGGCGGTCCGCGAGGCCCAACGTCGGCAACGCCGCGGTGAGCGGCTGGACGACGACGAGGTGGCCTGGTTGAGCCTGCTGATGACCCACCTGCCGATCCGCGATCACGCCTGGGAGCGCACCGACGGTCGGGACCGGGACATCGCCCTCTGGACCGACGTGCTGCGCCGGGCCGAGCCGACGTTGGCCGCCGCGCCGGGCGCTCTGCTGGCGTTCGCGGCCTGGCGTGCGGGGCAGGGGGCGTTGGCGGCGGTCGCGCTGGAGCGCACGCTGAGCCTGCACCCCGACTACTCGCTGGCCCTGCTGCTGGACGACCTGCTCCGGCGCGGCGTGCCCCCGTCCGAGCTGGACGGGTGGCCGTCGACGGGGATGCCCGGAGTGGTCCGGCCGCGCCGACGGAGTCGACGTGGCCGCCGCTGACCGCCCTCACCAGGTGCACGGTAATACCATCGGTGCTACCGAAATTGGTAGGCTGACGGACATGACCGTGAAGCGCTCCGTGAGCCTCCCCGACGACGTCGCGGAGTGGCTCGACCAGCAGCCCAACGTCTCGGCCGCGATCACCGCGGCGGTACGGGCGCAGATGGCCGCCGCGCACCTTCAGGAGGTGCTGCGCCGGGCTGGCATCGAGGTGACCGAGGCGGGCAGGGCGCGGTGGCGGGAGCGGCTGGCGACGCCCATTCCGGCCGACGCCCTGGCCGAAGGTCGTCGGATGTTGGGTCGTGCCGGATGAGCGATCGGATCGCGGCCGTGTTCGACGCGTCGGCGTTGACGGCCTACATCGAGGGCAACGTATCGGTGGGGGAGCTGATGCTGGAGGTCGCCGACGAGGGCCGGCAGGTGGCCGTTCCGGCCGCCTGTCTGGCGGTCGCCATCGCGGGCGCGGGCGACGAGGTTGGCGCCGCGCTGCTGGCCCTGATGGTGAGCGCCCCGATGATTTGCGTGCTGCCGCTCGATGCCGACGATGTGCGAGCGACGGGCACGCTGGCCCGCGCTGTCGGCGGGGACATCTCGCTCGGTCAGGCCGCCAGTGCGGCACTCACCCACGAGGCGCACTACGCGACCGCGCAGCCCAAAGCGGCGGCGAAGGTCCTCCCGGCCAACTGGAGCATCCTCGACCTGGCCTGAAGGGCGGCAGGGTGGTCGACGCCGACACCGCCGCGTCACCTGTCGCAGGCGGCCGAGCTGGACCAACGTGTCAGCCGACGGGGCCGATCTTCGTTGCCAGCCGGACGAAGCCCGCCCAGGCGGCCGGCCCGAACGTCAGCGTGCCGCCGTCGCGGTCCTTCGTGTCGCGGACCAGCACGACACCCGGCAGATTGTCGGCCACCTCCACGCACGCCCCACCGTTCGAGCTGCTGCGGGTGCTCTTGCGCCAACGGGCGCCGGTCAGGTCATCCATGCTCGCGCTCTCATCAGGTCGATGGTCAGGTCTCGCGGTAGCGCTAACGACCTCACGCTATCCCAGACGGCCCACAGCGGAGCAACGTCATTACTGAGGCGCCCAGCCGCCTGGTCGTCGAGGTAGCCGACATCCCCGCCGTCCGGGGTGCTGGCGATGACGAACGGGCCGGCCTGGCCGGGGTGGAGGCCGGCGGTCAGCGGGAGCACGTGGATCATCACGGCCGGCCGCTCGGCGAGCACGATCAGATGATCGAGTTGGTCGGCCATGATGTCGGGTCTTCCCCGGCGCAGCGCGGCCTCGTCGATGACGAAGACACTCAACGGTGGGCGAGGCCGATCGAACACGGCGGCCTGCCGGCGGAGGCGGGTTTCCACGTGTGCCTCCAGGTCGTCATCGGCCCAGAGCCCGCTGCTCAACACGGCCCGCGCGTACGCCTCGGTCTGTAGGAGACCGGGCAACACCGCGGACTCGTACCACCGGAGTCCCGTCGCTTCGCGCTCGATGTCCGTCCAGGGCCGGAACCACGCCGGCTCGCGCCTCTTGAACAGGTCGGGCCACAGGTCGCCCTCGTCGCGGCCGAGCACCTCCGCGACCTTTGACCGGTGACGAGTCTGCGGAATCCGTCCCGGGTTCGCCCACTTGGCCGCCGTCTTGGGATCCACCCCGATCTGGGCGGCGAGACTGTCGGCGGTCAGGCCGGATTTCGACATGGCGTCGGCGACTGCCCGGTTCATCCGCTTCTCCTCAAGTACGTCCGAGACGTCCACAAGAGATATTCCTACGCAGTGTATTCGGCTCGCAACCCTTGGCAGCGTGTGTCTGAGACGGCGTGACCGGCAGGGACTACCCGAGACCCGGCGGTCGCGTTCGTAACGGGGCCGCCTCGTGGGCGAGCACTCAGAGGCGGCCCCTCCCGAACGAGGAGGGGGAACCCATGCCGGACAAGTCGAAGACCACCGAAATGATCGGGACGATGAAGGCCGGCGACCTCGTTCGCCTGACCCGCGCCGCCAGCCCGCAGTTCGTCCGTCCAATCAACGTTCGGATCATTCGCGAACTGACCGACCGCCACACCTATCACGGATGGACCTGGATCGAGGCGTACGAGGTGGGACCGGACGGCTGCGCACGGGCCAAGCGGGAGTTGTTCGTGCTCCGCGAAGGGGTCGACCTGTTGCCATCCGGTCCGTCCGAGCCAACTCGCCCCGCGACCCGTCAGCAGGTCCGACGTCTCCCAGTGCGGGCTCGCTAGATGGCCGGCCGCTCGGAGCACGTGGCCATGAAGCCGGCGTGGCGCTGCCGAACCTGCGGGATCGCGTGGCCCTGTTCGGCCGCGAAGCTGCGCTTGCTCGGCGAGTATCGCGGTCGCCGCGACGAGCTGATCGAGCACCTGAGGCAGGTGCAGGCCGAGGCAACCGAAGAACTCACCGATCTGCACGGCGGCACACCTCCGGGCAACCTGACCGAACGTTTCACCGGCTGGGCCCAGGCCCGCTAGCCCGCCGACTCCGCGAGCCTCCGTCGAAGGATGTACGCGTTTCTCCTGATCGCGGCCGACTCGGCGGCGCAATCAAGGCCGGACACTGATTGCGTGTCCGCTCTTCGAACCGGTACGACATGACCGTCGCGTTGCTGTTGTCGCTGGCTGGGCTGGCGTTGATCGACAGCACCAGCATCGGCACCCTCTTCATCCCGGTCTGGTTGTTACTCGCCCCCGGGCCGGTCAACGCCCGACGGATCCTGGGTTATCTCGCCACGATCGCGGCGTTCTACCTCGCGGTGGGGCTGTTGCTGGTCTGGGGCGGCAGCAGGTTGGCCGACGCGCTGGGCGGCGCCCTGGACAACCGGGGTGTGCTCTGGGCGCAACTCGTCCTGGGCGTCGCGATGCTGGCGCTCAGCTTTCGCTACGACGGCAAACGGCGTCCCCGCACCGGTGGTGTGTTGCGGTGGCGGGACCGGGCCACCGCCGGTGACTCCTCGGCCCGCTGGTTGGTCGGGCTCGCGTTGCTCGCCGCACTTGCCGAGGTGGCGACAATGCTTCCGTACCTCGGTGCGGTGGGTCTGTTGGCCACCTCGGGGGTCGGCGCGGTGGCCGTGGTGGTGCTGCTCGCCGGATACTGCCTGGTCATGGTGTTGCCGGCGGTGCTGTTGCTGGCTGCCAGGGTGGCCCGTCCGGCGCTGGTCGAGCCGGTGCTGGCTCGCCTGAACGCCTGGATCGTCACGAAGGCGGGCAACGCGCTGGGCTGGATCCTCGGCATCGCCGGCTTTCTGATCGCCCGGGACGCCGCCGCGCGGCTGGAACTGTTCGACCTGATCGGTCGGTGACCATCCGCCCGCGGGTCAGGCGGGCAGTTCCATCGTGATCCGGTGCGGCCCGGTGTAGACGTTCATGGTCCGGCCGCGCAGGAAGCCGACAAGCGTCATCCCCGCCTCGTCGGCCAACTCGGCGGCGAGGGTGCTCGGGGCGGACACCGCCGCCAGCAGCGGCAATCCGGCCATCCACGCCTTCTGGGTCAGCTCGAAGCTGGCCCGGCCGGAGACCAGCAGCAGGTGCCCGGCCAATGGCAGGCGACGTTCCCGCACGGCCCAGCCGATCACCTTGTCCACCGCGTTGTGCCGGCCGACGTCCTCCCGGAGCACCACCAGCTCTCCGTCGGGGGTGAACAGACCCGCCGCATGCAGCCCACCGGTCCGGTCGAAGCCGCGCTGTGCGGCCCGCAGACGGTCGGGGAGTTCGGCGAGGAGCACTGCCGGCACGCTGAGTGGGTCGGCCGAGACCGGGAACAGCGACCGGGTGCGGACCGCGTCGATGCTGGCCTTGCCACAGACCCCGCAGGAACTTGTCGTGTAGAAGTTGCGGGACGGGTCGGTGGTCGGTTCCGGCACACCGGGGGCGAGCACCACGTCCACCACGTTGTACGTGTTCGGTGTCTCCGCGCCGGCACAGAGTTGCGCGGTGAGCACGTCGTCGGTCGACCTGATCAGCCCCTCGGTCAGCAGGAAACCGATGGCCAGATCCAGGTCGTCCCCGGGGGTGCGCATGGTGACGGCGAGCGGCCGTCGCCGACCGGGACCGGCCGCGCCGACCCGGATCTCCAGCGGCTCCTCCACCGCCAGGGTGTCCGGCCGACGGATGGCCCCGCGCCCGGCAGTCGCAGCGTCCAGGTCGATCCGGAGTACGCCCCGTCGATCAGTTGCCCGTCCCATCCCGCCATCCTCCACCCCGCACCGGCACGCCCGCACGGCCACCGGACATCGGGTACCCGCGAGCGCCGGCACGACCGAGCGCTGGCTGGACCGAGGGCCGGCACGACCGAGCGCCGGCACGGCTACGGTGACCGGGTGGGGACGTACGCCGCCGTGGTGCTCGCAGGTGGGTCCGCCCGACGGATGGGCGGGGTCGACAAGCCCGCGCTCCCGGTCGGCGGCCGGCCGATGCGTGACCGGGTTCTGGCCGCCGTCACCGATGCGACGCCACGGGTGCTGGTCGGTACGGCCGACGCCGTGCCGGCGGGCGTGCGGGTCGTCCGGGAGGACCCGCCCGGCGGGGGCCCGGTCGCAGCGGCGGCGGCCGGCCTGGCGCTGCTCGACTCCGACGCCACCCTGGTCGCGCTGCTCGCCGCCGACCTGCCGCTACTCACCCGGGCCGCGATCGGTTCCCTGCTGACCCACCTCGACCGGGAGACCATCGACACCGAACCGGCGGGCGGCGGCTCTGCTCCGGCACCGCCAGCCCGTAGCGGCCTCGGCGGCAGCGAGCGGGGGCCGGACGGGGCGTGCTTCGTCGACGGGGACGGACGGCGGCAGTCGCTCTGCGGTGTCTGGCGGGTAGCGGCGCTGCGGGCCGAGCTGGACCGGCTGACGGTTGAGCGGGGTGGCAACCTGGCCGGGGCCCCGGTCCGGGCGCTGCTGGCCAACCTCGTAGTACGGGAGGTCCCGTGGTCCGGCGACGGCCCGCCGCCCTGGTTCGACTGCGACACTGACGAGGACGTACGCCGGGCGGAGGAGTGGGTGCGATGACGGTGCTGGACGACTGGGTCACGGCGGTCTGCGCCGAGTTGGATCTGGACCCGGCCGGGGTGCCCGTGCCGGCGGTGCTGGATCTGGCCCGCGACGTCGCCCACCAGGTGCTACGGCCGGGTGCGCCGGTCACCGCGTACCTGCTTGGGCTGGCGGTCGGCCGGGGTGCCGACCCGGCGGACGCCGCGGCCCGGCTCAGCGCCCTGGCGGGCAGCTGGCCGGTCGAGCTGGGCGCGGACCCGGCGGATCCGACGGCCCGCTGACCGCTGTTGTCCGATCCCGGTCCGGGCTGATCGGGCTGCCGATGGGCGTGGGTAGGGTGATCGTGACGGACGGAGGCGATCATGACGGCTGACCACCCCTCGGCGCCGCAGGATGAGCTGCCCGGCGCTACGGCTGAGCCGGCAGAATCGATCCTGCTCGACGAACCCAGCACCACCGACCTGCGGGCGAAGGTGACCGAGGCGTGGCGGGAGTTCGCCCGGGCACTCGCCGTGCGGCTGCGGGAACTTCCGGTCGGCACGCACCTGGAGTTGACCCTGGACCCCACCGCCTCCGGGACCGGGGATGCCGTCTACTCGATCAGCGTCGACGTGAACGACGACGGTGGGCTGTCCGCCCGGGCGGTCGGAAACGCCGCCCTGCCGGCGGGTTACCGACTGGACCGCAGCGCGGTGGCGGACATGATCGCGCTTGGCTGGTCGCCACCCGGGGTGGTCGCCGGCTCCGGTGGTTCCTTCGGCCTGGACGCTACGACGGCCGAGTCGACCCGGATCGCCGCGCTGCTCTCCCGCACGCTGCGAGACGTCTATGGCGCCCCGCACCCGGCGTTCCTCGTCTATCTGGTGCAGGACACCGAGGGTGAGCCGCTGGCCGTGGACCCGCTGGGCACCGCGCGCAGCGAGTTCGGCCCGGACGCCGACGTCGAGGCCGACCTGGAGGAGGCGCTGGCGGAGGCCGCCGCCGCGCAGGTCGAGCGGGACGACGTGCTCGACCTGGCGGATCGGGTTCGGACCGTGGTCTCCACGATGCTGAAGTCGGACACCGACCGGTTGCAGATCGACTCGGACGGCGACATCACCATCCGCGCGGGCTCGGCGATGGTCTTCGTGCGGGTGCGGGACAACCCGCCTCTGGTGGACGTCTTCTCCCCGGTGCTCACGGAGGTGGAGCCGACCGAACGGCTCTACGTCAAGCTCTCCGAGTTGACCAACCGGATGCCGATCGGCCGCCTCTACTGCGCCGACGACACGGTCTGGGCGTCCATTCCGGTCTTCGGCCGCAACTTCCAGGCCACCCACCTCATGCTGGCGGTGCAGGTGATGACCGGTCTCGCCGACGAGTTGGACGACCGTCTGCACGGCGAGTTCGGTGGCAGGCGGTTCTTCGGCGAGGGCGACAAGCCGGTCCGGCGCGACGAGTCGGAGCACCGCACCGGCATGTATCTATAAGGCCTGTTTCATAAGAACTGGCCGGCCTGCGGCGGGCCCGGACCGCCGCCCGGACTCCGCCTCGGCTCGACCGCCCTTGTGAAACAGGCCTTAGACGTCCAGCAGGGTCTTGCCGACCGTCGCGCGTGCCTCGATGGCGGCGTGCGCGTCGGCGGCGCGCTCCAGCGGGAAGCGCTGGCCGATGAGCGGTCGCAGGCGGCCGGCTGCCGCGTCCGCCAGGGCCTGTTCGGTGTACGCCCGCAGTTGCGCGGGTGGCACGTCCGGTCGGACCAGGGTGACCTGCCGTTCCGTGGCGGCCTCGGGCGACACCGGGGACCACTGCCCGCTCGCCAACCCGAAGCTGATCATGCGGCCGCCCGGGGTCAGCAGGTCGAAGGCCGCTCGGGCCACCGCGCCGCCGACCCCGTCGAGCACCACGTCGACCCCGCCCAGCGCAGCACGGACGCGGTCGGCCCAGTCGGGCAGGAGGTAGTCGACCGCCAGGTCGGCACCGAGGCCGGGTAGCAGGTCCACCTTGCCCGGCCCACCGGCGACGCCGATCACCTGGGCGCCGGCCTGGTCCGCGAGCTGCACCAACAGGCTGCCCACGCCGCCCGCGGCGGCCTCCACCAACACCCGGTCACCGGGGCGGACGCCGACGGCCTGGACCAGCATGGTGGCGGTACGCCCGTCGGCGAGCAGCGCCACCGCCTCGTCCAGCGCCAACCCGGCGGGCACCTCGAACGGCGCGGCGGCGTCCACTGCCGCGCGTTCGGCGTATCCGCCGGATCCGCCGGTGGCGCTGACCACTCGCCGCCCGATCAGTGCCGGGTCGACGTCCGGCCCGACGGCGGCGATCAGCCCGCCCACGCCGTTGCCGGGGATCAGCGGTGGGGTGACCTGGAACGGCCCGGGGCGACCCGAGCGCTGCTGCGTCTCGACGAAGGTGATGTTCGCGTGCGCGACGTCGATCAGCACCTGACCGGGGCCGGGCGTCGGGTCGGGCGCCGCGTCGGGCACCAGCGCCTCGGGTCCACCGAACTCACGTAACCAGACTGCTCGCATGACATCCCCTCGACTGTGGTGGGCGGCCCGCCCACGCTTCGGGCCAGTCCATCTCCTCAACCTGGGTTGAGGTCAAGGGGTGCGGGTGGACGGGCCCACGCCGGGGGACTCGACCAGCCGGGACAGCACGATCGTGCTGCGGGTGGAGGTCACGAAGGGCTCGCCACGCAGCCGCTCCAGCGCCGCCTCCAGGTGGGCGATGTCGGCGGCGCGCAGGTGCACGAGCGCGTCCGCCTCCCCGGAGACGGTGTACGCGCCGACCACCTCCGGGTGTCGCCGGGTGGCCACACCGATCTGCGCCGGGGTGGTTCGTCCGGCGCAGAACAGCTCGACGAACGCCTCGGTGGTCCAGCCGACGGCGGCCGGGTCAACCACGGCCGTGAATCCCCTGATCACACCGGTGGCGCGCAGTCGGTCGACGCGACGCTTGACGGCCGGGGCGGAGAGTGACACCCGGGTACCGATGTCGGCGTACGACGCACGGGCGTCGGCGACGAGTAACGCAATGATCCGCTGGTCTACCGCGTCTATCTGCAACGTTCCGCCTCTGGGAAGCAACGGTTGTGGCTGTTACCAAAGTTCCACGGTACCTACTCTTGGTGACCGTGAACCAGCAGCGAGTCCCGCGAAAGCGGACATATCTCATGTGCTCGCCCGAGCACTTCGCGGTCGAGTACGCGATCAACCCGTGGATGGACGTGACCACCCCGGTCGACCGGGACCTGGCCGTCAAGCAGTGGGACCGGCTGCGCGAGACGCTTGTCGGCCTCGGCCACGAGGTGCACCTGCTCACCCCCGAGCAGGGCCTGCCCGACATGGTCTACGCCGCAAACGGTGCCTTCATGGTGGACGGCACCGCGTACGGCGCACGGTTCAAGCACGAACAGCGGGCCGCCGAGGCCGCCGCCCACCACGCCTTCTACGAGTCGCAGGGGTGGCGGTTCATCGCGCCGAGCGAGACCAACGAGGGTGAGGGCGACTTCGCGTACGTCCCGGAGACGCACGGCGGGCTCATCCTGGCCGGCCACGGCTTCCGCACCGAGATCCCGGCGCATGCCGAGGCGCAGGAGGCGTTGGGGCGGCCGGTGGTGTCGCTACGTCTGGTCGATCCCCGCTTCTACCACCTGGACGTGGCGTTGGCGGCCATCGACGACTCGAACGTCGTCTACTTCCCGGGCGCGTTCTCCGCGGCCAGCCAGCGGGTGCTCACCCAACTCTTCCCGGACGCGGTGATCGCCGACGACGAGGACGCTCTGGCCTTCGGGCTCAACCTGGTCAGCGACGGCGCGAACGTGGTGCTCAACAGCGAAGCCGCCCGGTTGGCCGGCAAGCTCAAGGCCGCCGGCTACACACCGGTCCCCGTCGAGCTGGCCGAGCTGAAGAAGGGCGGCGGCAGTGTGAAGTGCTGCATCGCCGAACTGCGGCACTGACCCACGAAGGCCCCGGGGCCGGCCTCCCAGTGGGAGACCGGCCCCGAATCGTGCTGCGGGCGGGCGTTCAGCCCAGTGTGGCCAGCTCGTTGATCAGCACGTTCGACATGACCTGGCCATCGCGCTGCACCTCCCGCAGGTACCACTTCTGCTGCGGGGTACGCGGCTGGTTGAACTGCCAGATGCCGCGCGGGCTGTCGATCTGACCGAGCTTGCCGAGGGCCAGGTTGACCTGCTGCGAGTTGGGCGAGCCGCCGGCAAGCTGGATCGCCTGGTCGAGCACCTGCGCCGCGTCGTACGACGCCATGGCGTAGGTGGTGGGCGTGACCTGGTGCTTCTTCCGGTAGGCCGAGGCGAAGACCCGGTTGGACGTGTTGTTCAGGTCGGCCGAGTAGTTCAGCGCGGTCTGGATGCCCAGCGCGTCTTCCTTCAGGTTCTCCAGCACGGTGCCCTCGGTGAGGAAGCCGGGTGCGTAGATCGGCCCGGAGAACTTCTCCCGCAACTGCTTGATGAACTCGACCGCGGCTGCTCCGGCGAAGAAGCAGAAGACCGCGGTGGGCTTCTTGGCCAGTGCCTTGGTGATGTCCGAGGAGTATGTCGTCTTGCCGGGGGTGTTGGTGGGGTTGGTGTAGGTCACCGGGTCACCGATGCGCGGGTCGCTCGCGCCGAACGCCTGCCGGAAGCCGCGCACCACGTCGGGGCTGCCGACGTTCTCCGGCATGATGATCGCCACGCGGCCGTTCGCCGGCAGTTGGTCACGCAGGTAGCCGCCCAGCGCCCGGCCGGCCTCATCGAGCACGTACGACGTGCGCCAGATGTAGAAGACGCTCTGCAGGCTGCTCGGCGAGGCGTTGGAGCCGATCAGCGGGACCCGGGCCTGCTCAACGGTGTCCCGGATGCCGACCATCACCGCCGAGTTGACGACCCCGGTGAGCGCCAGCACGCCCTGCTTGAGCAGGCCGTCGACGGCTGCCTTGCCGGTCTTCGCGGTGTCCCCCTCGTCGGCGGTCAGCAGCTCCACCGGGTGGCCGCCCAGCCGCTTGTCGTGCAGGTCGAGGAAGAGCTGGAAGCCGTTGATGATCTCGTCGCCGATGCTCTTGAAGCCACCGGCCTGCGGCGTGATCAGGCCGATCTTGATCGGGCTCGCGTTGGTGGTCGGCTGGGGATCGGTGTCGGAGCCACACCCGGCGACGAAACCGGTGGTACCGAGCGCGGCCAACAGCTGGAGCGCCCGCCTGCGATTCATCTGCGACACCGAGTTCCTTCCAAGGAGCGTTGCAGGGCCGAACACCGCCCCTCCGGCGTTCTACCTGGTCCGCGACGCTGCGTCAACGGCTAGTGATGATCGTGCAAGGACCGCAACGCCTGCAGGACTTGAGGCCAGGCGGCAGACTCCGGGTCGATCAGCCCGAAATGCTCACATCCGGGCAGCTCAACAAGGGAAATATCGGAACCTGCGGTAGTCGCCGCAGCGACGAAGTCCCGGCTCATCTCCGCCGGAACCTGTTGATCCTCGGAGCCGTGTAAAACTACTGTCCGTGTCCGGATGGGTACCAATGATCGTGGATCCGCTGCCGCGTACCGATCCGGGACCTCGGCCGGGCCGCCGCCGAGCAGCGCGGCCACCGCACCGGAGTCCAGATTCCGCCGGTACGCCTCACCCAGGTCCGCCACCGGGGCCAGAGCGAGCACTCCGCCCACCGTCGCCGGGGCGGTGGCCGCCACGTACAGCGCCAGATGGCCGCCGGCGGAATGCCCGATCAGAATCGGCGGGGCCAGGGTCACCCGGTCGGGCAGCGCCTCGGCGGCCAGCACGGGCAGCTCGGCCACCCCGGTCAGCACGTCGGTCAACGTGCCCGGCCAACCACCTCCCGGTTGGCCGGTCCGCCGGTATTCCACCTGCGCCACCGGGTAGCCACCGGCGGCGAGCGCGGCAGCCAGCGGGCCGGTGTGCCGCCGGTCGTACTCGAACCGCCAGAAACCACCGTGCAGGACGACGACCAGTGGCCGCGCCGGGCCGACTCCCGCCGGGAACCGCAGGTCGGCCACCTGATCCGGGTGGTCGCCGTACGCCACGGTCCGATCGGGCTCCGGTGCGGGCCGGGTCAACACGGCGCGCGGGTCGGCAGACATGGCGCGACGGTAGCGCGCCCCGCCCGGGTGTTTTGGCCCGGTAGCCGGTCCCGGGCGCCGCGGGTCGAGCCCGCTGAGTAAAAATGGACCTCATGACCGACGCGCGCTCAGCTGGACAGACCGACGAGCCCGGCTCCGACGACTCCGGCCACCCCGGCACCGTTGTGGTGGTCGGCCCGGACGGCCGGCCGATCGGGACGATGCAGACCGACGAGGGTCAGGGTGAGGACCCGACTCGCCTGGTCGAACAGCCGGCGAAGGTGATGCGGATCGGCAGCATGATCAAGCAGTTGCTGGAGGAGGTGAAGGCCGCGCCCCTCGACGACGCCAGCCGTAACCGGATGCGCGAGATCCACGAGCGGTCGATCGTCGAGCTCAAGGAAGGCCTCGCCCCCGAGCTGCGTGACGAGCTGGAGCGCATCTCGCTGCCCTTCGCCGAGGACAAGGCCCCCAGCGAGAGCGAGTTGCGGATCGCGCACGCCCAGCTCGTCGGTTGGCTGGAGGGCCTGTTCCACGGCATCCAGGCGGCCCTGGTGGCCCAGCAGATGGCCGCCCGGGTCCAGCTGGAGCAGATGCGCGGTGGCCGGCAGGCGCTGCCCAGCGGTCCCGGTGGGATGGTGCCCGGGATGCCGGGCATCGGCCAGCCGGGCGCTGGTGAGGGCCACAGCACCGGTCAATACCTCTGACCGTCGGCTCAGTCCACCCCGAAAACCTTCTCCAGGTACGCCGCCACGCCGTCCTCGGAGTTCGTCGTCGTCACCTCGTCGGCGACCGCCAGGACGGCGGGGTGCGCGTTGGCCACCGCCACACCGCGCCCGGCCCAGCTCAGCATCGGCACGTCGTTGGGCATGTCGCCGAAGGCCAGCACGTCCGCCGCGCTGACCCCGAGCCGGTCGCAGTACCAGTCCAGCCCGGCGGCTTTGGTCACTCCGGCCGCGGAGATCTCCACCAGACCGGAGGAGGACGAGTGCGTGGCCTCGGCCAGCCCCACCACCGCTGCGGCGATCAGCTCGACGAAGGCATCCGGGTCCTGCTCGCCGGCCCGCGCGAGTAGCTTCACCGCCGGCACCGAGAGCAACTCCTCCGGCGTCTCGATCGGTCGGATGCCGGCGGGGTCGACGTCCCAGCGCAGCGGGTAGTGCGCCTCGTGCCGCATCTCCCGGCTGTCCAGGATCTCCACGGCGAAGCTGATGCCGGGCACCTCGGCACGCAGCCTCCGGGCCACCTCGGCCAGGTGGTGTGGCGCGAGCGGGTCGGCCCGCAGCACCTCATCGTCGACCGGGTCGTAGACCACCGCCCCGTTGGCGCAGACGGCCGGCAGTGGCTCGGCCAGTTGCTCGTACACCATCTTGAGCCAGCGGACCGGACGGCCGGTGACCAGGACGACCGGCGTGCCTCGCGCGGAGATCCGCGCGAGCACGTCGGCGGTGCGCGGGCTGACGGTGTGGTCGTCGCGGATCAGCGTGCCGTCGATGTCGGTGGCGATCAGGCGGGGCGTCTCTCCCATCACCGGGACAGTAGCCGGTCCAGATACACCGCCACGCCGTCGTCGTCGTTGCGCAGGGTGATCTCGTCGGCGACGGCCCGCAGGGCGGGGTGCGCGTTGGCCACCGCCACCCGGGACCAGCCGGCCCACTCGAACATCGGCAGGTCGTTGGGCATGTCACCGAAGACCAGGACGTCGGCCGGGTCCACCCCGAGGCTCTGCGCCACCACCGCCAGTCCGGTCGCCTTGTCCACCCCCGGCGGGCAGATCTCGATGAAGCCGAGCCCGGCCTGGGTGAGGGTGGCGACCTGCGGCGGGACGATCCGGCGGGCCACCGCCAGCAGCTCGTCCACGTGGTGGTCGGCGGTCCGGGCGAACGCCTTGATCACGTCGCAGGAGAGGCACTCCGCGCGGCTGCGCGCCTCGAACCGGTCCTGGTAGGGCCAGCTCTCGTGGTAGTCGCCCCAGAGCGGGGCGTCGTGCTCGTCGGACGCCTCGACCATCACGGTCAGCGGGCCGACTTCGGCCTCCAGGTCGGCGAGCAGCCGGGCCAGCACCTCGGCGGGCAGCCGCTCGTCGCGGAGCACCAGCGGGCCGCTCGGGTCGCTCTGGTCGACCACCCGTCCGCCGCCGGCCAGCACCAGGAAATCGGCGGCGCGGATGTCGTTGCGGGTCAACTCGGTGAGCCGAGGGCCGCGACCGGTCGCGCCGACCACCGGGATTCCGGCGGCCCGCACCCGGTCGAGCACCCCATGGGTGTACGCGGAGACGGTGTCATCGCTGCGGACCAGCGTCCCGTCGAGGTCGGTCGCGATCAGCTTGGGTAGTCCCGGGCGGGTCATCGTTCCTCCTTCGCCCGCCGCCGTCGCACCGCCAGGGTCAATGAAACCGAGTCCCGGAGTGACGGCGGGCAGCAACCGTACCTCGCGGAACGGGTCGCATCCATGGCTTCCAGGCGAATCGGACGCCAACAAGCGGTGCCCCCAACTCTCCCGCGCGATCTTGCACTTTCGGTCGCCAGCATGTGTGGGATGCGCCTTATGTCGGGACAGCAGGCGCAAGATCGGCGCAGCGGGCGGGCGTGCCGCTCAGGCGGGGTGGTCGGGGCGGGCGAACGGGGCGGCCGGGGTGACGGTCAGGTCGGCCGGCGCGGGCAGGCCGTCCTCCTGGACCGGGTCCCGGTGCCGGCGCCACAGCCGAGGTGCTGGCACACCCCCAGGCCCGTCGTCCTCGGGTGGCCCGACCAGTGCGCCGGGCGGCACGGCCGGGGCCAGCCGCAGAGCCGCGCCGAGCAGCACGCAGGCGACGAACGCCATCACCAGTCCGCGGCCGTACTCGGCTTGGACGCCGTCCTCCGGCGAGTAGAAGAAGTTTCGCTGACCAGGGTCGTTGAGGGTGGCCGTGGCGGCGACCAGCAGCCCCAACAGCGCGCCGGCCAGCGTGAGACCGGCCAGTCGGGCGTTCGGCCGCACGGCCGCCGTGCCCCGCAGCGCCAGCGACACGGCACAGACGAGGCCGAGCAGCCCGACCAGGTAGCCGACCCCGAAGCCCCCGACGTCGGACACCCCGGCGGGCACCTCGAGCGTGCCCTGTCCCTCGGGCCCGCCGTGCGGCAGGATCATCACCAGCCACTCACCGACCAGCGAGGCGATCCCGGCCACCGCGCCCAGACCGGCGAGCAGCAGGGGCAGCCGAGGGTCCTGGGTGAGACCGGCCAGGGACAAGCCGAAGCGGTGCCGCGGAGCCGGGTCGACCGCACCCCACTCGATCACGGCCGGCCCCTCGGACCGGTCAGTCTGCCGTGGGACTGGAAGCTCGTCGGACATCGGCCATCCTTCCGCCGGTCACGGACCTGGCTCGCATCATGGCACAGTCACCTGTTAGTGACGGGGATCGCAGGGCGGGCGTCCGTGCCGGTCGGTCGCTCGGCGGTCACCTTTCCGCTAGCGTTCTCCTCATGCCTATCCGTACCGCTTCAGCACAATGGCAGGGCAATCTCACCGAGGGCGCCGGCACGGTCCGCACCGGTAAGGGCGGCCTGTCGGGCAACTACTCCTTCAAGTCGCGCTTCGAGGAGGGCGAGGGCACCAACCCCGAGGAGCTGATCGCCGCCGCGCACGCGGGCTGCTTCTCGATGGCGTTCTCGAAGGCGCTCGCCGACGCCGGCTCGACGGCCACCTCGGTCGAGACCACCGCCAAGGTCCACCTGGACAAGACCGACGCCGGGATGACCGTGACCCGGATCGACCTGGAGACCGTTGGCCAGGTCCCCGGGATCGACGACGCCGAGTTCCAGAAGCTCGCCGAGGCAGCCAAGGCCAACTGCCCGATCTCCCGCCTGCTCTCGCCGGGCGCCGAGATCACCCTCAGCGCGCGTCTGGCCTCCTGAGCCGGTCGACCCACAACCGCTCGTTCACGGACAGAGTCTCCGCCCGCCCCTGGGCGGTCACTCTCTCCGTGAACCCGCGGATCCGCTCGACGGCACGCGGCGGCAGGCCCACGGGCCCGCTCGACGGCACGCGGTGACCGGGCCTGCGGATCTGGTCGGCCGCACGCTTCGGCCGGGTCAACCGATCCGACATCGGGCACAATGGGCGAGGTGCCGGTGGAGATGACCCGCGAGCGCTTCGAGGAGCTGGTCGCCGATGCCCTCGACGAGGTGCCCGAGGAACTGCTCGGCCTGATGAGCAATGTGGTGATCCTCGTCGAGGACGACCCGCCGCAGGGCGAGCCCGACCTGCTCGGCCTCTACGAAGGCCATGCGCTCACCACCCGTGGCTGGGACTACTCGGGCGTGCTGCCGGACCGGATCTTCATCTACCGGCACCCGATCCTGCGGATCTGCGACAACGACGACGATGTCGTCGATGAGGTCGCGGTGACCGTCGTGCACGAGATCGCCCACCACTTCGGCATCGACGACGAGCGGCTGCACTCGCTGGGCTGGGGCTGAGCACCACCGGCAGCCGCCGGCCAGACCACGGCACGCCCCCGGCCGATGGACCGTGGTTGCCGTGGTCGCCTACCGTCGGTGCAGCGACCGCAAAACCCTGTCAGGAGGCACCCTTTCATGCGCAGTGAGCTGTTCTCCTCGGAGAATTTGGAGAAGGAGTCCGCGCAGCCCGGCATGCGGCTGCAGAACTCCAAGATGTTGAAGATCGAGCTGAACGGCGAGGCGATGGCCCGGGTCGGGTCGATGGTCGCCTACCAGGGGAATGTGCAGTTCCAGGCGCTGGGCTCGGGCGGGCTCGGCAAGTTCCTCAAGCAGAAGCTCACCGGCGAGGGTGTCCCGCTGATGAAGGTCTCCGGCCAGGGTGACGTCTTCCTCGCCGAGCTGGCCAAGGACGTGCACATCATCGACCTGGAGCCGGGTGACGCGCTCTCCATCAACGGCTCCAGCGTGCTCGCCTTCGACTCGACCCTCCAGTACGACATCAGGATGGTCGGCGGTGCCGGGATGGCCTCCTCGTCCGGCCTGTTCAACTGTGTCTTCAGCGGCCACGGACGGATCGCCATCACCACCAAGGGCACCCCGGTCGTGCTCAACGTGGACGCCCCGACGTACGTCGACCCGCAGGCCGCGGTCTGCTGGTCGGCCAACCTCCAGACCGGCTACCACCGGGCCGAGCAGTTGGGTCTCGGCACGCTGTTGGGTCGGCGGACCGGTGAGTCGTTCACGATGAGCTTCGCCGGCCAGGGGTTCGTGGTGGTGCAGCCGTCCGAGGAGCCGCCGGTCATGGGCAGTGGCCAGCAGCAGCAGGAGGGCGGTCTGCTCGGCGGTCTGCTGAGCTGACCACCTCGGCGCGGGCGCTCCCGGTCTGTTGAGTTGATCTGGAGCGGGCGCGGGCGCTCCCGGTCTGTTGAGTTGATCTGGAGCGGGCGCGGGCGCTCCCGGTCTGTTGAGTTGATCTGGAGCGGGCGCGGGCGCTCCCGATCTTTGGGGGCGCCCCGCCCGGTCAGGTCAACTCACCCGTGCGCAGTCGGGTCAGCCAGGCCGCCGCGTCGACGTAATCGGCGTCGGAGAGACCCGCCGGCGCGGGCACCGGCCGCTCGCCCGCCGACTCGGCCCACCGGTGCCGGGGGTACGAGCCCAGGAAACGGACGTCGGCGCAGACCCGGCGCAGCCCCTGCAACGCCTCACCCATCCGTACGTCGGCCACGTGCCCGGTGCAGTCCAGAAAGAAGACGTACCGGCCCAGCGCCTCGCCGGTCGGGCGGGACTCGATCCGGGTCAGGTTGACCCCACGGACGGCCAACTCCATGAGCACGGACAGCAGCGCTCCCACCCGGTCGTGGGCGATGTAGACCGCGAGCGAGGTCAGGTCGTCGCCGGTCGCCGGCGGGGGCGGCCCGGGGCGGGACACCAGCACGAACCGGGTCACCGCGTCCGGATGATCGGCGATCTTCTCGGCGAGTGTCGCGAGCCGGTGCCGGGTCGCCCCGATCGGCGCGCAGATGGCGGCGTCGTACTCGCCGGCACCGGCACCGGCGGCGGCCGCGCCGTTGGAGAGCACGTCGACCACCACGGCGTCGGGCAGATGGTCACGCAGCCAACCCCGGCACTGGGTGGACGCCTGCGGGTGGGCCGCCACGGTGCGGATCGAGGTCAGCGGGGTGTTGGGTCGGGCACCGAGCACGAACTCCACCGGCAGGATCACCTCCCGGGTGATCACCAACGGGTCCCCCTCGGCCATCTCGTCCAGCGTGACGCCCACCGCGCCGCCGATCGAGTTTTCCAGCGGCACCAGCGCGGCGTCGGCATCCCCGACCCGGACGCTGTCCAGGGCCTCCCCGACACTGCGGGCCGGCGTGCGGGCGCCGCGCTCGGCGGCGGGGACGGAGCGCAGTGCCTGTTCGGCGAAGGTGCCCTCGGGTCCGAGGTAGACGAAGCGTGTCGGCGGTGTTCCCGGCATGCCGGTCAGCCTACGCACTCGGCCGGGTGACCGGACCCGCGTCGCAGGCGAGGGCGCGAATTCCGGCCGGGGCGGTGGCGCGTACCTCGATGGTGCAGACGTCGGTGCCGGCGGTGATCAGCGCCGGTGCGGCGGGCTGGCCCCGGGTGACCACCTGAAGTTCCTCGTGCCCGGTCACCTCGACCAGGGTGAACTGCCAGTCAGCGGCGCAGAGTGGCCCGGTGCGGACCTGGACCCGGACGTTGGGCGGGAGCACTCCTGTCCGGCCGTGCAGCAGTTGCACCACCCGCGCAGCGGTCGGCCCGTTCCGGCAGGCCGTCGCGACCAGCCCGGCGTCCGGAGTGGGTGTGACCCCACCGAGTGACGGTGCGGTGGCCGGTGGGGTGGCAGGTGCGGTGCTCGCGGCGGGTGTCGTCGGGGCTGCGGTGTGGGTGGGCACGTCGGCCGGATCCCGCAACCCGGGTGGGGCGCCGCAGCCGGCCAACGCCGCGACGGTGAGCGTCGCGAGGGCTACCGGCAGGATCCGGGACGCCGTCCGGGCAGGGACGCGGTCGGCCGCCCGGTCGCCGGTCGCCGGTGGGATGTGGACCGTCGCCCGCGGTGGGGAAGACGCGGGGCGGGGTGGGGTGAACGGCACGGGCCGATCCTCGGGACATCGGAGAATTCGTCGCGGCCGGGTCGGCCGAGCCCATCGTAGGGTGAGCGGCCGATCGGGTGAAGCTCAGCCGGTGACGCGATGCCCGGCGCGCTGCAACGCGGCCGTGCCCTCGGTCAGCCGGACGGTCGGGACCAGCAGATAGTCGGTGTCGAAGGTGGAGAACGTGACCACGCTGACCCGTGCCTCGGCGAGCGGGTCGACGAGTGCGGCCAGGCTGCCCGTGTCGGCCAACTCCACCGACGCGGTGACCCGTAGACAGCGCCAAGCGGTCTCCGCCACGGCCTGCACCGGGGCCCGGTCCGCTGGGCAGATCACGGAGATCCCGTCGGAGGTCCAGCTCACCGTCACCACGTCGGCGCCCCTCAGCCCGCTCGACAGCGCGTACGGCAGGGCGGCGCCAGCGGGCAGCCGCCACACAGCGTATTCCCCTGGCAGCAGAGCGATATCGAGCATGAGGGCACCCTACGGCCTGCGTGGTGGGCCCACCCCGGCAACGCCGTGTGCGGCTGCGCCGCAGGTCAGACCTCGTGCGGCTGCGCCGCAGGTCAGACCTCGGAGAAGAAGGTGAGTGAACCGGCGACGTTGCCGTCGGTGAGCACCGGGGTGGAGATCGCGTCGACGGTGGCGTCGGAGCTGTTCGCCGAGGCGGCCTGGACACGGAGCAGCCCGCGGGCGAGTCGGCCGGAGGAGAGCGCCAGCAGGGGCGGAATCTTGTCGATCTCGGCCTCGGTCAACTCGCCCCGGTTGGCGGTGAAGTCGAGGAGGCGTAGCCCTCCGTCGAGCAGCGGTCGCCCGATCAGGCCGTCCGGCTCGCCCAGACAGAGCAGCTCGCAGCCGGCCGTGGAGATCGCCACGACCCGGGTGTCGGCATCGATCAGCACGCAGGGCTCATCGGCTCGGGACACCGTCGAGGACCATTGGCCGACATTGCCGGACTCCGGCTCTGTCGAGGCCCGTGCCGCCGGCACGAACGCTTCCGAGAGCGAAAGTTCGACGTGGGCCACCGCGCCTCCTATGTGCACCGATCGACTGTCCACGCTAGCGGGTCGCCGACGGAATCACCGAGCGCACCGGGTCACCGAGCCGCGCAGCCTGAAGCGAGGCGGCCGGTGACGGCGCGAGAACCGGTGAGGTGGACGGGGGGACCGGAGCCGCGTGGCGTCGTTGGTGACGTTACCGGCGGTGAGCCGGCTTGTCAGCGGCCATTCGGCCCTCGTCATACCACCGGTAGTCGGCAGTTGGACGGTACGTGCCGTTCAGCCAGGTCCCAGGGTGCTGGGCGACCCGGGAAAGCTTCTCGGCGGTAGCAGGGCTGATCCGGCTGCCCCCGGCCACGAGGAGCCGGTCCAACTCCCGGTGGGTGGCCATCAGGCAGTCCTTTGGAAGGCCGTAGACGCTGATCACGCCGGAGCCGACGAAGGTCAGCACCGGTGTCACCGGAACGGTCAGCCCCACCGCGTCGGAGAGGGCCTTGCTGGCCCGCTTGGCGTCCCGGCGAGACTCGGCCACGTACGGTGGACGCTTGCCGTTGATCTGCACGACGTCCCCGGCGACGAGCACCCTCGCCCGGCCGTGGTCGGCGATGGTCACGGCGAAGAGGCCGCTCGGCCCGATGGCGAGGAACCCGGCGCGTTCGTCCTGACCGCGGTCCAGAACGTCGGTCACGTCTGTGCGTGGCCACTCGATGACGTGCCAGGCGGGCCCGAGGTGGTCGAGTTGACCCAGCGCCCGCGCCCCGGCCGCCTCCAGTCGGCGCGCACCTCGCTCGGCACGACGGCGGCGGGCCCATTCGAGCGGTGTCGGACGGGCCGGCTCAAGAACCCCCGGCGACTCGACGCGGGGGTGTGGCACCGCGACGGGCGGCAGTGCCCGAGCGGACGGTACGGCTCGTCGTGCGGGAAAGACAGTCATCGCGACCTCCGGCAAAAGGTCCCTCGAAGTTATGTCCTCACTACCCTACGTTGCTACTACCGGTGTTCTGCAAGCCGGAGCGCCGGAGTGACTGTGGATGAATGCCATATTCATCCACAGTTCTTTTCTCGGATGCCGCCAAACCCTGCCCTACGCTGCGGTAGTGACCCACTACGTCGACAGCGAAGTCGGCCGGCTCGGCACCGTACTGCTGCACCGGCCCGGCCCCGAACTGGCCCGGCTCACCCCGCGCAACAACGACTCGCTCCTGTTCGACGCGATCCCCTGGGTGGGGCGTGCCCAGGAGGAGCACGACGCGTTCGCCGCCGCACTGCGCGAGCGCGGGGTCGAGGTGCTCTACCTGGCCACCCTGCTGACCGAGACGCTCGCCGTCGCGGAGGCCCGAGCCGAACTCACCGAGGAGGTGCTGCGCTCCCGGCGGCTCGGCGACACCCTGCGGGCCCGCGTCGCCGACCACCTCTCCTACCTGGACCCGGCCGCCCTCGCCGACGTGCTCACCGCCGGGCTGGCCCACGAGGAACTGCGGATCAGCTCAGAGCGGCCGGGCGGGCTGGTCTACACCCTGATGGACCGACACGACTTCGTCATCGACCCGCTGCCCAACCTGCTGTTCACCCGAGACTCGTCGCTGTGGATCGGCGATCGGGTCGGTGTGACCAGCCTGGCCATGCCGGCCCGCAGCCGCGAGACCACCCTGACCGACGCCATCTACCGCCACCACCCACGCTTCGCCGGCACCGAGTTCGTCTACCGCCCGAACCTTGAGCACCTGGAGGGCGGGGACGTGCTGCTGCTCGCACCCGGGGTGCTGGCGGTCGGGGTGGGCGAGCGGACGACACCGGCCGGTGCCGAACGCCTCGGCCGGCAGGTCTTCGCCGCCGGACTGGCCCACACCATCCTGGTGGTGCCGATCGCCCAGAAGCGCGCCACCATGCACCTCGACACGGTCTGCACGATGGTCGACGTCGACGCCGTACTGATGTATCCCAACATCGCGAGCACGCTGTCCGCGTACACGGTGATCGCCGGCGCGGACGGCGAGGACCCGCGCGTGGACGGGCCCGCGCCGTTCCTGCGGGCGGCAGCCGACGCGATGGACCTGGACCTGCTCCGGGTCATCGACACCGGGCTGGACCCGGTCACCGCGGAACGCGAGCAGTGGGACGACGGCAACAACACCCTCGCGCTGGCGCCCCGGCTCTGCGTCGGCTACGAGCGCAACACCGAAACCAACGCCCAGTTGGAGCGAGCCGGCATCGAGGTGATCCCGATTGCCGGCTCCGAGTTGGGCTCCGGCCGCGGCGGGCCGCGCTGCATGTCCTGCCCGATCACCCGCGACCCGTTGTGAGAATGGGCGCCTTCTCCGGGAGAAGGCGCCCAAACGCGGCTCAGCGAAGGGTGAGTTGGCGGCCGAGCAGACCCTGGCGGGAGCGCCGGCCGGCGGCGTCGAGCGGGTCGGTGGAGCTGAGCGCCTCGGCGTACCGCTTGGCGAACTGCGCCACCGGCTCCTCCCACTCGGACGCCGGAGTCTCCTCCGGCAGGTCCCAGACCGGCACCAGCCGACCGTGTGCGCGGAACATGCCGGCGAACCGCGTCTGCTCGCCGAGCGGCAGCAGGCCGGCCGCACCGAGGCGGGCCAGCGCGTCCAGGGCGGCGTCCTCGTCGTCCGGCAGCACCCAGCGCACGTGTGCCTTCTCCGGGACCTGGCACCAGTACGCGGCCTTCGCCGCGGTCAGCCGCACCGTCGGGTAGATGGCCGCGTTCGCCCGTTCCAGCGACGCCTGGACGGTCGGATCGTCGGCGGCCCCGGGGTCGAGCCAGAACTCGAACCCGTCGTGCATGCTGATCTCCAGCGGGCCGTCGACGAGGATGTCCTGCAGGCGAGGGCCGGGGCCGGGCAACGGCGGCACGGCCACCTGGCCGCCCGGCTCGGTCCGCAGTGCGCTGAGCAGCGCCTCGGCCAGGTCCCGGGAGACGTCACCGGACTGCTGGTGGCGCTGGAGACCGATGAGCACCCGGCCGTCCGGCTTGGTGATCGCCGGGGCGGCCATCGGCAGCACCGTGGCGAGCGTCGCCGGCCGGTCCCCGAACTCCTCGATGAGGGCGGGCGCCAGCCGCAGCGGCGCGGACGCGGCGGGCACCAACTCGCGCAGCGCGATCCACTCGGGCTCGTCGACCAGCCCGTCGAACGGACGCGGCACGAAGACGTCGCGCACCTTGTCTCGGCGAGGGGCGGTGTCGGCGGCGGGGCGCTGGCTCTTTCGACGCTTACTCACGGCGTCACAGCCTAGTGCAGTGCCGCGTCGGTTCTTCGGGGGTTGGAACGGACCGGATCGGCGAAGCCGGCCGACCAGGCAGAGCACGGTGCCCTTGAAGGGGTGGGCCCGCCCGTAATAAGGTCAGCCTCCTTATCGACGGATTCGCATGGAGTGCCGGTGTCGCGCAAGACCGGGAAGCCCTCGTACGTGCGTCAGGCCCAGGCGGAGCAGACCCGCCGGATACCGCTGACCGTCGTCATCGTGCTCGTCGTCGTGGCCGTGCTCGCCGGTGGCCTCAGCGGCTTCCTCATCGGCCGGCCCGACAGCACCACTCGTGCGGTCGACGGGTTGCGGGCCCAGGAGGCCGTGCGCGACAAGCAGCAGATTCAGGAGCTGACCGCCGTCGTCGGCGATTCGCAGAAGGCGCTCGACACCCTGCTGACCGCGTTCGACGGGGCACTGGAGAAGGGCCAGCCCGCCGACGCCGCCACGGTCCAGGGCTGGCAGACGACGATCACACAACTCGTCGCCAAGCACGCCGAGAGCCCGTCCGGGACGACCGCGACCAATGTGGCCCGCGGCGCATTCCGTGGCGCGATCAACGACTTCGCGGTCACCGTCGACCTGTTCGCCGCCGCGCTGGCCGGCCCGGAGGCGCAGCGCCCTCGCCTGATCGAGATCGTGAAGCGGTCCCGGACCGCCGCCGCGGCCGCGTGGTCGGTGGCGGCGGACCAACTGGACCAGATCAACGTCGACGCCGGCCTCGGGCACCAGCACGTCTACCTCACCGGTCAGAGCGGCGGCGAGGGCCACACCGACTGATCGGTGCCGCGCACGGGCCGGGCCGCTAGGACGAGCCGACTCTCTCGGCGCCGGCCGAGACGGTCTGCATGAAAGCGACGTAGCCCTCCTCCAACGTCGGTGCGACCGGTGTCGCCTCCGGGTCGGGGCGGCTCGGGCTCACCACCCGGTAGTGGGTGCCGTCGGCCCGGCCCACCGCCGAGACCACCACGCCTCCGGTCGGTGCCGGCCCCGATGTCGTGACCTCCCACGTCGCACCCTCGGCGTGCCGGACCAGATCGGTCACCGGCCCGGTGAACATCACCCGTCCGCCGGCCATGACCGCCGTTTCCCGGCAGGTCTGCGCCACGTCCTCGACCACGTGCGTGCTCAGGATGACGGTGCGATGTCCGGCCAGCGACGCGAGCACCGTGCGGAAACGGATCCGCTCCTCGGGGTCGAGCCCCGCGGTCGGCTCGTCGACGACCACGATCGACGGGTCACCGAGCAGCGCCTGCGCGATCCCGACCCGACGGCGCATCCCACCCGAGAAGCCTTTCAGCTTGCGTCGGCCCACATCGGAGAGCCCGACCATCTCCAGCAGCTCACCGATCTGGCGGGTCCGCGCCGGTTTGTCGTCGAGCCCCTTGAGAAGTCCGACGTAGTCCAGGAACTCCACCGGTGTCAGGTCCGGGTAGAGCCCGACGTCCTGCGGCAGGTAACCCAGCCGCCGCTGTACCGCCACCCGCCCTTCGCGGGTGCTCAGATCGTTGCCGCCGACGATGGCCAGTCCACTGGTCGGTGGCAGGACACCGGCGATGATGCGCATCAGCGTCGTCTTGCCCGCGCCGTTCGCTCCGAGTAGCCCGAACATGCCGCCGGGAATCTCCAGGTCCACCCCGCGCAACGCCTCGACCTTGCCGAACCTGCGCCGCAGGTCACTGATCTTCAGATCCACGTCAAAACCTTCCAAACAGAGGGGGTACGGGCGTCAGCCGGCGACCCGGCGGCGGGCCAGCAGTGGCCCGCTCGCCGCGAGGGGAACGAGCGCGACGAGGAGGAGAAGGGCGATGCTGAGCGCGGCTGTCGCACCGGTCACGTCGGGCCGCAGGAAGCCGAGCCAGCCGTCGTCGCCGGCCCAGAGCATCCGTTCGCCGGTCAGCCAACTTGCCGGGTAGTCGCCGATCGGTGCGATCAACGAGCCGGTCAGCGACGGAAGGAAGTTCGTGGGCAGCATGTTGCCCCAGAACCAGTAGCCGACGAACAGCACCCGGAACAGCGGCGCGGTCACCACCAGCGGTGCCACCAGTGCGAACGCGGCGATGAACGCCAGGCCGGGAAGCATCACCAGCGCGAACGCGATCGGCGCCCAGAGCAGCAGGGCCGGGTCGTGGCGTCCCGTCGCGAGCTCGAAGACCGCGGCGGCCATCATGATCGCGAGACCCGGTACGGCGGTGGCGGCGACGCTGCCGACGTAGCGGCGCAGCACCCGCGCGCCCGGGCCGACGGGGAGGCTGTCGAGCAGTCCCACGATCCCCAACCGCCGGTCGCGGACGAGTCGGTCGGCCAGCACCGTCCCGAACCCGATCGGCAGCAGGATCGAGAACAGGAACGCCCAGGTGCCCATGACCGCTCGGGCCGACATATCGTCCGGAAGCGAGCTCGGGCCCCGGTTGCCCTGCAGGAGCGGCATGACGACGGCCAGGATCGCGGTGGTGATCCACAGCGACCGTTTGCGGATCTGCATCAGGAACTCGTAGCGGATCATGCTTCCTCCTCTGTCAGGAGCCGGTCGGGGCGGCGCAGCAGCGCCGCGGCGGCGGCCACCAACGCCACGCCGACGACGGCGAGCAGCGTCCGGTCGAGGGCCCACCCGTCGGTGACTCCCACCCGGGTCGTCTGGAACAACAGGAACGGCCGGGCCCAATCGACCGCCCCGATCGCGCTGGCGTAGATCTGCTGGGTGAGCCACAACGCGGCCAGACCACTCGTGGCGAGCACGACGCTGCGGGTCAACACGGCGATGAACACGCCGAGGCCGACCAGCGCGATCGTCGGTGGCGCCCAGACCAGCGGTGAGGCGACGAAACGGGGCCCGGACCAACAACCGGCGGCGAGGACGCCGACGGAGAAGACGACGCACACGGCGAACGCCGCCCCGACCAGCGAGCCGACCCGCCGGCCCAGCGTCGCCACGTAGTTCGCCGGCAGCGACAGTTGCAGCTCACGACTGCGGTCACCGGCGATCGCCGTCACGGCCGCCATCGCCACGGCAAGCGGCACGATGGCCTCGAGCCCGGTGAGGAGCAGATCCCGCACCTGCTGCCGACCGGCACCGCCCCCGACGGCCAACGTCGTCATGGCCAGCGTCGCCACCAGCGCGCCCAACGGGGCCACCCACGCCGCCCAACCGGCCCGGCGGAAGTCATGCCGCCACAACTCGCTGCGAGCCTGACGGCTCATCGGAGGTCTCCGTTGCCGGAGCGTCTGAACTTTCACGTCACTGGGTACCGCGCCGGCCGGAAAGGTTCAGCCCGATCCGGGGATTCGGCGGGGCGCGAAGAAGACGGTGACGGCGACGACCGCGGCGGCGCCGGCGAACACGGCCGCCCCCGGTGCCCACATGTGCTCGGCCACCGCGGAGACCCAGCGGTCCGCGAGACCGATTCCGGTGACATTCCGCAGCACCCACAGACCCGTGGCGAAGCCGAACCCAACCGCCGGCCGCCACAGCACCGACAGGGCAAAACTCAGCGCGCACAAGGGAACCAGCGGGCCGAGCCACGCGAACAGCAGCTCAGGCACACCGGAGGCGGTGCCGCCGCCTCCGGTGCCGTCGAGCGCGGCGAAGCCGAGAGTGGCCAGCACCCCGCCGGCCGTGACGGTGGCCATCACGACGGTGAGTCGGCCGAGGAGGACCGCCCGGGGAGAGGTCAGCGTGGCGCGGACGATCTCGTCGGCTGGCCCGGTGCCACAGGACGCCGCGACGAGGAACGCGGCGGCGAGCGGGACCACGGACCCGAGAACACCCCGAGACTGTTCGGCCGGCACGAACGCGGCGAGCAGCGCCCCGGCGACCAGTGCGACGGCCGAGACCGCCCACACCTGCCACGTCACCAGGCGCCACTGGTGGGCGAGGATGCCGGCCGCCCGCCGCAACGGTGCCGCGCCGAGGCTCTTTCCGTACCGTGGAATGGGTGGTTTGATCCTGCGCCTGATTCGGTCGAACAGTGCCGGTGCCGGCGGCGCGACCTGCGCCGTCGCGCTCTGGACGCCCTCGGCGAGCCGGGTCCACACCAGGGCGTCGTCGCGGCAGGTCGCACAGACGTCCAGGTGGGCACGGACCGGTTCGGCCGCGCCCTCGGCGAGGGTGCCGGCGACATAGGCCGACAGGGATTCGGTGGGGTGGATCATCCCGCTGTCCTCTCGACCTCTGCCGGCAACGCCCTGGCCAGCACGGCACGGGCGTGGAAGAGCCGGCTCTTGACGGTGCCGAGCGGCACACCGAGCACCTCGGCGATATCGGTCTGCGACAGGCGTGCCCCGAACGCGAGGTCGAGCACCTCGCGATGCTGGACCGACAACGTCACCAGCGCACCCGCGACCGCGGCGGCGTCGGCCCGCGCGATCACGACCGCCTCCGGCGACGGATCGGTGCTCGGCACGCCCTCGGCCCACTCGGCGGGCGCCGTCTGGGGCTGGCGGCCACGGAGCCGCTTGAGTGCCTGACGGCGGCAGATCCCGAACAGCCAGGTGCGCACCGCTGACCGGTGCTCGAAGCCACCAGCACCACGCCAGACCGCGACGAAGGTGTCCTGCAACGTCTCCTCGGCCAGCCCGCGCTCGCCGAGAATTGACTGTGCGTAAGCGATCAGTGGCGTCGCGTGGCGCGCGTAGAGCAACTCGAACGCCCGCTCCTCACCCAGAGCGGTACGAGCGAGCAACGCCGCGTCCGACTCGTCCATCGCTGGTGAGTATCGGCCACCACCGGAGAGGTTCAACCTCTGTGACCCACGCCACAGCGGATCGACCGCGTTCGTGGGCTGGACCGGCCCGAGCCGTACTCAGGCCGCTGGCACCAGGTCCGGTAGGTGTGTCGGCGCCGGGTCGAACTCGGCCCAGACGCGCTGGCCCATGCCGTCCCGCTCGACGCCCCAGCGGGTGGCCAGACCGGCCACGATGTGCAGCCCTCGCCCGTCCGCGGCGTCGGTGCTGGCCGTCCGGAGCCGAGGCCCGGTGCTCGCGCCGCCGTCGGTGACCCCCAGTTGGATCACTGCGCCCTCCGCCGAGGGTCGCAACCGCCAGGCCACCCGGACCACTCCGCCGGGCAGCGGTCGGGCGTGCCGCACCGCGTTGCCCACCAGCTCCGCGAGTACCGCGATCAGATCCGCCAAGAGCGTCGGGGGTACGACGTCCGCCAGCTCACCCGCGAGCCGGTGCCGGGCCAGCCGTGCCCCGGCCGGGTGGTGGGGAACCACCACGCACCACGCCCGATCCCTCGCTGCCGCTGCCGCTGCCACCGTCGCCTCCACGTCGCGTCACCGTCGGTCAACCGCGCGGTAGCCGCACCTCTGCGACCGTACCGCCGCCGGTCCTCGGACGTAGGGATACCCATCCATTCTGCTGTTCAACGATTCGACGGACGAGATAGAGGCCGAGCCCCGCCCCCGGGTAGCCGCGCCGGTCGCCGGACTCGCCCTGCCAGAACCGGTCGAACGCCCGCTCCACGTGCTCCGGGCGGATGCCGATGCCCCGGTCGCTGACCCGGAACGCCACCAGTTGACCGTCGACCGAGGCGGTGATCTCGATCGGAGTGTCCGGTGCGGAGTACTTGCCGGCGTTGGTCGTCAGCTCGGTCAGCACGGTGGCCAGGCTGGGCCGGTGGCCGAGCACCTTGGGCAGGTCGGCCGGGAGGAGGATCGTCAGCCGGCGACGCAACTCCGCCGGCAGGTCCACGACCGCGGAACGCAGCGCGTCGCAGAGGTCGAACAGGGTGGGTGGTTCGTCCCCCGGCCCCGCCTCGGCCGCCGAGCTGAGGAGACGGTCGACCAGGCGGGCCAACTCGTTGGCGCGTTGCCCGATCACCCGGGCAGCCTGCCGTCGGTCGACCTCGGTCAGCGACTCCCAGTGGTCGGTGAGGGTGTCCGCGTACCCCTTGATCACGGTGACCGGGGTGCGCAGCTCGTGACTGGTCACCGCGACGAACAGCTCCCGGTCGTGGTCGCGGCGCTGCTGGTCGGTGATGTCGCGGAAGGTGACCACCCGCAGCGTGCCCGGGCCGGGTAGGTCGCCGGAGGTGATCCGCAGCCAGCGACCGTCCGGCATCCGGTGGTCGCGAACCTGGCCGGAGGGCGGCAGCGGAAACGGCAGTGGACGGCTCAGCGCCTGCTCGACCGATCGGCCGGTGACCTGGGCGGCGGCCGGGTTCCAGAGTCGGACGTGCCCGTCCCGGTCGACGACGGCCAGCCCGTCGGCGAGTGCCGCCACCACCGGCCCGTCGCCGTGTACGGGTAGGCCGGTCTGGTCGCCGTACATGTGCCCGACGCAGGACGCGAGGTAGGCGACCACCCCCTGCCGATCGGCGCCCGGCTCATCGTCGCTCGAATAGAGGGCGTGCAGACTGCCGACGGTGTGGCCGCCGATCTCGGCCCGGGCGACCACCATCTGGCGCAGGCCACTGCCGGCCAGTTCGCCGGCCAGCTTGCCGTTGAGGTGGCCCACCGGCACCTGTTGCACCCGTGGGCCGGCGAGCAGGCAGACGGTGTCCGGGTCGTCGACCGCCAGCGGACGGCCGAGCGCCCACTCCGCCGCGCCGGTCGCGGCGATCACGCGACCGCCGGTCGGACCGAACTCGACGAACGCCATACCTGTCGCACCGAGGGCTGGCTGGACCATTCGGAGCAGTTGGGTGAGGACCGGAAGGCCCGCCTCCCCCGAATTGATCATCTCGATCATGATGGTGTGGCCAGCGAGGAGAGCGGGAAAATCGATACGCTCCGGCATGTGCCGAGTCTGCCCCGCCGATGAGGTTTTGGGCACCCCCGCCCGGTCAGCGGTCCAGCCGGGCGAGGGCGTACGCCGGCCGGTCAGTGATGATCCCGTCCGCCCCGGCGGCCAGCACCAGCTCCAGGTCGGTCGGTTCGTTGACCGTCCAGACGTACACCTGGTTGCCGGCCGTCCGAAGTGCGGGCAGCAGTTTCGGACGGGCCCGGACCAGGCCGATGCCCGGCGCCGCGATACGGGTGCCGAACGGCAGCCGACCCAGCCGCAGCCAGGGCGGCAACACCTCCAGCAACAGCACCGTCGGCAGCTTCGGAGCGAGCTCGCGTACCCGACGGACCGCCAGCGGGGAGAACGACATGACGGTGACCTGCACCGGGTCGTCCGGCGCCGGGTCGGCCAGCCCGTACCGGCGCAGCAGAGTGACCAGTCGCCGTTCCACGTTCGAGCCGTAGCGGGACGGATGTTTCGTCTCCACCAGCAGCCGGACCGGCCGGCCGGCGGCGAGCACCGCGTCCAGCAGCCGGGCCAGGGTCAGCAGCCGGGTGTGCGACTCGTCCGGCGGTAGGTCCCCGTTCGGCGCGCTGCCCGGATGCCACGAGCCGAAGTCCAGCGCGTCCAGCTCGGCGAGCGTACGCGCGCTGACCAGACCGCGACCGTTGCTGGTGCGGTCGAGTCGTCGGTCGTGCACGCAGACCAGGTGCCCGTCCCGGGTCAGCCGGACGTCGCACTCCAGGCCGTCGGCGCCCTCGTCGAGCGCGCGCAGGTACGCGGCGAGGGTGTGCTCGGGAAGGTCGTACGAGGCTCCGCGGTGCGCGAAGACCAGTGGCCCAGCCATCCCGGCCGCCTCAGATGACCTGGCCGGGCTGCCCGTTCGCGTCGACCACCGGTCGGCCGACCGCAGCCCACTGGCGCATCCCGCCGTCGGCGTTACGCACCTGCTCCCACCCGTTGTTGATCAGGTAGGCGACGACCTGGGCGGAACGCCCCCCGGAGCGGCAGACGACCGCCACGTCACGGTCGGTGGGCACCTCCGCGAGCCGCGCTGGCAGCTCCATCATCGGCAGGTGGTGGGCATGGGGAGCGTGGCCGGCCGCCCATTCGTCGTCCTCCCGCACATCCAGCAGGTAGGTCTCGTCGGCGATCTCGGTCACGGGCACGGTGGGAACCTGGGGTCCGAACACAGGAACCAACACTAGATCCTCATCGACCGGTTCGGCACCGACCTGGCCGTCGGCACCGTCACAACCGGGTCACCCAACGCGGGTTGGCCTGGGCCCAGGCCGGCATCGCTCGGCCGCGAACCGCCTCGAACAGCCCGTTGCCCCCGTTGTCCAGCACCACGTACGAGACCTCGTCGATGGTCTGTGGGGACGACGGCACCTGGACGCCACGCATTCCGTCGGGCGGCAGCGCGCGCAGCGCGAGGAGCAGATCCTCCAGGGGTACGCCGTTGGTGTCCATGGTCAACGAGCCGCCGACCGCCCGGAGCACCTGGTCCAACTTGACCGGGTTGCTCCGCAGGTCCGCCTTGCCGGCGCTGTCCAGCATCGCCCGGAGCAACTGCTGCTGGTGGTGCTGCCGGTCGTAGTCGCCCCCGGGCAGGTCATAGCGCTGTCGTACGTAGTCGAGCGCCTGCGCCCCGTCCATCTGTTGGCATCCGGTGGGGAAGACCCGGTTGGTGTGGATCGAGCGGACCTCGGTGTCCACGCACATCTGCACCCCGCCGAGCAGGTCGATGACCTTCCGGAAGCCGGAGAAGTCGATCAGCGCGGCGCCGTCGAACCGGATTCCGGTGAGCCGGTTCAGGGTGGCGGAGAGCAGTTGGGCTCCGGCCTGCCCGCCACCGCCGTGCTCGTACGCCGCATTGATCTTGTCCTGCCCGCCACCGAAGCCGTTCCCGGGTGGGATGGCGACCAGCAGGTCGCGCGGGATGGAGACCAGGTAGGCCTCCCGCTGGCCGGCGGGCACGTGCACGATGAGGATGGTGTCCGAGCGTTGGTCCGGGCCGCTGTCGCCGGGGCGCCGGTCGGAGCCGACCAGGAGATAGTTGAGTGGCCCGTCCAGGTCGGTCCGGTCGGTGCGGGCGTCGGGGTCGAGCAGTTGCTCCTTGGTCACCGTGCGGTCGTACCGGTGGCTGAGCGTCTTGAGCCCGACCAGGGCGAGGCCGGCCAGCAGGACGAGGGCCAGGCCGATGCCGAGCAGGATCCGCGACCCACGGGCGCGGCGTGGTCGGGCGGTTGGGGGCACTCCGGCCCGGCCCGCCGTGTTCCGTCCCGACCTGGACGTGACAGCCTCCCCGCGGCCGATACGTGAAACCTGCTCACGTAAGGCTACGGGCGGTGACGGTGCCGCCGCCGGGTTTCGGGACTTCCGGCCGCTGCCCTCACTTACGAGTGGAGATCACCTCGGGGTGGGTGAAGACGAATTCGGCGAGCTTGTCCTGCTTCACGGCGCGGAACATGGCAAGCGTCTCTTCGCTCAACGCCTCGTTGCCGTTGCCGTTGCCGTTGAAGGTGCCGTTGTTGGTCTTGAGCATGGTCAGCTCGTTCGCGGTGACCCCGCGCATGGTGAAGATGAAGTTCTCGATCGGCACGCCGCCGGTGTCCAGCACGAGCGCCTTACCCGCCGTCTTGACCAGCTGCTGGAGCTTGGCGGGCTTGGTCAGCATGCCGCCGTCGGTCGCCTTCCGGGCCATCGCCTTGATCAGCTGCTGCTGGTTCTGCTGCCGGTCGTAGTCGCCGCCGGGCAGTCCGTAGCGCTGCCGGGAGTAGTCCAGGGCCGCCCAGCCCTCCATCTCCTGGCAACCCTTCTTGTGCAGCACCGGGGTCATCTTCTTGCCGGTCTTCTTGGCGTCGGCGTTCCACATCGGCTTGCCGTCGACGTACGACATGTGCTTCGACTTGACCTCGTGGCTCACGCAGATCTTCACCGTGCCGAGGGTGTCGATGACGTTCTTGAAACCGCCGAAGTTGATGATCGCCGCGCCGTCGAAGCTGATGCCGGTGAGTCTTTTGATCGTCTCGGCCATCAGCTGTGCGCCGCCCTCCCAGTTACCGCCGTTGCGGGCGCCGGCCTCGAAGGCTGAATTGATCTTCCCGGTGCCGCCGGCCCAACCGCTCTTCTGGAATGCCGGGATCTGCGCCTCGGTGTCCCGAGGGATGGAGATCAGGTAGGCCTGGTCGTGCGTGGCCGGGATGTGCAGGATGATGATGCTGTCCGAGCGGACGTTGTCGGCTGCCCAGCGCTCCCGTGCGTCCACGCCGAGCAGCAGCATGTCGATCGGCCCGTCCAGGCTCGCCCCGCCCTCGGCGTCGGACTTGCCGGCCCCACCCAGCAGATTGCGCTGGGCGATGTCACCGGTCGCCTGACCGATCATCACCTTGCTGCCGACGACGACGGCCCCGCTGCTGAGCATCAGCACCGCCCCGAACACCACGGTCAGCCGGGCCCAGAGCGGGTCCTTGCGCTTGGTCCGCTTCTTCGCCGACCCACCGCCACCCACCCGGCCGCCATCGCCGCCGCCGGGCGGGCGACCGCCCGGCCCGCCGCGCGAGGGGCGCGTCTGCACGGGTATGGCTGCGGCGACACGGCCGCTGGGGGCGGCGGACCCGGGGGACGAAGGGCGACGACTGGCCTGAACCGGCATGCGTGCTCCAGCTCGTGATCAGGAGGGGGCGGCACCACTGTACGTACATCGATTCGACTTGGCGAGTTCATCCCGGATCATCCGGACGTCTGTTTTCTCGTACTCAGTCGATCGTCGCCGCTCGATGACCCGAACGGCGGGGTGGTCGTCGGGCCGCCGACAGCCGCTCCTGCTGCGGTCAGCCGCCGTCCTTGCTCTTCGGCGGGTTGGCCTTGACCCAGTCCGCCATGGTGTCCGCCGACATGGCCCGGTACATGGCGAGCGCCTTCTCCCGGTCGGAGACCACCACCGACTCGCCGTTGATCGTGTCACTGCCCGTGTTCGGGCTGGTTACGAAAGTGAGGTTCTGGCCGCGCAGGTTGCGGAACTGCAGCGCCATGTCTGTAACCGAGAAACCTTGGTCGACGGTTACGGCCGCAGTGACCGATTGGAGGAAATTGTTGAGCTTCGACAGGTTTGCCAGCGTGCCGGTGCTCGCCGCCTTGTCCATCAACGCCCGGAGGAACTCCTGCTGGTGCCGCATCCGGGCGAAGTCTCCGTCCGGGAACTGCTTGCGCTGACGGATCCAGTCCAGCGCCTCCGCGCCGTCCATGTGGTTGGTGCCCTTGGTGAACGTCCGGTACGGCTTGTGGATCGAGGTGATGGTCCGCTCCACCTTGAGGTCCACCCCGTCGAGAGCGTCGGTGACCTCCTTGAAACCGCCGAAGTCGATCGCCATCACGTGGTCGATCCGGACGTCGCTGAAGCACTCCACCGTGCGTACCGCCAGCGGCAGCCCGCCGAACGCGAACGCCGCGTTGATCTTCGCGCGCTTGCCGGAGTCGCAGTCCGCGCCGGCGCTCTCCGGAATCGGCACGTAGAGGTCCCGCGGGATGGAGACCAGGTACGCCTCCTGATGATCGGCCGGGATGTGCATCACGATGATCGTGTCGGCCCGCCACTGACTCTTGGTGTCGACCGGGGCGTCCGGGTCCCGCGAGTCGCTACCGACCAACAGGATGTTCAGCGCCCCGTCGACGGTCTTGGTCGGGCGGCCACCGGTGATCTCCGCGAACGGATCGGTGCGGGCCAGGTCGCCGTTGAGGTTGCGGGCGTACAGCCAGGCGCCCACGCTGCCGAGCAGCGCCAACACCAGCACCGCGACCCCGGCCACGAGAGCGATCCGACCCCAGCGCGGTCGCGGGCCACGCCGCCCCGACCCGCCGGCCCCACCCGGCCCACCAGGCCCTCGCGGCCCCGCCGGGCCGCCGGGCCCGGGCTGCTCCTCGTCGTACGACGGGTAGAAGCGCGCCTCGGTCGGTCGGGCACGCCCGGAGGCACCCCGATCAGGGCCGGGAACCGACGCGCGCCCGGCGCTGCGGTGCAGATGCGGACGCGGGACGCCGGCAGGCGAAGTCGCTGACATGTAACTCAGGGTACGTAGCGGAAGCCACCGCCGCCTTCAGGCGACACTCAGAGACAGCCGATGCCCAACGAACCGGTTACCCTAGCCGCGCCCGGAAGTAGTCAATCGTGCGTCGCAGGCCATCTTCGGGCGCCACCGTCGGCTCGTAGCCGAGCAGTTCGCGGGCGAGAGTGAGATCGGGCCGACGCATCTCCGGATCGTCGGAGCTGCGGGTGACGTAGGTCACCTGCGAGTTGCTGTCGGAGAGCGACACGATCAACTCAGCGAGTTGCCGCATGGACAGCTCGTGCTCGGTGCCGCAGTTGACCGGGCCCGTCTCGGTCGAGTCGAGCAGCAGCAGGATGCCCCGCACCAGGTCCTCGACGAAACAGATGGATCGGGTCTGGTTGCCGGTGCCGTGCACGGTGATCGGCTCGCCGCGCAGCGCCTGGGAGATGAAGGTGGGGATGGCGCGGCCGTCGTCCGGGCGCATCCGCGGGCCGTACGTGTTGAAGATCCGGACGATCGCCGCGTCGAGCCCGCGGTAACGGTGGTACGCCATGGTGGCCGCCTCGGAGAACCGCTTCGCCTCGTCGTAGACGCTGCGGACCCCGATCGGGTTGACGTTGCCCCAGTAGGTCTCGCGCTGCGGGTGCTCCTTCGGGTCCCCGTACGCCTCGGAGGTGGAGGCCATCAGGAACCGGGCGCCGTCGGCGGCCGCGCGCTCCAACAGGTGCAGGGTGCCGACCGAGCCGACCCGGAGGATCTCCACCGGCAGTTGGGCGAAGTCGGTGGGGCTGGCCGGTGAGGCCATGTGCAGGATCGCGTCGAACCGCTCGGCCAGCGCTGGGTGGTGGGCCGGCAGGCCGTCGGAGATGTCCGCCTCGACCAGCGTGAAGGTTGGCTGGTCCAGCAGGTGAGTGACGTTCTCCTTGGAGCCGGTGACGAAGTTGTCCAGCGCCACCACCGTGCAACCGCGGGCGATCAGGACGTCCACCAGGTGCGACGGGACGAAACCAGCGCCGCCGGTGACGAGGACGCGGTGACCGGACCCGAAGCGCTCAGCAACCTTCATGCTGGTCAGCCTACCGATCCCCGATTACGGCGAGAGGCCCCCCGCAGACGCGTGGCGTCTGCAGGGGGCCCGGTGCCTGGATCAGTGGGCGCCAGCGCCGGTCAGGGCGCGCACCTCCAGCTCCGCGTACTTGTCCTCGTCGTGCTCCTTGGAGATGACCGTGCCGATCCACCCGCACAGGAAACCGAACGGGATGGAGAGGATGCCCGGGTTGGACAGCGGGAACCACTGCCAGTCGTGATCCGGGAACATCGACGTCGCCGCGCCGGAGACCACTGGCGAGAAGAACACCAGCAGTACGGCCGAGAGCAGGCCGCCGTAGATCGCCCAGACCGCGCCGGAGGTGTTGAACCGCCTCCAGAACAGGCTGTAGAGGATCGCCGGCAGGTTGCCCGAGGCGGCGACCGCGAAGGCCAGCGCCACCAGGAACGCCACGTTGAGGTTCTGCGCGTAGATCGACAGCAGGATGGAGATCGCGCCGATCACCAGGGCGGAGATCCGGGCGACCTTCACCTCCTGACGCTCCGACGCCTCCCCCTTCTTCATGACGTTCGCGTAGAAGTCATGCGCCAGGCTGGACGAGGAAGCCAGGGTCAACCCGGCGACCACCGCCAGGATGGTGGCGAAGGCGACCGCCGCGATGATCGCCAGCAGGGCCGCGCCGCCCAGCTCGCCGCCGAAGAACTCCAGGCCGAGCGCCTCCGCCAGCTGTGGTGCGGCGGTGTTGCCTGCCTTGTCCTGTGCGGTGATGGCCTCGCTGCCCACCAGCGCCGCCGCGCCGAAGCCGAGGGCCAGCGTGAGCAGGTAGAAGGTGCCGATGATGCCGATGGCCCAGAGCACGCTCTTGCGGGCCGCCTTGGCCGTCGGCACGGTGTAGAAGCGGATCAGGATGTGCGGCAGGCCGGCCGTGCCGAGCACCAGGGCGATGCCGAGCGAGAGCAGATCCATCTTGTTGTAGAAGGTCTGCGTGGCGTTCCCGGCGACCTCCACGCCGTACCGCAAGCCCGGGTTCAGGAGGGCGTCGCCCTTGCCGGAGGCCGCGGCGGCGGCGCCGAGCAGCTCCGACAGGTTGAAGTTGTACTTCGCCAGCACCAGCACGGTCATCAGCAGCGCGCCGCTCATCAGCAGGAACGCCTTGACGATCTGCACGTACGTGGTGCCCTTCATGCCACCCACGGTCACGTAAATGATCATCAGGGCGCCGACCATGATGATGGTCGCCACCTTGGCGGTCGCCGCGTCCATGCCGAGGAAGGTCGTCCCCGGCCGGATGCCGAGCAGCAGCGCGACGAGCGCACCGGCACCCACCATCTGCGCCAACAGGTAGAAGATCGACACCGTGATGGTGGAGACCGCCGCCGCCGTACGCACCGGACGCTGCCGCATCCGGAAGGCCAGCACGTCGGCCATCGTGTACCGGCCCGAGTTGCGCAGCAGTTCCGCGACCAGCAGCAGGGCCACCAGCCACGCGACCAGGAAGCCGATCGAGTAGAGGAAGCCGTCGTAGCCGTAGAGGGCGATGATGCCGGCGATGCCGAGGAACGAGGCGGCCGACATGTAGTCGCCGCCGATCGCCATGCCGTTCTGGAAGCCGGAGAAGGACCGGCCGCCCGCGTAGAAGTCGGTTGCCGTCTTGGTCTGCCGGCTGGCCCAGATCGTGATGGCCAGGGTCACCGCCACGAAGACCAGGAAGAGCGTGATGGTCAGGTTGCGGGCGGTGTGGTTGCCCGCCTCAGCCGCCAGGAACGTCTCAACCGCGTGGACCTTGCTCATGGGTCACCTCCCCGATCTCTTCGCGGATCCGGTCGGCGATCGGGTCGATCTTCCGATCCGCGTACCGGGAGTAGAGCCAGGCGATCAGGAACGTGGAGACGAACTGGAGCAGGCCGAAGACGAGCGCGACGTTGATGTTGCTGCCGAACAGCTTCGTGCCCATGAAGTCCCGGGCGTACGCGGAGAGAATGACGTAGAGCGCATACCACAGGAAGAACGCGACGGTCATCGGGAAGACGAAGCCGCGCAGCGCACGCCGCAGCCCGGCGAACTCGTCCGACCGTTGTACGGCCAGGTACTTGTCCGACTGGGAAGCGGCCGGAGCGGGTGTGTCCGTGGACATCTGTGGATCACCACCTTCACAGGCGTCAGAGGAGTTTCGCGCACCGTAAAGAGCGCACTCCCCGACAGGGAAGGCCGAGATCGATGCCGGTCGGCGAGTGCGCCGAGCGGTTGGTTGGCTGCGCCAAGTGACTCAGGTCACTGCGGTGATCGGTCGGTCTGGGTGAGGCGTCCGCTCAGGACGGCAGCTCGTGGTACCGACCGCGATAGTGCAGCAGCGGAGAGGACTCCTTGGCCAGGTCGACCGTCTCGATGGTGGCCTCCACGAGCAGGCCCCAGCCGTACTCCCGGGCGCTGTCCAGTCGGCACCCGGCCCAGCCGCCGGCGTCCGCCGGGACCGGCCCGTACGGCGTTTCGATCCACTCCCCGGCGGCGAACAGCCCGCCCGGGGCGGGAAAGAGGCCCGCAAACCGATCGGCGAGCTGCCGGTGCGGCGGACCGAGCGGCGCGACCGCGAACCGGCCCGCCTCCTCCACTGCCGCCCAGAGATCGGACTCCGCGTCGATCAGCCCGAGCAGCCGGTCCGGCTCCCCCTCGGCGACCAGCGTGGACGACACCGTCAGCCCGGCGGGGCCGGGCGCCGTCCAGAGAGTCACCGGGGCGGCCAGCCGACCGCGCAGTCGGCGTACCGGCGACCGCTGCCCGCTCGGCACCGCGAACGGGTCGGTGGAATGGATCTCGGCGCCCGGCTCATGATTCACGTGAAACATTGTGCCGCCCCGGACCCTCGCCCAACCAAGGAAGCGCTCGTGCAGGCCGGCGGGGCGCCCGTTGAGCCGGGCGATTTGATGGGCCGCGTCGGCCGGCAACTTCAGATTGAGTGATATGACTCAGAGGTATATTTATGACTCTGAGTCATATCACTCATGGGGACACTGGGGTCCCACCGCGATCAACCCGGGTCGCAGGTGTCGCCACCATCGAGGCCCTCGCCACCGGCGGCCCAGGCCCCCGGTCAGCTCGCCGGCTAACGGCGCGGCGTGACCGTGGCCAGCAGCTCCGGCTGACGCCGGTCCAGCACGTCACCGGCCAGGTACGCGCCCAGCAGAGCCGTGCCCAGCCCGTACGCGATGCCCACCGGCAGGGCCAGCCAGAGCCAGGCGTCGCCGAGCAGGGCCGCCGCCACCACCATCGGCACCGCGACGACCGCGGAGATGACCATGGACAGGATGGTGAGCAGCCCCTTCGCCATGCCGGCGCCGCTGTTCATCGCGAACGGGTTGCTCGTCTCCGGCAGCGAGTACGCCCCGAGCACCGAGACGAAGCTGTTCACCGCCAACCCCGCGCCGTAGGTGGCGGCGAGGCTGCCCGCCGTCAGCCCGATCCATTCGGGCCGACCGAGCAGCACCGACAGCACCACCGCGACGATCGCCAGCATCGGCAGCACATACAGCGAGAAGGCCGTCATCCGCGCACGCAACTCGACCCGGCCCGGCACACCGGCCACCACGTTCGCGGCGTACGCGCTGCCGTCGAAGCCGAACTGATTGGCCAGGGTGACGGCGGCGAGCACGCCCACGAAGAGCATCGAGATGGTGACCAACACCGGTGAGCTGCCGCCGGTGCCCGTCGTGAAGCCCTCTCCGGCCGTCGACGCGAAGCCCGAGCCGCCAAGGTTGACCATCACCGGCACGAAGATGCCGACCACCGCGATCGTGATCAGATTCGCCCGGCGGCGGGCGTCCCGCCACCAGTAGCGGGCCTCCCGAGCGACCAACGTGCCGAACCGGTCCCGACGGGCCCAGCCGGCGATCCGGGGAAACAGTTGGCTGACCGCGCCGCCGGTGGCACCGCGCTGCACCGGAGCCTTACCGGCACTCACCGCGCCCACCATCGCCGATTCCAGCGACCGCGACCACCACGCCAACAGGACGCCGAGCGACGCAACCGTGATCAGCAGCTTGACCGGCGCAGCCCAGACCCGCCCCTGCGCCACGTCGATGCCGGCGGTCCACGGAGCGCCGAGCGGTGTCCAACCGAGCACCGTCGCCACCCCGGCCAGTCGGTCCCAGTCCGCCTCCCGTAGCGCGGCGAGGCCGAACACCTGCAACGGCCCGAGCAGCGCGGCGGTCACCGCCAGCAGCACGGCCGCCAGGTCACGCACCCGGCGGGAGCGCAGCATGGTGGCGAAAGCGCTGGTCACCGCCCGACTCGTGGCCACGCAGAGCAGCACCCCGCCCACCACGCCGACGACGGCCACCAGGCCGGCGGTCCAACCGCCCAACGCCCCGGCGGTGAGCACCAGCCCGAACGACGCGACCAGCACCGCCAGCGCGGGCACGCTGATCAGGGCCGCGGCGAACAGACCGGTGACCAGGGTGCGCCGGGACAGCGGCAGCAGCGCGAACCGGGCCGGATCCAGGGTCTCGTCCACCCCGAAGAAGACCAGCGGCAGCAGCAGCCAGGCGAGCACCAGCAGCCCACCGCCGGCCGCGGCGACCAGCACGGCGTACTGGCCGTCGCCCGCCAGACCGGGCGCGGCGAAGAGGAAGAAACCACTGACGGCGAACCAGAGCCCAAGCAGCACGCCACCGATGAACATGGCGATCCGCCGGCCCTGGCCCCGGAAACTGTTGCCCATCACCCGCAGCTTGAGCCGCACGAAGTGCCCAGCGGTGACGGCGCGTGCCGGCGCGTCGGGCGCGGCGTCCGCGCTCACTGGGAGAGCCACGACAGCTCCTCACCGGTTGCGGTGCGCCCGCCGACCACCTCGACGAAGACCTGCTCCAGCGAGCGTTCCCCGCGTACCTCGTCCAGAGTGCCGAACCGCTTGATGGTGCCTCCGGCGAGGATCGCCACGTGTGAGCAGAGGCGTTCGACGACCTCCATCACGTGACTGGAGAAGACCACCGTGCCGCCGCCTGCCGCGTAGCGGGTGAGGATGTCCCGGATCAGCGCGGCGGAGACCGGGTCGACCGCCTCGAACGGCTCGTCCAGCACCAACAGTCGGGGACCGTGCAGCAGCGCACAGGCCAGGCCGATCTTCTTCTTCATGCCGGCCGAGTAGTCCACCACCAGCGTCCGTCCGGCGTCGCCGAGCGCCAGCACGTCGAGCAGCTCCGCGGCCCGCTGGTCGACCACCGCCGGGTCCATCCCGCGCAACAACCCGTTGTACGCCAGCAGTTCCGCCCCGGTCAGCCGGTCGAACAGCCGGACGCCGTCCGGCATCACACCGAGCAGTCGCTTCGCGGTGAGCGGGTCCTGCCAGACGTCGTGCCCGAGCACCCAGGCCGAACCGGCGTCCGGCCGCAGCAGCCCGACCGCCATCGACAGGGTGGTGGTCTTGCCGGCACCGTTCGGGCCGAGCAGGCCGTAGAAGGAACCGGCGGGAACGTCGAGGTCGACGCCGGCCACCGCGATCGTGCCGTCGAACCGCTTGGCCAGGCCACGCAGTGCGAGCGCGGAGTGCTCAACAGTCATGCGCCGACGGTAACCGGCGGTCGCCGGTTGCGCCGTCCGGCAGCGGGTGGATTCGCGATCATCCCCAAGGCGGACGGCCCGGCGGCTCAGCCCCGAACCAGCTACAGGCGCAGGGCCTCGGGGGTGTGCAGGCGGAGCATGGTGGCCGCGACGTCGGCGGGCGCGCGGCGGCGGGTGGCGACCGACACCGCGACCATCACGGTGAAGGCCAGTGGCACCGTCCAGGCGGCCGGCTGCGAGGTGAGCGTGGCCGGCCACCCGGACAGCGGTGGCCCGAGCACGGTGACCAGTACGGCCCCGATCGCCGCACCGCCGCCGACCACCACGCCGGCGGCGGCGCCCACGTCGGTCAGCCCACGCCACCAGATACCGAGCACCAGCAGCGGGCAGAAACTCGACGCGGCAACCGCGAAGGCCAAACCGACGACCTGCGAGACGTCCAGTCCGGAGACGTGCAGCGCCAGCACCGTCGGCACAGCTCCGGCGATCACCGTGGCGAACCGGAAGCCGCGTACCGAGCCCCGGCCGAGCACATCCGTCGAGATCACGCCGGCGACACTGGTCAGCAGTCCGGACGAGGTGGAGAGGAAGGCCGCGAACGCGCCCGCCGAGACCAGCGCCGCGAGCAGTCGCCCACGTGTCCCGTCGCCGAGGGCCGCGCCGGGCAGCAGCACCACCACCGCGTCGGTCTGCCCGCTGACCAGCAGTTGTGGCGTGTAGATCCGGCCGAGCACCCCGTACAGGGTGGGTAGCAGGTAGAAGACCCCGACCAGGGCCAGCACGACCAGGGTGGTCCGGCGGGCCGCCGCGCCGTCCGGGTTGGTGTAGAAGCGGACCAGCACGTGCGGCAGGCCCATGGTGCCCAGGAACGTGGCCAGGATCAGCGAGTACGTGGCGAACAGCCCCCGGTCGTCGTTGCCCGCGGCGCTGGGCAGCAGCCAGTCGCTGGCGTCGGTGGCCACTCCGGACACCTCCGGCACCGGATCACCGGCGGCGAAGGTCAATTCGTCGCCGGGGCGTACCTCCTGGATGTCGCCGTCGGGCAGGGTGAGGGTCGCGCGGTGCTCGACCACGACGGTGGTCGCGGCCCGGAACGTCGGCCCGTCGGGCGGGGTCACCGCCGGGCGGCCGTCGGCCTGCCACTGCAGCGCCAGGAAGATCACCGGTACGGCGAGCGCGGTCAACTTGAGCCAGTACTGGAACGCCTGCACGAAGGTGATGGCCCGCATCCCGCCCAGCGCCACGTTCGCGGTGACCACGGTGGCCACCAGGAGGGCACCGAGCGGGTACGGGGAGCCGGCCACCGTGGCCAGGGTGAGCCCGGCGCCCTGGAGCTGCGGCACCAGGTACAGCCAACCGATGAAGATCACGAAGGCGGTGGCCAGGATGCGCAGCCGGCGGGACCCCAGCCGCAACTCACAGAAGTCGGGCAGGGTGAACGCGCCGGAGCGGCGCAGCGGCGCCGCCACGAAGAGCAGCAGAGCCAGGTAGCCGGCGGCGAACCCGACCGGATACCAGAGCACGTCCACGCCGTACTTGAGGACCAGCCCGGCGATGCCGAGGAAGCTCGCCGCCGACAGGTACTCCCCGCCGATCGCGGCGGCGTTCCACGTCGGGCTGATCGCCCGGGACGCGACCAGGAAGTCAGACGTGGTCCGGGCCAGCCGCAGCCCGTAGAAGCCGATCCCGACGGTGACCAGGGTGACCGCGACAATGGCCGGGACCACGAAGTCGTTGCCCACCTCAGCGCTCCGGCCGCTGCACCAGATCGGTGAAGTCCTGTTCGTTGCGCTCGGCCAACCGCACGTACGCCCAGCCCACGGCGATCAGGAACGGGAAGGACGCCACCCCGAGCAGCAGCCACGGCAGGTTGACGCCGGCCACGGTGGTCCGGCCGAGCGACGGTGCGATGGCGAACAGCCAGGGCAGCCCGCCCAACCCGATGACCACCACCAGGGACAGCCGCAGCGCCAGCGCGAGTTGAGCCCGGACCAGGCCACGGACCAGCGCCTCGCCCACCTGCGTCTGCTGGGCCAACTCGGCGCGGGTCCGCTCGGCGCGCGTGTCCTGCCGGGTGATCTCGGCCAGCACGATCCGGGCCCGCCGGGGCGGCGGTACCGTACCGCCCGACCCCACGTCAGGGAGTTGCTTGGCCACCCCGGCAGTCTTGCCCGCCGTGCGGGATTGTCAAGCGTTCCCGCTCACCAGCCCCGCAGACCGAGACAGTCCGTCGCACTGCCGGTCAGCGGGACCGTCTCGAGCTTCCGGCGGGCCCGCTCCCGGCCGACGTTCGTCGCCCAGAGGCCGTCGTGGGGCAACTCGGCGGCGATCTGACCCAGCGCGCAGACGCGCAGCAGCTCCAGCACCCGGTCCAGCCGGGCGAGCACGGTGGCGGTCATGACGGCAGCTCCAGGGCGTAGCCGACACCGTGCACGGTACGGATGAGGCCCGCACCCAACTTGCGGCGCAGCGCCTTGATGTGGCTGTCCACCGTGCGGGTGCCGCTCCTGTCGGCCCATCCCCACACGTCGGCGAGCAGCCGTTCCCGGGGGAGCACCGTGCGCGGTCGCCCGGCGAGGTGGACCAGCAGGTCGAACTCGGTCGGCGTGAGATGCACGTCCGTGCCGTCCCGGCGGACCCGCCGCTCGGCCTCGTTGATCTCGATGTCACCGAGGCGGATGGCGGGCGGCGTCGGAGTGACGGCCCGCTCCACCCGTCGCAGCAGGACGTGCACCCGAGCCGCCAACTCCCGCATCGAGAACGGCTTGGTGAGGTAGTCGTCCGCGCCAACCGCGAGCCCCACCAGCAGGTCGTTCTCGTCGTCGCGGGCCGTGAGCATCAGCACCGGCACCGGCCGTTCGGCCTGGATCCGGCGGCACACCTCCAGGCCGTCGAAGCCCGGCAGCATCACATCGAGTACGACGAGATCCGGCTGCCCGGCGTGGAACTGCGCGACCGCGCTCGGCCCGTCCGCCGCGATCTGCACGGTGAAACCCTCTGCCCTCAATCGGGCGGCGATGGACTCGGCAATGGTCCGTTCGTCCTCGACCACCAGTACCCGGCGTTCCTTCATGGTCCTGACAGTAGGGAGCCGCCGTGGAGATCATTGGGTCGCGTTGTGAATAACCTGTGGAGAACCGTTCACGCCTGTGGATAACTCGGCAGACGTGCTGGCTGGCCTGTGCGAAGACCCGTGACTCGTTGTGGACGATCGACGGAGGTGTCAGGGTGGTCCGGTAGAGAGGAGGTGTGACGGTGACCAATCCTGCTCGGCCCGACCACGGGGCCGCTTGGACGGTGGACGACCTCCAGAGTCTTCCGGAGGACGACCAGGTCTACGAGATCTTCGACGGGAGCCTGCTCGTGTCCCCCCACGCGGACGTCTTCCACGGCGCGGTCGCCAACCGCCTCCGCCGGCTCCTCGACCGGCAGGCCCCCACTGGCGTGCTCGTCGGTCAGGACATCGGGGTGAGCGCCAAACGCTCCTCCTACTTCGTGCCGGATCTCTTCGTCGCCCGCGAGAGCGCAGTGGATCGGGGCGGTGCGGCGCTCGACCCGGCCGACGTGCTCCTCGTCGTCGAGGTGATCTCGCCGAGCAACGCCGGCCGCGACCTGGTGCTCAAACGCCACGAGTACGCGGCCGCCGGCATCCCCCTCTACTGGCTGGTGGAGCCGCGGAAGCAGACCCTGACCGTGTTGGCGAACGGCGCGGGCGGTTACCGCGAGCAGGCACTGCTCCCGGTCGGCGAGGTCTACCGCACCGAGCAGCCGTTCCCCCTCGCCCTGACGCTCGCCGACATCTTCTGACCGTCGCCCGGAACCTTTCCCTCCGCCCAGGAGTGGGACAGGTGAAGAGGGGTGGTGAGGGTGTTCGACGCTGATCTGATTGCCGAGCTTTACGCGGGCTGTTTCCGACGACTTGTGGTCCAGCTCTACGCGGTGACCGGAGACCTGAACGAGGCGCAGGAGGCGGTCCAGGAGGCGTTCACCCGTGCCCTGGCCGCACCCGGTCGGCTTACCCGCCTGGACAACCCGGAGGCATGGCTGCGCCGGGTCGCGGTAAACGTCGCCCGGAGCCGACATCGACGACGGCGGGTGCTCGACGGGCTGCTGCGCCGGATCGGCCCGCCGCCCGCAGTCGCCGACCGCTCACCCGAGCACCTGGCGCTGCTAGCCGCGCTGCGCGGTCTGCCTGACGGGCAGCGGAACGCGTTAGCTCTGCACTACCTCGTTGACCTGCCCGTCGAGGAGGTCGCGGCAACCCTCGGCGTCTCCGTCGGCACGGTCAAGTCCCGCATGTCCCGAGGGCGGCAGACGCTCGCGGCGCTCCTCACTGACCGTGACGTCACCGATAGCACGAGCACCGGGAGGATCAGTGTCCGATCGTGACTTCTCAGGCTTCGACGCCGACACCATAAGCGAGGTCGTCCGTCAGCCGCCCCTCGATGACCTGCGCTCGGCTGCTCGGTCGCGTCGGCGGCGGCGGATCGGCGGGGTGGCACTGGCCCTCGTGGTCGTCTTCGCTGGCATGGCGGCGCTACCGCTGGTTGCCCCTACCGGTGGTGATGGCTGGGCCGAGCCGACCCCCATTCCGCAGGCACGAGACCGCGCCACCCAACTCTTCATGACAGGTCCGAACTCCGGTGTGGGTGTGGAGATCGACAGTTGCACGATCCGCTTCACATACACCGACGACGGAGGACGGAGATGGAGCGACTACGACGCGGCCCGCTACCAGGCCACGTCGTGCCGGGCTTATGGCGTGGGATACGCCGACCTAAGAATCTCCGTCCTCGGGGACCGCTCCTATCTGATCCGGGACGGCGATCTGACGAGACTCTCCACCGACTACGGCCGGACCTGGCGAGACGCGGCGCAGGCGATGGTGGCGGTGCCCGCCTTCCCGGAAAAGGCCCGCGCCGTGTCCTGCCAGGATGGCTGCTCTGCGATCCAGCGGCCGCTCGCCGTGGACCCGTCGACAGGGACGGTGTACCAGCTCCGTGGCAAACCGACGTCACCTGTTCCGCCGCACAGCATCTACGAGAGCGCGGACGGAACGATCTGGGTGACCTACTGGCCGGGTGACCTCGACGTCATGGTTGTCGCTCGGAGCGTGGACCGGGGTGCCACCTGGAACACCTGGCGGCCGCCCAAGGGCGCGGATGTGCGAGCAGTGGTAGGGCTGAGCGAGCAGGAGGCGTACCTGCTGATCGATCCTCCGCCACCGCCAGGGGCCCCACCGATGACGGTGGTCGGGCCGGTCCAGCTGCTGCGGACCACCGACGGCGGGAGGAGCTGGGCGGACGTCGGCACCGATCTGCCCGACACGCAGGAGACGCTGGAGATCACCGTGGGCGCGGACGGCAGTTTGCTGGTCGCCGAGTCGGGCAATTTCGCCCTCGAGACCGATCCACCGCCAACCAACACCTCGCGGCTGTGGACGAGTCGGGACGATGGGCGGCACTTCACCGTGGAGCAGGCGTACCGGCGAAATGACGGAGGGGTGGGTGCCGCCCCTGGGCTCGCCTGGCTCTACGGCCGTGACGACATGACGGTGCTTGGGCCGGACCACGTGTTGCTGACCAGTGACGGAAAGACCTGGACCCGCTTCCCGCTTCCGGATTGACGTCGCGGGCACGCCGATCGAGGGCGGGGCCGATGGCAGCGCCATCGGCCCCGCTGTGCCGAACCGTCAGCTGATCCGCTCAGGGCCGAAAGCTGGCCCGGTACTCCGTCGGCGTGCGGCCAGTCAGCTCCCTGAATGCGGCGTTGAACGCCGACAGTGAGGTGTACCCGACCATGAATGCGATCTTGGTTACCGGGGTGTCACCCGCGGCGAGTTCCTCGATCGCGCCCAACACCCGCATTCGGCGCAGGACTGCCCGCCAGGTCATGCCGGTCTCCTCCGCGAAGCGCCGTGCCAGCGACCGTGGCGCGAGGCCAACGTCGACTGCCACGTCCTCGAAGCGGACCTCACCGCCGAGCCGCTGCTCGGTCAGCTCAAGGGCCCGGCGCAGCTCCGGTGATCGCCCCGCCGGCACGACGACCGGGCTCGGCTGCTGCGCGAGCCGCCAGGTCACCGCCGCGAGCGCGGCGAACAGCGTCTCGGCGTACGCCGTGAGGGGTTCGTCGCACTCGATCCACGTGCGGCACTCGGTCAGCAGTGCGCGTGCCAGCGGGTTGAGGTCGAATACGGTCAAGGGCGCTGGCGGGGCCGGAGTGAATCCGGTATCGAACAGCACCGACGCGGTAGTGACCGGCCGCGGGATGCTCACCCGGATCGGCCGGCCTGCCTCGATCAGGGCGGCCCGCGCCGGTGGCAGCAACCACGCCTGACCCTGCGCCTCCAGCCGGAGGGTCCCGGCGGAGGCGCAGAGCAGGTAGTGGCGGTCCACACACAGGTCGCGAGCGAACTCCGGCGCGACTGTGCGGACGAAGCTGTACGCCCTGCGGGTCATCGATGGCCTCGCACCGGCCGATCCTAGAAGTCCGTCGCGACGCCGGTCAGGCCACCGTCTCCAGCAGGTCGGCGCGAAAGCGCCGGCTCACCGGCGCTCCGATCATCATCGGCCGGATTACCTCGCCGAATCGTGCGAAGGAGTCCGACCTCAGGTAGCCGGCGAGCGAAGCCTCGTCCTCCCACTCGTGGATCACGGCGACTGCGGTGTCGTCCTCACGCGCGGCGTAGACCCGGAAAGCGATGTTGCCCGGCATGGCGCGTACCCGATCACCCTCCCCGTCCAACTGGGCGAGGGCAGCGGGCCGGTCGGTGGCAGCAGTCCTGAAGTCGATGATCGCGATGATCATGAGGACCTCCTGAAAAAGGCGGCGACGCCGCGGATTGGATGGTCCGATCCTCCGGCAGAACGCGCCCGGCCCGCCTCTGTCAGCCGGACGCGTTCACGCTCCCAGCGGACACGCCCGCTCTTCTGACATCTGCTGACCGGAGAACACGAAGCGGGGCCGGCGGCAGCGCCACCGGCCCCGCTGTGCCGAACCGTCAGCTGGTCGGTACGACCAGCTCCACGGACATGCTGCCGCTGGCCGGAACGGCAACTTGCGGGTGCCGTCCGGTTGGGTCACCAGGTGGATCTGGTCGGTCCGGCGGTCACTCCAGGCCGACGCGCTCCGGCCGGGCCGCGGCGGAGCCGAGCCAGGTGTGCGGATTGCCGTACCAGCACCAACCCAGCTTCGGTGCGCCCTGGCTGATCCAGAGCGCCGGCACCCGTCTGTCGCCGCATCGGGAACCGACAAGCGAGAAGCACCTGTTGCTCGCCAGCGCGGCCGGGTGCAGCGTGATGAAGGCGAGCCCCTCGTCGATGCTGATCGGCAGCCGCCCCTGGGTGGTCATCCCTTCCATGGCGGTGATCGGCGGTAGGTTGCGGAACTCCTCGCCCCGGTCGACGTCGAAGAGCAGGTACGCCGGCCCGGTCGGGGCCTCCAACTCCTTGATCGGGTCGAAGCTTGGCAGGTCTGCCTCGGCGTAGTTGCGGTCCAGGATGCCGGGCTTGCGCTTGCCGGCCATGGTGGTGAGCTTTAGCCGCTCCACCACCCCGATCAGGTCCCGGGTGATGACCAGCAGGAATGGCACCCGGGCGTCGGTCGGGGCGGGGAGGCCTGCGGCGCCCTCGACCGCCCTGGCCCGCAGGGGTGCGACCAGGTCGCGGAACGCGGTCTCGGGCAGCCCGGCCAGGGCCGGGTAACCCAGTTGCACCAGTCGGTCGAGTTGGCGGTCGAACTCGGTCTCGGCGTCGAACGGAGTGACGGTCATGGCGGCCTCCCGGAAGTCGTACGGACTAGCGTACGACGTACGGTGGCGCGCCCGGCCCATTTCCGGCTTAGCGACTCCAGTCCTGCTTCGCGGCCCTGACCAGCTTGTCCTTCAGCTCCCGGGTGTGTCGCCGACTCACCGGCAGCTCGGTACCGTCGATCACCACGACATAGCCGGAGTTGACCAGCCGCAGCTCCGCTATCAGCTTCAACTGCACCAGGTACGACCGGTGCACCCGGACGAAACCGGCATCAGCCCACCGCTCCGCCAGCGTGGCCAGCGAGACCCGCACCAGATGTGACCCCTCCGCCGTGTGCAACCGGGCGTAGTCCCCCTGCGCCTCCACCCACCGCACCGCCGAGCGCGGCAGCATCCGGGTGGTGCCAGCCAACTCGATGGGGATGGTCGGGTCCTCCTCCGCGCGGGCCAGCGCCGCCGGGTGCGACGGCACCACCCGGGAACCGATCACCCGGCGCAACGACTCGGCCAGCCGGTCGGCGCGGACCGGTTTGCGTACGTAGTCGGTGGCGCCCAGATCGAAGGCGTCCACCGCGCCGTCGTCGTACGCGGTGACGAAGACGATCGCCGGTGGCCGGGCGAACCGCCGCAGCACCCGGGCCAGCTCCATCCCGTCCAGCCCGGGCATCCGGATGTCCAGGAAGACCACGTCCACGTCACCGTCGCGGAGCAGCCGCAGCGCCTCGGTCGCGTCCCCGGCGGTGTTCAGCCGAGCCACCCGGGGGTCGGCCCGCAGGTGGTACGCCAACTCGTCGAGCGCGGGCGGCTCATCGTCCACCGCCAACACCCGGAGAAAACCGGACGCATTCACCGCGCCGCCCCGCGCCCGCTCACGACCCTGCCCGCACGCCAGCGTGGAACTTCGGGATCCGCATGCTCACCTTCGTACCCGAGCCCAGCCCGGTCTCCACGACCAGGCCGAACCGATCCCCGAAAACCGACCGCAGCCGCTCGTCGACGTTGGAGAGGCCGACATGCTGGCCCGTGTCGTCACCAGGGTCGCCGGTGCCGCTGGCCAGCTCGGCGATGCCGGCGGTCAGCGTGGTCGGGTCCATTCCCACTCCGTCGTCCTCCACCGTGATGTGGCATTCGGCGCCCGCGTCCCGGGCCTCGATGCTCACCATGCCCGTGCCCGGCTTGCGGGACAACCCGTGGCGGACGGCGTTCTCCACCAGTGGCTGCAGGCAGAGGAACGGCAGCATCACCGGCAGCACCTCCGGGGCGATCTGCAACCGCACCTGCAACCGGTCGCCGAACCGGGCCCGTTCGATGGTCAGGTAGCGGTCGATCGACCGCAGCTCCTCGGCGAGGGTGGTGAACTCCCCGTGCGCCCGGAACGAGTACCGGGTGAACTCCGCGAACTCCAGGATCAGCTCCCGGGCCCGCTCCGGATCGGTGCGGACGAACGAGCCGATCGCGGTCAGCGCGTTGTAGATGAAGTGCGGGCTGATCTGCGCCCGCAACGCCCGGACCTCGGCTCGGGCCAGCCGTTCCCGCGACGAGTCCAACTCGGCCAGGGCGAGCTGGTTGCCGGCCCAGTGCGCGGTCTCCAGGGTGGCCTGCACCAGGCCCGGAGCCGGCGGGCTGTCGGCGATGGCCACGAGCGCGCCAACCACCCGGCCGTCCGCCCCCTGCAGCGGCGCGACCACCGCCCCTCGAACCGGGCAGTCCACCCGGTCGCAGTGCAGTTCCTGCTCGCCGAGCACCGTCGAACGGCCGGTGTCCACCGTCCGTCGGGCGGCCGAGAGTAGTTGCTCACCGTGGTGGGTGCCGCGCCCATCGAGGGCCAGCACCCGGTCGGCGTCGGTGAGCGCCAGCCCGGCCGCGCCCACCAGGGCCCGCAGATGACGTACGGCCTTCGCCGCCCCCGCCTCGCTCAGCCCCGCCCGCAGCGGCTCGGCGGCCAGGCCGGCGGTGTGCAGCACCTCGTAGGTGGCCCGCTGGGTGGCGGTGGCGATGCCACGGCGGGCCCGTAGCCGCAGCACCGCCAACAGGGCAGCGGTCAGCGCGGTGACGAGGGAGACGACGCCGACCACGGCGGAGAGGTTGGCACCCACGCAGCGATCCTTGCCGCTGCGAGCCAGCGCGCCAACCCCCTAGTACGCGCCCTTGCGGGCGAGCACCACCCCGACGGTGCGCCACAGGATGCTCAGGTCGTACGCCAACGACCAGTTGTCGACGTAGTAGAGGTCCAGGCGGACGGACTCGTCCCAGGACAGGTCGGAGCGGCCGGAGACCTGCCACAGGCCGGTCATGCCGGGGCGGACGAGCAGCCGACGGCGCACGTCACCGAGGAAGTCGCCGTCGTCGGCGGGCAGCGGACGTGGCCCGACCAGCGACATCTCACCCCAGAGCACGTTGATCAGCTGCGGCAGTTCGTCCAGCGACGAGGCCCGCAGGAAGCCGCCCACCGGGAAGACCCGGGGGTCCTGCTTCATCTTGAACAGCATGCCGTCGGTCTCGTTCCGGTCGACCAGGCTGGCCAGTCGATCTTCGGCGTCGACGTACATCGTCCGGAACTTCCACACCCGGAACGTGCGCCCCTCGTGCCCCACGCGGGGCTGGCGGAAGAAGACCGGCCCACGGTCGGAGATCCGGATCGCCACGGCGATGATCACGAAGAGTGGGATCAGCAGCAGCAGGCCCAGGCCGGCGGCGACCCGGTCCATCAGGTTCTTGGCCAGCAGCGCCGGCCCGGAGAGGGTCGGCTCCTCGACGTACAGCAGTGGCAGGCCCTCGATCGGCCGGATGTGCACCCGGGGGCCGGCGATGTCGGTGAGCTGCGGGGCGACCACCAGGTCGACGCCGGAGCCTTCGAGTTGCCAGGCCAGCCGGCGCAGCTCGCCGGGCTCGGCGCTGGCCGACCCACAGACGGCGATGGTGTCCCCGCCGACCTCGCGGACCAGGGCCAGGACGTCCCGCCCGGCGTACACCGGCACCGGGGTCGGCATTCCCCGCGCCGCCGCGTAGCCGTCGGTGATGTGGATGGCGACAGGCACCAGCCCGGCATTCGGGTTGCGGGTGACCGCCGCGTAGACCTCCAGGCACTCCGGCAGGGTGCCAACCAGCACCATCCGATGCGCGGCCTGACCGGCCCGCCGACGGATGTAGTGCAGCGCCCAACGAGCCACGAACCGGCACCAGAGAATCAGCAGAAGCGCCCCGAGTAGCGCCGTGCCCACCGTCCACCGGGACGGCGCGGTCTTGGTGGAGAAGACGAGGAAGGAGAGGGTGGCGGTGACTGTCACCGCGCCCCGGATCACGCGTTTGAACTCGTCAGGCCCGAGGCCCAGGTAGCGCCGGTCGTAGGCCCGGTTGCTCCAGAGGATGACCACCCACCCGAGCGGGAGCAGCAGGTAGGAGACGGTGTGGAACCAGGTGAGGTCCTTGTGCGTGCCGGAGAAGCCGGAGGGCGCCTGGTCGAAGAGCTGGATCGCGATCCAGCTGGCGAACGCCGCCGCGGCGAAGTCGAGCAGCAGCAGGGTCGCGATGTAGGGCCGGTGCCAGCGGGAGACACGTCGTCGCGCCCTGGTCCACGCCGACCGAGGAACGCCGTTGTGCGACGGCGGCGTCGGCGGCTGGATCTCGAAGCTGTCCACGTGCCGCACGAGTTTGCTCCGGCCTTCGTCGGTTACCGGGCGCTGGAGGCTTGCCGTCACCTCACCCATGTCCTCCCGCATGACACGGGCCGCTCACTCGGCGTGAGGGCCCGGGTCGCCCACCGTCCCAGTCTCCCACGCGGGCTCCGACCAGTCGCCGCCCGAAGGAGATTGGCGACCGATGGTGCCGGCGGGATCTGGCCGGCTCCGCACCATTTCAGAAGCCGGGGACCGGGCCACTATACCGATGGATGCGCGAGAGGCGAGAGCGGCGGACCGGAGCTTCCGCTCACTCGGGACGATTCCGCTCCGTAGTCACCGAGTGGAATTACTCACCGTACGAGGCGGGACAACCGTCGGTCAGCGAGGGGCTTTCCACCGGTTTGACACGTGGGGCAGTACTGGAGGCTGGAATCGGCGAACGAGACCTCGCGCACCGTGTCTCCGCAGACCAGGCAGGGCAGCCCCGTGCGGGCGTGCACCTTCAACCCGGAGCGCTTCTCGCCCTTCAGCTCAGCCGCCCGCTGACCCAGGGACCGCTCGACGGCGTCGCCGAGGACCTGCCGCGTGGCCGCGTGCAGGGTGGCCATCTGGGCGTCGGTGAGCCGATCGGTGATCGCGAACGGGGACAGCTTCGCGGAGTGCAAGATCTCATCGGAGTACGCGTTGCCCACCCCGGACAGCACCGACTGATCGGTCAGCACCCCCTTGACCTGCCCCCGCCGGCTACGCAGCCGCTCGGCGAACGTGGGTAGGTCGGCCGCGAGCGCGTCCGGGCCCAGCTTGGCCACTCCGGGCACCGCCGCCAGGTCGGTGACCAGGTACGCGGCCAGTTTCTTCTGGGTGCCGGCCTCGGTGAGGTCGAAGCCGGAGCCGTCGTCCAGGCGTACGCGCACCGCGATCGGGCCCTTGCCGGGACGCAGCGGGGTGGTGGCCGGGAACGCCTCCCGGTAGTGCAGCCAGCCCGCCCGGGCCAGGTGCACCACCAGGTGCAGGTCGCCCTCGAAGAGCACGTCGAGGAACTTGCCGTGTCGGCTGGCGTCGACCACGGCCCGACCGGCGACTGCGGTGGGTGCCGGTTCGTACGTCTTCAGGGCGCTGATCGCGGCGATCTCCAGCCGATCGACGCGCCGCCCCACCGCGCGCTGGCGCAGGTAACCCGCGAGCGCCTCAACCTCCGGTAGTTCGGGCACCAGCCAACGGTAGCCTTCTTTCCCGTGAGAATCGTGGTGGCGCACAACCGGTACCGGGAAGCTCAGCCCTCCGGCGAGAACATCATCGTCGACGCGGAGATCGCCCAGCTCACCGCCGCCGGCGTCGAGGTGCTGCCCTTCCTCCGGAGTTCCGACGAGATCCCGTCGATGTCGAAGGTGGCGAAGGCGCTGCTGCCGATCTCGCCGATCTGGGCGCCGCGCGCCCAGCACGACCTGAGCCGGCTGCTCACCGAGCATCGACCGGACGTTCTGCACCTGCACAATCCGTACCCTCTGCTGTCGCCCTGGGTGGTTCGGACCGCGCACCGCCACGGCGTGCCGGTGGTGCAGACGGTGCACAACTACCGGCAGGTCTGTTCGTCGGGGATCTACTTCCGGGACGGCGTGATCTGTCAGGACTGCAAGGGCCGGGCGCTGGGTGTGCCGGCGATCAAGCACCGCTGCTACCGCGACTCGGCGGCGCAGAGCGCGTTGATGGCGACCACCCTGGCCGTGCACCGGGGCACCTGGCGCTCGGTGGATCGGTACATCGCACTCACCTCGGCCATCGCCGACCACCTCCACGATTACGGCATTCCGGACGAACGGGTCGTGGTGAAGCCGAATTCCGTGCCCGACCCGGGTCGGCCGACCCCGCTCGGTGACGGGTTCCTCTACCTGGCCCGGCTCTCCCCGGAGAAGGGCGTCGACCTGCTGCTGGACGCCTGGCGTCGACACCCGGTGGGTGCGCTGGGCACGCTACGCGTGGCGGGCGACGGCGAGCTGCGCCCACTCGTGGAGGCGGTCGCCGCCGAGCGACCCGACGTGGTCTACCTCGGTCAGCTCGACCGGGCCGGCGTGCGGGCCGCGGTCGAGGCGAGCGCGGTGGTGATCGTCGCCTCCATGTGGCACGACGTGCTGCCGACCGCGATCATCGAGGCGCTGGCGAGCGGCCGGCCGGTGCTCGGCACGGCGTTGGGCGGCATTCCGTACCTGGTCGGGGCGGATGCCCCGCACGAACCGGCCGGCACCGGCCCGGCCGAGGTCGCATCCGCGGTCGCCGGGGGTGGCGGGTCTCCCATGCCGGCGGGGATCGGCCTGGGCGAGGCCGGATGGGTGGTCGCGCCCGAGCCCGCCGCGCTCGCGGCCGCCCTGCCGGTCGCCCGCGCTGGTGCGGCCGGGCTGGCTCTGGCCGCCCGCGCCCGCTACGAGCGCATGTTCCACCCCGACGTCGTCACCAAGCAGCTCATCGACATCTACGCAGGCGTGGCCCGCACCCCCAGCCACACCTGAACCGCCCGCGCCGCGCCGCGCCCGCGCCGCGCCGCGCCGCGCCCGCGTCCGTGCCGCGCCCGCGCCCGTGCCGCGCCGTGCCCGTGCCGTGCCGCCAAGATCGCGCTCGATCCAGGATGTAGCGGTCTCGCGGTAGCGGGATGGCCCTACTTCGTGGATCGAGCGCGATCTTGGCGGCGGCTGTCGCGGCAGGGCAAAGGTACGGACCGGCGCGGCGGATCTGCCCGGCAAGATCCACACAACATCAGCGATGTTGCTGCCTCCCGGCTCTCGGAAGCAGCAACATCGGGGAAGTTGTGTGGATCTTGCGAGGCGCAGCGGGGCGGTGTGGGCGAGCAGGGTGGGGCTCGAGTGACCGTCGGCTGCGCGGGGCGCGGGGCGCGGCGTCAGCGGAGCGAGGCGCGGGCGGAGAAGGCGATGCTGGCCAGCAGGAAGCCACCGTTGACGATCGTGAAGGCGACAATCACCCAGAGGACCAGCGCGGGGGCCACGGCCAGCACCACGGCGGCCACGAAGATCACCGCGCCGTAGTCGCGGATCAGCTTGACCAGGCGGACCGGCAGTGCGGTCGAGGTGACCATGCTGGCGGCGTTCGGGCCGGCCTGCATCACCGAGGTGACCAGGTTGACCATCCAGGTGCCCGCGAACGTCGCCACCAGCCAGGTCGGGGTGGACGGTTCCTGCGCCACGGCGGTGGCGGCCAACGCGGCGACCAGGGCGATCTGCGCGGCCACGTCGCAGAGCACGTCGACCCGGGCCCCGGCCGCGCTGCCCTGGCCGGTCACCCGGGCGAGCTGCCCGTCGGCGCAGTCCAGGGAGTACGCCACCTGCCAGCCGATCAGCGCGAGCAGGCCGACCATCCAGGCCGGTACGTCGCCGTCGGCGACCGGACCGGCGAGTGCCACCACGGTGACCGAGGTGGCCAGGCCGAGCACCAGGTTGGTGATGGTCAGCGCCGTCGGGCGCAACCCGAGGCGCTGGGCGACAAACGCGAAGACGGCACCCAGCCACTGGCTGATCGACTCGCTGAACAGGCCGCCGCCCCGGTTCACCCGGTGAAAGTCGGCGACGGTGGGACGGGGGTCAGCCAAGCTGGTCGCGGATTGCACCGGCGTAGTCTGCCAGCCGCTCCCGGGTCTCGGTAGGCGACAGTGCCAGGTGTTCGAGGATCGTGTACCGGTCCGGTCGGGTACGCGGCGCGAACTGCACCGCCTCCACGAACTGGTCGTCGGTGAGCGCCACCTCGGCGGGGAGTCGGGGCAGACCGTGCCGGGTCAGGCAGGCCGACATCTCCCTGAAGCGGCGCAGGTCCCCGCGCAGCCAGGTGCAGAACAGCGCGCCCAACCCGGCGAGTTCACCGTGCGAGGCGGTGCCGGGGAAGAGCGCGTCGATGGCGTGCATGATCTCGTGGCATCCGCCACTGCACGGGCGGCTGGTGCCCTCGATGGCCATGGCCAGGCCGCTGGAGATCAACGCTTCGGCCAGCACGGTGACGAAGGCGTCGTCGGCCATGTCGCCCGGGTGGTTGAGCACCGCTTCGGCGCCTGCCCGGGACAGGGAGGCGGCGAGCCCGTCGAACGGTTCGACGCGTACCTGGCGGGCCAACTCCCAATCGGCCAGCGCGCTGATGTTGCTGATCACGTCGCCGATGCCGGCCCGGTTGTGCCGGTCCGGGCCGCTCTCCACGAAGTCCAGATCGACGATCACCGCGATCGGGATGTGCACCCCGTAGGAGCCCTTGATCCCGTCGGTGATGAGGCTGGCCACCGGGGAGGCGATCCCGTCGTTGGCGAGGCTGGTCGCCACCGACACCATCGGAAGCCCTCGGCGGGTCGCCGCGTACTTGGCCACGTCGATGGTCTTGCCGCCGCCGATGCCGACCACCGCGTCGTACGACCGGGCGCGGAGCTTGCCGCCGAGGTCGTCGGCGGCGTCCAGAGTCCCCCCGGAGACGGTGAACACGTCGGCAGTTCGCAGTGACGGTCGGATCAGCTCGGCGATCTGGGCACCCTGACCTGGGCCGACCACCACCGCGACGTCACCGCCGGAGGAGATTCGCCCGTCGGCCAGGATCGCCGCCAGGTCGGCCACCGCCCCCCGTCGCACGTCGATGTGCAGCGGGGTGAGGACGCTCCGAGCTAGTAGCGGCACGCGATCTCCCGCGCGCGGGCCAGGTCGGCGTGGTTGTCGACCTCGACCCACGGGACGTCACCGATCGGTGCCGCCCGCACCTCCCCGCCCCGGTCGGCGAACTCCTGGTAGCCGTCCTCGTAGTAGAGGTTCGGGTCCCGCCGCCACGTCGCCTCCAACGCGTCGGCGAGGGCGTCGGCGACCTGCGGCTCGATAAGCGTGGCGCCGATGTACTCCCCGTACGCCTCGCCCGGGTCCATGATCTTGGTGATCCGGGTGAGCTGGCCGGCGGCGTCGAAGGTGGTCTTCATCTCCTCCTCGGCCAGCGGCTTGAGGGTGTCCACCGCGAGCAGGATGCCCGGGCCGCGCTCGGCGAGGAGGGTCTTCTCGATGCTCACCGGGTGCACGGTGTCCCCGTTGACCAGCAGCACCCCGCGTGCGAAGTACTCCCGGGCCAGCCAGAGGGAGTAGGCGTTGTTCCACTCCTCGGCCTTGTCGTTGTGCACCAGGGTGAGCGTGACCCCGTACTTCTTCTCCAGGTCGGCCTGCCGCTCGCGGACCGCGTCCGCCGCGTAGCCGACCACGATCACGATGTCGGTGAGCCCGACCTCGGCGAGGTTGCCCAGCGCGATGTCCAGGATCGTGGTCTCGCCGTCCACCGGCACCAACGCCTTCGGCAGGGTGTCGGTGTACGGGCGCAGCCGGCGTCCCGCTCCGGCCGCGAGCACCATTCCGATCATCGCGACATCCTCCCTAGTCCTGCTCCCCGTCACCGCTGGAGGATAGCGCCGGTTGGCCGGGCCGCTCCGGTCAACCGGGTCAGCCGGGAAGGGCGGCCAGGTCGGCGAGCATGGTCAGCCGCTCGTCCGCGCCGAGCGCGGCGTACGGTCCGGCGGCCCGACGGTCGGTCTCCAACTCGATGGCGACCCGTTCGGGGCCGGGCGGTAGGGCGGCGATGCTCGACGCGGTGTGCCCGGCGGCGGTCCAGGCAGCGGCGTGCGCGTCGGCCCGGTGGTAGCGCAGCGTGCCGAGCCGGTTGAGCAGCAGCACGCCCGCTGCGGCGCCGTCCGGCTCGTACGGGGGCGCCAGCGCGGCGAACGCGGAGCCCGTCTGGTCGCCCTCCTCGTCGGCCAACACCAGGGCGTACGCCAGCACCCGGCCGAGCGCCGCCACCAGCCGTAGCACCCGCTCGTCCTGCCCGGCCCACAGTTCCTCGGTGACCTCGGCGTGCACCTGGTACAGCTCGGTGAGGAAGGCCGCGCCCCGCTCGGTGGCGGAGAGCGCGCCGTCCGGGCGGCGGTGGAGCATTCCGTGCGCCACCTGCTTGTCGACGGTCCGCCGGCAGGCGACCGGGTCCTGGTAGCGGGTGATCGCCGCGAACCCAGGCCCGTCGACAGTGCCACCGGGTGCGGCCAGCCGGGTACGCAGGTCGACCAGGAAACCGGTCGCCGTCACTCCGCCGTAGCGTTGGCTCAGTTCGGCGCCTCCGCCGTCGCGGCCGGCCAGCATGCCGGCGCGGAAGACCCGGTCCACGGCCGGGGCGAGCAGCCCGGCGACGCGGTGCGGTGCCAACTCGACGGTGTTCACCGACCGATCGACCGCAGGACGGCGAAGCCCTCCTCCGCGATCCGTCGGATCAGCCCGTCGTCGACGTCGCGGTGCTCGTCCAGCATGGCCACCTCGTGCTCGGCCAGCCAGCGGAACTCGGTGTGCTTGCCGGCCTCCAGCGTCGGGCGGTCCAGGTCACCGTCGACCCGGACCAGGAAGTCGTACTCGGTCCGGGCCAGGCCGTCGGCACCGACGTAGCTGTACTCGCCCACCTGGCCCAGGACGTGCGAGAGGACCCAGCCGGTCTCCTCGGTGATCTCCCGGCGCAGTGCCTCGTCGATGTCCTCGCCCGGTTCGAGGTGGCCACCGACGATGTCCCAGCAGTCGGGGAAGAGGCGTCGGTGCGGTGAGCGGCGCTGGAAGAAGATGCGACCGTCGTGGTCGGCGATCAGCGCGCCGGCGCAGCGCAGAGGCTCGGTGGACACCCGTCCGACAGTAGCGAGCGCCCGCTGCAACTGCGATGCCGCACTTGTCCCGGAAACATCCACGGACCACGATGTCCGTACCGAATGCCGCCGTCCCGAAGGAGTGATGGGTGATGCAGGTACGCGATGCGATGTCCAGCGAGGTCCTCGTCGTCGGTCCGGAGCACACGCTTCGCCAGGCGGCCCGGATGATGTCGGCCCGCGGTGTCGGGTCGGCGGTCGTGATCGACCCGGATTCCGAGGGGGTCGGGATCATGACCGAACGCGACGTGTTGAAGGCGATCGGCGCTGGCCTCGACTGCGACGTGGAACGCACCGGCGCCCACCTGACCTGGGACGTGGTCTACGCGGGCCCGGAATGGACGGTGGCCGAGGCGGCCGCCGCGATGGCCCGGGGCGGGTTCCGGCACCTGGTGGTGCTGGACGGCCGGGAGGTGGCGGGGGTGATCTCCGTTCGGGACATCATGCGGGTCTGGGCGGAGAGCCAGGCGGTCGCCACGAGCTGACCGGGGGTGGTGTGCCGGGCCGGATCGATGGGTAGACATCCCCTGCGGGCGCGGAGGTGCCGTGGCCCGCGCGGGAGGGCCCGATGCGTGACGCGGAGCGCCTGGTCGAGCAGCAGTACGCCATGCTCCTGAGTCGGGACGTGGCCCGTCTACCGGATCTCTACGCCCCGGAGGCGTTCTACGCCATGCCGGGTGTGACGGTCCGTCCAATCGAGTTGCCCGCGCTCCTGCGCACCTGGACCGGCGCTTTTCCAGACCTACGGGTCGACCCGGTCGGCGCGGTCCGCACGGGTGGTGGTGCGGCGGTCGAGCTGCGCCTGACCGGCACCCACACCGGCACGCTGCATTCGCCGTACGGCACCGTCGCGCCCACCGGTCGGACGGTGACCTGGGAGGTGGCCGACGTGGTCCGGGCTCGCAAGGGCCGGATCGTCGCCTGGCGTTCCTACTTCGACTGGAGCCAGCTCCTCGACGCGCTCGGTGTGCAGTTGGAGGGACTTTCCCGCGCAGCGCAGCACGACGCGCTCGCCCTTCCGGTCTGATCTGTCGCCGACCGGCGGAGTCGGGTCACCCGACCCGGTGGCTCAGGATGCGGACATCGCCGTGCCGTCGGCGCGTCCCCCACCGCCGCCCGTACGCTCAACATCCATGACCGCCGAGCAGTTGATCTCCTTTGCCCGTGGGGCTCCCTCGCTGGACATCGTCGATGTCGAGGGGCTCAAGGCCGCCGCCGTCCGCGCCTTCGACGCCGACCCCGCAGGGGTCACGGCATACGGCACCTCCGTCGGCTACCTTCCGCTGCGGAAGTGGATCGCCGAGAAGCACGGGGTCCAGGCCGACCAGGTGCTGGTCACCAACGGGTCGCTTCAGGCCGACGCGTTCCTCTTCGAGCACCTGGTCCGTCCGGGCGACGCGGTGGTGGTGGAACGCCCGACGTACGACCGGACGCTGCTCAACCTCCAGCGGATGGGCAGTGAGCTGCACGGCATCTCGGTCCAGCCGGATGGCCTGGACACCGCCGAGCTGCGCAAGCTGCTGGAGTCCGGGGTCCGGCCCCGGCTCGCCCACGTCATCCCGAACTACCAGAACCCGGCCGGCATGACGCTCTCGCTGGAGAAGCGTCGGGAGTTGCTCGACCTGGCCGCCGAGTACGAGTTCACGATCTTCGAGGACGACCCGTACGCGGACATCCGTTTCCGTGGTGAGGCGCTGCCGTCGATGCTCTCGCTGGACACCCGCAACGTGGTGGTGCACGCGTCGAGTTTCACCAAGACGGTCTGCCCGGGCGTGCGGGTCGGTTACCTGGTCGGCCCGGCGGGTCTGGTCGCCGACATCGCCAAGAACGCGACGAGCCTCTACATCTCGCCCGGGATGGTGTCCCAGGCGATCGTGCACCAGTTCTGCGTGTCCGGTGACATCGACCGCTCGATCGAGACCGTCCGTGCGGCGCTGGGCGAGCGGGCCCGGGTGCTCGCCGAGTCGTTGCGCCGGCACCTGCCGCAGGCCCGGTTCGTGGAGCCCGACGGTGGCTACTTCCTCTGGGTGGAGTTCCCGGAGGACGTGCTGGTCGACCGGCTCGCCCCGGCGGCGGCCGAGCGTGGGGTCGCCGTGGTGAAGGGCAGCGACTTCGTGCTGGACGGTGGGCGACATGCCCTGCGACTGGCCTTCTCGGCGGTGACCGTCGACCGGATCGACGAGGGCGTCCGTCGGCTCGCGGAGGCCGTCGAGGCCGTCCGGAGCTGAATCATCTGTCGGGTTCCCGACAGAACGACGATGCCGGCCGTCCCGGGACTCCCGTTCCGGGCGGCCGGCGGCCCACAATGCTGCGAGCGTCACCCGTCAGACGTAGCGGAGATCACCGCCGACGTTCGGGCCGGCCGCAGCCCGGGTGACGCGGCAGCACAACCTCCCGCCCCCACTGGCGCCGGGTGGGCCGTGTCGTCCCCGCACCCCCCCCCCGATGCGGCCCGGCCCGCCCGGCGCCGCCCCAAGGGCCTGTTTCACAAGGCCTGGCCGGCCTGCCCGGCGACGCCCACGCGACCGCCGTCACACGTGTCCTCGACTGCGGTCGGCGTAGCCTGCAAGCCGCAGCTGAGCGTGGGAGGTGGCGCGATGACGGATCGGACAGAGCGGGACCGGACGGCACCGTCCGCCACCGGTCGGGTGCTGCGACCTCGGGCGTGGCCGTCCCCGGTCCGGGCGATGACCCGGATGCTCAACGCCGACGGCTCGCCGCCCGCGCCGGCCCCCGCCGGCACCGGCCGCAGCGCGGTGGTCGACTGCGCGCTCTACGTCGACGGTAAGCGGCAACCCGGCGACTGGACGTACGCGGACGCGCTGGCCGCGGCCCGTCGCGAGGAGCACGGCTTCGTCTGGATCGGTCTGCACGAGCCGGAGCTGGCCGAGATGACCGCCATCGCGGAGACCTACGGCCTGCACGAGCTCGCCGTCGAGGACGCGGTGAAGGCCGAGCAGCGCCCCAAGCTGGAGCGGTTCGGCGACGTCGTCTTCCTGGTGCTGCGCACCGCCCGGTACTGCGAGCACGCCGAGCTGACCGAGAACTCCGAGGTCGTGGAGACCGGGCAGGTGATGCTCTTCATCGGCCCGAACTTCGTGATCAGCGTCCGGCACGGTGACGCCTGCCGGCTCGCCCCGATCCGCGCCGACCTGGAGACCAAGCAGGAGTTGCTGCTCCAGGGCCCGTGGGCGGTGGCGTACGGGGTGACCGACCGGGTGGTCGACCTCTATCTGGAGGTTGCCGAGCAGATCGAGGACGACCTGGACGTGCTGGAGGCTGAGGTCTTCGACCGCCACGGCCACGGGCGGATCCAGCGGATCTACCAGATGAAGCGGGAGCTGGTGGAGTTCAAGCGGGCGGTGGTGCCGTTGCAGCGGCCGCTGATGACGCTGACTTCCCAGGTCAACCGCGAGGTGCCCAAGGAGATCCGGCGCTACTTCCGGGACGTCCAGGATCACCTGAGCCGCACCGTGGAGCAGGTGAACTCCTACGACGACCTGCTGAACTCGATCCTCCAGGCGCGGTTGGCCCAGGTCACCGTCGACCAGAACAACGACATGCGCAAGATCGCCGCTTGGGCGGCCATCGCGGCGGTCTGGACCTCCATCGCCGGCGTGGAGGGCATGAACTTCGACAACATGCCCGAGCTGAAGATGACGTACGGCTATCCGGTCGCCCTGGCCCTCATGCTCGGCGTCTCGCTGGCCCTCTACCGCTGGTTCCGCCGCAACGGCTGGCTCTGACGCGAAGCCGGACGCCGGCACGTCGGGGCGCCGGCATGCGGAAGCGCCGACGAGTGGGTGGTGAACCCCACGTCGTCGGCGCTCGCCGCGCTGTCGTCGGGTCAGCGGCGGCCGTTGGTGCGGGCCGTGTCCTTGCTCAGCGCCTTGGTGAGGTCGTCGGTCGGCCGACCGGAGACGTCCGTGGCGCCCTCGGCGACCGACGGGACCTTGTCGGTCGGGCGGACACCGCTCTGCTTGGCCGTGCCGGTGGTGCTCGCGCTGGTGCCGCCGGCGACCGCCGAACTACCGGCGCCGGTCATCCCGGCCGCGCCGGTCATGGCGGCCCCGTCGGTCCCCTTGGCGGTGGACGGCGTCCGCACCTCGATCGAGTCGACCTCGTCGCGCATCGGATCGAGGCTGCGGGTCGGGTCGTACTCGGCCCACTCCTGTTGCTCCCGGCGGCGGCGCATGGCCACCGCGCCGGCCAGCCCGGCTACGACGCCTGCTGCCAGCAGGCCGGTCATCATCGAGCCGCGACGGCGCGGCTGCTTCTTCTTACCGGTGATCCGCATGGTCTTCGACCTGGCCTTCCTGGTCAGCGGCCCTGCCTGCGCGGCGCCGTCACGGGCCGCCGCAGCCAGCGGTGCCAGCGTGGTGAGTGTCGTCCCCCAGCCGGTCGACGCCTGGTCGCGAACCTTCGCCGCGGCCGGCCCGACGTAGCCCCGGGCCACCTGGACCCGCGGACCGACGGTCGCACCGGCGCCCTTCGCCGCGTGGTTGGCTGCCTGCATCAGGTGGCTGATGCTCTGGTTCAGCTCGGCCTTGGCCAACTGCCCCTGGGACTTACGCCGCCCGAATCCAAACACGGTCCTACCTCCTGGGAGTTGTTCCTTCGTCATCCTCCACCTTCGGATGCCTCCGCGATGCCAGATCGGGCACATGGGAGGATCCGCATGGAACTGACCATCGAGTGAGGAGTACCCGTGGCCGAGGCTGTCTACGCCACCCTGCACACCAACGCCGGCCCGATCCGGCTGGAGCTCTTCCCCAACCACGCGCCGAAGACCGTCCGCAACTTCGTCGACCTGGCCGAGGGCAACCGGGAGTACACCGACCCGCGCACCGGTCAGCCGGGCAGTGGTCCGTACTACGACGGCACCATCTCGCACCGTGTCATCAGCGGCTTCATGGTCCAGATGGGCGACCCGACCGGCACCGGTCGGGGCGGGCCGGGCTACAAGTTCGCCGACGAGTTCCACCCGGAGCTGCGGTTCGACCGGCCCTACCTGCTGGCGATGGCGAACGCCGGACCGGGCACCAACGGTTCGCAGTTCTTCATCACCGTGTCCCCGACGCCGCACCTCAACAACCGGCACACGATCTTCGGCCAGGTTGCCGACGAGCAGTCGGTGAAGATCGTCGACTCGATCGCGAACACCCCGACCGGCCCGAGCGACCGTCCGCTGCAGGACGTCGTCATCGAGCGGGTCGAGATCGAGCGGTCTGCTGCCTGACCGACCGGCGAGGTACCTTTGCTCGCATGATTGAGCGCTCCGGAGCACCGCACCGGCCGGCGCCGGTGGTTCGTGCGGCGGCGGACGGAGGGTCGGCCCGGTGAGCGAGTCTCCGCCGACCGCCCCGGTCTGCTACCTGCACCCCGGCCGGGAGACCTACGTGCGGTGCACCCGCTGCGACCGGCCGATCTGCCCGGACTGCATGCGGGAGGCGTCCGTCGGGCACCAGTGCCCGGAGTGCGTCAACGAGGGACGTCGCAGTGTCCGGCCGGCGCGTACCGCCTTCGGTGGTGGTACGGCCGGCCGGCAGGGCTACGTCACGAAGGCGCTGATCGCTCTGAATCTGCTGCTCATGCTGCTCTCCATCGCCTCCGACCGGGGTGGGGACGCAGCGGTGGGTGGCTCTGGCTTCGGCGGCCTGATGGGCGGCAGTACGCCGCTGACCAACTGGGGGTCGGTGCTCGGGCTGGCGTTCCTTCCTGATGGCACGGTCGGCGGGATCGCTGAGGGTCAGTGGTACCGGCTGGTCACCGCGATGTTCCTGCACTACGGCGTGATTCACCTGCTGCTCAACATGTGGGCCCTGTGGGTGCTCGGCAGGTCGCTGGAGGCCAGCCTCGGGCGGGTGCGTTTCGCTGCGCTCTACCTGATCGCGGGTTTTGGCGGCAACGTGGCGGCCTACCTGTTCAGCGCTCAGAACGCGTCCACCGTCGGCGCGTCGACGGCGATCTTCGGGCTCTTCGCCGCGCTGCTCATCGTCGAGCGCAAGATGGGCCGGGACATTTCCCAGATCATTCCGGTCCTGGTGATCAACCTGGTGTTCACGCTGGCCGTACCGGGCATCTCGATCCCCGGGCACCTTGGTGGTCTGGTGGTCGGCGCGCTGATGGCGCTGGTGCTCGCGTACGCGCCGCGTGGCCGGCGCACGTTGGTGCAGGTCGCCGGCGCTGCGATCATCGTGCTGGTCCTGCTCGCGCTGGCTCTCTTCCGCAGCGCCGCCCTGCTCGGTTGACAGCTCGATCGAGATCTTGGAAGGAAGGTGCCCCCGGAGGGGCGGTTTCCTTCCAAGATCTCCGGGTGTCAGGAGCGGCGGGCGGCGCTTAGCGTGGCGGCGACCTCTTCCGGGGTGGAGCCCAGGTCGTATCGGCTGAAGAGGTGCAGTGACTCGCCCGCGTCGATCTCCAGAACCTCGGACGTGAGCCCCAGTCGCGGTCGCCGGTCCACGGTGATCGCCTCGATCGCCGGCCAGGGCAGCAGTCGGCGACCAGCGAACCCGTGAATGACGGTGAGCCCCGCCGGATCCACCGCCAGTCGGACCGGTGCGATCAGGTCGCGTACCGCCCAAGCGGCCAGCGCGACGGCGGCCAGGACGGCCACCACCAGGCGGACCGGGTCGCCGTCGGCGAAGAGCAGCCCGAGCGCGACCAGCAGGACGGCACCGGCCAGTTTCGCAGCCGGTAGGCTCGCCGGCACTCGCCACTGCCGGACCGGGGAGATCTCATCCACGCGCTCAGCATGCCAGCGGCTTCCGGCTTCCGGCAGTCCCGGCCCGGTCCGCGAGCGCCCCGCATCATCGGCGCGGGCGCGCACCGGTGTGCCGGTAGAGGGAGGGCAGCCCCGGGGGCAGTCAGTCGGTCGAGGACGTAAGATCGGGGCAGCCCAAGTTACCGGGGAGTAAACATGAGTGACGCGGTCATCGTCGGCGCGGTACGCACCCCGGTCGGGCGGCGTAGGGGCAGTCTCGCCAGCGTCCACCCGGTCGATCTGTCGGCGCACGTGCTGCGCGCCCTCGCCGAGCGCACCGGGCTCGACCCGGTGCAGGTCGACGACGTCTTCTGGGGCTGCGTGTCCCAGGTCGGCGAGCAGTCGTGGAACATCGCCCGCAACGGCGTCCTCGCCGCCGGTTGGCCCGAGACGGTCCCCGGCACGACGCTGGACCGGCAGTGCGGTTCCAGCCAGCAGGCGCTGCACTTCGCCGCCGCGACGGTGCTCTCCGGCCAGGCCGACCTTGTGGTCGCCGGTGGGGTGGAGTCGATGACCCGGGTGCCGATGGGCTCCAGTGTGGCCGACGGCATGCCGTTCAGTGACCAGCTCCGGGACCGTTACCGGGGTGTCGAGGGCTTCGCCGACGACGCGCCCCTGCCGTTCAACCAGGGCGTCGGGGCCGAGTTGATCGCCCAGCGGTGGCGCCTCTCCCGTACCCAGCTTGACGAGTTCGCGCTGGCCAGCCACGAGAAGGCAGCCGCCGCACAGGACGCTGGCGCCTTCGACCCGGAGCTGGCAGCGGTGCCGCTCGGCGACGGCGGCAAGTTCGCCGCCGACGAGGGCATCCGCCGGGACACGACCTTGGCCAAGCTCGGCGAGCTGGCCACGCCGTTCCGTGCCGACGGCGTGGTGACCGCCGGGTCCGCGTCCCAGATCTCCGACGGCGCCGCGGCCCTCGCGGTGACCACCTCCGAATGGGCCAGCCGGCACGGCCTGCGGCCGCTTGCCCGGATCCACACCGCCGTGGTTGCCGCCGACGACCCGGTCACCATGCTCACCGCGCCCATCCCGGCGACCGCGAAGGCGCTGCGCCGCGCGGGGCTGGGCATCGAGGAGATCGGGGTGTACGAGGTCAACGAGGCGTTCGCCCCGGTGCCGCTGGCCTGGCTGGCGGAGACCGAGGCGGACCCGGAGCGGCTCAACCCGCGCGGTGGCGCGATCGCCCTCGGTCACCCGCTCGGTGGCTCCGGTGCCCGGATCATGACCACGATGCTCCAGCACATGCGGGACAACGGGATCCGCTACGGCCTGCAGACCATGTGCGAGGGCGGCGGCATGGCCAACGCCACCATCGTCGAGCTGGTCTGACCCCGGCCAGGAAACGTATGGCCCGGCGCCGGAGGGCCGCTTAAGGTGCCCAGCGTGACGACGAACGCGAATGGGCACGGCCTCGACTGGTCCAGTGAGCAGTGGCAGTCGCGGGCCCGGTCCTGGGTCGAGGCGCAGCTGAGCCGGGCCGGCCGGCGGGTGACCGGGCTGGTGGAGCCCCGGCTGCGTCCCTGGTCGCTGGTGTGGCGCGTGCCCACCGACGACGGCCCGGTCTGGTTCAAGGCCAACAACCGGGGCACGGTGCACGAGGCCGTCCTGATCGCGACGCTCGCGCAGTTGACGCCCGAGCGGGTGCTGACACCGATCGCGGTCGACCCGGAGCAGGGCTGGTCGCTGCTGCCCGACGGCGGCGAGTCGTTGCGCGACGTGCTGGCGCGCGACCCCGATCTGGCGCACTGGGAGCGGGCACTGCCCGGGTACGCCGCGCTGCAACTGGCCACCGCGCCGCGTGCCGACGAGTTGGTCTCCCTGGGCGTGCCGGACCACCGCCCCGAGGCGCTGGCTGGGCTCTTCGCCGAGCTGCTCGACGACCGCGAGTCACTGCTGATCGGTGCCGAGGGCGGGCTCAGCCCGGACCTGTACGAGCGGCTGCGAGCCGAGTTGCCGTCGTACGCGCAGCGGTGCCGCCGGCTCGCCGACATCGGCATTGCGGCCACTGTGCAACATGACGACCTGCACGACGGCAACGTCTTCGCGGGCCGGGCCGGGTGCCGCTACTTCGACTGGGGAGACGCCTCGGTGGCGCACCCGTTCGGCACGCTGCTGGTGACCCTGCGCTCCATCCGGTACGTGAAGGAGTTGGCAGCCGACGACGCCCGGCTGGCTCGGCTGCGCGACGCCTACCTGGAGGCGTGGACCGACAGGTATGACCACCGGACCCTCGTCGAGGCCGCCGACCTCGCGATCAACCTGGGGGCGGTGAGCCGGTCGTTGTCCTGGCGTCGAGCCCTGGACACCGCCGAGGAGTCCCGCGCCGAGTACGCCGACGCGGTGCCCGGCTGGCTGGGGGAGCTGTTCGCCGCAAGTCCGCTCCAGCCCGACTCCCGACCATGATCCGTCGAAGTCGGAAATCGGACAGGGAGTGCGACCCTCCACGTGGAACTTCCAAAAATCCCCCGTGACCCACGTCACCCCGCTAAGGGAGGTCGTTGGGCAGGTCATGGACGTCTTCTCCCGAACGTTCCTTCCGGCCGCCGCCGAGGCTGGCCTGGCCGTGCAGACCGTGAGCCGGCACATGCCGGTCTTCCGGCGCTGCGTCGGCTCCGGTGACGCCACCATCCTGGTCACCCGTTGTAGCCGCCCCGACCGACCGGTCACCGGCGACTACCTGATCCTGCTCACCCACCGCCGGCTGGTGGTGACCCAGCAGACCCGGCTGCTGCACCGACTGCGTCTGCACCTCAACACCGAGTTGCGTGAGCTGAGCAACGTGACCTGGAGCCCGGACCCGCGGCTGCACTCGGTCGAGTTGGCGGCCACCGCGATCGACGGGATCCGTGAGCGGTTCCTGATCCGTACGACTCACCCGAAGCGGGTGTGGCAGCTCGACGCGTTGCTCAACCACGCGTTCCGCACCCGCCTGCGGGCGCCCCGTGAGCGGATCGTCGCCACCATCGGTGACGCGCCGGCCGCCGCGCGCCCCAGCGTGTTCCGTCCCGCAGTGGTGAGCTGACGCCGTTCTGGCTTCACCTCGCCTTTACCGAACTCGAACACCCGTCGATCGCGCCGAGCCCTCCGGGTCGGCAATCATGGGCCGGTGACCGTCGAACCGCCGCACCGCGGGCTCGTCCTCGTGGTCGAGGACGAGCCGGCCATCGCCGACCTGGTCCGGCTTTACCTCAGCCGTGACGGGTTCGGTGTCCACCTGGAACGGGACGGTGCGGCCGGCCTGAGCGCCGCCCGCCGACTGCGCCCGGTGGCCTGCGTCCTGGACATCGCGCTGCCGGGCCTGCCCGGCACGGAGATCTGCCGCCGGCTGCGCGAGGCCGGTGACTGGACCCCGGTCATCTTCCTCACCGCCCGAGACGACGAGGTGGATCGGATCGTCGGCCTGGAGTTGGGTGCCGACGACTACGTCACCAAACCGTTCAGCCCCCGGGAGTTGGTTGCCCGGGTGCGCGCGGTGCTGCGCCGCTCCGCCGGTGGCCCGGAGGGCGCGGACCGGCCGCGCGTCGTCGGCCCGGTGACGCTCGACCCGGCTCGCCGGACGGTGACCGTGGCGGGCGCCCCGGTTCAGCTCACCTCCACCGAGTTCGACCTGCTGGCCCACCTGATGGCCCGGCCCGGTCGGGTCTTCACCCGGGAGGAGTTGCTGGCCGGGGTCTGGGGTTACGCGGCGCACGCCGGCACCCGGACGGTGGACGTGCACGTCGCCCAGGTGCGGGCGAAGCTCGGGCCGGCCAGTGTGATCCGCACCCACCGCGGCGTGGGGTACGCGGTCGATGGCTGATCACCCCGGGCGCACCGGTTCGCCGACCGTGGCCCTGCCGGTGGTCGGCACCGGCCCGCCGAACGCACTCCGACGTGGCCGGTTCGGCCGTACGCTGACCGCCCGGGCGGTGCTTGTCACCTGTGCGGTGGCGCTGGTGTCGGTGCTGGTCACCGCGATCGTCGCCGTGCCGTTGGCGATCCGTGGCGCGGAGCGCCGCGATCAGGAGGCGCTCGCCGCGCAGGCCCGGCTCGCCGCCGAGGTGCTGCGGACCCGCCTGGACCGGGGTCGCAGCGCCGACGAGGAACGGCTCATCCAGCAACTGCGCAACCAGGGCATCAACGCGTACCTGATCCGGCGCGGAACGGTCGACCGGCCGGGCCTGCCGGCCCGGGTGGTGCAGCGGATCGAGGAGGGCCGCAACGTGTCGGTCCGCCGCCCGGTCAACGGCGAACGTGCCCTGGTCGAGGGTCGGGCCCTCCCCAACGGCAACGGGGTGGTGCTCTCCCGTCCGGCGGCGAACGGGCTGTGGGCCAAGGTGTTGCTTAGTCTGTGGCTGCCGCTGCTGGCCGGGTTGACCGCCGGTGTGGTGGCCGGGCTGCTGCTGGCCCGGCGGTTGGCCCGGCCGATCCGCGTCGCGGCCACCGCCGCCGCCCGGCTGCGCGCCGGCGACCGTGCGGTCCGGGTGCCGGTCGAGTCGCCGGACGAGGTCGCCGACCTGGCCGAGGCGTTGAACGGGTTGGCCGCCGCGCTGGCCACCAGTGAGGGGCGGCAACGGGAGTTCCTGCTGTCCGTCTCGCACGAGCTGCGCACCCCGCTGACCGCGATCCGCGGGTACGCCGAGGCGCTCGCCGACGGGGTGCTCGGCGCGGACGACACGGTCGACACCAGCCGGACGGTGCTGGCCGAAGCCCAACACCTGGACCGGCTGATCGGCGACCTGCTGGCGTTGGCCCGTCTGGAGGCCGCCGACTTCCCCCTCGAACCGGTGCCGGTGGACCTGACCCGGCTGGCCCTGGACGCGGAGCCGACCTGGTCCGGCCGGTGCGCGGCGGTGGGCGTGTCGTTCCGGGTGGAGACACCCGGCCAGCCGGTGCCCGCGTACACCGATCCGGGGCGCATCCGGCAGGTGCTGGACGGGCTGCTGGAGAACGCGCTGCGGGTCGTACCCCCGGGGTCGCCGGTGGTGCTCGCGGTCCGGCCGGCCGACGCGGGCCCGGCCTCCGGCGGTGTGCTGGAGGTCCGCGACGGCGGGCCCGGCTTCACCGACGACGACCTGGCGGTGGCGTTCGAACGCGGTGCGCTGCACGAGCGCTACCGGGGGGTGCGCAAGGTGGGCAGCGGACTGGGGTTGGCGCTGGCTGCCGGGTTGGTCCGTCGCCTGGGCGGGGAGATCGCCGCCGGGCACGCGCCGGAGGGCGGTGCCGCCTTCACGGTCCGGCTGCCCGGTGATCCTTACCTGGCCCGAACATTGGCCTGACGGTCCGCTCGTCGTCGGAGGGAATGCTCAGGGCTCCACGGACGAGAGGGAAAGCCATGCCACGTTGGGGATTCGCCACCGGCACCACGGCACTGCTCGCGGCGGTCACGCTCGGCCTCACCGGCTGCGGTGCCGCCGAGGTGGCCAGCCAACCCGCCCGGGAGGCCGCGGTCGAGGTCGCCGCCGCGATGGGGGTGGAGGGCCAGGCGCTGGCCGCGATGGGCTTCGACGCCGACGACCTGGACGTGCAGACCGTCGCCGCCCCGGCCACCCCGACCCCGGGCGCCTCGCCGACGGCAAAGGAGAAGGCCCGGGACAAGCGCGGCGAGGAGTGGCGCAAGCGCCGCCAGGCCCGCGTGCAGCTGCGCAAGAACACCCTGCACGGCGAGGCGGTGGTGCAGACCAAGGACAGCGGTACGCAGACCGTCGCCGTGCAGCGCGGCGAGGTGACCGCGATCGACGGCGACTCGATGACCGTCAAGTCCACCGACGGTTTCACCATGACCTGGACCTTCGGTGACGACCTGCGGGTCGTCGAGCGCCGTGCCACCGTGCAGCCGAGCGAGGTGAAGGTCGGCGCGACGCTCGGCGTCGCCGGTGCGAAGGACGGCGACAAGTCCGTGGCCCGCCTCATCCTCATCCCCCGGACGAAGTGAGAGCAGGGGCCCCTGTGTCGAGCAGGGGCCCCTGCCTCGGTCAGTAGCCGCAGAACCGCCCGGATCGGACCAGCCGGGCGGTCGTCGCCTCGCCGGGTCAGCGACCCGGCGGCAGCGCGTAGCCGACGTAGCCGCGGAACTCCAGCCGCCAGCCGGCCGGAACGAGCTTGGCGCAGGCCGGCTTGCTGCCGGTGCACACGATCGCGTCGACAGATGCGGGGTCCGCCGGCGGTCGTTCCGGCAGCACCGACTGCAGCGACACCAGCTCCGGCGAACGCCCGTCCGGCTGCCGCAGCAGCAGCCACCACGGGTACTCCCAGTTGTCGTTCTGCTGTGCCAACCCGATCCGACGGGCACCACTGTCGCGGACCGCCGCCGCGGCCCAGCGGAACTCGTCAGCCCACTCCGGGCGACGCACGAACCGGGTGTCCCAGTCCGAGGTGGTGAAGACCGAGCCGGTGCCGACCAACCGTCGGGGAAAGCCGTACGACACCGCGAGCACCCCGGCCAGCGCCGAGGCGGCCAGCACGGTGACGGCCGCCAGCGTGGCCACCGACCGCCGTGCCCCCACCCGACCCGGGTACGCGTGGCGGCGCAGGAGCGCGTCGAGCCAGAGCCCGGCCAGCGGCACCGCGAGCACCAGGGCGTAGAGGATCAGCCGGTTCCCCCACGGCTGCCACTTGATCATCGAGGTGTGCAGCAGGACGGCGGCCAGCACCACCACCGCGTACGCGCGCAGCGGCCCGGTCCGCTCGGGGTCGATCCGGCGTGGACGGGCGAGCGCGACGATCGCGCCGATCAACGCCAACGCCCCGGCCAGGGGGAACGCCACCCGATCCTCGTCCGGGTACCAGGCCGGCACCGGAAAGATCTCCCGACCGAAGGTGATCGCGCGGTCCTGCGGGTCGACCCCGATCGCGCCAGCGCCGCCGATGATCGCCTCAGCTCCGGCCCGGCGCAGGGGTGCCAGCGGCGTGTCGAACGCGGTGTGCCCGATCCGCAGGGCGTTGACCAGGATCGACGGCGGATCGTGCCGCTCCATCGGGATCGATTCGCGTAGCCGGGGTGGCCCCAGCGGGTGCCCGAACTCGGCGGTCACCCGGGCCAGGAACGGGCCGACCACCACGGCCGCGACCAGCATGATCAGCACCGAGCCGGTGACCGTACGGGCCAGCCCGCCAACCGGCCGAGGCCGCCGACCCCCGCCGGTCGTCGCCGCGCTGCTTGTCGCCACACCGGGCGATGGCGCGCCGGGCGATGCCGCCCGCTCGGCCAGGGCCAGCCGGAGCTGGGCCAGCCGGAGCTGGGCCAGCCCCCAGAGCACCAGCAGTGGGCCGACCGCGATCAGGCCGCTGGTCTTGGTCACCGCGGTCAGCCCGGTGGCCGCGCCCAGGCCGAGGAGCGTGCCCCAGCCGGTCCGCCGACGCAGCCCGTCCAGCACCAGGGTCGCCGCGCAGGCCACCCACGCCGCGCAGACCAGGTCGGTCTGCGTGCTGGTCGCCTGGAGCACCACCATCGGCGTGGTCGCCAGCACGAACGCGGTGAGCAACTGTGCCCTCCGGCCGCCGCCGAGCTGTGCGGTGATCCGTGCGGCCACCAGCAGGCAGACCACCCCGGCCGCCCACTGCACCAGGTTGTACAACTGGTCGCCGCCGGTGAGCAGGCGCAGGTGCAGCAGCAGATACTCGGCTCCGGGCGGGATGGTCACCTGCCGGTGGATCGCGGTGGGCCAGAATTCCAGGTCGCCCTGGGCCACCCAGTGCTCCACCTTCGGCAGGTGGTAGGTCTGCGAGTCGAAGTTGTTCGGCTCGGCCAGCAGCGCGACCAGCAACTCCACCAGCACCAGCCCGGCGATCGTGCCGGCGAGCAGCCGCTCGCCCCGACCCGCCGTACGCCAGGCGTCGACCGCCACAGCGAGCCGGCCGGAGGGTGCCCGACCGGCCTGGGTCGGCGTGGGGCCGGACTCGGCCGCGCCGGGGACGACGGCCGGTTCGGGGGCCTCGGAGCCGGACACCACGGCGCCGACCGGCACCGGTCGCGATGCGGCGGTGCGCGGCTGCGCGAGAAGGGTCGCCCGTCGCCGCCGCACCCCGACTGCTGTCGCGGCGGCGGCCAGGAAGAGCAGCCAGGCGACGGCGAACGCCGGCCGGGTCAGCGCGTGCAGCGCGCCGAGCACCTCCACGACGAGCACCGCGTACACCCCGCTGAGCAGGGCGGCGCGCACCACGGCGAGCCGCAGCGGTGCCACCGCGCCGGCCTCGTGCGGCCTCGTCGCGACGGTGAGCAGGAGCACCGCGGCGACAGGAACCGCCGCGAGCAGGGAGCCGGCAGCCGACATGGCGGGAAGTAAACACCATCGGGCTGGAGCCGCCACGCCGACTGCCCGATGGTGGTGGCAGACGTCGGGCTGACCAGCCAGGCTAGGCTATGCCCGACGTGTCGTCGCCACCGTGGAGATTCCCGTGAAGCTCTCGATCCTCATGCCGGTCTTCAACGAGGAAGAACGCATCGCGGATGCCCTCAAGCAGGCATTGGCGGTGGACTATCCGTGCGAGATCGAGTTGGTCGTCGTCGACGATGGCAGCCGGGACGGCACCGGCGAGGTCCTCGGTCGCGCTGATGACGCCCGCCTGCGGGTCATCACCCACCAGCGCAACGCCGGCAAGGGTGCCGCCATCAAGACGGCTGTCGACAGCGCCGAAGGCGACTACATGGTCATCCTCGACGCCGACCTGGAGTACGACCCGCAGGACATCCCCAAGCTGCTCGCCCCGGTGCTCGACGGGCGAGCCAAGGTCGTCTACGGCAATCGCACCTTCGGCAGCCACAGCGCCTACAGCTTCTGGTACGTGATGGGCAACAAGGGCGTCACGATGGCGGCCAACGTGCTGTTCAACTCGTACATTGGCGACCTTGAGACCTGCTTCAAGCTGATGCCGGTGGCGCTCTACCGGTCGCTCGACGTGCGTTCGCGCGGCTTCGGCATGGAGGCCGAGGTGACCGGCAAGCTGCTGCGGCAACGAATCCGCCCGTACGAGGTGCCGATCAGTTACCGGGCGCGCGGCCGGGAAGAGGGCAAGAAGATCACCTGGAAGGACGGCGTCGAGGCGATCTGGATCCTCGGTCGCGAACGCGCCCGCCGCCGCCCCGCCGCCTCATCCGCGCGCTGATCCCAGAAGCGCTCTGATCGACCGCCGCAGACCGGGAACCGATCGGTGGTCGGTGTGGTGGCCCTGCCATTACTGTGTGAGTTGAAGTGCACTTCAACTCAAGGACCTGGTGATGCAGGATCTACTGACGATCGGCGAGCTGTCCGTCCGCTCCGGCGTGGCGCCGTCGGCGCTGCGCTACTACGAGCGACTCGGGCTGATCCGCGCCGACCGTACCGGCGGCAACCAGCGCCGGTACGCCCGCGCCGAGTTGCGGCGGGTCGCCTTCATCCGGATCTCCCAGCAGGTCGGCGTCTCGCTTGAGGAGATCCGGGCCGCGTTGGAGTCGCTCCCCGAAGCCCGTACGCCCAGCCCGCAGGACTGGGCGCGGCTCTCCGAGACATGGCGGGGCCGGTTGGACGAGAAGATCCGCCTGCTCACCAAACTCCGCGACGACCTGGATGGCTGCATCGGCTGTGGCTGCCTCTCCCTGCAGCGCTGCATGCTCAACAACCCCGGGGACACCCTGGCCGGCGAGGGGCCGGGCGCCCGCCTGATGCTGCCGCGAGCGCCGGAGGAGTCGACCCCGGCGGACTCACTCGCCTGACGGCCGGCACCCCGCCCGCGTCACACGCGCATGAGCAGCACCTTGCCGAAGTGATCGTTCGACTCGACGAGCCGGTGCGCCTGCGCGGCTTCGGTCATCGGCAGCCGCCGGTCCACGACCGGTCGGATCATGCCGGCCTCGATCAACGGCCACACCTCGTCCCGTACGCCCTGGACGATCTTCGCCTTCTCCGCGAGCGGTCGCGAACGTAGCGACGTCGCGGCGATGCTCGCCCGCTTGGTCAGCAGCGCGCCGAGATCCAACTCGGCCGTGCGCCCACCCTGCAGACCAATCGTCACCAGCCGCCCACCGGTCGCCAGCGCGGAGACGTTCCGGCCCAGGTAGGACGCGCCCATGATGTCGAGGATGACGTCGGCGCCACGACCATCGGTGACTCGCCGGACCTCCTCGACGAAGTCCTGCTCCCGGTAGTCGATCGTGTGTGCCGCGCCCAGCTCGCGCAACCGGGAGTGCTTGGCCTCCCGGGCGGTGGTCAGGACGGTGGCGCCGAGCGCCGTCCCGAGCTGGATCGCGAAGGTGCCGATCCCGCTGCCCCCACCGTGCACGAGCAGCGTTTCGCCCGCGCCGAGCCGCGCCCCCATGACCAGGTTCGACCAGACCGTGCAGGCCACCTCGGGCAGCGCTGCCGCGTCGACCGGGTCGCACGCCGGCACCGGCAGCAGTTGCTCGGCGGGGACCGCGACCCGCTCGGCGTAACCCCCGCCGGCCAGCAGCGCGCAGACCTGCTGCCCGACCGCCCACCCGGCGACCTCCGAGCCGACCACGGTGATCACCCCGGAGCATTCCAAGCCGGGGTACGCGGATGCGCCCGGCGGTGGCGGGTAGTGCCCCTGCCGTTGCAGCAGGTCAGCGCGGTTGACCGCGCTGGCCCGCACATCCACGATCACCTCGCCGGCCCCCGGCTCGGGGTCGGGCACCTCGGCCCACACCAGCGCGTCGGGTCCACCGGGCTGCGGAATGGTGATGGCTCGCATGAGCTCAGTCTTCCCGATCTCGTCGGGTGCCGCAGGCGCACCCTCCAGCCCACTGTGGACGCGGCAGGACGCCTGGCTGGCGTACCGGGGAGGGACGCCGGGCCGCCCGGAGCGAGCCGTGGCAGACTATGCGTGGCCGTACGCCTGCGGGTTGCGGTCCGGGAGGGTTCGCCTAGTGGCCGATGGCGCTGGTCTTGAAAACCGGTAAGGCAGCGATGTCTTCGTGGGTTCGAATCCCACACCCTCCGCCCTGATCCACTCCGCTTCGGCGATGTTGCGGTGTCCGCAGCGCGGGATACCGCCACGTCGGTGACCTGGAGTCGATCACGGCCGAGCAGCATCGTCACGCGCGCCCGGTCACTCCGGCGGGTCTGCGGCCAGCCGGTGCTCGCGAATCGTCTCCTCGGCCAGCCGCTCGACGGCGCGTCGGCGTTCCCGGGCGAGCGACTGAGTGTCGGGCTTCCGCACGGCGGGCTTCCGTGCGGCGGTGACGGCGGCGATCAGGAAGTCGCGCCAGATGCCGGCCAAAGAGTTCCCCTCGTGGAACGTTGCGGCGACAACTATAACTTTTGTCGGGTGCCTCCCGGACAGTGGCCAACCGGTCGTCGACCGCCGCCGAACGGGGTAAGAAGAGGCTGGTATCTCCGCACACCGGAAGGACACGTCCCGATGACCCTGGAACGACCGATCGCCCCGGACCCGTACGAGCTGCTGCCGACGCTGCCCTCGTTCACGCTGACAAGTGACGACGTGCAGAACGGCGAGCCGATGGATGCCCGGCACGCGCATGGCAGCACCGGGGGTGACAACGTCTCGCCGCAGCTGACCTGGTCGGACTTTCCCGCCGAGACGAAGAGCTTCACGGTGACCTGCTACGACCCCGACGCGCCGACCGGCAGCGGTTTCTGGCACTGGGTGCTCGTGAACGTGCCGGTCGAGGTCACGCAGTTGCCCAGCGGCGCCGGTGGCGCGGCGGGGACCGACCTCGGTGGGGCGTTCTCGGTCCGCAACGACTACGGCGAGCAGGGCTACGGCGGTGCGGCTCCGCCGCCCGGCGACCGCCCGCACCGGTACGTCTTCGCGGTGCACGCCGTGGATGTCGACCACCTGGACCTGACTCCGGATGCCAGCCCCGCCTACGTCGGCTTCAACCTCACGTTCCACACCCTGGCCCGAGCAGTGATCCGCCCGACGTACCAGATCAAGGGCTAACCCCCAGCCCTCGCGATCTTGCACTTGCTGTCCCGGCATCCCTGACATGAGGGACAAGAGGGCGACCGAAAGTGCAAGATCGCGGGGTGGGTGGGGTTCAGGACGGGACGCGGGCCACGGCGAAGACCGACTGGCCGAACGGGGGGCGGACGCGCTGCTCGGCGGCCTTGGTGGCGGGCAGGACGACGGTGTCGTAGACCTTGACCATCGGGCCCTCCTTCGGCATCAGCCGAAAGACCTTGGTGGCCATGAAGTAGCCGATCAACCCGAGCGCGTTGGCGTAGTGGATCTTCTCGACGGTCAGGCCGGCCTCCGTCATCGCCGCACTGAGCGTCTTCTTCGTGTAGCGGCGGACGTGCCCGGTGGCGATGTCGGCCGGGCCCATCGCGAACTGGAACGCCGGCACGATGATGATCACGTTGCCACCGGGGCGGACCAGGTCGCGCATGCTGCCCAGCGCGCCCACGTGGTCCTCGATGTGCTCCAGGACGTTGTACGAGACCGCCGCGCTGTAGTCGCCCCGGTCGTTGTGCGGCAGCAGCATCTGCCGGACGTCGATGTTCGGCCGGTCGGCGAGGCGCTCCTTGAGCTGCACCAGCCGGTCCGGGTCGGCCTCGGTGGCGGTGAACCGGGGCACCAGCTCCGACCATTCCAGCGCGTAGTCACCGAGACCGCTGCCGATCTCGATCGGGTCGTCGCCGAGGTAGGGCAGGGCCAGTTCGATGAACCAGCGGCGGTGGTTGACAGCGGTCGCCAGGCCTTCCAGCACCTCGGACTGCACGCGCTGATCCCCAGTGATTTCTGCCATGCGTCGATTCCTCACGATATGAACTCGACCCGTGCCTGGACCGACAGAGTGAATCATCCGCTGGGACGGCAGAAGAATCGGGGCATCGGGGGTGGCCGAATTGTGGTCGGGGGGTGGGTTCGTGATCGGCGGTCGGCGAACCCGGCACATAGTACGGCAGTACCCCGAAACATGTCACGGCAGCGCCATGCCCTGACTACCCTATGAATTGTCATGACTACTCCTGAACCGGACAAACCCAGCGACAGCGACGGTCCGGCCGCTGCGTCGTCGGTGCGGGGGGTCTCTGGTGGCGTTCGGCCTTCCCGCAAGGGGAAGTGGGTCGACCTGGCCGCCGTGCTGAGCTTCGTGGTGCTCGGCCTGTGGGTGACCGGCCGCCTCTGGTTGGAGCCCGGCAGTGGCGTGCGGGACAACCAGTCCGATCAGTCGCAGTTCGAATGGATGATGGCGCACGGTGCGCGAGTCGTTACGCATTTTGCGTACCCGTTCCATTCCAATCAGATGAACGTTCCGGACGGCGTGAATCTGATGGCCAATACGTCCGTATTATCCATTTCATTGCCACTGACGCCGGTCACCCTGCTCCTGGGGCCGCGGGTGGCATTCCTGGTCTTTCTCACCGCCGGCATGATTGCCACCGCCACTGCCTGGTATTTCCTTCTCTCCCGGGTCCTGATCGGCACCCGCGGGCCAGCGTGGCTGGGCGGCGGCTTCTGCGCGTTCGCGCCGGCCATGGTGTCGCACGCCAATGGCCACCCGAACATCGTGTCGCAGTTCGTCGTCCCGTTGATCATTTGGCGCACGCTGCGACTCGGTGAGGCGGGCCGTTGGCTGCGCAACGGGGTCCTTCTCGCACTCGTGATCGTCTGGCAGGCCTTCCTCAACCTGGAGATCCTGCTGATGACCGCGATCGGGCTCGGCGTGATCATCGCCGTGCTCGCCGTCGGCCGTGCCGATCTGCGCGCACGGGCCCGGCCCTTCCTCGCCGGTCTCGCCGTCGCCGCCGGGATCGCCGCGCTGCTGCTGGCGTACCCCCTGTACGTGCAGTTCTTCGGGCCGGACGCGTACTCCGGGCTGTCCCGGTTGATCCGCGGCTACTCCAGCGACCTGGCCTCGTTCGTCGCGTACTCCCGGGAGGCTCTTGCCGGTAGCCCGCGTACCGCCGCCGGGCTGGCCAAGAACCCGACCGAGGAGAACAGCTTCTTCGGTTGGGCGCTGGCGGTCCTGGTGATCGCCCTGGTCTGGTGGTTACGCCGCTCGGTCGTGGTGCTCGCGCTGGGCGCGCTCGGGCTGCTCTTCGCGGTGCTCTCGCTGGGCCGGGAGGTTCGCTTCGACAACCGGGGTACGGGTGTGCCGGGGCCCTGGGCGGCGCTGGAGAACCTGCCGATCCTGCACTCGGTGGTGCCGACCCGGTGGGCGTTGGCGATCACCCCGATCATCGGGCTGCTGCTCGCCTACGGTGCCGAACGCGCCCGTGAACTGGCCAGCTCGCACCCGGACGCGAGGGGGCAGATCCGCTTCGTCACCGCGACCGTGCTCACGATGGCCCTGTTGCCGATCGTCCCCACTCCGCTGCCCGTGGCCCACCTCAACCCGGTCCCCACCTTCGTGACAAGTGGGGCCTGGCGTCCGTACGTGGCCGGTGGGCGCAGCGTGGTGGCCCTGCCGTTGCCGGACAGCACCTACGCGGAGCCGCTGCGGTGGTCGGCGGCAACCCGGCTGGACATGCCGCTGGCCCGTGGCTACTTCCTCGGCCCGGACACCCGCCCGAACGCCGAGGCCCCACGGGTCGCGTTGTTCGGTGCGCCGCCCCGCCCCACCAGCAACTTCTTCGCCACCATCCGGCGCACCGGGGCGGTGCCGCCGATCACCCCGCAGGGCCGGGTCCAGGCGGTCGACGACCTGCGATTCTGGCGGGCCGGTGTGGTCGTCCTCGGGCCGCACGAGCACGAGACCGCGCTGCGCCGGGGAATGACGGAGCTGACCGGGATCCAGCCGGTCTTCACCGGCGGTGTGTGGGTGTGGGACGTCCGATCGTTGACCGACTGAGCGGCGAGGCCCAGGGCGGGACAGCTAGCGGACGCAGCAGCCCTGGCAGACCTTCGGTCGGGGCAGGGTGAAGGCGAGGCAGCAGGTGCGCCGCTGCACGCTCGGCTCACCGGTCGGCCCCGGCACCAGCTCGATCAGGTCGGCCAGGTCGAGCGCGCCGAGCAGGGTGTCGATGCTCTGCACCGTCGAGCCGGGCAGCCCGTCGGCAGCCCGCAGGATGCCGTGCGCGATGCCGGAGGCGACCGAGCCGAGCAGCGTCCGGGTGCCGACCCGGACCTCCGACTGGATCGCCGTGATGAGCGGCGCCAGGTGGGCGTCGAGCAGGGCGGCGCGCAGCGCGGCCAGGAGCTCCGCCTCGTCGGCGACGACCCGCACCTCCGGCAGGCTGGCGAGCGCCAGTGGGTCGCTCGGCAGCACGGCCACGGTGGTGCCACGGCGCAGGCCCAGGGTGAACAACTGCCGGTGGTCCTCGAAGTGGATCAGCACGTCGGCCGGATCGACGAGCGGCACCCGCCGGGCGGAGGCCCAGCCGAGCACGACCGGCAGCGCGGTCCAGTAGCTGTACGACTTCCAGGCCAGCGCCGCGCAGGCGTGCGGGGTGCCGCCCCAGCGGGTGGCGGCGCCGCGCAGCAGCTCCGGCAGTCGGCTGCCGTCGATCAGGGTGGTGGCGGGTGCCCAGCCGAACTCGTCCTCGACCAGAAGGCCCCGGGCGAGCCCGGGAACGTCGTCGGTGCCGAACATGGCCCGTAGCGCCGCGGTGACGGGGGCGAGCGGGGTGGCGATGGTGTCCCGCCTGGGCATCACCGCTGTCACCTGATCGTCCCCCCATGCGCGTGGCCGAGGAGTGTGCCCCGGCGGACGACAAGCGCCGTCCTGAGCTAAGGCTAGCCTAACCAGGCCGTCCGGTCTAAGGGAAGCCTCACCTTGGTTCGATCCAGAGGTCCAGGTCACCCCGCCTCCCGGCGAAAGCAGCGGACCGTGCTCGGCGTACTACCCGGCGTCAACGGTGAGAAACGGCGGCAGCATTGGTGATCGTCGGGGACTTGTCAAGCGGTGTGTCGAAAAGGTGCCAGTTGCGTGTGCGCTCGCGTACAGAACGTGAAACTTATAGCCCCGGCCACGAGGAAGCTGATGACGACCTCACCCCTCGAACGGGCTGCCGACTCCTTCGCGGCCGAGCTCGCCCGACAACGGACCGGGCGAGGGCTGTCCAAGAAACAACTGGCCGTCCTGATGGGGTTCGACCCGTCCTACGTGAGCCACGTCGAAGGGCGCCGGCACCGCCCGACCGAAGACTTCGCCCGCCGCGCCGAGGCCGTCCTGGAGGCCGGCGGCGCGATCTGGCAGCGCTTCCGGGAGTACGACGACCTACGGCACGCCCGTGCGGGTCAGCCGCACCGCGAGCCGTACCTGCCCGGACAGTGGCTGCCGCCCGGCACCGGCCTCGTCGTGGAACGGGAACTCGCCACCCTCACCCACACCGACGACGGCTACCGCTGCGTCATCCACCGGGAGCTGTACAACGCCGGCACCGAGCCGGTCACCCGCTACCTGGTCCGGGTCGCCGTCGACCGTTACCCGAACGATCCCGGCCGCTCCAACCGGCACCATCGGGAGCACCAGCTCACCTTCGCCGAGCTGCAGTTACAGGCCCGCCGAGACGACGGCGGCGGCGACCCGGAACCGATGCACTGGCGAGCCAAACACGACCGGGACGCGTTCAAGGAGATCTGGCTGCTCTTCGAGAACGAAGAGCGGCGCTTCCCGCTCTACCCCGGCGACCGGGCCACCATCGAGTACGCGTACAGCGTCGGGCACGAGAAGTGGGGTCCCTGGTTCCAGCGGGCCGTCCGGCTACCCACCCGGCAGCTCGCCGTACGCCTCGATTTGCCGGCGGCGCTCGACCCGCAGGTCTGGGGCGAGGAGACCTCGCTCTCGGCGGAGGAGGGCCCACTGCGAACGGCCCCGCAACGCCACGACGAGGGTGACCGGGCAATCTACGACTGGCAGACCGACGACCCGCCGCTGAACGCCCGCTACCGGATGCAGTGGCGCTTCCGTGCCCGCCCGGAGACCAACCCGGACAGCGTGCCCAGCGGTGTCCGGGTCCGGCCCAGCGACCGGATGCGCGGCCTCGGCATCGTGCAACGCGGTGCCGACCTGCTGCGCCAGCGCGCCCGCCCGTTCGACCTGCCCGGAGAGGAGCAGATCGCCCGGGACGTGGTCGACCGGCTCACCAGGGCACTGACCCGGCTCGACGAGCTGCACCCGTTCAGCAAGGGGGTGGGCATTGCCGCCCCGCAACTCGGCGTCGGCCGGGCGGCGGCCGTGCTGCGGCCCCCCGACCGTTCGGCCGAACCGGTGGTGCTGCTCAACCCACGGGTGGTCGACGCCGACCCGGACACCGACGAGCAGTACGAGGGCTGCCTGTCCTTCTTCGATCACCGAGGTCTGGTGCCCCGACCGCTGCGACTGGACGTGGAACATGCCCAGTGGGACGGCAGCCGGATCATCACCTCGTTCGAGTTCGGCATGGCTCGGCTGGTCGCACACGAGATCGACCACCTGGAGGGCAAGCTCTACGTCGACCGGATGACACCCGGCGTGCCGTTGGTGCCGGTGGAGGAATACCGCGAGACCGGGCACCCCTGGCGCTACTGACCAGAGGGGGGACCGGGGCGCGTGCCCCAGGGGGCAGGGGCACGCGCCCCGGTGTGGGGGGAGGAACGTCTAGAGGTCGCCGAAGGTGTCGTAGCGGATGTTCGGCGGCGGCACCGCGTCCGCGGCCAGCACCCGCAGCGTGGACCGGACCATCCGGGCCGAGCCGGAGACGTAGCAGTCGTGCGTGGTCCACGGGCCGTACCGGGCCACCACGTCCGGGATGTCGCCCAGCTCACCGTCGAAGTCCGGGTCGTCACTGCACGCCGCGGTGACCGACAACCACGGATGTACGGCGACCAACTCCTGCAACCTGGCCAGGCCGTACAGGTCCGCCGAATGCCGGGCGCCGTAGAAGACGTGCACCCACCGGGTCCGGTTGTAGGAGGCCAACTCCTCCACCAGAGCCTTGATCGGCGCCAGGCCGACCCCGCCAGCGACGCAGAGGATGTCCCGTTCCGAGGCGCGGTCCAGGGTCATCGACCCCATCGGCGCCGCCAGGCGGAGCAACTCACCAGGCTGCACCCGACGCACCAGCGCGCCGGACACCCAGCCGGCCCCCGGGGACCGCACGTGGAACTCCAGCACGTTGTCGCCCTTCGGGGCGTTCGCCACCGAGTAGTTCCGCCACACCCGGGGGTGGTGGCGCGGAACCTCCAGGCTCACGTACTGCCCAGCCCGCCAGTTCAGCGGATGCTGCAACGCCCGGCAGGTCAGCACGGCGGTGTCCGGGCCGTGCCGCTGGTGGGTCAGCACCTCGGCGTGCCAGAAGGGCGGATTCTCGTCGTTCGCGGCCCCGGCGATCATCAGTGCGGCGATCGCCGCGTACGCCTCCCGCCACGCCTGGTCGTACTCCAGGTTCCAGCCGTCGCCGGCGGTGCTGCGCAGCGCATCCAAGAGCGCAACTCCCATCGTCGCGTAGTGCCGGTCGTCGACGTGGTACTTGCGGTGGTCGCGGCCCAGCGCCCGGAGAAACTCGTCGAAGTTCTCCGGATCATCCACGGTGTGGACCGCCGTGATGATCGCTTCCAGGAGGCGGTCGCCCTGGTCGGCCATCTGTACCGGAAAGAGTTGCCGCAGGGCGGGGTCGAGCAGGAACAGCCGGGCGTAGAAGTGGCCGCTCAGTCGAGCCCGGTCGTCTTCGACGAGGGTCCAACTCTCCTTCAGCAACCGCGCGAGGTTGTCCATGCGGCGCTCCTCCTCCAGTCGGCAGCGGATCGGGCGCCCATAGAATGTCCACGGAGAGTGTCGACTGGTCGCACAGAATGTGCGATCGGCTCATGCTGGCCGGTCAGCCGTGTCAGCGGCGCCGCCCGTCGGGCAGAGTGGTGCGGTGACCGTTGAGCTGACCCGCCCGGTGTCCCGCCGACTGCTGGGCACCGAGACGCTGCTGGTCCTCGGCCTCTCCCTCGGCCAGTCCGCGGTCTACGCGGTGGTCTCGATCATCGCGAAGCTGACCGCCGAGGGTCCGCTCTCCAAGCAGACCGCCTCGCTGAACACCTCGGCGTCGACCCGACAATGGCTGGACCTGACGTACCAGTTGCTCGGCATCGTGTTCGCGCTGCTGCCGGTACTGCTCGCCGTACACCTGCTCACCCGCGACCCCGGCGACCCCGCGCGGACCCTCGGCCTGGACGCCCGGCGGCCCGGCCAGGATCTGGCCCGCGGCGCTGGCCTGGCCGCGCTGATCGGCCTGCCCGGGCTGGCCCTGGTCTGGGTGGCGGCTCAGCTTGGCCTCAACGCCACGCTCGTGCCGGCCGCGCTGCCGGACGTCTGGTGGGCGGTCCCGGTGCTGATCCTCGCCGCCGTGCAGAACGCCGTGTTGGAGGAGGTGATCGTGGTCGGCTACCTGGTCACCCGGCTGCGTCAGCTCCAGTGGCGGCTCGCCGCGATCATCGCGGCCAGCGCGCTGCTCCGCGGCTCCTACCACCTCTACCAGGGCTTCGGCGCGTTCGTCGGCAACGCGGTGATGGGCGTCGTGTTCAGCCTCTTCTACCTGCGCACCAAGCGGGTGCTGCCGCTGGTCATCGCGCACACCCTGCTCGACGTGGTCGCCTTCGTCGGCTACGCGCTGCTGCCCCGGGAATGGTTCGACTGGCTCTGACCGGTCAGCGCCCGGCGGGGCCGGTAGGCGGCCACCGTCCGGGCCGCGAGCCGGTCGGCCGCCGCCGCGTCACCCAGCGCCGCCGCCAACACCGCCGCGCCCGGTAGTAGCCGGGCCACCAGCCGCAACGCGACCCAGCCACCGGCCTGTGCGGTGAGCGGCGCGGCCAGCCGCCAGGCTGCCTCTGCCGCCCGCGGCCAGGCCCCCTCGATCGGATCACCCGCCGTCTCTGCGGCAGCCAGGGCCGCCCGCGCGCTCGCCGGGTCCGGATGCACCTGGGTGAGCACCAACAACTCGACGGCCCGGGCGGAATCGGCCGGATCCTTGCCGTACGCCGCAGCCAGGTGCAGCACCAGGTTCGCGTGCGTCCACAGCACCGAGGCCAACTCGGCCAGCGGCGCGAAGAGACCGGCCAGCGCCGCAGTCGCCCCGCCCGCGCCCGCCGAGCGGACGAACCGCTGGGTGGCCAACCGGGCCAGGCCGTCCGCCGACGCGTCCGGGTACCGGGTCCGCAGGCGCTCGGCCCACTCGGCCGCGCCAGGCCCGAGCGACCGCACCGCAGCCAGAGCCAACAGCTCCGGCGCGAAGCCGGGGTGGTCGAGCACGCGGGCGGCGACCGCCCGCAGCTCCGATTCCTGGGTACGCCCCAGAGCCGGCACGGTCTGCGTCGTGGCGGGGGTTGCCAGTGCCACGGGTCCGGGCGCGGGCTCTCTCGGCGTCGTGCTCTTTCGAGCGGGCGTCGTCCGTTTGGTGGGGCTCGGGGCGCGCTTGCGCGGAGATGGCGCCGACGTCGCGGCCGGTGTGCTCGGGGTCACATCGGCCGACGTGGCGGCTGCCTTCCTGGCAGCGGCCTTACGAACGGGGGCGGTCCGCGCCTTCGCCGGTTGGACTGCCGTCGGGCCCGGCTGGCTGCTGCCGCTGCCCTCGGTGGCGGTCGGTGAGCCTGGCTGGTCGCGGGCCGGCGGGCCTGGTCGCTCGCCGATCCGCGGGTCTGGTTGCTCGCCGCTCGGCTGGCTGGGTTGCTCGCCGCTCGGCTGGCTTGGCTGCTCGCCGGTCGGGTCGGTCGACGGGCGGCTCGGCTGTCGGGGCAGGGGGCGGTCCGGCTCCGGTGGTTGGAAGAGCACCGCCGGGGCGGCCTTGGCCCGTCGAGGACGCTGGCTCGCCGGAACGGCTGCCGGCGGTGCCGCCGTCTCCGTGGGCTGCTCGGCGGTGGCCGGCGGCGTGAAGGTGGCTCGCGGGGAGCGACGACGCGCTCTCTCAGCAGGCTCTCGACGGGTCGACTCGCTGGGCGGCTGCTCCTGCATATCGATGGAGCGTAGTCCCGATCACGCTGCCGCACAGCGTCGAAACACGGGTGCGGGCGGCCACGGTGGGCGTACCCCGGAAGTCGTTTTGCTCCCGGCGGGTAGCGACCTGTATTCTCGGGCGCGGTGGTCTGCGGGCCACCTGGGAGACTTCGCCTAGTCTGGTCTATGGCGCCGCACTGCTAATGCGGTTGGGGTCTTAAAGCCCCTCCCGGGTTCGAATCCCGGAGTCTCCGCGCGAAAGCCGGGTGTGTAGACTGGCTGAGCACGAGCGCCCGTAGCTCAATGGATAGAGCATCTGACTACGGATCAGAAGGTTAGGGGTTCGAGTCCCTTCGGGCGCACAGGGTTTGAGCAGGTCAACGCCCCTCTGGTCATCGATAATCGTCGACTAGGGGGGCGTTTTGCGTGAGCCCATGGGCTCACGCCTGCCGCTTGGAACTACTGCACCGTTACTCTGAGTCACTGTCGCTGGCGAGGTGCATCCTGGCCGCCATCCACACGCCCCAGCCGCGACGCGCAATGGGCCTGCTCGCTCTGCCCGGCGGTTCTAAGCAACCTGCCGCCTTCGCCGCCCAGTGGCGCGGTCACCCCACCCTCCTACTTATCCCGGTGGCGCTCCGTCTATTACTTTCCCGTGGGCGTGGTTCGCGCCGGCGTCGAACTGCGCAGACCACTGCTTGAGCGTGGCCGCTGGCGATGATCGTCTTCACGGTACGGAGGCGTTGGTTCGCAGGCGTCCTGCAGGTCACCTAACCCAAGCGCCAACGCTGACGCCAGCGAGAGCACAGTGAAATAGCCGGGCTCGACCACCTGGCCTGATTCGATCTTTCTCAGTGTCGACACGGCTACTTGAGCGCGAGCGGCAAGTTGCTCCTGAGTCAGTCCTCGCTCGATGCGCGCCGAGCGAAGCCGCGCCGACAGCCGGTTCGCTTGGTCGCGGAACCGGCTGTCACCTCTTTTGCTGCGCCCTACTGGCACAGCTTCCAGGATAGTGATAAAATTTTACCGGTCAAGATTTACTACTGGCATAGGTATAGTCAGACGCCGGGGCGAGAGAAGCCGCCCCAACGTCGCCCGGTCAGCCGTTACCCGTTACGTGGGGCACGATGTATGCAGAGCCTGAGAGGGCCGTGCGGGCGAAGGGGGTGACGTCGGTTGGCAACGGCAGATCAAGTAAAAGCGCTGGTCAAGAGCCATGGCGAGGGCGATGATGCCCGCTTTTACTCGGTGGCGCTGCAAGTTGCCGCGCACGCTGCGCGAAGCGGTCAGGGCAAGTTCGCGCAAGAGATGCGCGAACTTGTAGACGGTCTCCGCACACATGCGGCCGCCGCATTTCCGAGTCGACCGGTACCGGTAGTTCGTCCGCGCGGCGAACTCGCTGACCTGCTCACCGTCGTCTACCCCGACGGCCGCCTGACAGACCTATGTCTGGAGGCAGGTGTACGCCAACGGCTAGATCGCGTCTTGCTCGAACAGCGCCAGCAGGACCGTCTCCGGGAGAAGGGTTTCCACCCGCTGCGACGACTGATGCTCGTCGGTCCGCCCGGCACTGGCAAGACGATGACTGCCAACGTGCTCGCCGGCGAGCTTCGGCTGCCGTTATTCACCATCCGTCTCGACGGCCTGATCACGAAAATGATGGGCGAGACGGCTGCGAAGTTGCGTGTCATCTTCGACGCGCTCGGGCAAACCCGCGGCGTATATCTCTTCGACGAGGTCGATGCGCTTGCCGGTGAGCGTGCAATCGGCAACGACGTCGGCGAGATGCGTCGAGTGCTCAACTCGTTCCTGCAGTTCCTCGACCAACCTGACTCGCCGAGCCTGCTTGTTGCAGCGTCGAATCACCCGCAGCTTCTCGACCGTGCCCTCTTCCGCCGGTTTGAACTGGTGGTGGATTATCCTCTACCGACACCCGACGTCGCACGCGCAGTAGTTCGCAGCCGGCTCGCGACGATGAGCCCACGGCGATGGGCCTGGGACCGCGTCGACCAAGCGGCCGCCGGGCTAAGCCACGCCGAAATCACGATCGCATGTGAGTTGGCGGCAAAGGAGGCCATCCTGTCCGGTCAGCAGCACATCACCACTGCAGCGCTGGTTGCGGCTCTGCAGGAACGTCAAAACGCCGCCCCGAGCACTTCGTAACCATGCCAGCTCGGAATCGCCCTCACCTCATCCTGCGTGCTGGCGCAATCGCTGAGCCCTACCGCCGTCCCGGGGGTGGCGGTGACGGCGAGCAGGTACCGGTACCGTCAGATCGGCAGCGACACGCGAGTCAACTGCAGGAGCAGCTTCGTCGAGCGGAGAGCACAGCCACGGAGCAACGCGCCGAGCGAGAGTATGCAGTCATAGGTGCAGTGGACGGCACGTACCTCACGTTTGAGAGCTTCCCCGGTGTCCGCTTAGCCGTGGAGTCGCTAGACTCTCGCGTCGGTCAGGTGCACCCAGAACTGGTGTCCGTTCAAGACGTCCCCACCGCCGACGGTGTGGTGGAATACGCAACGGTGTTCGTGCCCGACGGAACCCTCGGGTACTTCGTGTCCCGCCTTCAGCAGTACGCCGAGACGGCCGAGCAGGACAAGCCGAGGCACGGTAACCTCGTCGACCGAATCCGGGCGATCGGTCTAGCGACAATCGAGACGCTATGGACCGATCCGCCCGACGCGTTTCCAGAGCCGTCAGCAATGGTGTGGTGGGAAGTGTGGCTGCGGCGTCGCGACGGCAACGAGGTGGGCCGGTTCCAAGAATTCGCCCAGCGAACCGGCGTCCGACTCGGCTCCCGCACCCTCGGCTTCAGCGAGCGCACAGTCATCCTCGCGCAAGCTACGGCAGAACAGTTGGTCGGTGCGCTTGGTGTGCTAGACGACCTGGCTGAACTGCGGCGACCACACGAACTGGCACAAATCGTCGCGCTGGAGTCCGCAGTCGAGCAGGCAGAATGGGTAGATCAGCTGGCGAGGCGCATGCAGCCGGCTGACGCGGATGCGCCCTCGATTTGCGTACTCGACACCGGCGTCCACCGAGCCCATCCTCTGCTGGCGGGCTCGCTTGACCAGGCCGACTGCCACGCTTGCGACCCGACCTGGGGCCCGCATGATCACGGTGGGCACGGCACCGAGATGGCTGGGCTGGCGCTGTACGGCGATTTGGGTAAGGCACTGCTCGCTAGCGGTCAGATTCGCTTGGGCCATCGCCTTGAGTCAGTCAAACTGGCCCCGCCGCCACCAGCGTCGAATCCGCCGGAGCTGTATGGCGCCGTAACCGCTACCGCCACCAGCCTGGCGGAAATTACTGCACCACAACGGCGGCGGGCTTTTTCCCTGGCCATCACCGCGAACGACACGGACGCAGGTCCCGGGGTAAGCTCAGAGATCATGGTCGGGCAACCGACGTCGTGGTCCGCAGCCATTGACGCTCTGGCCGCTGGTCGTGCCATCGCGACGGATCAAGACGGACTTGTGTTTCTCGACGACGCCGACAGTGACGCGCACCGACTGTTTGTCGTCTCCGCTGGAAACGTCAGTTCCGCCAATTTCCAAGACGACCACCTGCAGCGTAGTGACCTCGAAGCGGTCCAGGATCCCGCACAGGCGTGGAACGCTCTCACTGTAGGTGCCTATACGCAGATGGATAGCCTGTCGGCCGCCAGTTCCCATTGGGCTGACTGGACGCCCCTCGCCGTACGTGGCGAGTTATCACCGCACTCACGCACGTCCGTTGCGTGTCACTCCACCTGGCCAGTCAAGCCGGACGTCGTGCTTGAAGGCGGCAACGTCGCCCGTTCTCCCGCCGGCACAAGCTTCGACACCCCAGAAGAGCTGCAACTGCTCACCACCAAGGCGCCACTCACGAATAGTCGGCTACTCACCGTTACCTGTGCTACCAGCGCCGCAACGGCACAGGCCTCACACCTCGCTGCCTCGATCATGGCCGACTATCCCTCGCTGTGGCCTGAGACAGTACGTGCGTTGATTGTGCACTCTGCTGAGTGGACCGACGCCATGCGCAAGCATGTCGACCAGACCACGAGCAAGGTGGACCTGCGCGCGGTCCATCGCCGCTACGGTATGGGCGTGCCCGATCTTGGCCGGGCCACCCGCAGTGCCAACGACGCGCTTACCCTGATCGCTCAGGAGACAATCCACCCGTTCCACGACGGAACGATGCGTGAGATGCATCTGCACGACCTGCCGTGGCCCGCCGACATCCTCGCCGACCTTGGCCACACTACTGTGCGAATGCGCGTCACCCTTTCGTATTTCATCGAACCCAACCCTGGCCGCCGCGGCTGGAAGCGCCGATACAGCTACGCCTCCCACATCCTGCGTTTTGACGTCCGCCGTGCTACGGAGTCAACGACCGATTTTCGTAAAAGGGTGAATGATCGCGCCCTCGACGGGGAAGAAAAACGGCCCGTCAGCGCCGCCGACACAGGCCGCTGGACTCTCGGCCCCACACTACGTACCCCCGGCTCTCTCCACGCAGACATATGGGAAGGCACGGCCGTCGATCTCGCTAACCGCGGTGTCCTCGCTGTCTATCCTGTGACAGGCTGGTGGAAAGATAGTAAGAACTGTGACCGCAGCAACCTGGGTGTCCGCTACGCCCTCGTGGTATCCATCGAGACCCCGGACCAAGATGTCGACATCTGGACACCGGTCGCCCAACAAGTAGGCGTAACCGTACCGATTGAAATTTCCTCTGCCTGATTCCGTTGACGCGACTGACATCGCCGCAGGCAGCGATGCGTGTTCATTGCTATGGGTGTCATCGTCGACCAGGCCCGGGCCACGGGCTGTTTGCTCGCTCTATTGGACTCCGGAGCAAGGCCGATGCGAGGCGTGCGGCGATTTCGAGACCGGCCGCGCTCCTACTGGGCCCGACAACTTGTGAGGCTGATCATCGCCCACCTCCCCAATACGACTTCAACGCGTCCGAAAGCGTACGGTTCAACGCGCCCGAAAGCTTCCGGCTCGCCGCGCAGCGTCATCGCCCTCGTGGGGATGGTTCGATTTTCCGTCTCTCGACATGGGCCGCCTAATTCAAATCCTCGATTCGGTGAAAGCCGCCCGTAGCGTAATGACTTGAACAGCCAAAGCCACCCGTCAAGCGAGCGTGAGCCCATGGGCTCACGTCAGGGGCCGAAAAGGTCGCCTAGCGTCACGCTCTGTCGATGGTGCTACATGCCGTATGTGAACAAATCGCGTAGCCGCAGGTCACGCCAACCGGCTTTTGCTGACTACGGATCAGAAGGTTAGGGGTTCGAGTCCCTTCGGGCGCACAACGGTTTACCAGGGAAATACCCCTCCGTCCATCGACGGAGGGGTATTTTGTCGCGCGCCCATGGGCGCGCGCCCCGGGCTGACGCTGGTTGACCGTGACGGGGAGTGGCCAGAGACAGCCGTTGGGACGCTGCCCGTCCGCCCCTGCCCGGGGATGGTGCGCCTTCCGGCCCGGACTCGATCTTCCCGTCCGCCGACGTCGACCGCCTCAGCGCGCTGATCGCGACAATTGAGGATGCACAAAGCCAGAAAGTTCGCCTCCCGAATTATAGGGCGCTCTGATGTACCCTGGCTGAGTGGGTAAGCATGATGATGGCCAGATCGGGGTTGTGGCCGCGCTGGTGCGGTCCACGTTCTTGGTGAATGCCGTGTACGCCGAGTCGGCTCAGGAGTACGGCCTGACGCCGCAGCAGGGGCAGTTGCTGTGCGTGCTGATGGCGCGGCCGTACGGCATGGGTGAATTGGGTGCGGTGCTGGGGCTGGCCAAGTCGAGCCTTACCGGCCTGGTGGACCGCAGTGTGCGCAACGGCCTGGTCCGGCGCGAACCAGACCCGCAGGATGCGCGTGCGGTGCGGGTCGCGCTCACTCCGCATGGCGACGGGCTCGCAGAGGAGTTCTATGCCGAGACCTGCCGGCGGATCGACAAGCTGCCGGTGGGACTCAGTGCCGCCGAACGTGCCACGCTCGCCGGCCTGCTCGGCCGTGTCGTGCTGGACAACGAGGTTCCGGTGGTCTTCCTGGAGCCGGACGAAGGAGCCTCCACCGCTCGCAAGAACTAGGACCGGGATCTCGTGACCCACGAGACTGGGCTTGCAGTTCGCGTCACGAACTAATATGGTTCGTGCAACGAACTGAACCCCGGTTGTATGTGGAGCGTGAAATCATGGGTCGTACTGTCGCGGTCATCGGCGGAGGTTACGGAGGGTCGGCGGTCGCCAAGGCGCTGAGCTCCGAGGCCGACGTCGTCCTCATCGATCCCCGGGACGCGTTCGTCAACTCGGCGGGATCGCTGCGGGCGCTGGCCCAGCCAGACTGGGCGCCCAACATGTTCTTCCCCTTCGACACGCTGCTCACGCGGGGCACGGTGATTCGCGACCGCGCGGTCTCGGCGGACCCGGGCGGCGTCACCTTGGCCTCAGGTCAGCGGGTCGAGGCGGACTATCTGGTCCTGGCCACCGGCTCCAGCTACGCCTATCCGGCCAAGCCCAACGCCAACTCCACCAGCACCAGCGAGGCGCTGGACGATCTGCGCCAGACCCACAAGGAACTGGTCGACGCCGAGCGGGTGCTGATCCTCGGTGCCGGGCCGGTCGGTTTGGAACTGGCCGGGGAAATCAAGGAAGTCTGGCCGGACAAGCAGGTGACGATCGTCGACCCGGCCGAGCAGCTGCTCCCCGGCTTTGAGCCGGAGATGCGCCAGGACCTGCACCGGCAGCTCGACGAACGGGGCATCCAGCTGCGGCTGGGCACCGATCTGAGGGTGCCCCCGACGACCGAGCCCGGATTGGCGGAGACCTGCACCGTCACCACCACCGGCGGTGACGAGATCACCGCCGACATCTGGTTCCGCGCCTACGGGACGAGTACCAACAGCGACTACCTCGCCGACGGCAAGCTCACGACCCGTACGCCGCACGGCCAGGTTCCCGTGACCGAATTTCTGAACGTCAAGGGGCACGACCACGTCTACGCGGTCGGCGACATCACGGATGTCGCGGAGGCCAAGATGGCCGGGTACGCGATGCAGCACGCCGAGGTGGTCGCCAAGAACATCACCGCCCGGCTGAACGGTGAGCAGCCCACGGCCACCTACCAGCCCCTGCCCTTCCCCATGATCCTGCTCCCACTCGGTCCGAACGGCGGTGTCGGACAGCTGCCCTCTCCCGAGGGCCCGTTCGTCGCCCCGACCGCGATGGTCTCCGAGTTCAAGGGCGCAGATCTGTTCACCGGCCGCTTCATCGAGCAGTTCGGCCGCACCGCCTGAAAGGTTGGAACCCGTGGAGTACGCCCACCTTGGTCGCAGCGGCCTTTCCGTTTCCCGGCTCGTACTCGGCACCATGAACTTTGGGACCGAGACCTCCGAGGCGGACAGTCACGCGATCATGAATCGTGCACATGAGCACGGCATCAACTTCATCGACACGGCCAACGTCTACGGCACCAGGCCGGGCGAGGTCGCCACCGAACAGATCATCGGCCGGTGGTTCGCCTCCGGCGGCGGCCGGCGCGAGAAGACCGTCCTGGCCACCAAGGTCTACATCCCGACGGGCGCTTGGCCCAACGAGGGTTTCCTCTCCGCGCTGAACATCCGGCGCGCGTGCGACGCGTCGCTCAAGCACCTCCAGACCGACTACATCGACCTGTACCAGATGCACCACGTCGACCGGAACACGCCGTGGGAGGAGATCTGGGAGGCGTTCAGCGTCCTTCGCCAGCAGGGCAAGGTGCTCTACTTCGGGTCATCCAACTTCGCCGGCTGGCACATTGCGCAGGCGCAGGAGGCCGCGCGGTCGCGGCACTTCCTCGGGCTGGTCAGCGAACAGTCGATGTACAGCTTGATGACGCGCTGGATCGAGTTGGAGGTGCTGCCCGCAGCGCGGCACTACGGGCTGGGCGTGATCCCGTGGGGGCCGCTGCACGGCGGTGTGCTCGGTGGCGTCCTGCGGAAGCAGAAGGAGGGCAGCGCCTCGCGCGGCAGCACGGGCCGCTCGGTCGGCGTGCTCGCCCAGCACCGCGAGACCATTGCGGCGTACGAGAAGCTGTGCGCCGACATCGGCGAGGACCCGGCCCACGTCGGACTGGCGTGGCTGCTCGCGCAGGACGGCGTGACCGGACCCATCATCGGGCCGCGGACGGTCGAGCAGCTCGACGGTTCGCTGCGCGCACTCACGATCAGGCTCGACGACTCCGTGCTGGCCCGGCTGGACGAACTGTTCCCGCCGCCCGGTCCGAACGGAGCCAAGCCCGCGCCCGAGGCGTACGCCTGGTGATCATCCCCTCGAATGAAAGGCAGAGCATTGTCTGTACAGGAACTCGTCTTCGGCTTTGGCGCGCACAGCGACATCAGCGATGGGCCGGAGCTGCTGCGCATGGCTCAACAGGCCGACGGGGACGGGCTTGATCTCTTCTCGCTGTCGGACCACCCCTACCTCGGCGGGCGCCTGGACGCGTACGCCACCGTCGGATTCATCCTCGGCCGTACGCAGCGCATCTCGGGCTTCGCCAACGTCACCAACCTGCCGACCCGGCCCGCTCCCATGCTGGCGCGGACGGTGACGTCGCTGTCGGCGCTCTCCGGCGGCCGCATCGTGCTCGGGATGGGCGCAGGCGGGCTGTGGGAGCGGATCGCCGACATGGGAGTGCCGCGGCTGTCACCGGCCGAAGCGGTGGACGCCTTCGAGGAGGCGATCGTGCTGGTCAAGATGCTGTCCGGTGGCGGTCCGCCGGTCACCTACCGGGGCCGCCACTACCAGGTGAACCAGATCGAGCCGGCCCCGGTGGCCGCGCCCCCCGTGTGGACCGGATCGGTCGGCCGGAAATCCCTGGCCGCCACCGGCCGGGTGGCCGACGGCTGGATCCCTGGCCACGCCGCGGATTGGCTCAGCGAGCGATACAAGGTGTCGCGGCCGGTCGTCGACGAGGCGGCGGCGGCCGTGGGCCGCGATCCGCGCGAGATCCGGACGGTCTTCAACTTCCCCGGACGCATCACCGACCGGCCGATGGCCGCCACCCGTGACGGCGACGGCCGCTGGATTGGCGGTTCCGTCGGCCAGTGGATCGAGGAGCTGACCGGGGCCGTACTGGAGCACGGCGCGTCCGGCTTCATGCTCTTCTCACCAGGCGGCGGCACGCCGGACATCGTCTCCCTCAGCCGCTGGGCCAGGGAGATCGCCCCGGCCGTACGCGAAGCGATCGAAAAGGAAGACGGCTAGCCGCAGGACGCGCGCTCATCGGCCATGACAGGACGTTTCGTCGGCGGCCAACCTGCCGCCCCTAGGTCGCTGGATCTGTCGCACACCAGTTGGCGGACGAGTGCCGCGGATCTGTTGTCGGATCACAGAGTGCGCCCAACAGTGGATGTGCGACGCAACTCCGCCAGGTGATGCGCGACGGGCCCCAGAGGTCCAGGGGCGGCAGGAGCCGGGCGCCGTCGGCCCCCGGTCGCCGGGCTCGCCACGTGGCACCATGGTGCGCTATGGATCATCAGGGGCAGTTTCGTCGTGCAGCGCTCGCGTTGGGCATCCCGGACGACGAGGTCAGCCGGTTCATCCAGCACCTCCGTTTGTCGATCCGGTTGAGCGGGAGATCCAGCGGTGTCCCGGTCGGGCAGTTCGGTGGGTTGCCCCGGCTGCCGTTGGGCGTGGACTGGCCGTCCGACGGCGTCAGTCCGTTGCCGTTCATCTTCTCGATCGACTGTGCGGCGCTGCCACGAGTCGACGGCTTCGGCCTGCCGGCAGACGGCTCGCTGCTGTTCTTCCTCAACCACGAGCAGGCCGCCGCCACCGGGGAGCGAAGGTACGGGCGAGTCGTGTATGTGCCGGCCGGCACCGATACCGAGGTGGCGACAGGATCCACCGACGACGCGTTCGTCGGCGAGCAGTACGACGTCAGCGCCACGCTGCGCGCCGAGTTCCCCGATTGGTTCGGGGCGGACGAGGACGAGGACGAGGACGACCTGTCGCCCTTCCAGCAGCAGTTGGCCGGTGACCTCGAGCGTGACCTGCCGCACCTGGACGAACTCTGTGCTCTGGCCAACGATCTCTGGCCGCCTGACAACGGGTACGCCAGCGCCTATATCGGCGGGTATGCCGACGGGGAGGTAATCAAGAGTTTTGCGGAGCAGACCCTCGCGTGGCGCGAGAAGATCGGCGAGATCGTCGTCCCGGTCGCGAAATGGTATTCCCAGGTGGAGAGGGAGACGCACCGGCTGACGAGTGAGTGGGTGTCGCTCGCCCGCTTTCCCGTAGACAACGAGCTCTATTACCGCAGTGACGGCGGTTTCGTGATCCGTCACGACGACCTGGCCGCTGGTCGGCTGGACGAGGCGCTTTCCATGGCTGAGTTGATCCCGTAGAACCCGAAGCAGCCGAGATACCCGAGTCTGCGGCACTCGGTTGCGAGCCGATCGAAGTCGGGCCGCATGGACAGCAGCGTCCGGTGATCCCGGACGGGGACGAGCAGTCGTGGCGTGCCGGGCGAGGCGACCACCACCCGCAGGCGACAGCATCAGGCATCGCTCTGCGACTCCCTGACGCGGGCTGCGTTAGCATCCTCGGGCGAGGCGTCGAAGGGGACGAGTACCGCCGCACGCAGCCAGAAGCGACCTGGGGTTGGTGGAAGCCCGGGGGTGTGCGCGGCGGGAAGATCACCCCGGAGCTGTCGGAAGAAAGGCCGAAGGCCGAGTAGAACCGACCGCAGTTCAAATGAGAGGGCCGTTCGCGGTCAAGGAGGGTGGTACCGCGGGGCCTCGGCCTCGTCCCTCCGCCGGAGCACCATCGGCCGACGGAGGAACCATGTACCGCGCGATACCGACACAGGTCGACCTGCCTGCTCTCGACCAGGAGATCCTGCACTTCTGGCAGGCCAACAGCGTCTTCCGGCGCAGCCTGGAGCAGTCCCATGGCCGCCCCGAGTGGGTGTTCTACGAGGGGCCGCCAACTGCCAATGGGATGCCCGGCGCCCATCACATCGAGGCGCGGGTGTTCAAGGACGTGTTCCCGCGCTACAAGACGATGAAGGGCTTCCACGTCGCCCGGAAGGCGGGCTGGGACTGTCACGGGCTCCCGGTCGAGCTCGCCGTCGAGAAGGAGCTGGGCTTTTCCGTCAAGCAGGACATCGAAAAGTTCGGCATTGCCGAGTTCAACGCTCGTTGCCGCGAGTCGGTGACCCGGCACACCGACGCGTTCGCCCAGCTCACCGAGCGAATGGGCTACTGGGTCGACATGGACGACGCCTACCGGACGATGGACCCGGAGTACATCGAGTCCGTCTGGTGGTCGTTGAAACAGATCTTCGACAAGGGGCTGCTGGTCGAGGACTTCCGGGTCGCGCCGTGGTGTCCCAAGGACGAGACGGCCCTGTCCGACCACGAGTTGGCCCAGGGGTACGAGACGGTCGTCGACCCGTCGGTGTATGTCCGCTTCCCGCTCACCTCCGGCCCATTGGCCGGACGGGCGTCGCTGCTGGTCTGGACCACCACGCCGTGGACCTTGCCGTCGAACGTCGCGGTGGCCGTCCACCCCGATGTGACGTACGTGGTGGCGACGGACGGCAACGAGCAGGTCGTCGTCGCCGAACCGCTGTTGGCGCAGGCGCTCGGCGATGGTTGGGAGCTGACCGGGGAATCGTTCACGGGCAAGGCGCTCGAGCGGTGGGGCTACCAAGCCCCATTCGACCTGCTCGACGTCAGCGACGCGCACATCGTCATCCTCGCGCCGTTCGTCACCACCGACAGCGGGACCGGACTGGTCCACCAGGCGCCGGCCTTCGGTGCGGACGACCTCGCCAGCTGTCGCGCGTACGGCCTGCCGATGGTGAACCCGGTGCAGCCCAACGGCCGCTTCCTCCCGGAGCTCTCCCTCGTTGGTGGCCTCTTCTTCAAGGAGGCGAACCGCCCTCTGGTGGAGGATCTGACCGCCCGTGGGCTGCTCTTCCGTCACACCGCGTACGAGCACAGCTACCCGCACTGCTGGCGCTGCCACACCGCGCTGATCTACTACGCGCAGCCCTCCTGGTACGTCCGGACCACCGCGGTACGCGACGCTCTATTGCGCGAGAACGAGCGCACCAACTGGCAACCCGCCACGGTGAAGCACGGTCGGTACGGCGACTGGCTGAACAACAACGTCGACTGGGCGCTCTCCCGGCGGCGCTACTGGGGCACCCCACTGCCGATCTGGCGTTGCGAGAACGGGCACCTGACCTGCGTGGGCTCGCTGACCGAGTTGAGCGAACTGACCGGCGAAGACCTGAGCGGCCTCGACCCGCACCGCCCGTTCATCGACGAGGTGGCGTTCGCCTGTCACTGCGGTGCGACGGCAAGCCGGGTGCCGGACGTGATCGACGCTTGGTACGACTCCGGTTCCATGCCCTTCGCGCAGTTCGGCTATCCGCACCGCAACCAGGAACTGTTTGCCGAACGCTATCCGGCTCAGTTCATCTCGGAGGCCATCGACCAAACGCGCGGCTGGTTCTACACCCTGATGGCGATCGGCACGCTGGTCTTCGACCGCTCGCCTTACGAGAACGTGGTCTGTCTGGGCCACATTCTGGCCGAGGACGGTCGGAAGATGTCCAAGCACCTGGGCAACATCCTGGAACCGATCCCGCTGATGGACCAGCACGGCGCGGACGCCGTCCGCTGGTTCATGGCTGCTGTCGGCTCGCCGTGGGCGGCCCGCCGGGTGGGGCACAGCGCGCTTCAAGAGGTGGTCCGCAAGGTCCTGATGACCTACTGGAACACCGTCGCTTTCCAAACCCTGTACGGCCGGACCGCAGGCTGGTCGCCGTCCGGCGACGACCCGGCGCCGGCGGAGCGGCCGGTTCTCGACCGGTGGGTGCTCTCCGAGCTGAACATGCTTGTGCAGCAGGTCGATGCCGCGATGGCCGCGTTCGACACCCACCAGGCCGGGCGGCTGCTGGCGGCGTTCGTCGACGACCTGTCGAACTGGTACGTCCGACGTAGCCGGAGGCGCTTCTGGCGGGGCGACCGGGCGGCGCTCGCCACCCTGCACGAGGCGCTCTCCACGCTCACCTTGCTGCTGGCGCCGCTCACCCCGTTCATCGCCGAGCGGGTCTGGCAGGACCTGGTCGTCGCGGTGGACCCGGAGGCCGCGCAGTCGGTGCACCTGGCCGCGTACCCGTCCGCCGACGAGTCGCTGATCGAACCCGCGCTGTCCGGTCAGATGGCGCTCACCCGGCGGTTGGTCGAGCTGGGCCGAGCGGCGCGGGCGGATTCCGGCGTGAAGGTACGTCAGCCGCTGCGGCGGGCACTGGTCTCGGCCAGCGGCTTCGGGGAACTTCCCGCCGACCTGCTGGCCGAGATCGCGGCCGAGCTGAACGTCGGCTCGGTCGGCGCGGTTGGCGACACGAGCGGTTCGCTGGTGGACACCACGGTGAAGGCCAACTTCCGTACCCTGGGAAAGCGGTTCGGGAAGACCGTGCAGCAGGTGGCGTCGGCCATCGCGGCGGCCGACGCCGCCGCGCTGAAGGACTCGCTCAGGGAATCGGGTGCGGCGACCGTCCTGGTGGGCGGCGAGCCGGTGCTGTTGGGCCCGGACGAGGTCGTTGTCGTCGAGACGCCCCGCGAGGGCTGGACGGTCGCCAGCGACGCCGGCGCGACCCTGGCGCTGGACCTGCACCTCACGCCCGAGTTGCGCAGGGCCGGCGTCGCGCGCGACGCGATCCGGCAGATCCAGGAGGCCCGGAAGTCCAGCGGGCTGGAGGTCACCGACCGGGTCGTGCTGCGGTACGTCCCCACGCGGGAGGACACCGCGCTCGCCCTGGTCGAGCACCGGAACGTGGTCGCGGAGGAGGTGCTCGCCGCCGACTGCGCGGAGGGTGAGCCGTCCTGGCCGGACCCCGAGCCGTTCAACGATGATTCGCTCGGTCTGACCTTCTGGCTCCGCCGGGCCTGACGCACCAGCGCCCCGGGCCGCAAGTCCGGTCCGGGGCGCTTTCCGCGGTGGCGGTCCTGGCGTTATGAATAGGCCCGCCCCGGCCCGAGCTCCGGGCTGGCCTGACGACGTCCGAACAGCGCCCGCGCCATGGGGGCGATGAAGACTGCTGATGCGACGGTCAGCACCAGGGCTACGGGAGTGATGTGCCCCGACCTCGCGAGCCGACTCGCCAGGATCGCACCCAGGCCGAGGAGCGCCGCCCAGACGGTGGCGGTGAGGGCCTCGATCGGCAGGTACTCGACACGTGATCCGTGCGCGAACAGCACCAGGAACAGCTCTGCGGGAATCCACAGCAGGCTGGGCCATCTGACCATCGGCCAGCTTGAATTCATTCCGCGAGGCTACTGGGAAGCCACCCGTGGGAGCCACCGGCACACTGAGAAATCCCAGGGCCAGATGCGGCTCAGATGCTCAAGTATCGATGTCGGCCGTTTGTGGGTAGGCGAGCAGGTGGTGGAGCCGCCTTGGCAATGGCACCGAGGCGGGCGGAGATCGCGTTGGCCTCTTCGAGTGCTCGTCGGGCGGCCGGCGAATCGGTGCGTGCGTAGGCGTGGCTGAGGCTTGCCAGCGCCGCGGCATGCATGGAATGCCAACCACGTGTCCTCCACAGCGCGACGGACTCCTCAAGGTGCTCGATCGCGTCTGCGGGGCGATCCTCCGCCAACTCGATCTCGCCCAGCACCATGAGCGCTTCGGCCAGATGGTGGGCCATGTTGTACTCGCGGCTGAGTATCACCGCTGCTTCGACCGTCGCCCGTGCGGTAGAGGCGCCACGTCGCTTTTCCAGGCGGGCCAACGCGATGAGCGTGAACACGTGGGTGTAGGTGTCGCCGTGGCGTAGGGCGATGCTCATCGACTCGTACAGCATCTGTTGGCTGCGCGCGAAGTCACCGAGGTCGGCGTGGGCGATGCCGGCGAACTGCAGCACGGTCGCGACCCAACGCGGGTTGTTCAGTGCGCGTGCCTCGTCCAACATTTCGATGAGTGACGCGGCGTCGGCGAAGCGCCCCTGTTCGTAACTGACGATTGACAGCGCGAGCCGAGCCCGGATACGACCGCCTCGGTGATCCGACCGATCGGCGAGTTGCAGAGCCTGAGTGGCATAGGCGGCCGCCGCGGAGTGGTCGCCGGCTGCGGCGAGTGCCCACGCGCACATCACGGCGGCGTCGGACATGCCCGGTTCGTGTCGAAGCTTGGTGAACATGGCCAGTAACCGCTGCGCTTCGTCGTGGTGACGGGACATGGCGTCGCCGGAGGGCCGATCGTCGATCCACGTCGTCACATCGATGAGCCCGCGCAGCATGACGGCCTCACCAAGACGGTTGCCGGCGGCTCTGCAGACGGAGAGGACCGCGGTGTTGATGTCGGCCCAGTCGCGGTACATGCCGCGCACGTCGAAGTATTTCTCCATGCATCCGGCCAGGTCGAAGGCCAGGTCGTCATAACCGAGTACGCAGGCCTGCCGGACTGCCGAGAGCAGCGTCGCCTTCTCGGCGTCGAACCATCGCGCCGGGTCAGGATCCGACAGGTACGGATGGGACCAGTCCATCCGCGGACGCGTGGCAGGCCCGCTGATCGCCGCGTAACAGGGCCCCGGCATGTACCTGGCCATCCGCTCGGCGACGGCGAGCCAGCCCCCGAGTCCTCGGCACAGGGCGTCCGCTGTCGCCTCCGGAGTTTCCTCCAGGGTGGCGTGTTCTCTGGCGAACAGCCGCACCAGGTCGTGAAACCGGTAGCGGTGCTGGCCGCAGACATCGGTGCCGACGGCGGTGAGTAGTTGCGCATCCACCAGTGCTTCGGCGTGCGCCATGCCGTCGTCGAGCGTGGTCCCGAGCACGACCGCGGCGAACCAAACCGGGAAGTCCGGCAGGTCGAAGACGCTCAGTAGGAGGAGAAGTCGACGTGTTTTCGGCTCGAGCGCCTGGTAGCTGAGTGTGAGTGAAGGGCGGACGGCCAGGTCACCAGCCGTGAGATGGTCCAGGCGTCGGCGTTCGTCGCCGAGCATCGTCGCCAGTTGTCCGAGTCGCCATGTTGGTCGCCCGGCCAGGCGGGCGCCGGCCACCCGTAGCGCGAGCGGTAGGCCGCCACACAGGTTGACGATCTGTGTCGCCTCGTGGTGCTCGGCCCTGACCCGGTCGGCGCCGGCGACACTGGCCAGCAGCCGCAGCGCGGTGTCGGTGGGAAACACGTCCAGGTCGAGGCGGCGGGCTCCCTCGATGCCCGTCAGACGCGACCGGCTGGTAATCAACACCGCGCACGTCGCCGTTGCCGGAAGGATGGGTCTGACCTGCGCCTCGCTGGCAACGTCGTCCAGCAGCAGCAGCACCCGACGATCGGCGAGGTGGGTGCGGAAGAGTTCGGCACGCTCGGTCTCGTCGGCCGGAATCATCCGGCTGTCCAGGCCCAGGGCGCGCAGGAACCTCGCCAGGACGTCGCTGGAGGGCAGCGGTGACGATTCGGCTCCCCGCAGGTTCACGTACAGCCGGCCGTGCGGGTACGCGACGGCCAGCCGATGTGCGACATGCACGGCGAGGGTCGTCTTGCCGACGCCGCCCATACCGCTGATGACCGCGATGGGTGTCGCATTGTGGTGCCGGTTGCCGTGCTCCAGGCCGGTCAGGTGCTGGTACAGCGTCGTCACGTGCTCTTCTCGGCCGGTGAAGTCGGCGATGTCCGTGGGCAGCATGGCGGGCACGAGGTTGCGGGCAGGCGCCTGCCACGGGCCTTCCGGCAATGCCGGGGGTGCGGCGTCACCGACGGTGCTGGTGGAGGCGAGGGCGTCACGTACGGCCACCCAGCGCGCGGCGGCGGTGGCGTCGAGCCCGCACGCCCGGACGAACGTCGAGACCAGCTCGCTTCTGGGCAGGCTGGAACGGCTGAGCATGGTCGCCGTGGTGCTCGCGGGCATGCTGTCACCGGCAGCCTCGGCATGCCGCGCGAGTTGTCGGTAGGTCTGCGTCGACCAGGCTCTCAGCCGGCGCAGGGCGGCGAGGAACTCCGCGGTGCTACGGGCCTCGTCCGGATTCGGTGGCGGGACTACCGGCACGGCCACGACACCATCGACCTCCGGTCGAGGTACGCCACCACCAGACCGTCCGGTGTGGATGGCGATTGAAGCTGATCGGCGCAGTCTCGGATGCCTCGAATCATTGTGCTTCCCCCGTCGGTGCTGCGATTGCTACACCATCATCATTACCCATGTCCCAAAGGTCGCACTGATCACGAAGATCGATGGCGGATGGTTGGCGGGGGCGATTCCCGAGCTGCTGCTGACGGTGGACAGCCGCACCGGCACCGGCATTCTCAGCAATGTCGCGTACGCCAGTCGCCTGCTGACCTCGGGTGGCGTCGCTCCGGTCGGCGCGTGCACCGACGGTGCGACGGCTGCCGTGCCGTACGGCGCGGTCTACGCCTTCTGGGCCGCGAAGCGGTAACAGCCTCGTCCCCGGTGCCCGCCGGGTTTTCGACGGGCACCGGACGATGGTCATGGGCAGTCGTCGATGTTAGCGTCAACGAATCGTGGTCCTCAAGTGCCCGGCGGAGTCCCGCGCGGGTGGCTGGGGTGATGGCCTGCGGGTTGTCCGGCGCGGAGCGGTCGTGCCGTGGGTCGCGGTACGCCACCGGCTGATGTTCCCAGCACGTTACGACTTGACGAACGCCATGTTATCGCTCACAGTCGATGGCTAAGGACGACGACACCTTTGGCTTACCGGGCGAGCCTGCTTCGTCGACCTCGAATCAGGCGTGTGCCAGGGCATGCGGACGCGTTGTTAGCGCTAACGTTCTCGAAGCATGCTCCCGGCCACGCGTCGCGGTGCGCCCATCCTCGGGCAGACCGTTCGGCTCTTGGTCTCTGAAGGAGGATCATGTCTGCCCTCGATAGGTCTCCATCGATCGCGCCGCCGCGGCGACGCGGATGGTTGCTACGGGTTTTCGCCGCTGGCGTCGCGGCGGTGGCGGTCGGCGGTGCTGCCGTAGCGGTGGTGTCGTCGCCCGCCGCCGCGGCGACCGTCGACACGAACGCGTGGTACGTGTTGATCAACCGCAACAGTGGCAAGGCCCTGGACGTGTACAACCTGGCCACGAATGACGGCGCCCGGATCACCCAGTGGGCCCGCAACAACGGCAACCAGCAGCAGTGGCAGTTCGTCGACTCCGGGAGTGGCTACTACCGGGTGAAGTCGAGGTTGTCGGGCAAGGTGCTGGATGTCTCGGGCTTCTCGACCGCCAACGGCGGCAGCATCGTGCAGTGGTCCGACACCAACGGCACCAACCAGCAGTTCCGGTTGGCCGACTCGGACAGCGGCTACGTCCGGCTGATCAACCGCAACAGCAACAAGGTGATGGAGGTGCAGGGCGCCTCGACCGCCGACGGCGGCAACATCGTGCAGTACGACGACTGGAACGGCGCCAACCAGCAGTGGCAGTTCGTCCGCGTCGACGGTGGGAGCAACCCCACCACGCCGCCGCCGACGGGCGGCACCTGCGACCTTCCCTCGACGTACCGCTGGTCGTCGACGGGCGTGTTGGCGACCCCGAAGTCGGGATGGGTGTCGCTCAAGGACTTCACCGTGGCCCCCTACAACGGCCAGCAGTTGGTCTACGCCACCACGCACGACTTCGGGAGCAGCTGGGGCTCGATGAACTTCAGCCTCTTCTCGAACTACTCGCAGATGGCCTCGGCAACCCAGACCGGGATGAACTCGGGGACCGTCGCGCCGTCGTTGTTCTACTTCGCGCCGAAGAACATCTGGGTGCTCACCTACCAGTGGGGTGGGACTGCCTTCTCCTACCGGACCTCGAGTAACCCGACCAACGCGAATGGCTGGTCGGCGGCGCAGCCGCTGTTCACCGGAAGCATCACGGGTTCGGGCACCGGGCCGATCGACCAGACGATCATCGGTGACGGTACGAACATGTACCTCTTCTTCGCCGGGGACAACGGCAAGATCTACCGGGCCAGCATGCCGATCGGCAACTTCCCCGGCAACTTCGGCAGCAGCTACACGACCATCATGAGCGACTCGACGAACAACCTGTTCGAGGCCGTGCAGGTCTACAAGCTGCAGGGTCTGAACAAGTACCTCATGATCGTCGAGGCGATCGGCTCGACGGGCCGCTACTTCCGCTCGTTCACGGCCACCAGCCTGAACGGTTCGTGGACGCCGCAGGCCGCCTCCCAGAGCAACCCGTTCGCGGGCAAGGTCAACAGCGGTGCCACCTGGACCAATGACATCAGCCACGGTGAGCTGCTGCGGACCAGCGCCGACCAGACGATGACGGTCGACGCCTGCAACCTGCAGTTGCTCTACCAGGGTCGTTCCCCCAGCTCCGACGGCGTCGACTACGGGCTCCTGCCGTACCGGCCGGGTCTGCTGACCCTGCAACGATGAAGGCGTGACCCAGCTCCGAGTCAGACGATCCGTACACCGAAATGGGTGAGATCAGGATCGAGCGGAACTGAACGGGCGGGCTCGGCTTGCTGCCGGGCCCGCCCGACCGCAGCATCATCCGATCGGTGTGCCGCTGACGCAGGTGAGCACCTGGCCCTGACCACGAATGGCGCTCGACCTGGCCGTGGTGAACCCGCGGGCTTCGAGCAGGAGCTCGGTCGCGGTGAGGTTCGCCGTGGCGTGGGCGGCCGTGGGCCGCTCGCCGAACACGTAGATCCGCCCTCCCGGTGCGAGCAGACTCCGCATCTGGTCGATCGGCTGCGTGGCGTCGCCCAGCCAGAACAGGCTGACGTTCACCGCGAAGATCTTGGTGAAGCGGTGGGCCGGGAGGTCGGCCGCCTCGAATCCGGCACATCGAATCTCGGCTCTGCCGGCGTTGATGTGGCTCAGGTTCCGTTCGGTCGCGAGCCGCACCATCGTCGCTGCTCGGTCGATGGCGACGATTCGGCCGGTCGTGAGTCGGCTGGCGACCAGGGAGACGGCCGCCCCCCGACCGCAGCCGATCTCCAACACCTGGTCGTCGGGTGCGACAGCCATCGTGTCCACCGCCCAGCGCTGCCGATGGGCTGCCGTCGCCCGCACCGGTTCGTCGGGTGCGGAGACGGTGCCAGCGGTGGAGAACCCCGGATCGCCGGTCGGCAGGGTGAACTTCACGACGTCACTCGCCGATGCCTGCTCTGCGCACACCTCTGATTCCACCCTGCCGGACGAGTCAGTGCACCGTGTCCTCGGTCACCGCCGTAGTCCGGGGCGGCGCGCCCTGTTGCAGGTACGAGCCGACGTCGACACGCCGGCTGTCGTCGGCCCAGCGCCTTCCGGCGGCAGCGCGGTCTGTATGACAGTCGTGCACGACGCCGCGCCGGGCAGCGTACGGGGCCGGGTGTGCGATCCGGCTGCCGCGACGCAGCTCTTCCGGATCGACCAGGTTCCGGGCGGCAGCTACTCGATCTTCCAGGGCAAGCGCCACGTCCAAGTGCCCCGCGCTGAGCCGTACGGACTGTTCGGATTCTGTCTCGCGCCCCGCCCGCACTCTGGTCGACTGGAGGAAGCTCGGCCCACGCCGTCAAGAAGTGATCGATCTCCCGTCTATCGATGAATAGAGACGACCATGGAAGTGCAACCCGCGTCCGCACTGCCCACCATCAGCATCGGCGGGGATCTTCGCGTCGGTCGCGTTGGCTTCGGCGCGATGCAGCTCACCGGCGAGCAGGTCTGGGGGCCGTACCCCGACCATGACGGCGGGGTGGCGCTGTTGCGCGCGGTCGTGGACGAGGGGGTGACCTTCATCGACACCGCCGACGTCTACGGGCCGCACACGAACGAGCTGCTCATCCGGGAGGCGCTGCACCCCTACCGGGAGGGCGTCGTCATCGCCAGCAAGGGCGGTTTCGTCCGGGGCGGATTCGACTACTCCACCCTTGGCTGGGTGGGTAACCCGGCGTACCTCCGGCAGTCGGCCATGCTGAGCCTGCGCCGTCTGGGCCTGGAGCGGATCGACCTGTACTACCTGCACAGCGGTTATGCCACGGATGCCCCGTTCGGGGACCAGGTGGGTGAGCTGAAGAAGTTGCAGGACGAGGGGTACGTCCGGCACATCGGGTTGTCCAACGTCACGGCCGCGCAGTACGAGACGGCGCGGTCGATCACGGACATCGCGGCGGTGACTGCCCTGTACAACGTCGGCAACCGCACCGGCGCCGACCTGCTGGTGGCCGCGGAGCAGTCGGGCGCGGTGTTCTCGCCCTGGCACCCCATCAGTCTTCGCGATGGTGGGGAGAACGCCGACGAGGTCGCCCGCACCCTGGCGCCGATCGCGGCCAGGTACGAGGCGACGCCGCAGCAGATCGCGCTGGCCTGGCTGCTGCACCGGTCCCCGGCAATGCTTCCGATCCCGGGTACGACCAGCCTCGCCCATCTCCGGGAGAACCTCGCCGCCGCGCAGATCCGACTGACCGACGCCGAGGTGGCGGAGCTGACGGCACTCGCTCCGGAGCCGGTCGGCCCGAACGCCCTCTGACAGATGCCCCGCTCGGCTTCAGCACTTCCTGATTGTCGAAAGATTTCCGAAACCAGCGGCGAGGCCAGCCGCCTGCTCGGCGGTGTTCGGCATGCACCGAGCAGCACACCCTAGGCGATTGCTTGTCGGGTAGCGGCAAGTGGCACCGAAAGTTTCGGAATCTCATTGACACCTTACGATGTCGACGCTCAAGCTTGACACGGCTGGCATACGTGATCATCGATCGCGTTTCGTTCCTTCCCACCACCACCCTCGGAAGGAGAGCCCTGGTGATCATCCGCTCGGGCCGTTCAAGCACCCGCTCTGTGCTCGTCGCGCTGGCGGTAGCCGCGCTCACGATCGCCGGATCGGTATCGGTAGTAGCAAGAACGACAACCGCGCAGGCCGCCGCAGGCGTCCTGGCGGCCGCAGCCGTGGAGGACGAGGGCGCCGACTGCGCGGTGTCCGGTCTGCCGGACCTCGGTTCGCTGCCGACCAACGCCAAGCTCCCCGATCCCTTCAAGAAGCTGAACGGCGCGGCCATCACCGCCAAGTCCGACTGGCGCTGTCGTCGGGCGGAGATCAAGGAGTTGGCGGAGAAATTCGTCTTCGGCGAGAAGCCCGCCAAGCCGGCCACCGTCACGGGGACGGTCTCGACCACCAACATCACCGTGAACGTGTCGCACAACGGCAGGAACTCCACCTTCTCGGCCCGCGTCGAGTTGCCGAGCGGCACCGGCCCGTTCCCGGCCGTCGTGGTCGTGGGTGGGTTCGGTGCGGACACGGCCACCATCAAGGCCGCGGGTGCTGCCGTCATCAGCTACGACCCGCTGGCCGTTGGTCGCGAGGGCACACCCCGAAACAACAAGCAGGGCGCGTTCTACAGCATCTATGGCTCATCGAGCGGCACCGGGCTGCTCGCGGCCTGGGGTTGGGGCGTGAGCCGGATCATCGACGTCATCGAGCAGTCCGGCAACACGATCCTCAAGCCCGACGCGATGGGCGTCACCGGATGCTCGCGCTACGGCAAGGGCGCCTTCGCGATCGGTGTGTTCGACCAGCGCATCGCTCTGACCATGCCGATCGAGTCGGGCAGCGCGGGCGTTCCCATCTTCCGGGGTATCCCCGGGGAGGGCGCCCAGAGCCTGAGCAGCGCGTACGGGGAGCAGCCCTGGTTGGGTGACGCCTTCGGCTCCTTCACCGGCAGCCCGAACCGACTCCCGGTGGACACGCACGAGATGGTCGCCATGGTGGCGCCGCGAGGCCTGTTCATCATGGACAACCCGCACATCGCCAACCTCGGCCCCCGGTCGGCGAGCGTGGCGGCGCTGGGCGGCGCGGAGGTCTACAAGGCGCTCGGCGCGGGCGACAACATCACCTACTGGTCCGACGTCCAGGACGGCAGCCACTGCGCCAACCGCCCCGAGTGGCGTACCCCGCTGCAGAACAACATCCGGAAGTTCCTGTTGAAGACGGGCAACGAGCCGGGCGTGATCCGGATGCACAGCAAGGCGCTCGGCCGGCTGGCCGACTGGCGGGACTGGCAGACGCCAGTCCTCGTCGACGGCCCGACCACGCCGCCTCCGACCACGCCGCCTCCGACGACGCCGCCTCCGACGACGCTCCCTCCGACCACGCCGCCGCCCACCGGTGGTGGGTGTACGGCGACCGTGTCGGTCAACCAGTGGACGGGTGGGTTCGTCGCCGCGGTCCGGGTGACCGCCGGCGCGGCGCCGATCAACGGCTGGACGGTCACCATGACCCTGCCGCCAGGAGCCAGCGTCACCAACATCTGGAGTGCCAACCGGAGCGGCACCACCGGCACCGTCCAGTTCACCAATGTCGCCTACAACGGCTCCATCGGAGCTGGCCAGTCGACCGAATTCGGCTACCAGGGCACCGGCACCGGTGCGGGAGTGACCCCCACCTGCTCGGCCGCGTAACCCCTCAGGCCCGGTGCGGAGGTCGAAAGCCTCCGCGCCGGGTCCTGTCGGCTCCGCGGCGGACGGCCCCCCCCGATCGTCAGAGCCAGACCACGATCCCGGTCAGGTTGTTGAGAACCGCCGCCACGCCGGCCCTGATCGCCGCCCCGCAGCGTTCGGCGCTGAACGAGTTCGGGTCGTACGTCGAGGACATGCCGAGCCCTTCCCCGCGGAACGACGCGCCGTCCCAGTCGACCGAGGTGACGTTGTGGGTGGGCTCGGCCAACTCCGCGCCCACCACGAGGAACTTCTCGTCGAGGTGGTTCGGGGTGACCAGCGCGAGGGGGTCGATGAGGTCGTTGCCCGCGCTGACGATGAGGTCCGGGCCCATCTCCATCGCCTTGGTGATGCTGGGGAGGGGGTCCTGCGCGTCGCCGACGACGATCGTCCTGAGGTCGACGTGCTCGTCGTCGGCCCAGTCCTTGACCGCTGTCACGAGCGCCTTCGTCGGGTTGTCGTCGCCGACCGTGAGCAGCACCACCCGGTAGTCCTTCGGCGGGTGGACATCGGTCCACGAGCCGGGCTTCGGCCTGATGGTCGCCTCCGGGGCGGGCGTCGTGGAGGGGTCGACGAACCCGGGGCCGAGTGCGCCGACGGCGCTGGGCGTGGGGTGCGGCTGTGACCAGTCGTCGCCGGAGCTGCAGGCGGTGAGCAGCGCGGCGGTCGCGGCCAGCATGGCGACGGCCCGAAGCGGGGGACGCAAGGTGGTCGTCCTTTCGAGTGGTGGCGGAAGAGTCCGCGTACTTCTTTGTATTCCTATCTCAATTCCGGCCGCCGATTAGCCGTGGGCGGTCGTGCGGGGTCTTTGTTTTCCGGCGGTTCGTCGGTGCGGGGGCTGGTGTTCACCCGCGACGTGCAACGTGCACTGGCCAACCGAGGGAGTCGCATGTTAGGCCGCGTCCGCCGTACCGTTATCGTCATCGCTGTCGGGATCGCTGCGGCGGTGATCCCATTTTTGGGCGCCGGAACGGCGTCGGCGCACGGTTTTTCGTCGACCGTGTACGCGAAAATATCCGGCGGAGACGAGGGTCACATCCGCACGGCGCTGGAGCTCGAATACGACCTCCTCATCGTGTCTGCCGCTGATTCCGGTGACGATGATCCGCTCTTCCAGGCGGGGACGGCCGCATTTGAGGCGGGTGACGCCGACGCTCAGGCCGCAGCGTTGAAGAGCCATGCGTCGACGGTTCTCACGTATGTCTCCGACCGGTTCTCGGTGCGCGCGCGGAGCGCGGACTGCCGGCCGACCCAGGTGGGCGACGCGACGATGGGCGAGCGTGACGGCGTGCCGTACGCGACTCTGCTGCTGGACTGGACCTGCCCCGAGCGGGTCGCCGAGCACGAGGTGCGCAGCGGTCTCTTCCCTGATGACGAGGGCTACGTCAAGGGCACCAAGACGATCGTCACCTACGAGATCGACGGCCGTTCGGGCAGCGCGGCGCTCGACACCGCCAACCCCTCCTTCTCGACCGGGCAGGCCTGGTACGAGCGGTTCGGGGAGTTCTTCCTCCTGGGCGCCGAGCACCTGCTGACCGGGATCGACCACATCCTGTTCCTGCTGGCGCTCATCGCCGGGTCGCGGCGTCTTCGCGAGATCGTGCTCGCGGCCACCAGCTTCACCCTGGCGCACTCGGTGACGTTCATGCTCGCGGCACTCGGCCTGGTCGAGGTGCCGGGGGCGATCGTGGAGCCGGTCATCGCGTTGTCGATCGCCGTGGTCGCGGGCTGGCACCTCTGGGGGATCTGGCGGCGCGGTGGGCACGCGACCGACCTGGAGACGACGAGGCAGGGTCACTTCAGCCTGGACCGGGCCGGCTGGATCCGCCTCGGCGTGGTGTTCGGCTTCGGCCTGGTGCACGGGCTGGGCTTCGCGGGCGCGCTGGGCATCGACGAGGCTTGGTCGTGGACCCTGCTGTGGTCGCTGCTGGTGTTCAACGTCGGCATCGAGACCGTTCAGTTGACGATTATCGCTCTCGTCTTCCCGCTGCTGATCGTGCTGCGTCGTCGTGCGCCGAAAGCTGGTCTCTGGGCGACCGGCGTTGTTTCCGCAGCAGTGTCCGTCATGGGCCTCATCTGGTTTGTACAGCGCGTTTCCGGGTCCTGAGTAGGGCTAAGTAGTTCGCGAAGTGCAGGCTTTCGCAAGATCGCGTTCATTGTTGGTTCATCAGGCAGCGAAAGCGTGGATTTACTTCCCCAGCGTCGGGGAAGACACAATCCATTTCTCTATTTGAAAAGGGAACAATGTCGATGACATTGAGCACCTCGACACGGGCCCCCGGGCTCGTGCGGCGGCGCCTGGTCGCCGGGGTCGCAGCCGGGTTCCTGGGAATGGGCGCGGCCCTCGGTAGTGGTCTCATGGCCACTGCGAGTGCAGCCGAGTCCACCACGATCACCGGTGTGGTCCTCGGCGTCGGTGCCAACGAGACCCAGCGCATCGTGACCTGGTACTCCTCTGCAGACACCGCGCAGAAGATCCAGCTCGCCCCGACCGCCGAGATCGTCAACGGCGAGTTCCCGGCCAGCGCGGTCAGCTTCGAAGCCGTTGGCGCGGCGAACACCTCCACCACCGGCTTCAACCGGCACGCCACGATCAGCGACCTGCGCGAGAACACCACGTACTCGTACCGGGTCGGCGCCGAGGGCAGCTGGTCGCCGGCGTACTCCTTCAAGACGCGGTCCTTCGAGGGCGACTACGACTTCCTCTTCTTCGGCGACCCGCAGATCGGCGCCTCCGGTGACCGGCTGAAGGACCAGGCCGGCTGGGAGGAGACCCTGAAGGTCGCCACCGCGGCCAACCCGAACACCGAGCTGCTGGTCTCCGCCGGTGACCACGTCGAGAGCGCCAACGACGAGAGCCAGTGGGACTCGTTCCTGGCCCCCGACCAGCTGCGTCAGTACCCCCTCGGTGCCACCATCGGTAACCACGATGTCGGCGGCAAGTCCTGGGAGCAGCACCACTTCACGCCGAACACCGACCGCTCGGCCCAGTACTACACCGGGGACCAGGCGACCCGCTCCGGCGGCGACTTCTGGTACATCTACAAGGACGTGCTGTTCATCGACCTGAACAGCAACAGCTACGCCAACCCGGCGGACGGCTCTGCCGGCGGCGATGCGGCGCACGTCTCGTACGTCACCGACGTGGTCAAGAAGCACGGCTCCGAGGCCAAGTGGAAGGTGCTGGTCTACCACCACTCCATCTACTCGGCGGCGACCCACTCCACCGACGGGGACAACGCGGCCCGTCGGAAGGACTTCACGACGGCGTTCTCCGACCTCGGCATCGACATGGTGCTGCAGGGCCACGACCACGTCTACACCCGTAGCTACTCGATCAAGAACGGCCAGAAGGAGAACCCGGCCGAGCAGCCGGGCGCTGCCGACGTGTTCCCCGGCCCGGGTGGCGTCATCTACGTGACGGCCAACTCGGCCTCTGGCTCGAAGTACTACGACATCAAGAAGCCGGGCACCACCGGCACCGGTCCCGACGGCCTCGGCCCGGACCCGCTGAACCCGAGCAACTACTGGTTCAACTCGGTGGAGAACCAGGAGCACGTCCGCAGCTACGTCAAGGTGTCGGTCAAGGCCGACAAGCTGGTGCTCGAGAACCTCCGCAGTGGCACCTGCGCGGCGCCGAACGCGGCCGTCGAGAAGGGCCTCTCCTGCGTCAACACCCCGGAGGGTCAGCCGGTCGGCTCGATCGTCGACAGCACGACCATCCACCCGTACCACGGTGACGGTCAGGCCATCCAGGTCAACGTGCCGAACCCGGCTCCGGGTGAGTTCGGCTGGACGATCGACGGCTACAACGGCCTGGTCAACCTGGGCACCGCTCAGGAGCGCAACGGTACCTCCTTCGAGGCGACCGGCAAGATCAACCCGCTCCTGGTGACCGACAGCCGGCGTTCGCTCGCCCCGTGGTCGATCTCGGCCAACGTCGGCGACTTCCAGGACGCCGACAAGAAGTTCGCCGGCTCCTACCTGGGCTGGACCCCGTACGTGCTCGACGGCGGCGCGGGTGCCGAGGCCGGTGCCCCGGTCCTGTCGTCCTTCGACGACCAGGGCAAGGGCCTCTCGGTCTCCAGCGGCCTCGCCGCGGCCGTGCAGGGTCACCCGCGGGGCGGCGCCCGGCTCGGTGCTGACCTGGATCTGAAGATCCCGGACAGCATCGCGGTGGGTAGCTACCGCACCACCCTCACGATCACTGCGCTGAGCAGCTGACCGAACAGCTCCATCGGGCGGGGTAGGCACCTTCGGGTGCCTACCCCGCCACCCATTTGCCCCCTCTCAAGATCACCTCAAGGATCTGAAATGCAACCGTCCGTAACTCGCTGGAAGACCACGACCGCCGCAATCCTTCGTACGACCGCGCTGTCCCTGCTCGCCGCCGTCGCGGCCGCCGGCGTCGGCGCCGGCCCCGCCCTGGCGGCGGACGGCAACGTCGCCTGGACGGTCCGGACGGCCTCCAACAGCTACGGCGAGGCCCGGTCCAGCTACAGCTACAACGTCAATCCCGGTGGCTCCGTCGAGGACGCCATGGTCGTGGCCAACCGCGGCAAGGCGCCGCTGACCCTGTCCGTGTACGCCGCCGACGGCTTCACGACCGACGCGGGCCAGCTCGATCTCCTCAGCAAGGACAAGAAGTCCGTCGCGATCGGCGCCTGGGTGAAGCCGAATGCCGGCAGTGTCGTGGTCCAGCCCGGGAAGACCGCGCAGGTCCCCTTCAAGATCAGCGTCCCGGACAACGCCACGCCGGGTGACTACGTCGGCGGCATCCTCACCACGCTGACCCAGGCCGACCAGGCCGAGGGCATCAACGTGGACCGGCGTCTCGGTATCCGGATCAAGATGCGGGTGGGCGGCGACCTGAAGCCGAACCTCGCGATCGAGGACCTCCACGTGAAGTACGCCGGTCCCTCCAACCCGTTCAGCAAGGGTGACGCCACCATCACCTACAAGATCCACAACGTCGGCAACGCCGCTCTGTCCGGGCAGCAGGCGGTGTCGGTCTCGGGTCCGTTCGGGCTGCTGCGGGTGCGCGCCAAGGACATCGCCGCGCCGCCGGAGCTGCTTCCGGGTGAGAGCTGGAACGTGACGGTGCCCCTGCACGGTGTGGCGCCCACCGTCTCGCTGGCCGCGACCGCGACCCTCACGCCCCTGCTCACCGACGCCTCGGGCTCCACCACCCCGCTCAAGCCGGTCCAGGTCACCGCGCACGGCTGGGCCCTGCCCTGGCTGTTGGTGCTGGCGCTCGTCGTGCTGATCGCCGTGCTCGTCGGGGCGTACCTCTACCGACGCCGCAACCGGACGCAGCGCAAGGCGCGCGAGGACGCCCGCGTACGCGACGCCGTCGAGCAGGCGCTGCGTGGTCAGGAGCCGCGGACGTCCTGATCGCGGCCCGGTCAGTGCCGCTGGTCGCGGCCGTTGGCGGTCGCCCTTGTGGGTGAACGGCACTCAGCTCCGGACCACGGCGGTCCCCGAGCCGGCATGCTGCGACGGTGACGCCGGCACGGAGGGGGAATCCACATGGTTGACGGGGATGTGCCAGAGCGGATGCAGGCCGCGGCCTTCGACGAGTTCGGTGGGCCGGAGGTGATCACTTTGCGGAAACTGCCGATTCCGCAGGTCGCCGACGACGAGGTGCTGATCAAGGTGCTGAGCGCCGGCGTGGGGGTGTGGGACGCGTACGAGCGGCAGGGTGTGCTGGTGCCGGAGGGCTCAGCCCTCCCGATCGTGCCCGGCTCCGACGGCGCCGGAACCGTCATCGCGGCCGGCAAGAAGGTGACCGACCTCGTGGTGGGCGACCTTGTCTACGCCTCCGCCACCGCCCGACCGAAGGGCGGCTTCTACGCCGAGTACGCGGCCGTCAAGGCGGAGTACGCGGCGAAGCTGCCCGACGGCGTACCGGCGGAGCACGCGGGTGCCATGTCGACCGACGCGCTGACCGCGCTGGCCGGGCTCGACACCATCAGCCTGTCGGCCGGCGACTGGCTGCTGATCTTCGGGGCGAGCGGCGGTCAGGGTCACCTGGCCGTGCAGTTGGCCAAGCGGCAGGGGCTGAACGTGATCGCCGTTGCCTCGGGCGCGGACGGCGTCGCGTTGGTGACCCGCCTCGGTGCCGACGTGTCCCTCGACGGCCACGGCGACCTGACCGACGTGCTCGCACGGATCCGGGACGCGGCGCCGGCCGGAGTGCCCGCCATCCTGGCGATGGCCGCCGGCGAGACGTTGGACCGGCTCACCGAGGCGCTGGCCGACGGCGGCGTTGTCGCGTACGCCCACGGCGTGCAGCCGGAGCCGCGCGAGCGGCCGGGCGTCGTGGTCCGGGCGTACGACGGCGTATCGAACCCGCGACAGTTGCAGCGCCTCAACGAACTCATCGAGGCGGGCCCGTTCGTGGTGCACGTCGCGGAGAAGTTCCCGCTCGGCAAGGTGCGGGAGGCGCACAAGCGCCTGCAGACGTCCTACGCGGGCAAGCTGCTGCTGACGGTCGGCTGAGACTCAGCGCGAGCGCTGCTGCGGCACGCGTACCGATGCCATGCCGGCCGCGGTCGCGGCCTGGATGCCCAGGTCGGTGTCCTCGAAGACCAGGCAGGCAGCCGGGGGTACGCCGAGGTGCTGCGCCGCGAGCAGGAACGCCTCCGGGTCGGGCTTGGCACGGGTGTAGTCGTCGGCGCAGACCAGCACGTCGAACCGGTCCAGCAGACCGAGTGTGTCGAGGGAGGCGGTGACCGAGGCCCGGGTGCTGCCGGAGACGACGGCGAACGGGACCCGGCGGTGCGCGTCGTGGATGTGCGCCAGCACGTCGGGCACGGCGGCGAGTTGCGGCAGCAACTCCTCGTAGTAGCTCTCCCGGCGCTCGACGACGGTCGCCACCGGCATGGCCAGTCCGTGCTGCTCGTTCAGGGCGACGACGATGTCGGCGGTCGGCCGCCCACCCCACGCGTAGAAAAGATCCTCCGGGAACTCGCAACCCCACTCGGCCAGGGCCCGCTGCCAGGCCACGTAGTGCAGCGGCATCGAGTCGACGATGGTGCCGTCGCAGTCGAACAGGTACGCCGCGAACTCACCGGATGGCAGAGGCAGACTCACCCGAGCAGGGTACAGCGGCGTCCCGCGACCGGCGGATCCGCTCAGTCGGCAGTGACCGATGCCAACCGGCGCAGCAGGTGCGCCCGTTCCGGCTCGGTCCCGACCAGCGCCAACGCGCTGCGGTACGCCACGGCGGCCTCGTCGAACCGGCCGAGCCGGCGCAGCAGGTCGGCCCTGGTGGCCGGATACAGGTGATAGCCACGCAGACGCGGATCGTCGGCCAACTCGTCCAGCAACGCGAGCCCCGCGTCCGGCCCGTCCCGCATCGCCACGGCGGCGGCCCGGTTCAACGCCACGACCGGTGACGGAACCATGCCGAGCAGCACGTCGTAGAGCGCCACCACCTGGGGCCAGTCGGTACTGGTCACGTCGGCGGCCTCGTCGTGCAGCGCGGCGATGGCGGCCTGCACCCCGTACGGCCCGGGTGCCGGACCGGTCAACGCCACGAGCACCAGCGCACGCCCCTCGTCGATCATCGCGTGGTCCCAGCGTCCGCGGTCCTGGTCGTCGAGGAGGACCACCGCGCCGTCCGGTCCGGTACGGGCGGCCCGCCGAGCGTGGACCAGCAGCAGCAACCCGAGCAGACCGGCGACCTCGCGTTCGGCGGGCAGCAGCCGGCGCAGGATCCGGGTCAGCCGGATGGCCTCCTCGGCGAGGTCGATCCGCTGCAGGTCGGGGCCGGAGCTGGCGGCGTACCCCTCGGTGAAGACCGAATAGACGGCCTGGAGCACCGTGGGCAGGCGTTCGGGCAGCTCGTCGGCGCCCGGCACCCGGAACGGAATGCGAGCGTCGCGGATCTTCCGCTTGGCCCGGACGAGTCGCTGGGCCATGGTCGCGGGTGGCACCAGGAAGGCACGCGCGACCTCGGTCGTGGTGAGGCCGGCGAGAAACCGCAGGGTCAGCGCACCCCGGTCCTGCGCGGCCAGCGCCGGGTGTGCGCAGGTGAAGAAGAGCGCCAGCCGGTCGTCCGGCAGGTCGCGGTCCGCGTCGGCGGCCGGGGCGGGGTCGGCCCGCTCGGCCTCCGCCCGGAGTACGGCGAGCCGCGTCGCCAACACCCGGTCGCGGCGCAGCCGGTCGACGGCACGGCGGCGGGCCGTGGTGAGCAGCCAGGCGCCCGGCCGACTCGGAACGCCGTCGGTCGGCCAGTGCACCAGAGCCGCCTCGATCGCCTCGGACGCGACCTCCTCGGCCAGGTCGAGATCGCCGAAGCGGTGCACGAGCGAGGCGAGCAGCCGGCCGTGTTCCTCCCGGAACACCGCCTCCACCGAACCGGCTGCCGCCTCCCGACCCGGCACAGTCAGACCTCGACCTCGATCTCGGCGACCGGGCGGACCTGCACCGACCCACTGCCGGTGGCGCCGGGGCTGCGAGCCGCCCAGTCCAACGCGACGTCGAGATTCGGCACGTCGATGATGTCGTACCCGCCGAGCACCTCACGGGTCTCGGCGAACGGCCCGTCGGTGATCGTGCGCTCGCCGTCCGGGCCGACCTGCACCGTCGTACAGGTGGTCAGGTCCTGCAACGGATGCCCGGAGACCCAGATCCCGGCATCCTTCATCTCCCGGTCGTAGCGGATCCAGTCCTCGAAGGTGCACCCGTTGCCAGCCTCGTCGTTCGCGGGGCTCATGAACAGCAGCATGTACTTCACGTTTCGGCTCCTCTCGGTGCGGCGGGTTGCCGTACAGCATGACGACGATCGGAGGCCGGGGATATCGACACGGCATCCGAAATTCCTGTCGGCCCGCCCGGGCTTGGTGTTCTCCCGCCCGGGGTCACGGGAGGAGTGCCTGCGCCGTCGCGGTCCGCTCGTCGCGTCGGTCCACTCGCCGCTCAAACCAGGTCACCCCGATCAGGAAGACGGTCAGCAGGGCGAGCGCCGCCAACGGAGGCAGGGATCGGCCGATCGGGAGCAGGGGCAGCGGTAGCAGCGCGGCGACAACCTGCGTCGGGTGCACCGAGCGGATGGTCAGCCGGCGAAAGACCAACCTGCTGAGCAGGTAGAGGGTGGTGCCGCCGTAGAGCGCGGTGGCCGCTTCCCAGCCCAGCCCGTGGGGATGGGCTGACTTCTCGGTGAGCTGACCGATCACCTCCTCGATCCCGAGCGCGACGTAGATCGCGCCGATGATCAGGGTGGAGTGCCCGAGGCCGTACGCGTCACCTGCCACGCTGGCCCGCCGCTCACCCGGCACGTCGCTGACGGCCCGCCGCGCCGCGGGCGCCAGTCGATCGAAGTACAGCCACCACAGGCAGACCGTGCTGGTGAGGCCGAGCAGCGCGGCCAGCACCGCGGCGCCGACCGGTGCCATCGTCCGTGGTCCGGCACCGGCGGAGATCAGCGACTCGCCCAGCGCGATGATGAGCACCAGGCCGAACCGCTCGGTGAAGTGATCCACACTGCGCAGTTGCCACGGCCGGAACGTGGATGCGATCCGGGCACCGCCGACATTCAGCAGAAACGCGACCGTCCAGAGCGCCGTCTGGGCAGTGCCGCCGAGCAGCGCACCGATGACCAGCGGGATCCACCCCAGCATCACCGGCACGGTGAAGAACCGCAGCGTCGAGCGCAGTGGCGGGTCCGTCGCGCTCGCCCAGAACAGGATCACGAGTTGCACGGCCCGACCGACCACGTACGCGAGGGCGAGGGTGAGCGGCGCGTCGAAGAGTTCCGGACCCTGCTGCCACGCACCCGGCAGCACCAGCGCGGCCACGAAGATCGCCGCCATCGCGACCAGGGTGGCCGCGCGGACCAGGCCGACGTCCGGGCGGACCAGGTTTCCCACCCAGATGTACGGCGACCAGGAGTAGAGCAGCAGGAGCAGGAGGAGCAGCCCCTGGGCCAGGGTGAGCGCGCTCGGCGAGCCCGCCATGAACGTGATGACCCGGGTGAGCGCGAAGACGAAGACCAGGTCGAAGAAGATCTCGAACATCGTGGTCCGGTGCGTCTCCGCAGCCGGCACCGGACGAACGCCGAAAATCCCCTTCATCCTCGCATTCTGCGCCACAATCGAGGGCATGTCGGGCTCATGGGGTCCCCCCGCCCGGCGGTGGCGGTCATGCGGGCTGCTGCGGCGTATGGACTACCAGCCCGCGGCGAACGGCTTCTCCCCGACCGCGCACTACGTCAGCGGGACGACCGAGGTCGACGGCCTGGTCGTACCGACGCGACGCCGGATCCACATCCGCCAGGAGGACCGCACTCCGGACCTCTCCTGGACACCGATCACCCTGGACCTGGCGGACGTCCGCATCCGCTGAAACCAGCGGTGGGCGCGGCAGCGGACCCGGCGGCACGTCGTCGACCGGACGCCCCGGCCTCAGGCCGAGGCGTCCGTCCGGCGCCGGCTCCGCTCGGCCCGCCGCCGCACCTGCTGGTACGCGCCGGTCAACCCCATCGCGCGCCGCACCTCGACCAGGGTCTGGCGTACCTCCTGACGGGTCCGTTCAGTGCCCTCGACGATCAGCCGGTCGACCAACCCCCGGTCGGCTTCGATCTCGGCCCGGCGCTCCCGAATCGGCGCCAGGAACCCCTCCAGCGCGACGACCAGCCGCTCCTTGACCTCCACGTCACCAACCCGCCCGGCCCGGTAACGCCGGGCCAGCTCGGCCACCTCATCCCGGTCCGGATTGAAAACCTCGTGGTACGCGAAGACCGGGTTGCCCTCCACCGTGCCCGGCACATCGGCCCGCACCCGGTTCGGATCGGTGTACATGCCGAGCACCTTGCGACGCACCGTGGCCGCATCGTCGGAGAGCGCGATCGTGTTGCCGCGGCTCTTGCTCATCTTGGCCGCGCCGTCGGTGCCCACCAGGCTCGGCGTGTCCGCCGAGATCAGCTCGGGAACCGGGAAGACCGGGCCGTACAGGTGGTTGAACCGCCGGGCGATCTCCCGGGTCACCTCGACGTGTGCGGCATTGTCCCGCCCGACCGGGACCACCTCCCCCTTGACGCAGAGGATGTCCGCAGCCTGGAGCACCGGGTACCCCAGCAGCCCGTACGGCATCTCCTCCTTGCCTGCGTCACGGGCCATGTCCTTGAGTGACGGCACCCGCTCCAGCCGGGGAACGGTCACCAGGTTCTGTAGCAGAGTGTTGAGGTCGCCGACCTCAGGGATGGCCGACTGCAGGTAGAAAGTGGCCCGCTCCGGGTCGACGCCGGCGGCGAGGATGTCGGTCACCATCTCGCGGGCGTTGCCGGAGACCTGGTCGATGTCCTCGCGGCGGTTGCGGGTGGTGAGCATGTGCAGGTCGGCGATGATGAAGAAGCTCTCGTAGCTCCGGTGCAACCGCACCCGGTTGGCGATGCTGCCGACGTAGTGGCCGAGGTGCAGGCGGCCGGTCGGCCGGTCACCGGTGAGCATTCGTGCGACGGACATGGTGATGCGCCTTTCGTGCGGAAGGTTGGGTAACGCGTGGACGCGCGCCGAGCAGGGCGGATTCAGCCCTGTCGGTCAGCGGGATCGGCTCAGGAAGCCGTCCGCCATCGCGCGCCGGCGCGGTACCGCAGACCACCGGCACGAAGGACGCTCAGAAGTTGCTCACGGCCATCAGCGGAGCTGGTCGGGACCCCGGGCACCGCACCGAGCGGGAGGTCGACAAACACGTCGGCCGCCTCCGCTGTGCAGACACCTGTCCGGACCACGCCCTCACATTACCCGCGGCGTCGCTCCCGGAGGTGGCAGGTACTTGTCGGCGTAGTAGTTGCCCACGCGCTCCCGGTACTCCGCGTCGGCTGACTCCGGATCGAACGGCGGCGCGTCCTTGATCTCCTGCCGAGTGCGGTCGACGTGCACGACGCGTTCCTGGTGATCCACGTGCGCCACCGTGCCGGCGGGCAGCAGCACCTTCTGACCGAAAATCCATGGCCCGGTGTCCACGACCACGTGCCCGGCATCTGCGTCGTTGCTCGCCTCGTCGATGGTGCCGATGCGCCCATCGGTCGCCTGCACGTGATAGCCGACCAGGTCAACAGGCGTGCCGGGTCCGGGAGCATCCGGGGCGTCGTGGCCACCGTCCGGACCGTCCGGCGGCGTGGCCGACGGGGTGGTCTGTGTGTACCCACCAGCGAGGGCGGACGGGTCACGCCAAGCCCAGGGATCGAACATCGAGGGTTGCATGCGGCACCTCCGGGGGACGGTCCTCAGCTGTCCTGTCTCGCAGTGCCCGCCCGGCAGGCACTGGAAACAGATCGACGCAGATCAGCTCCCGTACGGAAGCTCCGGTCCCGACGTCGACGACCGGTTCGCGTGCTTGACCGGCGGCGCGGCCGCCGAACTGTTGCTACCCGCGGCTGCTACCCGCGGCCCTCGGCCGGGCCGTCGACGCCGCCCTCGCCGGCGGCTCCGGCTGGTGGGCGGTGTCCGCCTGTGGCGCGACGGCGACGGGTTCGCCCTCGCTGGCGGCGGTCACGACCAGCGGTGCCAGTCGGGCCAGCTCGATCGGTGGCCGTCGCCTCGTCGTCGGATGGCCCGCCCGGCGGGCTCGGCTCCGCGCCGGTGCTGGTGACCAGGCGGGTTTGGTGTGCGTGTCCGGCCTCTGGTGTCTGGGCAGGTTTGGCGTGGGTATCCGGCCCTTGGTGTCCGGGCAGGTTTGGGGTCCGCATCTGGCCCCCGGCCAGGCCGGGTCCGTCTCCGCATCGGGCAGGTTCGCGTGTGCGTCGGGCCTGGTTAACGGTGCGTCGGCAACCGGCTCTGGTGAACGGGCGCGCTGGCATACTCGGCTGCCATGGTGCTTTCGCGAGGGTGGTCGGTATTCCTGGTCGGAGTCGGGGTCTGGACCTGGGTGATCTGGCCGAGGTTCGCAGTCGCCATCTGGCAGGACCCGCGGTCCTGGGCCTCCGGCACGGTGGCGGAGGGTGCGGCAACCAGCTTCTTGTGGGTGCACGCGCTACTGATTGCCGCGTCCCTGGCCATCGGTACCACCGTCGGGGCACTCGGTATCCGGGCCTGGGTTGCCGCCCGCCGGCGGCAGGCGTCCTGACCTTCCTCGCGACCAGACCTCACACCAAGACCGGCGGTGGAACTCCGGCAGCACGGGACCGGCCGTGAGGAAATTCCGGGTGCCGGCAGCTCTCGCGGCAGGCCGAGCGTCCCTCGCGACCGGGGCTGTCCGCGCGGGGAGCGTCGTTCCCTGGTCCTGGCAGCGCCGTCTGGTCCGCCGATCCGCCGGTCGGCGCGGGCGGAGCGCGGGTGATCGACACCAGGTCGGCGAGAAGGCGGTATCGCGCCCGTCGTGACACCCCCACATCGCCGACCTGGAGTGGATCAGCGCGCCTGGACGCTCGCGATCTGGCCGCCAACTCTCATGCTGGCGACGTGGTCGGCAACGGAGGTTGGCCTGGGATTGCCCTGACCTGGGGAAACCGCTTCGGCTGCGAGTGTGACGCGGGACGCGTCCTGCGGATTTGACGACCAAACCCGCGGACGCGTAACTTTCTCTCTGCCAGCGCGGAACGGGGCAAACGGGACGAAAGTCCTGAGGCACCGAAACGGGTTGGCAGCCGGGTCAGACAGGGGTTCGCTTCTGCCAGACACGGTCCGGGCGGGGCTCGCCGAATCGGCCGCGAGGCGGATTTGGTGCAGCGAAGCCGACCGGGTAAGGTTCACGACCGGCAGGGCACCGGGCGCGACTGTGGGACACCGCAGCGGCCGGCCTGCCAAATCCGACGACCTGACTCAGCGGCTTCGCCGCTGAGTGAGTGCGCCGGCGCCAAGCCGCACGAAGCATGACAGACCGGGACACACGGTTTGACACGGCCGAGACGGTAAGGTAACGTAGTAAAAGTGCCCGGCGCGAGAGCGCGGGGCACACAGAACGAAAAGCCCCGAAGCGGG
>NZ_PYBV01000179.1 GCF_003205615.1 Micromonospora arborensis | reverse complement strand
CGATGAATCGGCCAACCCGGACGGCGTCCACCAGGTCGAACGAGAGCACCCCCGGCATCCGGCGCATCTGCGCCGACGCCACCGGTTACGCGGGGTCCTCGGGCCGCCAGGGCCAACGCACGGCGGTCACGTCCGCCCGGCCGGCGAGCAGTTCGGCGACGGCGGCGGCGTTCGCGCTCTGACGGGCCAGACGCAGGTCGAGAGTGGCCAGCGACCGGTGTGCCAGCCAGGCGTCGAACGCGCCCGG
>NZ_PYBV01000178.1 GCF_003205615.1 Micromonospora arborensis | reverse complement strand
GATCAGGTACGTCAGCCCGCGCTCGTTCTGCAGGTCCTCCAGCAGGTTGAGCACCTGGGCCTGGATGGACACGTCCATCGCGGAGACCGGCTCGTCGGCGACGATCAGGTCCGGGTTGAGCACCAGCGCCCGGTCGATGCCGATCCTCTGCCGCTTGCCGCCGAAGAACTCGTGCGGGTATTTGCTCAGGGACGACGCGGGGAGGCGGACCGCCTCCAGCGTCTCGCGCAGCCGCCGGTTCGTCTCTGCCTTGTCGTCGGCCAGCCCGTGCGCCTTGAGCCCCTCCACCAGCAGCGACTCCACCGACTGCCGCGGATCGAGGCTGGAGAGCGGGTCCTGGAAGATCATCTGCATCCGGCGGCGGGCACGCCGCATCGCCTCGCCCTTCAGCGAGCGGACGTCGGTGCCGTCGAAGATGATCTCGCCCTCGGTCGG
>NZ_PYBV01000177.1 GCF_003205615.1 Micromonospora arborensis | reverse complement strand
CCGCGACCGTCCGCGGAATGCACTGGGACCCCGGCCCGTACTGGAACTGGACGCACTACTTCGAGCTGCTGCACGCGCCACGGTTGGACACCGGCCCCCCGGCCACCGGTCTGGTCCGGATCGACCCGGACTTCGCCACCAACCAGCCGGCGTTCATCGGCTGCGTCACCGCCGGTGTGCCGTGCGCGCCGCGCGGCTCCTCGGCGGTGGTGCTGCGCTCCGCGCCGTCCGCGGACGCGCCACTGGTCAACGACATCGCGCTGCGCCCCGACGGCACCCCGAAC
>NZ_PYBV01000176.1 GCF_003205615.1 Micromonospora arborensis | reverse complement strand
AGTTGTTCACCGGCCCGCCCGCGCAGTTGAACTTCGGCCCGGACGGGCCGGACGGGAAGGTGTAGTCGTTGTACGCGTCGTTGCGGGCGGTGCAGTACGGCCACCCGTAGAAGCCGGGCCTGTCGATCCGGGCGAACTCGACGTTGCCCGCCGGCCCCCGGTTCGGGTCGGCGGTGCCCGCGTCCGGACCGTAGTCGCCGAGGTAGACGATGCCGGTGG
>NZ_PYBV01000175.1 GCF_003205615.1 Micromonospora arborensis | reverse complement strand
CGTGGCGCGGGTGTCCGGTTGGGTGGCCCGGTCGGCCTCGCTGAGTAGCAGGTCCAGCACAAGCCATCCCAGGGCCGCGGCGACCAGCAGGCCGACCAGGACCAGCCACCACGGCATCACTCGCAGCCGGTGCGCGTCGGGTTTGTCGACAGCCACGGCCACAGCATGCCAGCCGCCGGCCAGGTCCGATATGGAGCCGGACGGTATGCCCGTTTGCGCCCCCGCCGGACCCACTGGTTACCGGCGCGTAACAACCACTTGACGATTCCAAAGTGTTGCGGGCATCATAGTCGC
>NZ_PYBV01000174.1 GCF_003205615.1 Micromonospora arborensis | reverse complement strand
CGCCTGGCCTCGTACACGGTGTAAGGTCCCGTACGCGCAGACGAATGCCGACGGGCTTGGCCCGGTACAACCCCTCGGCAGACTCGCCGGCCAGCTCGTCCCGGCCTTCGGCGAGTTGGTGCGCGTACACGTGCACCGGATTTTTCTGGACCCGCCAGTATGGCGGTATCCCGGCATCGGCGTAGTGGCCCGGCTTCTCCAGCCGGTCCCGCCGACGCGTGCCGGGCGAGACAACCTCGACGGCCAGCATGACC
>NZ_PYBV01000020.1 GCF_003205615.1 Micromonospora arborensis | reverse complement strand
TTTCTGAAAGATTGTCCGGCGGCGTCCTACTCTCCCACACCCTCACGAGTGCAGTACCATCGGCGCTGGAGGGCTTAGCTTCCGGGTTCGGAATGTAACCGGGCGTTTCCCCTCCGCCATGACCGCCGTAACTCTATGAACATATCAAACAACCCCGGCACAACATCACGGGTGTTCGCTCGTTCAGAGTTGCACAGTGGACGCGTAGCAGCTTAGTAGTCAAGTCCTCGGCCTATTAGTACCGGTCAACTGAACCCGTTACCGGGCTTACATTTCCGGCCTATCAACCCAGTCGTCTAGCTGGGGGCCTTACCCCACAAAGTGGGTGGGATACCTCATCTTGAAGCAGGCTTCCCGCTTAGATGCTTTCAGCGGTTATCCCTTCCGAACGTAGCTAACCAGCCGTGCCCTTGGCAGGACAACTGGCACACCAGAGGTTCGTCCGTCCCGGTCCTCTCGTACTAGGGACAGCCCTTCTCAAGTATCCTACGCGCACGGCGGATAGGGACCGAACTGTCTCACGACGTTCTAAACCCAGCTCGCGTACCGCTTTAATGGGCGAACAGCCCAACCCTTGGGACCTGCTACAGCCCCAGGATGCGACGAGCCGACATCGAGGTGCCAAACCATCCCGTCGATATGGACTCTTGGGGAAGATCAGCCTGTTATCCCCGGGGTACCTTTTATCCGTTGAGCGACACCGCTTCCACTCGCAAGTGCCGGATCACTAGTCCCGACTTTCGTCCCTGCTCGACCTGTCAGTCTCACAGTCAAGCTCCCTTGTGTACTTGCACTCAACACCTGATTGCCAACCAGGCTGAGGGAACCTTTGGGCGCCTCCGTTACCTTTTAGGAGGCAACCGCCCCAGTTAAACTACCCACCAGACACTGTCCCTGAACCGGATAACGGTCCGAAGTTAGATACCCAAATCAACCAGAGTGGTATTTCAAGATTGCCTCCACCCATACTGGCGTATGGACTTCACCGGCTCCCACCTATCCTACACAAGCTAATTCGAGTACCAATGTCAAGCTATAGTAAAGGTCCCGGGGTCTTTCCGTCCTGCCGCGCGTAACGAGCATCTTTACTCGTACTGCAATTTCGCCGGGCCTGTGGTTGAGACAGTGGGGAAGTCGTTACGCCATTCGTGCAGGTCGGAACTTACCCGACAAGGAATTTCGCTACCTTAGGATGGTTATAGTTACCACCGCCGTTTACTGGCGCTTAAGTTCTCCGCTTCGCCCCGAAGAGCTAACAGGTCCCCTTAACGTTCCAGCACCGGGCAGGCGTCAGTCCATATACATCGAATTACTTCTTCGCATGGACCTGTGTTTTTAGTAAACAGTCGCTTCCCCCTGCTCTCTGCGGCCATACAACGCTCCACCCGCGCGGGGCTTCACGTCTCCGGCCCCCCTTCTCCCTAAGTTACGGGGGCAATTTGCCGAGTTCCTTAACCACAGTTCGCCCGATCGCCTCGGTATTCTCTACCTGACCACCTGTGTCGGTTTGGGGTACGGGCCGCTAAGAACTCGCTAGAGGCTTTTCTCGGCAGCATAGGATCACTGACTTCACCTGAATCGGCTCGGCATCACGTCTCAGCCTTCATGTGTTGCGGATTTGCCTACAACACGGCCTACACGCTTACCCCGGCACAACCACCGGCCGGGCTCAGCTACCTTCCTGCGTCACCCCATCGCTTGACTACTACCCATCAGGTTCCCACGCTCCCTCTCCTCAACCCGAAGGCCTTGAAAAGTTTGGGTGGTTAGCACAACGAGGTTCATCAGGGACGCTCTTTCGCGGGTACGGGAATATCAACCCGTTGTCCATCGACTACGCCTCTCGGCCTCGCCTTAGGTCCCGACTCACCCAGGGCGGATTAGCCTGGCCCTGGAACCCTTGGTCATCCGGCGGAAGGGTTTCTCACCCTTCTTTCGCTACTCATGCCTGCATTCTCACTCGTGCCGCGTCCACAACTGGGTCACCCCGCTGCTTCACTCGCGGCACGACGCTCCCCTACCCATCCACACACCTGCACAAGGAATCAAGTCCAAGCGAGGATAAAATGTGAATGCCACAGCTTCGGCGGTGTGCTTGAGCCCCGCTACATTGTCGGCGCGGAACCACTTGACCAGTGAGCTATTACGCACTCTTTAAAGGGTGGCTGCTTCTAAGCCAACCTCCTGGTTGTCTATGCGACCCCACATCCTTTTCCACTTAGCACACGCTTAGGGGCCTTAGCTGGTGATCTGGGCTGTTTCCCTCTCGACTACGAAGCTTATCCCCCGCAGTCTCACTGCCGCGCTCTCACTTACCGGCATTCGGAGTTTGGCTGATTTCGGTAAGCTTGTGGGCCCCCTAGACCATCCAGTGCTCTACCTCCGGCAAGAAACACGCGACGCTGCACCTAAATGCATTTCGGGGAGAACCAGCTATCACGGAGTTTGATTGGCCTTTCACCCCTAACCACAGGTCATCCCCCAATTTTTCAACATTGGTGGGTTCGGCCCTCCACGCGGTCTTACCCGCGCTTCAGCCTGCCCATGGCTAGATCACTCCGCTTCGGGTCTAGGACACGCGACTGAATCGCCCTATTCAGACTCGCTTTCGCTACGGCTCCCCCACACGGGTTAACCTCGCCACATGCCACTAACTCGCAGGCTCATTCTTCAAAAGGCACGCCGTCACCCCGCAAGGCTCCGACGGATTGTAGGCGAACGGTTTCAGGTACTATTTCACTCCCCTCCCGGGGTACTTTTCACCATTCCCTCACGGTACTTGTCCGCTATCGGTCACCAGGAAGTATTTAGGCTTACCAGGTGGTCCTGGCAGATTCACGGCAGATTTCAGGGGTCCGCCGCTACTCGGGAACACCCACAGAAGGTCAGCAACTTTCACCTACCGGACTTTCACCGTCTACGGTCAGCCATTCCAGACTGTTCGACTAGCCACCAACTTTGTAACTTCTCGAACAAGTGTCAGCTTGTTCAGCAGGGTCCCACAACCCCAACCACGCAACCCCTGACAGGTATCACACGCAGCCGGTTTAGCCTCGATCCGCTTTCGCTCGCCACTACTCACGGAATCACTAAATTGTTTTCTCTTCCTGCGGGTACTGAGATGTTTCACTTCCCCGCGTTCCCTCCACACACCCTATGTGTTCAGGTGTGGGTGACACCACATGACTGGTGCCAGGTTTCCCCATTCGGACACCCTGGGATCACAGCTTGGTTGACAGCTCCCCCAGGCCTATCGCGGCCTCCCACGTCCTTCATCGGCTCCTGGTGCCAAGGCATTCACCGTTCGCCCTTGACAACTTGACCACAAAGATGCTCGCGTCCACTGTGCAATTCTCAACAAACGACCAACCCACAACCCGATCCACCCCACACCAGCACCACCACAGTGATCGGTATGTGAAGCCAAGTCATGCCTGGCAACCTCACGAACCCACAGGCTCGCTACGGCTCCGAAAGAAACAACCAACGGTTGTTCTTTCAGGACCCAACAGGGTGCTTACATTTCCCCCCAGCCGCACCAGAAGCAACCATTCCCACCACACCCCGAAGAGAGTGGCTGTACTAGGCGCCGCCGGCCGTTGCCAGGGCAAAACTTGCCAGTGTCTCCGCCATCTGAGCACCCCGACCCAACATTCGTGGGCCGCGGGCTCCTTGCACCCTTTCAGGTGAAGGTGCTCCTTAGAAAGGAGGTGATCCAGCCGCACCTTCCGGTACGGCTACCTTGTTACGACTTCGTCCCAATCGCCAGCCCCACCTTCGACGGCTCCCTCCCACAAGGGGTTGGGCCACCGGCTTCGGGTGTTGCCGACTTTCGTGACGTGACGGGCGGTGTGTACAAGGCCCGGGAACGTATTCACCGCAGCGTTGCTGATCTGCGATTACTAGCGACTCCGACTTCACGGGGTCGAGTTGCAGACCCCGATCCGAACTGAGACCGGCTTTTTGGGATTCGCTCCACCTCACGGTATCGCAGCCCATTGTACCGGCCATTGTAGCATGCGTGAAGCCCTGGACATAAGGGGCATGATGACTTGACGTCATCCCCACCTTCCTCCGAGTTGACCCCGGCAGTCTTCGATGAGTCCCCGCCATAACGCGCTGGCAACATCGAACGAGGGTTGCGCTCGTTGCGGGACTTAACCCAACATCTCACGACACGAGCTGACGACAGCCATGCACCACCTGTGACCGCCCCCGAAGGACCTCACATCTCTGCGAGTTTTGCGGCCATGTCAAACCCAGGTAAGGTTCTTCGCGTTGCATCGAATTAATCCGCATGCTCCGCCGCTTGTGCGGGCCCCCGTCAATTCCTTTGAGTTTTAGCCTTGCGGCCGTACTCCCCAGGCGGGGCGCTTAATGCGTTAGCTGCGGCACAGGGAACCGGAGAGGCCCCCCACACCTAGCGCCCAACGTTTACAGCGTGGACTACCAGGGTATCTAATCCTGTTCGCTCCCCACGCTTTCGCTCCTCAGCGTCAGTATCGGCCCAGAGACCCGCCTTCGCCACCGGTGTTCCTCCTGATATCTGCGCATTTCACCGCTACACCAGGAATTCCAGTCTCCCCTACCGAACTCTAGCCTGCCCGTATCGACCGCAGGCTTGGGGTTGAGCCCCAAGTTTTCACGGTCGACGCGACAAGCCGCCTACGAGCTCTTTACGCCCAATAAATCCGGACAACGCTCGCACCCTACGTCTTACCGCGGCTGCTGGCACGTAGTTGGCCGGTGCTTCTTCTGCAGGTACCGTCACTCTCGCTTCGTCCCTGCTGAAAGAGGTTTACAACCCGAAGGCCGTCATCCCTCACGCGGCGTCGCTGCATCAGGCTTCCGCCCATTGTGCAATATTCCCCACTGCTGCCTCCCGTAGGAGTCTGGGCCGTGTCTCAGTCCCAGTGTGGCCGGTCGCCCTCTCAGGCCGGCTACCCGTCGTCGCCTTGGTAGGCCATCACCCCACCAACAAGCTGATAGGCCGCGAGCCCATCCCAAGCCGAAAAACTTTCCACCCCCAGCCATGCGGCCGGAAGTCCTATTCGGTATTAGCCCCGGTTTCCCGGGGTTATCCCAAAGCTTGGGGCAGGTTGCTCACGTGTTACTCACCCGTTCGCCGCTCGAGTACCCCGAAGGGCCTTTCCGCTCGACTTGCATGTGTTAAGCACGCCGCCAGCGTTCGTCCTGAGCCAGGATCAAACTCTCCAACAAAAAATTAGTTGAACAGCATCCTGACAACAAACAAATGTTGCCAAAGGAATCCCAACCAGCCAGAAAAACTGACCAGTCCGGGGTATAAATCATAATTGGCACTGGCTTTACAAGCACCCTGTTGAGTTCTCAAAGAACAACCACACACCAAACCGAAGCCCCACACTCAGTGGAACCCCGCTTCGGGGCAACCGCTCAAACCTACTTGGTCGAACTTTCATTGTCAACCTCATGTTCGAGGCGATCAATGTGGTTCGTCCGGACCCACGATGACGCACGCCGTACCCGGCGGTCGTTACTGTCGTGGGAAGCCGCAGACCGGCC